>CAVYIC010000012.1:0-240657 GCA_963768545.1 uncultured Pseudomonadota bacterium | reverse complement strand
TCGTAGCCCTTAGAAAAAGCTGGACATTTCTGTGCGCCGCGTTTATCGTGGCGGGGTGGAAGTTCAGAACCAGATCAAACGTGTCCTCTCCGAGCAGAACTCGATTGAGAGTATCGGTCGACTTCTGCGTGAGAACGTCTATGCATATCGGTCGACGTTTGCCGATGCGGTGTGTCAGCAGTTTGGATTTTACGACGCGCGCGGCAGGGTACAACGAAGCGGATGCATCAAGGCGTTGCGCGAGTTGGAGCGTTTGGGCCACTTCGCACTGCCGCCGGCGAGCGCGATGGGCGCCAAAGGCGCGAAGCGTCCACGCCGTCTTGGCGCGCCGGTAGAGGATCCGCACGACGTTCCGGAACAAGCGGGTGACGTGCGCGAGTTGTGCTTGACGAAGGTCGACACACTCGAGCTGATGCGCATCTGGAACGAGATGATGCTCTGCGAGCACCCGCAGGGGGCCGGGCCGCTGGTGGGGGCGCAGATGCGCTATCTGATCGGCTCGGCGCATGGCTGGCTCGGTGGGCTGGGATTTGGCGCTGCGGCCATTCAACTGGCCGCTCGCGATCAATGGATTGGCTGGGAGGTGGCGAAGCGCCGCGAGCACTTGCATCGCATCGTGGCGATGAGCCGCTTTCTGATCCGTCCTTCGGTGCGCTGTCAAAATCTGGCCTCGCGCGTGCTGGGGACGGTGCTGCGTCGAATCGAGGTGGATTTCCAGGCGCAGTACGGTTACCGTCCCTGGCTCATCGAGAGCTTTGTGGAGACCGAGCGCTTTGCCGGCACCAGCTATCAGGCGGCGAACTGGATGGAGATCGGGAAGACCAGGGGACGCGGTCGCCAGGACCGGGAGCACGGGCATGCCAAGAGCGTCAAAGCCATCTATGTGTATCCGCTGGATGCGGCTTTTCGACAGCGCATGGGCGGTGTCGAACCCGTCGTTGCGGGTGCGTTGGAACTGGCCGAGGGTGTGGAGGGAGATGGCTGGGCAGCGCAAGAGTTCGGTGGTGCGAAACTGGGGGATCGGCGCTTGAGCGAGCGGCTGGTCCAGAGCGCGCGTACGCTCGCCACGATGCCCGGACAAGCGTTTTCCGGCGTGGCGCGCGGCGACTGGGCCGCCGTCAAGGGTTACTACCGACTGATCGACCAGCCCGATGATTCGCAGGTGACGGTCGAGGCAATCCTGGCCCCGCATCGTGCGCGCACGGTACAGCGCATGAAGGCACACCCGACGGTGCTGTGCATTCAGGACGGCAGCGATCTGAACTATTCGGGACTGGCGCGCTGCGAAGGCTTGGGTGTCATGGGCGCCAACCAGACCGGCGCCCGAGGTTCAGGACTGCATCTGCATTCGACGCTGGTCGTGAGCACCGAGGGATTGCCCATCGGCGTGTTGAAGGCACAGTTCACGGCGCCGGCTGCGAAGTCAGCCGAGGATGCTCGGTATGCGAGCGTACAGCCCATCGAACAGAAGAAGACCTTCGCGTGGATTGCGGGACTGCGCGACTGCGTCAAGCTGCAGCACGAGCTTCCCGAGACACGGCAGGTCTGCGTGATGGATCGTGAGGCGGATTTCTTCGAGCTGTTTGACGAGCAGCGCAAGACCGGCAAGGTCGACCTGTTAGTGCGCGCGCGACATGACCGCACGATGCTCGATGACACCCGCCTGTTCGATACGGTTCGGCAAAGCCCGGTGCAAAGTCCACTTCAAATCGTGGTGCCGCGACAAAGTGCAAGACCCAAGAAGAGCAAGCAAAAGGCGCGCACGGCAAGCGAGCAACGTACCGCTGAGGTGGCGCTGCGCTTCATGCGGATCGTGTTGCCTCCCCCTGCAGATGCGAAGGCAAAGGCGGCGCCGATCACCGTATGGGTCGTGCATGTGCTCGAACCATCACCGCCGGCTGATACCAAGCCGCTTGAATGGTTCTTGCTCACCAGCTGCGCCATCAACTCGGTCGACGACGCACAAGCCTGTTTGCGCTGGTATTGCTTGCGCTGGCGCATCGAAGACTGGCATCGGGTCCTCAAGACCGGCTGCCGGATCGAGGATCTCGCGCACCACACCGCCGATCGGCTCGAGCGCGCCATCAGCATTAACCTCGTCATCGCCTGGCGCATCATGCTGATGACCCTGCTCGGCCGCGCGTGCCCGGAGCTTCCCGCCGGAGTTCTGCTGTCCGACCTCGAGATCAAAGTGCTGCAGGCTTACGCTCAAAAAAAAACATCAAGCAGCCCATCCACCTCGGCGATGCTGTCCGCCTCGTAGCCCGCCTCGGAGGATATCTTGGCCGCAACCGTGATCCGCCCCCTGGGCACCAACTCATGTGGCAGGGCTATACCGTCCTGCAAATGTTGTGCGAGGGGTTTTCCCTCATCACATCGGATTCAAGTTAGCAATATTTGTGGGTAATGGGCAGGGCTAGCACGACAAATCGAGCGTCTCACAACCGCACCAACTTGCGAGCATGGCTGCCGCCCGGATGGCGGCGCGCCCTGCACATACCGCTACGAGCCCGGGGTGAAGTCATCGCGGCGGGCTTTGCCGACTCGGCGCCCGGCATCCGACACATCCAATCGCGGACGCTCGCGGTTTTCAGTGCATTCCGCGAAGAGCAGATCGGACGGCGATCGCCGTCCCTTCAGTCTCGACGAGGGCGGCGTCCGGGTTGACTGCGAAAGGCGCAGCATTCCGGACTTATCGTGGGTCAGCGTCAGCGTGCATGTTGATCCTCCATCGTCCCCGCTTAGTGGCCGGCCGCGAGTCCGATGACGGTCTGGAAACCACCCCAGAACATGCGCTTGCCATCGAAGGGCATCTTCGAGGGATCCATCGACTCCTTGAGTTGTGGATCCTCCATTACCGCCTTGCTGATGCGGTCGCGATCCGAAACGATCTCGGGTGGGGAAGGGTTACGTCCCTTCCGCGCCGACGTCCCGTTTTACAGCGTGAACATGTTCGACCATACCGTGCCCTACTATCTTGGTCGAAGCGTCATCCTAGTCAAGGAACGGGGCGAGCTCGCATGGGGTATCGAGCGCGCGTCGGAGAAGTTCATCCCGGAGATCGGCATGGTCCTCCGTCGTTGGAACGACGAGGGCGACGCTTACGCGATCATGCCGCTCCCGACTTTCGCTGAGCTCAGTGTCGCCGGTGTGCCAATGCGCGAGGTGGCGCGAGATGGCCGCCGAATCGTGGTCACGAGGCGCTGAACAGGATCCAGCAACTGCAACTCGGCGCGCCAGCGACGGACGCCGCCGTCGTGCCAACCTGGTAGCGATGGCGCATTGCCGCGAAAAGCGACGTCGCGCGTCACCGTGAGAAGCGTTCGAAGGCCCGCCGCTGCGCGTCTTATAGTTGCTCGTATTCCGTGACGTGTTGGCACGACACACCATGGCGGCGTCCCGATTGACTACGAGCCGATCTGGGCATTATCGACAAGCTTCTCGTAAGCCGGCGTCGTGTACCGCGCCGCGCTCGCGCTTGGAACCTGTCTTATAATTTTTGCGTTGCCGGAAAGGGGCGCTCGCGCTCTTCTTCCAGCAACCGGGCGGGGCTGACCGCTGCGGCCGCCGCGCGAGGAGCGTGCCTTGCAAGACAGTCAGCTGGGTCGCGGAGGCCGCGCTGTCACGATCTTACCGGCTCGGGCAACCGAGGGAGGTAAGTCCCCGAAGCAAGCAGGGTCGAACCGTCGGGCTACCCAAAAGCTCACGCTGCAGATCGGCACGCTGCTCGTCGTCACGCTCGTGCTCGGGCTTCTCGTTTGGCTCGCCAACGCGAAGGCACTCGAAATTCTGGTTGCTGCGCTCGTCGTCGCGATCCCGGTGATTGCGGCGCCGTGGCTATGCGCGGGACTCATCGGCTACCGCGCGCTCCGCTTCACCGGCAACGGCAAGCGCATTGCAATCTATAGCTTCGGCGCGGCAGCGCACATGATCGCGCAGGTGTGCCGGCATCGACAGCGCGAGGTGTTCGCCTCACGCGACCAGGTGATGAAGCAGCGCAGCGGTTCGCGCGACAACTCGGCGCCGCCTGGGCGGGCGGCAGCGACGAAAACCCGCCGTGCGAGCTCGACGCGGCGGTCCTGTTCGCACCGATCGGCGCTTTGGTGCCCAAGGCATTGCGCGACGTGCGCAAGGGTAGCCTCGTCGTCTGCGCCGGCACCCATATGAGCGACATCCCGTCATTTCCGTACGACATTCTCTGGGGTGAACGCTCCGTGTGCTCGGTGGCTAACCTCACACGGCAAGACGCGATCGAGTTCATCGCGCTTGCACCCGAGGCGAACATCGAAAGCAGCGTCACGTCTTATGCACTGCGTGAGGCGAACGCGGCGCTACGCGCATTGCGCGACGGTACCATCCTCGGCGCTGCAGTCCTCGATCCCAGGCAATGACGCGCGCAGCCATGAGACGTCGACCGCGCGATGTCGTCGCCTCGCCGCTCGCGGTGAGAAGCCGTGCAGTAACCCCAAAGGCCGTGATGCGTTCCTGTCGCACGTCAGGGTTGCAGGGTGAACGGCGGATAGGCATCGGTCGCGAGAAGAAACGCATAGGCCACGGCGCGCAGCCACCAGCGGAATATGCCGACAACGAAAACGAACAGCGGCCATGGATAGCGACCCGTAAACAGGATGACGAACCAGGCCGCGAGGACGCACAAGACGGCGGCCATGCCGAGCACGAAAAGGATGATCCAGTGGGGAATCGCAAGGAGCCATTTGACCAACGGCAGCCAACGATTGAGGTCACGGGCCGCATCGGGATAGTCAACCTCGACATGCGCTGCCTGCTCCTCGTCGGTCGACGGGTACTCGTCGCGGAGCAGCGCGATATAGGCCGCCACGCGCAGGCCGAAGCTGACAAGCGCAACATTCCAGTCGAACCACCAACGCGGGTATTTGCGGCGGAACAGCAGCATCAGCAGCGTCGCGACGAACACGATGCCGCCTGCACCGATCACGTAGGTTGTCGACTCGCCGTGAATCGTAAGGTTGCTGACCAGCGCGAGGATCGCGACGATCGGAACGACCATGATCAGCCGAAAGAACGTCGTCAACCGATCGAGAGGGCGATCGGGGTAGTCGATCTGGAGGGCTGCGGGATATCGGCGACGGGTGCCGTCCATGCCTACATGCACTCGCTATCCGCTCGTCGGGAACGATGGTCACTGTACCGCGCGTCGTGGGTGCGTCATGGGCCTGCCCTTGACGTGCGGCGATGCGTGCGCGTCAATCAAAGCTGTCCTCCGAACTCTTCGAAACCGTTAATGCCCTAGAATTCAGCCCATTACCCCGACTCGATGAAACATCTGCTGGACGACGTCCGGGAAAAGGCGGTCGAGATCTCCAAGGCATTGCTCGAAGAGGGCATGGAAGACATATTGCGCAGATTCCACGAGGTGCGCGATCCGTAGTACATGATCCGATGGTAGTGCTCGGCATTGCGACGAGCCGGTATTCTGCGGCGCGTCCGAGACAGCGCTCGCTGTCATGCTCCGCATAGGCGCTCGCGCTGAAGCAGATGGGTGAGCATCGCTACGACTTCGCGCTCGCAACTTCGATACTCCGGTCAACGCGGCATCGCCGTAGGTCGCCGGGTCCGATTGCCGGGGAGTAAGACATGCGTTAGCGATGGCGCGCGACGCGCCGCAGTAACGGGATCGACTTCGTCGAACGGCGCGAATCGAGTTGCACAGACTGTAGAGGTCCAGGCCGTGGCACTTCGCCTCCGCCCGGTCGATTGTGTGCGCAACGGTGAAGCCCCGAAACGGCGAGCCGTAATAGAGCTGGCTGCGAATCACGGTCTCGCCCTTCTTCTCTTCCCTTTCCTTCCTGACCTCCGCGCTGATCGGCACCCGGCCTCGTCCTGAACGCGGGCTCCTCGAGTGTCAAGTTTTCGATCTTCGACATCGCAAGCGATCGTTCGCTCGAGCAGCGCGCACGGCGAATTGGATGGGATCGGCTTGTCCCCGCGGTTTAAGATCGAGGACGCCGAAGGCGGAGTGCTGGTCGACGCGAGCGTCGACGCGCGCACACACGATGACGCGATTTCCGCGATTCAGGCGTGGTTTGGCAGACATGCGGGCGACGAGCGCAGCTTGGCAGCGGTCGGTCACCGGATCGTTCACGGCGGTTCCATGTACGCTGATCCCGTACTCGTCGATGCGACGGTGATCGCCGCGCTCGAGGCGTTGGTGCCGCTCGCCCGCTCCATCAGCCGCACCAGCTTGCGGCCATGCGCGCCGTCGCTTCGCTGGCGCCCTGCGTACTGCAGGTGTCGCCTGCTTCGACACCGCCTTTCATCGCAACCAGCCGGCCGTCGCGCAGACGTTCGCGCTGCCCCGCGCGATTGCGGGCGCGGGCGTGCACCGCTACGGGTTCCACGGACTGTCCTACGAATACATCGTCTCGGCACTGCCCGACGTCGCGCCCGAGTGCGTCAATAAACGACTCGTCATCGCACATCTCGGTAACGGCGCAAGCATGTGCGCAATCGAGCACGGGAGAAGCGTCGGGACGACGATGGGTTTTACGGCGTTCGACGGCCTGCCAATGGGAACCGCTGCGGTGCCCTGGATCCGGGCGTCGTGCTCTACCTGCTGCAGCAGCATGTAATGGACGCATCGGCGCTCGAGCATCTGCTCTACGAACGATCGGGTCTTCTCGGCGTATCGGGCATCTCGAGTGACATGCGAACGCTGCTTGCCGGCGATGCGCCATCTGCACATGAGGCAATCGAGCTTTTCGTCTATCGGATTGCGAGGGAGCTCGGATCGCTCGCCGCGGTCCTCGGCGGCCTGGATGCGCTCGTGTTCACGGGGGGCATCGGCGAGCACGCGGCGCTGATACGTGCGCGGATATGCAAGGGCGCACGGTGGCTCGGCGTCGCGCTCGATGATGTGGCGAATGCACGTCATGGTCCGCGGATCTCGATGCCGAATGCAAGCGTATTGGCGTGGGTGATTCCAACCGATGAAAATCTCATGGTCGCGCGCCACGTCCTGCGTCTGCTCGATCTGCGGGGCCGCTCGTAAGGTGAAGCATGGCATCGAACAAACAGCCGGCGGTCCCGGCTTAGAGCTGCTGTCCGGCCGAGAACTCGATGACGACGCGCAATCCCTTTCCGTTCTCGCCCCCCTCGAATCTCAGTTGTGCGCCATGGATCTCGACGATCCTGCGCGCGATCGAAAGGCCGAGTCCGCTGCCAGTTTCGCCAGTACCGACGACGCGGTAGAAACGCTGGCCGATTCTTGCTCGGTCATCCGGCGTGATGCCCGGTCCTTGGTCGGAGACGGTAACGCGCGCGGTATCGTGGGTGCGCTCAATATCGACACTTACAGTGCTTCCCCGAGGGCTGTAGCGAATCGCGTTATCCACCAGATTGCGTAGCAACACGGACAGAAGATCGCCGTGTCCCTCGATAAGGAGCGCCTCTGATCCTCGCACTGCGACCTCCACGTCCTTGCCGAGCGCGAAAGGCGCAACCTCGGCAACCACCTGCCGGGCAAGGGCAGCCAAGTCAGCCGATCCCGCCGGACGGCCGGCGTCGGGCTCGAGACGCGCTAGCGTCAGAAGCTGGTCCACGAGCCGCGTCGCTCGGTCGCAGCCTTCGATCACCCGGTCGAGCGCATGCTGCCGCGCGGCGTCGTCCGTGGCGCCCTTCGCGACCTGCGCTTGGGTTTTCAACGCCGCGAGCGGCGTGCGGAGCTCGTGCGCTGCGTCGGAGGTGAATCGCCGTTCGTTCTCGATCAGGCGCCCCACCCGGTCGAAAAGAGCATTGAGGCTGCGCACCAGGGGAATGACCTCTCGCGGCGCTCCTTTGAGCGCAAGAACGCGAAGGTTGTCCGCCTTTCTCCGCTCCACTTCATGTCCGAGCCGATCGAGGGGTTTGACCGCGCGGCCGATCGTGAGCCAGACGAATAGCGCCAGGATCGGCAACGCGACGAGCAGCGGAACGAGCAGATTCGTCGCAATCCCGGCCGCAATCTCGCGGCGCGCCTCGTCGCGCTCGGCGATCTGCACGAGGAACCGGTGCCTGGCGTCCCAGGTGCTGAACACGCGCCAGCCTTTCCCGCCGAGATTCGCGTTGCTGTAGCCCTCCTCTCGCGCGGAAAGCCGCGACGACGGCGCGTCGGTCGAATGCAGCCGAAGCAGCGTGCCGCGTTCCCAGATTTGGAAGGCGACTCGCCGGGCACGCCTATCGGTCGTAGGAGCATGCTCGACATCGATTTCCTCGAGCTCGTGCCCCAGTTGGGCAACGATCAGCGAGGCGGATTGCGCGAGATGCGCGTCGAGCAGCTCGTTGATCTCGCGCCTCGCGTCGAAATAGCTGTACGCGGATGTCGCTACCCAGACCAAGGCTACGCCCGCCAGAATACCGAGCAGCAGACGCTGCTTCAGTGAATACGACGCGCCGCTATCCATTCGGCTCGCGTGGCATGAGATAGCCCACGCCGCGCACCGTCCGGATCAGCTGGGGCGCGAGCTTGCGGCGCAGATGATGAATGTGGACGTCGATGGCATTGCTTTCGACCTCTTCGCCCCAGGCATACAGCCGCTCCGATAGCTGGTCGCGTGTCAGAACTCTCCCCGCGCTCAGCATAAAAGCGTGGAGCAGCGCATATTCCCGCGCAGGCAGCGCGACGAGCCTGCCCTTGAACTGCACCCGGCGCGCGGCCGGATCCAGCTCGATGTCTCGCACACGAAGCACTGGCGCGGGTTCGCCCGCCGAGCGCCGGATCAATGCGCGCAGCCGCGCGGCCAGCTCGTGCAGATCGAAAGGCTTGACCATGTAATCATCGGCACCGGTGTCCAAGCCCTTGATCCTGTCATCGATCGCATCGCGCGCTGTCAGGATGAGAACCGGCGTCTTGTTGCCCTCCGCTCGCATGTGCCGCAGCACCTCAAGACCGGCGAGGCGCGGCAGGCCGAGGTCCAGGACGACGGCGGCGTGGAATTCTGTCCTTAGCGCCAGTTCCCCGGCCACACCGTCCTTGACCCAGTCCACGGTGAAGCCAGCCTGCGCGAGACCGGCTTTGATGCCGTCGCCCAGGAGTGGATCGTCCTCGACCACCAGTATGCGCATCAACGTAGGCGGAGAGGTTTCAGTCGTCGTGCCTTCGGTCCGCCGATTGGTATTTCACGGCCACCGCGGCGTGCCCCGGAGGCGTCCATGCCCCGGGCAGCGAGTCCGGACCGGCGATCCAGAGTGCGACCACTGCCGCGACGAGTGCGGCGCCGACCAGGCGATGGCGGTAGCGGATTCCTTCCCCCGACTTCCCGAACTTGTATCCGTTCAGCATCGAGCGCACCAGATTTTCGCGATGAAGACGGCTGCTTAACACTACGCCAGTGATATGGACGAACACGAGCCCCAGAAGAGTATTTGCGAGCGCCTCGTGCACATCCTCCATCCAACGGCCACCGATGTCGTTGTATGTCGCATAGCCGCTGGCACCGGCGAGAACGCTCAAGACGAGGAGACCGTAGATCGCCCAACTGCCTGCTGGATTGTGGCCCACGAAATGCTGCGGCGAGCGGCTGAAGAGCGATTTGACGTAGCTCAACACGCTCTTGGGACCATAAGCGAAGGACCAGAAGCGAGCGTAGCGCGTGCCCAAGAGTCCCCATAGCAGTCGAAACGCAACGAGCCCGAGGACGGTGTAGCCGAGAAGCACGTGCACGTCCCGGTATCGCTCCGACTCCGCCGTCAAGAAAGCCCCGGTGAATGACAGGGCGAGAAGCCAGTGAAAGACACGCGTCGGAACATCCCAGACGAGAACTTTGGACTTGTCGATCATGATGGCACCTCTAGCGTGGAATGCGAATGTTGCGTTCGCGGAAATCACCCTGCTCGGCGTCCGTATGGCATGCGGCGCAGTTGGCGGCGCTCTTCACTGCCGGGAGCTTCCAAACTGCAGACGGCACTTCAGAATGCTCATGCAGGAACCAGCGGGTTTCGGTGATGCGTAGGCTGTCGGGCGAAAGCGCATTGCGCCGTTGCGAGCCGGAATAGCGTTCGAGGTATGCGGCGATCTCCGCTGCGGCGGCCGGGTCGACGCTCGCGTCGGTCCCGAAGTGCTGGTCGAGCTGCGACATGATGCGTCGCCACCCTTCCGCGGGAAGAAGCTGCGGCGGATACGCGACGTGGCAGCTGCCGCATTCCGCCCTCCATAGCTCGTTCGGTGGCGCAGCGAGCTTGCCGTCCGCCATCGCCTCGTGTGCGGTGAGTCCCATGCCAGCAAGCAGCCCGATCGTCAATGCGGCGAGATGGAAAATCGTTCGCTTCGCGGTTTTGACCACTTTCTGACTCCTATTTGAGCGACATGAGGTACTGCAGGACGTCGCCCTTTTCTTGCGCACTGCAGGGGCGTCCGAGTACATCGTTGCAGTTGCGCCGGAACCATTTGTCGACCGTCGCGGTGTCCGCGAAGCGCTCCGCGTTCGCTGCAGGTGCCAGGGGCGCTATCGGCTTGGCCGTCTTCGCGTGCTTCCCCGCCGCAAGTGGATTGCTCGTATGGCAAGACGAACAGCTCCATTCGCTGCCGTGCGTGGCTTTGAAAAACGCTTCGCCGCGCTGTGCCGAGAAACCGCCGAAGGGAGACCCGGCGGCTCGAAGTTCGTCCTCGAACCGCTTTTGTTGGTCGGCCGAAGTCCCGGCCGTCGCCGGGGAGGACAAGAGGATGACCGTCCCTGCTACGGCGGGAAGCAGCAGTGCGAGTCTTGCCTTGTGCATATCGTCCCCATTAGTTCATCGACGATCGGCACAGTAGAAGTGACAAATTAACGTTCCATTAACCGGCGCTCGACTGTGCATTGGCGCAGCTCGATGTTCTCTTGCGCAGCATTGCCACGCCATCGGACAGCGCCAGCGACGCGCAGGTGGGTGCGCGAGCGCTGATCGGGCTAGGGGCGCTGGGACAGGGGCCGCCAGGCAGGCTTTCGTACGCATGCGCGCGCATGGGCTCGAGCATGCTCACGCTCGTCACCGCTTATGGCGCAGTGAGTTCGAGTGTGGAGGTCGACCGAAACCGTCACGCGGACGGCCCTACCATGACGGAGAGACCTTAACGCGGTACCGACGCGTCCGCTATGTCAGGTCGCCCTTCAGTAGCACCTTTCATATGGTTGCAGGGTCGGCTTCGACAACCGTCGCCAGCGAGTCCGAAACGTAGTAGACCGGCTCGTTAACTGCGTCCCCTGCGCGCGCTCGCGCCGAGATCGCCACCGAGAACCGAGAGATTTTCGCTTCGATGCGCGCGAGATCTGACTGAGCCGTCTTTGATGCTCGTCAATACGTTCATACGGTACGTACGATATAGACGTGCAGCAAACATCCATCGATTCGAGATACCGACGCACGCGCAAGGAACGATGCAATGGACGCACGCACTCTTGCTGTATTGCTCGTCGCCAGCGTGCTATCGCTTGCCGGCTGCGGAGGCGGCGGCAGCAGTAACTCAACCTCCCCAAGCGGGGCTGTATTCGCAAGTCTCGGTTTTCCTTCGGCCTGGGCGGCGAGTCGGCCGAGCGCGATCTCGGCGGACGGCTCGGTAGTCGTTGGCACGGCGACGACCGCGGATGGTAACGACCAGGCGTTTCGTTGGTCGGCGCAGGAGCGAATGAGCGAGCTGGGCTTCTTGCCAGGCGGCGCACGCAGCATGGCAAGCGGCGTCTCGGCCGATGGATCCGTCGTCGTCGGCAGTGGCGACAGTACCAGCGCACCTTCTACGCCGCTTTCCGGATTTCGCTGGGTCGCCGGCAAAGGTCTCAATCGTATCGAGCCGATACCCGGGTCCTATCTCTGCACCGCAACCGGTGTGTCCGCTGACGGCGCGACGGTGAGCGGAACGTGCCTCACGATCAATAATGAAGCGTTTCGGTGGACGCCAGCAACGGGGTCAATCGGACTCGGTCGCTTTGGCGGGGGCAGTGACGCGACAAGCAGTGCCGCCGCGATCTCGTTCGACGGCGCGGTGATCGTCGGCGCAGGCCACCCAGTACTGATCGGCGCGATGGCTTGGCCGGCCAGTGGCGAGGCGATCGTGATCGGCAAACTGCCGAGTGATGACTCAGCCTCTGCGTCGGCCGTGTCCCGCGATGGCACAGTGATCGTCGGGACGTCGAGGAACGAGGCCCAAGTCCCGACCGCGTTTCGCTGGGACCGGCAGGCGGGCATGAGCGCGCTCGGCAGCACTGCTTCAGGCATTCAGGGAAGCGTCGCAGCAGGCGTGTCGGGTGACGGCACGATGATCGTAGGATGGTTGATCACTGCAACACGCGAGTCGGCATTTGTCTGGGATGCCGAGCATGGACTGCGGCAACTCGAGACGGTGTTGGCTTCGGACAATCGAGCCGATATTGCGGGTTGGCAGCTCACGCGGGCGACCGCGATCTCGGACGACGGCCGCACGATCACAGGGTATGGGACCAACCCGCAGGGGCAGACGGAAGGATGGATCGTGAAGCTCGACCTGCTGCAGGTTCAGTAGGTACGTCCGCGCCCTTGGGCGCAACGTGCATCGCGCCCACGTATGCTGCCGTTCACAGGAGAGCAGTTTTTCGAGGTTTTCGCCGCGTACAACGCGGCGAACTGGGTGGCAGGGCTTGCGGCGTACCCGCTAGCACTGATAGCGCTCGTGCTGGCGAGGCACGCAGACGGCAGACCGTTGGGTGAGCGCCGTTCTGGCCCTCATATGGGCTTGGGTCGGAGTCGTCTATCAGTGGCTGTATTTCAGCCCGATCAATCCAGCCGCGAAACTGTTCGCGTTGGCCTTTCTGGCGCAGGCGGTGCTGTTCGCGATGCATGCCGCCATCGGCCCCGGCGTTGAGTTTCGGCCCCGAATCCAGGTGCGAACGGTCATGGGCGCGACACTCATCTCCTATGCAATGGTCGCGTACCCGTTGATCGGCCTGCTTGCCGGGGAGCTATCCAGCGATGCCACTGTTCGGCACGGCACCATGTCCACTGCTAATTTTCACGTTCGGATTACTGGTTTGGGCGAAGCGCGTACGTTGGTGGCTCTGGATTGTTCCGTTCCTACATCGTCGGAGGAAGCGCTTTCATCGTCTTGTCGGTGCCGCAGGATTGAGCGCTGCCGATCTCGGCTCTCGTGGCCTTGCTGATCGTCTTCGGGATCGCTCCGCGGCTCGTGCAGTCCAACATCCGTGACCGTCGGGTGCGCTGGAGAGGCGAAGATTGACGCGGAGCGCGCGTATCGCCTCGCATGGTCCAACTCCTAGGAAGGAGCACAGCATGGAGTCCCAGGTGCTCGAAACGGGCACTTCGCCGGAGCCCGCGAAACCGCACAGTCAGAAGGGTGGCCGGTTATCTCGCACACGTTGGCGCGCCTGCACGAAACCTTGCTGCGCCATGTCGACGGCGGTCGATTGCCTGGCCTCGTCGCCGTGATCAGTCGCCGCAATGAGGAGCACGTAGAAACGATCGGTACGCTGGCGTTCGACCGCACGGCACCGATGCAACGCGATACGCTTTTTCGCTTGGCCTCGGTGACGAAGCCGATCACGGCAGTCGCTGCAATGATTCTGGTTGAGGAATGCAAGCTCAGGTTGGACGATCCGGTCGATGAATTCCTCCCGGAGCTCGCGAACCGGAAGGTTTTGCGCACGATCAACAGCGAGCTCGACGACACCGTGCCCGCGAAGCGGCCGATCACGGTGCGCGACCTGCTCACGTTTCGCTCAGGGTACGGCGAAGTAGCGTTCCTGTCGCCGATGTGTCCGCTTCACCGAGCCCTCATCGAAGCCCGTCTGCCGCTGAGCACATTCACGTTCCCGGGTACTTCCGACGAATTCATGAATTGTCTCGCCCGCCTGCCGCTCGCGCATCAACCGGGCGAGCGCTGGCTGTATCACATGAGCGCCGAGATCCTCGGCGTTCTCATTGCTCGCGTTTCCGGCATGTCGCTTTCGGCCTTCATGCATGAGCGCATCTTCGAGCCTCTGGGCGTGCAAGACAGCGGTTTCGCGGTTCCGCAGGCGCACCTCGACCGGGTCGCGACGTGCTATCAGACCGATTTTTCGAGCGGAGAGATCACCGTTCTCCAAGAGGCTGGCAATGATCTTCTCGCCTCCGTGCACCTGTCCCCGAATCGGGGCGCCGGGGACCAATTCGTCTCCACCGCCGACGACCTGCTGGCCTTTGGCCCGATGATGTTGAACTCGGGCGCATACGGTAAGGAGCGGATCCTGTCGCGGCTGTCGCTAGAACTCATGACCACCGACCAGTTAACGACCGAGCAGAAGGCAGCATCCCCGTTCTTCGAAGACTCCTGGGATTCGCGCGGCTGGGGCCTGGGCGTTTCGATCGTGACCCGGCGCAACGATGTGACCGCCGTGCCCGGACGGTACGGGTGGGACGGAGCGTTTAGCACATACGCTCGGGACATATGCCGCCACACCGACGCCCACGACCGCAGCGGCGGCGATCGTCCAGAACATGCGATTGGGTCGGGCGAGAACGGCGACGAACGATTCCGTGCGGGAACGATTCGCGAGGATAAGGAGCAGGTTCGCCACCACCAGCGTAATGAATCCCATCGCCCGCGCCTGGCCTTCGCCCGCCATCGCGAGTGCCGTCCCGTAAACGGCGGCCACGACGACGAAGACCGAGAGTCCAAGCAGTACGCTTTCTGTAAGCATTTCGCGCGTGAACAGCGGCTCGCGCGGGTCACGCGGCGGCCGTTGCATGACGCCCTTGTCCGAACGCTCGGCCTCGAAGACGAACGAGCATGCGGGGTCGATGACGAACTCGAGAAATACGACGTGGACCGGAAAGAGCAACAGCGGCCAGCCGAACAGCACCGGAACGAGCCCCATGCCGGCGATCGGAACATGCACGGCGAGCAAGTATGTCATTGCGTTTCGGATATTGTCGTAGATGCGGCGGCCCAGGCGGACCGCGGCGACGAGAGACGCGAAATCATCGTCCAGAAGCACCAGCGCGGCGGCTTCGCGCGCGACGTCGGTGCCGCGCCTTCCCATCGCAACGCCGATGTGCGCCGCTTTCAATGCGGGCGCATCGTTGACGCCGTCACCGGTCATTGCGACGACTTCTCCGTTGGCCTTGAACGCCTGCACGAGCCGCAGCTTCTGCTCGGGCTCCACCCGCGCGAAAATGTTGACGCCGTGCGACCTGCTTGCGCAGTGCTTCGTCGGTCCAATTCGGCGATGTCGGCACCGGTCAGTACGCCCGCCGCCGTGTCCAAGCCGGCTCGGCGTCGCGATCGCGAGCGCGGTACCCGGGTGATCGCCGGTGATCATGACGACGCGCATGCCCGCCGCGGTAGCATTCGGCCAGCGCTTTGGGCACGTCGCGGCGCAACGGATCAGCGAGGCCGACGAGTCCCGAGCAGCTCGAGCACGAAATCGCGCGGAGATGCAGGCAAGTGTTCGCCCTGTCGCCAGCTCCCTGTGCCACTGCCAGCACGCGCAAGCCATCGCGCGCGTGCGCGGCAACGCGCTCAAGCATTTGAGCTGCGGGAGCTCCGCATTCGATCCGACACAGACCGAAGACCGCTTCGGGCGCTCCTTTCACGGCTATCTCGAACAGCCGCATCGTCCTGCGGTGCCAGACGTGCGTGACGGCCAGCAGATCAGGCGACAGATCGTATTCACGCATCGAGCGTCCATCGCGTCGCATGCCGCCGATGCTCGCGGTGCGCCAGCGACTGAGCTGCCTCCGAATCGCCCGCTCCATCGGATCGAATGGGTTGCGCTCGCTCGCGGCCAGTGCGGTAGCCAGCACTGCCGCGAGCGAAGCGGTCGAGCGTAGCGCTGCCGTGACCACGCAGGTCGACTCGCACATCGCGGCGTCTCCAGCACGGCCACCTGCATGCGGTTCTCGGTCAGCGTGCCGGTCTTGTCGACCACGAGCACGGTAGCGCGCCGATCGATTCGATCGCAGGCATGCGCCGCGTCAGCACGCCACGCGGGAGATGCGCCATGCGCCCATCGCGAGGAACACCGTCAGGACGACCGGAAACTCTTCGGGCAGTATCGCCCATTGCCAGCGTGATTCCGGCCAGCATCGCCTCGGCCAGTCGCCGCGCGACAGCGCGCCGATACGCGATCAGCGCAATTACGCACAATGCAAGCCCAGCGACCGCAGCGCTCACGATTCTGCGCACTTCGTCGGAACACGCGTGGTCTCGGTCGTCGATCGAGTCGAAGCGCGACGCCGATTCGACCGATTTCGCTGCGCGCACCGGTCGCGAGAACTCCGCTATGCCATGCCACGCACGACCAGCCTGCCCGAATAGACTGCGCTCGCTCGCTGGGGGCCCATGCTCGGGCGTCGCAGGCGCCTTGTCGACGGGCAGCGATTCACCCGTGAGGATGGATTCGTCAGCGCTCAATGCGCTACCGCTCGCGCAGCAGGCCGTCCGCCGGAACCCGATCGCCCTCGCGCAGCAGCACGATGTCACCAGCGACACCTCGCGACCGGCGATGCGCTGCTCGACGCCGTCGCGGATGACGAGCGCGCGCGGACTTGACAGGTCGCGCAGCGCCTGCAAGCACCCGCTCGGTACGGCGCTGCTGCAGAGTGCTGATGGCGACGATCGACGAACATCGAGCTGGCGAGGATCAGCGCTTCGCGCACGTCGCCGAGCACGACATAGATCGCCGACGCCCGCGATCAACAGCAGAAACATTGGCTCGGCAAAGACATCCCATGCAATGGCAACCAACTTCGGCGTGCGTCCAGTCGGAAGCTCATTGGGGCCTTCCTCGGCCAATCGACCTGTGGCTTCCGCGCTGGTGAGGCCCAGCGAACGCTGCAACAGATCATGGGATCTCTGCTCAGGCCTCGAACACCTTAGTTCACACGACGGTTCTTATCCACTCGGCGCCTAACTTATCTCTCCTTTGACCTCGACATTTCCCCATAGGCAAGGCCCGGTAACCGCGTCGGTGGTCACGATCGACGCAATGCAGGCGTCGGAGGGGCCGTTGTTGAGCCCCATCGTTCCTGGTGCCGAACAAGATAGTTCTGGTTCTCGCGTCGTCCGCAGGGCCGCTTGCTCATGCTGCGCCGGACAATCTTCCAGCTTCCATAATGTTGCTCGCCGCACCCGTGCCTGACCCCGCTCGCAGGTCCTGTAATGGACTCGATCGTGGCCGGGGTGCCTGTCGCTTGTTGGTTATCACGTGCGCCGCAAGCGACAGCGCGTTGCCGACGACCGGCGTGGTACATCAGTGAAGGAGAACACTTGTTGCGTTACACATGAGATTTCTAGAAGCTTAGTGTTTTAGCTTTGTCTCAGATAGAGCCAAACGACATCGCCGATAAAGACAACGCCGTGCCGACAAGTCATTGAATTGAAGTGGCTCCCCGACCAGGGCTCGAACCTGGGACCTGCGGATTAACAGTCCGTCGCTCTACCAACTGAGCTATCGGGGAACGGGAGAAGCGCCGTCGCTGCTGTTTCGCTGACGACGCGACGCGCATTTTAACATGGCGCCACGCCCGCAATCTGCGGCTGCATGCGTCGCGTCGACCGGTCGTGCGTTGTTGCGATCTTCGCTGAAGCCTTTGTCTCTACTGCACCGGCGGCCTCGCTGCATTGACGGTCGGCTTCGGCTTGCGCGTCCGCGTCTCCGGGTCACGCGCCGCAGCGGCGGACCGAAAATGCGGCGCGGCGAGGCGCAGGTAGTGGAACATCGACCACAGCGTCAGGATCGCGGCGACCCACAACGCCAACGTGCCAAGCAGCGGCGTCGAAATGCCGGGGATCACGTTTTCCCACAGCAGCAGCGCGATCAACGCCGTCATCTGCGCGACGGTCTTGATCTTGCCGATGAACGCGACGGCGACGATTGCGCGACTTCCCGAGCTGCGCCATCCATTCGCGCAACGCGGAGATCGCGATCTCGCGGCCGATGATGATGATCGCGAGATAGGCTTCCGCACGGCCGAGTTCGACGAGCAGGATCAGCGCAGCGGCGACCATCAGCTTGTCCGCCACCGGATCGAGGAATGCGCCGAACGCGCTGGTCTCGCCCCAACGACGCGCCAGATAACCGTCGAACCAGTCGGTCATCGCTGCCAGCGCGAACACGCCCATCCCGACCCAGTTCCGCATGACCGGCGACAGCCACTCGTCCGGAGACGTAATAGACGCCCACGAACACCGGGATCAGGACGATCCGCAGCCATGTCAATGCAGTCGGGAAATTCGGCACCATCCTGACGCCCTGCTCGCCGCAAGCTAACGTGCTGATTCTACTCTGCGCGCCGCGGCAGGTATGTGACGCTCGGCCATGCGCGCTTCAATGCAACTGAGCGTAGATGCGCTCGGCGAGCGCATGTGAAATGCCCGGCACGCGAGCGAGATCTTCGACGCTCGCCGATTGCATGCCCTTCAGGCCGCCGAAATGGGCGAGCAACGCCTGCCGGCGCTTGGCGCCGATGCCGCTGATCTCCTGCAGCGACGACGTGTTTCGCGTCTTGGCGCGCCGCGCGCGGTGACCCTGGATCGCGAAGCGGTGCGCTTCGTCGCGAATCTGCTGCAGAAGGTGCAACCCCGGATGGTCGGGCGGCAGGTTCAGCACCGGCTCGCGATCCGGAAAGACGATGTCCTCCAGCCCGGGCTTGCGCTCGGGACCCTTTGCGATGCCGATCAGCGGCGTCTGGTGCAGCCCCTGCTCCGCGAGCACTTCGGCGGCGACGGACACCTGCCCCTCGTCCGCCGTCGATCACCAGCAGGTCGGGTGCCGGATATTCGCCGGCGACGATGCGCGCGCATCGTCGCGTCAACGCTTCGCGCATCGCCGCGTAGTCGTCGCCGCGCGTGTGCCGGCGTCACGTTGAAGCGCCGATATTCGGACGTCTGCATCGCGTGCTTGTCGTAGATGACGCACGAGGCGACCGCCGCCTCGCCCATCGTGTGCGAAACGTCGAAGCACTCGATCCGCTGCGCCGACGGCGGCAGGTGCAGCGCTTCCTGCAGCGCCGCCAGCCGGTCTTCCTGCGTTGCCTTCTGCGCCAGCCTCTGGCGTATCGCGAGCGTCGGCGTTCTGCGTCGCCATCGTCAGCCAGACGCGCCGCTCGCCGCCGGGATTCGTCGCTGATCTCGACCCTGCGCGCCGATTGCGCCGTCAGCACTTCGGCCAGCGCATCGGCCTCCGTCGCCTGCGGCGCGATCAGATGTCGGCGGCACCGGCCGCTCGACATAGTGCTGCGACAGGAATGCGGTGACGACATCCGCTTCATCGTCGCCCGACTCGGCATGCCGCGGAAAGAACGTGCGGTCGCCGACGTGGCGCCCGCCGCGAATCATCACGACGTTGACCGCGAACATGTTCTGCTCGTGCACCGCCGCGACGACGTCGATGTCGCCGGCCGTCGCGCTTTCGACGAACTGCCGCGACTGGAGCTGCTGCAAGCCGCGCGATCTTGTCGCGTGTGCGCGCCGCGCGCTCGAACTGCGAGCGACGCCGCTGCTTCGTCCATCTGCCGCTTGAGCTGCGCGAGCACCTCGTCGGTCTTGCCCTGCAGGAACAGCATGCGCCGCCTGCACGTCCTGGTGATAATCCGCTTCTCGCGATCAGCCCCACGCACGGCGCGGTGCAGCGCTGGATCTGGTGCAGCATGCACGGCCGCGACCGGTTGGCGAACACCGTGTTCTCGCACGTGCGCAGCTGGAACACCTTCTGCAGCAGCGCCATGCCTTCCCGAACCGCGCCCGCGCTCGGGAACGGTCCGAAATACTTGTGCTTGCGATCGAGCGACCCGCGATGAAAGCGCAGCTGCGGGTATGCGATCTCCGGAGAGGCAGATGTACGGATAGCTCTTGTCGTCGCGAAACAGGATGTTGTAGCGCGGCTCGAGCGCCTTGATGTGGTTGTTCTCGAGCAGCAGCGCCTCGCCTTCCGAGCGCACCGCCGTCGTCTCGACGCGCGCGACCTGCGCGATCATCGCCGCGATCCGCGGCTCGTGGCCGCTCTTCTGGAAATAGCTCGCGACGCGCTTGCTGCAGGTCGCGCGCCTTGCCGACGTAGAGCGCGCCGCCGGCGGCGTCGAACATCCGGTAGACGCCGGGCAGATGCGGCAGCGACGCGATCAGCTCGCGCGCGTCGAACTGCGTGGCCGCCGCATCCGCGTCGACCGTGCGGCGGTTGAGGCGTGAAACCTTGGTCATGCGCGAGCGACGCCGCGGCCGAGATACGCGCCGATCGGCGTCGAACACCGAGCGAAACATTGCGGGCGTCAGGCGGCCGGTATTGGTGTTGTAGCGGCTGCAATGATAGCTGTCGAACAGCGCAATGCCGCGTGGAAGCACGTGCCGCGCGCCGTGCGCGAACGGATAGTCGCCGCGCCGACACGCGCAGCGCGACGAGCGCCGCATCGTGCGCGATGCGTCCGAGCGCGAGAACGGCCCCGCCTGCGGGCAGCGTCGCGAGATCGGCCGCCAGATAGTCGTTGCACTTGCGCATTTCGGCGGGCGTGGGCTTGTTTGCCGGCGGCAGGCATTTCACGGCGTTCGTGATCCGGCAATCGATCGAGCGTCAGCGGATCGTCGATCGTTCGCGACACCGGCGACGACGCGTAGCCGTACGCATGCAGCGTCTCGTAGAGCAGGATGCCGGCGAAGTCGCCGGTGAACGGCCGACCGGTCGCGTTCGCGCCATGCATGCCGGGCGCGAGTCCGACGATGACCAGCCGCGCTCGACGGATCCCCGAACGGCGGCACCGGCAGGCAACGATACGTCGGATACGCCGCGCGGACTTCGTCGAGGAAGTTGGCGAGGCGCACGCAGCGGCGGCACGACGCGTCGTACATCGGCGTGGGAATTGCTGTCGTCTGGCACAATGCCGGGCTTTCCTTCACGTCGTCACGCATCGTTATTCCTGATCACCGTCCGCAATGCTACCGTCTGAGCCGCACCTCGAAGTCCGCAAGCGCCTGCCGGCGACCGGGTCGCGCAAGCCGCCGCTGCTGTTCGTCCACGGCGGCTACTGCGATGCGTGGTTCTGGGAGCCGTATTTTCTCCCGTGGTTCGCCGCGCGCGGCTACGCCGCTTACGCACTGAGCCTGCGCGGCCACGGCGCGAGCGGCGGCGGCGACACGCTGTTCATCGCGGGCCTCGACGATTACGAAGCGGATGTCGAGCACGTCGCCGGCACGCTGAAGGCGCCGCCGGTCCTGATCGGGCACTCGATGGGCGCGGCGGTCGTCGAGCGCATCGTCGCCAAGCGGCCCGTGCGCGGCGCGGCGCTGCTCGCGCCGGTACCACCCGCGGGACTGCTGCCGATCGCGAGCCGGCTCGCCGCGTCGCACCCCAACTACCTGATGCAAATGGGCGGCATCGACCCGTCGCGCCTGTCCGCGGACGTGCTGCAGGCCCTGCGCCCGTTCTATTTCAGCGACCGCGTTCCGCGCGAAGATCCTGGCGGAGGCGGCGCGGCACCTCAGCCCGGAATCGCCGCGCGCGCTTGTTCGACCTTTCGCTGCGGCTGCACTGGGCGCTGCCGCAGAAGGATCACCGGCCGATGTTCGTGCTCGGCGCCGAAGGCGACCTGATCTGCACGCCCGATGATGTGAGGGCGACGGCGCAGCATCACAACGTCGACGGCGACGATCCTGCCCGGGACTCGCGCACATGCTGATGCTCGAACCGGAATGGGCGCAGGTGGCGAAGGCGCTGGAGGCGTGGCTCGACACGCTGGAATCGAAATGCGGGTCGGAGTCGTTTGTCGCGCCGGACACGATCAGCGTCGGCGACCCGCATTTGTCTACTGCGGCGCGCTTCGTCACGAACTCGACGAATTCCTTCGCCGGCAGCGGCTTGCTGACCCAGTAGCCCTGGAAGCAGTGGCAGCCGCGCGACGTCGAGGAAATCGAGCTGCGCGCGGGTGCCGACGCCTTCGGCGACGACCTTGAGCCCGAGGCCGCGCGCAAGCCCGATGATCGCTTCGGTGATCGCCGCATCGCCCGGATCGGTCTCGAGGTCGGCGATGAACGAGATGTCGATCTTCAGCGTGTCGATCGGGAAATGCTTCAAGTGCGTCAGCGACGAATAGCCGGTGCCGAAGTCGTCGATCGCGACGGTGAAGCCTTCGCCGCGCAGCTGGTGCAGCACCTTGCGGATCGCGTCGAGGTCGTGCATCAGGCTCGTCTCGGTCACTTCGAGCTCGATCCACGACGGCTCGCAGCCTTCGCGCGCGCACGATCTCGGTGATCCGCTGCGCGAGGTCCTCGCGATAGAACTGCTTCGCCGACAGGTTGACCGACACCGTGAGCGGCATGCCCGCCTTGCGCCACGTCGACGCATTGCGCGGCGGCGGTCTTCAGCACCCAGTCGCCGAGCGCGTGGATCAGGCCCGATTCCTCGGCGAGCGGAATGAACACCTGCGGCGGAACGATGCCGTGCTCCGGATCGGTCCAGCGCAGCAGCGCTTCGGCGCCGACGATCGCGCGGTCGGTGATGCGCACGACCGGCTGGTAGTGGAGCTTGAGCGCGTTGTCCTTCAGCGCGCCGCGCAGC
Organism: uncultured Pseudomonadota bacterium; assembly: GCA_963768545.1. Taxonomy (GTDB): domain Bacteria; phylum Pseudomonadota; class Gammaproteobacteria; order Burkholderiales; family Casimicrobiaceae; genus VBCG01. The sequence goes on along the minus strand of CAVYIC010000012.1, from coordinate 218,152 downwards.
GCCGTTTCGAGCGTGTGCTGGCGCAGGCGCCGCTCGGCCAGGTCGGCATCGAGGAACTGGTAGGTGTTGCGGCCGAGCTCCTTCGACCGATACATCGCGACGTCCGCGTGCTTCAGCAGCTCTTCCGGATCGTCGGAGTCGTCCGGGATACACCGCGATGCCGATCGACGACGTCACGTAGATGTCGTGGTCCTCGATGCTGGAACGGCTGCGCGATCGCGTCGAGCAGCTTCTGCGCGATGCGCCCGAGCACCTGCGGCTCGTCGAAGTCCTCGACGATCACCATGAACTCGTCGCCGCCGAGGCGCGCGAGCAGGTCGGTCTCGCGCAGCGCGTCGGCGAGCGCCTGCGTCACGTGCTTCAGCAGCTCGTCGCCGATCCGGTGGCCGAGCGTGTCGTTGACGTTCTTGAAGCGGTCGAGGTCGATGAACAGCACGCCGACGCGGCGGCCGCTGCGCTGCGCCTGCGCGATCGCCTGCGTCAGGCGCTCGTGCAGCAGCAGCCGGTTGGGCAGCCCGGTCAGCGCGTCGCGCGTCGCCATGTACTGCAGGCGCTCCTCCGCCTGGATGCGCGAGCTGACACGTCCTGCACGAACGACAGGATCGACACGATCTTGCCGTCGTCGTCGAGCAGCGCCGAGTGGTACCACTCGCACCAGATCGTGTTGCCGTCCTTGCGGTAGTTGCGCGTGAGCGCCGGTCGTCGCGCGGCTCGTCGCCGCGACATGAGGCGATTGACGAGCCCGACCATCGCCTCGCGGTCGTCTTCGTGCAGCAGCGGGTTGTCGGTGATCGGCATGCCGAGCACCTCGTCGCCGTCCCAGCCGAAGATACTCTCGGCCTGCGGCGACCAGCGCACCAGCTTGAAATCGCGGTCCCATTCGAGCACCGCGAGCGGCGTGTTGCTGATGTGCGACGACAGCATCCAGTTCGCGCGGCGCAGCGCATCCTCGTTGCTTCTTCTGGTCGTGGATGTCGGTGTGCACCGCGTAGATGCCGATGACGTTGCCCTCGTCGTCGCGGTGCGGCGCGTAGTGGATCGATTCCCACTGCAGCTCGCCCGACGGCTGCGGCGAGCATCTGCTCGGTCGATACGACTTCGCCCTTCAGCACGCGGTCGAGCAGCGGCTTCAGCTGCGCGAACCGCGCGCTCGCCGACGACCTCGGCGATCGGCCGGCCGGTCAGGTCGTTGCGGCTCGCGCCGAGCCAGTCCTCGTTGTGGCCGTTCAGGAAGCGGTAGCGGTAGTCGCGATCGATGTACGACGACGCGCGCCGGAACGTTGTCCATGATGAGCCGCAGCTCGCGCCTCGGACGCGCGCAACGCCTCCTGCGCCTGCTTCAGGCCATGGATGTCGTTCATCAGCACGAACGCGCCGTGCACTTCGCCGGACGGCCCGGCGTCGGGCACGACGCGGATCGTCATCCAGCGGCGCGCGCCGTTGGCGCCCGGCACGAGCCGGTCGAACGCCGTCGACTCGCCCTGCAGCGCGCGCGACAGCATCGCCTGCGCGCTCTCGTAGATGCCGTGCCCGACGACGTCGCGCAGCCGCAGGTCGCCGACCTGCTCGACGGTCAGGCCGAAGTACTGCAGGAACGTGCGGTTGACGTAGTGGCAGCGCTCGTCGCGGTCGATGTACGCGACCGGCGCCGGCACGCCGTCCATGATCGCGCGCAACTGCGATTCGCGCGCGGCCAGCGCGTCCTGCGCGAGCTTGAGGTCGGTGATGTCGTGGCCGACGACGTACTCGCCGCTGACCGATCCGTCGATGTTGAGGTCGGGCACGCAGCGCGCGCGGATCCAGCGCGTGCGGCCGACGACGTCGATCGACGGCGCGCTCGTAGGTCAGCGCCTCGCCGTCGATCGCGCGGTCGCGATCGGGCGTCAGCGCCTGCGAGCCCTCGACGCCGAGCACTTCCTCGGGCTTCTTGCCGAGCACCTCGTCGCGGCTCGAGCCCGTACAGCTCGAGGAACGCCTCGTTGACGAACACGTAGCGGCGCTCGGCGTCGAGGTAGACGACCGGCTCGGGAATGTTGTCGGTGAACAGCCGCAGCTGCTTCTCGCGCGCCGCGAGCGCCTGCTCGGTCTGCTTGAGGTCGTGGATGTCGTATTCGGTGCAGTAGAGGCCGCGCACCTTGCCGGTCGAATCGAGGTCGGGCGCGATCGCGGCCGTGCATCCAGCGCCGCTGCGCCGTTCGCGTTCTGGCCGATGCGCTCGTATTCGACGTGCTCGCCCGCCTGCGCGCGCTTCAGCACCGGACGCAGGAACGCGGCGACGTCGGACGCCATCACCTCGAACGGCGTCTTGCCGTAGATCTCGTCCTGCGGCTTGCACACCCAGTTCGCGAACGCCTGGTTGACGAACGTGTAGTGCAGGCTGCTTGTCGAGGTAGGCGATCGGGCCGGGGATGTTGTCGGCGAACAGCCGCAGCTGCGACTTGCTGCGACTTCAGCGCGTCGCGGACGCGGACGTCGTCCTCGATGTCGTTCCATCACGACGAACGCGCCGCCGACGCGGCCGCCCATCTCGCGGTCGGGGAACAGCGTGATCGCGCACCCAGCGCAACTCGCCCGACGCGCTGGCGCTCGCGCCGCTCGTACGCGACCGTCGCGCCGGCGAACGCGCGCTCGATGTAGCCCTGCATTTCGGTCAGCGCGTCGGACGGCAGGAAATCGCCGAGCGCATGGCCGAGCAGGTCGTCGGCCGGCACGCCGATCCAGTCGGCGAACGGCTTGTTCGCGAAGCGCAGCTGCAGCTGGCGGTCGAAGTGCAGGATCGGCAAGCCGACGCTGTCGGTGACGAGGCGCAGCCGGTGCTCGCGCTGACCCGCTTCGAGCTCGAGCCGCTTCAGGTGATCGACGTCGCTGTAGGTGACGAGGAAGCCGCGAACGTGCCCCTGCTGGCTGCGGTCCGGGTAGTAGTCGACGCGGATCCAGAGCGGCTGGCCGGCCCGGCATGCGCGAGCTGCCGTTCGTAGCCGGTCCGCTCGCCGCCGAGCGCGGCGTCGATGTAGGCGCGGTAGAGCTGGTAGACTTTCGCGGCCGAGCACCTCGATGATCTCGCGGCCGAGCACCTCGTCGGCGCGCTTGCCGAACCAGTCGAGGAACGCCTTGTTGACGAAGCGATAGCGCTGGTTGCGGTCGATGTACGCGATCGGCGTCGCCGAGCGCGTTGAGCTTGCGCTGCGACAGCGCGAGCAGCGGGCCGCGGTCGATGGCATCGCCCACCGTTTGCGGCATCGGTGCCAGGTCCAAGCGACTGATCGAGCGGGTCAGGGCCATCGCGCCTTGTTATCCGTGCGTATTCGTAAGGGCCCAAGGGGGTCCAACGGCGGGCCCAGTGGACAAGTCTTCGGCCCCGCGGTCTACACGTTGTACACGCCTTGATGCCTCGCGTGGGGTCGTAAAAGCAAGGATCGGGCCCGTTTGGCAGCGGCCGCCAACGGACAACGGACTGCTGAAACCGGGTTCCGGACGTCGAACCAGCCCGGTTACACTTCGCGTCAGGAACAAACGCCGGACGGCAGCAATCGGCTCGGCCGAGCCGCTCGGCTGGCGGTCGACAACCGGTGTCCTCGGACCATCCGCGTCTCAAGCGAGTATTCGTAAAATGGCCGCCCGCCGGAGCCGGCCGCAAGGATCGATAGCCAAATGCCGATCGTCGACGACATCGCCGGCTTGCGCCGCATCCTCGCTGCGATCGCGCACGCTCGCCGTCGTCGGCCTTTCGGCGAACTGGTATCGGCCGAGCTATTTCGCGGCGAAGTACATGCAGGACCACGGCTACCGCATCATTCCGGTCAATCCGAAGCTACGCCGAGGTGCTCGGGCGAGAAGTGCTATCCCGACCTGCGCGTCGATTCCGCAGCCCGTCGACCTCGTCGACTGCTTCCGCAAGGCGCAGGAGATTCCGGCCGATCGCGCGACGAGGCGATCGCGATCGGCGCGAAGGTGCTGTGGATGCAGCTCGGCATCGCAACGACGAAGCCGCGCAACGCGCCGATGCGGCGGGCCTCGACGTCGTGATGGACCGCTGCGTGAAGATCGAGCACGCGCGCATCCTCGGCGGCCTCAACTGGGCCGGCGTCAACACCGGCGTGATCTCCTCGCGACGACCGGTCGTTGTCCTGAGTCCGCGCACGACCGCATCGGACACCGGCGAGATCGCCATCGATGACTCGCCGGCGCGCGCCGTATCGCTGCCATGCCCGACCACAAATTCGGCTTCGACACGCTGTGCCTGCACGCCGGGCAGATTCCCGGACGCGCAGACCGGCGCGCGCGCGCTGCCGATCTACCAGACGACGTCGTTCGTGTTCGACAGACGCCGACCACGCGGCGACGCCTGTTCAACCTGCAGACGTTCGGCAACGTCTATTCGCGGATCTCGCAATCCGACGGTCGCGGCGCTCGAGGAGCGCGTCGCGGCGCTCGAAGGCGGCCGCGCGGCGCTCGCCGCGGCGACCGGCATGGCGGCGCAGATGCTGGCGCTGCTCACGCTTGCGCGCGCCGGCGACCACATCGTCGCCGCGCGCACGCTGTACGGCGGCACGTATTCGCAGCTCGCCGTCACGTTCGCAGCAGTTCGGCATCGACACGACGTTCGTCGACGCCGACGATCCGGAAAGCTTCCGCGCGCGCGCTCAAGCCGAACGACCAAGGCGCTCTACGCCGAGACGATCGGCAATCCGCAGCTCAACGTCGCCGACATCGAGGCGATCGCCGACGATCGCGCACGACGCCGGCGTGCCGCTCGTCATCGACAACACGCTGGCGTCGCCGTACCTGTGCCGCCCGTTCGAGCACGGCGCCGACATCGTCGTCCATTCGCTGACCAAGTATCTCGGCGGCCACGGCACGACGATGGGCGGCATCCTCGTCGAGTCGGGCAAGTTTCCGTGGGACAACGGCAACTTTCCGCAGATGACCGAGCCGTCGCGCGGCTACCACGGCGTGCATCTTCCACGAGACGTTCGGCGACTTCGGGTTCACGATGAAGGCGCGGATGGAGACGATGCGCACGCTCGGGCCCGACGCTTTCGCCGCTGTCGGCGTTCCTGCTGCTGCAGGGCATCGAGACGCTGCACCTGCGGATGCCGCGGCATTGCGAATCGGCGCTCGCCGTCGCGCAGCACCTCGCGCGCATCCCGCCGTCGAGTGGGTAACTATCCGCTGCTGCCGGACAATCCGCGGGCGCGCGCTTGCGCAGCGCTATCTGCCGCGCGGCGCCGGCGGCATCCTGACGTTCGGCGTCAAGGGCGGCGCGGCGGCCGGCGTACGCTGCATCGAGGCCGTGCAGTTCCTGTCGCACCTCGCCAACGTCGGCGACGCGAAGACGCTGGTCATCCATCCGGCGTCGACGACGCACCGCCAGCTCGATCGAAGACGAGCAGCGCGCCGCCGGCGTGTTGCCGGAGATGATCCGCCTGTCGGTCGGCCTCGAGTCGCTCGACGATATCCTCTGGGACCTCGACCAGGCGCTTGCCCACTCGCAACAATGAGCCGCGAAGCCGCGGTCCGCTCGAATTTCCATCCCGGCGCTGGAGCAATCACGATGATGAACCGTTACGCCGCCATTCCCTGGCCGTGGGCCGCGCTGTTCCTCTGCATCGCGCTGCTCGCGCAGGAGCTGCTGCTGCGCTGGTTCGGCGCGCAGCCGTCGCTGTCGCAGGCCGTCTATCGCGTGTCGGTGATGGCGCTCGGCGTTGCGTCGCTCGCGCTCATCCTGCTGCCGCCGCGACGCCCCGCGTACCTCCTGGGCTTCCTCGTCTGCGCGGGACTGATGGCGTGGGCGTTCTGGCTGCAGTACGGTCAGGGTCTCGAGCCGTGCCCGCTCTGCATGTTCCAGCGCGTCGCCGTGTCCGCGGTCGGCGTCGTGTTCCTGATCGCCGCCATCCACAATCCGCGGCGCGCCGGCGCGGCGTTCTACGCGGTGCTGACGCTGCTGATCGCCGGTGCCGGCGCCGCTTTCGCCGCGCGGCAGATCTGGCTGCAGGCGCTGCCCAAGGACCAGGTGCCGAGTGCGGCATGGGGCTCAGCTACATGATGGACACGATGCCGTTCACCGACGTCATCCGGCGCGTGCTCGAAGGCAGCGGCGAATGCGCGGAAAAAGGCTGGGTGTTCCTCGGCCTGTCGATCGCCGGCTGGACGTTCGTGTTCTTCGCCAGCATGATTGCCGCGGCGATCGCGCTCATACGCCGCGATTAGCCGTGATTTTCACGGCCGTTGCGCGATCGATCGCTCGGCCGTGCAACTGTTTGCTCGAATGAGGTGGCGGTCTGGTACTTGGGCGCTCCCGGTTGCTCGAGCGCCGCTGCGGAACCGCGGCGACCGCGGCGTCCTGGGACGCCGCGACGTCAACGGTCACCACACGGTGCGCGAACTTGACTCCGGCGGCGCGGAACGCGCGGATGATCTTGTCGTACGCCATACGGCGCACGACCCACGCGTTGCTCGTAGGGCGCGCCGTGTCCGGCGAGCAGCGGCAGAATGGCGACGCCGAGTGCAGCCAGGATCGACATTCCCGCCATCAGGACGATCGTGACCAGGCTTGTAGCGCGCAGAATCGGCAGCAGCGTCGAGCTCCCAGAGCCCTGCGATCAGCAACAGGCCGGTTACGGTCATGACGATATGGATTGCACGACGGAAGACCGGCTCGTACGCGGTGAAGATACCTGGCATAACCGCCCATTCATCCTTCCGAACGGCTGCCGCCGCGAGCGCGCGGGACAGCGCCATGTCCACGATCGGAAGCATCACGACAATCAGCGCGCTCGCGATTCCTCTGCCCGTCGGGCCTGGCATGCCCGCCAGGGACGCCAGAGATGGCACCGACAAACAGTGCCAGCAAATAGGCGGTCGCCGCGATCGGCCAGAGGTCGGCGAGCCACCCGACGAGCGTACCGCGGCTGCGCTTGCCTCGAATAAGGTCCGCGATCGGCTTTCGCGCGCTCCATACCGTCACGAGCAATATCGTGAGCCCGATAATCCAAAGGACGATCCGGACGAGATCGATCGTCGTTGCTTCTGCTCCTCCTGCGCCGAACAGTGACGTCGCGACGATCCCCAGGGCGCATGGCGATCGGCCAAGGCAACGCCGTCACCGTGCATGCGGCTGGTTACAACGAAGCGAACAAGGCGAGCTACACGGCCGCGTTCGCTGCCATCATTCCCGAGGCGCTGCATCTGGTAACCGCAGCCAAGACACGCGCAGAACGTCCGCGTCATTAGTCTCTTATGACTCAACAGTTGACGGAATTGGCGAAGAATTGGTCACTTGGCGAGGGCGAGCGCAGGGATGATCTGGAATTGCGTTACGGAGCACGCGGCGGCGAGTGCGGCGTGACCGAGTCGGGTGACGATGGTCGGCAGGCCCCCGCTTTTCCGCCATCCGATGCGCAGGGCTAAACGCGCGCGGCGGCGTCTCACGCCATGATGTTCACGCCGCCGTCGACGTACATCGTCTCCCCGGACACGCGGCGCGCGTAGGGCGTCGCGAGGAACGCGCAGGTGAAGCCGACATCCATGATGTCGACGAGCTCGCCGATCGGCGCGCGCTGCTCAGCCTCGTTCAGCAGCAGGCCGAAATCCTTCAGCCCGGAGGCGGCGCGCGTCTTGAGCGGCCCGGGCGAGATCGCGTGCACGCGGATGCGGCGTGGACCGAGCTCGTACGCGAGGTAGCGACAGCACGCCTCGAGGGCCGCCTTCACCGGGCCCATCACGCTGTACGTCGGCACCACCTTGTTCGCGCCGTGGTAGCTCATCGCGAACATCGTGCCGCCATCGGTCATCAGCGGAGCGGCGAGCTTCGCCATGCGCACGAACGAGTGGCACGACACGTCCATCGCGACCGAGAATCCGGCCGCCGAGCAGTCGATGAGTCCGCCCTGCAGATCCGCCTTCGGCGCGAATGCGATCGAATGGACCAGGATGTCGAGCTTCCCCCATTTCGTCTTGACTTCCTCGAACACCGCCTCGAGCGCCCCGGGGGTAGCGACATCGAGCGGCAGGAAGATCGGCGCCTCGAGCCCGCGAGCGAGGGGCTCGACGTACGGACGGGCTTTCTCGTTGAGATAGGTGATCGCGAGGTCGGCGCCCAGCTCGCGAAACGCCTTGGCGCAGCCGTAGGCGATGGAATGCTCGTTCGCGATGCCGATGACGAGCGCCTTGTTGTCCTTCAATACCGGTCGCGGAATGTTGACGGCCATGTTTCTTTCCTCATTGGATTTGCATCTGCGGCACTTGCGGCGGCACCATCAGTTGCGCTTCGGTCAGCTCGAGCACCTGCTGCACCGTCACGCCGGGCGCCGTCTCGACGAGCCTGAGACGACCCTCTGCCACCGCGATCACCGCGAGCTCGGTGACGATCAGATCGACTGCGCGCGCGGACGTTAGTGGCAGAGTGCAGCGCTTGACGATCTTTGGCTTGCCCTTGGCGCTGTGCTGCATTGCGATCACAACGCGCTTCGCGCCGGACGCGAGGTCCATTGCGCCGCCCATTCCGGGGACCATCTTGCCGGGAATCATCCAGTTGGCGAGTTGTCCATGCTCGTCGACCTGCAGGCCCCCGAGGACGGTCATGTCGACATGTCCGCCGCGAATCAGCCCGAACGACATCGCGCTGTCGAACGTGCAGGCGCCAGGGATGGCGCTCACGGGCCGGCCGCCGGCGTCGGTGAGCCGGGGCTGCGCCATCGCCTCCTCGGGAATGGGGCCGGTGCCGATCAGTCCGTTCTCGGACTGGAAGAAGATGTGCATCCCCGCGCGCACGTAGTTCGCGACCAGCGTCGGGATGCCGATGCCGAGGTTGACGAGCATGCCGTCGCGAAGTTCGAGCGCGATGCGCTTGGCGATAATGGTCTGTGCATCCATGGTCAGGAACGGGCAACGAGGTAATCGACGAGGACGGCCGGCGTCATCACGTGGTCGGGCGAGATCATGCCGATCGGCACGACGTGCTCGGCGTCGACGATGACGGTGTCCGCAGCCATCGCGATCACCGGGATTGAAGTTGCGGGCGGTCAGCGCATACGTGAGGTTACCGAGATAGTCGGCGAGAAACGCCTGGATCAGCGCGAAATCCGCGCGCAGCGGCATCTCGAGCAGATATTCGCGACCATCGATCTCGAGCTTGCGCTTGCCCTCCTCGACGACCGTGCCCACGCCGGTCGACGTCAGCACGCCGCCCAGGCCATAGCCGCCCGCGCGGATGCGCTCGATCAGCGTTCCCTGCGGGACCAGCTCGACTTCCATCTCGCCCGCGAGCATCTTCTGCTGCGTCTCGGGATTGAGGCCGATATGACTCGCAATCACCTTGCGCACGAGCTTGGCGGTGACGAGCTTGCCGATCCCCTTCCCGGGCAACGCCGTGTCGTTCGCGATGACGGTCAGCTCGCGCTTGCCCTGCCGCACGATCTCATCCATCAGGCATTCCGGCGTACCGATGGCCATGAACCCGCCGATCATCAGGCTCGCGCCGTCCGGAATGCGCGCGACGGCTTCTTCGAGACTCGTAGTGCGCATCAAGGGTCTCCGCTATTGCGCCAACCAGCCGCCGTCGACGGGCACCGCGACGCCGCGGATTTGCGCCGCCGCAGCCGAGCAGAGGAACGCCGTCAGCGCGCCGATCTGTTCGGGCGTCGCGAATTCCTGCGATGGCTGCTTTTCGCCGAGCAGCCGCGCCCGCGCCTGGGTGTCCGAGATCTTTTCCCGCGCGGCAAGATCGTGGATCTGCTTTTGCACGAGCGGTGTCAGCACCCACCCCGGGCAGATCGCGTTGCACGTGATTCCCGTCGTCGCGGTCTCCAGTGCGACGACCTTGGTGAGTCCGAGCACGGCGTGCTTCGCCGCCACATAGGCGACCTTCTCCGTCGATGCGACGAGGCCGTGCACCGACGCGACGTTGACGATCCGACCCCAGTTGCGCTTCTTCATCTGCGGCAGTGCCGCGCGTATGCCGTGGAATACCGCCGAGAGATTGATCGCGATGATCGCGTCCCAGCGCTCGACCGGAAATTCCTCGACCGGCGCCGTGAACTGGATGCCGGCGTTGTTGACCAGGATGTCGACGCTGCCGAGCTCGCGCGTGGCGAATTCGACGATGCCGGCGACCTCGGCAGGCTTCGACATGTCCGCCGCGCTGTAGGCGACCCTTACCCCCCGCGCGCCGATGCTCCTTGCGCACCGCGTCGATTGCGGCCGCGTCGCCGAATCCGTTCAGCACGATGTCGGCGCCTTCCGCGGCCAGCGCCTGCGCGATGCCGAGGCCGATGCCGCTGGTGGAGCCGGTGACGATGGCGATCTTGCCCTTCAACATGAAACTTTTTCCCGTGCCGGGGACCGCATGTCGCGCTTCCCCTGCCTGACGTTTGCGATTCGATGGCTCATGCAACGGCCCTCCGCGCGCCCGCACCGATCACCGCTGCCGTGTGGCGCGCGATCATCAGCTCCTCGTTGGTCGGAATCGACCCACGCCGACACGCGGCTCGCCGCGGTGCTGATGCGCGGGCCGCTGCGCGCGTTCGCGTCGGCGTCGAGCTCGACGCCGAGCCACGCGGCGTCGCGGCAGACGCGCTCGCGCAGCGAGCGGCTGTTCTCGCCGATGCCGGCCGTGAACACGATCGCGTCGAGCCCGCCGAGCGCCGCGGCGAGCGAGCCCAGCTCGCGCGCCGATCCGGTAGACGTAGAGATCGATCGGCCGCCTTCGCGTCGGGCTCGTCGCTGTCCTGGAGCGTGCGCATGTCGCTGGAAATGCCCGACACGCCGAGCAGCCCCGATTGCTGGTAGATGAGCTTCTCGATGGCGCGCGCGTCCATCTTGAGCTCGTCCATCAGGTACAGCACCACGCCGGGATCGAGGTTGCCGCAGCGCGTGCCCATCGGCAGGCCGTCGGCGGCGGTGAATCCCATCGTGCTCGCCACGCTGCGCCCGCCTGCCATCGCGCACATGCTCGAGCCGTTGCCGAGGTGCAGCACGACGACCTTGCCGGCCGCGGCGCGCGCGTCGTGCTCGCGGCAAGCGCGCCGGCGATGTATTCGTACGACAGGCCGTGGAAGCCGTAGCGGATGCACGCCGCGCTCGGTGATCGATCTCGGCAGCGCGAACGCCTGCGCGACCGGCGGCTGCCCGCGATGGAACGCGGTGTCGAAGCAGGCGACCTGCGGCAGCTGCGGCAGGCGCTCGAGCAGCGCGCGGATCGGCGCGAGATTGTGCGGCTGGTGCAGCGGCGCGAGCGGAATGTATTTCTCGAGCGCCGTCGACCACCGTCGCGTCGACGCGCACCGGCTTGCGTGTACTCGAGTCCGCCGTGCACGACGCGATGACCGACGCCGACCAGCCGGTGCTCGGCGAGCCGCTGACGCAGGAATCGCGACGAGGTGATCGAGCGCGCCGTCGTGACCGAGCTTGACGCCGTCACCCCACGATTTCTCGTCGATGACGTTGCGCCGCGCCGTCCTTCGCGACGAAGCGCGGCGCCGTGTACAGCCCTTCGGCCTGCCCGCGCGCGACGAGCTCGACGCGGCTCGCCGCGCTTTCGGCGAACAGCGAGAACTTGAAGCTCGACGAGCCCGCGTTCAGGACGGCGATCGCATCGCCCATGCGCTCAGGCCACCGCCTTGTTGGCCGCTTCGCGCCGCGCATGCGCGACCAGCGCCGCGATCCCGCACGAGGCGAGGCGCGTCATCACCGAGTCGGCGCGGCTCGTCAGGATGATCGGCACGCGCGCGCCGAGCACGATGCCGGCCGCGTCGGCACCGGCGAGGAACGACAGGCTCTTCGCGAGCATGTTGCCCGCCTCGAGATCCGGCACGACCAGCACGTTCGCGCGGCCCGCGACCGGCGAGTCGATCTTCTTGATCTTCACCGATTCGAGGCTGATCGCGTTGTCGAGCGCGAGCGGACCGTCGAGGATCGCGCCGGTGATCTGGCCGCGGTCGGCCATCTTGCAGAGCGCGGCGGCCTCGATCGTCGACGGCACCTTCGGGTTGACCGTTTCCATCGCCGACAGGATCGCCACGCGCACCTCGGGGAAGCGCAGCGCGTGCGCGAGGTCGATCGCGTTCTGGATGATGTCGACCTTGTCCTCCATCGTCGGCGCGATGTTGACCGCCGCGTCGGTGACGATCAGCGTCTCGGCATAGGACGGCACGTCCATGACGAAGCAATGGCTGACGCGCCGCGCCGTGCGCAGGCCCGTCTCGCGCTTGACGACCGCGCCCATCAGCTCGTCGGTGTGCAGGCTGCCCTTCATCAGCGCCTCGGCCTTGCCCTCGCGCACCAGCGCGACCGCCTTCGCGGCCGACGCCTCGCTGTAGGGCGCGTCGACGATCGGAAGCTTGCCGAGATCGATGCCGTGCTGCTTCGCCACCGCCTCGATGCGCGCGCGCGGTCCGACCAGGATCGGCGCGATCAGGCCCAGCTTCGCCGCGTCGACCGCGCCGCGCAGCGAGCTTTCGTCGCAGGGATGCGCGACCGCCGTCGGTCGTCGGCGGCAACGACTTGCAGAAATCGAGCAGCCGCTGGTACTTCTCGTGCTTGCGTTCCATCATCACTTACCTCTCGCTCGCGACCCGCGCTTGCGGGCTGACTTGCTCTTGGCCTGCTGTCGAACCGGCGACCGGCGCGGCGCTGCGGTACGACCGCCAGCGCTTCGCCGATGTGCTCGACCATCGCGAGCTGCTCGCGTCGACGGCTTCGCGCGCTGCACGCGCTCGTCGGCGAGGAGCCGCCGCACGAGCGTGACGAGCCTCTCGCGATCGCCTCGGATCGCGCGAGCAGCTTCGGCAGCGTCGCGAGCGCCTGCTCCGGCTCGTAGCGCACGATGATCTCCTGCTCGCCGCGAATGCGGCGCCACTGGTCGGGCGGCATCGCGGGCAGCAGATCGCGGTAGTCGGCCGATCAGCTCCTGCTTCATCTGCAGCCGCGACAGCAGCAGCGGCTCGCCCTTGCGCGCGAGCAGGCACGCGACGCGCGCGAGCGCCTCGGGATAGCCGCCTTCCGCGATCGACGCGAGCGCCTCCTTGACGAACGGCAGCTCGCGCGGCTCGATCGATCTGTTCGCATCGCCTTCGCGTCGCGCCTGCGCGCTTGTCGGCGATGTAGAGCGAGAACACGTTGCCGTAGGTCTGGAAGAACGCCGCCTCGCTCGCGGCGTCGCGCACGCGCGCGGTAGTACTCGAGCGACGCGCTGATCGCCGTCGACGCGACCTTCTCGACCTTGCAGCGCGGCGTTGTCCGTCGCCGACGCTCTGGCGCTGCGCCTTGACCATCTCCGCCGCCGGCCCGAGCCAGCCGAGCCACGGATTCAGGTCCGACATCGCCCAGCGCTGAAAGCGCAGCGGATGGAACTGGCGGCGCAGCTTCGCCGTGAACTCGTTCGACGTCGACTGGACGAGCGGCTGCAGGAAGAGCTCGTAGGCGCGCTGGTTGAACTCGGAGATCGCCGCGACCGCTTCGAACGGCTTCTCGTCGGCGCGCTCGAAGCGGTTCAGCCGCGCGACGATGTCCTCGAGCCGGCGCTCGCGGAACTCCACTTCGTACTCGACCTTCCCGTCGCGGCCCTTGCGCTCGTTGATCTCCATCGCGTACAGGCCCGGCGGCAGCGTCTCGATCGACTTCAGCACCGAGACGATCTGCGCGTGCTCCTTCTTCGCCACCTTGCCGGACACGAAGATGCCGAGGTGCCCGACGTCCTCGTGCACCAGCCCGACGATCACCTGGCCGCGCGCCTTGATCTCTTCGGTCGAGCCGTAGACGTCGGCGACCCAGTTGAACGCCTGCTGCGGCGGCGTGATGTTGTCGCCCATCGACGCGAACAGGATGATCGGCGCCTTGATCGTTGCGCAGGTCGAACGCCTCGCCGGTCGAGCGCCTTCGTGTCGCCGCTCCACAGCTTGTTGCCGACGAAGAGATTGCGCGTGATCCACTCGATCTCCTCGCGGTTCATCAGGTAGAAGCCGCCCCACCAGCGCTCGAACTCGAGAAAGCGCGGCGGCTCGGTGTCGACGTTCGCGTACAGGTGGTAGTACTTGTCCCAGAACGTGTTGGCCGGGTTGAGGTTCTCGAAGTTCTCGACCAGGTACGCGCCGTCGAACATGCCGTCGCCCATGATCCGCCGCGAGCGAGGCGAGCCACGTGCCGCCGAGCATGCCGCCGGCGTAGCGCATCGGGTTGTCGCCCGCGCCTTCCTGCCACGCGCCGCCCCAGTACGACATCGGCGCGCCGTTGATCACGATCGGGCCCGTGTCGTCGGGATCGGCCGCGGCGAGCATCATCGCCGCCCAGCCGCCCTGGCAGTTGCCGACGATCGCCGGCTTCGCGCTGTCGGGATGCAGCTCGCGCACCTTGTGCACGAACTGCTTCTCCGCCTCGCAGACGTCGAGCAGCGTCTGTCCGGGCTCCGGATCGCGGAAGAAGATGACGAAGTAGACCGGGTGGCCCTCGCGCAGCGCGACGCCGACCTGCGAATCGTCCTTGAAGCCGCCGATGCCGGGGCCGTGGCCCGCGCGCGGATCGATGATGACGTAGGGACGCCGCTTCGGATCGACCGTCACGCCTTCCGGCGGAACGATGCGCACGAGCGCGTAGTTGACCGGCCGCGCGAGCTTGCGGCCGTCGACGACCGTTTCGTAGTCGAAGTGCAGCACCGGCGGCAGGCCCTCCCGCGCTGCGCTCGACGAAGTTGTTGCCGCGCTGCGCGGATCGTGTCCCAGAACAGGATCGACCGCTGCGCGGCGTCCACCGCATAGGCGTACCAGTCGGTCCAGACCTTCGCGCCGGCCGCGGGGTTCGTCAACAGGTTGCCGACGTCGTTCTCCTCATACGCCTTCTTCAACTGAGCGGTGAATTGCTCCTGCGCCGTCTGCGTCCGCTTCTTGAAGAGGATCGAACCCTTTGTGGAGATGTCCTGGCTGCGCGCCAGTTGGCGACCAACGTCCCTTGACATTGAAATACCCCTCAGTTGGGATTCCCGATTCGGTAATTATGCGCGTGCCCTGCTCGCGCGATGTCGACCACGGTCGACCCTGCTTGGCCTGCCAACGCTCGCACCGTACGACAAGCCGGCTCGCGTGAGAGTGGACGCTCGACGTCGCGTTGTCTTTCCCTTTCTCGACAGACGGTGGACGCGGCAAGGATCCTACCGATGACGCTAGGGTCGGAACCACGCGTTGCCGACGATGAAATAGACGGCCGTCGTTCCGGGGCTGTGCGCAACGTCGAGGCCGACGTGCATCCCGAATTTGCGCGCGAGCTCGTAGCGGAACCCCGCCCCGCCGCTTGCGACATTCTGCGTGGTCGAGCCGCCGACGCGGTGCGTCCACGTCTTGCCGGCGCCTCCAAAGACGACGAGGCTCCAGCGTCCGTACAACTGCCAGCGCGCCTCGAGCTCGACCGAGGCAACGTGGTCGCCCTGGTATCGCACGGCCTGCACGCCGCGCAGCAGGACGTACGGCCGCAGGAAGAATGGCGTGCCGTCCGATGCCCATGCGTAGTTGCCGCGCGCACCGAGCGTCACGTCGTGCGGCAGCGGATGCCAGCCAATCAACGTCTGGTCGAACCGCTCGAAATCGACGGTGGCGCCCAGCCCCTCACGCGATGCGAGATACGCCGACTCGGCGTAGATACCGCGCGTGGGCGTGAATACGTTGTCGCGCGTGTCGTATTCGACGATCGCAGTCGGCGCGGAGATCACTACGCGGACCCGGTCCGTAAGTCCGGGGAAGACCGGTTCGTCGCGCAGCTTCGGCTCGACGTCCGCATAGACGTAACGGACGCCGATGGCCCACGGCGAGCGGGGTGCGAGTTGCCAGTTCGCTTGCGCGACCACCCCAGCGAATTGCAGCGAATAGCGTACCGCCTCGTCGAACGACGCACGGTCTGCACCCAGTCCGTAGAAGTCGAGATTCACGGTGCCGGTGCCACCGCCCGCGAGCGTGCGCAGGCGCCCATCGAGCCATCGGCTGGCATCACCGGCGAACGTGCCCCAGGTGCCGTTCTGCGTGGCAATGCCGCCCAGCGCGGAGATGTCGGGGCGCGCCCACCCTTCGACGCCCGCTTCTCGGCGCGGCCGCAGGAACAGTGCGACGCCCCCGCCCCCGTAATCGACGGCCGGCTCGGTGACCACGACAGGGATCGGCAGGAATCCACGAGGATTCTCGAGAAAGGTCGACAGATCGAACTGGCCATCTTCGGGATCGAAGAAGCGCGCAAGACCCGTCCGCTTCGCCTCCGGGAGATCGGACTGCGTAACGTTCTCGGCATCACCGGGCCGCGCCGGCACAAGTTGGCCACCGACGGCAAGCGGCATGGCGGCGAACGCAAAGACGAGCAGCTCGGCAAGCCCGCGGCGGCAGGACTGGAATCGGGCCAAGGCAAATGACAGAACACGCGAGCGGGACCAAGGCGCCGACTCTACGCTACCCGGTGACGCAGCCAGCGGATCGCCTCCAGTTGCGCGAGCGCGGCGGGTCCTCAGTCTCGGGACGCACCCCGGCCGCACTCTCGCGCGGCAGCACCTTGTGCTGCCTCCGCCGGAATGCTGCACCAGCCGATGCGAGTTGCTATATTGAACCAATCCGATCGTTGCGTCTTCGCCATTCTGGACGAGCGACCGAGATTTCGTCGGCCACCCCTGCTCCGCATGGTGCGCGGCAAGCGCTTCGTCGCGCGGCATGGTGTTCCGCGCGCGATTCGAGACGCGATCAGCCGCTGAGTCGCCATGTGTTTACTTGAGCACTTCGTCGCGCTGTCGGATGTGCGCAATCTGCTCCTCCCGCAGCCGGTCGAATCCATGCGCGAGGCCCTGCTCGAGGATCGACGCCATCTGCGCCGCCGAATGGAGCCGCGAGACGAAGACGAAGTCTGCGCCGGCCTCGTAGAGCTCGAGCGCCGACGCGGCGCGATTCGCGGTCACGACGACCTTGGCGTGCGGGCACAGCCGCCGCGCCTGCTGCAGGAGCCGCAGGTTGCTCGTCCCCTTGAGGATCGTGTCGGGAATCGTGGAGACGACGAGCTTCGCGTCGTGCACATCGGCGTGATGCAGTGTCTGCATGCTCGCGACGTCGCCGTACTTGCACGCGATGCCCCGGCGCTTGCAGCTCCGCGTGGACATCGGGATTGAAGTCGATGACGAGCAGTCGCTCGAGCATCGGGTGGTGCGCCATCTCGTACTCGTGCACGAGCGCGCTCGCCTCGGTGAAGAAGCCGAGCAGCACGACGTCCTTGCCGGCGCGGCGTCCGGCGCCGCGCCGGCAGTGCGGCACCTTGGTCGAGATCCTTGATGCCGAGCCTGGCGCAGCCAGCCGCCGAGCCGTTCCTGCAGCGGATGGCTGTAGCCGATCATGTAAGTCGGACGCGACCGACGTGATCGCGAACACGAAGATCAGCAGGCTGACCGTCTTCTGGTCGATGTGCTGGTAGCCGAGCCCGATCGCCGCGATCACCATCGAGAACTCGCTCATCTGCGCGAGATTGATCGCGGGCAGCAGGCTCGCGCGGTGGCCCTGCCGCAGCGCGCGCAGGATCGGGAAGACGACGACGAACCGGCTGGCGACGAGGAACGCCGAGGCGAGCAGCGCCATGCCGACCAGCTCCGGCGTCGGCATCGGGATCTGCATGCCGAGCGCCACGAAGAACAGCGTCACGAAGAAATCGCGGATGCTGACGACCTTGGCGACGACGTCGAGGTTGTACGGGAACGTGGAAATCGCGACGCCCGGCGATCAGCGCCCCCATCTCGCGCGAAAGACCTGCGGCGTTCGCCGCCGCGCAGACGATGAAGCACCACGCGAGCGAGCCGATCAGCACGAGCTCGGGCAGCTTCGCAACCGAGCGGAACAGTCGCGGCAGCAGCGTCTTGCTGATGACCAGCGTGACCACGACCAGCAATACCCCGCTTCCGAGCGAACCGAGCAGCTTGCCGAATTGCGGATCCAGCAGGTTCGGCTGGATCCCGAGCACGACGATCGCCCAGATGTCCTGGAAGATCAGCACGCCGAGCGTGATGCGTCCCGGCAACGTGTCCAGCTCGAACTTGTCGTACAGGAGCTTCACGACGATCATCGTGCTGCTGATCGCGAGGCACACGGCGAGGTACAGCAGTCCGAAATCGCCGCCGCTCATGCGGAATCCGAACGGGATGAAGAACGCGAGGCCGAGTGCGACGCAAAGCGGAAACTGCAGGATGCCCGTCACGAGCACGGGCTTGCCGGCGGCCAGGAGCTTGTTCAGATCGAGCTCCAGGCCGATGATGAAGAGCAGCAGGATCAACCCGATCTCGGACACCGTCTGGATGCTCGCCTGGTCGCTGATCAAGCCGAGACCGATCTGCGGACCGATGAGGACGCCCGCCAGCAGATACGCGAGAAGCAGCGGTTGCCGCAGCCAGTTGCCGATGAACGCGAGTGCCGCCGCCACGGAAATGCATATGCCCGACGCTCGACAGAAGATCTACATGCTCCGTCACGAATCCTCTCCGTCTGCCAGGGTTCGCAGCGGGTCCATTCGCCCCTGCGGCCGCTCGACCGGCTGCCCTTCATAACGATAACCGCGTCAATTGTCCAGACCGACAACGCCGTTTCGCGACCGGACGTCGACTTCGAAAGCCGTCGACGCATCCGTCACCCGACCGCCGCGCACGTGTCTTTCGGCGCAACGCTCCCCTGCCCTTACCTGAATGATCACCGCCGCGCTTCTACGCAACATTCCGCTCCTGGCCGAAGTTCCCGACGCGGAGCTCGGCGTCATCGCGGCGCGCGCCGCGGACATCGCGCTGCGCACGAACGACTGGCTGATCCAGGAAGGTGAGATTCCCGCCTTCTTCATCGTGATATCCGGCCGGCTGAACGTCTACAAGTCGATCGGCGGCGTCGAGCGCCTGATCAATCACTACGGTCCGGGCGGTTACGGCGGCGAACTCCCCATCCTGCTCGGTTCGCCTGCGATTGCGAGCCTCCGGGCCGCAGAGCCGTCGCGCGTCTGCCGCCTCGATCAGTCCGATTTCCGCGAGCTGATCGTTGCGTGCCCGTTGCTCAATGCGCAATTGCTGCAGATGATGGCGACGCGCATCAACGGACTGCAGCAACTGGCGATCCAGGCGCCGGTTGCGACGGTGACGATCATCGGGCATCGCTTCGATCTCGCGTGCCATGCGCTGCGCGACTTCCTCACGCGCAACCACGTTGCGTTTCGCTGGCACGACCCGCGGGACCCCGAGGCCCGAGTCGGCTTGCCGCCGACGCCGCAACCGGGCGAGACGTTTCCGGTGGTGTGTTTCCCGGATGGATCGAAGCTCACGACGCCATCGTTCCGGGAGGTCGCGACGCGGCTCGGCCTGCAGACGACGGCGTCGCCTGGAACTTACGACGTCGCAATCATCGGCGGCGGACCGTCGGGACTCGCGGCCGCGGTCTATGGAGCGTCCGAAGGCCTGCGCACGATCCTGGTCGAGCGCGATGCACCGGGCGGACAGGCGGGCACGTCATCGCGGATCGAGAATTACCTCGGCTTCCCCACCGGCATATCCGGCGATGAACTAGGCGCCCGCGCACTGCAGCAGGCGAAGCGCTTCGGCGTAGAGATACTCGTGGCGAGGCAGGCGACCGGCATCGCGGACATGGAAACCGGATCGACGCACGCGCTCGTACTCGATGGCGGCGAGCGCATCGATGTCAGGACGATCGTTCTCGCGACGGGGGTAGCGTGGCGCGAGCTCGAAGTTCCCGGGGCGGACGGGCTGATCGGCCGCGGCGTCTATTACGGCGCCGCACGCACCGAGGCACTCGGCACGCGGGGTCGGGATATCTTCCTGATCGGCGGCGGCAATTCCGCCGGACAGGCCGCGATGTTTTTCGCGGACTACGCGCGCACCGTCACGCTGCTGTGCAGGGGCCGGTCGCTCGCAGCGAGCATGTCGCATTACCTGATCGAGCAGCTGTCGACCAAGTCCAACATCAGCGTCCACATGCGAAATCAGGTCGTGAACGTCGTGGGTGCCGATCGCCTCGAGGCGATCGTCGTCGAGAACCGGGACACCGGAGAGCAGCGCCGCGAAGAGACCGATGCATTGTTCGTGTTCATCGGCGCCGATGCGGAAACATCGTGGTTGCCGGAGAAAATCATTCGCGACGAGCGTGGCTACGTGTGCACCGGCCGCGACGTCATGGATCTCGTCGCTGCACGTCATGGCAGCTGGCCGCTCGCACGCGATCCGCATCTGCTGGAATCGAGCGTGCCCGGCGTCTTCGCCGCCGGTGACGTGCGTCACGGTTCGATCAAGCGCGTCGCGTCGGGCGTCGGCGAAGGCAGCATGGCCATTGCCTTCGTCCACCAATACCTGGCGGAACGTTCTGCGGAGGCGCTCCGTGCGCCTCATCGCGGGCATCGACAATGACGATTGCTTCTCACCGCTTCGACGTGGTCATCGTGGGTGCGGGCCCGGCGGGGTCGTCCGCTGCGACCGTGCTTGCCGCAGCGGGACTGAAGGTCGCGCTGGTGGACAAGGCACGGTTCCCGCGCAACAAGCTATGCGGCGGCCTGCTGAGCCAGCGGTGCACCAGCGCCATCCGCGATGCCTTTGGCGCATGCACGCTCCCGATCGAGATCACTGCGACCGGTGCCGCGGTATTCGCGGCGAACGAAATGGTCGTCCGGGTCCGCGACTGCAAGCCGCTGCAGTTCACGTCGCGGCGGCAACTGGACGCGTGTCTCGTGGGGCTCGCGGCCGCACGGGGTGCCACGGTCGTCGAAGGCAGCGCGGTCACGGCGCTCGATTGCGATACGGGTGCGATTTCGCTGGCGGATGGGCGCGTGCTGTCGGCCACATTCGTGATCGGAGCCGATGGTGCGGCGAGCCGCACCAGGAAGCTTCTCGGCGTGCCGATGGACCGGCGCGGATTCGCGGTGGGCCTCGAAATGGAAGTGCCCCGGAACGATGTCCGGCGAATCGTGCAGGACCCGGAGGTTTACTTTGGCATCGCCGAGTGGGGCTACGGGTGGGTCTTTCCCAAGCGAGACACGCTGACCGTCGGCATCGGCGGATTGGTGCGCGAAAACGCCGACATGCCCCGGTTGTTCCGCGAATTCGCGCGGACGGCGATCGGCGCGGTGCCGGCCCAACCGGTGTGCGGAAGTCCCATTCCGTTCGGAAACTTCGTCTCGCGGCCCGGTCGGGGTTCCACGTTACTGGTGGGTGATGCGGCGGGGTTGGTGGAGCCCCTCACCGGCGAAGGCATTGCATTCGCGGTGCAAAGCGGCCTTCACGCCGCGCAGGCGATCATCGAGGCCACCCGTTGCGAGTCGGCGGCGCGCGCGCTCGAGTTCTATTTGCCGGGCTATCGGTCCATCGTGCGATCGTTCGAGGACGTTCACCTGCTTCGCCGCCTGGTCTTTTCGCGGTATACGAAGCGGACGTTCCTGCAGGCGCTCAGTGGTAACGCAGGGCTGGTATTGAAGCACATGGACGTGCTTGCAGGAGACGCGGACTACCGCGACTACGCGCGATTCGCGCTTGCCGAAACGCTCGCGCACTTGCCGCAAATCGTCCGGGCCGGTTTTCGGCCCCGTCGCGCGCTGCATTAGGCCGGGCGGCGCAGTCCGGAACGTCGCGAGTGAAGACGAGGCCGGAAACGCGCGACGAATCGAGTGCAGGTCGCCCTGCAACCCGCTACTTCGGCGCCATCCGGATCGCGCCGTCGAGCCGGATCACTTCGCCGTTCAGCATCGGGTTCTCGACGATCTCGGCGCACGAGCGAAGCGAACTCCGCAGGCCGGCCGAGCCGCGGCGGAAACGGCACCATCTTGCCGAGCGATTCCTGCACCTCGGCGTCAGTCCCGCCACCATCGGCGTCTCGAAGATGCCGGGCGCGATCGCCATCACGCGAATGCCGTAGCGCGCGAGCTCGCGCGCGATCGGCAGCGTCATCCCGACCACACCTGCCTTCGACGCGCTGTAGGCCGCCTGCCCGATCTGGCCGTCGAACGCCGCGACGGACGCCGTGTTGACGATGACGCCGCGCTCGCCTCCGTCGTTCGGCGCGTTCTTCGCCATCGCCTCGGCGGCAAGTCGAATGAGATTGAACGTGCCGATCAGGTTGATGCTGATCGCGCGCGCGAAGCCCGCAAGCGAATGCGGGCCCTCCTTGCCGACGACCTTTTCGCCGTGCACGATGCCCGCGCAATTGATCGAGCCCCTGCACGCCGCCGAAACGCGTCGAGCGCCGCCGCGACTGCCGCCTTGCCGCTCGCCTCGTCGGTGACGTCGGTGCGGACGAACTTCGCATGCGTGCCGAGCTCGTCCGCGAGTGCGCGGCCTTCGTCCTCCTTGAGATCGGCGATCACGACGTTGCCGCCGCCTTCGACGACCATACGCGCCGTCGCGGCGCCCAGGCCCGATGCGCCGCCGGTGACGATGAACGTGCTGCCCTCGATCTGCATGGTCGCCTCCGGCGTGCGATGGATCAGGCGCGAGGCACTACGGTGGTGAGCGTCGGCGGCGACGCACTCACGACCGACATCGCTGTCGCGATCATGCCCGCGATGTCGGCGACGTTCGCCGGCAGTGATCAGCGTGTTGGTCGTCCTGGCGAGGTTGCCGAACTGCTCGATGTACTGCTCGGCCACCTTGAGATTGACGGCACCGATTCCACCCGGACTCGCGATCGCTTCGGCGACCTGGCGGATCGCCTTGGCGTTGGCTTCGGCGATGGACGAGGATCGCCGCGGCCTGACCCTGCGCATTGTTGATCTCGGCCTGCTTCTCGCCTTCCGATTTTGCGATCGCCGCCTCGCGCGCGCCTTGCGCGACGTTGATCTGCTCCTGCCGCCGGCCTTCCGACGTCGCGATGACCGCGCGCTTCTCGCGCTCGGCGGTGATCTGCGCCTGCATCGCGCGCAGTATCTCCGCCGGCGGCGTCAGGTCCTTGATCTCGTAGCGCAGCACCTTCACGCCCCAGTTCGGCGCCGCGTCGTCGAGCGCGGCGACCACGGCGGTGTTGATCTGGTCGCGCTCCTCGAACGTGCGGTCGAGCTCCATCCGGCCGATGACGCTGCGCAGCGTCGTCTGCGCGAGCTGCGTGATCGCCAGGATGTAGTTCGTCGAGCCGTACGACGCGAGCCGCGGATCGGTCACCTGGAAATACAGGATGCCGTCGACCTGCAGCTGCGTGTTGTCCTTGGTGATGCAGACCTGCGGCGCGCACGTCGAGCGGCATTTCGCGCAGGTCGTGCCGGTACGCGACGCGGTCGACGAACGGGACCACGAAGTTGAGTCCCGGCGCGAGCACGGCGTGGAAGCGGCCCAGCCGCTCGACGACCCACGCGTGCTGCTGCGGCACGACGCGGATCGCCTTGACGACGCCGATCAGGACGACGATGAAAATCGCGAACGTGACGAGCGAATACCCGGTCTGCATGAACGTCCTCCCGTAGATTCGCGCGGCTCGACGCCGCTTGTAGTGCGTATGGTCCTCGCGTCAGCGCCGCTCGGCGCCCAGAACGAGCGTCGAGCCGCGCGTCGCGACGATGTACATCGTGTGGCGTCGCGGCGTGTGCGGCGACTGCGAGCTCGCCGTTCCACTGCGTCCCGCGGTAGTCGACGCGCGCCGTGCCGTCGGCATTCCAGGTTTCGACGCGCACGCTTTGACCGATGTCGAGGTCAGGCTGCTGGGACGCCTGCCCACGGCGCATCCGCCACCGGTGCGCCAGCATCGTCCCGACGACTGCCAGCACGCCCGCGGTGAGCAGTTGCAGCGGCATGGATGCACCGACCCAGGCGGCGAGGCCGCCGAACGCGAACGCGATGCCGACGGCGAGCAGGTAGAACGTACCCGTCACCATTTCGGCTCCGACGAGCAGCGTGGCAAGAATCCACCAGATCCAGTAATCGTTCATCGTCGGTCGCGCGCTCTGGAAACCCGCAAGGATAAGTCAGTTGGACGGCCGAAGTGCGGTATAATTTATCGTTTGTTATCAAAAGTTTCCGTGGCCATTCGGCCGCGGGGCCACGTAAAGCGAACATGCCGATCTACGAATACCGATGCGCGGCGTGCGGCCACGAGCTCGAAGCGCTGCAGAACTCGCGCGACGCGCCGTTGACCGAGTGTCCGGCTTGCCACAAGACCGAGTTGAAAAAGCTCGCTGTCCGCGGCAGGCTTCCAGTTGAAAGGCTCGCGGCTGGTACGCGACCGACTTTCGCAACAGCGGCGCAAAGCCGCCGGCGAAGGAAAAGCCGGCCAGCGGCGACGCGGCTGCCGGCGGCAATGGCAAGGGCACAGGGTCACCGACTGCGCCTGAAGCTTCATCCGGCGATGCCGGGAAAGCCGAAAGCAAGGGTGCGGAAACGAAAGCGGCAGCAAGTCCGCCCAAGGAATCCAAGCCCGCCGCGACCACGACGCCGGGCGGCAAGAGCGACGCCTGAGCGTCGATCGCTGACTGCAAGAAGATGAAGCGCTACCTGATCGCCGGACTGCTTGTCTGGGTGCCGCTCGGCATCACGATCTGGGTGCTGCATTTCCTGCTGACGTCGCTCGACCAGATGCTGCGTCGTGCTGCCGGAGAGCGTGCAGCCGCGCACGGTGTTCGGCTTCGACATTCCCGGTCTCGGCGTCGTCCTGGCTTCCTGATCCTGCTCCTCACCGGCGTCGTCGCCGCCAACTTCTTCGGGCAGCGGCTGATCCGCGCGTGGGAAGCGGTGCTCGGGCCGCATCCCGTTCGTCAAGTCGATCTACTCATCGGTCAAGCAGGTCAGCGACACGCTGCTGTCGAGCAAGGGCAACGCGTTTCCGCAAGGCGCTGCTCGTCGAGTTTCCGCGCCCGGCAGCTGGACGATCGCGTTCCTGACCGGCACGCCGGCGGCCGCGGTCGCGCCGTTCCTGCCCGGCGATCATGTCAGCGTCTACGTGCCGACGACGCCCAATCCGACGGGCGGCTATTTCCTGATGCTGCCGCGCACGCAGGTGCGCGAGCTCGACATGACCGTCGACGAGGCGCTGAAGTACATCATTTCGATGGGCGTCGTCGCGCCGCGCCTGCATCCCTACCCGGCACGCGGCGGCGGCGCAAGCCGGCTACAGCGCACCGTCGTCCGCCGAGCTTCCCGCATCCGAAATCCGAAATTGACGGGCAGCGGTGCGGGCCTGCCGGCGGCCGGCAACGGCCCCGCGCTCGTCGTCCCATTCGACCAGCCCTGCCGGAGATCTGTCTTGAAACGCACTGACTATTGCGGCCGCATCGACCGCCGCTACCTGGACCAGACCGTCACCGTCATGGGCTGGGTGCATCGGCGGCGCGATCACGGCGGCGTGATCTTCATCGACCTGCGCGACCGCGAGGGCCTCGTGCAGGTCGTCTGCGACCCGGACCGCGGCGACGACGTTCGCCGACCGCCGAAACAGCTGCGCAGCGAGTTCTGCATCGCGGTCACCGGCCGCGTGCGGCCGCGGCCCGAGGGCACGGTCAATCCGAACCTCGTGTCCGGCGAGATCGAGGTGCTCGCGCACGACGATCGAGATCCTCAACGCGTCGCTGACGCCGCCGTTCCAGCTCGACGACGAGAACCTCTCCGAGACCGTGCGCCTCGCGCATCGCGTGCTCGACCTGCGCCGTCCGCAGATGCAGAAGCAACCTGATGCTGCGCCACCGCGCGGCGATGGCGGCGCGCAAGTACCTCGACGCGCACGGCTTCATCGACATCGAGACGCCGGTGCTCTACAAGTCGACGCCCGAAGGCGCGCGCGAGTTCCTCGTGCCGTCGCGCATCCACCACGGCCAGTTCTACGCGCTGCCGCAATCGCCGCAGCTCTTCAAGCAGATGCTGATGATCGCGGGCTTCGACCGCTACTACCAGATCGTCAAGTGCTTCCGCGACGAGGACCTGCGCGCCGACCGCCAGCCCGAGTTCACGCAGATCGACATCGAGACGTCGTTCCTCGACGAGCTCGAGATCCGCGACATGATGGAAGAGTCTCGTGCGCGCGATGTTCCAGCGAAGCGCTCGGCGTCGAGCTTGCCCGATCCGTTCCCGGTCATGACCTACGCGGATGCGATGCGCGACTACGGATCCGACAAGCCCGACCTGCGCGTGCCGCTCAAGCTGACCGAGCTGACCGACGTGATGCGCGGCGTCGACTTCAAGGTGTTCCGTGCGGCCGCCGAACTGCCGAACGGCCGCGTCGCCGCGCTGCGCGTTCCCGGCGGCGGCACGCTGACGCGCAAGGAGATCGACGACTACACGGCATTCGCGACGATCTACGGCGCCAAGGGCCTTGCGTACATCAAGGTCAACGACGCGAGCAAGCCGAACGAGGAAGGGCTGCAGTCGCCGATCGTGAAGTTCCTGACTCCGGAGCGTGCTGCGGGACGATCCTCGAGCGCACGCGGCGCCGCGACCGGCGACCTCATCTTCTTCGGCGCCGACCGCGCGAAGGTCGTCAACGACGCGCTCGGCGCGTTGCGCGCGCGCATCGGTCACGATCGCGGCCTCTTCGAAGCGGGCTGGAAGCCGCTGTGGGTCGTCGACTTCCCGATGTTCGAGCAGGACGAGGCCACGGGCGCGTGGGCTGCGCGCCACCATCCGTTCACGGCGCCCAAGGACGGTCACGAGGATCGCTTCGCGACCGATCCCGGCAACGCGCTGGCCAAGGCGTACGACGTCGTGCTGAACGGCTGGGAGATCGGCGGCGGCTCGGTGCGGATCCACCGCCCGGACGTGCAGGCGCGCGTGTTCGCGTCGCTCGGCATCAGCGCCGAAGATCAGCGCCGCAAGTTCGGCTTCCTGCTCGACGCGCTGCAATACGGCGCGCCGCCGCACGGCGGCATCGCGTTCGGCCTCGATCGCATCGTCACGATGATGGCCGGCGCAGAGTCGATCCGCGACGTCATCGCGTTCCCGAAGACGCAGCGCGGCCAGGACCTGCTCGTCGATGCACCCGCGCCGGTCGACCGAGCAGCAGCTGCGCGACCTGCACATCCGCATACGTCCCTCGGATGCGGCGAAGGCAGCCGGCTGACGCCAGGTCGGAAATCGCGGGATTTCTCGCGCGGCGATTTGCGAAAATACATCTCTGACCCGGATTTCCCGGACCCTCAGCGCACGCGCTACACTTCGATGGATGCGCCGCGCGCTCCAGACGATTCGAAATCGGCTTGCGATCGCCGGCATCGTCGTGCTGTGCGGCGTGCCGGCATTTGCCATATCCTCCGGTCGCAATCGCGCGCGAATACGCGGCCGAGCGTCATGAGATCGCGGTCGACGACACTTCCCGCGCGAAGCGCGCGACATGCTGCGTGCGGATACGCGCGGGCGGCCCATTTCGGTTCGAGCGCGACGGCGTAACATTCGGCAATCGCGAGCGGCTGCTTCCGGCGCGCCAGCGCGGCTTCTATCACGAATACACGGTCGTCACGCCGGGCGCGCACAACCGCGGCGCCCGCCGCATCGTCTGCGGCGGGCCGCGAAGAGCGCCCGAAGTGTGCTATTACACCGACGACCACTACGCATCGTTTCGGAGGATACGCGAATGAAGCTACCCGACCTGAGTCGATTCGATGAAGCGGGCGTGCTGGAGTATCACGGCCATCCCGACACGATCGCCGCCGCGGCCAGCCACGCGAAGCTCCGCTACCTCAACGTCGATCTCGCGCACGCCGAGGACAAGGCGACACTCTTCCACGAGCTATCGAAGGGGCTCGAAGCTCCCCGAGCATTTCGGCAACAACTTCGACGCACTGGCCGACTCGCTCGAGGATCGCGACTGGCTCGGCAAGAAAGGATGCGCGATTCGCCTCGGCCATGCGACGCATTATCGCAAGACGCACCCGAACGACTGGGGGACGCTGGAGGAAATCCTTTCCGAAGCCTGCACCTTCTGGCGCGAGCGCAACCTGGCGTTCTGGGTTCTCGTCAACTGACGCGTCGCATCGCAAGGCCGGCGTAGCGGCGTGGCATTCAAGCAACCCGTCTCGGTGCTGGTGCTCGTACACACGTCCGATCTGCACGTGCTGCTGCTCGAGCGCGCGGACTTTCCCGAGCATTGGCAGTCGGTCACCGGAAGCCGTGACGAGGACGAAGAACTCGCCGCGACGGCGCGGCGCGAGCTTCTCGAGGAAACCGGCATCGATGCGGACGCTTTCGGCGGTCCGTCGACTGGAACGTGTCGCAACGCCTACGAGATATTTCCGCAGTGGCGGCATCGCTATCCGCCCGGCACGACGCACAACACCGAGCACGTCTATTCGCTCGATGTGCACGAGCCGGTGCCCGTGACGCTGTCGCCGCGCGAGCACCTGCGGCACGTGTGGCTGCCGTGGCGCGCAGCGGCCGCGCTCTGTTTTTCGTGGACGAATCGCGACGCGATCCTCGCGCTTCCGTCCCGTGTCGAGGCAGCCGGCCGCCGACCGCGCGCGCCCTGACGTGTCAACCGATGCGTCACGCCAGGCATTGATGGCTATTGCGCTCGCTTCGCGCGAGTGCGCCCCGTCAGCGGAAGGAGAGGCGATGCGTCGATGGATCCGTTGGATGTGCCTTGCGCTGCCACTGACCAGCGCGGCATTGCATGTGAGCGCGCAGGCGCTGGTCGACGTCGTCCCGACGCCGCAGCCGATCGTCACGATCACGGCGTCCGCAACGAGCAACGTCGCGAATGATCGGATGCATGCATTCCTGCGCGCCGAGGTGGACAACGCGGATGCCACGCAGGCGGCCAACGACGTGAACGCGCGGATGGCGCGCGCGCTGACGCGTGCCAGGGCGGTGGCCGGCGTCGAGGTTTCGACCGCCGGCTACAGCTCCTACCAGGTCACCGAGCAGAATCGGCCGCCTCGCTGGCGCGTCGCGCAGACACTCGTGCTCGAAAGCGGCGACTTCGCCGTTGCTGTCCGGGCTCGTCTCGAAACTGCAGGGCACCGATGGCCTGGTGCTCGCGGGCCTGAATTTCACGGTAAGCGACACGACGCGCCGCGCCGCGGAAGCATCGCTCACGCAACAGGCGATCAAGAATTGGCAAGAGCGCGCGCAGAGCGCGGCTCACGGGTTCGGCGCCACCGGATGGCGCACCGGTCGCATCACGATCCAGACCAATGACTATGGGCGGCCGCAGCCGATGTTTCGCGCACAAGGCGTCGCGCCCGCGAGTGCGGCGCCCGTCGCCGTCGAAGGCGGCATGAGCGACGTGACGGTGACGGTGAGCGGCGAGGCAATCCTCGACAAGGCGAGCGCACCGCGCTGATCACAGCGTCATCGGATCGCGAAGTCGACGCGCGTCCGCGCGCCCTTGTCACTGATCCCGTCTGCGGTGAGCTTGGGCGCGACGACGAACACGCGCTCGGCCGGAATGGCGCCCTTGCCCACGAACCATTCCTTCACCGCCTGCGCGCGGCGATTCGCAAGGGTCGCCAGCGCCTCGTCGTCGACGCGATAGCTGGCGAGAAGGAGCGCTTCCATTTCCGCGGGCGGGATCGTCTTGGCGATGCCGATCACGTTGCGCGGCTTGTCCGGCAGATCGGTGTCCTTGTACACGCCCTCGAGCAGCTTCGGATACTCCGCGGCATCGATCGTAAGCGTCTCGAGCGGCGGCGCGGACTTCCCTCCCGACGCCAACCCCTTCTGTGCACGCAGCGCACGGTCGAGCGTCGCGCGCTTCAGTCCTTCGCGGTCGACATCCGGAATCGCACGGCCTGCGGCGTCGATCTTCAGTCCTGGCCGGTCGGTCAGCGCTTTCGCCAGCGTTCCGAGTCTTTGCTGCGCCGCCTCCGACAGATCCGCGTGGCCGGGCGTGAACTCGATGTAGGCAAGCTGCTCGCCGCCGCCGCCGGCGATCGCGCCGAGCAGCGCGAAGGGCGCCGTGACGGCCTTCGTGATCAGGTTGACGAAGACCTGCACGATGATGCCCCACACGGAGAACTTCGGGTCGTCGAGCGTACCTTCGATCGGCAGGTCGAGGTTGATGAGGCCATTGCGGTCCTTGAGCAGCGAGACCGCGAGCAGCACCGGAAGCTTGGTGGCCGTCGGGCTGTCCACGCGCTCGCCGAAGGTGAGCTGATCGAGCTTCAGCTTGTTCGTCGCGGCGAGCTTCCGATCGTCGACCTTGTAGTGCACCTCGAGCGACAGCTTGCCCTTCTGGATGCCGTAGCCCGCGTACTTGACGGAATAGGGCGTCAACGGCGGGAGATCGACGTCGGTGGCCTTTCCCGTCAGGTCGAGCGTGAGCTGCGGTGCGAACGGGTTGAGGGTACCGCGGACGTCGACCGGCGCGGTTCCTTCGACGCGGCCGGCGATCTGCACCTCTCCTGTCTGCGACGCGGACAATGCCGACACGCTGCCGGCAACGCCGGTCAAATGCGCGTTGTAATTCGGCCGGACGAAGAAGTCGGAGTACTCGACCTCGCCGTTGGAAAGCTCGATGCGGCCGATGGAAACCGGCAGCGCCTCGCTCGTGGCCCGCGACGGCAATTCCGCGGTCGTGACGCCCCGGGACGTCGCGCGTTCCGCTGCCGCGGGCTGTGCGCCGACGCGCGGGCGGTTGCGCGTCGCCGAGGCTGCGCGGTCGCCGTGTCGCTTGTGCCGCCGCAGACTCCGGCTCGAGCAATTGCTTGAGATTCAGCGTCGCGTCCGCATTGAGGATCACGCGCGCATAGAACCCATCCATCCCGACGCTGCCGATCGCGACGTTGAGCGGTTCGGACGCCGTGTCGACGCCCGTCAAGGTGAGTGTCTTCCATCGCATCAATTCCTGCGACGTCGGGCGATCGAGCGACCCGAAGTCGGCGATCGTCACGTCACCCTTGTAGGTCAGGCCCGGCGTACCTGAGCGTGTCGTCGCAAAGACGACCCGTCCCTTGGCGCCGACCGACCCGCCGGTGAAGACGATGTTGGTGCGCGGCTCGAAATACGGCCGCAACGGCACGAGATCGATGCCGGTCGCGTTGATCCGCCAATCGGCGGCAAGCGGATCCGCCACCAGCGTTCCCTTGATTCCCACGCGACCTTTCGGCGCGATGCGGGCGGCGACGTCGATCGCAGCCCTCGCGCCGCTGGCGGTGCTGTAATTCTCCACGGTCGCCCGTGCCTCGGGAATGCGAAGCTTCACCGGCGTGGCGGCCGCGCGGTCCTCGAAATCCGCGGCGATGCGCTCGAGATCGAGCTTGCGAATGTTGACGCTGTAGCCGTCGCCGGACGCGGCGGCGTCATTGCCGGCACGGTTGGGTTTCGCATCGGCAGTCCCCGTCCTGCGCACCAGCCGTTCGAAATTCACCGTGCCGTTCCGGTCGCGGACGACGCGAATCGATCCTTGCCGCAATGCCACCTGATCGATCGCGACGCTGCGCTTGCCGAGGTCGAACGCGACCCCCGCGACATCGCCGCGCGCAACGCGCCACAGCGGCTCCTTCTCGCCGCGGATCGCGGTTTCGAGATCGCTGAGCGTGCCCTCGCCCTTTGCCAGCGTGAACTGCAGCGCTGCGCCTTCCTGCCCGGCACGGAACTCGCCGCCGAAATCGAGCGTGCCGCGGCGTACGTCCAGCTCGAGCACCGATGCGTAATAGGGATACAGCTTGGCCAGATGAAACGTCTTGAACGAAAAGCGGCCGCTCGCACTTGGCCCGGAGAGATCGACCTCGCTCTTCATGTCGAAATGCGCGCCGTCGTCGGCTTCGAAACGCACGTCGACATTGCCCGGCGGACCTGTCGACGCAACCTGCCGCGCTTCGAGGCCCACCTTCGACAGGACGACCTCGAACGCCGGGCTCACCGATTTGTCGGAGACGCGAAGCGTTCCATCGGTGACGCGCGCGTCGGACACGCTGAAGCTCCACGGCCGCGGCGACGCCTGCGGCTTGGCGGCCTCCCCGGCCGACACACGCGCGAATTCTAATGTCCCGTCCGCTTCGCGACGCAGGTCGGCATCGGGTGCGTCGATGGCGACACGATCGAACGCGATCGAACGCCCGAGCCAATCGAGTTTCCCGAGCGCCACGTCGACCGCCTTCGCGGAAGCGAGCGCCGTGCCGTCCTTGCGGGCGAATGCGAGCTTGTCCACGCGCGCGGTTCCGCCGAGCACGATGGTCCGCGCAACGCCTTTCTCGGTGACGAACGCGAGCCGGAGCCGCGTCGTCAACGCGCCATCCGTGATTTTCAAGCCGCTCGGTAACGACGCATAGGCGGCGTATCGGGCCAGCGGCAGCGAATCCACGTTGAACTCCAGCGCCGCCTCCTGCGTGTCGGCGAACGGCGATGTCGAAGTGCCCGCGAAAGCAAACCGGGCACCGTCGACTGCGCCGTCGAGACGGGGCGTCACGCGAATCTGCGCGTCGTATGGGAGGCTCGACAGGAACGGAATGCCGATGCCGAGATTCGAAACGACGATCCTGCGCCGATGCGGACGGTCCTCGAGCGCGACCGTTCCCTCGTCTACCTCGATGTTGTTGATGGAGAACGGCGGTGTCGGCCCGTCGGGTTGCGCAGCCGCGCGTTCGACCAGGTCGTCGATGTTGTACGTGCCGTCGTCGTTGCGGATCAACTCGAGCTGCGGACGGAAGAGCCGCACCGCGTCGAAGACCGGCGCGCGATTCCACAACGATTCGATCGAGACATCGACATCCAGCGTCGCGAACCGGGCCAGGATTCGCTGCGGGTCGCGGTCGGCGAGTGCGAAGTCGGAGAGTCGTGCGCGCAGCGTGAACGGATTGAACTCGAGTCGGCCGAGCGTGGCCGGCCGGCCGGTCTGCTCGGTCGCCATCGCCTCGAGCTTCGACTTGGCGATCGTCGGCAAGACGAGAAATCCG
Source organism: uncultured Pseudomonadota bacterium (assembly GCA_963768545.1). Classification (GTDB taxonomy): domain Bacteria; phylum Pseudomonadota; class Gammaproteobacteria; order Burkholderiales; family Casimicrobiaceae; genus VBCG01. The sequence goes on along the minus strand of CAVYIC010000012.1, from coordinate 185,377 downwards.
AGCAGCGCGAACAGCGCGACCAGGACCGCAATCAGGACACCGCCGTTACGCAGCCGGCGAGCCCAGGTCGACGAAGATGGAGCCGTTGCCTTAGTCATGCGCGCGTGTCGACGCGGTCGCGGATGATCGAAACCATTGTAGGCCAAAACGCTCGAACCGAGGCGTAGAATGATCCGGCTTGCGCGCGGCGCGTCGTCACGGGTCCTTCGAGATTCAAGAACAATCCGCCATGGAACTCGATCCGGTCTTGCTCTCCCGCCTGCAGTTCGCATTCGTCATCGCGTTCCACATCCTGCTGCCGGCGTTCACCGTCGGCCTCGCATCGTTCATCGTGCTGCTCGAAGGCCTGCACCTGGTACGGCGCGATCCGCTGTACCTGCGGCTGTCGGTGTTCTGGACGCGAATCTTCGCAGTGTCGTTCGGCATGGGCGTCGTATCGGGGATCGTGATGCCGTTCCAGTTCGGCACGAACTGGAGCCGCTACGCAGACGCGACGAGCAATGTCCTCGGCCCGCTGTTCACCTACGAAGGACTGGTGGCTTTCTTTCTCGAGGCGGCCTTCCTCGGCATCCTGCTGTTCGGCCGCAAGCGCGTGCCACCCTGGGCGCATTTCTTTTCAGCGGTCATGGTGGCGGCCGGCACCCTCTTTTCGTCGTTCTGGATCCTTGCCGCCAACAGCTGGATGCAAACGCCCGCCGGACACGAGATCGTCGATGGCCGGTTCCTGCCCGTCGATTGGCTCGCCATCATCTTCAATCCGTCGTTCCCTTACCGCCTCGTGCACACGGTGACCGGCTTCTACCTGACGACGGCGTTCGCCGTGCTTGGCGTCACTGCATGGCATCTGAAGCGCGGACAGCACGTGCCCGAATCGCGCGCGGTGATGCGCATGACGGTGACGTTCATTGCGATCTTCGTGCCAATCCAGATCGTCGCGGGCGACCTGCACGGCGTCAACACCGTGCAGCATCAGCCGGTGAAGGTTGCCGCGATGGAGGGCCTGTGGGAGACGCAGGCGCGCGCGCCGGCGGTCCTGTTCGCGCTGCCCGATGAAGCGGCCGAGCGCAACCGGCTCGAAGTTTCGATCCCGGCGCTCGCCAGCTTGTACCTGAAGCATTCGACCGACGCGGTGATCGAGGGGCTCAAATCGGTGCCCGCCCGCGATCGCCCGCCGGTCGCCCCGGTGTTCTTTGCGTTCCGGATCATGGTCGGCATCGGAATTCTGATGCTCGCGACCGCGGCCTGGGGATTGTGGCTGCGCTGGCGCGGACGACTGTTCACGTCGCGTGCATTCATGAACGCGTGCATTGCGATGCTCCCGGCCGGATTCGTTGCCGTGATTGCCGGCTGGACCGTTACCGAAGTCGGGCGCCAGCCGTGGGTCGTGTATGGCTTGATGCGCACGCGCGACGCGGTGTCGCCGTCGCTGACCGGCTCCGACGTGCTGCTGTCGCTCGCGCTGTACATGATCGTCTACATCATCGTGTTCGGCGCGGGCATCTTCTACATGGTGCGCCTCGCGCGCGCCGGTCCGCCGGAGCACGCCGAAGCACGCGAGCCGAAGCTCGGCGAACGTCCTGCGCGCCCGCTCTCGGGCGCGGAAGCCGACGCCTGACGGGAGACGCGATGCATCTCGACCTGGTTCCGGTGTGGACCGTCATCCTGGGTGTGGGCGTCTTCATGTACGTGCTGCTCGACGGATTCGATCTTGGCATCGGCATCCTGTTCCCGATGGCGCGCGACGACGATTCACGGACGCTGATGATGAATTCCATCGCGCCGATATGGGACGGCAACGAGACGTGGCTCGTGCTCGGCGGCCTCGGACTGCTCGCGGCGTTCCCGCTCGCATTCGCCATCATCATTCCGGCACTCTACTTTCCGATATTGCTGATGCTGCTGGGGTTGATCTTTCGCGGCGTCGCGTTCGAGTTCCGGCTCAAGAAGACGAGCCACCGCCGCTGGTGGGATCTTTCATTCTTCGGCGGATCGACGATCGCGACGTTCTTCCAGGGCGTCGTGCTCGGCATGTACGTCAACGGATTCACGGTGACCGGGCGCGTGTTCAGCGGCACGAGCTTCGATTGGGTGCAGCCGTTTCCGCTCTTGACCGGCGTCGGCCTGCTGTTCGGCTATACGCTGCTCGGCGCGACGTGGCTCGTGATGAAGACCGAGGGCGAGCTGCAGGCGTGGGCACGCGGTCGCGCAACGCTCGCGCTGTACGGCGTGCTCGCGTTCATCGCGATGGTGAGCATCTGGACGCCGCTTTCGCACCGGCAGATCGCCGAGCGCTGGTTCAGCATGCCGAACCTGCTCTATTTCTCGATCGTGCCGGTCATCACGGCAGGCATCGCGTGGGCCACGTGGCGCGCGCTGCGGCGCGATTCCGACTACGTGCCCTTCATCGGCGCAATGGGCCTCTTCGCGATGTGCTACCTGGGCCTTGGCATCAGCCTGTTCCCGTACGTCGTCCCGTACGCGTTCACGCTTTGGGAGGCGGCCGCCGTACCCTCCGCGCAGGCGTTCCTGCTGATCGGCACGCTGTTCCTGCTGCCGATCATCTTCATGTACACCGGTTGGTCGTACTACGTGTTCCGGGGCAAGGTCACGGCGGAGCTCGGGTATCACTAGAGGTTGCAGGGGGTCGCTCGACACCGTGCAATGCTTCGGCTCAACCGGCTGCCTGCGGCCGCCCAAGCGCGCTGCGCCAGCGCGCGGAGATCTCGGACACGTACATCGGTGCGTTCGCGATCAGCGGCCGCGCCGTCTCCCGCACCCTGCGCCTGTCGCGCTCGTCCGTGATGTATTCGACCGGCGATTTACCGTCGATGCGCGCGAGCAACAGCGCCGGCAGCAGACTCGCGATACGCGCCTCGATCGCCGCGCGCGGCTCCCATGTCACGCCGCCGAGATACGCGTCGGAAAAGGCGGCGTAGCAGGCGAGATATGCATCCACCGACTGCCGCCTGGCGACGCACTTCAACAGGAAATGGTTGAGACAGAACGCTGCATCGAACGCGGGGTCGCCGTACCACGCGCATTCCGCATCGAGGAACACGGGACCTCGCGGACCCAGCAGGATGTTCTTCGGACTCACGTCGCCATGCACGAGCGCGATGCGGGTTTCCGCGGTACGTTCGGAAAGCGTGCGCAGCGCGTGCTCGAGGTCGGGGTGTCGAACGGCGGTCGCGAGCAGATAGGGTTCGAGGCGGATCGCATGGAAGATCGCGTCGGTCGCGAAGCGCGCCGCGATATCGGCGTTGTTCGCGCTCTCTGCGTGCAGGCGCGCGATGATCGCCGCCCACGCGCGCAGCCGTGTGCGGTTCTGCCACACCGTCCAGCAGCAGCCGTTTCCACACCGGATAGCGCTCGGGCTCGAGAAACTGCATCGCGAAGATGCCCTGCACCGCATCGCTGGCGACGGGCGCAGGCACGTTGTCCGGGCAGCGTTCGGCGGCGAATTTGATCCACGCCCATTCGTATGCATTGCGCTCGATGGGCGCGTGCCATTGCCGGGCGGTCTTCAGTTGCGGCAGCGCGCATTTGATGCAGAGCGTTCGATCGAGGAAGATCGACACGCCAGATGTCCGAGGACACGCCGCCGGCCAGCGGTGTCCACGTCACGGCGTCGCCGGGGTTGGCGAGACCCTGGTTCAGCAGGAAATCGCGAAGGCGCGGATCCGGTTGCGCGACATCCGTCATTTCGCGCGTTGCCCTGCAGGCGCAGCGTCGATCACCGGCCTCCTCCCGTTCCAGGCGCAGCCGCGGTCATGGCGCGCGTGCGAGGTTCGAGCGCGGCTGCGCCGGCATAGCGGGCCCGTGATCGCTCCGCGATGCGCAGCAGCTGGTTGTATTTGGCGACGGTGCTCGACGTGCGCAGCGAGCCGATCTTGATCTGACCGGCCGCCGCACCGACGGCGATGTCCGCCATGAACGCGTCCTCCGTCTCGCCCGAGCGGGCCGACACGATGGTCGCGTAGCCGGCGGCCTTGCCCTGCGCCATCACGTCGAGCGTGCCGCTAAGCGTGCCATTCTGGTTCGCCTTGACCAGCACGCCGTTCGCAACGTCCTCGCGAACGCCGCGCGCGAGGCGCTCGCGGCTCGTCGCGAACAGGTCGTCGCCGACGAGTTGCACGTCGCTGCCGAGACGCCTGGTGAGCCGCTTCCAGCCGGTCCAGTCCTCTTCATCGAGCGCATCCTCGACCGACACGATCGGAAACTCGCGCACCCAGGCATCGATCATGTCGATCATCGCGTCGCCATCGAGATCGCGGCCTTCGCGGGCCAGGCGATACGTGCCTTCCGGGCCTTTCAGTGCCGTCGCGGCAACATCGATGGCGATCGACACGTCCTCGCCCGGCCGCAAGCCGGCGTGCTCGATCGACTCGAGCATCAGTTCCAACGCTTCGCGGCCGGTCTCGCATCCGGGGCTGAGCCCGCCCTCATCGGCCAGGAGCGTCGGCAGCCCCCGCGCGCGCAACACCTCCGTCGCGGCGGAGCGCACGCGCGCCATCACGTGGATCGCCTCGTCGATCGACGATGCACGCATCGGAACGGCGAGGAAGTCCTGCACGTCCATGCCGCGGCCCGCGTGCAGCCCGCCGCTCAGGATATTGGTCATCGGCAGCGGCAATATCGGTTGCGCGTGGGCGAGCTCTGCCACTCGTTCGTAGAGCGCCTGCCCGCGCGATGCCGCCACCGCGCGACAGGCCGCGAGCGACACGCCGAGCGTCGCGTTGGCGCCCAGGCGCTGCAACTGCGGCGTGCCGTCGAGCTCGCGCAGCCGCTCGTCGAGGCGCCGCTGATCGGCGGCATCGCTGCCTGCGAGCGTCCGGGCGATCTCGCCATTGACGTTCGCCACCGCCTTCAGCACGCCCGAGCCGGCGTAGCGTGCCGGGTCGCCGTCGCGCAACTCGTGCGCTTCCGCCGCGCCCGTCGAGGCGCCCGACGGCACGCTGGCGCGGCCGAAGCTGCCGTCGTCGAGCGTCACATCGACCTCGACGGTCGGACGCCCGCGCGAGTCGAGAATCTGTCGCGCATGCAGCGTTCGAATCGTCGTCGGTTTCATTCGTCGCGCGTGAGCCCCAATGTCAATCGCGCTTGAGATCGGGGAAGTCTTCCTCGAAATACTCGTGCTCCTCGCGCGTGCCGTGCTGCCGCCGCTCCGCTTCCGCCTTGCGCAGGTCGACGCGGCGTATCTTGCCGGACAGCGTCTTCGGCAACTCGAACATGAATTCGATGCGCCGCACGCGCTTGTACGGCGCGAGCTGCTTCCGCGCAAACGCGAGGATGTCCTCCGCGAGCTCCCGGCTCGGCACGCAATCGCTCGTGATCGTGATGAACGCCTTCGGTACCGCGAGACGTATCGGATCGGGACTCGGAACGACCGCGACTTCGGTCACCGCTCTCGTGTTCGAGAAGCGCGCTTTCCAGCTCGAACGGGCTGATGCGGTAATCGGACGCCTTGAACACGTCGTCGGCGCGTCCGACGAAGGTCACGTAGCCGTCGGCGTCGCGGGTGGCGGTGTCACCGGTGTGGTAACGACCATTGCGCATCGCCTCGGCGGTTGCCTGCGCATTGTCCTCGTAGGCTCGCATCAGCCCGAGCGGTCGCCCATCGAGATCGAGACATACCTCGCCTTCCTCGGCTTCACGCCCGTCGATGTCGAGCAGCAAAACGCGGTAACCGGGAAGCGCCCTGCCCATCGAGCCCGGCTTTACGCGCTGGCCCGGACAGTTGCCCAGCAGCGCGGTCGTTTCCGTCTGCCCGTAGCCGTCGCGCAACGTGATGCCCCATGCGTCGCGAACCCTGTCGATGATCTCGGGATTCAGCGGCTCGCCCGCACCCGCGAGCTCGCGGATCTTTAGGCGCCCGCGATACGCGGCGAGATCTTCCTGGATCAGCAGGCGCCACACGGTGGGCGGCGCGCACAGCGTGGTAACGCCATGGCGCTCGAGCGCGGCAAGCAGCCCCGGCGCATGGAACCGTGCGGCGTTGTAGATGAATACGCATGCGCCGGCATTCCACGGCGCGAAGACGCAGCTCCACGAATGCTTCGCCCATCCCGGCGACGAGATGTTGAGGTGGATATCGCCCGGTTGCAGTCCGAGCCAGTACATCGTCGACAGGTGTCCGACGGGATAGCTCTGGTGCGTATGGAGCACGAGCTTGGGCTTCGATGTCGTGCCGGACGTGAAATAGAGCAGCAGCGGGTCGGTCGCCTGCGTCGGCGCGTCCGGCGCGAAATCGATCGGCCAGGCATCGGCAGCATCGTGACGAATCCAGCCGGGCTGGGGAGCGCCGACGCAGATCCGCGTGTAGTCGCCCTCGACCGCGTCGAACTTGGCCGCGTGCGCGCTCGCCACGACAACGTGCCGCACCCGCCCGCGGTCGATGCGATCGCGCAGGTCGTCGGGTGTCAGCAGCGCGGTCGCGGGAATGACAACGGCGCCGAGCTTCATCGCGGCAAGCATCGTCTCCCACAGCGCGAGCTCGTTGCCGAGCATCAGCAGGATGCGGTCGCCGCGCCGCACGCCGAGGCCGCGCAAGTGATTCGCGACCTGCGATGAGCGCTCCGACATCTGCCGGAACGAGCGCTTCTGCTCGCGGCCATCGTCGCCGACGATCCACAACGCCGGCTCCTCGTTGCCGAGCGCAGCGACGTCGAAGTAATCGAGCGCCCAGTTGAATTGTGAAAGCTCCGGCCAGCGGAAATCGCGCACCGCCGTCGCATGGTCGGTACGGTGTGCGAACAGGAAATCGCGCGCCGCGATGAAGGCGTCGGTGTTCATCGGCTGTCCTCCTACCTTCGTAAACGTTTCATGACAGCGGCCGGAATCCGTCATTCTGCGTCAACTTCAGCGCGTATGACATGCACGCGCGCGTGAAAGGCGCCCCATGCTCCGTGCGACGCCCGTCAAAAAGGGCGCCACGCAGGCGCCCTTCCTGTTCCGGCATGCGAACGCGGTCTACGCAGCGGGCGTCGACTCCGCCGGCTGGTTCTGCTTCGCGTCGTCTTCGGCCGCGGCCTTCATCGACAGGCGCACGCGGCCCTTTTCGTCGGCTTCGAGCACCTTGACGCGGACGACCTGGCCTTCCTTCAGGTAGTCGGACACCTGGTTGACGCGCTCCTTCGCGATCTGCGAGATGTGCAGCAGGCCGTCCTTGCCGGGCAGCAGCTGCACGATCGCGCCGAAATCGAGCAGGCGCAGCACCGGCCCTTCGTAGATCCTGCCGACTTCGACTTCCGCGGTGATCTCCTCGATGCGCTTGCGCGCGACGTTGCACGCTTCCGCGTTGACCGACGCGATCGTGATCGTGCCGTCGTCCTGGATGTCGATCGTCGTGCCGGTCTCCTCGGTCAGCGCGCGGATGACCGCGCCGCCCTTGCCGATCACGTCGCGGATCTTCTCCGGATTGATCTTGAACGTCATCATCCGCGGCGCGTGCTGCGACACTTCGGTGCGCGCGTGCGGCACCGCTTCCTGCATCAGCTTCAGGATGTGCAGGCGGCCTTCGCGCGCCTGCGACAGCGCGACCGCCATGATTTCCTTGGTGATGCCCTGGATCTTGATGTCCATCTGCAGCGCGGTGATGCCGCGATCGGTGCCGGCGACCTTGAAGTCCATGTCGCCGAGGTGATCCTCGTCGCCGAGGATGTCGGTCAGCACCGCGAAGCGGTTGCCTTCCTTGATCAGGCCCATCGCGATGCCCGCGACGTGCGCCTTCGTCGGCACGCCGGCGTCCATCAGCGCGAGGCTCGCGCCGCACACCGAGGCCATCGACGAGCTGCCGTTCGATTCGGTGATCTCCGAGACGACGCGCATCGAATACGCGAATTCCTCGACGCGTCGGCAGCACGGCGATCAGCGCGCGCTTGGCGAGCCGGCCGTGGCCGATCTCGCGGCGCTTCGGCGAGCCGACGCGGCCGGTTTCGCCGGTCGCGTACGGCGGCATGTTGTAGTGGAACATGAAGCGGTCGCGGTATTCGCCCATCAGCGCGTCGATGATCTGCTCGTCGCGCGCGGTGCCGAGCGTCGCCACGACCAGCGCCTGCGTTTCGCCGCGCGTGAACAGCGCCGAGCCGTGCGTGCGCGGCAGCACGCCGGTGCGGATCGCGATCGGACGCACGGTGCGCGTGTCGCGACCGTCGATGCGCGGCTCGCCGGACAGGATCTGCTCGCGGACGATCTTCGCCTCGAGGTCGAACAGCACGTTGCCGACATGGCGGCGTACGTCGGCGCGACGCATCGGCGGTCGACGCATTCGGCGTCGACCTTGCGCGGAGATTTCCTTGATCCGCTGCGAGCGCGCCTGCTTCGAGCGGATCCGATAGGCTTCGCGCATGTCGCGATTCGGCGACGGCGGCGACGCGCGCGATCAGCGCTTCGTCCTTCGCCGGCGGCTGCCAGTCCCACAGCGGCTTGCCGCCTTCCTCGACCAGCTGGTGGATCATGCTCGATCGACGGCCTGCTGCTGCTGGTGGCCGAACACGACGGCGCCGAGCATCACTTCCTCGGGCAGCTCCTGCGCTTCCGACTCGACCATCAGCACCGCGGCTTCGGTGCCGGCGACGACGAGGTTGAGCTGCGATTTCTCGAGCTGCGGTCTTCGTCGGATTGAGGATGTACTGGCCGTCGACGTAGCCGACGCGCGCGGCGCCGATCGGACCGTTGAACGGGATGCCCGCGAGCGACACGGCCGCGGATGCGCCGATCATCGCCGGAATGTCGGGATCGACTTCGGGGTCGACCGACATCACCGTCGCGACGATCTGCACGTCGTTGTAGAAGCCGTCCGGAAAGAGCGGACGCAGCGGGCGATCGATCAGCCGCGACGTCAGCGTTTCCTTTTCCGACGGGCGGCCTTCGCGCTTGAAGAATCCGCCGGGGATCTTGCCGGCGGCGTACGTCTTTTCCTGGTAATCGACGGTCAGCGGAAAGAAATCCTGGCCGGGCTTCGGCTGCTTCGCCGCGACCGCCGTGACCAGCACGACGGTGTCGCCGAGGCTCGCCACGACGGCGCCGCTGGCCTGGCGCGCGATTTCGCCGGTTTCCAGCGTCAGCGTGTGGCTGCCGTAGGCGATCGATTTCTTGATGGGGTTCAACACAGTGACCTCGCAATTCGAAAATGACAATGGCCGCGTGTGACGACGCGGCCATTGCGATGGGACTTCAGACGGGCGGCAGCGTGACTGCCTGGATTGCCCGCGGCGGGTGGAGCGTTCGATCAACGCGGTCTGAGCACTCGCACTCGGCGCGATTGGACGGCGATGATCCGACGCGCTCCGCGCTATTTGCGCAGGCCGAGCTTCTCGATCAGCGATCGATAACTGTCGGTGTTGCGCGACTTCAGGTAATCGAGAAGCTTGCGCCGGCGCGAAACCATGCGCAGCAAGCCGCGGCGCGAGTGGTGATCCTTGACGTTCGCCTTGAAGTGATCGTTGAGCCCGTTGATGCGGGCGGTCAGCAGCGCGACCTGGACTTCGGGAGATCCCGTGTCGCCCTTCGCACGCTGGTTGTCGGCGATGACCTTCGCCTTCTCTGAAACCGTGACGGCCATGTTCCTTCCTTGTCCGCTCGTGTTGGCCTTGGGTAAGAGGGCGATTATAGCGCGGAAAACGCTTAGTTATCAATCCTCTCGTGCCATCCTCTCGTGCCACGCTGCGTTGGTAACACGAGGAATGTCCGGTCCGCGGTAACACGTGAAATGTCCGGTTCAGGTGGCCTGCCAAAAGCAGGCGAACTTCAACCGGGCCAAGGTGTTACCGGGAGGTCTTGACCATGCGTCTCAATGAGGCTCGGGCACGATGGAAGGCGGCGCAACGTCGAACTTGAAATCCACGACAATCGCGCCCCGCGGGGATGCCAGCACCGGATTGAGGTCCAGCGCGCGCAGCGAGGGCATCCCGGCGGCGAGCGTGGACACGCGAGCGAGCAGCTCGCGCCAGTTTCTGCGAGATCGCACGGCGGCCGGCCGCGGAATCCCTGCAGCAAGGGAAGGAAGCGCGACGCGCGAATCATCCGCAGCGCAGCATCGGCGCCGAACGGCGCGGGCCGCATGATGACCTCGCGGACGACGTCCACGAAGATGCCGCCGAGTCCGAACACGACAATCGGTCCGAAGACTCGATCGCGCGTAACGCCGGCGAACAACTCGATCGCGTCGGAATCGGCGATCATCGGCTGGACGAGGATGCCTTCGCGATCGTCGCAGGGTATTGCCAGCAGTTTGCTCACGGCGCGCGCGAGCGCATCTTCGTCCGCGATACCGAGAACCACGCCGCCGACATCGCTCTTGTGCAACAGCGTGGGCGCGATCAGCTTGGCTGCCACCGGATAGCCGAGTTCGAGAGCTGCCTGCCGCGCGTCCGCGGCGGTATTTGCAAGACGTGCGGGGGCGACGTCGATGCCGCACTGCTCGAGCAACGCGTGCTGACTGGCATAGCGTCCGAACGCAACGCCGCCTCCGGGCGTGACGGAAGGCGCCGCCGGCTCGCTTTCAATCTCCCGGTGTCGAGCCTGTTCCCAGTTCAGTCTGGCTGCCACCGCACGCACGCAGCGAATCGGGTCGCCGAACACCGGCACGCCGCCCCGTGCGAGCCGTTGCACCGGACCGGCGGGACCGGCGATCCATGCGACGGCGAGCATCCGATCCGTGCGCACGCGGGCGGCGAGCATGGCATCGGCAAGCGCATCGCCATGTCGCCAGATCAGGTTGACGCACAACATGGCCGCGTCGTATTCGCCGCTGGCGGCCACCTTCAGCATGCTGCCGGACATCACGTCCGGATTGAAAATGACGTTCGCGGTCATGTCGATCGGATTGTCGAGCGACGCATAAGGCGGCAACCCCTCTTCGAGCGCGTGCCGGAGCTGCGGCGATGGCGAGGGCATGTCGAGGCCGGCGTCGATCGCCGCGTCCGCCATCAGCACCCCCGCGCCGCCGGAATGGCTCAACACCGCCACCCGCCTGCGGCCACGGTCATCCACAACATGCGGATAGGCGACGAACAGCTTCAGATAGTCCGTCAGCGCCTCGATGCCATCCGCGCGCACGACGCCATGCGCGGCAAAGACGGCCTCGTAAACCTCGTCGGAGCCGGCGAGCGCCCCGGTATGGGACCCAACCGCACGCCCGCCGACCTCGGATGTGCCGACCTTGACCAGGATGATCGGCTTGCCCGCCTGAAGCGCGCGGCTCGCCACGCGCCGGAACTTCGCACCGTCGCGCACGCTTTCGATGTAACCGGCGATCACCGCCACGCGGGGATCGTCGACGAAGTAATCGCAGAAGTCGCTGAATTCGAGATCAGCCTCGTTGCCGGTGCTCACGAAATGGCCGATTCCAATGCCCTGCTCGTGCGCAAGCGCGGTGATCGCGGTTCCGACAGCGCCGCTCTGCGAAACGAAGGCCACCGGGCCCGGTTCCAGCTGCTTCAGGTCGAAAACCTGGCTGATCGAGGCGACGACGTGATCCCAAAGATTGACGATGCCGACGGAATTGGGGCCGACCAGACGGATGCCCTTGTCGCTCGCGAGCGCCACCAGCTCGCGCTGCATTCTCGCGCCGGCTGCACCCGCTTCCGCGTAGTTCGACGACAGTACGAGCGCAAACTTGACCTGCCCCGGCTCGCACGCGTCGAGCAGCGCCGGGACGCGCTCGGCAGCAATCGCGACGATCGCGAGATCGATCGGCTGACCGATGCTCGCAAGCGACGGATAGCACCGCAGCCCCTGCACTTCGTCGACTTTTGCGTTGATCGGATAGATCTCGCCGTCGTACGCGAACTTGCGCAGGAACTGCAACGGCAGCGATCCGAGCTTGCCCGGATCGGACGACGCGCCGGCGATGGCGATGCTCCGCGGCCGAATCAGCGCGCCCAGCATTCGTGAATTCCTCATCAGGCGCCGACCGCCGCTTTTCGTTTTCTCACGGAGCCGCTCGATCGGCGATCGCGCCGCGTTCGAGTGGTGGGCCATCGCCGCTCGATTGCAGCTGGACGCCCGCGACGGCGATCCGCACCGTCTGGATGTCGGCCTGCTTCGCGAGATAGCTCACGAGCTCCGCCAGGGGCGTGGTCTGGAACCGGGACGAAGGCACCCGGTCGTGTTCGCTGTCGCAACACCGGCCGGATCAGCGCGTCGTCGTAATAAGCCGCCAGCAGAATTTCGTCGGTGTCGGCCTGCGCTCCGCGCTCGGCCCGCAAGCGCGGCAGCGCGGGCGGGAGCAGGTCCGACGGAGACTCCTGCGCGAACGCTTCGCCGCGCGTGGCGCGCTCCAGGAACTCCGGAGCGAGCGGCCCGGCGGCGCGTCCGTAGTAGCCAAGCGCATATTTGCGCAGCTCGTCGGGAATCATCCTGTAGCGCTCCCCCTGGACGACGTTCAGCGTCGCCTGGGTGATCAGGAATTGCGCGAATGGGCTCACCATGATCGGAAAGCCCAGGTCGCTTCGCACGTGTGCCACCTCAGCGAGAATCTCGTCCAGTCGATGCTCGATGCCGGCGGCGCGGAGCTGCGTGCGCAGGTTCGAGATCATTCCGCCCGGAACCTGGTGCTCGTACATGCGCCGATCGAGCGTCGCAGGAATCCCCATGGGTTTTTCTTCGCGCATGGCGACCCATGTGAAGTAGGCGGCCATCTCGTCGAGTCGATCGGTGTCGATGCCGGTGCCGTAGCCACGCGAGCGTGCGGCCGCTTCGAAATCCTCGGCCGGCGGCAACGAAGCGCCGTTCGCGAGCGGTGTCACGGCGGTATGAAAGAACGTGATACCGGCACCGAGCGCCTCGGTGTAGACCCGCGGCGCAAGACCCGACAGGCAATGGGAATGCAGCTCGAGCGGCACGCCGGGCGCAGCGGCGGCGAGCGCCGGCGCGAGCGCGCGAATGCGTTCCGGCGTCAGCAACCCACTCGGATCCTTGAGGCAGATCCGGTCGACGCCGAGTGCCACGAGCTCGCGCGCCCGATCCTGGAAATAGGCGTCCGTATGGACCGGGCTCAACGTGTACACGACGGCGCCGGTGATGCCGATCCCGGCGGCGCGGGCGGCCTCGACCGAGCCGCGGAGGTTGCGATTATCGTTCAGCGCATCGTACGTCGTGAGATGCCTGATGCCGTTTGCGGCCAGATGACCGATCGTCGCTTGCACGACGTCGTACGGAAAGAACTCGAACGTGAACAGGCTCGCGCCTCGCATCCATACGTTGAGCGGCGTGCGCGACAGCCCTTGCGCCGCCATGCGCATGCGCGCCCAGGGATTCTCCTGCAGATAGCGGACGCAGACGTCGAAGACCGCTCCGCCGACGATATCGATGGTGTGGAAGCCCACGCCATCGGCCAACTCCAGCGCCGGCGCGATCATGGCGTTGGTCATCCGCGTCGACCATAGACATTGATGTCCGTCGCGCATCGTGACGTCGATCAGATGCACGGCCCTGTCGGAAGGCGCTCGGGTTTTCATGACCGCTTCATCTACGCAGGATAGTTTCGTCGACCATGTGATCGCAGCGACACGTCGAAGGTTTCAGCCGCGTCCAAGCACCGCGGTCGCGTTGCCGGCAAAGATGCCGCCGTACCCGTGAACGAGCGCGCGTCGCGCGCCGGCGACCTGGCGATCACCCGCTTCGCCACGCAATTGCCGTACCGCCTCGACCAGCAGGAAAATGCCGAACATTCCCGGATGGCAGTAGCGCAGGCCGCCGCCGGAGGTGTTCACCGGCAACGCGCCGCCGGGTCCGATGCCGCGCTCGACGAGCTTCCCGCCCTCGCCTTTCGCACAGAAGCCCAGGTCCTCCAGGCCGACGATGACATTGATCGTGAATGCGTCGTAGATCTGCACGACGTCGATGTCGGCCGGCCCCAGACCCGACATCTCGTAGGCTGCCGCGCTCGACTCGACCGCGTCGGTGCGCGTGAAACTGCGCATGCTCGATGCATAGCAATGGCTGTGCGATTCGCCGACACCGAGCACGTGCACCGGCTTGCGCGTCGCGCGATCGGCCGCCGTCATCGACGATCGCGCCTGCGCCGTTCGTCACCAGGCAGCAATCGAGCTTGCGCAGCGGATCGCTGATTGCGGGTGATGCCGTGACTTCCTCCAGCGTGAGCCGTTCGCGCCGGAGCGCGTCGGGATTGAGCGATGCCCATTGGCTTGCTGCGACGGCGACCTGCGCGAGCTGCCTGCGGGTCGTGCCGTGCTCGTGCATGTGGCGCTGCGCCACCATCGCGTATCCGGAGATCGGGAAGAGCGCGCCGTACGGCTGCTCATACGGCAGCACTTCGGCCCTCGTCACCAGCCGGCCCGTGTCGGAGCGCTGCGTGCTTGCATAGGCGATGACGGCGCAGCTTGCGCCGCCCGTGACGATGGCTCGCACGGCATGCCCGACGTGCGCAACGACGGAAGCGCCTCCCATGTTGGTGGAATCGGTGAAGCGCGGGCGGATGCCGAGCTGGTCGGCAAGCGTCAGCGACGGCATCCAGTAATAAGGGGTGACCGCGAAAATCGCATCGACGTCGGCAAGGTGCACGCCCGCGTCTGCGATCGCCGCATGCGCAGCTTCGGCCATGAGCTCCGCTGCCGTGCTGTCGGTGTGAAAGCCGATGCCTGCGGTCGCCGCACCCGCGATTGCCGTGCGTCCGGATAGTGCTCGTTCGATCATGCCGGCGCGAACATCGGCAACGACAGCTCTTCACCGGCATCGACGAACGTGACCGATACGGCCATCCCGATGTGAACCGCATTCACGTCGCAGCCGATCACATTGCTCATGACGCGCGGTCCTTCTTCGAGGTCGATCATTGCGACGACGTAGGGCACACGGGCGTTCAGGAACGGATCCGCGGCCTGCCTCACCACGGTGAACGTATGCACGACGCCGCGTCCACACGCCGGCCCCCAGCCCATCGCCGAGCCGCAAGCGGGGCACTGCACGCGAGGCGGCCATGACATCGCCGCGCAGCCCGGGCAGGCCGGGAGCAGCAGCTTCCCTTGCTTCGCACCGTCCCAGATACGCGCGGCCGAAACCGCGCACATCCGGCCGAAGGTGTGGCGGCAGCGCCTTTGTCACGGACGGTGCGGTGTTGACGTGCGCGCACGGACAGCCAGACCGGGGTCACGATGCGTCGATCGCGATGCGTCGATAGAGCACGCGGGTAAACGGCTCGTCGAACCAGTCGAATTGCTTGAGCCGCATGAACCAGGGCGTCGCGCGCGAGCGCGCCCGTTCGGGCGAGGACAACGCCGCAGGATCGGCGAGCTGATGCAGCGCGATGAATTGACATCCCTTCGAATCGCGGCGCCTCGACGAATCGGCAGCCCTCCCAGGTGGAACACTCGAGCAGAATCGGCAGATGTTCCTGCTCGTACCAGGACAGGAACTCGCTGCGATGCTCGCGAGGCACCCAAAGGCCCACGCGGAACAGCCATTCCCCTGCCACGTGGCCGTAGCGTCCTGCGCTGAACAGGACATCGACCGGTTCGAGGGTCCATTCGGGCTGCCCGCTCGCCGTCCCGGGCAGCAACGCAAGGCACCGAAGGGCGTCCACCTCGCCGAACAACTCGCACGTGTTGCCATGCGCGCGCCTGAACGACGCTGCGGCCGCGGGTCCGGCGACCGACTCCGCAATCAGCATGATGCCGCCGCGTCAGCGCACCACCTGATCGGCATGGACCGTGTCCTCGACCGACGTGCTGCCGAACGCCTGCTGCCGCAGCCAGCGCTTCACTTCCGCGGCAAGACGCACGACCGCGGGATTGGTCGGATCGCGCGGACGCGAGAACGCGACGGTCTTGATTTCCTCCACGCGCCCAGGGCGCGGCGCCATGATCGCGACACGGTCCGAAAGCTTGATCGCCTCGTCGATGCTGTGGGTCACGAAAATGACCGTCTTGGGCTCCTGCTGCCAGATCTTCAGCAGTTCGTCCTGCATGTACTCGCGCGTCTGGATGTCGAGCGCACCAAACGGCTCGTCCATCAACAGGATGGACGGATTGACCGCGAGTGCCCGCGCGATGCTGACGCGCTGGCGCATGCCGCCGGACAGCTCTCGCGGATAGCGCGACTCGAATCCGCGCAGGCCCACGAGGCCGATGTAATGGTCGACGAGGCGGCGCTGCTCGGGCTCGGGCACGCGCTTGCGCTGCAAGCCGTAGCGAACGTTCTGCACGACGGTGTACCAGGGAAACAACGCGTATTCCTGGAACACCACCGCGCGCTCCCACCCCGGCGCCGTGATGATCTCGCCGCCGACCTTGAGCTCGCCGCGCGTCGGCTGCTCGAATCCCGCGAGCAGGTTGAGCAGCGTCGTCTTGCCGCACCCGCTCGGTCCGACGATCGAGAAGAACTCGTTTTTCTCCACCTGGAAATTCACGTCCAGCAGGGCGAGCAGCGGCTCGCCCTTCATCGCGAAATGCACCTTGCTGACGTTGGCGACGTCGACCTGCATCATGGCTTCGGATGTCTCTTCGTGCGTCGTTACTGCCCGCGGTGCCAGGGCATGACGATGCGCGCGGCCTGGCGCATCAGGTAGTCGAGGACGAGTCCCAGAACGCCGATCAGGACCATGCCGAGCAGGATGTAGTCGCTGCGGAACAGCGTGCGCGCGTTGTTGATCATGTAACCGAGGCCGCTCGGCGCCGCGACCAGTTCGCCTGCGACGAGCGCCATCCATCCGATGCCGAGTCCGACGCGCATCCCCGTGAAGATGTGCGGCAGCGCCGCGGGCAGCACGACAGTCGTGAACAGCTCGCGCGGGCGCGCGCCCAGGCTGAGCCCTGCCCGCACGAGATACGTGTCGACGTCGCGCGCGCCGGCGAGCGAATTCAGCACGACCGGAAAGAACGCGGCGAGGAAGATGATGTAGACGATCTGGACGTCGCCGATGCCGAACCAGAGAATGCTCAAGGGAATCCAGGCGAGCGGCGGAATCGGCCGAACGAACTCGAGCAGCGGATCGACCACCGCGCGAAATCGCGACGACCAACCCATCGCGAGGCCGAGCGGCACGCCGAGTACGGTCGCGGTGCCGACCGCGAGCAGCACGCGATAAAGGCTATCGAAGATGTGCGTGAGGAGGACACCGCGCTGCATCAGGTCCACGGCAGCCGATATGACCGCGGTCGGCGGTGGCAGCATCACGTCGAGTTGCGGATTGATGCGTTGTCCGAAGACGCTCACGCACTCCCAGATGACGACGACCGCCACGAGAAGCCATAGCCGGGAGATGCGGTCGAGCGCGCGCCGCCACGCCGGCGGCGGCGGCGGCACCATCGACGCCGCAAGCCGCGCCAGCGCGTCAGGCGTGTCCGCCGCGCGACGCTCGCCCGGTGCGCGAACGGATGCGCCGGCCATCGCGTCGTCGGCGTCTTCGCGCACGCCCGGCGACGTTGTCGGAATCGCGCGCGGTCCGGCCCCGCTCATGAACATCCCCCCACGCTTGCGGCCGTCGCCGCTGCGCTGCCCCCCGAGGGGGCGCGATTCGCGTCTTGGGACGGCCCGGCGACGCTCATGGACATCCCCCCACGCTTGCGGCTAGCGCCGCTGCGCTGCCCCCCGAGGGGGCGCATTCGCGTCTTGGGACGGCCCGGCGACGCTCATGGCATGTAAGTCTTGCCCTTGAACGTCCACGGCTTCTTGAGCTCGCCGGATTCCGGAAACGGCGCGGGTCCTTTGAGTAGCGCCGCGCCGTACGGCTTGTACGGCAGCTTGCCGACACCGCCGAAGTCCTTCGGCAGGAATGGCGGCTTGTCGGGAACGCGCCAACCGAGTTTCTCGAACGTGGCGTCCATGTAGCTCGTCTTGCGCACGTTCTGCCAGTCGGTATTCGTCACCTTGTTCTTCGACGCGCCCGTTTCGAAGGCCCACGTGCTGATCCGCGCCTCCTCGGCGGGCCAGATGCCGTTCGGATCGGCGAACGGATAGTAGACAGTCGGCTTCGGCCAGAACAGATAACGCTCCGTCATCTTGACGATGAGGTCGGGTCCCAATCGTCCGTACTCCGGCCGGGCCATCAGTGTTTTCACGGCCTCGTCGGGATTCGCCTTTGCCCAGAGGACGGCCTCGATGAATGCATCCGTCATCAGCTGCATGACATCCGGTGCATTCTCCTCGATCTCCAGCCGGCCGTAGTAATAGCCGCTGTAGATGTAGTACGGGTCGAGCGACTCGAGCAGCCGCGTCACCTTCAGCACGTCGGTCGAGTACGAAACGTGCGGTTCCCACATCGTGAAGACATCGATCCCTTTCGGGCCCGTTGCGAGATCGCCGGGCGGCGTGCTGCGCAGCGTGTAGTCCTCGTTCGGCTTGAGGTCGAGATAGTGCGCCGCAGCGATGAATCCGAAGTGATTCGTCGAGCCCGTCGTGGTTCCGACGACCGCGGGGCGCTTCAGCACCTTCGCGCCTTTTAGATCGGCGAGGCTCTTGAGCGGCGAATCGAGTGGCACGGTCGCCGCGTGCGTCAGCGCGGGCGAATGGACGGCGAGCGCGCGCATCGGCACCTTGTTGCTGAGCAATGCGAGGACGCCGAGCGCGCCGGTATTGGCGATCTGGATGCGACCGGGAATGAACGCCTCGTTCGAGAACCCGGCCGCGACGAACGTCTTCCAATCCGTCTCGATGCCGCGCTTTTCGAGCAGCTTCTGCGTCTGCAGCACGTGGCCGACCATCTCCTCGCCCGACCACACGACGATCCAGGCGGCATTGAGCGGCCACCAGCCCTTGCTCTGCAGCCACTGCTTCGACTTCGCGGAGATCTGTTCGTACGGTTGCGGCCAGCCCCAATCGGTGAATTTCTGCGCGCTGACCGCGGGCGCCGCCGCAGTTTGCGCGCTTGCGGCGGTCACGCCGGCAAGATCGCCGAGCAACAGGCCGCCCGCGGCCTTGACGACGGTGCCAAGAAACTGTCGGCGCTCGGGCCGGCCGGTTCAGCCGGCACGATGCGCGGGCTGTCGTTCGATGTCGAGTCGTCCATTGCACTTCCTCCTCGCGGTTGGGTTCGCTGCCGTTTCGCCTGCTGTCGCGCGAGCCGGATCAGAGCGCGCGCGAATGCTCGCCAAGACCTGCCCGATCACCTGAGTATTCGATGCGTTCCCGTCATCGCCTGTCCAATCGCGTTGCACTGGCTCATCGCGTCAGGTAGCCGCCGTCGACCGCGATCGTCTCGCCGGTGACATAGCCGAGCAGGTCGGATGCGAGCAGCGCGACGATCTGCGCGATCTCTTCCGCAGCGGCGAAACGGCCGAGCGGGATCGAGGCGAGCACCTGGCGACGCCGCTCAGGCGTGAGCAGCGGACTGGTCATGCCGGTCTCGGTCACCGACGGCGCGATCGCGTTGACGTTGATGCCGAGCGGCGCCAGCTCACGCGCGAGTCCTTTGGTCAACGCGACCACGCCGGCCTTCGTCGTGCCGTAGAGGACGTTGCCGAACGATCCGCCGCCCTTCGCCGCGGAGACCGACGCGATGTTGACGATCTTGCCGTAATGCTGCGCCACCATCGCGGGAAGCACTGCCTTGCAGCAGTAATAGACGCCGGAGAGATTCACCCGGCACACCTGGTCCCAATCGTCGATCGTGGCATCGACCACGCCACCGGTCTTCAGGATGCCCGCGTTATTGACCAGGATGTCGAGACGGCCGCATTCGCGCAGGATCCGCTCGGACGCCGCCGACGATGCGGCGGGTACGCCGACATCCAGCGCGAGCGGGCGTCCAGCTTCCCCGCACGCCGACGCAACGTTCGCAGCAGCCGCGGCATTGGTGTCGCCCAGGTACACGGTGCAACCCAGGGCGGCGAGCGTGGTGGCGATCGCGGCGCCAATGCCGCTGCCTGCGCCGGTCACGAGCGCAACCTTGCCTTCGAGGCCGAGATCGATGGCGCCTGTGGATTTCACGATTGCTCAATGCGGCTGCGCGAGACCCAGCATCTGGCGGGCCTCCGCGGGGCTCGCCGGACGCCGGTCGTAACGCGCGCATTCGTCGACGATCTTGCGCACCAGTTCCGCGTTGCTCGCGGCGAGGCGGTCAGGCGCGATGCGCAGGTTGTCCTCGAGTCCCGTGCGGCAATGTCCGCCGTGCTCGAGGCACCACTGGTTGACTTCCCATTGATGCCGGCCGACACCGGCGGCGACCCACGTGGCGCCCGGCAGCACGTCCTCGAGCTCGGCGCGCAGGAAATCGAACACCGACCGGCGCGCGGGCATCGCGTTGGGAACACCCAGCACGAACTGCACGTGCGGCCGCTCCCTGACGAGACCTTTCTTCACCAGATTGGCCGCGTTGTAGAGCATCGCCAGGTCGAAGACCTCGATCTCCGGCTTGATACCGTGGTCGAGCATCGTCTTCGCGAGTCCTTCGACGAAGTCCGGCGGATTTTCGTAGATGCCCGTCGGAAAGTTGACCGAGCCGGTGGCGAGCGATGCCATGTCGGGCTTGAGATACAGCATGGCGCCGCGCTTCTCCTGCTCGCGGCCGCGCCCCCCGGTGGAGAACTGCACGATCATGCCGGGACAGTGCTTGCGCACGCCATCCTGCACCTGCGCGTAGAGCTCCGGCGCCGAGCCGGGCGACTCGTCGGGATTGCGCACGTGGATGTGCACGAGCGATGCGCCCGCCTCGAATGCCTCGTGCGTCGATTCGACCTGTTCGGCCGGCGTCACGGGAACCGCCGGATTGTCCTTCTTCCGCGGTACTGCGCCGGTGATGGCAACGGTAATGATGACGGGTCGTGTCATGCCGCCCTCGCCTTCCTGTTGGATTCGGCCCGCCGCGGCAGCGGCGTCGGCGCGTTGGCAACGCCCTGTGGGACGAGCGTTGCCGCGATGGCTTCCGCCGCGCCATTCATGGCGGGCAGGAACCCGTAACCCTTCTTGAGCGTCATGCGGGGCGCCGGACCGTGGACGGCGATCGCGGCGCACATTCGCCCTTGCGGATCCCGCACCGGTACCGCCAGGCACACCGAATCCACCAGGTATTCGCCGATATCGGTCCCGATGCCGCTGGCGCGGATTTTCGGAAGCTCGCGCTCGAGCGCCGACAGGCTCACGATGGTCCGCGGCGTATAGCGCCGCAGCGGCCCGGGACCCAGCAGCCGCCGCATCTGCGTGAGCGGCAACTCGGACAGCAGGAGCTTGCCGCTTGCCGTGCAATGCAACGGAACGCGTGAGCCGGCCTTCATGTGCAGACGCACGCTTGCGGAGGTTTCAACGCGCTCGAGGTACACCACTTCAGTCCCGTCGACCATCGTGAAGTTGCATGTCTCGCCGATCTCCTCCACCAGCCGCGCGAGGATCGCGCGCCGCTCGCGCCGGCGCGGTGAGCGCATCTGGACCTCGAGCGCCAGCGTCGCCACGCGGTCGCCGACCAGGTAGCGCTTTTCATGCACTTCGCGTTGCACGAGACCGCCGCGCGCGAGAAGCCGCAGGATGCGAAACACCGTGGGCTTGGGCAATCCGATCGCGCGGGTCAGCTCCTCGAGCGTCGGCGGCTCGTCGGCGACGGCGATGTGCTCGAGCACCGCGAATGCACGCAGCGTCGCCGATTCGGGATTTTCTGCGTTGGCAGGCACTGCGGACAATTTCGCTGAGCGAAATTCCATGTTTCATTATTGCAAGTTTTTTCGTCTCCGTGCAATGATTGTCACGAGCGAGTGAACCGCGGGCCGGGCCCGGCGCCTGTCTCGAGCTCGTTCGTCCGGAGCCTCACTTGACCCACGACACGCTGACCTACGACGACCTGCTGCGGATCGTCGAACTCATCAAATCGTCGGAGCAGTTTTCCGAATTCCGCCTGAAGATCGGCGACGTCGAAATCGAGCTGCGGCGCCGGCAACATGCCAGCGCACCGGCGGCCGTTGCGACCCCTGTTGCGGCCTCGTCCCGGCCCCGACGCCGACGCCGACGCCAGCGAATTCGCCGACCGGTGCGGCCGCGACCACGACACAGCCGGCGACCCCGACGCGACCCTTCGTCCGCGTCGTCCACACCGACGTGGCCGGCGGGATCAACGGTCGTCCGCGCGCCGATGGTCGGAACGTTCTATCGGTCGCCTGAGCCGGGGGCGCCTCCGTTCGTCGAGATCGGGCAGGCGGTCGAGCCCGACACCACGGTCTGCATCATCGAAGTGATGAAGCTCATGAATTCGATCCCCGCCGGCGCGCGCGGCGTCGTGACCCATGTGCTGGCTGAAAACGGCGCGCCGGTCGAGACCAACGCGCCGCTCGTCGTCGTCGAGCCCGCGCCCGCCTCTCGATGACGACTGCG
This sequence comes from uncultured Pseudomonadota bacterium, assembly GCA_963768545.1. GTDB lineage: Bacteria > Pseudomonadota > Gammaproteobacteria > Burkholderiales > Casimicrobiaceae > VBCG01. Next base: position 163,123 of record CAVYIC010000012.1, on the reverse strand, counting down.
TGGCGCCGAATCTTCGTCGCCAACCGCGGCGAAATCGCGGTGCGCATCATCCGTGCGTGTCACGAGCTCGGCATCGAGGCGATCCAGGCATATTCCGAAGCCGATCGCGATTCGCTTGCCGTGCACCTCGCCGACGGGTCGATCTGCATCGGTCCGCCGCCCGCGAGTCAAAGCTACCTGAAGGGCGAGTCGCTGATCGCCGCTGCGCGCGCGGCCAGGGCCGATGCGATTCATCCGGGTTACGGGTTCCTCTCCGAAAACGCGGCGTTCGCGCAGGCATGCGAGGACGCCGGACTCGCGTTCATCGGGCCGCCGGCGCGAGCGATTGCGCTGATGGGCGACAAGGCAACCGCGCGCCGCATGGCGGCGGAGGCGGGCGTTGCGATCACGCCCGGGTCGCCGGGTATCGTGTCGGATGCGAACGCGGGCCGCGATGCCGCCGCGCTGATCGGCTATCCCGTGCTGCTGAAGGCCGCCGCAGGCGGAGGCGGGCGCGGCATGCGCGTCGTTCGCAGCGAGGACACGCTCGCCGCGCGCTTCGGCGATGCGGCGCGCGAAGCGCAGGCCGCATTCGGCAACGGCGCACTCTATGTCGAGAAGTTCCTCGAGCGCGCGAGACACGTCGAGATCCAGGTGCTCTGCGACGACCACACGATGCTGCACCTCGGCGAGCGCGATTGCTCGATCCAGCGCCGCAACCAGAAGCTCGTCGAGGAAAGCCCCTCACCCGCGCTCGACGACACGCTGCGTGCACGCATGGCCGATGCCGCGGTGCGAATATGCCGCCATGTCGGCTACCGTAACGCCGGTACGATAGAGTTCATCGTCGATGCCGCGAGCGGCGACTTTTTCTTCATGGAGATGAATACGCGCGTGCAGGTCGAGCATCCCGTCACCGAGCTCGTCACCGGTGTCGACATCGTGAAATCGCAGATCCGCGTGGCGGAAGGCGAGCCGTTGCAACTTGCGCAGGAGGACGTGCGCCATGGCAGGGCACGCGCTCGAATGCCGGATCAATGCGGAGGATCCGCTGCGCGACTTCGCGCCGTCGCCCGGCGAAGTGCACGGTCTCCGGATCCCCGGCGGCCCGGGCATTCGCATCGACTCGCACCTGTTCGAGGGTTACCGCATTCCGCCCTATTACGATTCGCTGATCGCCAAGGTGATCGCGTGGGGCCGGGACCGTGACGAGGCGATCGCGCGAATGCGGCGGGCGCTTTCGGAAATGCGCATCGAGGGCGTGCACACCACCATTGCGTTTCATGCACGCCTCCTCGACGACGATCGATTCCGCCGCGGCGAGGTTCATACGCGCTTCGTGGAAGACGAGCTGACGGTGGAGGCCGACGGATGAACGCGCGCCATCCATCGGCCGGAAGCGATCGGCGGGTCGACTTCATCGACGTGACGCTGCGCGACGCGCATCAATGCCTGTGGTCGACGCGGATGACCACGGCGATGATGACGCCGATCCTCGGCGCCATCGATCGAGCCGGCTATGCGTACATCAACATCCTGGGCGGCGCGGTGTTCGACGTCTGCGTGCGTTACCTGCAGGAGAATCCGTGGGACCGGATCGGTCTTCTCTGCGACCGGCTTGCGACGCCGTGCGACGGCTTGACCCGTGGGCAGAGCCTGTACACGTTCGAGCTCTTTCCGGACGATATCGTCGCGCTCAACTCGCACGCGCTGGCGCGGCGCGGCATCGAGGTCCTCACCGTCTACGATGCGCTGAACGACAATCGCAACATCGTCTCGTCCGTGCGTTCGGGACACGAGGCCGGGATGAAGGTCAACGCGATGCTGACCTACACGCTCTCGCCCGTGCACACCGACGACTACTACGTCGAGCGGACACGGGAGCTCGTCGCGCTCGCCGTGGATTTCATCTCGATCAAGGATCCGACGGGCCTGCTGACGCCGGAGCGCGGCCGCACGCTGTTCCCGGCGGTCGTCGCCGCGGCCGGTTCGATTCCCGTGCAGTTGCATTCGCATTGCCAGTCGGGTCTCGCGCCCGAGGTCTACGAGATTGCAATGCAAAGCGGCTTTCGGCTCGGCTATACCGCCACCGAACCGCTTGCCAACGGCGCGTCGCTGCCGGCGACCGAGGATATCGTGGCGCGTGCGCGCAATCTTGGCTTCGATACTTCGATGAACGACGGCGCGCTGGCCGAGGTCGCCGGCTACTTCGATTGGTTGTGCGAGCGCGAAGGCAAGCCGCGCGGACAGGTCGCAACGTACGATCCGGCGCTCTACGAGCATCAGATTCCGGGCGGGATGATTTCCAACCTGCGCTACCAGCTCCAGACGATGAAGCTCGAGCACCGCCTGCCCGAGATACTGGAGGAAGCCGCCCGCGTGCGGCATGACCTGGGATATCCGATCGTGGTGAGTCCGTTCGCGCAGTACATCGTGACCCAGGCCACGCTGAACGTCGTCCAGGGTGAGCGCTACGCCACGATTCCCGACGAGATCCGCAAATACGCGCGGGGATACTATGGCCGGCTCGCGGCGCAACCCTCGGCGGAGTTCCTCGCGCGCGCGAACATCCATCCTTCCGAATACGTGACCGAGGCGCCGGCAGCGCACCTCGAGCCGTGGATTCCGCGTCTGCGCGCCGAGCTCGGACCCGCCGCGGGCGACGAGGATCTGCTGCTCGCGGCGTTCTATGACCGCACGCTGATTGCCCCGCTGCGCAATCCGGTCCCCGGATGCCGTTTCCGTACGACGCCACTCATCGAGCTCGTCGCGTTCCTCTCGACCCGCTCCGACATCGACCATGCGCGCATCCGTTTCGCCGGCACCGAAATGACGGTCTCGGCGTAGCGATGAGCGCGTCGCGAACGGTCGCGGCTCCGATGCGATCTTTCGAGACCTCTGCGGGATCGCTCGCGCCGTTCAGCGTACCGGGCGCAGCGTTGCCGGAAATGCGCGCGTGGATTCGCTGACGCTGGTCCTCGCCGTTGCGATTGCGCTGGTCGCAGGCATCGTGCGCGGGATCACCGGGTTCGGCGGCGCGATGGTGATGTCGCCGCCGCTCGCGCTCCTGCTCGGACCGCGACTTGCGGTACCCGTCGTCCTGTTGCTGGAATCGGTCGTCGCCGCGCCGATGCTCCTGCAGACGCGACAGCATGTGAACTGGCGAATGATCGGCGCGATCCTCGCCGCGGCGTGCGCCTGCGTGCCGCTCGGCGTGCTGGTGCTGGCCGTGACCGACCCTCGCGTGATCCGCTACGCGATCGCCGTCACGGTCATCGTGTTCGCGCTCGCTGCTCCTGTACGGCTGGCGCTATGCCGGGCGCCAGCGGCTCGGAACGTCCCTCGGGCTCGGTGCAGTGAGCGGCAGCATGCTGGGCGCCACCAGCATCGGCGGCCCGCCGGTGATCCTCTACCTGCTGTCCGGTCCCGATCCGATCGAGACGACGCGCGCCAACCTGACGCTCTACGTGACGGTGACATCGCTGGTGGGCATCGTCATGCTGTGGTACCACGGCATCTTCGACGCGCGCGCCGGGTGGACGTCGCTGTGGCTCGGGCCGGCGTACTACCTTGGACTCGTCGGCGGCGTTCGACTGTTTCCGCGCTTCAGCGACACCCGCTTCCGGCAGCTCACGCTGATTTTGCTGATCGTGGTGTCTACGGGCATCCTGCTCGCATGATCGGCACGCACGCGGGCGCGGTGGACACCGAGCGGCGCGGCTTTGCGATCCCGTCGTGGACCTCGGCGACGCCGAGAAGTCCGTCCGGCCCGAAGACAGCCAGCACCGGCGCGGCTTCTGCGCCGTCGCATGGCGCGGCGGTTGCCGCCGGAATCGCCTGACCATGCAAATACGCCGCGGCGGTCGCGGCGTCGATGTCGAGCCGCGGCAGGTGCGCCACCAATGCCGACGTCGGTAACAGCAAGCGGGTACGCGCCTCGTCGTCGATCGCGTCGATCGATTCGAGCGTCATCGCATTTTCCACGTTGAAACCGCCGCTCGCCGTGCGCCGCAATGCAATGAGATGCGCACCGCAACCGAGCGCTTCGCCCATTTCGGCGGCGAGAGCCCGTACGTACGTCCCCTTGCTGCACTCGACATCGAACGTCGCATCCGGCGTGTTCCACGCGACGAGCGTCAGCCGGTGAATCCATACTTCGCGTGGCGCGCGCGGAATGTCGATTCCCCGGCGCGCATAGTCGTAATACGGCTTGCCCGCGAGCTTCAGCGCGGAATGCGCCGGCGGCACCTGCATCAGGCGGCCGGTGAACCGCGGGAGGAGTGCTACGAGCGCGTCGCGGTCGATGTCCACCGGCCTCGATCCAACGACGTCACCGTCTGCATCCTGCGTCGTCGTCGTGATGCCGAAGCGAACCGTCGCGACGTAGCGCTTGTGCGCATCCAGCAGAAATTGGGCGAATCGCGTCGCCACGCCGAAGCAGATGGGCAGCAGCCCCGACGCGAGCGGATCGAGGGTGCCGGTGTGACCCGCCTTCTCCGCGTTGTAGAGCCGCTTGACGCGCATCAGCGCGCCGTTCGACGTGAGGCCCGACGGCTTGTCGAGCAGCAGCACGCCGTCGACTTGCCGCCGCGGCGGACGACGCGGTGCTGAAATCCGGGTCAGAGATGTATTTCCGCGCACGGCGCGTCGATCGAGATGGCAGCACCCGGAAATAATCTCTGACCCATCAGTCCTGCGGGTGTTTCTTGTCGGCCGCGATGGCCTCGTCGATCAGCTGCGACATCCGCATGCCCGATTCGATCGAATCGTCGTATGCGAAATGCAGTTGCGGTACCGAGTAGAGGTTCAGCCGGTGACCGAGCTCGCTCCGCAGAAAGCCGGCGGTGCGGGAAAGTGCGTTCACTGCGCCCTCCGACTGATCCTTTCCCGCGAGATGCGTGAAGCGCACCGTCGCGTGCGACAGGTCGGCCGACACGTCGACCGCGGTCACGGTGACCGGGCCGACGCGCGGATCCTTGACGTCATTCTTCAGGAGATCGGCGAGCTCGCGCTGGATCTGATCGCCGACGCGACGCGCGCGCTGCGAGGTTCGCTTCACAGCGTGCGTGAAACCTCGACGATCTCGTAGACCTCGAGCTGGTCCTTCTGCTCGATGTCATTGAAGTTCCTGATCGACAACCCGCATTCGAAGCCCGCCTTCACTTCGCGCACGTCGTCCTTGAAGCGCTTCAGCGAGTCGAGCTCGCCGTCGTGGATGACGACGTTGTCGCGCACCAGGCGAATCTTCGCACCGCGGCGCACGACACCTTCGAGCACGTAGCAGCCCGCGACGGTGCCGACCTTCGAGATGCGATAGACCTCGCGCACTTCGACGAGACCAAGCCGGTTCTCCTTCTGCTCCGGCGTCAGCATGCCCGACAACGCGGCCTTCACCTCGTCGACCGCTTCGTAGATGATGTTGTAGTAGCGGATCTGCACGCCGCTCGATTCGGCGAGCTTGCGGGCCTGCGCATCGGCCCGCGTGTTGAAGCCGATGACGACGGCTTTCGACGCGAGCGCGAGGTTGATGTCCGACTCGGTGATGCCGCCCACCGCGGCGTGGACGATGTTGACCTTGACCTCGTCGGTGGACAGCTTGGTGAGCGCCTGCTGCAGCGCCTCGTAGCTGCCCTGCACGTCGGCCTTGACGATCAGCGTCAGCGTCTTGACGCCCGACTCGCCCATCTGGTCGAACATGTTCTCGAGCTTCGCCGCCTGCTGCTTCGCAAGCTTCACGTCGCGGAACTTGCCTTGCCGGAACAGCGCGATTTCGCGCGCCTTGCGCTCGTCGCCGAGCGCGATCACTTCTTCCCCGGCGAGCGGCACATCCGACAGTCCCTGGATCTCGACGGGAATCGCGGGACCCGCTTCGTTGACCGCCTTGCCGGTTTCATCGGTCATCGCGCGCACGCGACCGAACACCGCACCCGCCAGCACGATGTCGCCGCGCTTGAGCGTTCCCGAATGGACGAGCACCGTCGCGACCGGCCCGCGACCCTTGTCGAGGCGCGACTCGATGACGATGCCCTTGGCCGGCGCATCCTTCGGCGCCTTGAGCTCCAGCACTTCCGCCTGCAGCAGGATTGCATCCAGCAGCTCGTCGATGCCCTGTCCTGTTTTTGCGGAGACCGGCACGAACTGAACCTCGCCGCCATACTCTTCCGGCAGCACGCTCTCCGCGACGAGCTCCTGCTTCACACGGTCGGGATTCGCATCCGGCTTGTCGATCTTGTTCATCGCCACGACGAGCGGAACGTTGCCCGCTTTCGCATGGGCAATCGCTTCCTTCGTCTGCGGCATCACGCCGTCGTCCGCGGCGACGACCAGCACGACGATATCCGTCACCTTGGCGCCACGCGCGCGCATCGCGGTGAAGGCCTCGTGACCCGGCGTGTCGAGGAACGTGATCATGCCCTTCGGCGTTACGACGTGATAAGCCCCGATGTGCTGCGTGATGCCACCGGCTTCGCCGCTCGCGACGCGCGCCCGGCGGATCGTGTCGAGCAGTGATGTCTTGCCATGGTCGACGTGACCCATGACGGTGACCACCGGCGGACGCGGCAGCGCATCGGCCGCATGCGCCTGCTCGGTGTCGACCAGCATCGCGTCGGGATCGTCGAGCTTGGCCGCCTTGGCCTTGTGACCCATTTCCTCGACGACGATCATCGCGGTTTCCTGGTCGACCACCTGGTTGATGGTCACCATCGAGCCGAGCTTCATCAGCGCCTTGATCACTTCGGCGGCCTTCACCGACATCCTGTGCGCAAGGTCGGCCACGGTGATCGTCTCGGGCACGAAGATCTCGCGCACCATCGGCCCCGCTTGCACGGGCTGCCCGGTGACCGCGTCGCCCGAATCGTCCTCACGGCCATGGCGCCCGCCTTTGGGACCGCGCCAGCCCGTGGCGGTGGCGCCGCCCGACGTATCGCCACGCAGTCGCAGCGCACGCCGCCGTGCGGCTTCTTCCTGGAACACCTGTCCGGGCGCCTTCTTGGTGGTCTTCTCGCGCTTTTCGCCGGGCTTTGCGGCCGGACGGTGCAGCGTGCCCTCGGGCTTGCCCGGGGCCGGCTTTGCGACGGCCGCGGCGGCAGCCGCTTCGGCGGCGGCTTTCGCCTCTTCGGCGGCCTTGGCTTCGACAGCGGCGCGCGCAGCCGCTTCCTCGGCTTCGCGCTCCTTCTTCGTCTTCCGTTTCACCACTTCGGCCTGCTTCTTCTGCAGGTCTTCCTGCTGGCGCGCCATCAATTCCTGCGCCTTGCGGGATTCGGCCTCGCGCGCGGCGATCTCTTCCGGCGGCAGCACCGCGGCGGGTGCGGCTTTCGGCGCTTCTTCGACAAGCGCGGCGGGCGGCTGGGCTTCCTCTTCCCGGCGGACGAGCACGCGCTTCTTGCGCACTTCCACCTGGATCGTGCGTGCCTTGCCGCTCGAGTCCGCCGCCTTGATCTCGGACGTCTGCTTGCGCGTCAGCGTGATGCGCTTCTTGCCGTCGCCGGCGGCACCATGCTGCTTGCGCAGGTAGTCGAGCAGGCGCGTCTTGTCCTGCTCGGTGAGGTTGTCACCCTGCTTCTTGCCCGCCACGCCGGCCGCGGATAGCTGTTCAAGCAGCGCGCCGGCCGGCATCTTCAGGTCGGTTGCGAAATCTTCGATAGTCGTGTGCGCCATGCGGCTCTCCAGTACTGCTTTTCCGTTGCGTCGTGCCTTGTCGTTACGCCGCGGCGCCGGTATGCGGCGCTTCCGCTGCAGCCTCGAACCAGTGCGCGCGCGCCTTCATGATCAGGTCCTGCGCCTTGGTGGAATCCATTCCGATGAGCTCGACGAGCTCGTCGCCCGCGAGGTCGGCGAGCGCGTCGCGCGTCGTGATGCCGTTGGCCGCGAGCTTGCTCGCGATGTCCGTGTCCATGCCCTCCAGCGACAACAGGGCTTCCTCGACGTTCTCGACACTTTCCTCACGCGCGATCGCGTCCGTCAGAAGCGCGTTGCGGGCGCGCGAGCGAAGCTCGTTGACCGTATCTTCGTCGAAGGCCTCGATCTCGTTCATCTCGGTAATGGGGACATAAGCCACTTCTTCAAGCGACGTGAAGCCCTCGCCGATCAGGATGTCCGCGACTTCCTCGTCGACGTCGAGCTTGTCGATGAAGAGCGCGCGAAGGCGGCCGGTCTCGGCGTCGTGCTTCTGCTGCGATTCCTCGACGCTCATCAGGTTGAGCTCCCATCCCGTCATTTCGGATGCGAGGCGCACGTTCTGTCCGCTGCGGCCGATTGCGATCGCGAGGTTTTCCTCGTCGACGACCACGTCCATCGCATGCCGCTCCTCGTCGACGACGATGCTCTGCACTTCCGCGGGCGCGAGCGCGTTGATGACGAGCTTCGCCGGATCCTCCGACCACAGCACGATGTCGACGCGCTCGCCGGCGAGCTCATTGGTCACCGCGGTGACGCGCGAGCCGCGCATGCCGATGCACGTGCCCTGCGGATCGAGGCGCGGATCGTTGGACTTGACGGCGATCTTGGCGCGGATGCCGGGGTCGCGTGCCGCGGCCTTGATCTCGATCAATCCTTCCTCGATCTCGGGAACTTCCAGCTCGAACAGCCGCATGATGAACTCGGGCGCAACGCGCGACAGGATCAACTGCGGGCCCTTGGCCGTGCGGTCGATCTTCATCACGTAGGCGCGCACGCGGTCGCCCACGCGCAGCATCTCCTTCGGGATCAGCTGGTCGCGCGGGATCAAGCCTTCGATGCGGCCCGATTCGACGATCGCGTTGCCGCGCTCGATGCGCTTCACGGTGCCCGACAGCAGGTTGTCGTCGCGCTCGAGGAAGTCGTTCAGGATCTGCTCGCGCTCGGCGTCGCGGATCTTCTGCAGGATCACCTGCTTCGCGGCCTGCGCGCCGATCCGGCCGAACTCCACCGGCTCGAGCGGCTCTTCGACGACGTCGCCCATCTCGAGGGCGGGTCGCGCTCGGCGGCGTCGGTGATCGCGATCTGGTGCGCCGGCTCCTCGTGCTCCTCGTCAGGCACGACGGTCCAGCGGCGGAACGTCTCGTAATCGCCCGTTTCGCGGTCGATCGACACGCGCGCGTCGATGTTGTCGGCGTATTTCTTCTTGGTCGCCGAGGCGAGCGCGGCTTCGAGCGCCGTGAAGACGATTTCCTTCGGGACGTTCTTCTCGCGCGACAGCGCATCCACGAGCAACAGAAGTTCGCGGTTCATGTTCCTTTTCTCCAATCGATCGCGGGGACGAGCCGTGCGCGCGTGATCGTTTCGAACGGAAACGATTTCACGCCGGCGGCTGTCTCGACGAGGACGTGGCCGCCCTCGGTGCCCCGCAAAATGCCCTTGATTCGCTTCGCCCCGTCGACCGGCGCGCTGAGCGTCAGTTGTGCTTCCTGCCCGGCGAAACGCGCGTAATCCGCGAGCTTGCTTGACCGGGCGGTCGAGGCCGGGCGACGATACCTCGAGGCGCTCGAAGTCGATTTCTCGACGGCGAAAAGCCTGTGTGAGGTGGTTCGACACGCTCGCGCAATCCTCGACGTCGACGCCGTTCGGCTTGTCGATGAACACGCGAACGAGACGACTCCTCGCCGACATCTCCCAGTCGACGAGCTCGTACCCCAACGCCGGTACGGTCGCTCCAGCAGATTCACCGAGGCTCCATCGTCACTGATCAAGCACCGGCAGCATCCAAAAAAAAATGGGCTGCGCCCAGCCCATTTCTGTTTACTTATCCGACCGGATTGTAGCAGGAAACCGTCGATTTTGACAGCTTTGCCGGCCAGCCGGACAGCGGTTCCGGCTAAACTGGCATGGCGCTATTCCCTCCGGAGCCGACCGATGCCCGACCCGCTGCCGATCGCCAAGCACGGCGATCTAGAACTCGATCTCCTTCCGGCGCTTGCCAACCGGCACGGACTGATCACGGGCGCAACGGGCACCGGCAAGACCGTCTCGCTGCAGGTCATTGCCGAGCGGATGAGCGGCGATCGGCGTCCCGGTGTTCATGGCCGACGTCAAGGGCGACCTCGCCGGGATGAGCCAGGCCGGCGCCACGTCGCCCAAGCTCGCGGAGCGGCTGAAGCACGATCGGCGTCGAGGCGCCCGCGTTCGCGGCAATGCCGGTCGTGTTCTGGGACATCTTCGGCGAGCAGGGCCATCCGGTGCGCGCGACGATCAGCGATCTCGGGCCGCTCCTGCTGTCGCGGATCCTGAACCTCAACGAGACGCAGCAGGGCGTGCTGACGATCGTCTTCAAGCTCGCCGACGACAACGGCCTGCTGCTGCTCGATCTCAAGGACCTGCGCGCGCTGCTGCAGTACGTCGGGCGACAACGCGCCAAGCCTCCAGACCGTCCTACGGCAACGTCTCGGCGGCGTCGATCGGCGCGATCCAGCGCGGCCTGCTCGCGCTCGAGCAGCAAGGCGGCGGCAGTGTTCCTCGGCGAGCCGATGCTCAACGTCGACGACCTGCTGCAGACCGACGGCGGACGCGGCAACATCAACATCCTCGCCGCCGATCGGCTGATGCAATCGCCCAAGCTCTACGCGACGATGCTGCTGTGGCTGCTGTCGGAGCTCTACGAGCGGCTGCCCGAGGTCGGCGACCGGGACAAGCCGAAGCTCGTGTTCTTTTTCGACGAAGCGCATCTGCTCTTCACCGATGCGCCGAAGGCGCTGCTCGACAAGATCGAGCAGGTCGTGCGCCTGATCCGCTCGAAGGGCGTCGGCGTGTTCTTCGTCACGCAGAATCCGCTCGACGTGCCGGACACCGTGCTCGGGCAGCTCGGCAACCGCGTCCAGCACGCGCTGCGCGCGTTCACGCCGCGCGACCAGAAGGCGGTCAAGGCGGCCGCATCGACGATGCGCGCCAATCCGAAGATCGACACCGAGAAGGCCATCACCGAGCTCGGCGTCGGCGAAGCGCTCGTTTCGTTCCTCGACGAAAAGGGCCGTCCCGCCATCGTCGAGCGCGCGTTCGTGCTGCCGCCGGCGTCGCGCATCGGTCCGATCACCGCCGAGGAGCGCAAAGCCGTCATGGACCGATCGCCGGTCAAGGGCGTCTACGACAAGCTCGTCGATCGCGAATCGGCGTACGAAAAATTGGCTGGCCGCGCTGCCGTGTCGGCGGGCGGCGCCGCCGCGGGTGCGCCCGCGGCGAGCGCAGGCGGCGGCATCATGGATTCGCTCAAGGGATCGCTCGGCGGCCTGATGACCGGCAGCGGCCGCAAGGACAGCCTCGTCGAAGCGATGGCGAAGAGCGCGGTGCGCACGATGGGCTCGACCGTCGGCCGCGAAATCGTCCGCGGCGTGCTGGGGTCGCTGCTGGGGGGGCGGCGCAGGTAACGCGCGCGCGCCCGTCGGCCGCATCGGCGGCGTAATCGCCGGAACTCGGCAGCGTGAGCTCCTCGGATTCGAGCAGGTCGGTCGTTTCCGTGAAGCCTGCGATGTCCGAGAAGAAGATCGTGAGCTTCTTGCGCTGCGAGGCCACTTCGACACTCTTTTCGCCGCTGAATATCGACCTGTAAAGCTCGGGCGACAGGTATTTCGACAGCTTGGCGGACAGGTTCTCGAGCGCCTGATTCTTCTGCGTGACGGCCCGATGCGCTTCCTCGACCTGCCGGATGGCATCGACGAGCTTGTCCTGCGCTCCTTCATCGGCATCGATCGGGGGCGCCATTTCGCGACTCGAGCGGCTCGTGATTCTGATTCTACGGTGCCCGGAGATCACCGAATCGCCGTCAACCGGAATGCCGGGACCGGGTGCGTGTAGCCCTTCAGCGCCAGCGCGCCCAACGCTTCCACGGTTGCCGCTTCGTCGAGCGCGGCCCGCGCCCGGCGGTCGATCAGGATTTCGCCCGGCGCCCGCCTCGCCGCACAAGCCGCGCCGCGAGATTGACGACGCCGCCGATCGCCGAATAGTCGAAGCGGCCCTCGTAGCCGAACGCGCCGAGCGTCGCGAACCCCTTGGCGATGCCGATGCCGAGGTCGAGGTCGTAGCCGAGCTTCGTCCAGCGCGCGCGCAGCGGCGCGAACTGCGCCTGCATCGTCGAGCGCCATCGCGCGCCGCGCGCTGCGCCGCATCGGGCACCGGCAGCGGATCGTTGAAGAAGATCAGGATGCCGTCGCCGGCGAAACGGTCGAGCGTGCCTTCGAACTTGGCTGATCAGCGCGCCCATCGTCGCGTGGTATTCGCGCAGCACGGCCTGCACCTCCTCGGGCTCGGCCGAGTCGGTGAACGCGGTGAAGCCGCGCAGGTCGACGAACACGTAGCAGATCTCGCGCCGATGCGGCGCGAGGATCGACTTCTCGCCCGCCGACAGGATCGCATCGCACACGGCCGGCGCGAAAAAGCGCTTGAGCGCCGACATGCGCTCGAGCTCGCGCCACCTGCGCGCCGACGCGCTCCTCGAGCTTCGCGTTCCATTCCTGCAGCGCGGCCGCCTGCCGCCGCACTTCGTCCTGCAGCGCCTTGATGCGCAGCAGCGAGCGCACGCGCGCGAAGAGCTCGGGCTGGTTGATCGGCTTGCCGAGGAAGTCGTCGGCGCCCGCCTCGATGCCCTTGATCCGCTCCTGCTGCGGGTCGAGCGACGTGACCAGCACCACCGGCAGCAGCGCGGTGCTGCGGATCGGCGCGCAGCCGCCGGCACACGTCGTAGCCGGACAGGCCCGGCATCATGATGTCGAGCAGCACGAGGTCGGGCGGCTCCGCGGCGATCTTCGCGAGCGCCTCCTCGCCGTTGGCCGCCGTCGCGACGCCGTAGCCCTTGACCGCGAGCAGGTCGGCGAGCAGCTTGACGTTGTGCGGCGTGTCGTCGACGACCAGCACCTTGGCCGGTCGGCTGCGGTCATCGCCATGCGACGCTCTCCAGCGATGCTGCGCACCGTGTCGAGGAATTCCTTGAGGTTGATCGGCTTGCCGATGTAGCCGTCGAAGCCCGCTTCGGTGATCTGCTTGCGGTCCTGCTGCATCACCGACGCGGTGACCGCGATCACCGGGATCGCCGCCGTCGCCGGATTGCCGCGCAGGACCCCCAGCGCATCGATGCCGTTCATGCCGGGAAGCTGGATGTCCATCAGCACCAGGTCGGGCTTGCGCTCGCGCGCGAGCGCGATGCCGTCCTCCGCCGTGCCGGCCTCGAGCGTCGCGTAGCCCTTCACCTGCAGCACGTCGCGGACGAGCTTCATGTTCTTCTCGTTGTCTTCGACGATCAGGATCAGGCTCATTGCGTCCACCCGCGCATCGCTATCGGAATGCGTGAACGTGAACGTCGAGCCCTTGCCCGGCTCGCTTTCGACGCCAGATGCGGCCGCCGTGCAGCTCGACGAAGCTGCCGCGTCAGCGCGAGCCCGAGGCCGGTGCCTTCCTGCTTGCTCGTGTAGTCGCGGCCGACCTGGCGGAACTCCTCGAACACCGCCTCCTGGTCCTCCGGCGCGATGCCGATGCCGGTGTCGTGCACCGCGATCGACGATCGTCGTCCGCTGCCGCGCTGCGCGCGTGACGTCGATGCGCCCGCCGTCGGGCGTGAACTTGACCGCGTTGGACAGCAGGTTGAGCAGGATCTGCTTGAACTTGCGCTCGTCGGCCACGATCTCGCCGAGCTGCCGGATCGACGTCGATGCCAAGCGCGATGCCGTGCCGCTGCGCGCGCTCGCGGATCAGCGTCATCGCGTTGGAGATCGCCGACGGCAGGTCGAACGTCGAAAGCTCGAGCTCCATGCGCCCGGCCTCGACCTTCGACAGGTCGAGGATGTCGTTGATCAGCTTGAGCAGGTGCTGGCCGGACGAGTGGATGTCCTTCAGGTAGTCGTCCTGCTTCTCGTTGAGCGTCGCCGAACAGGCGCTCGAGCAGCACTTCGGAAAAGCCGATGATCGCGTTGAGCGGCGTGCGCAGCTCGTGCGACATGTTGGCGAGGAACTCGGACTTGTGCTTGTTCGCGACCTCGAGCTGCCGGCTCTTGTCCTGGATCTCGCGGAACAGCCGCGCGTTCTGGATCGCGATGACCGCCTGGTCGGCGAACGTCTGCAGCAGCGCGATGTCCTTGTCGGAGAACGGGCCGGCGATAGTCGCGGCCGACGAAGATCGAGCCGATGCACCGTGCCCTCCCACAGCATCGGCGCGAACACGATCGCACTTCGATGCCCACGACTGCGCAGCGCTGTCGCGCGTCAGCGCGGGTACGCGCTCGGTCGTCCGCGTCGGGGAAATGCAGGACGTGCCCGGTGCGCGATGCAGATGCCGGTCGCCGCCCGGTCGTCCAGCGGGAACGGGACTTCGGCTTCATGAACTCCTCCCGCCGCGGGCCGTGGTGAGCGCGCCGACGTGGATCAGCCCGTCCTCGCCGAGCACGTTGATGCTGATCGACTTGCCGGCGAACAGCCGCTCGCAGCTCGCGAGGATCCGGTCGAAGACCGGCGCCGTGTCCGCGATCGAGCTGCTGATCGCCGCGAGCACCTCGCCCGATGCGCGCTGCTGGTCGAGCGCCTCCTTCGTCTCGTTGAACAGGCGCACGTTCTCGAGCGCGATCGCCGCCTGGTCGCCGAACGTGCGCAGCAGCGCGATCTCCTGCTCGCTGAACGGCCTGCACTTCCTGGCGGCGCAGCAGGATCGTGCCGAACGGCTGGCCTTCGCGCAGCAGCGGCGTCACGAGGACGGTCCGATGGCCGAAGCGCTTGGCGATCTCGTAGCTCAGCGGGTATTCGGCCGCGTCGCGAGCATGTCGGGGAGCTGGATCGTCGTGCTGCTCGAGCACCGCGCGGCCGGCAGCGACTCGCGGCTGATGGGCAGCGCGTCGACGTGCGTCACCGGGTCGGCGGACGGTCCCTGCGACGCCAGATGCTTCAGCATCGCCGCCTTCGATCAGGTACATCGACGCGGCGGAGGCGTCGCACAGCTTCGCCGGCGCGCTCGGCGATCGCGTCGAGCACCGGGTTCACGTCGGTCGGCGAGCTCGAGATCACGCGCAGTATCTCGCGATCGCCGTCTGCTGCTCGAGTGCCTCCTTGGTTTCGTTGAACAGCCGCGCGTTCTGGATCGCGATCACCGCCTGATCGGCGAAGGTCTTGAGCAGCGCGATCTCCTTGTCGGAAAACGGGCGCACGATCGATCGTGCGACCGCCACTGCGCCGATGCCGCGGCCCTCCCACAGCATCGGGGCGTAGACGATCGACTTCGCGCCCGTCGCCTGCAGCGGCACGCCGCGTGTACTCGGGCACGTCGGAGTCGTGCTCGACGTCCGGCGTAGTGGACGACGCGCCGTTCCAGGATGGCGATTCCGGTCGACGACTCGCGGCTAAGCGGCACAGGAAAGATGCGGTGAAACTGCTCGGCGTTCGGGCCGTCGTAGTAGCCGGCACGAACCATGCCGTCGTCGCCGACGAGGTTGATCCTGACCACGTCGCCTTCGAACAGGTGCTTGCAGCTCTTCGTGATCCGCTCGAACACGGGCCCGCGTGTCGGCGACCGAGCTGCCGATCACGCTGCAGCACTTCGGCGGACGCCTGCTGCTGCTCGAGCGCCTCCTTCGTCTCGTTGAACAGGCGCACGTTCTCGATCGCGATGGCCGCCTGGTCGGCGAACGTCTTCACGAGCGCGATCTGCTTGTCGGTGAAGCGCCGCGACCTCCGTCCGCGACAGCGCGATCGCGCCGATCGCCGGTCCTCGCGCATCAGCGGCACGCGAGCGATCGCGCGATGACCGATCCGCCGCTGCAACTCGCGGCCCAGCGGAAATTCCGTCTCGGATCGCGGCGGCGAGATCGGCGATGTGCACGACGGAGCGGCTCGACGACGGCGCGACCGGTGACGCGATGCCGCCGCGACACACGGCATCGTGTTCACCTTCACGAAGGCGTCTCGGCGCTGCCGAATCCCGCGGCGAACCGTGCAGCTTGTCCTCCTCGACGCAGAACGATGGTGCGATTGCGTGGCCTCGCATAGCCGGAGCGCCGCGCTCGGCGACCGCATCGAACATCGGCTCGCACGTCGCCCGGGAGCTCGAGATGACGCGCAGGATCTCGCTGATCGCCGTCTGCTGGTCCAGCGCTTCCTGCGTCTCGTTGAACAGGCGCACGTTCTCGATCGCGATCGCCGCCTGGTCGGCGAACGTCTTCACGCAGCGCGATCTGCTTGTCGGTGAACGCGCCGCGGCTCCGTGCGCCAGAGCGCGATGGCGCCGATCGCCCGGTCCTCGCGCATCAGGCGGCACGGCGAGCAGTCGCGGAAGCCCGAAACGCTCGCTGAAGCGCACGCGCTGCGGGATACTCCGCTTCGAGCCGCGGCAGCATGTCCGCGATAGTGCACGTCGTGCCGTCGATGATGGCGCGACCGGACGACCGAGCTCACGGTCGAGCGGCAACAGCGTCGCCTTCGCTGCAGCGTCGGCGATGCGTCCCGTATCCCGCGGCGAAGTCGGAGCTTGTCGCTCGTCGAGCAGCGAACGCCCGATTGCCGCCGCGCTCGCAAAGCCTCAGCGCGCGCTCGGCGACCGCATCCAGCATCGGCTTCACGTCGGTCGGCGAGCCCGAGATCACGCGCAGGATCTCGCTGATCGCCGTCTGCTGCTCGAGCGCCTCCTTCGTCTCGTTGAACAGGCGCACGTTGTCGATGGCGATCGCCGCCTGCTGCGCGAACGTCTCGACCAGCGCGACCTGGTCGGGCGAGAACAGACCGCGGCTCGCGTGCGGAACAGGAAGATCGCCGCCGTACGCGCCGCCTTCGCGCATCAGCGGGACCGCGAGCACGGCGCGAGCGCCGAGCCGCAGGATGTTCTCCGTGCGCATCCGGGAATTCGGTGTCGGCGATCGGCGCGACGTCGGCGATGTGAACGGTCGCGCGGTCGACGCACCGCGCGGCCGGTGACCGACGTACGCGTCGAGCGGCACCGGATAGCCGAATGCAAGCGCTCGGCTCGAACGAATAATCGGCCATCGGCCGCAGCACGTCGCCGTCGACGAGCATCATCCGCGCAAACGGCGCGTCGCACAGGTGCGCGGCCCGTTCGGCCACCGCATTCGAGCACCGGCTGCACGTCGGTCGGCGAGCTCGAGATCACGCGCAGGATCTCGCTGATCGCCGTCTGCTGCTCGAGCGAGTTCTTGAGCTCGCGCGTGCGCTCGTCGACCTTGCGCTCGAGTCCGGCGTACGATTCGCGCAACTGCGCCGTCATGCGGTTGAACTGGTCGGCGAGCCCTTCGAGCTCGTCGCCGGTGCGCACGTCGATCTGCTGGTCGAGGTCGCCCGCGCCGATGCGCCGCGCGCCTTCGTCGAGCGTGCGGATCGGGCGCACCATGCCGCGCGCGAGCGCCAGCGCGCCGAACGCCGACAGCACCAGGCCCGCGAGCAGCAGCAAGCCGGTGCGAACGATCGACGCGTTGAGCTTCGCCGTAGACCTCGGCCACCGGCTGCTCGACGAAGACCCGCCAGTCCGAGCGGATCGATGAGCGCCACCGACGTGAGCATCGCGGTGCCCGCGAGATCCGTCGACACCATCGCGGGCTCGTCCGCATTTGCTCGCGTCGGCCGCAGCCTGCACGTGCGGCAGCATGCCGAGATTGGTCTTGCGCAGCACGAGGCCGATGTCGGGATCGGCGACGAGGAATCCGTTGCCGTCGACGACGTAGGCCTTGCCCTTCTCGCCGATCCTGATCCGCGACACGACGTCCCAGATGAACTTGAGATTGACGTCCGCGATCGTCACCGGCCCGTCGTCGCCGCTGCGAGCGCAAGCGCGATCGTCATGTAGGGCTCGGTCTCCTTGCGGAAATACACCGGGCCGAACCAGGTCTGGCCGCGCTTCGCGCCCCGAAACGCCGGCTCCTGCGAGCGGTCCTTCCCGGAATTGATGCTGTCCATCCCGAGGCGCGAGACGAGAACCTGCTCGCGCCCGGCGCTGCTGATCTGCGCGATGTCGGTGATCTCGGGCACCTGGCGCAGCAGCTTCAGGAACTCGATCCGGCGCAGCTCGACCTCGCCCGCACCGAGCTGCGGCAGCGCCGCGTACTTGAGCTGTTGCTCGATCCTGCGTGATGTATTGCTCGATGCGCGACGCCGCCGCGACCGCCTTCTCGTGCTGCAGGCTCGCCAACGCCGACTTGTTCTCCTGGTACGAGAAATAGATGCCGATCGCACCCGACGCGAGCAGCGCGATCGTGACCAGCGAAAGGATGAGCAGCAGGTACTTGCGGAACAGGCGACCGCGATGCGCCGGCACGGAATCGACTGCTCCGGCATCGGCCGGAGCGTCGCCGAGCACCATGCCGGGCAGCGGTTGCGTCGTCATCGCCACTGAGGTCAGCCGGACGGCGACTCCATTTGCGCGAAGACTTCCTCGGCCATGTGGAAAGCCGAGTTGGCGGCCGGCACGCCGGCGTAGATCGCGCAATGCAACAGCACTTCGCGGATCTCGTCGCGCGTCACGCCGTTGTTGAATGCGGCGCGCAAGTGCAGCTTGAATTCGTCACTTCGGTTGAGCGCCACCATCAGCCCGATGGTCAACAGGCTGCGCGTATGCCGGGAGAGCCCTGGCCGCGTCCAGATCTCTCCCCAGGCGTAGCGGGTGATCAGCGCCTGGAACTCCTCGTTGAACTCGTTCCGCTTGGCAAGCGATCGATCGACGTGCGCATCGCCGAGCACCGCGCGTCGTACCTCGAGTCCATTCTCGAAACGCTCTTGTTCGTTCATTGATCGATCACTCCGGTGCGGCTGGTCAGGA
This sequence comes from uncultured Pseudomonadota bacterium, assembly GCA_963768545.1. GTDB lineage: Bacteria > Pseudomonadota > Gammaproteobacteria > Burkholderiales > Casimicrobiaceae > VBCG01. The sequence continues at coordinate 144,441 of CAVYIC010000012.1, read as the reverse complement.
ATTGCACGAGCGCCTGCGTGAACGCCGACGCTGCCTGGATGTTCGACAGATGCGCGGCGGGCAGCTCGACGTAGCGCGCATTGGAAATATGATCGGCGGCGAATCGGCCATCGCCCGGAGGCGTGGCCATGTCGTCGCGTGCCCGCAATGACGAGTGCGGGCGCATGAATGCGGCCGAGCGAGTGCCGGAGGTCCGTGTCGCGAACCGCTGCGCACGAAGCGGCGTAGCCGGCGGCCGATGTGCGCTCGAACGTCGCTCGCAATCGGGCAATGATCGGCGTGGGCTGCTCGAGCAGTGCGGGCGAGAACCAGCGCGCGAGCACCGCTGGCGCGATGGACGCGGTGCCGCCCTTGCGCACGGCGTCGATCCGCGCGTTCCACGTTTCCGCGGTGCCGATTTTCGCCGCCGTGTTCGCCAGCACGAGACGATCGACGCGCTTCGGCGCGTTGATGCCCATCCACATCGCGACCATGCCGCCCATCGACAATCCGCAGCAATGCGCCCGCCCGATGGAAAGCGCGTCCAGCAGGCCGAGCGCGTCCCCGGCCAGTTGTTCGATCGAGTAGGGTCCCGGCGTGACTTCGGATTCGCCGTGACCACGGCTGTCGTACCGGATCACGCGAAACCGGCCCGCGAGCGCCGCAATCTGCGGCTCCCACATTTCGAGCGACGCGCCGAGCGAATTCGAGAGCAGCAGCGGCGGCGAGCCGGCATCGCCGTCGACGCGGTAGTGAAGGCGAACGTTGGACAATTGCGCGATTGGCATGACGGACGCTCCTTCAGGGTCCGGACGCGGGATGGGCAGCCAATGCCCGCTCGATGAACCCGCGGCTCTCGCCGAGATATTCCACCGGATCGAACAGCCGATCGAGCGCCTGCCCATCCAGAAACCTCGATACGCCGGGCTCCTGCGCAAGAATGTCGCGCAAATGAGCGCTCTCCGCCGTCGCGCGCCGACAGGCGCTCGCCACCAGCGAGTGTGCGGTGTCGCGGCCGACCTTCGGTGCGAGCGCCATCTGTACCGCTTCGGCGAAAATCAGCCCCTGCGTGATTTCGAGGTTCGCACGCATGCGCGTCGCATCGATTTCGAGCCCCTCTGCCACTTCGACCATGGCGGCGAGCGCTCCGGACGCCAGCAACGCGATCTCCGGCAGCGTATCCCATTCCGCCGGCCAGTTGCCGAGCCCCCGTTCATGCTCCTGGATCGCGGCCGTCAGCATCGTCGACACGAGGCCGGGAACGCGAACCGCAGCGGCGAGCGCGATCGATGCGCCGACCGGATTCCGCTTTTGCGGCATCGTCGACGAGCCGCCGCGGCCAGGCGCGGCCGGCTCGCGCGCTTCGCCGACCTCCGTTTGCGCCAGGAGCGACACGTCCCGCGCGAGCTTTCCGAGCGTTGCGGTCAACATGCCGAGCGTCGCCGCGACATCGCAGAACCGGTCGCGATGCGTGTGCCACGGCATGTCCGGCACCGCCAATGACAGCCGCGCAGCGAGCGCTTCGGTAACCGCAAGGCCTCGATCGTCGAGCGATGCAAGCGTGCCCGCCGCACCGCCGAACTGCACGACCAGCGTGCGCCCGCGCAACGCCGTCAAGCGTGCGCGATGGCGATCGAGCGCGCTGACGACGCCGGCCAGCTTGAGGCCGAGCGTGATCGGCAAGGCCTGCTGCAGCCACGTGCGCCCCGCCAGCAAGGTTGCGGCATGGCGGCGCGCCTGCTTCGCGAGCGCCGCCGCAAGCCGTTCGATGTCGGTCTCGATCAGCGCGAGTGCGTCGCGCAATTGGAGAACGAGTGCGGTGTCGATGACGTCCTGGCTGGTGGCACCCCAGTGCACGTATCCGCTGGCGCCGGCGTCCGCTGCGGCGACGTTGCGCGTCAACGCGGACACCAGCGGAATGGCAAGGTTTCCCGCATCGCGCGCCGCGTGACCGATCGCCGCGACATCGAATTGGTCGACGTCGCATCGGCGCTCGATCACGCCCGCCGCAGACACGGGTATGACGCCGACACTTGCTTCCGCTTGCGCCAGCGCAGCCTCGAAGTCAAGCATGCGCGCGATGCGGGCGCGGTCGGAAAACACCGCACGCATCGAATCGGTGGCGAACAGGGAATCGGGCACGGCGCTCGAGACGCGCGCTCAGTAATCGAAGAAGACCGTTTCGCCGGCGCCTTGCAGAACGACATCCCAGCGGAGCATGTTGTCGCCGACGGACTGCGCGATCAGCGTGCCCCGGCGGGCCTCGGGAACGCGCGCCAGCACCGGGTCCGTCGCATTCGCAGGATCGCCGGGAAAGTACACGCGCGTCTTCAGATGCTTCAGCATCCCGCGCATGAAGATCGTCACGTTGATGTGGGGGGCCTGCACGCCGCCACCCGGCGCAGGCACGGGTCCCGGCTTGATCGTCGTGAAGCGGAATCCGCCGCCCGCGTCCGTGGGCGCGCGACCAAAGCCGTGGAAGCCAACCTCCATCGGCAAGGCGCGCGTGTCGTCCGGATGATTGTAGCGGCCATGCGCGTTCGCTTGCCAGATCTCGATCAGCGCGTCGTCGACCGGCTTGCCGTCGGCATCCACGAGCCGGCCTTGCAGCGTGATCGGCTCGCCGCTGACGCCCGGTCCGATCAGGTTGTCGTTCACGAGCCACGTGAGGCCGATATGCAGGTACGGGCCGACCGTTTGCGATGCGGTTGTCCGCAAGCTCATATGACGACCCCCATCCTCGCCGCGATCGCCGCTGCGCCGCTCCTGGCGGGGCCGCAATGCCGTTTCGACGACCGGTCGGTGCTCATGGATGGGTCCCGCGCGGCAGATCGTTCTCCATCGGCGTCTCGTCGCGGCCGCGCAACACGATGTCGAAACGATAGCCGAGCGCCTGTTCGGGAATCGTCGTTTCCCAATCGAACGCCGACACGAGCCGCTGCCGGGCGCGCTCGTCCGGGATGCTCGTATACATCGGGTCGTATTCGAGCAGCGGATCGCCCGGAAAATACATCTGCGTAACGAGCCGCGTCGAGATGGCCGGTCCGAACAACGAGAAGTGGATGTGCGCCGGTCGCCACGCGTTGTAGTGGTTTCGCCACGGATATTCGCCGGGCCGGATCGTGATGAAGCGATATTGGCCGTCGGCGCCGGTCATCGTGCGCCCGCAGCCGGTGAAGTTCGGATCGGTCGGCGCGTTGTGATTGTCGCGCGGATGCGGATACCGCCCCGCCGCGTTGGCCTGCCAGATTTCAACCAGTGTGTGCGCAACCGGCCGCGCATTCGCGTCGAGCACGCGTCCGCTGACGACGATTCGCTCGCCGATGGGCTCGCCCGCATGCTGGCGGGTAAGGTCGGCGTCGTTCGCCATGATGACGTCGGTGCCGAACAGCGGGCCGGTGACTTCCGAGAGCGACGCGGGAAGCAGCACCAGCGGCTGCAACGGCGATCGCTTGACCGTGGACGCGTACGGCGGATAGAGATACTCGGGTTGCGTGCCGCGATCCGGTGGGCGATAGCCCGCCACCCGAGGCTGATCGGGATTGCCGGGACGCGAGGTGATGGTCCCCGAGTCGATCGCGGACGCCGGTTCGACGCGCTGCATGATCCCGGTCGATAGTCGCGTCATACGCGCTCGATGATGAGCGCGATGCCCTGTCCGACGCCGATGCACATCGTGCACAGCGCGTAGCGGCCGCCGGTTCGCTGCAACTGGTACAGCGCGGTCGTGACGAGCCGCGCGCCGCTCGCGCCGAGCGGATGGCCGAGCGCAATCGCGCCGCCGTTGGGATTCACGTGTGGTGCATCGTCCGGCAATCCATGATCACGCGTCACCGCAAGCGCCTGTGCGGCGAATGCTTCGTTCAATTCGATGACGGTCATCGCGGACAACTCGAGCTTCGCGGTCGCGAGCACCTTGCGCATCGCCGGCGCCGGACCGAAGCCCATGATCCGAGGCGCGACGCCGGCGACGGCACCCGCGACGACGCGGGCACGCGGCGTAAGGCCATGGCGCTTCGCCGCCGCTTCTGAGGCCAGGACCAACGCGCATGCGCCGTCGTTGACGCCCGACGCGTTGCCCGCGGTGACGGATCCGTCGGGTCTGACGACGCCTTTCAGTCTGGCGAGCGCCTCCACCGAGGTTGCGCGCGGGTGCTCGTCGGTCGTCACCGAGCTCGGATCGCCCTTTTTCTGCGCGATGGTCACCGGAACGATTTCCTCCGCCATGCGGCCGTCGGCGATCGCGGCGGCGGCACGCTGCTGGCTGCGCAGTGCAAAGGCGTCCTGGTCGGCGCGGTTCACGCCGAACTCCTGCGCGACGTTCTCCGCCGTCTCGGGCATCGAATCGACGCCGTAGCGCGACTTCATCAACGGGTTGACGAAGCGCCAGCCGATCGTCGTGTCCTCGATCTTCGCCGCGCGCGAAAATGCCTCGGTCGCCTTTCCCTGGACGAACGGGGCGCGCGACATGCTTTCGACACCGCCGGCGAGCATCAGCGACGTCTCGCCCGTCTTGATGGCACGCGCGGCCACCGTGATCGCGTCCATGCTCGATCCGCACAACCGGTTGATCGTCGTCCCCGGCACTTCCTGCGGCAGTCCTGCAAGCAACAGTGCCATGCGGCCGACGTTGCGGTTGTCTTCGCCCGCCTGGTTCGCACAGCCGTACACGACGTCGTCGATCGCGCCCCAATCCACCCCGGGGTTGCGCTGCATCAACGCGCGCAGCGGTACGGCGCCAAGGTCGTCGGCCCGCACACTGGATAACGCGCCGCCATAACGCCCGAACGGCGTGCGGATCGCGTCGCAAATGAAAGCCTCGTTCATCGTCGTTCCTCGAGTGCCGGCGCGCGCGTGAGCGCGACGCCGGTCAGCCGCTGCAGCTCGTCGAAGGGCAGCCCGTTCACCATTTCGATGACCTGAAGTCCACCGGGCGTCACATCGAGCACCGCGAGGTCGGTGAAGATCCGGTTCACGCAGTGAATGCCCGTGACCGGATACGTGCAACGCTCGACGATCTTGCTTTGACCCTGCCTGGTCTGGTGCTCCATCATGACGTACACCTTCTTCGCGCCGATTGCGAGATCCATCGCACCGCCGACGGCCGGAATCGCATCCGGCGCACCGGTGTGCCAGTTCGCGAGATCGCCGGCTCGCGACACCTGGAACGCGCCCAGCACGCAGAAGTCGAGGTGGCCGCCACGCATCATCGCGAAAGAGTCCGCATGATGGAAATAGGCGCCGCCGGGCAGCAGCGTCACCGGCTGCTTGCCCGCGTTGATCAGGTCAGGATCTTCTGCGCCCGCGGCCGGCGCGGGTCCCATCCCGAGCAAGCCGTTTTCAGTATGCAGCAGGATCTCGCGGTCCTTCGGCAGATGATTGGCCACCATCGTCGGCAACCCGATGCCGAGATTGACGTAGGCGCCCTCCGGAATGTCGCGCGCGACGCGCGCGGCCATCTGATCGCGGCTGTAACGTTGCATCGTTCGCTCCTTCAGCCGTTCGCTACGCGGCGGCCTGCGGTTCGGAGAGTGCGCCGGCCGGCAGCTTCACGATGCGCTGGACGAAGATTCCCGGCGTGACGATCGCCTCCGGGTCGAGTCCGCCGAGGTCGACGGTTTCGCGCACCTGCGCGATCGTGCACTTCGCCGCGCTCGCCATGATGGGCCCGAAATTACGTGCGGTCTTGCGGTAGACGAGATTGCCCCACCGATCGCCGCAGTCGGCCTTGATCAGCGCGAAGTCCGCATGGATCGGATATTCGAGCACGTATTCCCGTCCGTCGATCTCGCGCGTCTCCTTGCCCTCGGCAAGCAGCGTGCCGTACCCGGTTGGCGTGAAGAACGCCCCAATGCCGGCGCCGGCAGCACGGATGCGTTCGGCGAGATTGCCTTGCGGCACGAGCTCGAGCTCGATTTCGCCGGCGCGGTACAAGGCGTCGAACACCCACGAATCGGTCTGGCGTGGAAACGAGCAAATGATCTTGCGCACGCGCCTGGTCTGCAGCAGCGCGGCGAGACCCGTGTCCGCGTTGCCGGCGTTGTTGTTGACGACGGTCAGGTCGCGCGCACCCTGCTCGATCAGCGCGTCGATCAGCTCGGATGGCATGCCTGCGGTCCCGAATCCACCAATCATCACCGTCGCGCCGTCGTGAATGTCGGCGACCGCCGCCGAGACCGAAGCAACAATCTTGTTGATCATCTGGCCCTCAATACCGTCGCGCCATTATCGCGCGTTTGCACGTCCGACACCTCCCCTGTGTCGCCGCTCAGAACCGCCAGCACCGGGGCGGTCAGGGGACGCACGCCGCGCCACAGGAAAAAAGACTCGGCAGCCTGCTCGACGAGCATTCCGAGACCATCGGCCGCGCGTGAGGCGCCATGCGCGAGGGCGTACGAGCGGAACTGCCTCGCGCGCTCGCCATAGACCATGTCGTAGGCAAGCGACGCCGGCGCGAACACGTCCTGCGGCAATGCCGGTATTTCGTTCTGCAGGCTGGCCGATGTTCCGTTGATGACCAGGTCGAATGCTTCGCCCGCAAATTCGGCGTAGGACCCGCCATCGAGCGCGACCGCGTCGACGTGACGAGCGAACTGCATCGCGAGCGCCTTCGCCTTGTCCGCAGTTCGATTGGCAATCGCAATTCGCGCCGGCCGTTCCTCGAGCAATGGCAGCAGGACGCCGCGCGCCGCGCCCCCGGCGCCCATCAACAGAACTCGCTTTCCTGCAACTGCGAAATCGAGCCTTAGGCGAATGTCGCGAACCAGCCCGGCGCCGTCGGTGTTGTCGCCGATGACCTGCCCCCCGTCGAACTTCAGCGTATTGACCGCGCCCGCCTGCGTCGCGCGCTCCGTGCGGATCGTCGCATATCGGTACGCGTCGAGCTTGAACGGAACCGTGACATTGAGCCCGCGCCCGCCCGCCTGGCGAAACGACTGGACGTCGTCGCCGAAACAACCCGGTCGCCCCAGGACCATGTCGTACGCGATGTCCTCGCCGAGGGCGCGTGCGAACAACCGGTGGATCGTCGGCGACTGGCTGTGGGCAACGGGGTTGCCGATGACGGCGTAACGATCGGTCACGGCGGTGACTGGAGTTGCGACGCCAGGCGGGCGGCCGCATTGAGGGCGCCATTGAAGTAGATGAGATCGTTCTCGAATACCTCGATCGCGTCGAAGCGCGCTGCCGAAATCGCGTCGAGCTTGGCGGCGAGCGTGCCGGACAGCGAAACGGTGGCAATGCACTTGCGCATGATGTCGGCCTACGCGATTGCGACGATGCGCCCGGTACGCGCCGCCTCGGTAATCGCCTCGGTGATCCGCACATTCTGCAGGCCGTCACGCAGGGTCACGAGCGGAGACGCCTCGCCGCGGATCACTGCGCAGAAGTGCTCGAGCTGGCGTTGCAGCGGCTCCGCGTCATCGACCTCGATGACAGCCGTGTCGAAGGGTTTCCACCACGAGCGGTCTTCCTTTCGTGCGTAGCGCTTGACGCGCATCGTCGGTACGCCGAGCGATCCATCGGTCCCGGCGATCAGGTAGCAATCCTCGTCGCTCGCACGCGCGTAGGCGTTGTTCTCGCCGGACGTCTGCTCCCAGCTTCGCGCCGACGCGGCGGTGTCGGACAGCAGGAACGTTCCGAGCGCATCGTTTGCGAACCGCAAATTGATCGCGACGGTGTCTTCCACCGGAAAGCCGCGCCGCGCATTCGAGGCGAGCGCCTGCACGGCGGTGATTTCACCGCACAGGGCGCGCAGGTTGTCGATCTCGTGGATCATGTTGATCAGTATCGGCCCGCCGCCCGGCTCCCGTCGCCAGGGAGCTTCGTCGAAATAGCTGTCGGGCTTGTAGAACATCGCGCTGCCGATCACTGCGACGATCGAGCCGAGCATACCGGAGCGCACGATGCCGCACGCTTGCGCCATGATCGCGCCGTGCCGTCGATGATGTCCGACGAGCATCCTTGCACCGGCACGCTCCGCCGCCTCGCAGAGCTCCATGCCGGCGGCTACCGTGTGCGCCACCGGTTTTTCGACCAGCGCCGGAACGCCGGCATCGATGCATTCCAGTGCCTGCGGGACGTGCAGATGGTTCGGCGTTGCCAGCACGATGCCATCGATTCCTTTGCTGGCGAGCAGCTCGTGCAACGATCCGAACCGCGGCACACCGGCCCCGCGCGCAATACCGACCGCACTCGGCGCCGGATCGACGATGGCGGCCAGCTTGCAGGCGCGGTTCGCCTCGATCAGCTCGATATGCCTGCGGCCGATCGCCCCGGCGCCGGCGACGGCCAGTTTGAGCGCTGCCGTCACAGCGAATCCAGCAGCCGGTGCGTCTTGTCGAGCATGCGCCGTGCGCGCTCGACGGCTGGAACCGTGCGCGCGAGCTCCTGCATCGGGATTTCGACGCTGATCGGCAAGCCGCGCGGGACGGCGCGCATGATGCCGCGCAGGTCGAGGCCGCCATCCCCGGGCATCAACCGCTCGGCGCGCGCCTGGTGCAGCAGCGTGGCCGTGTCGCGGGGGCGCTCCGCAGGCGCGTCGCAAAGCTGCACGTAGCGCAAGCGCCCGGCAGGCACTTTCGGAATCTCGTCGGCGCGGCTGTCGCCGCGATCGAAATGAATCGGATCGATCAGCACGCCGGCGTTGTCGCGTGCCACGCGTTCCACGATGCGTGCGGCTTGTGCGAAATTGCGGACGTCCGTCCACGGCATCGGCTCCAGGTTCCCGCCGATGCCGTACTCGGCCGCGATATCGCAGAACGCAGCGAAGCTGTCGACGAGCCGCGACTCGTCCGGATCGTTGCCGGCGACCAGTGCTTCGCTCGCGCCAAGGCGCGCGCCGGTTTCCAGTGCCGCGCGGTAGGATCGAACGTCGGTATCCGGCTTCAGCCGGAAGATCTCGATGTCGAGCGCGCGCACCCCGGTGTCGGCGAGCCGGCGCGCCGTCTCGCGCACGAGCGGCGTGTCGCCGACCATTGGACGCTGCACTTCCTCGGCAGTGGCTGCCAGCAGCCGCAGTCCCACGTAGCCGTAACCGGAGTCTGCCGCGCACGACACCTGATCGGGTGGCGCGAGTTCGAGCACCGTCAAGGCGGCAAGCGCAATCGGACGCGACATCGCGGTGCTTTCAGGCCGTGGCCGCCGCCTTCGCGTGGCCGCCGAGGAACAGCCGGTTCAGATCGGGATCGTGCAGCAGCTCGGACGCCGGACGGTCGAGCGCCAGGCGCCCCATTTCGAGCACCAGTGCGCGATTCGCGTACTTGAGCGCCGTGCGCACGTTCTGCTCGACCATCAGCACCGTCGTGCCGGCGTCGGCGAGCGCGCGCAGCAGCGCCATCACGTCCTGCACGAGCTTCGGCGACAGCCCGATCGACGGCTCGTCGATCAGCAGCACGCGCGGACGCAGCAGCAGCGCGCGTCCGACCTCGAGCTGCTTCTGCTCGCCGCCCGACATCGTCGACGCCTGGTTGTCGATGCGCTCGCGAATCCGCGGAAAGCGCGCGAGCACTTCCTCGATGCGGCCGGGCAGCTCGGCCGCGCGGCAGCGTGATGCCGCCGAGCTCGAGGTTGTGCCGCACCGACAGCGAGCCGAACAGGTTTCGGCCCTGCGGCACGAACGCGATGCCATCGGCGAGCAGCTCGCGCGGCGGCTTGCCGTTGATGCGCTTGCCCTCGAAGCGGATTTCGCCGGCGCGCGGCGTCAGCATGCCGAACAGCGTCTTCAGCACCGTCGACTTGCCGGCGCCGTTCGGGCCGATCAGCAGCGTGATCTCGCCCTTGCGCGCGTCGAGCGTCGTCTCGTTCAGGATCGTGAGGCTCGGCGAATAGCCGGCGACGACCTTGTCGAACTCGATGATCTTTTCGGACATGGGCCGGCCTCGGTTCAATTGCCGAGATACGCCTCGAGCACCTGCCGGTTCGACTGCACGGCCGCCGGCGGCCCCTCGGCCATCACCTTGCCCTCGACCATGCAGATCACGTGCGGGCACAGCTTCATGATGAAGTCCATGTTGTGCTCGATGACGACGAAGCTGCCGCCCTGCGTCTTGTTGAGCTCGACCAGCAGTTCGCGCAGCTGGTCGACGAGGCTCGGGTTGACGCCGGCGCAGGGCTCGTCGAGCAGCACGAGCCGCGGCGCCGGCATGAACGCCATCGCGATGTCGATCAGCTTCTGCTGGCCGTACGACAGCGTTGCCCGCGGGCAGCTGCGCGACGTGCTTCAGGCGGAACAGCTCGATCATCTGGTCGGCGTGCTCGCCCAGTCCGGCGTCGGGCTTGGCGAACAGCCGCGACGCGCAGCGTGCCCTTGAACTCCTGCGCGGCGGCGATCAGGTTGTCGCGCACCGACAGCTTGCCGAACACCTGCAGCGTCTGGAACGTGCGGCCGACGCCGCGCCGCGACAGCTCGAGCGGCGACATGCCGGTGATGTCCTCGCCGCAGAACTCGACGCTGCCCGGTCGTCGGCTTGATCTGGCCGAGGATGCTGTTGAAGAGCGTCGTCTTGCCCGAGCCGTTGGGCCCGATCACGCCGACGATCTCGCCGGGTCCGACCGACGAGGGTGACGCCGTCGACCGCCTTGATCGCGCCGTAGGACTTGCGCATGTCCTTGACTTCGAGAAACGGCGTCATCGCGACGAGCCCTTCAGCCGGATCCGCTCCGGAATCGACAGGATTCCGCCGGGCAGCCAGATCATCAGCGCGACGACGCGAAGCCGAACACCGCCAGGTACCAGTTCTGCATGAAGCGCAGCCATTCGGGCAGCAGCACGATGACGACCGTGCCGAGCACCGGTCCGAAGAAGCGTGCCGGAGCCGCCGACGATCACCGCGAGCAGCATCATCAGCGACGCCGAGAAGTGGAACGGCGCGGGCTCGATGAACTGGACGAGCGCCGCGAAGAACACGCCGGCGATGCCGGCGCACGCGGCGCCGATCGCGAACGCGAGCAGCGTGTAGGCGGTGATGTTGACGCCGAGGCTCTCGGCGCGGATCGGGTTGTCGCGCAGCGCGGCGAACGCGCGGCCCCACGGCGAGCGCAACAGCCACCACAGCAGGGCGATCAGGAGCGATGGTGAAGAACAGCGTGAACCAGAAGAACGGCAGCACGCCGTCGAGCGAAAGCCGAACAGCGTCGGCCGCGGAATGCCCGAGATGCCGAACGTGCCGCCGGTGATCTTCTCCTCGTTGCGCATGACGAGGAACACCAGCACGTTGAAGCCCAGCGTCGCGAACGCGAGGTAGTGGTGCTGCACGCGCAGCGCCGGGAAGCCGAGCGCCAGGCCGACCGCGAAGCAGGCGACCGCCGCGATCGGCAGCACGACGAAGAACGGCACGCCGGCCTTGAGCGAGATCGCCGCGATGTAGGCGCCGATGCCGATAGAACGCGGCCTGGCCGAGCGACATCTGCCCGGCATAGCCGACCGTCAGGTTGAGCCCGAACGTCGCCATCAGGTACACGCAGAACAGCGTGCACAGGTAGACGCCGTAGCTCTTGAGGAACAGCGGGCAACACGGCGAAGGCTGCGACGGCGACGACGAGCACGATCGCCATCCTGACGTTGGGCTTCATACCTTGCGCTCCTCGGCCTTGCCGAGCAGGCCCTCGGGACGGAACAGGATGACGACCAGGAACAGCATCAGCGCGACACCTTCCTTGTAGGCGGGCGAGACGTAGATAGCCGACGAGGTTCTCGAGGACGCCGATCAGCACGCCGCCGAGCAGCGCACCGCGCGTCTGGTTGAAGCCGCCGATGATCGCCGCGAAGAACGCCTTCAGGCCGATCGAATCGCCCATGTCGAACTTGGCGAGATAGGTCGGCGTGACCAGCAGCGCGGCGACGGCGGCGAGCACGGCGTTGATCAGGAACGTGTAGAGCACCATGCGGTTCACGTCGATGCCGAGCACCTTGCGCGGCGTCGGTGTTCTGCGCAACCGCCTGCATCGCGCGGCCGGTGACGGTCCGGTTCAGGAACGTCTGCAGGCCGATGACGATCAGCCCGGCGAGCACCAGCGTGCCGATGTCGGCGTACGACACCGTCGACGCCGCCGATCGACGAACTGCCCGGCGGGGAACGGGCTGGGAAACGGATGCGCTTCGGCGCTGTAGCCCGCCTTCACCAGCTGCTTCAGGCCGAGCGACAAGCCCGAGCGTCGCGATCACCAGCGGAATGACGCCGTGGCGGATCAGCGGATTGACGATCGCGTACTTGAACCCGACGCCGAGCAGCAGCATCGCGACCACGCAGGTCAGCAGGAACGCGAGCCACAGCGGCGCGCCGATGACCGCCATGAAGAACAGCATCAGGAACGCGGGCAGCATGACGAACTCGCCTTGCGCGAAATTGATCGTGCCCGCCGCCTGCCACAGCAGCGTGAAGCCGAGCGCGGCCAGCGCGTAGATCGCGCCGGTCGCCGTACCGGAAACGATGAGTTGCAGCAGATCGCCCATCGCGCGAGCCTCCTCGAGAACCGGTTTGACGATAGCGGATGACGCTCTTCGAGCCGATTCTACGCACGCGACGGCGGGCAATATGCCATCCCGTGACAACTGCGACGTTGGACGGCGGCGATCGACCTCCCATCCAGGCTCCGGCGGCGACGGTCGATGCCGCGTTCCGATGGACGGCTAAGTGCCAGCCGGCGAAGCGGTTTCCGGCGGCATAATGGCAATCGATCGGTCGCCGAGCCGCATGGCATATGCGAATGGCATAAAGTTCGCTTCGCTCGTCGTCGCTCCGCGCGTGCGCGCATCCACGCGTAGCGGCGCGGGCAGCCTACATTGGTGAATTGCATGCGACTCTTGTTGGCAGTAACGGTGGCCGCGGTGGCGATCGCCGGTTGCGCGGGCCCCAAAGTCCCCATGCCGATTACCCCGCCCGCCGACGTCCGGGACGCACCGGTCGCGCGACGACCGCTCGAAACGCCGGTCGTGCCACCCGCATCGATCCTGCCGCCCGCCCTCGGCTGCAGCCGCGCCGATTGCCGTACCGCCCAACACGCTGTACGTCTGCGTGTCCGAAGACGCAGGCCAACGCAAACAGACGGCCATCGAATTCGCGGCTAAGGTCGGTGCGCTTTGCAAGCGCCACCCCGAGATGGGCCCGTGCCAGTACGAGCGGGATCTTTGCCGGCGTAGCGGCGGACGCGTGTTCGCGTCGAACGGACTCGAGATCACGCAGCAAGTGGAAGATGAATACGACCGCAAGGTGCTGCGCGTACGCTTCCGCGCGAACTGAGATCCGCAACGCTTTCGATGCATTCGATCAAATCGTTCTCCGCGATCGCGGCAATCGCGTCGTTCGCCTTGCTGGCCAACGCTGCGCTTGCGCACGGCCCTGCCGAGCAGCCTTTGCGCAATCACACCGAACGCGAGGCCGCTTCCGGTGCGGCGGAAACGGTCATCGGCACGGTGAACGAACTGATCGTCGACGATCCGACCCGCGGTACATCGCACCGCCATGTGGAATTGGAGCTGGACGACGGCACGCTGGTGCCGCTCGAGGGTCAAGCGGCAGACCGCCTTGTCAGCGGCGCGCGCGTGGAAGTGTCGGGCCGGCATCGGGGCAAGCCGCTCGAGATCGATTCGGCACGTACGTTGTCGATCATACCGGCCTCGGCGAACAAGAACATGGCCGAAGTGGACGGTACGCTCGCGATCCTGCACGCCGATGATTTCCTGGACGGCACCAGCAGCTTCATCTACGAAGTTCACCCGGCTTCCGGCAAGCCAAACCGGTTACGACTCGGATCCCTGCCCGCATCGCTCGAGCCCGGCATGAAAGTGCGCGTCCACGGCCGAGTCGAAGCGGACGGTGAGTCGATGACGCCTGATCGGATCACCATCCTGGCCCAGCCGGCGCAGACCTCGAGCGCTTCGACCAAAGCTGCGACCGCCAACAGCGTTCTGGTCATCATGGCGAATTTCAACAACACGCCAGCGCCGGCGTATACGGCGTCGCTGGCGCAGCAGGTGATGGTCAGCAACGCCGACAGCGTCGCCAACTTTTTTCGCGAGACGTCGTACGGACAGCAATTGATGAACGTGACGGTGACGCCGGGCTGGGTCGCGATGAACCTGGCGGCGCCGACGAATTGCGCCTCCACCGCGTGGAATGGAATCAGCTCCGCTGCCGAAGCGGCGGCCAGGACGCTGGGCGCCGCCTATGATGCGGCGGCCTATCAGTTTGTCGTGTATGTGTTCCCCCGGGTATCGGCGTGCGGCTGGACCGGGCTCGCCTATGTGGGCTTTCCCCGCAAGGCCTGGATCAACGGCGTAAACGCATTCAGGACGAGCACCATCGCGCACGAATTGGGGCACAACTTCGGGCTGTTGCACGCAGCGAGCCTGCGTTGCAGCGGTGCACCGATCGGCGGCTCGTGTTCATCGAGCGAGTACGGCGATCCGTTCGACGCGATGGGAAACCAGCGCGCGATGCATTACAACGCGATGCAGAAATCGAAGCTCGCGTGGATCTCGTCGTCTGCAGTCAAGATACACGCAGGTGGATCCGCCACGTACGCGCTGAGTCCGCTGGAAGTCGCAGGCGCTGCGACATACGCCATCAAGATTCCGACGGCTGCATCCAATCGGACCTACTGGGTGGAATTTCGGCAGCCGATCGGTTTCGACACCCCGTTGGCAGGTTTTCCGAACAACGGAGCGCAGATTCGCGTTGCATTTCCGTTCGAGACCTCGTGTTCGGGATGCGACAGCTACAGCGACGATACGCAACTCCTCGACATGACACCGTCGACGTCGACATTTACGGACGCGACGCTGCTCGCCGGACAAACGTATCGCGATCCCATTCACGGCATCGATGTCACCGTGCTCTCCGCGACAGCAAGCGTGCTCACGATCCAGGTTGCGACCGGTGGCGCGGCACCGCCGACAACGACAACCACGTCCGTGACCGCGACCCCGAATCCGTCGCTCACCGGTGCGATGGTGACGTTCACCGCGACGGTGAGCGGCACTGCGCCCACCGGTTCGGTCAAGTTCACCGACAACGGGGTCGCGCTGGCCGGTTGCAGCGCGATCAACCTGACCGGCAGCGGTAACGCGCGGTCGGCATCCTGCTCGACCAATGCACTGACGACCGGCAGCCACGGGATCGCCGCCGCGTACGCCGGTGATGCCGGCAACCTGGCGTCGACGAGCGCAGGACTCACCCAGGTCGTGAACGCACCGGTCAATGGCACCAATGTCGCGCTTGCCGTCGAACGGCGGCGTCGCGTCGGCGTCCACGACGAACAGCGCCGGGTTCTCACCCGCCAGCGTCATCGACAACCGGCGCTCGGGTGCCGGGTGGGGCGCCGGCGGTGGGTGGAACGATGCAACGCCGGGTGCCTTTCCCGACTGGATCCAGGTCAACTTCAAGGGCACCAAGACCATCGACCACGTGGTCGTCTACTCGGTGCAGGACAACTACACGAACCCGGTCGAGCCCACCGACGCGATGACGTTCTCGCTGCGTGGCATTACCGACTTCCTGGTGCAGGGCTTCGACGGCGCGAACTGGGTGACGCTCGCCACGGTGAGCGGCAACCAGCGGGTCAAGCGCACCGTCACGTTCGCACCGTATGCAACCGATCGCATCCGCATCCACATTACGAATGCGCTCGGCACCTGGTCGCGGGTGACCGAAGTCGAGGCGTGGTCGTCGGCGGTGAGCCTCACGGCGTCGAACGTGGCACTCGCCGCCAACGGCGGCGTGGCGTTCTCGTCGACCACGAACAGCGCCGGTTTCGTGCCCGGCACCGTCATCGACAACAAGCGCTCGGGTGCCGGATGGGGCGCGGGCGGCGGCTGGAACGATGCGACGCCGGGTGCATTTCCCGACTGGATCCAGGTCAACTTCAAGGGCGTGAAGACGATCGACCGCGCGGTCGTCTACTCGGTGCAGGACAACTACCTTGCGCCGGTCGAGCCGACGGACACGATGACGTTCTCGCTACGCGGCCTCACCGATTTCGCCGTGCAGGGCTTCGACGGCGCGAACTGGGTCACGCTCGCCACGGTGAGCGGCAACCGGCTGGTGAAGCGCAGCGTCACGTTCGCGCCGTATGCAACCGATCGCATCCGCATCAACATCACGAACGCGCTCGGCAGTTGGTCACGCGTGACCGAAGTCGAGGCGTGGGGCAACTCAGTGAACTGATTCACATGCGGGACGCAAGGATGCAAGCACGCAAGCCGGCATCGGCCGCGTCCGGTACATGGCAAAAAGGCCCACGCGAGGTGGGCCTTTTTGTTCGCACGCAAGTCCGCGCAGGGGGCGGGCTTGGGTGCTCGAGGGGTGCCTGACAATGACCTACTTTCGCACGGGCAATCCGTACTATCATCGGCGCGCCGCCGTTTCACGGTCCTGTTCGGGATGGGAAGGGGTGGTGCCAGCGGGCTATGGTCGTCAGGCGTTGACAGGTATCAGGGATCGGGTATCAGGGATCAGCAACAGCGCATTGCGTGGTGCGAGCTGTTCACTGATGCCTGATACCTGTCTGTCTGACAGCGGAAGGTAAGGGTTGGGTTGAGTCGTATTGGCGCAACAGGTTCGCGAGGCTGGATCACTGATTCCTGATCCCTGTCCTCTGATACCTGACACCCACGATTATGGAGTCAAGCCGCACGGGCCATTAGTACCGGTTAGCTCAACGCATTACTGCGCTTCCACATCCGGCCTATCAACGTGGTGGTCTGCCACGACCCTTCAGGGGGATCAAGTCCCCGGGAGATCTCATCTTCAGGCGCGTTTCCCGCTTAGATGCTTTCAGCGGTTATCGCTTCCGTACATAGCTACCCGGCGATGCGACTGGCGTCACAACCGGTACACCAGCGGTACGTCCACTCCGGTCCTCTCGTACTAGGAGCAGCCCCCGTCAAATCTCCAGCGCCCACGGCAGATAGGGACCAAACTGTCTCACGACGTTTTGAACCCAGCTCACGTACCACTTTAAATGGCGAACAGCCATACCCTTGGGACCGGCTACAGCCCCAGGATGTGATGAGCCGACATCGAGGTGCCAAACACCGCCGTCGATATGAACTCTTGGGCGGTATCAGCCTGTTATCCCCGGCGTACCTTTTGTCCGTTGAGCGATGGCCCTTCCATACAGAACCACCGGATCACTAAGTCCTGCTTTCGCACCTGCTCGCCTTGTCAGGCTCGCAGTCAAGCTCGCTTGTGCCTTTGCACGTCTGGCGCGATGTCCGACCGCGCTAAGCGAACCTTCGAGCTCCTCCGTTACGCTTTGGGAGGAGACCGCCCCAGTCAAACTGCCTACCATGCACGGTCCCCGATCCAGATGATGGATCCAGGTTAGAGCCGCAATGACGCCAGGCTGGTATTTCAAGGTTGGCTCCACGAAAGCTAGCGCCTCCGCTTCATCGCCTCCCAGCTATCCTACACAAGCCTCATCACAGTCCAATGCAAAGCTACAGTAAAGGTGCACGGGGTCTTTCCGTCTTGCCGCGGGGAGATTGCATCTTCACAAACACTTCAACTTCGCTGAGTCTCGGGTGGAGACAGCGTGGCCATCGTTACGCCATTCGTGCAGGTCGGAACTTACCCGACAAGGAATTTCGCTACCTTAGGACCGTTATAGTTACGGCCGCCGTTTACCGGGGCTTCGATCAAGAGCTTGCACCCCATCATTTAACCTTCCGGCACCGGGCAGGCGTCACACCCTATACGTCGACTTTCGTCTTGGCAGAGTGCTGTGTTTTTGTTAAACAGTCGCAGCCACCGATTCTTTGCAACCCCGCTCGGCTCCAGCCGCGAAGCGCCTTCACCTAACCGAGGCACACCTTATCCCGAAGTTACGGTGTCAATTTGCCGAGTTCCTTCACCCGAGTTCTCTCAAGCGCCTGAGCATATTCAGCTCGCCCACCTGTGTCGGTTTGCGGTACGGTCGCCTGGAACTGAAGCTTAGAGGCTTTTCCTGGAAGCATGGTATCCGCCACTTCAGACTGGCAAGCCAGTCCTCGTTAACACGCCTCGACTAAGCCCGCGGATTTGCCTACCAGGCACGTCTACACGCTTGAACCGGGACGTCCAACACCCGGCCGGCATAACCTTCTCCGTCCCCCCATCGCATTCGTAGTCGGTGCGGGAATATTGACCCGCTTCCCATCAGCTACGACTCTCGTCCTCACCTTAGGGGCCGACTCACCCTGCGCCGATGAACGTGGCGCAGGAAACCTTGGGCTTTCGGCGAGCAGGCCTTTCACCTGCTTTATCGCTACTCATGTCAGCATTCGCACTTCCGATACCTCCAGCAAGGGTCACCCCCCACCTTCACCGGCCTA
This sequence comes from uncultured Pseudomonadota bacterium, assembly GCA_963768545.1. GTDB lineage: Bacteria > Pseudomonadota > Gammaproteobacteria > Burkholderiales > Casimicrobiaceae > VBCG01. The sequence goes on along the minus strand of CAVYIC010000012.1, from coordinate 126,152 downwards.
CGGAACGCTCTCCTACCACTTCAGGTATCAGAGGTCAGGGATCAGGGATCAGACTAACGCGACTGCGTTATGCAGCCCGTGCAGCATCTTCGCGATCTGCTCGTACTCATCGCGCCAACGCTGCCACGTCGCTTCGTCTGATATAGCCTAGATCCAAACAGTAGCGCAGCCAAACGCGCATCTCGTCGGCTGATCCGATGCTCATCTGGATGAAGCGCTTGAATTCGGCTTTGGATTGGCTCTGCTTGCCAAAGCCTTCTGCCAGATTGGCGCAGATGGATTTGCTCGCCCGCCGTATCTGGCTCGGCAAGTGCGTATTGCTCGACTTGCGGCATCGTCAGCGTGAACCGATGTATTTCCAACGACACCTTGTAGGCCCGCTGGAACACTTCCAGTTCCTCGAACCGATGCGTCGCCATCTGTTACCTGATTCCTGAACTCTGATACCTGAAATCCATAGCTTCGGTGCACAGTTTGAGCCCCGTTACATCTTCCGCGCAGGACGACTCGACCAGTGAGCTATTACGCTTTCTTTAAATGATGGCTGCTTCTAAGCCAACATCCTGGCTGTCTGAGCCTTCCCACCTCGTTTCCCACTTAACTGTGCTTGGGGACCTTAGCTGGTGGTCTGGGTTGTTTCCCTCTTGACGACGGACGTTAGCACCCGCCGTCTGTCTCCCGTGCTCGCACTTCCCGGTATTCGGAGTTTGCTATGGCGTGGCAAGTCTCGATGGCCCCCACAACCATTACAGTGCTCTACCCCCGAGAGTGATACACGAGGCACTACCTCAATAGTTTTCGGAGAGAACCAGCTATTTCCGGATTTGATTAGCCTTTCACCCCTAGCCACAGCTCATCCCCTACCTTTTCAACGGGAGTGGGTTCGGCCCTCCACGAGGTGTTACCCCCGCTTCAGCCTGGCCATGGCTAGATCATCCGGTTTCGGGTCTACGCCGCGCAACTAGAAGTCGCCCTGTTCGGACTCGCTTTCGCTTCGCCTCCCCTAGTCGGTTAAGCTCGCTACGCAACGTAAGTCGCTGACCCATTATACAAAAGGTACGCAGTCACCCAGTCACCCAGGCTCCCACTGTTTGTATGCATGCGATTTCAGGATCTGTTTCACTCCCCTTCCGGGGTTCTTTTCGCCTTTCCCTCACGGTACTGGTTCACTATCGGTCGATTACGAGTATTTAGCCTTGGAGGATGGTCCCCCCATCTTCAGACAGGATTTCACGTGTCCCGCCCTACTTCTCGCAAGCTCAGTTCCACCACCGACTTTTCGCGTACGGGGCTGTCACCCACTACGGCCGCCCTTTCCAGAGCCTTCCACTAAGTCGATCGCTAAAACTTGCTGGCTGCTCCGCGTTCGCTCGCCACTACTAGCGGAATCTCGGTTGATTTCTGTTCCTCCGGCTACTGAGATGTTTCAGTTCACCGGGTTTGCTCTACCCACCCTATGTATTCAGCTGGGAGTGACCCTCGCGGGCCGGGTTTCCCCATTCGGACATCTGCGGATCAAAGCCCGTTTGCCGGCTCCCCGCAGCTTTTCGCAGGCTGCCACGTCCTTCATCGCCTGTAATCGCCAAGGCATCCATCACATGCACTTAGTCGCTTGACCCCATAACCGTGGGCCCTCAGGCGTCAGGCATCAGGTATCAGGGATCAGCAGACCAACCACCGCCGCCACATCCGACCCCAAGGCCACTCGCTACGAGTGTGTTTGCGCCACCCGCGCACCGCCTTTTGTCTCGGCGCGCAAGCAAGATACAACTCAACCCTTCGCATCCAGGACCTCATCAGTCCCGAATGCGCCTTACCTTCCCGAATTGTTAAAGAGCACCTACAGCCTTCAGCTCTGCACTTTCGCAACAAACGCAGAGCTCGAACGCTGTCGACTACCGCAATCGATAGGTGTCAGGGATCCGGTATCAGGAATCAGTGAAAAGCTCGCCTGGCTCCAATGCGCCGTTGCTGACCCCTGATACCTGTCCTCTGATCCCTGAACTGGTGGAGCTGGACGGGATCGAACCGACGGCCTCCTGCTTGCAAAGCAGGCGCTCTCCCAACTGAGCTACAGCCCCGTTCAGGCGTCAGGGTCAAGCCCGCGCAGCGCACTCGCTGCCTGACCGCACGCCGATGTTCTGTCCTGCTGTCCTCTGATTCCTGTCTCCTGATGTGGTGGGTCTGGATGGATTCGAACCATCGACCCCCGCCTTATCAAGACGGTGCTCTAACCAACTGAGCTACAGGCCCGTTGTCAGGTATCAGATATCAGGTGATCAGATAGTCAGCAAAGCCGCGCGCCGCTGCGCGGCGCTGATCGCTGATGTTCTGTCCTCTGATCCCTGAATGCTGATTCCTGACAGCAATCGATAGGTTGTGGGTACTGAAGACGTGTGAGGAGGTCAGGTCGGTCGACTAGGGCCATTGCTGACCCCTGTCCCCTGACTGCCTGATCCCTGATTCCGAGAAAGGAGGTGATCCAGCCGCACCTTCCGATACGGCTACCTTGTTACGACTTCACCCCAGTCATGAATCCTACCGTGGTAAGCGGCCCCCTTGCGGTTAGCCTACCTACTTCTGGTAGAACCCACTCCCATGGTGTGACGGGCGGTGTGTACAAGACCCGGGAACGTATTCACCGCGACATGCTGATCCGCGATTACTAGCGATTCCGACTTCATGCAGTCGAGTTGCAGACTGCAATCCGGACTACGACCGGCTTTTCTGGGGATTGGCTCCAGCTCGCGCTTTGGCAACCCTCTGTACCGGCCATTGTATGACGTGTGAAGCCCTACCCATAAGGGCCATGAGGACTTGACGTCATCCCCACCTTCCTCCGGTTTGTCACCGGCAGTCTCCCTAGAGTGCCCTTGCGTAGCAACTAGGGACAAGGGTTGCGCTCGTTGCGGGACTTAACCCAACATCTCACGACACGAGCTGACGACAGCCATGCAGCACCTGTGTTCCGGTTCCCTTTCGGGCACACCCGCCTCTCAGCAGGCTTCCGGACATGTCAAGGGTAGGTAAGGTTGTTCGCGTTGCATCGAATTAATCCACATCATCCACCGCTTGTGCGGGTCCCCGTCAATTCCTTTGAGTTTTAACCTTGCGGCCGTACTCCCCAGGCGGTCAACTTCACGCGTTAGCTACGGTACTCAGAAATCGCTTCCCGAACACCCAGTTGACATCGTTTAGGGCGTGGACTACCAGGGTATCTAATCCTGTTTGCTCCCCACGCTTTCGTGCCTGAGCGTCAGTGTTAGCCCAGGGGGCTGCCTTCGCCATCGGTGTTCCTCCGCATCTCTACGCATTTCACTGCTACACGCGGAATTCCACCCCCCTCTGCCACACTCCAGTTCGCCAGTTTCCATGGCCATTCCCAGGTTAAGCCCGGGGCTTTCACCACCGACACAACGAACCGCCTGCGCACGCTTTACGCCCAGTAATTCCGATTAACGCTCGCACCCTACGTATTACCGCGGCTGCTGGCACGTAGTTAGCCGGTGCTTATTCCGCCGGTACCGTCAAAAACACGAGGTATTAGCCCGCGCCTTTTCTTCCCGGCTAAAAGCGGTTTACAACCCGAAGGCCTTCTTCCCGCACGCGGCATGGCTGGATCAGGGTTGCCCCCATTGTCCAAAATTCCCCACTGCTGCCTCCCGTAGGAGTCTGGGCCGTGTCTCAGTCCCAGTGTGGCTGATCATCCTCTCAGACCAGCTACCGATCGTAGCCTTGGTGGGCCGTTACCCCACCAACAAGCTAATCGGACATCGGCCGCTCCCCTAACATGAGGTCCCTTGCAGGATCCCCCACTTTCCTCCGTAGAGCGTATGCGGTATTAGCGCCGCTTTCGCGGCGTTATCCCCCATTACGGGACACGTTCCGATGCATTACTCACCCGTTCGCCGCTCGCCGCCAGGACTCAGTTGCCGCCCCGCGCTGCCGCTCGACTTGCATGTGTAAAGCATGCCGCCAGCGTTCAATCTGAGCCAGGATCAAACTCTTCAGTTCGATCTTCATTGCAAAGTTCCAACTCACTTGACTCTCGCTGCCCGCCCCCTTCGGCTTGACACCTCCAGGGCAACGAGCAGCCCACGGCCGGCCGAGCCACGCACTTACGCGCGCGCACCCCGCCAACCGCACTAGCGTCGTGTGAGCACTCGAGCGTTGGAATTCCCCCAGCACCCCGCAACACCCGACGCAACAACATCGCGCGCCCGGACGCCAGCGGACCCCGCCTCAGCACCCACACCTATCGATTGCGAATTGTTAAAGAGCGACCCTGCTACATGGGACCGCTTTATGTCATTTCAAGCGGCCGTCTCCCTTGTCGTGCGATTGCCTGTTGGGAGCTTTCGAGCAGAGGAATGTAAGTATACGACTTCGACCTACGAAATGCAAGGTCAAGCGCATCGTTTTCTGCGCGTCCACGCTGTCACGCGGTGCCAGCACAACGACCCGGCCTTCTCACGCGGAACGGCGCCGGGGACGTCTCCTCCCCTCTTCCGGCATGACGTCCGGTTTCGGGTATTTCCACTTGTTGTGCACCCACAGCCAGTCGGCCGGATTGGCGCGAATCTCCGTTTCGAGACGCCGCGCATAGCGCTCCACCACCTGCAGGTCTTCTTCACCATCGTAGGGAGGTTCCACCAGCACATGCAGCCGGACGCTGTAATGCCCCTTGCTCACGCGCCGCATCGCGACGTAGAGAACCGGCGCATCGAGGAACCTGGCGATCTTGTCCGCGCCCGTGAAGAACGCGGTGTCCTGGTTCAGGAACCGCGTCCAGTACTTGTCCATGTTTCGCGGCGGCGTCTGGTCGGCGACCATTGCATATGCGCGCGCCTCGCCCGCGCGGCGCATCAACTCGAGCAGGAACGAGTGGATCGGAATGGGCTTCCCCCCGAAGCGACTGCGCGTACCGCGAATGAATTCATCCAGGCTCGCGACGCGAAGGGGCTTGTACACGGCGTCGATCGGTATGCCGAACTGCGCACTCGTGCCCGGCAACAACCATTCCCAGTTGCAAACGTGCGCGGCCAGCACGACGACCGGACGCTTCTCGGCAACGAAACGCTCGATCAGTTCGGGGTTCTCGATCGCGACGCGCTTCGTCAACTCGTCCGCGCTCGCGCCGAAGCCCCAGAACGTCTCCGCCAGCGTCTGCCCCAGATTGATGAAAGACTGCTTCAGCATCGCCGCGCGCTCCGCCGGGGACTTTTCCGGGAAAGCGTTGGCAAGATTGCGCGCCGCAAGTTCGCGATGCCACCGCAGCACGTGAAACGCGATGAAGTACGCAAAGCCTCCCAGCGCGTAGAGAACCGGGAGCGGCAAACGCGTGAGAAACTGCAGCAGATGACGCATGGTTATCGGGCGGCCGAACACGACCGCGCCCGCATGAAAAGCGGGCGCGGCGAACTCATGAGGAAGCGGGATTGAGCTTAGAGGAGAACCGCTCGAGCGGCAATCCCGCAGACGCAGTGCCACGAATCATGGCACTGCCTGCGCCTGCCGCCGCGCCGGGCATCCGCCTCTGGTGGTGCAGTCTCGACACACCGCCTGCCCTGATTGGAACCTTCGAAGCGCTACCTGTCCCAGGCGGAGCTTTCGCGCGCATCGCGATTCGGCAATCGGCGCTTGCGCGAACGCTACGTGATCGGGACGCGGCTCGTTGCGCACGATTCTCGGCGGCGAGCTCGGCGTCGAGCCTGGGAAGGTGGAAATCGTTCGCGGGATCCGCGGCCGACCGCAGCTCTCCGGCACGCCCTCACTCGATTTCAATATCTCGCATACCGGCGACGTCGCAATAGTGGGCGTATTGCAGGGCGCGCGAATCGGGGTGGACGTCGAACGGATCGATCGCGTCGTCAATGTCGCCGGAATCGCGCGCAAATTCCTGACGGCAAACGAGCGCCGTGAGCTCGGCGCCGCTGATACGGACGCGGCGCGCACGCGTTTGCTTACGCTGTGGACGTGCAAGGAAGCGATGAGCAAGGCGACCGGTGATGCACTGTCTGCGCCATTCGGCTCCCTCGACATCCATTTGAGCGATCAACCATCGTTACGGGCCGGGCCGCACGTTTACCAACCCGATCGGTGGTCGCTGCATTCGGCCGCGGTTCCGCCGGCGTACGTCGCGACGGTCGCCGTCTGGCGTCCGGCGTGACCGCGCGACTGCACCGTCAGGTTCAACTGCGATTCGCGCTCCGATCGCGCTCAGCGAGGATTGCCTGCGCCTTCAACAACACCGGGCGATCCACCATTCTGCCGTCGACGAGCACGGCATTGCCCTCGGCCTGTGCGAAAGCAGCGACGATCCGGTCCGCCCACGCCATTTCGCCGGACGTCGGCGAAAAACAGCCGTTGACCGTGTCGACCTGCTTCGGGTGAATGCAAGCCTTGCCGCCGAAACCCAGTTGCCGGCTGCGCACGCAGTCGCGACGCAGCAGCTCTGCGTCATCGATTGCTTGCGTCACGCCGTCCACCGGCGCAGCAATGCCAGCGACCCGTGACACAAGCACGAGTTGCGAGCGCGCAAACAGCAAGTCATCGTCGGCAATGCCGAGGTCCACCTGGAAATCGAGCGACCCGAACAGCAGTGCATGAACGTTGGGCGCCTGCGCAATGGAGAGTGCGTCCCACAGGCCCCGCGCCGTTTCGATCAGGGGAAATATCGGCGTGCCCGGGCAAGCGGCCGCAATGCGCTGGATAGCCTCCGCGCGCTCCGCCTTTGGAAGTACCACCGCGATGACGCCTGCGATCGCGCAAACGCGGAGATCGTCTTCGAACCATTCCGTGTCCGATGCGTTGACGCGCACGAAAACCGGATGGCCGGGCGAAAGCCACTGCGCAAGCGATGCCCGCGCACCCGCCTTGTCCGCCGGTTGCACCGCATCCTCCAGATCCACGATCACCGCATGCGCGCGCGTTGCGCACGCCTTGTCGTAGCGGTCCGGACGATTGCCGGGAACGAACAGGTAGGAGCGACGCACTGCTTTCGCGTAGCGGCCCGTTCGTCGGCGCCGCCTCCTTTCAGCCACTGATACGCCATATTAGCCGATCGTCGGGCTCGTCTGCCGACGGCGCGCGGCCGTACCGCTATGATGGCGAGTCATGGCTGCGAAACGCACCCAGGTTGCGATCATCGGCGCGGGCCCCGCGGGCCTGCTGCTCGGACAGTTGCTGCACCAGGCCGGCATCGACAATGTCATCCTGGAACGTCGCAGCGGCGAATATGTCCTGAGCCGGATTCGCGCCGGGGTGCTCGAGCAGACAACAGTCGACCTTCTGGACGAAGCCGGCGTCGGGGCTCGCATGCGCCGTGAAGGCCTGCTCCACGACGGCATCGAATTGTCGTTCGGCGGTGCGCGGCATCGCATCGACCTGCGCGGCCTGACGGGCGGCAAGCAGGTCATGATCTATGGCCAGACCGAAGTGACGCACGATCTGATGGACGCGCGTGGCGCCTTCGGCGGCACGACGATCTACGAGGCGAGCGACGTCGCAGTGCACGACTTCGATGGTGCCACGCCAAGCGTGACGTGGCGGCAGGACGGCGCGGACGCACCGCCTGCAATGCGAATTCATCGCGGGCTGCGACGGCTATCACGGGGTAAGCCGCGCGAGCGTGCCGGAGGACGCCGTCACAGCGTACGAACGCGTCTATCCGTTCGGCTGGCTCGGCATCCTGGCCGACACGCCGCCCGTGTCGCACGAGCTGATCTACTCCAATCACGAACGAGGCTTCGCGCTCTGTTCGATGCGTTCGCCTGCGCGGACGCGCTATTACGTTCAATGCTCGCTCGATGATTCCGTCGAGCAGTGGAGCGACGAGGCGTTCTGGGACGAGCTACGGCGGCGGCTCGATCGCGAGGCCGCGGAAACACTGATTACCGGGCCGTCGATCGAGAAGAGCATTGCGCCGCTGCGGAGCTTCGTCGCGGAGCCGATGCGTTTCGGACGCATGTTCCTCGCGGGCGACGCGGCGCACATCGTGCCGCCGACCGGCGCGAAGGGCCTGAACCTCGCCGCCTCCGATGTCCGCTATCTCGCGCGGGCACTGATCGAATACTTCACCGAGCGCAGCAGCGCCGGCATCGACCATTATTCGGATACCTGCTTGCGCCGAGTCTGGAAAGCCGAGCGTTTCTCGTGGTGGTTCACGTCGCTCACGCACAAGTTTCCGGAAACCGGTGCGATCGGGCAGAAGCTCCAGCGGGCAGAACTGGACTACCTGGTGAGCTCGCATGCGGCCTCCACCGCGATGGCGGAGAACTACGTCGGGCTTCCGTTCGAGGACGGCTGACACGCAACGCTGCCACGCGCCGCCGGATGGCCACGTGGCGTACGCATAGCATCCGGCGCCGCCTGCATTCCCCTATACTTCCGCGTCGAATCGCGGCGGGAACGGGCGGCACGGTTGCCCGCCTGCGCGATCGAACGCAGGCAACTCGATTCGCGGCGCGATTCATTGAAAAATCCTCGGAGGGATCATGAAGGGAATCTATGGACTGGCCCTGGCGCTCGGGCTCGGCATCGCGGCGCCCGCAGCGCTCGCGCAGCAGGGGCCGGTGCAGATCTTCGGCCTGGTCGAGCTGTCCGGCACGGGCACGACGTCGGGCACCAACTTCGACAACGGCGTCAAGCTCGCCGTCAAGGAGATCAACGCGAGCGGCGGAATCCTCGGCCGCAAGATCGAGTACACGTCGCTCGACACGCAGTCGCAGCCGCAGGTCGCCAAGGCGCTCGCGCAGAAGGCGATCGACCAGGGCGCCTACGTCGTGATGGGACCGGTGTTCTCGGGCTCGATCCTCGTCAGCATGGCGGAGACCAAGCGCGCCGAGGTGCCGAACTTCACCGGCGGCGAGGCGGCGGCGATCACGCAGCAGGGCAATCCGTACATCTTCCGCACGTCGTTCACGCAGACCACGGCGATGCCGAAGGTCGCGCGCTACCTGAAGGACACCGTCAAGGCGAAGACCGTCGCGATCATCTGGGTCAACAACGACTTCGGCAAGGGCGGGCGCGACACGATGCGCAAGGCGCTCGAGGCGCAGGGCATCAAGGTCGCCGCCGACATCTCGACCGATCCGGGCCAGCTCGATTTCTCGGGCGCCGTGCTGAAGGCGAAGCAGTCGAATGCCGATGCGCTGTTCGTCTACACGAACGAGGAAGAGTCCGCGCGCGCGCTGCGCGAGCTGCGCAAGCAGGGCTACGACAAGCCGATCGTCGGCGAGACCGTCGCTGACCAGCCAGAAGGTGATCGAGCTCGCCGGCGATGCCGCCAACGGCGCGACGGCGCACGTCGGGCTGACCGCCGATGCGCCGCAGCCGACGATCAAGGCGTACAACGAAGACTTCCAGAAGGAATTCAACTGCAAGTCCGACCACAACGGCCTCAAGGGCTACAGCGGCGATGTACATCGTCAAGGCGGTCACCGAGAAGATCGGCAAGTTCGACCAGAAGGCGTTCGCCAAGGCGATGCACGGCATCCAGCCTGTCGGCGAAGGAATATCCGGGCGTGCTGCTCGACGTCTCGTTCGACGACAACGGCGACCTCGACCGCGAGAGCTTCATGACGACGGTCGTCAACGGCAAGCAGGTCGTGACGGCGACTTTGCCGGCGGCATCGGCGAAGTAGCGATGCACCCGACGGACATTGCAGCGAGCAGAGCGGCGTTGCGCAATGGCTGAGCCGCACGCGTTCGGGATCGCGGGCTTGCTGGGATGGCCGGTGGCCCACTCGCGGTCACCGGTCATTCACAATTATTGGCTCGCGCGTTACGGCATCCCGGGACGCTACACGCTGTTTCCGGTGCCGCCGGAGAAGCTCGCCGACGCGCTGAAAGGCCTCGCGGCGCTGCGCCTGCGCGGCTGCAACGTCACGACGCCGCACAAGCAGGCGGTGATGCCGCTGCTCGACGACGTGGATCCGATGGCGAGCCGCATCGGCGCCGTCAACACGATCGTCGTCGAGGACGACGGCTCGTTGCGCGGGTTCAACAACGACGGCAACGGGTTCGTGCAGAGCATCCGCGATGCGAAGCCCGACTGGCGACCGGACGCCGGGCCGATCACGGTGATCGGCGCAGGCGGCGCGGCGCGCGCGGTCGTCGCGAGCCTCGCGGCGCAAGGCGCGCTCGAAATACGCGTCGTGAACCGCACGTACGAACGCGCTCAGGAGCTCCAGGCGCTGTTCGGTCCGCCGGTAACCGCCGTTCGCTGGGAACAGCGCGGCGAGGCGCTCGAAGGCGTCGCGCTGCTCGCCAACGCAACGAACCAGGGCATGACGGGCAAGCCCGCCCTCGACATCCCGCTGGACCGGTTGCCATCGCGCGCCATCGTCGGCGACCTGATCTACACGCCGCCCGAAACGCCGCTGCTCGCCGCCGCGCGTGCGCGCGGCAACCTGACCGTCAATGGACTCGGGCTGCTGCTGAACCAGGCACGGCCGGCGTTCAACGCGTGGTTCGGCGTGATGCCGGACATCACGCCGGAACTGATTCGCGCGATCGAAGCGACGTTCTAGTAGTGTCTATGCGCTGACGCTCGGCGGCGGTTCGCCCTGCAGCAGTGCAACGCCCATCGCCGCCAGCGCCTCGTCCTCTTCATCGGAAAGTCCGCTAACCGCGACCGCGCCGGCGACGACGCCGTCGATGCGCACCGGGAGGCCTCCGCCGAACCCGACATAGCGGGCGTCGCCATAGAACGCGACATCGGTTCCCCTCGCGCGCAGCGTCTCACCGAGCACCCGCGTCGGACGGTCGAGTCGCGCAGCGGTGAAGGCCTTGTTCACCGCAAGGGTGCCTGAACCGAGCAGCGCGCCGTCGCAACGCACGAACGCGATCAGTTCACCGTGCGCATCGGCGATCGCGATCGCGGCGGTTTTGCCGCGTGCTGCGACTGCGTGCCGGATCGCCTCGAGCGCGGCGAGCGCCTCGCGATGGCCGAGCCGCGGCGCGGTGCGCATCGTTACAACGTCACGAACTTCGTGTCCTTCAGCGAACCCGCGAAGCCGTCGATGACCTCGTTGACCTTGCCCCAGCTCTTCAGTTGCTTCATGTTTGCAAGCCAGCGCTGCACGTTGGGATAACCGGAGTAATCGCAGCGCAGCGTCTCGCCGAGCGCCACGAACGGCGCGCCGAAGTAATCGGCAATGGTGAGCTGGCTCGCCGCAAAGGTAACCGTTACCCGTACCGAGCACGTGCTTGTCGAGAACGTTCATCCACGCCTTCGCGCGTTCCTTGCCCCAATCGATCGTCGCGGCCTGGACATCGTCGCTCGACCGCTTGTGGGTCGGAAAAATCTGCGGATACACGAAGCCGTACGCGAAATCGCGGCACACCTGCGTATTGATCCAGTCCATGCGCTCGTTTACCCGTGCGCGCGACCGCAACTCCGCTGGATAGGCGGCGGAGCGCGACTTCTCGGCGAGGTATTTGAGGATCGCGGAGCTTTCCGTCAACCGGAAATCGCCGTCCTCGAGAACGGGAACCAGGCGATTGGGATTGATGGCGCTGTAGTGCTCCTGGAGATGCTCGCCGGTGAAGAGATCGACGACATTGAAGTCGATGTCCAGGGCTTGCTCGGCCGCGAACAGCATGATCGGGCGGCTTGTCGTCGAAGCGGGGTGGTAGTAGAGCTTCATGCAATTCCTCCGTTGCGTCACGCCGCCGGCGCGAGGTTCGACTGCAGGCGGCGAATGAGAACGTCGATGAGATCCTTGCCGTCCGAGGATTTCAAGCGATGCTGGCGAAGCGCGCGCACGAGCTCCGGCTTCGCGAACATGTCGAGGTCGGCACGGATGAGGATGCCCGCGACGGCGCGCTGGACATCGATCGATTTCGCAACCGGAAAGAGGTGCGTCAGCGCGTCGAGGCTTTGGCGATCGGACAGCTGGTGTCGCGCAAGCGTGTCGAGCGCGCGAACCTGCGCCTCCGAATTGCTCATGCGCGTGATGCCGGTCGCGACGAGGCGCAGCTCGTTCACGTCCGCGATCGGCCGATGGCGCAGGTAGACCTGGGCGATCTGAACGTCTTCGTCGTTCGTTCCGACCAGCGCCTGCAGAACTCGCAGATGCGCGTCAGCGCTTCCGAGGCAGGCGAGGATGCCCGCGGGTCCCGCGTCCTGCACCGTCGCGGGCACGATGCCGAGCCCGCCCAGCGCATCGTCAAGCTCGTGGTTCCGGTTCAACGTGCAGATGAGGTCGACGTCCGCCGACCCTACGCGCTTTCGGGTGAGCTCGTCGTTGATCATCGCGATCAGCTCGACGCGCCTTTGCGACGCCGTCAGCCATCCAAGACGCTCCGCAAGCGCAATCATCCGGGCGCGGGTCGCGGGCTGATCGGCATCGCGCGCGAAGGCGAGGTATTGCTCGCGCGCAGGGCCATCGTCGGCGATTTCAGCGAGGGCCTTCGCAACCGGCTCCGTTCGTCGAACCGCGCCGGTCAGCGTCGACGAGTACTTTTCGAGATGCTCCAGGAACATCCGCACTTCGGCCATGTCGCGACCGAGCAGCTGGTGCACGAAGCCGACCTTTTGCTCGGGCGACAGGCGATCGTCGGCAAAATGGCAGACATCGCGGCGATAGCCCGGCTTGCGAATCCGCATCGCTCGATCCCGTTGCAACCGTCATGGAAACCGGTGCGAACAGCGACAGCAACTTTGCGCTCGGGCGACCGCTCGCGATGTCGCCGCCGCCTCCCGCCTGGAAGTAGCGCTCCAGGATCGGGGCAGCGGAACGGCCAAGCGGCGCTTTCGACGAGAACCCGTAGATGACCGGCACGTCCTTGAAGATTTGCCGCATTCGATCGCGATTGCTTCCGGCGTGCCGTTCGCTCAACACCTGCGTGAGCCGGTCGGCGTCCGCTTGCGAATGGCCCGAGCGAATCAGGCTGCGGACCGCTTCAGCGGAAGTGCTCTTCACCGCATCGGGATTGAGCGTGTTGCAGCCGAAGAGGTAGACCTCCTTCAGCTGGGAGAACAACCCGGGGCAGGAGTCGCTGCACGAGACGCGCTCCATCTCGTCTACCGGCAGCGACTCGCGGGCGTCCACGCGATCGGAATAGAACTCGTCGCCGCCGTCGAAGTGGCCGGAGATCAGCAGTACGTCGCAGCGGACACCCTTGCGGCAGGCAGATGCGAGCCAGTCGGGCCGCCCGCGCTCGACGAGCTCGACGAAGTCGAACTGGTCCGAGGGCAGGCTCCTGCGAAACGTTTCCCGTTCGTCAGGGGAATTGACGGTGATCGTGCAGACGGTCTTCTTGTCGGCGCGCACGTCGTGCGGCCAGAAGCCTGCGAGCAACGCGGCCAGCAGGACGAGCTTCGGAAAAGCGGGCATGGACAACGGCTCGGGCGCAAAAAAACGCGCCAGTATTGCACGTTCAGTCGGAGTCCGGCCGAAAAGTGAAACGGGAGGCGTCTTGATCAGAACGCCAATACCGGTTGAATCCGCGATGAGACGTGCAGGCGCCGGATCAGGACATCGATCAGGTCCCGGCCGTCGGGCGATTGCAGCCGATGCTCGCGCAGCGCCCGGAGGAGGTCGGGCGTGGCGATCTGCTGATAGTCCGCGCGAATCAGGATGCCGGCGATCGCCCGTTGCACGCCGATGGACTTGGCCAACGGAAAGAGCTGCGTGAGCGCTTCGAGCGTCTCCCGATCGGACAGCCGATGATGCGCGAGCGTGTTCGAGCGCACGCACCTGGGCGTCGGAGTCCGTCATGCGCACGATCCCGGACGCCACGCTCGCGCAGCTCGTTCAAATCGGCGATCGGACGATGGCGCAGATACACCTGCGCGATCTGCACGTCGGCCTCGTGCGGGCTCACCAGCGCGTCGCAGCACCCGGGCATGATTCTCGTCACTGCCGAGGCACGCGAGGATGGCCGCGTGGCCGACATCCTGCGAGGCGCACCGCATGCGGCAACCGATCGACCTGGTCATCGAGCTCGTGATTCCTGTTCAGTCTGCAGACGAGATCCACGTCCGCGGGACTCAAGACGCTTTGCGCGAACTGATCGCCGACCACGCGCATCATTTCCGCTCGCCTCTCATCCGGCGAGAGCCAGCCGAGATCGCCGGCCAACTCGATCATTCGCGCGCGTACCGCGGGCCGGTCGCTGCTCCGAACGAATTCCAGATAGCGCATGCGCGCGACCCGGTCGCCCGCAATGTCGTCGAGGGCGCGCGCGACATCCGGCGACCGCCGGTCGACTTCGTCGAGCGACGACGCGAACCGTTCCAGGCGATCGAGGAAAAGCCGAACCTCCGCCATGTCGCGGCCGAGCAGCCGATGAATCGAATCCACCTTCTGCGCGGTGGACAGCCGGTCGTCGAAGATGCCACAGACGTCACGCCGAAAACCGGCGTCCGGATCCGCGTCGGTCAAGCCGCGGGTCAGCGCCAGCGAGCGTCCGGGGAAGTAGCCGAGGATCTTCGCACTCGCCCGGCCGCTTGCGATTTCCCGCACGCCCCCCGAGCGAAAATAGCGATCCAGATACGTCGCCGCCGTGGGCCCGAGCGGCGCCACCGAGGAAAACCCGTAGATCGCCGGAACGTTCCTGAAGATCTGCCGCATGCGATCGCGGCTGCTGTCCGCATACCGGGCGCTCCACGCTCGCGATAGCCGCTCCGCGTCTGCGGCAGAGTGTCCGGATTGCACGAGTGTGCGAGCGATCTCGGGCGGCGCGCTGCGCAGTGTTTGTGGATTGAGCGTGTTGCACCCGAACAGGTACACCTCCTTCAGCCTGGAAAACAGCCCGTCGTCCGGCTCGCTGCACGCCACGCGCTCCATCTCCTCGACGGGCAGATATTCGCGCGCATCGACATACTCCGAGAAGAACTCGTTGCCGCCCGCGTAGTCACCGCCGTCGTAATGACCCGATATCACCAGGACATCGCAGCGAATCCCCTTCTGGCGCGCCGTTTCGAGCCAGTCGGGCCGACCGCGCTCCACCAGTTCGACGAACTCGTATTGATCCGCCGGCAGATGGCGCCGAAACGCTTCCTTTTCGTCCGGCGAATTGACGGTGATCGTGCAGACGGTTTTTTTCGCTGCATGCGCGCCATGTGCGAAAGCGATGGCGAACACAGCGGCCAGTGCAACACACGCGGGTGCCCGGATGGCCTTCAGAAGGTCGCGCATCGCATGAGCTGCTTTGGCGGATCCGCCGGGTTGCCCGGCAAGACGACCGCTGCAGTATCGGGCTGGCGCTCAGCCGTTGTCCGTCAGACCAACGAACGACCTGGTATCGGCGCCCGTTTGGAATCGGTGTAGGAAACGGCCGACGCCGGTTACTTTCGCCAGGCAAAAGAAACGGCCCACCGAAGTGAGCCGTTCGTGGAAGCGCTGTTTTGAGCCGCTAGTGCCTGCCGACCTGATTGCCGATGACGCCACCCACGATGCCACCGCCGACTGCGCCGCCCACGTCGCCCGTGATAGCCGCTCCGGCTGCCGCGCCTAAACCCGCGCCAACCGCGGTGTCACGCTCGCGGTGGCTCATGCTGCCGCAACCCGCCAGCGCGAGGAGCGCAAGTCCGATCGTTACGTTTCGAGCCGTTGCATTCATTCGCCGTCTCCTTTTGCGATCACACGATCAACTATCGATGTGGCGTGCGCCGCGAGCAATCGGCGGAGTCCTAACATCGTGTAGGACCATCGGCATCGACGGACTCGGGAAAGTCGGCCGGCGAAGCCCCTCCCGCGTTGATCGCCGCCGGCGCATACTCTTGCCGCGTCGGGGTAGCGCTGCCCCTTTATCGACGACGATGCAGCGGTCCCCGGTATCCCGGTTGAACAACCCATAGGTCAGATCATGAACACCATGTCAATTTCACGGCAGGTCCTGGGTATTTTGGGGTGTCTTGTTTCACTTGCCGCCGCGGCAGACCCTTTCAGCAACGTGTACGTCATCGGAGACAGTCTGTCGGATCAAGGCAATCTGTTCCTGGCGACGCAATCGGTGACCGGCGCCGGGATACCGGCTGCGGACCACTACGCGATGGGCCGCTTCTCCAACGGCGAGAACTACGCCGGCGTGCTGGCGGGCAAGCTGGGCGTCTCGCTGACGCCGACACTGGCAGGCGGTACCAATTTCGCGTTCGGTGGCGCCAGAACGAGCTATAACATCGTCGAGGATCCGCCGACGCCGGGCGGCTTTCCGTCGGGATTATTCCCGTGGACGCTGAACCTCGAGCGGCAGGCATTCGTCAGCCAGGGCATCCACGACCCCGACGCGCTCTACGTCGCTTATTCCGGGTCGAACGACATGTCGGACCTGATTGCGATGTCGCTTCCCCCACCCTACGGCGCGGGCTTCGCTGCAACCGAGGCGATCAGCAATCAAGTGGTCGCGGCCGTCCGGAACGTTATCACGGCGTACATCGCAGCAGGCGCGCACGACATCCTCGTGCCGAACGTGCCGGATCTCGGTCTCGTGCCGCTCGTCTTCACTCGCGATCCATTGCCCGGGCAGCCGCCAGGATCGAAGCTCATTGCGAACACGGCCACCGCATTGGCGATTCGGTACAACGACGCGCTGGACCGGATGCTTGATGAATTCACCGACGTGAACATCATCCGCTTCGACGTCTTCTCGCTGCTTCGCGACCTGGTGAGCGATCCGGGCGCGTACGGCTTCACCAACGCGGTCGCGCCCTGTTACACCGGATACGTTTTACCGGCATCTCCGACGGACACCGTCTGCGCGACGCCTGAATCGTACGTTTTCTGGGATGCCGAGCATCCGAGCGCTGCCACTCATGCGCTGGTTGCAGCCCGGATGCTGCAGGCGATCAAAGTGGATCTGGTGGATGACCTGGATCAGCAGGTCTCCGCTTTGGCGCTCGCGGGCGGCATCGAACATGCGCTGCGTGCAAAGCTCGCGTCCGCGCACGGTGCACTTGCCCGGAATGCCGGAGCGAGCACTGCGGTACCGGGCAACGTGCTCAACGCATTCGTCAACTTCGTGGAAGCGAAACGCGGAAAGGCGCTCTCCGACGCGGACGCCACGTCGCTCATCGAGCGCGCGGAACAGCTTCGCGAGCTGATGGCCGTGGAGTGACTCTCACCGGGCCAGGCGCGCGTCGGGAAAAACCTCGCGCGTGATGAGATCCTCGAGCGCGGCATTGTCGTCGGGCCGGGCGGACATCGTCATCGGGCCACGCCTGGCCATCCAGATGAAGTCTCCGGACACGTTCTCGCGAATGATCGCAATCATCTTGTGAACCACCGCGACGCGGATGTCGCTGTCGGCGCCCTTCCTGACCTCGATCAGCTGCTTCGTATTGCGGCCGATAGCCTTGTTCAAGCCAAAGAAATAGAACTCGGCATAGTCGTACCCCACGTGCGATACCTGGAAGATACCGCCCGCGTTCTTCGGGTCGTAGCCGAACGTCGGCGTGCGGTTCGATCCGAGGTTTGCCGCTATGATCCGGTTCCTGCGCTCGATGTCGTCTTCGGCAGGGCTGCTCGCTGTGTTCCCCTGACTCGACGATGACGCCGGTTCACCGCGCGCACGACGCCTGGCCTCGATGTACGCCGTGAGATCGCCCTCCGGCGGTTTGGCGCCAATGGAAGGCGCCGCCTCGGCCATGGACGGTTGCGGCGGGGCATCTGCTTCGAGGGGCGGCGCGCTTGGTGGAGGTACTGCGATGGACGGTGGCGGTGGTGCTTCAGCCCGTTGCCGATCGAGCGCGATGACTGGCGCTCGACGCGTCTCCTTCCGGGGCGGCCGGGGACGTTGTACGGCGGGTAACGGCGGGGACGCGGCCGGGGACGGTGCGGCTGACGCGACAGGGGGCGACGGCGGCGTGGACGGCGAATCGGAGCGTTGTGCAGGTTCGAGTTGCACCGCCAACGCGCTTCGAGCCTTGCCCGCTTCGGCACTTGCGACGGACAGGTCCGGCATTCTCGGCAACAGGAACCAAAGCGCCGCCAGGTGCAAGCACAGCGATAGCGTCGCCGCCACCCAGATGTTGGGTATCGTCACGACATCGTGCCGCTTGCCCGGCTTGTTGCGCCAATTGCTCATTCGTTGCTTGATGGTGCCCACGGGCGGACATCGCCCTTGCCAGGCGTTCGACTTGACCCCGGAACATCCGGTTCCGGCACGGAGCAGATGGCAATGATCGGTCGCAACGAGCCATGCTCTTGCGGCAGCGGCACGCGCTACAAGGATTGCCACGGCAACTTGACGGCGGCGGCCGAGAAAGTCGCGTTCGTGATCGCCGGAACGCAAAAGGGCGGGACCACGGCGCTCGCTTCGTACCTGCACGAGCATCCCACGATCTGCATGTCCACCGTCAAGGAAGTGCACTTCTTCGACACCGACGCGCACTTCGCTTCAAGTGACGTCGATTATGCGCGCTACCACGCTCACTTCCGTCCGACCGCGCGCAACCAGCTGCTCGGCGAGGCGACGCCGGTCTACATGTACTGGGAGGCCGCGCCGCAGCGCATCCAGCGCTACAACCCCGCGATGAAGTTGATCATGCTCCTGCGCAATCCGGTGACGCGCGCGTATTCACACTGGAACTGGAATCACGAGCACGCGCGCGGCCGGCTCGATCCGCTGCCATTCGAGCAGGCGATCGGCGCCGAGGAAAAGCGATGCGCCGATGCGCTGCCTTTGCAAACCAAGCGATTTTCGTACATCGATCGCGGTTTCTACAGCCGGCAGATTCGCCGGATCTGGGGCGTGCTCCCCGTCGAGCAGACGCTGATCCTAAAAAGCGAAGAGCTCGAGCACACGCCGGAATCTGCGCTCGCGCGCATCACCGACTTCCTGCGCATTACGCGCTTCCCCGCTGTCCAG
The DNA here is from genome assembly GCA_963768545.1 of uncultured Pseudomonadota bacterium. GTDB lineage: Bacteria > Pseudomonadota > Gammaproteobacteria > Burkholderiales > Casimicrobiaceae > VBCG01. Next base: position 107,333 of record CAVYIC010000012.1, on the reverse strand, counting down.
CCGCGCAACGTCAATGCCCGGCCCTACCGAGCGCCGATGAGCGCGGATGCCCGAGCCTACCTCTGCGACGTCTTCGCGCCCGAAGTCAGGCGCCTGGAGCAACTGCTCGGGTGGGACTGCTCGGACTGGCTGGCAAATTAGGGCCCAGAACGGCGAGGTCGGTGAATAGGCAGTCGCCGGCGGGAAATCACGCAGCAAGACGCCGGGCCCGCCGCTGGAGCCACCCGACAAACGCCATGAACGTGAGCGAGATCGCGATCAGCATCGTGGCCGCGGCGGTGATTGTCAGGCTGATGTTGTCGTTGATGCCGGCGAACATCTGCCGCGGCAACGTGCGCTGACCGGGTCCTGCGATCAGCAGCGCGACGACGACCTCGTCGAACGACGCCGCGAACGCGAATACGGCCCCGGACAGCACACCGGGCAGGATCAGCGGCAGCGTCACGCGACGAAATGCGAGGAGCGGTGGTGCACCGAGACTCGCGGCGGCGCGCAACAGCGTGCGATCGAAACCCGAAAGCGTCGCGAGGACCGTGATGACGACAAACGGCGCCGCAAGTGTCGTGTGGGCCAGGATCAACCCCGCGAAGCCGTCGGTCAGGCCCAAGGGCGCGAATGCGAAATACACGCCGACCGCGACGATGATCACCGGGACGACCATCGGCGAGATCAGCAGCGCGAGCAGCACTGCCTGCCCGGGAAACCGTGCGCGCCACAACCCGAGCGCCGCGAGCGTTCCGAGAATCGTCGCCAGCACGGTGGCGCGACGTTCCGACGAGCAGGCTGTTGCGAACCGACGGCAGCCAGAACGACGACGTGAAAAAGTCCTCGTACCAGCGCAGGCTGAATCCCGGCAGCGGGTAGTAGAAGAACGATCCCGATGAGAACGACAGCGGCACGATGGTCAGGATGGGTGCGACGAGAAAGGCGAGCACGAGCGCGGTCAGCGTCGCGAGCGCAACGCGCGATATCCGCTGTCCGACCGTACGGTTGCGCTCAGCCATCAGGTGACTGCCCCGCGGGCACCCGCCGTGCTGCGCGGCGCCGGACACGAACGACGGCTCCGTCCGCTCATGTCATCCGCATCCGGTCGAGGCCAACCATCCGGTTGTACACCGCGTACAGCGCGAGCGTTGCGGCGAGCAGCATGATCGACAGCGCGGCCGCCATTCCCCAGTTGACGGTCCTGCTGGCGTAGAACGCGATGAAGTAACTGATCATCTGATCTTCCGCGCCCCCGACCAGCGCCGGCGTGATGTAGTAGCCGAGCGCCTGGATGAACACGATCAGGCAGCCGGCGGCGATACCGGGCAGCGTCTGCGGCAGGTACACGCGGCGAAACGCCGTGAAGGGCGCTGCGCCGAGCGAGGCCGCCGCGCGCTCGTAGGACGGCGGGATGCCCTTCATCACCGCGTAGAGCGGCAGCACCATGAACGGCAGCAGCACGTGCACCATCGCGACGTAGACCGCGAAGCGGTTGAAAATCATCCGCAACGGCTCGTCAATCGAGGCCCGCCGACAGCAGCAGGTTGTTGAGGATGCCCTCGCGCTGCAGCAGCACGACCCACGCGACCGTGCGTACCAGCAACGACGTCCAGAACGGCAGCAGCACGAGAAAGAGCAGCAGCGACGCGCGTTGCGGCGGCTGGCGGGCGATGAAGAGCGCCACCGGATAGCCGAGCAGCAGGCACGCAAGCGTCACGACCGCCGAGATCCACAGCGTGCGCCCAAGCACGTTGCGGAACACCGCCTGCTGGGCTGGCGCCGGCACGATCGCCTTGTCCGCGTCGCGCCGCAGATCGAGCGCCGCGAGCAGGTAGAAATCGGTGACCGGCCCGCCCGCGCGCCGGATCGCCGCCCAGGTCTCGCGCTCGCCCCACTTCGGATCGATGTCGATCAACGCCTGGCGCGGCGCTGCCATCGGCTCGTCCGACACACGCCGGCCCGTCGCGAAAAGCAGCGTCCGGAATCCCGCGACGTCGTAGTTGAGCCGCGTGGCGGCGCTCGCGAGCGTGCCCGCTGCGCGCGCCGCGCGAAGATCCTCGACCATCGCCGCGAAGGCCGCGTCGGGCGGCAGATCGCGCCCGTCCCAGCGCGCAGCTCCGCCGACACGCGCGGCATGATCTGCGCGACGTCGCTGTCGAAAACGCCGCGCGCCGAGCATCGCGCCGATCGGCACGATGAAGCTCGCGAGCAGGAACAGGAAGCAGCGGCAGCACGAGCGCGGCCGCACGCAGCTGCTCGCGGCGGCCGCTGCGCTTCAGCGCGCGGCGGAGCTCGGCGGCAGCGTCGCGTTCAGGCGCGACCGTCGCAGCGACCGTAGCCACGACGGTCCAGTCGCCGTTCCCGCGTCGCGCCCGTCGAACGAGCGCCGCGTTACTTCGCGACCCAGGCGTTGAATCGCTGGTTCAGCTTGTCGAGATTCTCGAGCCAGAACTTGTCGTTGATGGAGAGCGCGCTCGCCATGTTCTGCGGCGCCGTCGCGAGGTTCGGCAGCACCGCCTTGTCGATCAGCGCCGTCGCCGCCTTGGTCGTCACGCCGTAGGGAATCTTCGGGGGCAGGTTCTTCTGGTTCTGCGGGATCGTTGACGAAGACGAGGTACTTCTCCGCGTCGGCCTTGTTCGGGCGTGCCCTTCATGATGACCCACGAGTCGATCGTGTAGAGGTTGTTCGTCCAGACGATCTTGAAGTTCTTCTTGTCCTTCTCGTTGGCGGCGGCGATGCGGCCGTTGTAGGCGTCGGTCATCACCACCTCGCCGGACGCGAGAAGCTGCGGCGGCTGCGAGCCCTTCTCCCACCACACGAGGTTCGCGCTTGATCTGGTCGAGCTTCTTGAACGCGCGCTCGACGCCCGCGTCGGTCGCGAGCGTCTTGTAGACGTCCTTCGGGCGCGACGCCGTCGGCCATCAGCGCGATCTCGAGCGTCGTCTTCGGTCCCTTGCGCAGCGCGCGCTTGCCCGGCCACTTCTGCACGTTCCAGAAATCCGCCCAGTTCTTCGGCGCGTCGCCCTTGATCTTGTCGCCGTCGTAGGCGAGGACGAAGCTGTAGACGATCGCGCCGACGCCGCAATCGTTCACCGCGTCGGGCATGTACTTGTCCTTGCCGCCGAGCTTGGCCCAGTCGAGCTTCTCGTACAGGCCTTCCTCGCAGCCGAGCAGCAGCTCGTCGGACTCGACCTGCACGACGTCCCAGTTGTTGTTGCCGCCCTTGATCTTCGCGCGCAGCGTCCCGACGCCGCCGTCCCAGCTTTCCTCGACCATCTTGACCTTCGCCGTCTCCATGAACGGCTTGAAGTAGACCTCGCGCTGCGCGTCCTGGTACGCGCCGCCCCACGACACGACCGTGAGGTCGCGCGCGCGCCGCTGACGCCGGCAAGCGCCGCGGCGCATAGCGCCAGCGCACCGATCTTCAACATGACTTGGCTTGCATTGCGTCCTCCTCTGCGACTACGTTGTGATGTCGGCGTCTTCACGCGCGAATGCCCGGCAGTGCTCGGGCGCCCACGCAAGCTCGACCGCCGCGCCGATCGCCGGCAGCCGGTGCGCTTCGTCGATCGGGCGCTTGACCGTGAAATCGTCGTTGCCGGGCAGCGCGACGCGCGCACGCACGTGATCGCCCAGGTAGATCACTTCGCGCAGCCGGCCCGTGAGCCGGCAGCGGTCACCGCCCTCGATTGTAGGTGCAGCGCGCGCGATTTGCACCCGCTCGGGCCGCAGCGACAGCGTAACGGGCGCCCCGGGGCCGGGAGCGGCCGCAAGCGACCCATCGACGAGAGCATCACCGGCAATGCGCACCGTGCATCGGGTCGCCGTCGACGCCTTCGATCCGGCCGTCGAGCCGGTTGTTCTCGCCGATGAAGCGCGCGACGAACGCATTGACCGGCGCCTCGTAGATACGCTCGGGACGATCGAGCTGCTGGACGCGTCCGCGATGGAACACCGCGATGCGGTCCGACATCGTCAGCGCCTCGTGCCTGGTCGTGCGTGACGTAGACCATCGTCACGCCGAGGCGCTGGTGCAGGCGCCGCATCTCGAGTTGCATCTGCTCGCGTAGCTGCTTGTCGAGCGCGCCGAGCGGCTCGTCCATCAGCACGAGCTTGGGCTCGAACACGAGGGCGCGCGCCACCGCGACGCGCTGCTGCTGGCCGCCGGAAAGTTGCGCGGGCCGCCGCGCGCCGAAACCCGCGAGCTGCACCATGTCGAGCGCGTGCTCGACACGCCGCGCGATTTCGTCTGCAGCGAACGCCGCGCACCGACAGTGGAAATGCGATGTTCTCGGCTACGCTCATGTGCGGGAACAGCGCGTAGTTCTGGAACACCATGCCGATCGCGCGCCGGTACGGCGGAATTCTGGACAGCGGCTTGCCTTCGAGCAGGATCTCGCCCTCGGTCGGCGTCTCGAAGCCGGCGAGCATCATCAGCGTCGTCGTCTTGCCCGAGCCCGAAGGGCCGAGCAGCGTCAGGAACTCGCCTCGCTCGACATCGAGGTCGAGTCCTTCCACGACACGGGTGAGCCCGTCGTACGTCTTGCCGATGCCCACGAAGCGCACGATGGGACGGGTATCCGTCTTCGCGGCTTCGACGCGCATGTCCTGCGTCAAGGTCAGCGAACTAGACATGCTGGCCCCCGTTGATCGGGATTTCCGCGCCGGTGACGTACGACGCCTGAGCCGAGCACAGGAAATGAATGAGGTCGGCCGTCTCCTCGGTCGTGCCCAGGCGGTGCATCGGAATGTTGTTCTCGACGATCCGAGGCGTCCCGGGCGCAAGGATCGCCGTATCGATCTCGCCCGGCGCGATGGCATTGACGCGCACGCCCAGCGGCGCCATGTCGTGCGCCATCTCGCGGGTCAGCGCAGACAATGCGGCTTTCGACGTCGCATACGCGGAGCCGGCAAACGGATGCACGCGCGACGCGGCAATCGACGTCAGGTTGACGACCGCGCCGCGCGCGTTCGAGAGCTCGGCGGCAAAGCCGCGCGTCATCAGCAGTGGCGCGTAGAAGTTCGTGTTGAACATCGATTGCCACGTCGCGACGTCCGTGACAAGCGAGTTCATTCGCGAGCCGCCTTCACCTTTTGGCGAGATACCGGCGTTGTTCACCAGCGCATGGAGCGTGCCGTCGTCGAGCATTGCACGCATCATCTCGATGCAACGCACGACGTTGTCCAGGTCCGAAAGGTCCAGCAGGATGTGCCTGCGCTCGCGGCTCCATGGGCACAGGTCGGGCGGCGGGCTGCGCGACACCGTAATGACGCGCCAGCCTTCGTCGTGGAAGCGCATGGCGGCCGCATGGCCGATGCCTCGGCTCGCGCCGGTAACGATCGCAGTTCGACGTGCCGTCATCGTGCATTTCCGAGCTGCGCCGGAGAATGCCTGCGCGCGCTACACGAGCCCGTTTTGCTTGACCATGCCGAGCGTATCGTCGAGCGCCTTGGCGAAGCCCGCGAACATTTCGTCGATTTCACCTTCGGAGACGATCAGCGGCGGGCAGAATGCGACGATGTCGCCCGGCATATTGCGCAGGATCACGCCATGGTGCTGCGCCCGGCGCACGAGAAAGGCGGTCACACCCGCTTTCGGATCGAAGCTCTGCTTCGTCGCCTTGTCGCGGACGATCTCGACCGCGCCGATGAGGCCCATGCCACGCGCGTCTCCGACCAGCGGATGATCGGCATGGCTGCGAAGGCCCGCCTGCATTCGCGGGCCGACGCGGCGAACCTCACCGACGATGTCGCGCTCCTCGTAGATTTTCAGCGTTTCGAGCGCAACGGCCGCGGGAACCGGATGCGACGAGTACGTGTAGCCGTGGCCGAAGACGCCGAGCTTGTCGCTTTGCGCGAGAAGAATCTCGTACAGCGACGCCGACACGAGCGTCGCCGAGATCGGCAAATACCCCGCCGACAATGCCTTGGCGAGCGTGATGATGTCCGGTCGCAGATCGAACGTCTGCGAGCCGAACAGGTTGCCCGTGCGGCCGAACCCGCAGATCACTTCGTCGACGACGAACAGGATGTCGTACTTGCGAAGGATCGGCTGGACGCGGTCGAAATAGGTGGCAGGCGGCACGATGACGCCGCCCGCCCCCATGATCGGTTCGGCGAAAAAAGCCGCCACGGTATCCGGGCCCTCGCGTAAAACGAGCTCCTCGAGGCTGTCGGCGAGCCGCGCGGCGAACGCTTCTTCCGATTCCCCCGGTCTCGCACCGCGATAGTGATAAGGCGCGTCCGTGTGCAGGAAGCGGGCGATCGGCAGATCGAAGTCCGATGTGCGCGAACGCGAGACCGGTGAGACTTGCCGTGGCGACGGTCACGCCGTGGTAGGCGCGCTGCCGGGCGATGATTTTTTTCTTCCGCGGTCGCCCCAGCGCGTTGTTCACGTACCAGACGAGCTTCACCGCCGTGTCGTTCGCCTCGGAGCCCGAATTCGCGAACAACACCCTGCCCATGCCCGCCGGCGCAATCCCGATCAATCGCTCGGCCAGCTCGGTCGAGACGGATGGAACCTTGCCGCCGAAGCTGTGATAGAACGGGAGCTCGAGCATCTGCCGGTGCGCCGCTTCGGCGAGACGGCGCTCCGAGAAGCCGAGCGATGCGCACCACAGCCCCGACATCCCTTCGAGATAGCGCCGGCCTTCGTCATCGTAGACGTAAACCCCCTCCCCGCGGGTGATGACGAGCGGACCTTCGGTCTGCACCAGCCGCAGGTTCGTCGATGGATGAAGGTGAAACGCGAGATCGCGGCGGGCGGCCGGCGTGGTGAGCGACATGTGCGTCTTCTTCGAGCGAAGGGATGAACCGGCATGCTGACGGGGCGGGCGCACCCGTCAGCGCGAGATCCGGAGTCGCACACTGTATCAGGACGGCCCGCGCGACTGGTACTCGACCCAGCCGCCGCGACCAAGCTAGAGGGCGGCGGCGAGTCGATCGCAGCGAAGCACTAACGCCGGCACGCGGCGCTCACGAGCCCAGTCAGCGACGCCTTAGTTAGCGCCAGACGCTCAACTGCGCTGGGCACGCCGCTCCGCATCGCGGTCCCGCTCGAGGAGCGCGATATCCCGGATCTCCTCCGGAGTGCGCATTGGCACATCCTTGGCCACTTCGAGTTCCGTGATCGCGCGCAGCGGCTTCGGAAACTTGTCGCGCAACACACCAAGAAATGCAGGCGCCGCGACGATCCACAGCTTGTCGAAGCGATGCTCCGCATGCGCGTGGTACAGATATTCGCGAAGCCGCTCTGCAAAGCGTTCCGCTTCGTGTTGCGCCGCGCTTACTTCCGTGCTCGTCGAGTGACCCTGGACGCGCTCGCCCTTTCCATAGAAACGGCCAGACGCATCGGTGTTGATGTCCCGTTCGTGAGCCCGACCCGCCGGATTCACGAAATCCGCGATCTCGGCGGGCGCATCCTGGCGGTTGCGCATTTCGAGGATGCGGGCCTTGCTCCTGTCTGCGGCGAGAATCCAGGTGCTGGACATGGCGTACCTCCGTCAGTGTGATGGAGGATCCGCGCGAAAGTTCGCGCCGAACCGCAGCGACTGCACCCTCGATTGCGTCTTCGGCGCGACGGCGGGAGGCGTGTACGCGGTTGCAATCCCACCGCAGGCACGATCGCGGGGTACATGGATCACGTCGATGAATATTGTTTCAGCAGAAGCAACGTTGCAACCGTATGGGCCCTTCGCTATAGCCCCAGGCCGCTACCAGCTCCGAGAAGCGTCGCAACGCCCAGGAAGGCAAAGATTGCGGCTGCGACCGTATGCACCAGTCGAACGGGCAGGCGATGCGCGATGCGATCGCCCAGCAGGACCGCCGGAACATTGGCGATCATCATGCCAAGGGTCGTCCCGAGGACGACCGCGACAAGCGATTGATACTGCGCTGCCAGCGCAATCGTGGCGATCTGCGTCTTGTCTCCCATCTCGGCCAGGAAGAACGCGACCAGCGTGGTGCCGAACACGCCGAAGCGCGCGAGGCTCGCGTCGCGCTCATCGAATTTGTCCGGGATGAGCGTCCAGATGGCCATCGCGAGAAATGAGATCGCCGAGCACCCAGCGCAGGATGTCCGGCCCCAGGAACCGGGTAAGCCAGGCGCCGATCGCTCCCGCGAACGTGTGGTTTGCCAGCGTTGCTGCAAGAATAGCCAGCAGAATAGGCAGCGGCCTTCGAAACTTCGCCGCCAGAATCAGCGCAAGCAATTGGGTCTTGTCGCCGATTTCGGCAAGGGCGACGACGCTCGTCGAAATGACGAAGGCTTCCATGCAGGCTCCCAGGCCGGGCAGGAAAACCAATGACCATCCGCCTCCCCGGCCAATCCGGAGGCGACATGGTCAAAGGTCTCGCCAAGCCAAGGAACCGCTTGCGCCATGACCGTGAGGTCAAGCGTGTTGACGCAAGCTCCCTCGCCGAGGGCGAAGGACAGCTACTCCCCGATGACGGGTGAAATTTTACAGGAAATCAAAAACCGGCCTGTGCGGCAGAGCATCGCAGACGACGATTTCGATGCGTCGGTACGAGCATCAGTCGCCGAGCACCAGGCCGCGCACGCGGCGCGAGGCGACGATGTCGCCCCGGGCGAACTTTTCGTGATTGACCTCGATCGCACCAGGCTCGTACAAGTAATTGACCATCAGGCCGAGCGACTCTGCGAGGCCCTTCCTCGAAATGTCGGCCAGCCAGTTGATCTGTTCCAGCTTGGCGCCGTTGTTGAGGTGAAACCGTTTCACCGGATCCTGTGCCGGTTCGCTGCCATCGGCGCGATGCAGCAGATAGGTGGCGCAGAGCTGGGTCAGCGGCTCCTCGAGCGGCGCCAGGCGCTCGACCGCGCTATCCGGGTCGCTCGGCGATCTCGCCGAGATCGGTGCCGAGTCACCTTGGCGACCGCCTTCAGCGCCCGCGCCAACGGCGTCGGATTGCTCGGCGTCGCCCGGCCTTGAGCAGCGCCCGAGCCACGCGGCGAAACGCGGGAATCGGCGACAGCGTGCAAAACACCTTGAGCCGGGGAAACTCGCGCGACAGCACGTCCACGACGTTCTTGATGAGGAAGTTACCGAGCGACACGCCGCGCAGGCCCGGCTGGCAGTTGCTGATCGAATAGAAAACGGCCGTCGTCGCCCGGCTCGGATCGTCGGACGTCGATTGCGCGTCGAGCAAGGGCGGCACCGCGTCGGCCATCCGATCCATCAGCGCCACCTCGACGAAGATCAGCGGCTCGTCGGGCAGCGCCGGGTGGAAGAAGGCGAAACATCGACGGTCGCCCTCGAGCCGTCGGCGCAGGTCATTCCACCCGCGAATCTCGTGCACCGCCTCGTGGACGATGATCTGCTCCAGAAGGTAGGCGGGCGTGCGCCAATCGACGCGAACGATCTGCAGGAAGCCGGGGTTGAACCACGACGACAGCAGGTGACGGAAGTCCCCGTCGACGGCGTCGAGCTCGCGCTGTTCGCGTTTGAGTTCCAGCAGGCGCTCGCGCATGCGCAGGATCGTGCCGGTGCCTCCGGGCGCCCGGTTCAGCCGCCGCAGCAGTTCCTGGCGCGGCGGCTCGGCGGCGATGCTGAGCTGCGACAGGTTGGCGGCCGACGGCTCCGCGGCGTACGCCTTCGACGCCGCCAGCACCCGCATCGGATCGGGCGAGAACTCGGCGAGCAGCGCCGCGAAGAATCGCGCCTGGTTCCTTCTGTCCAGTTCCCGGTACAAATCCAGCGTGATCTTGGCAAGCGACACGCCAGCCGCCTCGCCACGCTCGGACAATAGCTTGCTTGCAGCTGTCGATGAGGCGTCGCACCGCAAGACCGTCACGGGCTATTGCGGTGGCGCGTTTCTGGACAGATTCGAACATGCGTGCCTGGGAGAAAGAAACGGCGATCGTGGACGTGTTGCCCGGCGCACGCCGGTCGGTCGACCCGCTCTCATTTGGCGCGGACGGTGCTGGGGTTCTATCATAGCGACGATGCCGCGTGGCATCCAAGCATCCGTACGAAAACCGTGAAGGAGTTGCCATGGATTCCGATTCCACCGCTCCCACCGCACTCGATCGCCGCGAATTCATCCGGCGCGCATCTGCTGCGGCCATCGCGGGGCTCGGCGCACCGTACGTCATTGCCCAGCGCACCGACGAGACCCTCGTCGTCAACAGCTTCGGCGGCGAATACCAGGAGCTCTTCGAGAAGGCGGTCATCCAGCCGTTCGAGAAGAAGTTCGGCGTCAAGGTCGTGCACGACACGACCGGCACGTCGTCGCAGGACTACGCCAAGATTCGCGCGTCGAAGGGCGCGCCCGGCTTCGATGTCGCCGCGGCGCTGAGCCCGCCCGAGGTCATGCTCGGCGCGAAGGAAGGGCTGCTCGAGAAGATCACGGAGAAGGAAGTCCCGAATCTCAAGTTCACGTGGGAGAAGGCGCGCCAGGCGCTGCCGCCCGTCGGCGTGATTCACACGCTGCAGTTCGACTCGCTGCTGTACAACAAGGACAAGATCGACAAGCCGACGTCGTGGGCGGACTACTGGCAACCGGACAAGCGCTATGGCGCGAAGGTCAAGGGCCACGTCATCAACTACAACCCCGCCAACCTGCTCTCGGTCTACGCGCTGATCCACGCGGCGGAGCTGGGCGGCGGCAGTGCGACGAACATGGAACCGGCGTGGGCGCTGCTGAAGGGCCAGAAGCCCTACGTGGGCGTCGTCGTGACGGCGTCGGCCGAAGCGGCGCCGCATTTCGAAAGCGGCGAAGTGTGGCTGTCGCCGTACTGGAGCGCGCGTGCGGGCTACTACATCAGCCGCGGCATTCCGTACGGCATGATCGGTGCCGAAGGAAGGCGTCATCGCCAACATCGACTCGGCGTCGCGTGCCGATCGGCGCGAAGAACAAGAAGCTCGCCTACGAGTTCATCAATTTCATGCTCGAGCCGGCGACGCAGCGCGCGTGGTGCCTCGCCTACTTCTGCAGCCCCGGCCGCGGCGACCTCACCGACTGGCCGAAGGGCTTCGCCGATTCGCAGATCGTCACCAAGGAGCAGTTCGACTCGGTCAAGCTGCCCGACCTCGAAGCCATCGGCACCAACCGGCAAGGACTGGACGCTGCGCTGGCAGGAGATCATGGGCTAGCGGCGGCGGATCGCCGCCGTGGCGCGATTCACCCGCGGCGGCCACCGGCGATGACGTACGCCAGGTTGCGGAGCCGAGTCCCGGCGCACTGGCTGCTGATCGTCGTGCCCGCGACGGTGCTGCTCGCGTTCTTCGTGCTGCCCAACGCGCTGCTGCTGTCGGCGAGCTTTCTCAAGTCCGAGGCGCAGCAGCTCACCGACGCAGCCGACGCTCGACAACTATCGCTTCCTCTTCACGCGGCCGCTTTATCTCGAGGTCTTCGCCGCGCACGTTCGCCGTCGGATTCGCCGTCGGCGTTCTCGATGTCGCTGCTGGGCTATCCGCTCGCCTATTTCCTGGTGCGGACGAAGAAGCCGCTGGAAAGGCCTGCTCATCGCGCTGTCGCTCGCGCCGCTGCTGGCGAGCGTCGTCGTGCGCACCTACGGCTGGTACATCATCCTCAACCGCTTCGGCTTCGCCAACGACGTGCTGCTCGGGCTTGGCGTCATCGACGAGCGGATCGCGTTCATGCCGAGCACCGGCGCGATCATCGTCGGCCTGGCGCATGCGCTGCTGCCCTACACCGTGCTGACGATCATGGGCTCGCTGAACGGCATCAATCCCCATTTCGAATCCGCGGCGATGAGCCTGGGCGCCAACCGCACCCGCACGTTCTTCCACGTGGTGCTGCCGCTTGAGCCTGCCCGGGATCGCGGGCGGCTTCCTGCTCGTGTTTTCGATCGCCATCAGCGCGTATGCGACGCCGGCGATCCTCGGCGGCCCGGCGACGCAGGTGGCGGCCACCGCGATCTACAACTTCATCATCCAGCTTCTCGACTGGTCGCTCGGCGCTGCGCTGGCGGTGATCCTCATCGTCGTGCTCGCTGCTTCTGCTCTATGCGGCCGGCGCGCGCTGGGCGCCAGGCGAGCCGCGCTATGAAGGCGCGCGCGCGTTCTCCCGTTGGCGTGCGACGTCAGCGCCGTGGGCGCTGCTGCGCGCGTTCGTGATCTTCGTCTACGTGTTTTCGCTCGGGCCGATCCTGATCACCGCGGCGGTCTCGTTCAATGCCGACCAACCGCTCGTTCTTTCCGCCGCGCGGCTTTTCGTTGCGCTGGTGGGAGCGCGCGTTGGCGCCGGAGTGGCTCGATCCGTTGCTCTTCAGCCTGAAGCTCGGCTCGCTCACGGCGCTCCTCAGCACGCTGCTCGCGCTGCCGCTCGCCTTTGCGCTTGTACCGCTACCGCTTCCGCGGCCGCGAGGCGCTGCTGGCGCTGACGCTCGGACCGCTGATGCTGCCGACGCTGGTAACCGGCGTCGGACTGCTGCAGCTTTTCCAGTACCTCGGCTGGCGCGAATACATCGGCTTCACGGCGTTGCTCGTCGGGCACGTCGTGATCTGCATGCCGTTCGCAGTGCGCACGGTCGTCGGTCAGCCTGCAGACGCTGCCGCCGAACGTCGAGCTGGCGGCGGCGAGCCTCGGCGCGACGCGCTGGGCGCACGCTGCGGCACGTCGATCTTTCCGCTCATCAAGACCGGACTCGTCGCCGGCGCCGTGTTCGCGTTCATCCATTCGTTCACCGACGTCAACCTGTCGATCTTTCTCGCCCGCCCCGGCGAGACTCCCGATCACGGTGAAGATCCTGGGCTTCCTCGAGTTCGGCTTTGCGCCGACGCTCGCCGCAGTGTCGGTGATCACGCTGCTGCTGCCGTTGATCGCTCGTCGCCATTGTCGAGCGGGTGAGCGGCCTCGGCGATTTCATCTACGGCGAGCGCGATCGTGCCTGAACCGGCGCTGCGCCTCGTCGGTATCGAGAAGCACTACGCGTCGACGGTGGCGGTCGCCGGCATCGACCTCGACGTGAGCGAAGGCGAATTCGTGACGCTGCTCGGCCCCTCGGGCTGCGGCAAGACCACGACGCTCGGCGCTCATCGCCGGATTCTTTCCGCCGACGGCCGGCGAGATCTATCTGAAGGGCAAGCCGGTCGCCGACCTGCCGTCGTTCCGGCGCGACATCGGCGTCGTGTTCCAGGACTACGCGCTGTTTCCGCACATGAGCGCCGCCGAGAACGTCGGCGTTCGGCCTGCGGATGCGCAAGGTGCCGCCGGCCGAAATCGCGAAGCGCGTCGCCGACGCGCTCGAGCTCGTGCAGCTCGACGGGCTGGGCGAGCGGCGGCCGCTGCAGATGTCGGGCGGCCAGCGGCAGCGCGTCGCGCTCGCGCGCGCGCTTGTCATCAATCCCACCGTGCTGCTGCTCGACGAGCCGCTGTCGAATCTCGATCTCAAGCTGCGCGAGGAGATGCGCGTCGAGATCGCTGGCCATCCAGCGCCGGCTCGGCATCACGACGGTGTTCGTGACGCACGACCAGAGCGAAGCGCTCGTCATGTCCGACCGCATCGCGGTGATGAACGCCGGGCGCATCGAGCAGATCGGCGATCCTGCCGACATCTACGAGCGTCCCGCGACGCGCTTCGTCGCCGAGTTCATCGGCCGGATGAATCTGTTCTGCCGGGCGCGGTGACCCCTGACGCGCACGGTCCGCACGGCGGGCGGCGCTCGAACTCGCGGGGCCGGTGCCGGCAGAGATCGCAACCGGCGCGGCAGTGCATGTGGCGGTTCGGCCCGAACGCGCACGTCTTGCGCGCGAAAAGCCCGCGCACGGGTTGGCGCTGCGCGGGCACCGTCCGGCAGGTGTTCTATCTCGGCGCTACGCGCGAATTCCGCGCTCGAGCTCGACGGTGGCGAACGCGGCTGTCGTCGAAACGCCGAACGACGGGTCAGCGCGCGCGGTTCGAGCCGGGCGACGCCGTCTGGCTCGCGGCATCGTTCGACGATTGCCGCGTGTTGCCCGCGCGCTGTCAGTTGCCGACGACGTAAATCGGGGTCCGCTTCAAGCCAGCGCCACGTCGGGACGCAATTCCTCGCGCTCGGCCATGATCGGCACTTCGCCCTCGAGTGTCGTGCGGTGCATCAGGCGCTGGTATTTCGCATCGTCGAACGGCGTTGCGCAGTGCTGCACGCAGCGGTTGTCCCACAGCAGCGCGTCGCCGACGCGCCATTGGTGCCGATAGACGAACTCCGGCCGGGTCGCGAAATCCTTGAGGTAGTCGATCAACTGCTGCGCTTCCGCATCCTCCATGCCGTCGATCTTGTACGCCCAGCGTCCGATGTAGAGCGACGTCCAGCCGGAGTGCGGATGCCGGCGCGCGATCGGATGCCAGACATCGGGCCGTGCCTTCTTCTGCTCCTCGGTCAGCGGCGGCAGATGCGGGTAGTAGACCTCGTGGAAGCGCGAGCGGCTGAAGCACGCCCGCCGGCCCATGATCCTGCGCCGCACGTCGCCGGGAAGCGCGGCGAACGCGGCGTAGGTATCGGCGTACAGCGTGTCGCCGTCGCTCGGCGGCAGCTTCAGCGCATGGATGAACGAGCCGGCGTTCGGCAGCACCTTGTCCTCGCCGTCGGAATGCCAGCCCCAGCCGGCGCGCTTGATGCCGATCGGCTTGTTGTCCTTCTCGACGTTCGAGACGACCAGCACTTCCGGATAGCCCGGCAGATTGAACTCCGGCGGCTCCATGATGTGAAGCGGTCCCAGTCGCCGCGTGAACGCGACGTGCTGCGCCGGGGTCCATGTCACGCCGCGGAACAGCAGGATGCTGTAGCGGCACCAGGCGGCCTCGATTTCGGCGAACGTGGCGCCGTCGACTTCGTGCGAGAGATCGACGCCGATTACTTCGGCGCCGAACGTCTCGTGCAGCGGGCGCAATCGCAATGCCATGGAGTCACCTCGTCCGCTCGACCGTCGACCGGCCGCCGAAAATCATAGCGTGATTCGTGTCGCGTGATCGCGCCGGCGTCACGCCTTGCGGTAGAGCGCGCGGAATTCCTTGACGTCGGCGAGCGCACCGTCGCGCAAACGCGAGATGTCGCTGCCGGCGTTCACGAATTGATAGCCGCGCGCGAACATGTCCTTCCACGTGCAGCCGGGATGCGGCACGGTACCCATCGGACGGCCGGCCGCGCGAATTCTCGACTCGGCATGCTCGATCAGCCGCGCTACGTCGGGATGCTTGAGATTGCCCATCTGACCGACCGTGGCCGAAAGGTCGAAGGGACCGATGAACAGCATGTCGATTCCCTCGACCGCCAGGATCGCATCGATGTTCTCCACGGCCCTGGCCGATTCGATCTGGCACGCGATCAGGAGGTTCTCGGCACAGCTCCCGACATAGTCGGCGGCCATGCCGTAGCTCGAGGCACGTACCGAGCCTGCGGCGGTGCCGCGTCGGCCGCGCGGCGGGTAGAGACAGGCGGCGACCGCTGCGCGCGCGTCTTCGGCGGTGTCGATGCTGGGAATGAGCACTGCCTCGGCGCCGGCGTCGAGCACGCGCTTCAGGTACACGTGGTCGTTCCACGGCACGCGCACCACGCCGACCGTCGGCGTCGCGGACATGGCGTGGAGCTGCGCCGCAAGGCTCGTCGCATCGCCCAGGCCATGCTCCTGGTCGAGCACGAGGAAATCGAACCCGGCGAGGCTCAATATTTCCGTCGACCTGCGGCTGGCCCAGCATTGACCAGCAACCGAGGACCTGCTCGCCGTTGCGCAAGCGCTGCTTCAAGGTGTTGACCCGATACACATCGTCTCCTTATGGCCGCAACAGGCAGGTTGCCGGCGCGGACGCGATATTCTACGTTCTCACAACCCGCCAACAGGAAGCTATCAGCATGGCATCGGCGAAGAACCTGCTGCAGAGCGTGGACCCAGCCGCGGATCGCTGGATGAGCGACCTGATCGCGCTGCGGCGCCGGATCCACGAGCATCCGGAGCTTGCGTTCGAGGAGCACGAGACCGCGCAGTGCGTGCAGGAATTCCTGGGCCGGCTGGGCATCGCCTGCCGGACCGGCGTGGGCGGAACGGGGATCGTTGCGATGCTCGAGGGCGCGAAGCCGGGACCGACCGTCGCGATTCGCGCCGACATGGACGCACTGCCCATGAACGAACCGGCCGGGCTGCCGTTCGCATCGAAGATTCCCGGCAAGATGCACGCTTGCGGGCACGACGCGCACACGGCGATCGCGCTCGGCGTTGCCGCGGTGCTCTCGGATGCGCGCGCCGAGCTGCCGGGGCGCGTGATGTTCATCTTCCAGCCTGGCGAGGAAACGCTGAGCGGTGCGCGTGCGATGCTGGAAGCCGGTGCGTTCGATGCCGACAAGCCGGATGCCATCCTGGGCTTTCACAACTGGCCGCAGCTCGCCACCGGCACGGTCGGGTGGCATGCGGGAGCGGTCATGGCATCGTCGGACGCATTCGATGTCACGATGAAGGGTGTAGCCGCGCATGGCGCGCATCCGCATCTCGGGGTGGACGCGATCGTCGGCGCCGCGCAGTTCGTCGATCAGCTGCAAACCATCGTCAGCCGCGAGATCGCGCCGATCAGCTCGGCAGTCGTGACCATCGGCCGCATTCAGGGCGGGACCGTGCGCAACATCATCGCGTCGTCGGTGGAGCTGAACGCATCGGTGCGCACGCTCGAATCCGATATCGCCGATCGCATCGAAGCGGCGGTGCGACAGGATCCTGGAAGGGCTGAAGACCGGGATGCGGATCGACTACGAGCTCAAATGGACGAAGCTCACGCCGGCGCTGCGCAACGACAAGGCGACGATGGCGCGCGTGCTGACGGTCGCACGCGACATGCTGGGAGCGGAGAACGTCATCGAAATGCCGTTCCCGAGCATGGGCAGCGAAGACTATGCGTGGTTCGCCGAGCGCGTTCCCTCGGCGCATCTGCGTATCGGATCGAAAATCGAGGGCCACGACACCGCGATCCACCGGCCCGATTATCAGCTGAACGAGCGAATGATTCCGCTCGGCACGAAGCTCATGTCGCGCGCGGTGCTGAATCTCATGGAGTGACGCGCTGCTTCGCCAGCGCTTCTTCGAGCACCTTGGTCGCGCCGGAAATGTCCGGCAGCTTCTCGCCCGCGTCGAGCCGCGCCCGGGTCTTCGCTTCCGCATCCTGCATCGAGATCGCGCGCTCGGCGGCCGCCTCGGCATCCGCCGGGTCCATCACGACGACGCCGCATTCGTCGGCGATGATCACATCACCGGGGCGCACTGCCACGCCGCCGCATGAGATCGGCGCGCAAAACGAACCGCCCATGCCGATCCGCTTGGTCGTGATGGCGGAGACCCCGCGACACCATACCGGCACGCCGTAGCGACGAATCTCGCCGATGTCGGCGACGACGCCGTCGATGATCACGCCCGCGACCTTGGCCACTTTGGTGGCATAGGCGACGACGCCGCCGAAACCGGCGTGCCGCGTGTCGCCGCAACGATCGACGACGAGAACGTCGCCGGGACGAAGCTGACCCAGCGCATAGCCGATGATCGTGCCGTCGACGCCGGGTTGATGCACGGTGACCGCGGGTCCGGCGATGCGCACGTCCTGCTGCATCGCCCTCATTTCCGGATCCATGAAGCCCCAATGGCGAAAGTGACCGATCGTCGCGGGCTCCGCGCGGACCAGCTTTTGCACGAGCTCGGGCGCCATCTGCGGCGGCAATGGATTCAACGCAAACATTACGCTCGGTTCTCCTCGAGGTATTGCACGCAGTCACCGCAGGATGGGAATCAGCGGCAGATGTCGGAGTATTCAACGCCCGACAGGCGCAGTCAATCCGGACGTCGTGCCCTGACATCCGGATGTCGCGCCCTGCCGTTGCTGGAACTCTTCACTTCCGCTCGATGACGACCTCCAGGTACTCGCTCGGCAGCACCAGCGTGCGATCACCCGAGCGATTGTCCCTCTCCATCAGGGCCAGCACGTCTTGCGTGAAGGCAGCCTGCTTCTCGGCATCGAGCGCGCCGAACGTCTTGTTCATCGGACCGTAGTACGTGCGGAACACTTCGATCCAGTGTGCCGGCGAGCGTAGCGGAAGACGAAGTCGCGGCTCGTCGTACGGATCTCGCGCGCGGTTTTGCCGAAGAGCTCCTCGAGCCGCGCCTTCGTGCCCCACAGCGCAGGTGATTTGACGCCCGGCGCCGGTGGGATGTACTTGCCGATCGTCTTGAAGAGTTGCCCGATGAAGCTCTCGGGTGTCCAGTTCGCCAGGCCGATCCTGCCGCCCGGCTTGCAAACGCGCGCAAGCTCGCTCGCCGCCTTGTCCTGGTTCGGCGTGAACATCACGCCGAAAGTGGCATCACCGCGTCGAACGATGCGTCGGAGAACGGCAGGTTCTCGGCGTCGGCTTCCTGGAACTCGATCGTGTGGCCTTCGGCCAGTGCGCGCGCACGTCCGGACTCGAGCAGCGAGGACACATAGTCGGTGGACGTCACGTCGCACCAGCGGCGCGCGGCCGCAAGCGTGGCATTGCCGTTGCCGGCGGCGACGTCGAGCACGCGCGCGCCCGCGCGCAGGTCGAGCGCTTCGCACAAGGTCTCACCGACAATCTGCAGCGTGGTGCCCACCACGGCATAGTTGCCCGCGGACCATGCGTGCCGCCGTGCGCGTGCGGCTCGCGCATGTGCCCAGGGAGATCCGGCCGATACTCGAAACCGCCGCGGTTCTCGGACGGCGCTTCGACTTCGATACGCTTCTCGAGGTGACACGCGAGCCCGAGGAGCCATTGCTGGCCGCTGTGGAGGCGCTTGTCAGGCGCCGTTTGCTTCGCGAGGAGCCCGAGGGCGGCGTATACGACTTCAGCCACGACAAGGTTCGCGAGGTCGTCTATCGTGACATCGGCGGGGCGCGGCGCAGGCTGCTGCATCAGTCGGTGGCGAAAGCGCTGGAACGCCGCGGCGAAGGCGAGACGCACGAACGCGACGCCAAGCTGGCAGAACACTACGAGCGCGCTCACGTCTGGTCGAAGGCGCTCCGCTACCTTCTCCTCGCAGGAGAACATTCGCAGGCGTTGTTCTCGATGCGCGATGCGCTGCACTGGCTGGATCGCGCAGTCGCGCTGTCCGAGTCCCACCCGGAGTCGCTCAGGGAACGTCAACGCCTCGCGATCTACGAGCGGCGCGGGGCGGCGCGCGCACAGGCCGGCCAGACTCAAGGCGCAGTGGCCGACGTTCACCGCGTCATCGATGTGATGCGCGCCGGCGGCGAGCGCGAAAGGACGCGTGACGCGCTGATCCAGCTGGGCATGGCCTATCGGCGCGCAGACGCCTACGAAGAGGCGACCGCGTGTCTCACCGAAGCACTGGCGGAGTGCCGCGCAATGAATGACGAGCATCACGCCGCCGATACGCTCTATCACCTTGGGACAGTCGCATGGAGCACGGGTCTCAACGACCAGGCAATCGGATTCCACCAGCAAGCGGTGGAGATCTGCGAGCGCACCGGCTTCGCCGATCTCGTCGCGGTGCAGGCCCTACCATGGCCGCGGCGAGGCACACTTCGCGAACGCCGAGCCCGCGGCGGCGATCTCGTGCTACACACGGTCGCTCGATCTTGCCCGCGGCATGGCAGAGGATATCGGCCGCGTGCGCCTCCAGATGGATGCCGAGGCCGCGCTGGCACGTTTACTCGCGGCGCGAGGTCAATGCGACGCGGCGCGGCTCCACGGCGCAAAGGCGCACGCAATTGCAAAGGCCGTCGAGGAAAGCCTCGAGTCCTCGCGCCTCGAGGCGCGGCTCTGCATGGCCGGCGACTTGACCCGCTGGGGCCTGGTGAATTGAAATTCGTATCCTCCATCGTGTGCGGAGGGAACCATGAGCGTGATCGATTCGAAAGTCGTCAACATCGACGAATTGAAGCTCGAGCATTTCGTGAAGGGCGATAAGTTCGAGAGCGACGCCGTGCGCATCGGTCCGCTCCTCGGAGCGAAGGACCTCGGCTATTCGTACGATGTCGTGCCGCCCGGAAAGACGCTCGTGCCCTTTCCACAGTCATCGCGGCGAAGAGGAGATGTTCTTCATCGTGAGGGGCAAAGGGACGCTGCGCTACGGCGGCGAGACCCGGCAGATCCGCGCGGGAGACGTGATCTGCTGCCCGACCGGAGGCCCCGAAACGGCGCATCAGACTCGTCAACGACTCGGACGCCGAGCTTGCCTACCTGTCCGTCAGCACCATGTTGCCGGCGGAGGTCTGCGAATATCCCGATTCGAAGAAAATCGGCGCTTTCGGCGGCGGCCTGCGCCACATGACGCGTGCAGACCACGACCTGGACTACTGGACGGACGAGGCATGAGCGCGGGAAAAGAGTGCCAGCTCGTAGCTACGGCCCGCCGCTTCGCGGCTTAACGCTCGCTCCGCTCTACGCTGAAACAAGTTTTCGTCCGTCTCGCATCCGACCTCGTCCCCATTTTTGAGGGAGAAGCGAACTTGAACAATATTCGGGCCCGATCGACTAGAATTCGAAAAGCCCGGGGGGAACCATGGCGTCAGTTCGCACCACGATCGGCTTTTTGTTGGTTCTGGCGGTATCGGCACTGCCAGCGACACATGCTCGTGCTCAATCGCCGCTCCAGGCCAGCTTTACGATCAATCTTCCATTCGGCCCTTTCGGTCAGAATCAAGCCATAGTCATCATGGCGACCGTAACCAACGTTTCGCCCACTCAAACAATTTCCATTTGTTCAGGGGTATGTGTAGGCGACGCCAATACCTACTCGCTTAGCAGCCAAACTTCGACTCCCGCTGGTTACACCTTCTTCTCCGGAGACGATCCCGATGCAGATACGGATGCCTTCGACGATCAACTCGTCGGATCATTGGCTCCGGGACAAACCAAGCAGTTCGTCTACGGTGTTTACACTCCACTATCCGCGGTGTTGCCCCAGCTATATCCATTTGCCGCCGAGATACGAACGTTTGCGGCAACGCCTGAACGACCGCTTCTGAGAATCGACGGATTTAACGGAGATTGGGGAGTGACCGCGCTTCCCGTCTATAGTTGTGAAGGATTTCAGGATCCCTTCGACGTGCAGCCGTCCCTCGGGCCCAACACAAGCAAACCCATTTCCTTGCAGGCTCAGCTATTTGACGGAAACAACCTCGTGGGAGCCGCATCGATAAACGTCCCACCGATTGCCGATGTGCGGCTGTTGTCCGACACCGCTACTGTTAGCGA
Organism: uncultured Pseudomonadota bacterium; assembly: GCA_963768545.1. GTDB lineage: Bacteria > Pseudomonadota > Gammaproteobacteria > Burkholderiales > Casimicrobiaceae > VBCG01. The sequence goes on along the minus strand of CAVYIC010000012.1, from coordinate 86,180 downwards.
TGACTCGGCACAATTCGCGGCGCGAAAGCCGAGCGATGGAAACGCGTTCGAATTCGACAAGAGAACCGGGAACTGGACACTGAAGCTCTCGACTCGCCCTTACATGATGCCGGGAGTGTATGTCGTTACCATGCAATCCGGTGATACCAACAGCTATTTCGTTTCGCCACGGTGTGTCGGGACATTTCTGCGACAGTAGATTCCTTTGTAGCGATGTCCGTTGCGATGCAACCCGGAGATCGCCTGCAGACCGCCCGCCGACGAGTCTTCCTATAGTTCAAAAATACGCAGGGCGTTCCCGGAACGAAGTGCGCTCGTTTGACCCTCCGCCAACCTGGCCGAATTCGCGAACGCGCCCTTCGTGTCGTGTACCTGGTGCGGCCAGTCGGTGCCGAACATGACGTGCTCGGCGCCGACAACCGAAATCAGGTACTGCAGCGCACCGAGGTTGTAGGTAATGCTGTCGTAGTAGATATGGCGCAAATAGTCGGTCGGCTTGCGCTTCATCCGGCGTCGGCTGGGGATCTCCACTTCATCGCCCTTCTCGAAGCGACCGATCAGATAGGGGAGCGTGCCGCCGCCATGCGAAGCGATGATTTTCAGATTGGGGTACTGGTCGAAGAATCCTTCGAAAATCATTCTCGTGATGGCCAACGTCGTGTCGAACATGAAGCCGACCGACCAGCTCAGGTCGAACCTGGTCATGTCCATCATGTCCACGCCGGGCGGATCGGTGGGATGCACCAGGACCGGCAGAGCGCGCCTGTCGATCTCGGCCCAGATCGGCGCGAAGAGCGGATCCGTCAGGCTGCGTCCGGCGATGTTCGCCAGCACCATGACGCCGACGGCGCCATTGCTGCACGTACGGCCCAGTTCTTCGATCGCCTGCTCCGGGTATTCCCAAGGCAGTGAGGTCAACCAGCGAATGCGATCCGGGTAGCTCACCTGCGCCTGCGCCATCGTGTCGTTGGATTCCCGGGCGGCCCGGCAACTGACGTCTTCGTTGCCCCAATAAACGTTGGGACAGGTGAGCGAGACGATCGAGATGTCGATGCCCGCTGCATCCATGTGCTTGATCCGCATGTCGTAGTCGAAATGACCCGGCTGGGGAATCACGACGGGCGTGTCTCCTCTGAAGATTTCCTGCTGGCCGTCAGGGCGAATCTTGATGTTGTAGATGCCGCCTTCCTTCTTCAGGAGCTCGAGCCACCTCGCGGTGAACATGTGGGTGTGGACGTCGATGACGGACATAGGTTGGTCTCCGAAGGTGATTCCGAATGAGCAGTGGCGAAAAAGCGAGCCTCAATGCGGCAGCAGCTGGCCCAGAAAGGATTGCAGGCGCGGGCTCTGCGGCCGATCAAAGAAGTCATCCGGGGGCGCGGTCTCGATGATCTGCCCCTGGTCCATGAAAATGACACGGTCCGCCACGCGGCGCGCGAACCCCATCTCGTGCGTAACGACCATCATCGTCATCCCTTCGCCGGCCAGGCTCTCCATGGTCTGAAGCACCTCGTTCACCATTTCCGGGTCGAGGGAGGCCGTGGGCTCATCGAACAGAACCAGCCGCGGGCGCGTGCACAAGGCGCGCGCGATCGCCACGCGTTGCTGTTGTCCGCCGGAGAGCTGCGCCGGATGCTTGTGTGCTTGATCCATCAGCCCGACGCGCTGCAGGTAATGGTTTGCAAGCTCCTGAGCCTCGGTGCGGCTCACGCCGCCGCCCCAGACAGGGCCCACGGTGAGATTTTGCAGCACGGTCATGTGGGGAAACAGGTTGAACTGCTGGAACACCATGCCGACGCGGCGGTTCACCGCCAGGCGCGCGGCCCGCGTGATTTCATTGGCACCTACTTCCACACCGCAGACGTGCAGGTGGCCCTGCTGGAAAGGCTCCAGCAAGTTGACGGTTCGCACCAGCGTGGACTTGCCCGAGCCCGACGGGCCGCAGATCACGATGCGTTCGCCCGACGCCACCTGCAAGTCGATGTCGCGCAGCGCATGGTAGCTGCCGTACCACTTGTTGATGCCTTGCATCCGCACCATGGTGGCGTTCTTGTCGGGCGTTGCGGGAGAGGTCGTCGTCATGACAGGTCGACAGCTTCAGCGCTGGAGCGACGAAGCGTAAAATGAACGATGCGTCGATGACCGGGTACATTCACGCGAGGCTGCCATGAAAGCGCTGCTATCCATTGCACTGCTCGCGTTCGTTTGCGCGTCAGCCATTGCTGCGGATGACATGAAAGCGTTCCCGCCGGCAGATCCTGGCATGAACCGGTATGTGATCAACCTTCCTCCGCTGCAAGACGAATCGACGGCCGAGGTCGAGCTCCTCGTCGGCAAGACCGTCAAGGTCGACGAACGCAATCGCTACTTCTTCGGCGGCAGGCTCGAGAAGGAGACCATCCGCGGCTGGGGCTACGATCGCTACCTGCTGCGCAAGCTCGGCCCCATGGCCGGCACGCGGATGGCCGTCGATCCCAAAGCGGCCAAGGTCGATCGCTTCGTCGCCTTGGCCGGCGAGCCGCGGCTCGTCCGCTACAACAGCCGCCTGCCACTCGTGGTGTACGTCCCCGCCAGCGTCGAAGTCCGCTACCGGCTCTGGCGCGCGGATCCGAACGCGACGACGGCCGAGCAAGGTTAAGGCCTGGTCACTTCATGTGACACGGGGTTCAAAGCAGGCTAGCCGCGTAACGCAGTGTTCAGGGTGGGAATCTTCATCGGGTGTCCTGTCGACGAGCCTGTGGGAAACGTTCAGGCGATCCCGGCGGCCCTCTTCACTTCGGTGATGAACGCCTGCTCCTTGTCGCTCACGCGCACACCGCCGAAGCCGAGGAATCCGCCCTCCTTCGAGGCGCCTGCCGCCTTCTCGGCCACGTCCGCAAGCATCCTGCGATAAGCGTCCGCTTCCGCGGGCGAGGTCTTGCGCGCGACAAGGTCCGCCGCGGACTTGACGCGCTCGAGCACCGCGTTCTTGAAATTCTGCATCTGTTGCTCGCGCGACCCTTCGCCGAGCACGGTCTTCGGGTCCGGCATGCCGGGAATGCTGCGGTCAGCGGCGAGAGCGGCGAAGAGTTCGAGGCCGCTGTTGGACTTGAACCCTTCGGCCGTGCCTTGCGCGCCCGCGGCGGCCTCCTTGATCGATGCGAAGAGGCCCGACGGGTCGGCAGCCGCTGTGCCGCTCGCGACGAATGACGGCACGAGCCGCAGCAGCGTCCATTCCTCGCTGGTGAATGCATCCTGTTTTGCCATCATCTTCTCCTGTGTTGACGTGAACGGCGACCGGAAATCGAATACTGAATTCTGCTGCAGAGTCATGCTCCCTTGCAAATCGCTGTTCATACGTCCCCGACGAAAATCATGCTCGCCCATCAGCGCTGGACTTCCATGCCGCCGGCTGTAGCGCGACAGCCCGTAGCAGACAGTCAGATAAGCCAGCGCCAGGAATACGTGGCCCGAAGTCAGTATGTTCGACTCCCCGATCCAGTCGGGCGATTTCGCGCCGTTCTCCACGGCGCCCAGCAGGTCGTTGACGCCGATGACCGACAACAACGTGGTCTCCTTGATCACGGCGATCATGATGTTCACGAGCGCGGGCACCACGGCGGTCACGGCCTGCGGCAGCACGATCAGGCGCAGTGCCGCGAAGTCGCTCAAGCCGACGGTGGCGGCGGCCTCGACCTGGCCGCGTCCCACCGATTGCAGGCCGCCGCGGAACACCTCGGCCGCCAGCGCCGCATTGAAGAGCGCAAACGCGATGAGAGCACGCGTGAAAAGGTCGAAATTCACGCCATTGGGCAGGAACATCGGCAACAGCGTGGCGGCGATGAAAAGCACGGCCAGCAGCGGCACCGAGCGCATGCCTTCCACGAACGCTCCGCACAGCCAGCGCACTGCGGGCAGCCGCGAACGGCGCCCGAGCGCGAGACACAGGCCGACAGGCAGCGCCGTGGCAAAGGTCGCCAGCGTCACCACCAGCGTCAGCAGCAGTCCGCCCCAGAGCGTGGGCACGACAACAGGCAGCGGACCGCCGCCGATCAGCAGCAGGAAGAACGCGACGGGCAGGAGGATGAAGCCCAGCAGCACGCGCTGCAGGCTCGCCGCGTGAGAGCGCCGCACCACCCACGTCCAGAACAGCGCGAATGCCGCGAAGCACGTCCATGCGCGCCACAACTGATCCGGACGGATAGTTGCCCACCAGCCAGGGCTTCCAGCGTGCAATGACGAACGCCCAGCACGCACCGGCGTCGCCCGGGCACGCTTCGCTCGAGCTGCCGAGCCAGTGCGCGTGCACGACGCCCCACTGGAAGAAGCGCCAGCCGAACACGATGAACAGCGCGAGCAGCAACAGCGAAAGCGCGCCCATCGTCGGCGTCGGAAACCAGGCGCGGCGCCAACGAAGCAGGCGCGGCGATCGCGGCGACGGGCGCGATGCGCGGATCGATCAGCGTCTGACGCACGAAGTGGGTTGTCATGTCAGTCGCGCCCGAATGCGCCGCTCGAGGCACGAGCAGCGACTGGGACACATCGCGCGACAGCGAACCGTGACAGGTTAGCGGCCCTCGCGCTCGAGCAAGCCGCGATTCGCAAGGCCCACCACCAAAGCGATGAACAGGTTGATGGCAGCGTAAAGCAACACCACCAGCGTCATCGCTTCGAGTGCCTGGCTGGTTTGGCTTGCCACCGTGCCGCCCACGATTTGCATGATGTCCGGATAACCGATGGCCGCAGCCAGGGAAGACGCCTTGGCCAGTGTCTGGTATTGCCCGCCGGCGGCCGGCAACGCCACACGCAGCGCCTGCGGCAACGTGATCAGCAATGCCGCACGCACGCCGCTCAATCCCACGGTGGCTGCGGCCTCGGTCTGTCCGCGCGGCACCGACAAGATGCCGGCGCGGAAAATCTCGGCCAGAAAAGTGCTGTTGTAGATCGACAGGCCCAGCGTGAGCGCCATCAACTCGGGCAGTATCGCGAAGCCGCCGCCGACGTCGAAGCCGTCCACGTGCGGGCGAGTCCAGCGCGAAAAGCTGGGCATCCATCAGCGCGAGCGGCGCGAAGCACAGCGCGATGAGCACCGCCACGACGAGCGCCCAGCCACCGGGGCCCTTGATCACTTTCGACGCGAGCGTACGGCGCGCCAATATCAACAACACGACAAAGACCACGAGCGCCGCAGCCACCGCGTAGACGCCTGTCGACGTCATCTGCCACGCGCGGGAAAAACAATCCGCGGTTGTTCAAGAGCACGGCACCGAACTGAATGCTGTCACCCACGCCGGGCAGCAACACGATCGCCGAGAAGTACCAGAACAGGATCTGCAGCAACAGCGGAATGTTGCGAAACACCTCGACATAGACCGACGACGCGCTGCGGACCAGACCACCGGGGGCCAGCCGGCCGAAAGCGATGCAAAGCCCGATCAGCGTGCTGAGCACGCTGGCCAGTGCCACCACGAGCAGCGTGTTGAGCGCGGCCACGATGATCGCGTCCAGATACGAGGACGCCGGGCTGAACGCAATCAACGTCTGCGCGATCTGGAATCCCGCCTGGGTGTGCAGGAAGCCGAAGCCGGCGGACAAACCAAGCGCACGCGCATTGGCCTGGAAATTCGAAACGCCGCGCCAAACCAGCCAGGCGACGACGGCCAGCAGGACGCACCTGGCCGACATAGCCCGGCAGCCGTTCCATCAGAACGGCGCGCGACATCTTCGGCGTTGGAAGCGCCGTCATGCGAGGAGTCGGGAGCGCTAGCGCGCATTCGGCCGACGCCCCGAGGCGCCGGTCAGCGGATCGGGATCGACATCATCAAGCCGCCATTGGCGACCAGCGCGTTGCGTCCGCGCTCGAGGCGCAGCGGCGTCTTGGGTCCGACGTTGCGATCCCACACTTCGCCGTAGTTGCCGACCGCCTTGATCGCCTTGTACGCATAGTCGTTGGCGACGCCGAGCTTGGTGCCGAAGTCGCCGGTCACGCCCAGCAGGCGCTGCACGTCCGGATTTTGCGAGCTGCGCTCCGCGTCGACATTGGCCTGGGTCACGCCCAACTCCTCGGCAGCCACCAGCGCGTTCAGCGTGAAGCGAACCAGGGCCTCCCAGCGCGGTTGACCCTGCGCCACGATCGGCCCGATGGGTTCGCTCGACACCGTCTCGGCAAGGACCTTGTAGTCATCCTGGTTCGGCAATTTGGCCAGGCGCGCGGCCAGGCCCGATCGGTCGTTGATGACGGTGTCGCAACGCTTGCCGACGAAAGCATCCCAGGCCTGCTCCGCCGAAGCGAAGGTCACGATCTTGTACTTGAGTTTGTGCGCGCCGAAGTAGCTGGCCACGATCAGCTCCGACGTGCTGCCCTGCAGCGTGCAGATGGTGGCGTTGTTGAGATCGGCGATCTTGTTGGCCTTGGATTTCTTCGTGACGGCGAAACCCTGGCCGTCGAAGAACATGATCTTCGGGAACTTGAGGCCGCCCACGTCCCGGCTCTGCGTCCAGGTGAATCGGTGCGTGAGCACGTCGACAGCGCCGGTGGGCAGGCCCGCGAATGCGGTCTTGAGATCCATTGGCGTGAGCTGGATCTTGGTCTCGTCACCCAGCGCCGCGGCGGCGATGGCCTTGCACAGGTCGATGTCGAATCCCTCGCGCTTGCCTGCGTTGTTCTCGGCCGAAAAGCCGGCCGAAGCCAGCGTCACGCCGCACTTGAGCACGCCGTTGGTCTTGACGTCGTCGAGAACGTCGGCCCGCGCAGCGCCGGCCAGCGCTGCAAATGCAGCCAGACCCAGGAAAGTTTTGCCTGCATTGGAAAGCGTGCTTCGAAAGTGCATGTCGAGGTCTCCGGTTTTTTGTTCGCCCCGTATGTTCGCCCGTTTCACGATCTCCGTCCACATTGCCTCCGGCGTCGGCAATTCAATGCAGTACGGCAGCGCGGGCGGTAAGATGCTCGCCCACGTGCGGCCCACCGATCGCCGGGGGACACGACTCGACTGCCTTGGGATCTCCGCGGTGACCAAACTGGAAGAACGACGCCGTTTGCTGGAAGCCGGTTTGTGCACGCTTCTCGCCGCATGCGGCGGCGTGACGCCCGCAATGAACCGGGGGGATCCCGGACCCGCCCCCGAACGGAATATCGACGACGCCGTCGCGAAGCTCGATCGGCTTGTCGCTGATCTCATGGCGAGCACAGGTGTGCCCGGCATGGCAGTCGCCGTGGTGCGCGGCGAGCGCACCATCTACGCCAAGGGCTTCGGCACGCGGCTCGTCGGCACCCAGTCGCCCGTTGATGCGGACACCGTGTTCCAGTTGGCATCGCTCTCCAAGTCGGTGGGCGCAACCGTCGTGGCACGCGAGGTCGGACTCGGCCACGTCGCCTGGGACTCGCCGATACGTGGACTCTTGCCGTGGTTCACGCTGTCGGATCCCGAAGCAACCCGACTCGTCACGATCGGCGACATGTATGCGCACCGGTCGGGGCTACCGGAGCACATAGGGGACCGGCTGGAAGACATGGGCTTTGACCAGCGCCGGGTGCTGGAGCGCCTGCGCTACGTCCCGCTCGACAGGTTCCGGAAACACTACGACTACACCAACTTTGGCGTGACGGCCGGCGGTCTCGCGACGTCCGCGGCGGCTGGCATCGACTGGGCTTCGTTGTCCGAGCAGGCGATCTACGCTCCGCTCGGAATGACTCGCACGAGCTCGCGCTTCGCCGACTTCGTCGCCCGCTCGAACCGCGTCACCGGCCACCGCAAGATCGGCGGCAGTTGGGTCGTGCAGACGCTGCGCATGCCCGATGCGCAGGCGCCCGCCGCGAGCGTCACCTCGTCGGTCAACGACATGGCGAAGTGGCTCGCATTGATGCTGAGCGAAGGAATGTTCGCGGGGCGGCGCGTGGTCGACGCCGCCGCACTGGCGGCAGCCGTCTCACCGCAGATCGAGACGTCGCCGGCCGGCAACGGGCGCAGCGCTGGCTATTCCGGCTACGGCTTCAACGTCGGCACGACCTCCGCCGGCCGCAAGAATTACAGCCACTCCGGCGCCTTCGAATTGGGCGCAGCGACGACATTCAGGGTGGTCCCTTCGACCGGCGTCGCGCTCATCGGGCTGACCAATGGTTATCCGATCGGCGTTCCGGAGATCCTCTCCGCGCAGTTCTTCGACCTCGTGGAGTTTGGCGCGATCCAGCGCGATTACGCGGCATTGTTCGGGCCGTTCTTTGCGGCGATGAATGCCCCGGAAGGCTCGCTGGTGGGTGTTCCGCGGCCGACTGCGCCCGCGCCACCTTCACGACCGCTCGTTGCGTCTGCCGGCACCTACCGCAACGACTACCACGGCCCACTGCTGATCGAACTGTCCGGCGATGCGCTGTTGCTGACGCTGGGTCCCGCGCCGCTGCGGCGGCCGCTCGCCCATTGGGACGGCGACGTGTTCACGTTCACGATGCAGGACGAAAACGCTGCACCGGGGACCATCTCCAAGGCGACCTTTGCGCCGGGCCGCGTGACGCTCGAGTACTACGATCGCGAGGGCTTGGGCACCTTCGTCCTGTGATCGCTGCTCATCGCCTCGCGTGGGCGCAAAGATTACCGCTACTCGTTCCGCTCGTCACGCAACTCCCGCCGCAGGACCTTTCCGACCGGCGTCTTCGGCAAGGCGCTGCGGAACTCTACGTGGCGCGGCAGCTTGTAGCCGGTGAGCTGAGTCCAGCAGTACCCGATAACGGCTTCCTTCGTGAGGCTTGGATCCTTCTTCACGATCACCACCTTCACCGCCTCGCCGGTCTTGTCGTCGGGCACCCCCACGACCCCGCATTCCAGCACGCCCGGATGGGCCGCAACGACGCTTTCGATCTCGGTGGGGTAGACCTTGAATCCCGAAACCACGATCATGTCCTTCTTGCGATCGGTGATGGTGACGAAACCCTCCGAATCCAGGTGACCGACGTCGCCCGTCTTCAACCAGCCGTCCTGGATCACCTTGGCGGTTTCGTCGGGCATGTTCCAGTACCCCTTCATCACCTGCGGGCCGCGGACGCAGATCTCGCCGGTGTGCCTCTCGATGTCACCGTCGCCCGTCCATGCCGGCAACTCGTTGAAGCTCTCGTCGCGGATCGATATGTCGGTGGAAGGGAACGGCAGGCCGACAGTGCCGTTCCACGGCGTTCCCAACGGATTGGCACATACGCCCGGCGACGCTTCGGTCAAGCCGTAAGCTTCGGTGATGCAGTGCCCCGTCGCCTGCATCCAGCGCTCGGCCACCGGTTTCTGCACGGCCGCGCCACCGCCTACGATGACTTTCACCGCTGAGAAATCCAGCTGATCGAATCCGCGCGCGTTCAACAGGCCGTTGAACAGCGTATTGACGCCGGTCATGCCGCTCCACTTCCACTTTCGGAGTTCCTTGACGAAGCCCGCCATGTCACGCGGGTTGGTGATCAGTACGAGGAGGCCGCCCCACTTCATGAACGACAACGTCGAGGAAAGGCAGAAGATGTGGTACATCGGCAAAGGGGCGATGAAGATTTCGCTACCTTCCTTGAAGGTGCGCGAGACCCATACGCCGGCCTGCTCCACGTTGGCGATGATGTTGCGGTGAGTCAGCATCGCGCCTTTCGCAACGCCCGTGGTGCCGCCGGTGTACTGCAGGAACGCAATGTCGTCGTGCGCCGTTTCGACCGGCCTGAACGTCGCCGTCGCACCATGCGCGAGCGCGCTGCGGAAATCGATGGCGCGATCGATGCGCCATGGCGGAACCATTTTCTTCACCCGCTTGACGACAAGATTGACGATCCAGCGGCGCGGGGTCGACAGCAGGTCGCCGAGCTCTGTCGTGATTACATGCTCGACCGCCGTGTTCTTTAGCACCTGCTGAAGCGTATGGGCGAAGTTCTCGACGATCACGATGGCCTTCGCCCCCGAGTCATTCAGCTGGTATTCGAGTTCGCGCGGCGCGTATAAGGGGTTGACGTTTACCACCGTCATGCCGGCGCGCAGGATGCCGAACATCGCCACCGGATACTGCAGCAGATTCGGCGCCATGATGGCGACGCGCTCGCCCTTTGCCATGCCCGGCAACCCCTGCAGAAACGCCGCGAAATCCCGCGACAGCCCTTCCAAAGCGGCGTAGCTCAGTGTGTGGCCAAGGTTGTGATAAGCCGGCTTATCGGCAAACTTGAGAACGGTCTTGTCGAACAGCTCCGGGATGGAGCTGAAGCTGTCGGCATCGATTTCCGGTGGCACGCCGGCTGGATAGTTTTTAAGCCAGATTCTTTCGGTCATGATTGCGTCCCGGCTCCCTTCCCTCTTTTCGAGTATGTGCCCACCGCAAATCCAGGAATATGCACCCGCGCCAAAAAACCCGAACTGGCGATAACCTCCTACCCCTTGTTCCGCGTTGGCTCGGTCGCGTCATGCCGTGATACGCTGCCTGCGCAGGTACCTCGTAGGGTTGGACTTCCTGTCCTCTTAATTCGGGGTACCCGTAACCGAGCACTTGGGGCCTTCGGGCAAGAAGTTAAATGCAGCTTGCGACCGTTTGCTAGGCATTCGGCGCATTGAACTGAAAAGGAGCGCGCGAATGTCCGATTCCCACCTGCGGAATAACGAAGCGCTGCGCAAAAGCGAAGAACGTTACCGCGTCTTGTTCGATTTGAGTCCTGTCGCCGTCTATTCCATTGATGCCTCGGGTGTGATTCAGGAATTCAATCGCGTCGCCGCGGAATTGTGGGGCCGCGAACCAGCGTTAGGGGATACCGACGAGCGGTTTTGCGGCTCGTTCAAGTTGTTCCGTCCTGACGGCAGCTTCATGCCGCATGAGCAGTGTCCAATGGCCCAGGTAGTGAGCGGCGAAATCCTGGAGGCACGTGATGCAGAAGTGCTCATTGAGCGGCCTGACGGTTCGCGAATTACCGTGATCGTGAATATCCGCCCGTTGAAAAGCTCAAACGGAGACATCACCGGCGCAATCAATTGCTTTTATGACATCACCGAACGCTTCCGAATCGAGCGCGAACGGCAACAGCAGGCCGATGCCCTGGCCGATCTTAACCGTCGCAAGGACGAATTCCTGGCAATGCTCAGTCACGAGCTTCGTAACCCACTCGCGCCCATCGTCAACGCTGTGCATCTCCTGGGGTCCCAGCCCGATGTAGACCCACTTCAGGAGCGAGCCCGCGCCATCATTGAACGTCAAGTGACTCAACTGACCCGTTTGGTGGATGACCTGATGGATGTGTCCCGTGTCAGCACGGGCAGGGTCCACCTTCACCTTGATTACGTTGCCATCGAGTGGCATTGTGGAGCGTGCGGTAGAGGCCATTCGCCATCTCATGGACGAATGCGGGCATGAACTCACGGTGTCGCTGCCGCCGCAACCCATCTGGCTGCACGCCGATGCAGCCCGGCTGGAACAGATTGTCGTGAACCTGCTTACCAACGCCGCTAAATACACCGAGCACGGTGGCCACATTTGGTTGAGCGTCGAGCAAAACGGCAATGATTGCGTATTGCGCGTGCGGGATACCGGCGATCGGCATCGCACCCGAACTTCTGCCCCGTGTCTTCGATCTCTTCACACAAGCGGAGCGATCGCTGGCCCGCTCACAAGGGGGCTTGGGTATTGGCCTGGCGCTCGTGCGACGGTTGGTAGAGATGCATCAAGGGCGGGTAGAGGCTCATAGCGCGTTGGGTCAGGGCAGCGAATTCGTCGTAACTCTGCCTGTGGCAATTTCTTCTGGCGCGCAAGTACCGTCGGCCCTCCCCGAACCTGACAAGTCGGCCACACGGTCCTTGCGGGTGCTGGTAGTGGACGACAACGTGGACACGGTAGACACCTTGGCAATGATAATGAAGGAGTTGGGGCATGATGTTCGGAAAGCTTATGACGGTTCGACCTCGCTCGAAACGGCGCTCGCCTATCGTCCGCACATCATGCTATTGGATATCGGTTTGCCGGGGCTCGACGGTTATCAGTTGGCGACACGAATACGCAAGCAACCAACGCTCCAGGATGTTGTGCTCGTCGCTTTGACCGGATATGGGCATGAGGCAGCCCGGCAGCGTTCGCTTGGAGCGGGGTTTGATCACCACTTGACCAAGCCCGCGGATTTCAACAAATTGAAAGAAATTCTGGCGACCGTTTCGTAGAAAGCGAAGTCGTGCAGGACGCATTCTGTCCGAATGATTCGTGCGGGTTGCGCTTCGTAAGCAGGGCGGTCGTCTCCCATCTGCGCGGTGCTATTCACGACGACATCACCTCCAACCCCTGTCGAACAATCTTTCCAGTATGAACTCACCGCAAATCCAAGACTATGACCGGAACGCGGTAGGAGCCCAGCGAGGTCGCGACAGACTTCTCGGCCGTTCCTGCGGGAAGAGACTGATGCAACCGGCGCTTGCTCGGGCTAGTATCAGGGATCTAGCAACGGAGGAAAGCACATGCCGTACGAGAGCGTTTCGGATTTGCCCAAGGCGCAGACCGATCAATACAATCCGCATCAGAAGAAAGCATTCCTGAAAGCATTCAACAGTGCTTACAAGGAGTACGGAGGAGACGAGAGCCGCGCGTTCGCCATCGCTCACTCTGCCGCAAAGCGCGCCGGTGAAAAGCCTGGTCCCGGCTAGTTGCAGTTCATACGAGCCGGTCTTCCGGTTTCCCGAGCGCGAGCGAGCGTTCGAGATCCGCACTATGCAGCCCCGGGGATCTCGTGCTGATCCGCGGCGGGCAGTTCCACGGCCTCATTAAAAGCCTAGACGAAAACATGCGCCTGTTCATGTTCGGCGGCTACGGCTGACATGGCGCTCGTCACGCAGGAGAACCTCTCCCGGGAAACCCCGATGGGCGCGCAGGTCATCGCCGATGGCGCCACATTTCGGATTTGGGCGCCGAACGCGCATCAAGTTCACGTACTGTCAGATTTCACGGCCTGGAACCCGGACGAGTCGACGCGGCTCGCTCGCGGCGCCGGCGGGCATTGGTGGGGATTCGTTCGCGGTGCGCGCGACCGCCAGAGATACAAGTTTTATGTCGTGGGTGAAGCGGGCGGCGGCTGGAAGCGCGATCCCTACGCACGTGAGCTGGACTGGTCCTCGGGCGACTGCATACTGCGCCGACAGGATTTCCCGTGGCATCACAGCGGCTTCGTGACGCCGCGCTTCGAGAACCTGGTCATCTATCAATTGCACGTTGGCATCTATTCCAGCCCGCGGTGGCCGGCGCGCGCCGGGACGTTTCTCGACGTGGCGAACAAGATTGCTTACCTAGCGGACCTAGGTATCACTGCGATCCAGCTACTGCCGATCCAGGAGTTTCCCTCCACATTCAGCCTCGGCTACAACGGTGTCGATTATTACTCTCCGGAATCAGACTTTGCGGTCGTTGATGCTGAGCTGCCCGCGTATCTAGCGGACATGAATGGCCTGCTCGAGGCACAAGGACTGAGCGCTTACGCACTTCAAGATCTGTACGGTGAGATGAACCAGCTGAAGGCGCTCGTCGATATTTCGCACACGTACGGTATCGCAGTGATTCTCGACGTCGTCTATAACCATGCGGGCGGTGACTTCGGCGAGCAGAGCATCTTCTTCCTCGATCGCCAGCACGGTTATCCCTGGCAACGCGAAAACTCGCTCTACTTCAGTCACAAGGACCATGCCGGCGGCCTAGTATTCGACTTCTCCAAGCCGGAGGTGCGCGACTTTCTCATTGGCAACGCCTGCTACCTGCTGCAGGAGTATCGCGTAGACGGGCTGCGGTATGACCAGGTGAGCGTCATCCGCAATGACGGAGGCGCCGACGGATGGAAGTTCTGCCAAGACTTAACTTCTACCGTACGCTACATCCGTCCGCAGGCGTATCAAAAGGCGGAGTTCTGGCCGGTCGAGCCGTGGGTCGTGAAGCCGGTCGCCGGGAGCGGCGCGGGGTTCGACGCGAGCCTCACCGACGGCGCCAGGATCGCGATCAGGCGGGCATTGCAGGCGGCGAGCTATCCGGGCGGCCACGGTCTGCCCATGTTCGAACTGGGAAGGAGCCTCTGGCCTGAAGGATTCGATGCCAGCTGGCGTTTCGTCCAAGGCGCCGAAAACCACGACATCGTTCTGCGCGATCCCGATCCTGCGAAGGGCCGCGAGCTTCGAATCCCGAAGCTGGCGGATCCATCGAACCCGCGATCATGGTTCGCGCGCTCCAGGAGCCGCGTCGCGATGGGCCTTTCCCTTGCGGCCCCAGGCATCCCAATGATCTTCATGGGCCAGGAATTCCTCGAGGACAAGCAATGGTCCGATGATCTGAAGGACCGGCCGGAGTTGCGCCTCTTCTGGCCCGGGCTCGAAGCGGCGGATCCCTCGATGCGCGACTTCCTACGATTCACGCGCGAGCTTATCGCGCTGCGCTGGCGCCTGCCTGCGTTGCGCGCAAACGGCTTCCACGTGATCGATACCAATGACGAGAATCGCTTCCTGGCGTTCCAGCGATACATTCCCGGCGAAGGCCGAGACGTCGTGGTGCTCGTGAGCCTGGCGAACGAGACGCGGTACGGGTACCGTGTTGGGTTTCCGCGGGGCGGCCGTTGGGAGGAATCCTTCAACAGCGACATTTACGATGGATGGGTCAATCCGAACGCTGCCGGTAACTTCGGTGCGATCTATACGCAGCCCATCCCAATGCACGACCTTCCCTATTCCGCCGAAGTCATCTTGCCCGCGAACTCCCTGCTCGTCTTCTCATAGGCGCCCTCGACGATCGCGCAAGGCGCGATCAGCACATTGCCCAGCCCCTGATGATTTCGCTCGAAATGATGCTGGGCGACATACTGACGCAACGCACGATGCAGCATCCCCTGCCCGATCGGAATCACCTTCGATAGGCACTCGTCACGCACAAGGCAACCGCTAGCGAAGATGTTACCGACCTTCGCTGGCTGGATCAGTTCCTACGCGGCGAGTCACTGGACAAGACCTCGCGCTCACTGGTCGATCGCATCACCGACGCAGGTCGTGCATACACCTCGTCGCCGGGCTTGAATCGCCGCACGCGAGATCCCTCACGGATTACGACTCCTGCCAACTCGTTAGCGAGAATGAGCGGCAATCGATAAGGCAAGAGCAGTTTGAATTCTCCGTCTCTGATCTTGGAATCCAGTGGGTTCACACCAGCGGCGTGGATCTCAATCAGGCCGTCATCCTCCCGCATTTCCGGGTCTGGAACTTCGCTGGTCCGCACGCGATCTGCGCTTCCATAGCTATCGACGATGAATGCCTTCATCATGCTTTACGTCATCTTTCCAGACTTCAAGACTCATCTTCTCGCGTTCCGCCTGTAGAGTCAGTGAGGTGCTTCTTGGCGTAGATGCCCGAGGGCTGTAGCTTGATTCGACGCTGCGCCTCAATCGTCGAGCCGAACGATCACCTCGTGACGGTCGACGAAGTGCCGAAACTGCACCAGCTCTCGTTTCGCGTCGAACCACGCCGTCGCAGTCCAGTCGCCGGAGAAGTCGAACCGCTGCGCCGCGATCTTCCGCGTCGCGATCGTCAGCGTCTCCTCCGAGCGTGACGTCTTTACGTTCATGAGCTTGAAGACCTTCAGATCGAAGAGCAGTGGGCGGTCGACGATGGCGTAGTGCCACACCGACGCCGGAAACGCTCGGTCAGGCAGCTCGACCGGCTTGCCGTTGAGCGTGCCGGAGTACATTGCCTGCCCGCGATCGAGCGAGGCCTCGTAGATCTTGCCGTCGTCGTCGGTCCGGCCGCGGAATTGATGCAGTTCCCCGCGACGCCACTCCTCGTGCACGTTCTGCTCGAAGTTGAACAGCTTCGCCCCGAGGATCGAGAGCGACGCGCGGGTCTTCAGCGTCTCGACGTCGCCGGTGTCGCCGTACTCGATCGTGTAATGGATCTGCCCCGCCTTCTTGCCGTCAATGTAGATCGAGCCGAAGCGGTTCTCCGCGCGGCCGGCCGCGTGCGCCGTCGCAAAGGACGCGATGAGCAGAATGCCAATGACGGTGTGGACGGCCTGCATAGACGCTTATGCCATGTTGGACGGAGGGCCGGACAGCGTACACTCGCGACAGCAGGTGTACTCGATGCCGGTCGCGGACGCGCATGGTGCGTCGCTGGACGAGAGCTTCGCCGATTGCATAGCGACGTCAGACGCCGGCGGTATCCGCTCACCATCAGCGACTTCAATCGCCGTCAGCGTTTACGCGCGACGTACTCCGAGAACATTCCCAACGTGAGGTTCCTATCCGGCGACGAGAATCCGGCGCGCTCGAGCGAGGCGATGATCGCGCCGGGCGGCACGCAGGCGTCGATCGTGTCCCAATAGAACTGCATGAGTGCCGCGCCATCCCGGCGCGCGATGCGGGCAACGGCGGGCACGACGCGGGTCATGAAGACCCTCAGCGACACTGCGAGGAGACGATTCGCCGGGCGCGTGATTTCGAGGACGCACGCCGTTCCGCCCGGGGCGAGCACACGCCGCATCTCGGTGAAGAGCGCGTCGATGTCGGCGACGTGGCGCAGTGCAAATCCCATGCTCACGAAATCGAAGCACGCGTCGCGAAAGGGCAGTCTTTCGCCCAGGCCGCGGACAAGGGGAAACGAAAGCCGCCCCGCTTCACCGAGCATGCCTGCGCTGGGATCGAGGCCGATTACGACGCTGCCGAGGGCAAGCGCCTCGCGGGCGACAAGCCCGGTTCCAGTGGCGATGTCGAGCATGCGCATGCCAGGGCCGAGGCCAGCGCGCCGCAGCGCATCGCGCCGGTAATGTTTTCCGCTGCCGAGCGCAAGCACACGCTCGACGAAGTCGTAGTCGCATGCGGTGCGGTCGAAGAGCCCATCGAGGAATTCGCGTCGTCCGCGTTCGTCCTCGAAGTATCGGGGCAGGGACCTGATCGGAGGCCTCACGGTATCGTTGACGCTTGCAAAAGGGATTAGGCGCCTCTTCGGGCGGGCTCTACATTACAATGTTTCACCTGCTGACAGCGGAGAAATGCTCGCGTGGCCCAAGATCATCCGAACGCAGGGGCGGCGCAGGAGTGCGACGTCGTGGTGATCGGAGGCGGGCCGGCCGGGTCCACGACGTCGACATTGCTCGCCGGTCGCGGCTATCGCGTCGTCCTCCTCGAAAAGGAGACCCATCCGCGATTCCACATCGGTGAATCGCTGCTTCCCGCGAACTTGCCCCTGTTCGAGAAGCTCGGCGTCGCCTCCGAGATCAAGGCGATCGGGATGGAGAAGTGGGGCGCCACGTTCGTCTCGCCGTGGCACGACCGGATTTCCGGATTCGAATTCGCGGACGCCATCGATCCGTCGATGCCGATGGCCTACCAGGTGCGCCGCTCGGAGTTCGACGAGATTCTTTTCCGCCGGGCAGCACGTTCGGTTGCCGAAGTGCGCGAGGGCTGCCGCGTGCGCGAGATCGATCTCGGCGACGGCGACCGCACGCCCGAAGTCACCGCTACGGATGCGGACGGCACGGTTCGGCGCTGGCGCCCGAAGTTCGTCGTCGATGCGAGCGGCCGCGACACGTTCATCGGCAACCGGCTCAACATGAAGCGCCGCAATCGCGACCACAACAGCTCGGCGATGTTTGGCCATTTCCGCAACGCGAAGCGCGACCAAGGCAAGGTTGGCGGAAACATCATCATCAGCTGGTTCGAGCACGGCTGGTTCTGGTTCATCCCGCTGAAAGACGGCATCACCAGCGTCGGCGCGGTCGTGTGGCCGTACTACATGAAGGCGCGGAACAAGCCGCTGCGCGAGTACTTCCTCGATACGATCGAGCTCCTTCCGCCGCTCGCCGCGCGTCTTGCCGACGCCGAGCTGGTCGCCGAGCCGCAAGCCACCGGCAATTATTCGTACGAGATGGACGCCTGCCAGGGCGAGAACTACATCCTGGTGGGGGACGCGTATACGTTCATCGACCCGATGTTCTCCTCGGGCGTGATGCTTGCGATGAACAGCGGCTTCGCGGGCGCGGACGTCGTCGACGCGAGGCTGCGGGCAGACAAGGTCGCGGAAGCGAATGCGCGCACGCGCTTCGATTACGTCATGCGCAAGGGACCCAAGGAATTCTCGTGGTTTATCTATCGCGTCACGAACCCGATCCTGCGCGAGCTCTTCATGTTCCCGAGTGACCGCTGGGGCGTGAAGAAAGCCATTCTTTCGGTGCTGGCCGGTGATCTGTTCGGCAACACCAACATCAGGCCGGGGCTGCGCAAATTCCGCCTCGCCTACTACATCTTCTCGCTCGCGCATTTCCGCCGGGCGCTCGCGGGCTGGCGGCGGCGCGCGTTCAACATCGACGACGATTCCGACATGCGCCTGTCCCGTGGCTGAGTGGGCGCGACGATCGCTTCTGCTGTTTCTCGTAATGCTTGCCGGCACCGCGTGGATCCTGGGCGTATCGCCGCAGCGCGTACCCGTCACGCCTTACGGAGACGAAGTCCGATGATGACGCGCGCAGCGTACGTCCCGAACCCCGGGCTTGTCGCCGGTTCGAGGGGTTCCTTCGCGCACAGGCTCGTTGCAGCGGCCATTCCCGTGGTCGTCCCCCTCGTCGAACACGCGCCGCATCTTCGTGCCTGAGCGGTCCGCAACCCATCTCGTCCTCATCCCGAGCTACAACCCCGGCGCGGCCGTGTACGAGACCGTACGCGGCGCGCGGCAGTTCTGGGACCCGGTGTGGGTCGTGGTCGACGGAAGCACGGATGGCACTGCAGAGGAGTTGCGCAAGCTCGCCGCCACGGATCCGGGCCTGCGAGTGCTGGTGCTCCCGGAAAATCGCGGCAAGGGTGCCGCGGTGTTGCACGGCATCAGCGCCGCGGCGGCCGAAGGCTACACGCACGCGCTCACCATGGATTCCGATGCGCAGCATCCGGCGGCGAGCATTCCCGAGTTCATGGCGCGCTCGATGGCCGAGCCCCGCTCCATCGTTCTCGGCGTGCCGGTGTTCGACGCGAGCGCGCCTGCCGTGCGGGTGCAGGGCCGGAAGCTCTCCAACTGGCTCGCGCATCTCGAGACCATGGGCGTGAACATCAAGGACTCGCTCTACGGCTTTCGCGTCTACCCGATCGCCGATCTCGTCGCGGTGATGCGCTTGCAGCCCTGGATGCGCCGATTCGACTTCGACCCGGAGGCCGCGGTGCGACTCGTGTGGCGCGGCCTGAAGCCTGTCAACATCGGGGCTCCGGTAAGGTATCTGAGACGCGAGGAGGGCGGCGTCTCGCACTTCAACTACTACCGCGACAACGCGCTTCTCGCGTGGATGCACACGAGGCTCGTCGTCGAGCTGGTGCTGCGACTGCCGGTCCTGCTTTGGAGCAGGGCTACGTCATCCCGCCGTTGACGGGGACGATCTGTCCGGTGATGTAGCTCGCGGCGTCCGAGGCGAGGAAGCTTACCGCGTACGCAACCTCGTCCGCGGTCCCCGCGCGCTGCAGCGGAACGAGCCGCTTGATCGTCTCCGGGTCGAACGACGTTCGCGCTCATCGCCGTGTCGATCAAGCCGGGCGATACGCAATTCACCGTGATCCCGCGGCTCGCCAGCTCGCGAGCGAGCGATCGACGTGACCGCGTGCAGCGCGCCCTTCGCCGCGGCGTAGTTGGTCTGGCCGCGGTTGCCGATCTCCGCAGTCACCGACGTGATGTTGATGATTCGTCCCCAGCGCGTGCGGATCATCGGCAGCGAGAGCGGATGCGTCACGTTGTAGAAGCCGTCGAGTCGCGACTGCGATCACGCGGCCCCACTGCTCGCGCTTCATCCCGGGGAATGCGGCGTCATCGTGCACGCCGGCGTTGTTCACGAGAACCTGGATCGGTCCCGCCTCGAGCACCGATTCGAGCGCCGCGAGCGACGCTGGCGCATCGACGACATCGAACGCCACCGCGCTGCCGCCGATGTCGTCGGCGAGTCGCCGCGCCGATTCGAGATTGCGGTTGGCGTGCACGACGACCTCGAAGCCGTCGGCCGCGAGGCGGCGGCAGATCGCCGCGCCGATCGCGCCGCTGCCGCCGGTGACGAGTGCGCGCTTCCTCATCGCCGGAATGCCACGGCCACGCGACCCTCGACGAGCAGGCGGCCCGCCGAACTCACTTCGAATCGATAGAGCACGCCGGCGTCATCGCCGCCGAGGCGCTCGGCGAACACGTCGAGGTCGCCCGAGACGTCGTCGAGCCGGCGCGCGTGCATGACGACGGAGCGAACGCTGGCAAGCACGCCCGCACCGGAGGGTCGGCGCGACGCGAGCGCGCCGTGTGCGGCCGCGGCTTGCGCGCCGTACTCGATGCCGCACACCGACCGGCAACTCGCCGCCGCGGCGCAGCGGATGGTCCGCTGCGCGATGGTTGCGCGCCACGGCCCGCACGCTCGAGTCGTTCCACGCGACGATCGCGTCGAGCAGATTCATCGCTCCCTGATGCGGCAGGTTCGCAAGGAGCCAGGTGCGCCCGAGCGGGACGCTGCTCATGAGCGGCGCACCGTCAGCAGGCAAGCCTTCGAGATAGTCGAGCGTTGCGCGGCCGGCTTGCGCGCCGGGCGAGCAGGCAGAGCAGCGGCAGCGACCGCGCGGCGGGAATGCACGCGTCGCAAATGCTCCAGCCTCGGATCGTCGAGAACGTCGGACTCGATTCCGCCGAATTCGAGCGTGATCGTTGCGCCGCGCGTCGCCTTCTGCGGCGATGCCAGCGCAAGCGCCACTGCGAACGCATCGGGCATCGGACGCGTCGCATTCAACGGCTCGGGATACGGCGCGTCGTAGGCGATGAGCAGCACCGGCTCAGCGGGATCAGCGGCGAGTCGCGCCATCGCCTCGACCAGCCCGGCACCGAAGCTCGCGTCGAACGCGGCGAGGCTGTCGGCAGAGCGCTGCGAGCCGGTCGCGATGCCCCAATAGCCGGACGGACGCGTTATGCACGGAGTTGTGGAAGCGCGTGGGCGAGATCAGGCGATCGTTGGATGCGAGCATCTCGCAGATCGCGTGCACGTTTTCGCCGTCGCCGGTGGACGAAGCGAACACGGCCGCCAGCGTCGCGCGCGCAGCGCCCGGCAGCGGCCACCGCTTCGAGTCCCGCGGCGAGCGAGACGCGCACGGCCGTGCCCGCGCGGCGGCGCTCGACGGCGGGAAGCGCTTCGGGTGATGGGATGCTGGTCCGGGTGCGGCGTGTATTGCGCGCGGCCGCCGAACACTTCCCGCGCCTGTGGCCAGCCCGCCAAGCCCGGCCCCACGAGCCCCACGCCTTCGACGAGGCCGCGAGTGCCGCAGAATTCCCCGCGCGTGCGGCCCCACGCTACTCATGCGCGCCGACCCGTCCGAAGACCAGGCTGCAGTTCGAGCCGCCGAAACCGAACGAATTGCTGAGCACGCGCGCGATGTCGCACGCGCCGCCGTGAACCTCGTAGCGCGCACGCAGCTTCGGATCCACGACGCGCGTGCCCGCGCTGCCGGGAAGGCGTCCTTCGTCGATGGCGATCACCGAGAGAACCGCTTCGACCGCACCCGCGGCGCCGAGCGTGTGTCCGGTCATGCCCTTGGTCGAATTGACGGGCACCGCATCGCCGAAAAGGCCGTGCACCGCGACATCCTCGGCGGCGTCGTTGCTCGGCGTGCCGGTGCCGTGCAGATTCACGTAGTCGATCGCACCGGGTGCGACGCCCGCCGCCCCGAGCGCGGCCTCCATCGCTCGCCGCGCACCCACGCCTTCGGGATGCGGCGCCGACATGTGATGCGCATCGCTCGATTCGCCCGTTCCGAGCAATGCGATCGATCCGTCTGCCGGACGCACGCTCGAGCAGGAAGAACGCCGCGGCTTCGCCGATCGAGATGCCGTCGCGCTCGGCGTCGTACGGTCGGCATGGGGCGCTGCGAGAGCAGTTGCAGCGAATTGAATCCATACAGCGTCGTGAGGCAGAGCGTGTCGACGCCGCCGACGATCGCCATGTCGATGACGCCGGCGTCGAGCATGCGCGCGGCCGAGGCGAAGGCCTTGGCGCTCGACGAGCAGGCCGTCGATATCGCCGCGCACGGGCCTCGGAGCGCGAGGCGCTCGCGCACGTACTCGGCCGCCGAGAACGTATTGTGCGTGCGACGATAGTCGAAGTCGGGAGGCAGCGCTCCGCTCGCCGGATCGCGGCGCCGATAGGCGAGCTCGGTCTGCAGGATGCCCGCCGTGCTCGTGCCGATGAACACACCCGCGCGATCGGGACCGTAACGCCTCGCCGCCCGCGCAACCGCCTCGGAGAAGCCGTCCTGCGACAGACCCAACTCGGACGCGCGATTGTTGCGACAATCGAAGCGCGCGAGCGAGGGAGGCAGCGTTACATCATCGAGGCCCGCGATCTCGCCGACGCACGTGTCCAGATCGACGGTCTCGAAGCGCGCAGCGAGCGAGCCCGCTCGACGTCGCCCGGAAGGCTGCGCGCGTCGGCGCGAGGCCGCGGCCGAGGCAGCTCGTCATTGTGTACGCAGAGAGCAGGACTGGCTTCATTTTCCCCGCTGGAATCATACCGCGCGACCAGCAGCACGTTCGCGAAGGGCAGGCCGGCGCTCATTGGGGTGGCGGTCACTGAAGCCAAGCGCTTCGAGCGTCCGGATCCAGTCGACGAGCGGCCTGCAGTGAAAGCGATCGATGCGCCGGGTCCGCAACATCGTGACGATCCGGTCCATCGCGACCGTATACCGGAAGCGCAGCGCCGGGGATTCGTCGGCTACGCGAAGCAGAAGCGTGCCACCGCCATCCAGTGCTGCGCGTGCGCGCCGCAGCAGGGCATCCTGCGCGCCGTGGTCGAGGTAATGCAGCACGTCGAGGATGACGACGGCGTCGACCGCGTCGAAGCGCTCGCTGCAGATGTCGCCGCAGACGAAACGCGCGATGCCGTCTGACCGCGTGCTTCGCGCGTTCGATGTCGCGCATTCGGACGTCGATACCGAGGTAGGCGACGGGATCGGGCGAAGGCGACAAGCTCCCCGGTGACGCATCGCAGCGATCGCGCGCGGATTCGAGCAGCGCCGCCAACAGACCCTGTCCGCAACCGAGATCCAGGATCCGGCTGCGGCGTCGGATGAGTCCGTGCGCCAGGATGTGCGCGAACGCCGGATCCCAGGTGAGCTTGCGAAGGGCGAAGTGATAGGCGAAGCGTCCCGCGGGCTTGTATCGCGCCGCCGCGTCCTCGGCCAGCGCGCGGAAGAACGGGTCGCTCATCGATTCACGGCATCGTGCAGCGTGGCAGGCCGCAGGCCGAGCGATCGAATGCGATCGAGCACGAGCGGCAGCACGTCGAGTACGACCGGCGTGCCGGATGGCGTGCGGGCCGCGTGGCCGTCATGAAGCAGGAGAATATCTCCGGCGGCCATGCCGTCGAGGAGCCGCGATGCGACTTCACCGGCATCGTTCCTGCGCGTATCGAATGCGCGCCGCGTCCAGCTGACGAGCCGCAGCCCCATCGCGCACAGCACCGGATCGAGCAGGGGATTGCGCAGTCCCGCGGGTGGTCGGAAGAAGCGCGGCGCGCGACCGCCGAGTTCCGCAAGGATTGCCTGCGCGCAAGCAATCTCCTCGCGAATCCCGCGTACTCCGAGCATCGCGAAGGTGGGCAGGTGGCGGCGCGAATGGTTCTCGATCGCGTGGCCGCGGCGCACGATGTCCCGGCACAGCGCCGGATGGCGCGCGGCAACGTCTGCAATGCAGAAGAACGTGGCGCGAACACCGCGCGCGTCGAGCATGTCGAGGACCCTCGGGGTCACTTCGGGATCGGGACCGTCGTCGAACGTGAGTGCGACCTCCATGCGCGCAGCCGCCGCGTCGGGGAGGCGCGTGAGGTTCGGGCCGAGAATCCTGCTGCGCGGACACATGCCCGCGATACCGAGGAAGAGATGATTCGCCGCGAGCGCGACGAGCGCCCACGGCCACACTTCGGGTGCGACGACGAGACCCGCAGGCGTCGCGACGTGCAAGCCGATCGAACCCGCGATCACGGCGTTCGGCCGCCACCGCGAGCCGAGCGGGATCGGAGCGAACTCGATCTCTACTGGAGGGCCGACTTGCTGTTGCACAGAAATTCAATCCATAGCGCGCGCCAGGCGGCCCAATCGTGACTACCCGGGAGCTCGCGAACCCGCTCGGGCGCGAGCGCTTGTGCCATCTGCCGCTGTCCTGACGCGAAGCGGTCGCCCGAAGCGAAGTAGCAATGCACCGGCGGATGGCCGTCGCCGCTTTCCACGAGCCACAGCCACGCCTCGCGCTCGAGGTCGCCCTCCGGAGGGATCACGGGCTTCCAGCATTGCGCGCCGCGTGCGTCCTGAATCTCGCGCAGCACGGAGCGCGTCGCGGGATAGGGCGAGATCAGCAGGATGCCTTCGATGTCGCGCTCGTGGCGCGCGGCGTAGGAGAGCGCGGCAAGGCCGCCGAGCGAGATACCCACGAGCCAGATCCGCGAGCGACCCCGCTCGTGCGCGGGGATGATCACGGCCTCGCGAATGCGATCGACGACAGTGCCGTCGGCGAACCAGCTCGCGCGGATCGCCGCCATCGCGAGCTCCGCGTCGATGCCGTGATCGTGCACGGCCGCGGGGAAACCCTCGCGGACGAAGTCCTCGGGCTCGCTGTACGTTCCGGATAGCAACGCGAGAAGCGGAGCGCTACGCGACGGGACTGTCTGTATGATCGTACGCACGATCGGATCTTACCAACATCGCGGCGAATGCCAGCGCGCAAATGGCACCCAGCGCGGTCGTCGATCCGATCGCGTTGAGCACCGGAATGCGAGACAGCGAGAGGATGCCGAAGCTCGCGACCGTGGTGATGTTGGCGAGTGCCAGCGAGGCGAGCGTGCGCCCGGTCGAAGCGTCGCGGATCTGCGCCATCCGGTCGAAAAAGAGCGCGTAGTTGGAGCCGATCGCGACCACCAGCAGCAGGCCGACGAGGTGCAGCAGCGAGAGGCGCGTCCCCGTCAACGCGTGGAAGGCCGCAACCACCAGCACCGCAGCGGCAAGCGGAGCCAGCACGCGCACGACGCGCGCGGGCGAGCGCAGCGCGACGAAGAGCAGCAGAACGATGACCGCGATGCCCACTGCCGACATGCGCTGCGCGCGTTCGAGGTAGCCCGAGTAGAGGCGATCGACCTCGGCCTTGATGTCGAGCAAGACCGCATCGTTGCTGTTGCCTACGGCCTCGCGCACGGCCGCAGCATCGATCGTCCCGCCGACCGAAGGACGGAGTCCGAGCAGCGCGGTCCACCGCCCCGAGCCGTTCGGGAACAGCAGGCCGTCGAGCGCCACATCGAGTGCGGTCCCCTTCAGCAGTTCGCGTGTGACGGGCGGCGCGCCGCGCGCCGCCGCAACGTCGGCGATGAACGGCTCGACCTTCTCGGAGCTCAGGGGAGATTGCGCCAGGGCTGCCTTCAGCCGCCCCCGGAGCTCGTCCGGCTCGGGCAGGCTCGCGAGTCGCGCGCGCTGCGTAGCTGCGCTGGGCAGAAAGCGCGCGGGGCTTTCGTAGCTCCCGAGCTTGCCCGCAGCGACGAGCGCGTCGAGACGCTTGCCTGCGCGCTCGGCCGCGGCGAGTGCCGCATCGGCACTCGGGCCGTTCACCGCGATCACGAGGCGCGCATCCGGCGCGCCGAGCGATGCACGCAGCTCGGCGTCGAGATTGCGATCGGACACCGGGATCGGATTGAGGCTCGAAAGCTCGGGATCCCACAGCTTCTCGCGATGGGCCACGAGCGTTGCCACCGCCGCGACCGCGAGCGCTGCAACGACCCACCGGAGTCGCGTGGCGAACGCGACAACGCGACCGAGGCGCGCGCCCAGCGCCGACAGATCGCGAATGCGAAATCCGGCGGGCAGCAGCGCGGGCAGCACGAAGCGCGTGACCGCCGCCGCGACGATCAGGCCGACGATCGAGTAGAGGCCGAGTTGCGCGAGCCCCGGCAGGCCCGACAACAGCAGCGCAGAGAACCCGGCGATCGACGTCAGCACGCCGAGCCGCACGGTGGGCCAGAAGCCTGCGACCCAGTCACTGCCACCGGTGGGGCCGCCGCGTCCGGCCTGCACGAAGAGGTAGATCGAGTAGTCGACCGCCTCGCCGATCAGCGTCGTGCCGAATCCGAGCGTGATGCCGTGCACCGCCCCGAATCCCAGCGACACGGCGGTGATGCCTGCGAGTGCGCCGCAGACCACGGGGACCAGGCCGAGGCCGAGCGCCGCAGGCGAACGATAGGCGAGGAGAAGGAGTGTCGCGACGATCAGCGTGCTGGCGATCGCAAGTCGCTCGACGTCGCGAACGATCATCTCGCGCGAGCGAACGGAGAACACGCCGGGGCCGGTGAGCAGCAGCTTCGCGCCCTTGGCGGCAACGCGCGCGGAGGCGTCCGCAAACGCGCGCTCGACCGCTTCCATTGCCCGCGATTGAGCGTCGATGTCCGAGCCGCTCGCGCGCGTGCGCGCGATCAGCACGGCCCGCTTGCCGTCGGTGGACACCCAGGCGCCATTCGCGCTGCGCGGTCCCTCGGCAGGACGCATCTGCTCGAGCACCGCGAGAAGCTCGCCCGTCGGATCGCGCGGCACGAGAGACTTTACCAACAGGCCCGCATTCGAGGCGAGCAGGTCGACCGTGCCTGCGATTGCCGCGCGCAGGCCTTCGACGGTAAAGCGCTCGGGCGTGACGCTGGGACTCAGCGCGTAGCGGTGCGCGAATAGCAGCTCACGTTCGCGCGGGAAGCCGGTCGTCGCTCCGTTGGCTGCGGACGTGAAAAGCGGATCCGCGTTGAGCGTGTTCGTGACCGAGCGCGAGATCTCGGCGCGTGTTGCTGCATCGGCGCCCTCGATCCCGATCAGCATCACGCGCGAGAGGGCACCGTCGCGCAACTGGTCGACGAGAAAACGCTGCTCGGCAGTTGGGGCTGCGGGCAGAAAGGCGGACAGGTCGGCGACGAAGCGCGCCTGCGTCACCTGCCAGATACAGAACGCGAGTCCCGCGAGCCAGAGACTGACGGCGAGGCGGCGAGAGCGCATCAGCGCGCTGGTGCCGGCGAGATCGTCATCACCGAGCGGTCGCCGTCCGCCTGGAAGATCTCCACCGTGCGCACCTGCGCCTCGACGCCGCCGATCTCGATGCGCTCGACGAGCGACGTAAGTGACGCATCGAGCGGCCGCAGCACGAGGCGCCACTTCGACACATCGCCGTCGAGCCGGATCGAGTAGCTGCCGGAAAGCGAAGCGAGATCCCCCGCGAGCGTCGCGCGGATGCTCTCGATCAGCACCGCGACGCCGGGATTGTCCTTGAGATCGAGCAGCTGTTTCCTCCCGTCCCGCTCGAGAACGAGCCGCGCGCCATCGACAATGACCGTTTCGGGCTTCGGCGATGTCGTGCGCTTCTCGAGCCGGTCGGGCGGCGTGAACGCGAGCTCGCCCGACGAGTCGACGGGTTCGGTGAGCAGCGACAGATACTTGCGCTCGCGAAATTGCGCGTGTGCCGGACGCTCCTTCGCAAGACGGCTGAAGAGCGCCACGACGTCCCACTCCGCGGCACGCGCGGCCGTCATTGTCGGCGCAGCCAGCACGATCAGCGCCGCAACCAGTGCGGTTTCCGCGAACTTCCGTGCGTGTGCCGCACTGCGCGACATCGTCGCGCGTACGGGATTACCTTCGTGCCTAGGGCGTCCCGGCCCGCTCATCCGCGCGTCGCCAGAAATCGTGGAAGTTGAACCAGTTCGACGGCGCTTCGCGCGCGTAATGCTCGAGGCGCTTCGCGTATCCGATCACGGCTGCTTCGATCCGACACTCGCGTTCGGCGCGCGCGAGTCCCTCGAGGTCCGTGAAATCGGCAAGGGACTCGAAGTGGACCTCGTAGGCATTGCCGCCGCGGTACAGGCCGACCATGAAGATCACGCGCCGACGAAGCGCGGCCGCCATGCGCATGGGGCCGGTGGGAAAGGCCGCGAGTTCTCCCAGGAAGTCGACGTGTATCACCGGCTCGTTGCCGAGCGTGCGGTCAGCGAGCACGCCGACGAGCGCGCCGGCGTCGAGTCGCTCCGCAAGCTCGAGCATCGAATCGGCGCGGCCGAGTGCAACGACGTCCTGCATCGCGGCCGGGTCGATCGCAGCGAGGACCGTGTTGGTGCGCCGAGCGTTCTCCTCGTACATCGCCATCACGACGCGGCGGTGACCGAGATGGCGTCCGCTGGCGCGCATCGCCTCGAAGCTGCCCAGATGTGCGCCCATGAGCAGCATGCCGCGCTCGTCGAACACTTCCGTGCCGCTCACGTCGATGTCGAAGAGATCGAATCGGTTCTTCAGGAGATAGATGCGATCATGAAGGGTCGAGGCGAAGCTGAAGAAGAGGTCGTACTGCTCGCGGAGTGTCGGCTTGCGGCCGTGTACGCGCCGGAGAAAGGCACGCGTGGCCGCGCGCGCGGCGCCGCCGAACGCGAGGAAATAGATCACGATGACGCGCAGCGGAATCCGGGACAGCGTGCGGCCGAGGCATAGCGATACCCACGCCATGAGCCGCAGCAGCGGAAGGGTGCCGCGCTCTTGGCGCTGCGTCCACTCGGCCGATGGCGCGGATGCAGAGCTCACGAACCGTGCCGAGGCGCGAGTGTGCCCGAAGCGACGACGCCGCGCACCGAACGCACTTCGAAGCGGATCGCACCCGAAGGGGTGGCGGTGTGAGAGAGGGTCAGCGATTCGCCGGGGGTGATGGCGGCGAGGAATTTCGCGGTGGCGATCGTCCATCGTTCGAGCGATCGTCCGGTTTGCGCTTCTATCGTGGCGAGCACCTCCGTCAGAACGACGACGGCCGGGAGGACCGGTCGCCCCGGAAAATGACCCGCGAAAGCCGGGTGGTCGGGCGCAACGCTTAGAGCACGAGTCATCGCTTCCGCGCCTTACCGGCCAGCACGCGTAGTGCTTCGCGCGTCAGCTTCCCTGTGAGCTCGCGGGGCAGCCGCTCGACGAGCACGAGGGGCCGAGGCATGAACGCGGCATCGATTCGACTGCGCAGCATCGCCGTGACTTGCGCGACGGTGAGACCCGGTGCGACCGCAAACGCCATCAATCGCCCGACCTCGCTGCGCTCGGCGTCGTCGGGCAGGTAGAACGCGCCGTCGAGCACACCCGGGAGCGTGCAGAGCTGGTGATTGAGGTAGCCGATCGAGTTGCGCTTGCCCGCGATGTTGACGAGATCGGCGGTGCGGCCATGCAGCAGGAAGCGCGTACCATCACTTTGCACCTCGATGATGTCCATCAGCTTCGTCGGCTGCTCGACGTGGCCGCCGCACACCATCGCCTGTTCGCCCTCGGTCCAGAGGCGCAGCCCGTCGTAGGCCTGCCATACCGGCGATTGCGTCGTGCGCCGCGTCGCAACCTGCCCGGCCTCGCTGCAGCCGTATATCTCGTAGAGCGTCGCGCCGGTGCGCTCCTCGGCCATACGCGCGAGCGCTGCGGACAACGGCGCGGTGGCAGACACGAGCGTCTCGATACGCTCGCTCTCGCCGCTTTCCAGCCATGCCCGCATATGGAACGGCGTGATGAACAGCGTGCGCGGTCCGGGCGTGCGGCGGATCGCGGCGTCGATGTCGGCCGGATAGTAAAGGCGCTCCGCGGTGAGGGTTGCGCCGCTCAGGAGCGGCAGCAGTACCGTCGACTCGAAGCCATACATGTGTTGCGCAGGTACGGTACCGAGCACGGCATGTCCGGGGCCTATGCCGAATCGCGCCGATTCGTTGCGGATGGCAATTGCGAGGCTGCCCCACTTCTTGAAATTGGGCTGCGGCTCGCCGGTGGATCCGGACGTGAATACGCACGCGACGACCTGCTCGCCGTCGATCTGTGGAACCGAAAAGGCTCCGGTGGGTTCGACATCGCCCATCGGCAGGTCGAAACGTGGCAGGTCGATCTGCACCGCCGGATCGTCGGATATGAAGTAGGCATCCGGGGCGAACTCGCGCATCGCCCGGATGACGTTCGGCGTCGTGGTGGGCGGCAGCAGCGAGACTTGTCCGCGAATGATGGCCGCGCACAGCAGGACCGCGAAATGGTAACGGTCGGAGCAGACGTTGAGGACGTGCCGGCGGTCGGGAAGCGAATCAGCCGTGCGGTGAATGTCGGCAACGAGCGCGCCCGCGCTGACTGCCCTGCCGTTGCGGCGCGCGGCGATCGCATCCGGGCGATCATGTGCGACCAGTGGAAGGCGCTGCGAGGCGGGCGCGCGCCGCGGCGCCAGCGGAGCCATCTCGCTTACCCGTGCTCAGCGAGGCGCCTCGGGTTGCGCCGTTGCGAAATGCCGCGCGAACGCGCGAATGCCGCTCAGAACGCCAGTGCGCTCCCAGTCCGGCAACATGCGCCCGCGCACGAGATATTCGACGAGGAACATCCCCGCGATAAGGACCGGGACTCAGGATGTTCGCGAGCAGCGACCACGCTGCGAGGTAGCCTCCGAGATAGAGCCCGCACGAAAGCACGAAGACCGCGCCGAAGAAGATCGTCCAGGCGAGGGTCACCAGCCGGGTGTAGCGCTCCACCTCGCGCGGGAGCGTGTCGTGCAGCGCACGCGCGAATCGCGTGCACAGCGCTTCGCGATTGCGCAGGAGCGTGCGTCCGAACACGATCGCCAGCACGGCGTTCGCGCCTGCGTGCTCGACGAAGAGGAGGCTCGGGAAGTTGCGCTCGAGCATGGGCCAGCCGATCCAAAGGATGACGATCGTTGCGCCGACGCCGACGAGCGTGGTGCGCGGACGGCGCGAGCGACGTACCGCCCAGACAGCGAGCGCCGCCACGGGAATGAGCGCGAGCCACGCGCCGACCGTGGACTCGTGGGAACCAGAGACGATCGCGAAGTGCGCGGCGATGGCGACGGCGACCACCAGCACGGATCCAACCGCCAACGCGACGCGGGCTGTGCAGCGCGCCCGTCACTTCGTTCTTCGCTCCGCAACGTGCAAGGCGAGGTTGTTGAGCGAGCTGAAGATGCGCATATTGTCGCGGTCTTCGTCCTTCAGTTTGAAGCCGTAGCGCTTCGACGCGACCAGCGCGACCTCGAGGATATCGATCGAGTCGAGACCGAGGCCTTCGCCGTAGAGCGGCGCGCTTGGATCGATCTGGTCTGGGTCGATGTCGAGATTGAGCGCGGACACGACGAGCCCGGCGATTTCGCGCACAAGAGCGGGGTCGACCTGGTGTCCCTCTACAGGAATGCTGTCGATTGAATTCGGCATGTCGATGGGGAAGGTCGTCAAAATGATAGCACGCGGTTTTTTCGCGTCAGGAGCGTTCCTCCGCAGGATGAATACGGCTTCACATCGCACATGCAAGCTGTGGGGCTTGAGCCAAACGAAGCCGTCGTCACCAATGGGACTCCTGCTCCGCTGAAGCCGACCGCACGGCCGACACGAACGTCCCGCGTTGGCGCCGAGAAGTCTTTCGCAGCCGGCGATTCCTTGGCCCGGTTTCTTGACCCCCAATGTGCCAATTATCGCGCTTGACTCGAACCACATCGCGTATATAGGCTCTTGTGCGCGTTAGCCTCGCGTTCGAGGCTTTGTCGCGATAGCCATCCTGGGAGAGGACGATGTTTGGCCACAGCTCGTCCACGACTGTCTGGCCTCAACCCCCGCCCGCACCGGGGGCGGCGACCGTCATCTCGATTCATGAACTCAAGGCGCATTGCGGCTCGTGCAACGTGCGCGAGTTGTGCTTGCCCTTCGGGCTCGAGCCATGACGCAATGCGGCAGCTTGACGACATCATCAGCACACGCACGCGGGTGAAGAAGCGCGACACCTTGTATCGGCCAGGCGATCTCTTCACTGCCCTGTATGCCATTCGGATGGGGACCTTCAAGACGGTGATGCTTGCCAAGGACGGCCGCGAGCAGGTCACCGGATACCACATGGCCGGCGAGATCGTCGGGCTGGACGGAATCAGCGATAACCGCTTTGCGCTGTCAGGCCGTCGCGCTCGAGGACAGCGAAGTGTGCGTCCTCCCTTTCAAGCGGCTCGACGCGCTCGCCCACGACCTGCCACTGCTGCGCCGCAACCTGTATCGCTTCATCTCCAGGGATTTCTGTCGCGACCAGGACATGATGCTTCTGCTGGGAAGCCGGTGCGCCGAGGAGCGGCTGGCGCTCTTCCTGCTCAACCTTGCGGATCGTTATCAGATGCGCGGCTATTCGTCGAGCGAATTCGTGCTGCGCATGACGCGCGAGGAAATCGCCAGCTATCTGGGACTGAAGCTTGAGACGGTCAGCCGACTGTTCTCGCGCTTGCAGGAGGAAGGCCTGATCCAGGTACAGGGCCGCGCCGTCAAGTTGCTCGATCTCGCGGCACTCAAGAACCTGGCGGGCCGAGGCGGTTGAGCTTTTCGCATTCCCCCGGTGCTTGCCCTGGGCGGCGCACCGAAACCACGGTGGCGCGGATCGGCATGGCCCGCTGTGTGGAAGAACCTGACCGGCCCCTGCTGACGGGGAGGCGGCAAACCAGCAAGTTCGACGTTCAACTTTCAAACTCGATGCAGAATATTCATTCGGCATTGCAGCCTTCGACAACGCGCAGGTCCGCCATGCCTTTCACACGAGTGCGCTCAAGGTCAAGGTTCGCACGCTGGCCGGCCCGCTCTTCGATCATGCATCGCCACTACCCTGGTCGATGCGTTCGTCACGCGCGGCGCGCGTATCCAAGGCGGGGACGATCCACGGCGCGCCGATGACACCTCTTTCCACTGGAACCTGACCCGATGAACGACGAAATCAGATTGCAGGCACTGCGCGCCTCCAGGCTTGCCGAGGACCTGAGCGAAGACGAATGCCGCGTGCTATCGGCGCTATGCAGCGTCCACGACCTCGCCGACGGCGAGGTGCTCGTGTCGGAGGGAAAAGCGGACAACCATCTGCACGTGGTCGCCAGTGGCATGCTCGGCGTCGTCCGGAACGCGGGCACGGACGATCGCGTGACGATTGCCACGCTCCGCACGGGAGACCTCGCCGGCGAGCTCGGCTTCGTCGACGGCACGGAGCGACATGCCTCGCTGGTCGGCACTCGGCAGCGCCCGGGTCCTGGGACTGGAGCGCGAGAAGCTCGAATCGCTGCTGGATACGCATCCGGTCATCGTCTATCACGTGATGCGGGCGATCATCCGCACCGTGCACCAGATCCAGCGCCGCCTCTCGCTGCAGGCGGTCGAGCTGCAGAACTACATCTACAAGCAGCACGGGCGCTATTGAAAGACATTCGCCTTGTACGGAGGACCTCGTTGAAGCCGTCCAGGTGGGCCTGCGACGAGTTGGTTGTCATGGCGGGGGAAGTACGGTGAACCGATATGCGTTGTAGTGATCGTTGCCTATTCGTGCCTTTCGTACGCGTAGCCGACTGTGATTGCGCCCAGATGCGCTTACACCGCTCGCGCCGCCACCGGAACGATGGTCAGGCTGCGAATGCCCTGCGCACCATGGATCAGCACGCCCTCGATGTCCGCGGTCGCCGACGGCCCGGTCATGAACACGCCGTAACGGGCGTCGAATTGCGCGCGCTCGCGGTAGGCGTGATGCATGTTGGCAACGATCCGGGCCGGATCGAGCAGGACGATCAGATGCTGCGACAGGAATCCCAGCGTGTTGACCTTGAACTGCGCGTCGGTAAGCCAGACCGATCCGGTTTCCGCAACCCCGAACACCGCGCGCACGACGCCGACGTCGACGTCGTCGAGCTCGGCCGGGCTTCACGCCGTCGAGCGGGCGATTGCCCTGGACTTCGGGCGTCGCCGAGCAGACGACCTTCGCGTCGGGAAACAGGTGCCGGACCAGCGCGTCCAGATTGCCGTCGGCGGGAGCGTCGACGACCTTGCCGCCCATCCGGATGACGGCGGCCTTGAATCGCTCGAGCAGCGATCCCGTGCCGGCATCGAACGTCGGCACCTCGGGCAGCGGCTGCGGCGCCGGCTGGTTCTTGCGGACGCGCGCCAGGATGTCGTCCCGGCTGCTCATCGCTTGCCCCGGTTCTTCAGGTACCACTGGCGGAACGTCGAGCTGCGGCGCCGCCGGGACCTCGCGCTGCCGCCCCCAGGCATTCAGCCGGTTGTACATCATGAACCGCGGCAGATGCTCGATGCCGGCGCCGGCGGTCTCCACCGCCGCGCGGTAGAGCTTCGGATTGCTCAGGACCTTGCCCGCCACCTGCATCGCCTCCTGCTTGACGAACGGAAGCTGATGGCGCTCGGCGATGATCTGCCGCCACTTGTAGATCTGCTCGTGGATGTTGATCTTCACCGGGCAAACGCTGGTGCAGCTGCCGTTGAGCGTCGAGGCGAACGGCAGCGAGCTGTATTTGCGCAGGTTGAACGTCGGATCGATGATGACGCCGATCGGTCCCGAATAGGTCGCGCCGTAGCTCAGGCCGCCGCTGCGCCGGTAGACCGGGCAGGTGTTCATGCAGGCGCCGCAGCGGATGCACTTGAGCGAGTACCAGAAGTCCGCCATGCCCAGCCGCTCGGAGCGGCCGTTGTCGACCAGCACGATGTGCATTTCGGTGCCTTCGCGCGGCGCGCGGAAATGCGACGTGAGCTGCGTGATCGGCGACCCGAGCGCGCTGCGCGACAGCATCCGGACGAATACGCCGAGATGCTCGATGCGCGGAATGATCTTTTCGATGCCGATCGAGGCGATGTAGAGCTTCGGCAGGTTCACGCTCAGGTCGGCGTTGCCCTCGTTCGTGCAGACGACGACCGTGCCCGTCTCGGCGACGGCGAAATTGGCGCCGGTCATGCCCGCGTCGGCCTTGAGGAAGTACGGCCGCGTGTGCTGGCGCTGGCTCTCGGCGAGGTAGTGGACGTCGCTGTTCGTGCGGTCGGTGCCGATCGTGTTCGGCGAAGACGCTCGCCACGTCGCCGCGCAGCTTGTGGACGGCGGGCACGACGATGTGGCTCGGCGGCTCGTCGTCGAGCTGCTGGATGCGCTCGCCCAGATCGGTCTCCATCACCTCGATGCCGCGGTTCTCGAGAAACGGCCGCATCTCGCACTCGTCGGTGAGCATCGACTTGGCCTTGACCAGCGTGCGCGCACCGCGCGCGCTCATCAGATGTCGAACACGATCTGGTTGTGCTCGGCGGCGTCCTTGGCCCAGTGGACGTGCGCGCCGTTCTTCGTCGCGTTGCGCTCGAACTCCTCCAGATAGTCGGCGAGGTGGGTCAGCGTGTGCTCCTTGATCGCCGACGCCAGCGAACGCAGCTCCTCCCACTCGGGCAGGTGCTCGCTCTCCCGGTCGCGCTTCTTGCGCAGGTCCCACAGCCGCTTGTCGTGGAAGTCGAGATGGTCCTTGGCCTTGATGAACTTCGAGGACGCTTCCGCGTGGTCGATGCGCCTCATTCCCGTGCTCCGTTCAGGATCTGCGCGATGTGGATGAACTTGATCGGCAGGCCGAGCCGCTCCGCGCATCCCTTCTGATGCATGATGCAGGACATGTCGCCGGACACGATGTATTCCGCACCGGCCTTCTGGTGGTCGGTCACCTTGTCGTAGCCCATCTTGGCCGAGACCGGCTCCTCGAACACCGAAAACGTTCCGCCGAAGCCGCAGCACTCGTCGGGACGCTCCGGCGTGACGAACCTGATTCCCTTGACCTTGGACAGCAGGTCGAGCGGCTTCGAGAAGAACGGCTCGTCGATCTCCGACATCTTGGCCGTGCGCAGCGCGCGCAACGACGCGCAGCCGTTGTGCAATCCCACGGTGTGCGGAAACTCGGCCCAGGGAAACTCGCGCACCTTGAGCACGTCGTGCACGAACTCGACCAGCTCGTAGGTGCGCTGCCGGACCTTCAGCGTCTGCGCGGTCTGCGGAATCGCCGTCAGGTGCTCGCGCACGTGGTGCGTGCAACTGCCGGAGGGCGTGACGATGTAGTCGAAGCCCGAGAAATTCCTGACGAACAGCGCCTCGGTCGCCGCCGCATCGTCCTGGCATCCGCTGTTCGCCATCGGCTGCCCGCAGCAGGTCTGATCGAGCGGGTAGACGACCTCGACGCCGAGGCGCTCGAGCAGCTCGAGCGTCGCGATTCCGACCTCGGGAAAGAAGGCGTCCACGTAGCAGGGGATGAACAAGCGCTGCTTTCATGACGCATTCCTCCGCTGATCGGCGCTGTCGCGGTCGCTCGCGCGCTCGGCGGCGCTGGCGCACGCGTCGACGAGATGGATGATCGAGCGGTAGGGAAAGCCCGCGTGCTCGGACAGGCCGATCTCGCACGTTCGGCTCGACGAATAGCCGTGCGTGCAACCGGCCGGAATGCGCGTCTCTCAGGTGCCGCAGCGCGTGCTCGTTGAGCTCCGGACGGTTGAAGCCCTTGTCGCCCGCGAAGCCGCAGCACAGCACGTCGTCGACCGCGATGACTTCGCGGCTGCAGCGCCCGGCGATGGCCGCCAGCTTGTCGACCGTGCCCATCTTGCGCACGCTGCACACCGGATGGACGACGACCGGCTCGCGACCAGGCGCGATCGTGACGCGCGGCAGCACCGTATCGTGGATGAACTCGATGCTGTCCTGCACCGGGAAGCCGCGTCCCGCAATAGCGCCGCATCCGGTAGGCGCACGGACTCGTGTCGAACACGATCGGCCAGCGCCCGTTGTCGCTGGCCGCGCGCAACGCGCGCTCCAGCTCCGCCGACTTGCGGTCGGCCGCCGTCGAGAAGTCCCTTGCTCTCGAACGGCTGGCCGCAGCAGAGCTCCGCGAGCCCCTCGGGATAGACGACGTCGAATCCGGCCTTGCGGAACAGGCGCTCGGCCACCGACAGGCAGCGCTTCGGCGTCGTCGCCGCGCTGCGCGCCCATCGTGCGCGCGGCGCAGCTCGGAAAATAGACGATCGCGCTCCGCCCCGGCGCGCGCAGCGGCTCGCGCGCGGCTTGAAATGCGCGGCGCGCGGCAGCGCCGGCGACCACTTCGGCACGCGGCCGCCGGATAGGCGGCGCACGCCGTCGAGCGAGCCCTGCATCACCTCGCGTGCCGACCAGCCCGTGCAGCAGGTCGGCCACCGCAAGCCCGGCACGCACGCCGGCGGTGACCGCGCCGTAATGACCCGCGACCGCGGCCGCCACGCGCTGCGCGAGCGGGCCGGCGCGCCGCCCGCGCAGCGCCTTGATCAGCATGCCCGGTCTCGATGCCGACCGGACACGCGGTGGCGCACAGGCCGCAGGCGGCGCAGGTGTCGATGCCGTGATAGTCGTATAGCTCGCGCAGCGTCGCGATGCGTCCGCGTCATGCTCGCCGTCGCGCTCGAGGCGCGCGATCTCGCGCCAGCCGACGATGCGCTGGCGCGGCGACAGCGTCAGCCCGCGCGACGGGCACTTCGGCTCGCAGAACCCGCATTCGATGCACTTGTCGACGATCGGATCGCAGGCGGCAGCGGCTTCAGGTTCTTGAGATGCGCGTCGGGATCGTCGTTGATGACGACGCCGGGATTGAGCAGGCCCTGCGGATCGAACAGCCGCTTGATCCTGCGCATCAGCGCATAGGCTTCCGCGCCCCATTCGAGCTCGACGAACGGCGCGATGTTGCGGCCGGTGCCGTGCTCGGCCTTGAGCGAGCCGTCGTACTTTTCGACGACCATCCGGCACAGCGCGTCCATGAAGCCGCGATAGCGCTCGACCTCGGACGGCGGCGTTGAAGTCCTGCGTGAACACGAAGTGCAGGTTGCCTTCGAGCGCATGGCCGAAGATGATCGCGTCGGGATAGCCGTGCGTCGCCAGCAGCCGCTGCAGGTCGAGCGTGGCCTCGGCCAGTCGCGGAACCGGAAACGCGACGTCCTCGATGATGACGGTCGTGCCGACCTTGCGCATCGCGCCCACCGACGGAAACATGCCCTTGCGCACGTTCCAGTAGCGCGCGCATTCGGCCGGGTCGGTCGAGAAGCGCACCGGCTCGAACGTCGGCATCCCGGCAAGCGCCGCCTCGATCGCGCGGATCTGCGCGGCGAGCGCCGCCGGATCCGGCGGCGCGCGTCTCGACCAGCAGCGCCGCGCCGTTCGGGCCCGAGCGCGCGAATGCCTTCGGGCAGGCCCGGCTTGCCCTCCACCGAGCGCAGCGCGGCGCGGTCGGCCAGCTCCACGGCGGCGACCGGCGCGCTCTTCAGCACCGTCACGGCGCGGCACGCCGTTTCCAGATCGTCGAACAGGATCAGCGCGCTCGCCTTGTCGGCGTACTCGGGCACGGTGCGGTACGTGATCTCGCTGAGGAACCCGAGCGTGCCCTCGGAGCCGATCATCAGGTGCGCGAGGACGTCGATCGGATCCGTCGAAGTCGACCAGCGCATTCAGGCTGTAGCCGGTCGTGTTCTTCATGCGGAACTTGTGGCGGATGCGCGCGGCGAGCGCGTTCGTTGTCGCGCGCGGCCCGCGCGAGCGCATCCAGCGCGCGCACCAGGTCGCGTTCGTCGCTCGACGAACGCCGCGCGGCTCGCCGGATCGCGCGTGTCGAGCACCGTGCCGTCGGCGAGAACCACGCGCAGCCCGGCGAGCGTGTGGTAGCTGTTCTGCGCCGTCCCGCAGCACATGCCGCTCGCGTTGTTGGCGGCGATGCCGCCGATCATCGCGGCGTCGATCGACGCCGGGTCGGGCCCGATCTTGCGGCCGTAACGGCGCGAGGCGCCGATTCGCCGTCGGCGCCGATGACGCCGGGCTGCAGCGTGATGGTCTGCGCCGCTCGCCGCCGATCTCGCAGCCGCGCCAGTCGTCGCCCAGCATCACCAGCACCGAATCGGTGATCGCCTGTCCCGAGAGGCTCGTCCCGGCGGCGCGGAACGTGACCGGCGTGTGCGAGTCGCGCGCAGGCGGCGAGCAGGCGGATCACCTCCTCCTCGCTCTCGACCACGACCGCGATCTTCGGCACCAGCCGATAGAAGCTCGCGTCGGTCCCCCAGGTCAGCAGCCGCAGCGGATCGGTGATCAGCCGCGCCGTCGGGAATGAATCGCCGACAGCCGACGATGGAGCGCGTCGTACGGCGGCCGCAGCGCATGCGCGTACTCCCGATGTCGGGCAGGAACCGCGTCCAACGCGAGCATCGCGGCCGCGCAATAGTCGCTAATGCACGACGAGCGCCGTGAACGGCCAGACATACGCCTGCGCCATGACCAGCAGCCCCATCAGCGCGGCCAGCGCGAGGCTGTGGAAGAACACGTAGCGCAGGATCTCGCCTTCGTGGCCGTACCATTGCGTCGCGGTCGACGCGACGACGATGCTCTGCGCGTCGATCATCTTGCCCATGACGCCGCCCGAGCTGTTGGCGGCAGCCATCAGCACCGGCGACAGCCCGAGCTGTTCGGCGGAGACTTTCTGCAGGCCGCCGAACAGCACGTTCGACGACGTGTCGGAGCCGGTCAGCGCCACGCCCAGCCATCCCAGCATCGCGCCGAAGAACGGATACATCCAGCCGGCATGCGCGAAGGCCAGGCCCAGCGTCGAGTCCAGGCCTGCGCCCTTGGTCGTGAACCCGAGCGCCAGCATCGCGGCGATCGTGAGCAGCGAGAATCGGACGAGCTTCAGCGTCTTGCCGTAGGTCTGCACCATCTTCGGAACCGAGATACCCATCACCAGGCCGGCGATGATCGCGGCGATCAGGATGCCGGTGCCGGTCGCCGACAGCCAGTTCAGCACGTACACGGCGGCCTCGGGCGTGGGCTTCGGCACCACGGGCGGCACGCGCACGACCAGGTTGTGCAAGCCCTCGATCGGAAACTTCGGCGCCGAGACCGCGTTGAGCAGATTCTTGATTTGCGGCAGTCCCCACAGGAAGACGAGCACGCTCAGGATCACCCACGGCGTCCAGGCCTTGATGACCTGCGCGCGCGTGAAGCCGTGCCGCACGGCGCTGCGCCTGCGCCTCCGCGTAGCGACACGGTCGTCGCCTTCGCGCGACGTGCTGGTCCACACCTGCTTCGGATGCCAGACCTTGAGGAACAGCGTCAGCGCGCCCATCGAGCAGATCGCGGCGATCACGTCGACCAGCCACGGCCCGTGGTAGTTCGACACCAGGAACTGCGGGACCGCGAAGCTAGACGCCGGCCACCAGGATCGCCGGCCAGATTTCGATCATCCGCCGGAAGCCGACGAACGCCCAGATCAGCCAGAACGGCACCAGCACCGAGAAGAACGGCAGCTGCCGTCCGACCATCGCGCTCAGCGCCTGCAGATCGAGCCCGGTGACCGCGGCCAGCACGACGATCGGCGTACCGAGCGCGCCGTAGGCCACCGGGCGCGGTATTGGCGATCAGCGAGAGTCCCGCCGCGGCCAGCGGCTTGAATCCGAGCCCCATCATGATCGCTGCGGTCACGGCAACGGGCGTGCCGAACCCGGCGGCGCCTTCGAAGAACGCGCCGAAGCAGAAGGCCACCAGCAGAGCTGCAGCCGGCGGTCGGTGGTGATGCCGGTGATGCTCTTCTGCAGCACGTCGAACAGCCCGACGTCGTTGGTCAGCTGGTACATGAAGATGACGTTGAGCACGATCCAGCCGATCGGCAGCAGCCCGAACAGCGCCCCGTAGCAGCGCCGCCTTGCCGGCCATCTCCGCCGGCATGCCGAAGGCGAAAATCGGAGACCGCCAGCGCGACGATGAGTCCGAGGATCGCCGCCCAGTGCGCCTTGACGTGGAAGAACGCGAGGCTTCCCAGCAGCACGACGATCGGCAGCGCCGCAACGATCGTGGACACGATCGCGTTGCCAAAGGGATTGTAGACCTGTGACCAGTTCATCGTTCTCTCCCAGAGTGCCGGCATGAACCCAGGCAACCGGTCCGCCGAGGGAAGCGGACCGTCCGACGTACGAACCGCGAGTGCGCGGCCAGCGCGCAGGCCGCTGCCGCGTTGTTGCGCCGTGCCGGACTCACGGCGAACGCGGTGGAGCGCAACTTACTCTCGAGCGCGCCGGCCAAGGTTGATCTAGGTCATCCAATTGCACCGGGGCTCGCGCTCGCGAGACCTTCACCGGCATCGCCGCGCATCGTGCCGGTGGCATTGACCGTTGATCCAAGTCAAATGGCGGGACGGTGCGCGCGCTTACCGTACCGGTACGCCGCAACGCGAACGTAGCGCGCTTCGTCGCCCGATGAACCCTTACGTCGCCTTCCTGCTCTACCTGCTCGGCGATCCTGGGCTTCGTGGGCTTCACGCTGCTGATGAACCGGGTGCTGGGACCCAAGCCGGTCGCCTCGGCGATGAAGCTGGAGCCGTTCGAGTGCGGCGCGACGCCCGTCGACACGCGTCAACGTGAGGGCGGTGCCGATCAAGTACTACGCGGTCGCCATGCTGTTCATCCTGTTCGATCTCGAGACCGTGTTCCTGTTCATCTGGGCGCTGGGCGCGCAGCCGCTCACCGGCTTCATGCTGTTCACGTTCTTCATCTTCGCCTTCCTGCTCGTGCTGATCCTGCTCTACGTCTACAAGGCGGGCTCCTCGAAGCAGTGACCGATTAGACGATCGTGTCAACCGATGCCACGACCATTCCGATCCGCCGGTTCCGCGACCCGGGCAACGGTCCGCCGGCGTTCGAGTACCTGTCGACGAAGAAGGACGAGCTGGTCGGCTGGGCGCGCAAGTTCTCGCTGTTCCCCTATCCGTTCGTCACCGCGTGCTGCGCGATGGAGTTCATGGCGGTGAGCTCGACGCCGTACGACACCGACCGCTTCGGCGCCGCGCTGCCGCGCTTTTCGCCGCGGCAGTCCGATCTGCTGATGGTCGTCGGCACGCTCACGCACAAGCAGGCGCCGATCCTGCTCAAGGTCTACGAGCAGATGTGCGAGCCGAAATGGGTGATGGCCTTCGGCGCGTGCGCCACCAGCGGCGGGTTCTACCAGAACTACGCGACGCTGCTGGGCATCGACAAGATCATTCCGGTGGACATCTACGTCCCGGGCTGCCCGCCACGCCCGGAGACGGTGATCGACGCCATCATGAGGCTGCAGGACCGGATCGCACGCTCGCAGCCACCCGATCGTCACCGAGAAGTTCTGATCGTGGCGCGCCATCTTCGAAGCCGTGCAGCAAGCATTCGGCGCCGGCATGCCTGGACGCAATCGTCGCCCACGGCACGCTCGTGGTGCGCCTCGCGCCCGCCGAGCTGCTCGACGTCGGCGAAGCGACTCAAGGCCGAATTCGGTTTCGACCTGCTCCTCGACGTGACCGCCGTCGACTGGCCGGGGCAGCTGCCGCGCTTCGAAGTCGTCTATCACTTCTATTCGACCGCGCACCACGTCCGCGTCCGGCTGAAGACTGCGCGTTGCCGAAGAAGATCCCGCGGTCGACTCGCTCGTCGCGCTGTACGGATCGGCCGCCTTCATGGAGCGCGAATGCCACGACATGTACGGCATCGTCTTCCGCGGCAATCCCGACCTGCGCCCGATCCTGCTCTACGAGGGATTCGCCGGCCATCCGCTGCGCAAGGACTATCCGAAGGAGCAGGAGCAGCCGCTCGTGCCCTATCGGACCTGACGGACGCCGATCGTGGACATCGCGCTGCCCAACCCGGTCCGTGCCGCGTTCGAGCACGCTCGAGCGCGACGACGCGGTCATCGTCAACATCGGCCCGTCGCACCCGGCGACGCACGGGACGATCCAGGTGATCGCCGCGCTCGACGGCGAGAAGATCAAGCGCGTCGACGTCCACTGCGGGTATCTGCATCGCGGCTTCGAGAAGGAGTGCGAGTCGCATACGTGGCACAACCTGATCCCGTACGTCGACCGGCTGAACTACTGCTCGGGGCTGATCAACGACTTCGCGTACTGCGAGGCCGTCGAGACGCTGATGGGCGATCGAGATCACGCCGCGCTGCCGGTATCTGCGCACGCTGCTGTCCGAGTACTCGCGCATCGCCGACCACCTGACCTGCATCGCGGCCTCGCTGATGGAGCTGGGCGCGATGACCGCCTTTCTCTACCTGGTGATGATCCGCGACTACATCTACGAGCATCTCGCGGACCTGACCGGCGCGCGCGTCACCTACACGTACGGCCGCATCGGCGGGCTCGCGCGGGACCTGCCGGACGGCTGGCTGCAGCGCCTCGACGAGATCCTCGATCAGTACGAGGTATTCGTCGGCGCGCATCCACGGCCTGATGGACCGCAACCGCATCTTCATCGACCGCACGCGCAACATCGGCGTGATCTCCACCGCCGACGCGATCAACTGGGGCTTCACCGGGCCGATCCTGCGCTCGACCGGCGTCGCCGCACGACCTGCGCAAGGACACGCCGTACCTCGCGTACGCCGAGCTCGACTTCGAAGTTCCGGTCGGAATCAACGGCGACAACTACGACCGCTACTACGTGCGCATGCGGGAGATGGACGAGTCCGTGCACATGATCCGCCAGCTGATGGAGATGCTGCCGGACGGACCGATCAACGTCGACGATCGCCGCTGCATGCTGCCGGAAAAGCGGCTCGTGTACACCGAGATCGAATCGCTGATCAACCACTTCAAGCTGATCATGGACGGCCCGCGCGTCCCCGCGGGCGAGGTCTACACCGCGCACGAAGCGCCCAACGGCGAGCTCGGCTTCTATCTCGTCAGCACCGGCGGCGGCACGCCCTACAAGATGCACGTCCGCTCGCCGAGCTTCGTGCACATGGGCGGGCTGCATCGCCTGCTCGAGGGCTACCAGCTCGCCGACATGATCCCGACGTTCGGCTCGGTCAACATGATCGGCGGGGAATGCGACCGATGAAGCACCTGATCGCCGAGTTCGACGCGCTGCGCGCGCGCTTTCCGGCCGGCTTCGAGTCGTCGCTCGTCGCTGCCGTGCCTGCGTCGCATGCAGGAAGACCGCGGCTATGTCGCCGACGAGCGACATCGACGCGCTGGTCGAATACCTCGGCGTACCGCGCATCCAGATCGAGGAAGTGCTGTCGTTCTACACGCAGTTCCGGCGGCAACCGATCGGTCGCTGGCACCTGCAGGTCTGCCGCAACGTCTCGTGCTCGATGCGCGGCGCCGAACGCATGATCGAGCAGCTGTCGCAACGGCTCGGCATCCGGCCCGGACAGACGACGGCCGACGGCCGCATCACGCTGTCGACCGTCGAGTGCCTCGGCTCGTGCGGGACCGCGCCGGTCGTGATGGTCAACGAGACGTATCACGAGAATCATGAGCGCCGGATTCGATCGAGACGCTGCTTGCGCGGGCTGACCTGACATGCCCGGCAGAAAGCTCCTGATGACGTTCCCGGTCACGGCGACCTCGCACACGCTCGCCGACTATCGCGCGCGCGGCGGCTATGCGACGCTGGAAAAGGTGCTGCGGCAGATGAAGCCGGAAGACGTCACGCGCGAGGTCACGGCCTCGGGCATCCAGGGCCGCGGCGGCGCCGCCTTTCCGGCGGGCCGCAAATGGGCGGTCGTGCATCTCAACGACGGCCAGCCGCATTACCTGTGCGCGAACGCCGACGAAGGCGAGCCTGGCACGTTCAAGGATCGCTGGATTCTCGAGAACGCACCGCACCTGCTGCGTCGAATCGATGCTGATCGCCGCGTATGCGCTGCAGGTTCGCCACGCGTTCATCTACATTCGCGGCGAATTCGACTTGCCGTACCGGCGTCTTGCAGCGGCGGTCGAAGAGGCCTACGCGGCCGGCTATTGCGGCGAGCGGATCCTGGGAACCGATGTCGGCTGCGACGTGATCGTCCATCGCGGCGCCGGATCGTACGTATGCGGCGAGGCGTCCGCGCTTCTGACGTCGATCGAGGGCAAGCGCGGGTATCCGCGCAACCGGCCGCCGCGACTGACCGTCCGCGGCCTGTATCAGCGGCCGACCGTCGTCAACAACGTCGAGACGCTCTCCAATCTCGTCGGCATCCTCGCCAATGGCAAAAAAAAAAAAAAAAAAAAAAAAAAAAAAAAAAAAAAAAAAAAAAAAAAAAAAAAAAAAAAAAAAAAAAAAAAAAAAAAAAAAAAAAAAAAAAAAAAAAAAAAAAAAAAAAAAAAAAAAAAAAAAAAAAAAAAAAA
The DNA here is from genome assembly GCA_963768545.1 of uncultured Pseudomonadota bacterium. Classification (GTDB taxonomy): domain Bacteria; phylum Pseudomonadota; class Gammaproteobacteria; order Burkholderiales; family Casimicrobiaceae; genus VBCG01. Next base: position 41,250 of record CAVYIC010000012.1, on the reverse strand, counting down.
AAAAAAAAAAAAAAAAAAAAAAAAAAAAAAAAAAAAAAAAAAAAAAAAAAAAAGGCCGCCGCTTGAATGATCGCGGTCAGTCCAACGCCCAATGCGACACCGCGAATCGCATTCGCGGCCAACATGATCAGCGACTCGCCTTGCTTTCCGCCAACCCGGTATCCGAACCGCAACAACGTGGCGGCGTATTTCTCGCCGTTCAAGTACATGAACGCGGCGAAGACGGGAATGAGCACGAGCTGCGCGATCAAATACCCGGCGGTTCCGATCTCCGCAAATAGCCACGCGGTCAGTCCGCTCGCATAGGGACCAAGCTGCGCCAGAAACGCCTCGATGCCCTCGGCGCGCGCTCGCCAGCCAGGCAGCTGAGAGTTCCGGCGCCGATCAGCGGAAGTTGCGCCACCCATTGCGGCAGCGGCGGTATCGCCATGTTCGTGATCGAACGTATCTGGTTCGCGATGTCGTCGGCATGCGCGACGACCGCACCCACACCGAGTGTCAGTGGAATGACGAACACCAACACCAGCATCAAGATCATCGAAGCGGCCGCGAGACTGCGCTTGTTCAACAGGCGCCGCTGCATTCGAATCAGCAATGGCCACGTCACGACGACGATCGTCGTCGCCCAGATTCCCGCGGCAAAGAACGGCCGCACGATCCAGAGTGCAGCAGCGATCAACACCCCGATGCAAAGCACGCCAAGCAGTGTTCGGGTCAGGTCACGCGGACGTTCAGTCATGGATCGCATCGAGTCTGACAGCCTTCGATCCAGCGCTGATGCATCGGCGCGCGATGCGCATCGCTGATCGGCACTACACAGGTCTTGTACAGCGCGGGCCTTGAACTCAGGCAAGTCGAACGCCTCGGCCACGAGCTCGTAAGAGCGGACACGCGCGGCGAGGTCCGATGCATGCGTGGCGATCATCACTTCGTCGGCTTCGGTTCGCGCGACGATGTCCTCGATGCGGGCGCGCACCTGTTCGGGCGTGCCGACGATCTGAAGCCTCTTGTAAGAAGCACCAATCGCCTGTTCCTCCGGCGTGAAGACGTGCGACATCGCTTCGTCCGGGCTCGGCATGCGGCCCGGACGTCCGCTCCTCAGTTGAACAAACGACAGCAACGCCGACGAGGCCATGCGCTGAGCCGCTGCCTCGGTGTCAGCACAAAACACCGAAAGCGCGAGTATTGCGTGCGGCTTGTCGAGCACGCCGTCCGCGGAAAATCCAGTGCGGTACGCGCGCATTGCAGGCTCGGGCGGGTCCGGGACTGAAATGTCCCGCGAAAGCGAACGCGACACCCATTTGAGCGGCCAGCTTCGCGCCGTAGTCGCTCGACCCGAGGATGTAGAGCGGTGGCAGCGGTCTGTCGTCGGGAATCGCACGGACGGCGCGGAACGGATGATCGGCAGGAAACTCGCCATTGCCCCACGCAATGAGCTCGCTGAATTGCTCGAGGAAGTCATCCGCGCGTCAGCGCTGCACGCGAGCGGCGTAGCGCAAGCGCCGTCAGGCCATCGGTGCCCGGCGCGCGACCAATGCCGAGGTCGATCCGGCCGGGATGCATCGCTTCGAGGAGCTTGTACGACTCGGCCACCTTAAGCGGCGAGTGATTTGGAAGCATGACGCCACCCGCGCCGAGACGGATCCGCGTCGTCATCGAGCCGACGTGCGCGATCAGGATTTCGGGGCTTGTGCTCGCGATACCGGGCATATTGTGGTGCTCGGCGTACCAGAGCCGCGTGTAGCCGAAGCGATCGACGCGCTTGCGCAAGCTCCGCGGCGTTGCGGAGCGCAGCGACGCTCGTGCCTCCGCGCACCAGAGGAACGAGGTCGAGTGCCGAGACGGAAAGAGCCATGACGCTTCCTTCACATGTCTACAGACTACCAGCCACAGAGTTACTGTCTAATCTCGAACACATGAAACCGATCGTCACTGAACGCCTCACGATCAGGCCGTTTACGCTCGACGATGCTGCCTTCATTGTTGCGTTGGTAAATGACCCCGACTGGCTGCGGTTCATCGGCGACAAGGCGGTGAAAACCGGGAAGACGCGCGCCGCTATCTGGCGGCGGGACCGTTGGCGATGTACGCGCTGCACGGCTTCGGCCTGTGCGCGATCGAGCGAAACAAAGATCGAGCGACGATTGGAATGTGTGGGTTGATCCGGCGCGAGGGTCTGGAGGACGTGGATATCGGCTATGCCTTGGTGCCGGAAGTACGAGGGCAGGGCTTCGCGCTGGAAGCAGCAAGGGCAGTTCTCGAACATGGGCTCACCACCCTGCGTATCGACAGGATCGTAGCGATCACCGATCCGGACAACGTGGCGTCAACTCGCGTGCTCGAAGGGATCGGCATGCGCTTCGAGCGGCATATGCGGATGGGCGAGGGCGCTAAACGCGTTGCGCTCTACGCCGTGGACGCTGAGGCGTTACGCTCGAAGCGTCAGGGCATCGCTGCCCGTCACTCTGCTGTGATCTTTGCGTCGCGGATCACCTTGCCCCACTTGGCGGTCTCAGTGCCGATAAACGACTCGAATTCGGCTGGCGTGCTGCCGACCGGGATCGTGCCCATCTCATCGAACCTCTGCTTGACGTCCGGCAGCTTCACGATGGCCGCGACCTCGTCGGCGACGCGCTTGATGACAGCCGGCGGCGTGCCGGCGGGCGCCAGGATTCCCGCCCACGTGCTGCCCGTGAAACCTTTGATGCCCTGCTCGATGAAGGTCGGCACGTCGGGCAGCGCGGCGAGACGCGTTTCGCTTGCAACCCCGATCAATCGCACCTTGCCGGTTTTGCCCGGATTGATCAAACCGACGGCCGCGTCCATGAACAACTGGATGTGGCCGCCCATCAAGTCCGTCAACGCGGGCGCCGCGCCCTTGTAAGGGATGTGCACCATGCTCGTTTGCGTCATCGACTTCAGCAATTCGGTGGTCAGGTTGACGGCCGAACCGTTGCCACTCGAGCCGTAGCTCACTTTGCCGGGATTTTTGCGCGCGTAGTCGATCAGATCGGCCGCGCTCTTGAACGGCGTGTCGTTGTTAACCGCGGCCACCAGCGGAGAGACGCCGATCAAAGACACCGCAGCGAGATCCTTCTTTGGGTCGTACGGCAATTTCGGATACAGCGTGATGTTCGCCGCATAGGCCGCGATCACGACTGCGAACGTATAGCCGTCCGGTGGCGATTTGGCGAGAGCGTCGACGCCGACGATGCTGTTGGCACCGGGCTTGTTGTCGATCACGACCGGCTGCCCAAGCCGCTCCTGCAGCTTCTGCGTCACCAGCCGCGCAGTGATATCGGTGAAACCGCCCGGCGTGTAAGGCACGATCACCTTGATCGGCTTCGCTGGCCAGGCCTGAGCGTCGGCTCGCGGCACGAGCAAAGTCGCAGCGCCGGCGATGAGCGCACCGTTGAAACGGCGGCGGTTGATGGGCCTTGGATTCATCTTGTCTCCTCCTGAAAACCTTGGTTTCGATCACGTAGCGCTTGCGCAATTCGCGCTTCAGTATCTTTCCCAGTGCGTTGCGCGGTAGTTCGTCGACGCACACCAGATCGGCTAGCCGTTGAGTCTTGCCGACCCTTGCGTTCATCCATTCGCGTAAGGCGGCAGCGGAAATCTCGTTTCCGGCGCGCTGCACGACGAAGGCTACCGGCGTCTCGCCCCACTGCGTCGACGGCACGCCGACCACAGCGGCCTCGTCCACCGCGGCGTGCTCACGCAGCTGCGCCTCGAGGTCACTCGAGTAGATATTGAAGCCGCCGGAGATGATCATGTCCTTCTTGCGATCGAACAGCGTCAGAAACCCATCGGCGTCGAAGCGGCCGACATCTCCGGTGCGGATGAAACGCTTGCCATCGGGCGCGTACCACTCGGCTTCGCGCGTCTGCTGTGGCTGGTTGTGATATCCGGTCATCATCGTCGGCGAGTGGCCGACGATTTCACCGGCTTCACCGATGGCGACCTCGTGCCCGTGATCGTCGATCAGCCGGACGTCATGACCTTCAGCCGGCCGGCCCACGGTATGCAACTTGTCGGGGTGGCGGTGCGCTTCGAGGATGAAAGTGCCGCCGCCTTCGGTCATGCCATAAAACTCGATCAGTCCTCCCGGCCAGCGCGCGAGCACATCGGCCTTTAATGCTGCCGAAAATGGCGCGCTCGTGGAAAACTTCATGCGAAACGACGACAGATCGTGGCTGCTGAAATTTGGCAGCGCCATGATGCGCTGGTACTGCACCGGCACCAGCATCGTATGCGTTGCGCGATGCCGCTCGGCCAGCGCCAGATAATCGGCAGCATCGAACTTCGCCATCAGTACGACGGTGCCGCCCAATCCGAGCGCGGGAAAGAACGCCACCAGCGTCGTGTTCGAATACAACGGCGTCGCTAAAACGGTCACCGCGTCAGGCCCATAGCCGTACGGTGCGCCGCGCAACGTGTGCATCCAGCGCATCACATGCGGCTGCACGATGCCTTTCGGTGTGCCGGTCGTCCCCGACGAGTAGATGAGGTTGAACGGCGATTCCGGCGTAACGGTAACCGGTAACGGCCTGATGCCCGGCGCGGCGAGCCAGTCGTCGAACGGCGTTCCTGGTGCGCCGGCATCGAGCGCGATGCAAGGCGGTTTGAAATCAGCCGGCACCAGTGCCGCTCGCGGCGGCATCGACGAACAGCAGCCGGGCATCGGCGTCGCGCAACATCGATGCGAAAGTGGCCGCCGTGACCGAAGGCGCGAGCGGCGCCACAAGCGCACCCGCACGCAGGCCTCCGAGGAAGAGCGCCGCTTGTTGCGGCGTAGTTGATCCGCACAACGCGATCACATCGCCCGCACGCACGCCGTCGCGCTGAAGCGCGACTGCCACGCGATCCATCAGCGCGTCGAGCTCCGAGAAGGTGAGCTGCCGGTCGCCTTGCACCAACGCTGGCTGCTGCGGTCGCGCCGCCGCGTGCTCGCGAACGACATCGGCGATGTTGCGAAACGTTGGGTCAAACATGCGCCGGGATCGCGCGGCTAGGCGAGGGCGCCGAATGTGCGGCGCTCTACGCCGCAGGACGCTGAGGCGAATGGCATGGCGCTAACAAGGCTACTCTCCAGAACTCACTACCAACTGCTCACCCGCGCTTACGTAACGGCGAGCTCTATGCAACAGGTCAAGCAACATTCGCTCGAGACGTGGACCGCTGGTGATGGAACGGTTGTCACTATCCGTCCCATCTCGGCGGATGACCTCGCGCTTGAGAAGGAATTCGCAGAAGGTCTTTCAGCGAATACCGTTTATCAACGATTGATGTCGGTCCGCCGCCCTTCGCTCGAGGAGCTAAGACGCTTTACCGATCTCGACCCTGAACGTGAATTCGCGCTGATTGCAACCACGCCTGTGCAGGGCAGGAAGCGTCAGATCGGCGTAGCCCGCTACGTCAAGGACGTCACCCCTGGCGAGGCAGAGTTCGCAATCGCCCTGAGCGATGACTGGCAACGTCGAGGCCTGGGGACGAGGCTGCTTGCCAGTCTGCTCGCGGCCGCCAAAACTGATGGCGTGCAACGTTTGGTGGGGACAACGATGTCGGACAACGACGGAATGCTCACGCTGGCACGCAGGCTTGGATTCAACCTGGCGAAAGAGCCTGGCACGGGGTCGATCACGAACATGACCGCGGAACTCGCGGGGAGGCCGCCGGCAGGCAGTGGGCTGGTGGGCTAGCCTTGGCCGAGCTGAGTTAACATAATGCACATTATGCGCAATCAGACAGGCGCCGAGATCTTTGCGGAGATCACTCGGCATGGAAAATGCACTGCTCCCCGCGAGGTGCCCTAATGCAAGCAACGAGTCGAGTGTTCCTTCTTTCCAGCGCTGTACTGTTGTCCGCGTGTGCGACGACGCGCATGGATGCCCAATGGACCAATCCTGACTACCAAGGGAAAAATGTTCGCGGCGGGTCAGTTCTGGTCGCTTGCGAGGCGCCCGACCTAACCGTGCAGCGCATTTGCGAGGATCAGCTGGCGGCGGCTGTTTCAGCGCGGGGCGCGAAGGCTACTTTGAATTCGCAGCTCTCACCGGCCGGCACTCCGCCCGCTGGCAATGATCCGTATGTCGCTGCGGCGAAGCGAGTCGGTGCGCGTGCAATTGTTCGAATGACTCTGAATTCCAGCCAGCCCCTAGCGGTCGATAGCGGACCTTCGATCGGGATCGGGGTCGGCGGGAGTTCCGGTGGCTACCGCGGCGGAGGCAGTTTTGGCGGCGTGGGTATCGGGTTCCCGATTGGTGGCGCACGCGTTAGTCAGGCGTTCGGTGCGGAGACAGCGCTGATCGACCCCGCGAACGGAGCGACGATGTGGTCGGGGCGTGCTAGCAGTTCGACTGCGCAGGACATCACCGGGCAAGTCACCGAACTGGCTCAAACTACGATTGGGGCACTTCAAGGCGCAGGGCTGTTGTAGCAGATCGCATTAACTGTCAGATGTAAGAGCTTGATTTGCTGCTACTTGCCAGAACTGCGATTCTTTGCCAGCAGCATCAAGTTTATTTCCCATTGGCCTGAAAAGATTGAAGAAATTGGAGGTCGAGGCTGCGGCAACCTCCTCGACACTGACGTTTTTCAACTCGGCCACTTTCTCGGCCACTTTTGGCACGAAGCCAGGCTCGTTCGTCTTCCCTCGATAAGGTACCGGGGCCAGGTATGGAGAGTCCGTTTCGATCAGCAGTCGCTCCAACGGCACGGCACGCGCAACGTCCTGAAGTTCGCGCGCATTCTTGAACGTGACGATTCCTGAAAACGAAATGAAGAAGCCGAGCTTCAACGCTGCTTCGGCAACCGCGAGCGATTCGGTGAAGCAGTGCATGACGCCCCCTGCGTCGCCGGCGCCCTCCTCCTGCATCAACCTGATCGTGTCGGCTGACGACGATCGCGTGTGAATGATCAGCGGCTTGCCGCAGCGACGCGCTGCCCGAATGTGAGTGCGAAATCGAATGCGCTGCCATTCAAGCGGCTCCTGCAGGCGAAAATAGTCGAGTCCTGTTTCGCCGATGGCAACAACCTTCGGATGATCAGCCAGCGCAACGAGCTGGTCGACCGTCGGCTCGTCAGTGTCCTGATAGTCCGGATGCACGCCGACCGAGCAGACGATGTGGTTGTGCTGTTCCGCGACGGCGAGCACGGCAGGAAACTCGGTCAGTGTCGTGCAAACGTTCAATGCCGCGACAACCTGGTTGTCGCGCATCCGCTGCAACACACCCGGCAAGTCCTGCGCGAGTTCGGGAAACGACAAATGGCAGTGTGAATCTACGTACATAAACTCTTGTCGCTGGCCGCCAGGCCGGCGCCCCTGAGTTTTATAACGTGTGTGTCGGTCGAGCCGACTTCAGCGCGCCGCCGAGCGCATCTTCGATGCGCTTGCGTGCATTGAGCCCAGTTTCGTCGGACGGAAAATGCACTCCGATGCCGGGTGTTTTGTTGCCGCCGGCAGCGGGACTGATCCAAACCACTTTGCCTGCGACCGGAATACGCGTGGGGTCATCCAGCAGCGTCAGGATCAGATAGACATCGTCGCCCAATTGGTACGGCCGCGTCGTCGGAACGAACATGCCGCCGCTTTTCAGATATGGCATGTACGCGGCGTATAGCGCTGCCTTTTCCTTGATCGATAGCGATAAAACGGCCGGCCGCGCGCCACCGGGTGCCGCAGCCTGTCCGTTTCCGCCCTTGCCGCCGTCGTTCATCCTGTCGTCGCAGTTCCTTGTGGCCGCATCGCTTCGGCATAACCGAGCAACGCGCTTTCAACTACCAGACGTGCGTTCAGCGGATGATCGCTGACCGCTTGCATTTGCGCCAGTGCCGCTGTCCATTCAACGACGCGCACGGGCTCAGCCGTCCGGCCGAGCACAGCAAACTGGCGCTGGTGTTGTGGATAGTAACGAACGCGTCCCGCCAGTCTTTCCGCTAATAAGTCCCATCCCCACCGCTGTAACAGACGGATCGCCGGTGCTACGGCAATGTCCTTCGGCACCGTGCTGACGATCTGAGCGCCCGTTAGAGCGGCGCCCCGACTGAGCAGCTTGATCAGCGCCTCCTGCAGCGCTGGATCGAGGGCCTGGCGCGTATTGGACGTCGCTTCCCCTTCGATGCATAGTGGCGCGCCGCCCGCCTCTGCCAGCTTTGCCTCGGCTCGCTCGACACCGTTCGATTGCAGCCATGTGAGCGCCTGCGCATGGCTCGGGATGGGAGCGCGCAGCAATACGCACCGCGACAGGATTGTCGGCAAGACCGCATCAAGCTGATCGCTAACGGCGAGGAATGTAACGCCGGGCGGCGGCTCCTCCAGCACCTTCAAAAGCGCGTTGGCTGCGGGAGCATTCAAGGCTTCCGCCGGCAACAGCAGCACGACGCGAGCGCCGCCACGATGCGAAGAGATCGCAAGAAATTCGCTGATCTTGCGCACCTGGTCGATCACGATTTCGCGGCTGGGTTTGCGCCCTTGCTCGAACGTGTTTCGTTCGGTCCGTTTCGGAGTCTTCGCCGTTGCCGCCGGATCATCGCGATCCGGCATCAACGCTGCGGGCGTCAGCCATCGCAAGTCGGGGTGGTTGTCGGCGGCCATCAGTTGGCAACCCGCGCAGCGCCCGCACGGGCGCTGTTAACGGGTGACTCGCACAACAGAAGCTGCGCATATGCCTTCATCAGATGACGCTTCCCGATGCCGCGTCCTCCGTGCAACAGCAAAGCGTGCGGCAAGCGCTCGCGCCAGGCCACCAGCTGCGACCACAGCTCCTGCTGCCAGGGCAATGGCGTCAGCCGTTCCATTGCCGCATCAAGTGACTCGAGTTGCTCGCGCACAGCGTCGCGATCCTGTTCGCCGTCGACGATGAAAAAGCGCGCCGGATTCGCGGCGGCTCTTTTCAAATACATCGCGCGCACCGCGCCAAAGAACGCAATCGGTTCGGCCTCGAACCGGTCAGCGGCCCGCGCTTGCGCCAGACGCTTCGCCGCTGCTTCGGGTGCGACATCGAACAGAATGGTCAAGCCGGGTTGCAGGTCCGGATGAACCCATTGCTCGAGCTCTGCGATGGCGCGCTCATCCATACCGCGGCCGCCCGCCTGGTACGCATACGTGGCATCGGTGAATCGATCGCACAGAACCCAATGCCCTGCTGCGAGCGCCGGCCGAATGACTTTTGCCAGATGCTCGGCTCGTGCCGCGAACATCAACATCGTCTCGGTCTCGCGTGTCATCGTGTGGTTCAGCACCAGGTCGCGCAGCGACTCACCCAAAGGTGTTCCGCCCGGTTCGCGCGTCACCAGCGGCGTTATGCCGCGCGCACGCAGTGTTGCGGCGACTGCATCGAGATGCGTGCTCTTGCCTGATCCATCGATGCCCTCGAACGTTACGAAGCGGCCGCGCTCGCTCATCGGCGGCAACACCGCTGATACGTGTCCACCGCGCGATTGTGTTCGGCCAGTGTTGCCGAGAAGTGCGAGGTTCCGTCGCCGCGCGATACGAAGTACAGCGCCGACGTATTTGCCGGACTCAACGCCGCTTCGATCGAGGCACGACCGGGCAGCGCAATGGGTGTCGGAGGCAATCCGGCGCGCGTATACGAGTTGTACGGGCCATCGGCGAGTAGATCGCGCTTGCGCAAATTGCCATCGAACGAAGGTCCGATTCCATAAATGACAGCGGGATCGGTCTGTAGCATCATGCCCTGCCTTAATCGATTGACAAAAACGCCGGCAATCATCGCTCGCTCCGAGGCCTGCCCGGTTTCCTTTTCGATAATCGACGCCATCGTCAGCGCTTCGTACGGGGTGGTGTATGGCAGGTCACCTTTTCGAGCCGCCCACGCGTCCTGCAACAGTTTCATCTGTGCCCGATACGCCTGCCGGTAGATATCCAGATCTGACGTGCCCGGGTCATAGACGTAGGTTTCGGGTGCGAACAAACCTTCGGGGTGCGTCTGGCTGGCGCCGATCGCCTTCAGCAGTTCCTCGACCGACATCGGCGCCGAATCCTGCTTTAACTGCGTCTGCGCGGCGAGCAAAGCACGCAGCTCACGAAACGCGATGCCTTCCACCACCGTTAGCCGCTCGCGGATGACGTCGCCAGCCTGCAGCTTTGCGAGTAGCCCGGCGAGCGTAATTCCACGGTCGACCGCATAGCGGCCTGCACGCAGTGACTGCGCCGTGCCGGTGAAGCGCGCTGCTGCGACCATCGCATCGGCGTTCACTTCGATGCCGGCAGCCTGCGCGGCCTGCGCGATGCTTCGTACCGAGCTGCCGGCGGGAACGCGAAGCTCGACTCGATCGGATTTGAACGGCAGCGGACGTTCGAACAGATACCAACGGCCCACCAATCCCGCGGCAAACAGCGCGACGCCGGCAAGCAGCACAAGACTGACAAATACGCGCGCACGGCTGCGCTTTTTCATGGGGGCGAGGCATCAGAACAACGAAGCAGATAGAACGACTAAACAACCGTCCAGTTATATTAATCTGCGTGCTCAACTTCGACGACAAAGCTTAGTGTCCGCCCTCGCCTCTTCTGTTCAAACAACCGTGCTGGCTCCGCTGCCGGAGCTGGGTGTCGTTTACGTCAGTGGCGCTGACGCGGTGTCGTTTCTGCAATCCCAGTTGACGAACGACGTGTCCCGCCTGACGACAGGCCAGGTGCAATTGTCAGGCTATTGCACGCCGAAAGGCCGATTGCTTGCGACATTTCATCAGTGGCGCACGGATGAAGGTGTGTTCCTGCGCATGCCGCGTGAAATCATTGGCTCGGTCGTCAAGCGCTTATCGATGTTCGTGCTGCGTGCGAAGGCCAAAGTGACCGATGTCAGCGATGAATGGGTAACCTATGCATTGCTCGGCGAAAGCACCGAGGTACTACAAGACGCGGGACTATCGTCGCCCGGAACGCCGTGGGCATCGGCTACGGTGGGCTCCGTTCGTGTTGACCGCTTGCTGTCGACGCCAGCTGGTGTTCCCCGCTACTTGATAACGTTACCGCGCGAGTCGCAATTGCCGATGTCCGAAGAGATCGCGCGCGTCCCGAGCGGCCACTGGTGGCTCAGCGAAATCGACGCTGCGGTGCCGACGATTTTTGCAGCGACCCAGGAGAAATTTGTTCCACAGATGATCAATTTCGAAGTACTGGGTGGCGTGGATTTCAAGAAAGGGTGCTATCCAGGCCAGGAGATCGTTGCGCGCAGCCAGTATCTCGGCAAGCTCAAGCGGCGCATGAATATCGCCCAGGTGGATGCGACCGATGTGCATCCAGCAGCTGACGTTTTTCACACCGGCGCTACGCAGCCCATCGGCACCGTTGTGATGGCCGCTGCATTGTTGGCTGGCGGCAGCTCACTATTGTTCGAGGCGCCGATCGATCGACTCGAATCAGGCTCGCTTCATCTGCAAAGCGTTGACGGTCCACGGCTGACGGTGCGTCCATTACCGTATGCGCTGTTCGATCCGACCGAGTAGAGCGAGACTCTCGATGTGCCTGATGGTATTTGCGTGGCGCTCGCATCCGGATTACCCGCTGATCCTGGCGGCCAATCGCGATGAGTTTTATCTGCGCCGTACGCGCCCGGCTGCGTGGTGGGGCCACGCGGTATCAGTGCTCGCAGGTCATGATGAAGAGGCAGGCGGAACCTGGCTCGGTATCACGCGTCGCGGCCGATTTGCCGCGCTCACCAACGTGCGCGCTCCGAGCGAGCGCAATCCGCACGCGCCTTCGCGTGGAACACTCGTGCTCTCGGCCTTGCAGTCGGCAGAGTCGCCTCCGGCCTGGCTTGAGTCGAACGCCACTCGAATGAGTGCATACAACGGCTTTAACCTATTGCTGGGGGATGTCGGGCCGGTCGCAAACGGCGAAAGTGCGAGCGAGCCGCGCCTTGACTATTTCACCAACCGTGACAGTGCACCGGCTCGCTCGTTGGCACCCGGCGTTTACGGCTTGTCCAATGCATCGCTCGATACGCCGTGGCCAAAAGTTACGCGTGCGGTTACGCGCTTCGCGTGCTCTATCGCATCCCGGGTGGATCTCGAGATGCTTATGCGCCTTCTCGAGAATCGAGAGCTCGTGCGCGACTCGGAGCTTCCATCGACCGGAGTTCCCTACGAATGGGAGCGCGCGCTTTCGGCGATCCAGATTCGCGCGAACGGCTATGGCACGCGCGCCAGCACGGTGATTAACCGTGCGCAATGATGGCCTGACGACGTTTTTCGAACGCACATACGACACGATCGATCCGCAACGATTTTCCGACCGCCACTACGAGTTCACGATCGATCGTGCGGCGAGCCCGGCACGTATCAAGGCTCCGGGGCCTGGTTGAGCAACGCTAAAGCGCGCAGCGCATGTCGATGTGCGGAATGCCTGCGTCGTCGTATTCGCCGCCGTAGGCCGAGTAACCGTGCTTTCGATAAAACTCTGTGGCGTGCGTTTGCGCGCTTAGCACTGCGTGCGTGTGGCCGCGCCGCCTTGCTTCGTCCATCAAGATTTGAGTAAGGCGCTGCCGACGCCGCTGCCGCGCGCGGGCTTTGCAACGGCCATGCGACCGATATGGCCGTCAGGCAGCAATCGGCCTGTACCGACCGCTTCACCATTGGTATCGAAAGCGACCGCGTGCACCGACAGTGCATCGAACGAATCGAGTTCGATCTCTGCCGGCACGCGCTGCTCTTCAACGAACACCGCAAAGCGCAGCGGCTCTGCCCAGTGCCGCATGCTTTGCCAGTCACCCAGCTCGATTCGCATCTGTTCCGTCTTCAGGTACCGTGGTCTCGAACGCCCGAATCCGCGCCCGCATTTCGTCCGGGATCTGCTGCGGAGTACGCGACACCAGCTCCGTGTAGACGTAAATCAGCTCCGCAGTGACCAGCACGGCTTCATATTGCCTGCGCCGGTAGATCTCGACGACGAAGCGCATGCTGCTGTTTCCTAGCCGCGCAATGCGGCCGCAGACCTCGAGCTCGTCGTCGTAATAGGCGGCGGAAAAGTATTCGACCGTCGACTTGCGCACGAAAAGATCGCTGCCCTGTGCGACGAAATCGTCGGGATACTGCACGCCCACCGCACGCCAGTATTCGGTGACGCAGACATCGCAATAGAGAAGGTAATGCGCGTTGAAGACGACGCCTTGCTTGTCGACTTCTGCCCACCGCACGCGCAATGGCATGCGATGCCGAAAGTCAGCGTACATTACTTCGCGCCCTTTTTTGCATCGCCTGCGATGACGAACGTCATGCGCGCCGGATCGATGTACTTGCGAAACGCTGCGTTCACTTGATCGACGGTCACCGCCCGCATCCGATCCTCGAACTGTTTTGAAAATGCGAACGTCCGCCCCAGGTCCATGTTGGCCGTCCACGCGCCGGCGAGCACGCCGTCCTGCGATCGATTGGTCGCCCGCTCCTGCAACGTGCCCTTTTTCGCGTCTTCGACTTCCTTGGCAGTGAAACCATCGCGGCGTGCACGCTCGATTTCCTCGCGCAACGCCTGCTCGGCCTTCGCGACATTTTGCGGCGCCATGATCGCCCCTAGCGTCCACGACGCGAGTCGATAGCGTGAACCCAGTGTAAGACCCGTGCCGGCGCCGTAGCTGATGCCGTCGCGCTGCCGCAGCCGCTCGATCACACGATTGGACAGCCCGAACCGCCGCCGAAAATATCGTTCGCAATGACCAGCGCCGGCGCATCCGGATCATCGTCGCGCAGCGGAAAGTCGATGCGGCCACGGATGAACGCATTTTCCTTTTCCGGCGTGTCGATTGCCAGCCGCGCAGGTTTTACCTCGCGATACTCGCGATCGAGACGGGCGTACGGCGCCTTCGATTGGTAATCGGTAAACAGCTCGTTGACCAAAGCTTCGATCTGCTTGGCATCGAAATCGCCAACGACGGCGACTTCGCCGCGCGCCGTTCCGTAGAAATCGCTGTGGAACTTGCGTGCCGCCTCGAGCGGCGTCTTGCTGACCGCGTCGATTCGCGTGCGCAACGGAATGTAGTGGCGCGGGTCGCCGGCGGGTACGTATTGAAATGCGTTGCGAGCGCGTCACGTGAGATCGCCTCAGGGTTATCAAGCTGAGCCTGCAGCGATGTAGCCACCTGGCGCTGCAACTGCTCGTATTCGTCGGCCGGAAAATTTGCAGCGCGCATTACGTGTGCGAGCAATCGCAGCGCGTCAGGCAGATTTTCGCGCGTTGTTTGAAACCCGGTCAGGCCGCCCGTCATTTGCAGGCGAGTCATTTCGTCGGCGATCTGCTGCCGCGTCATCTTGTCAGTTCCGCGGCCAAGCATCGCGGCCGCCATGTCCGCTTCGATCATGCGGCCCGCCAGCGACTCCGCACTGCCCCACTGAAACTGTGTCTGCACGTTGACGGTGCTGCCACGGTTTTGTTTGGGCAATAGCGCTACGTTCAAATCGCCGAATGACAGGACGCGCGTGCGGTTGTCGATGTTCTCCTGCGATGGGACGAATGCCTCAGACACAGCACCCTTTTCGGACGGCTTGTAATCTGCGAGCAGCTGTGTGGGCGTCGGAGCAGCGGGAATCTCGGCACGCAACGGCGCGTCTTCCGGAATGAACGAGCCGACCACGCGGTTGTCGCGCACGAAATACCTGCGTGCTGCCGTGTCGACTTCACCGGCCGTTACCTTGGCCAGCTGGTCGCGCTGCAGGAAGAACAGGCGCCAATCCCCGAGCGAGATGTATTCCGATAGTCCAACGCCGAAAGCCTGTGGATCCGCCAGTGCACGATCGAACAATGTGCGCTGTTTCTGCAACTGACGCTTCAGCTCCGCTTCCGCGGCAGGCGTCTTCGACCAGCTACCTTCGATGACATCGATCATCGTCTGGCGGACCGGTTCGAGCGCCTCTCCTTTTTTTACGACCGCGCCGAAGAGAACGAAACCCGGTTCGCGTGCGTCGATGCTGAAACTGAATACCTGCGCCGCCTTGCCGGTTGTCACCAATGCCTGGTGCAAGCGACCGTTCGGCGTATCGCCGAGGACGTCGGCTGCAATACCGATCGGCAATGACTGTGGGTTCAACGACGACGGCACTCGATAGCCGACCATCACGAACTGCACCTCGCCGGGACGTCGCACAGTGAAGGTGCGCTCACCATCGTGCGTCGGCTCAACCGTCCAAAACACCGGCAGCGCGCGCTTCGGCTTCGGAATCTTTCCGAACGCCTGCGCAATCCAGCCCAACGTCTTGGCCTCGTCGAACTTGCCGGCGACGATCAGCACCGCGTTGTCCGGCTGGTAATACATTCGGTAAAACGCCTGCAGATTCTCGATGCGGACGTTTTCGATGTCCGAGCGGGCGCCGATCGTCGAGTTGCCGTAGTTGTGCCAGTCGTACAACATTGACTGCATGCGCGTCAGCATCACGCGCGTCGGGTCGTTCTCGCCACTCTCGAATTCGTTGCGAACGACCGTCATCTCGGAATCGAGATCCTTCTTCGCGATGAACGAGTTGACCATCGCGTCGGCCGACCAGTCGATCGCCCACTTCAGGTTGTCATCAGTCGCCTGAAAGGTCGAGAAGTAGTTGGTGCGATCGAGCCATGTCGTGCCGTTGTTCTGAAATCCACGTCGCGTTGAACTCGGCTGTCCGGCTTCGGGAAATTCTTCGAGCCTTTGAAGATCATGTGCTCGAGCAGGTGCGCCATGCCCGTTTCGCCGTAGTTCTCGTGGCGCGAGCCGACCAGGTAGGTGATGTTGACCGTCGCGGTCGGCTTGGATTGATCGGCAAACAGCACGACGCGCAAGCCGTTGGCGAGTCGGTATTCGGTGATGCCTTCGACCGTCGGGCCACGCGTGACGCCATTGCGGCAACCGGACGGATGCCTGCGCCATAGCAAGGCTGCAAACGGCAGCTAGACAACAGCGCTGCGCCCGAGCGCCAAATTGCGTGTCGGACATGCGTGGCAATCCTTTCCTGATAGATTGCAACATTCTGACACGCAAGCTCTTTTGGCCAGCGACGCTATCCAGAATCAGGCTGGTTCAAGTCGGAGCCGCGGCTTGGCATCGGGCCGCGTTGCATAAGGATCAGCCGGCGGCTTCCCGTTCAATACCGCATCGAAACGTGCCTGCACCGACGGCAAGATCTGCGGGTGCGTGAAAACATAGAAGCGATTTGCGTGTATCGCATCGAACGTCAATTGCGCGACTTCTTTGGCAGTGATCCTTCCACTCGACACGGCTTTCGCGGTGGCGTTATGAGCCATTTTCTGCGAAGCCGTCAGCGCTGGGTTGCTGTTGGCCAGGTCGGCTGGGCGATTCCGGTGCGATTCGGCGATTCCGGTCGGCACAAATGCAGGAGACAAGACGCTGACTCCTATCGTCGATCCAGCCATCTGCAGATCGTGATAAAGCGTCTCCGACAAAGCGACCACCGCGTGCTTCGATACGTTGTAGACGCCCATTAACGGTGGCGCCAACCACCCTGCCATCGACGCCGTATTGACAACGTGCCCCCATTCACCGCGCGCGTTCGCTTCAAGCATGCGCGGAACGAAGTGCTGCACTCCGTGCACGACGCCCATCAGGTTCACGCCCATCACCCATTGCCAATCCTGGTCGGTGCTTTCCCACAGATAACCGCCGCCGCCTACGCCGGCGTTATTCATCAACAGATTCACGCCGCCGAAATGTTGGAGCACGCGATCCGCCCATTGCTTGACCTGCGCCGAGTCAGCAACGTCGACGACGTCGCTGCTTACGTCTGCGCTCGCATCCTTCAGTTCGGCGACAGTGGCCGCCAGAGCGTCGGGCTGCACGTCCGACAGAGCGAGCCGCATGCCGAGCTGCGCGCCCATCCGTGCGAATTCGCGCCCGAAGCCACTGCCTGCGCCCGTGATCGCAGCGACCTTGCCGCGCAATTGCTGCGTCATCAGGCCAACTTGACGAGCTGCTTGCCGAAATTGGCGCCCTTGAGCATGCCGAGAAACGCCTGCGGCGCATTCTCGATGCCGCGTGCCACGGTCTCGCGATACTTGATGCGTCCGGCGGCGACGTGTTCGCCCAGCTCCTTCAGCGCCGCTGGCCAGACGTCCATGTGTTCGGTGACTATGAAGCCTTGCATCGTCAGCCGGCTGATCAAGAACCAGGTTGGATTTTCGATCGGGATCGGTTGCCCGTCGTAACCGGCGATCAGCCCGCACAACGCAATGCGTCCGTAGGTATTCATGCGCGGCAACACCGCGTTCATCACTGCGCCGCCGACGTTCTCGAAGTAGCCATCGACGCCGTTCGGCGCGGCTTCCTTCAGGCGTTTGCTAAGACCCTCAGCCGTGCTCTCGGATTTGTAATCGATGCACGCATCGAAACCGAGCTCTTCGGTGACGTAACGGCACTTCTCGTCTCCGCCTGCGAACCCGATCGCACGCAGCCCGCGGATCCGCGCAAGCTGACCAACGACGCTGCCGACCGCGCCACTCGCGGCCGAGACGACGATCGTCTGACCGTCGCGCGGGTCGATAACTCGATTCAATCCGTACCACGCGGTGACACCGGGCATGCCGACCGCCCCGAGGTACGCCGACAATGGGATGTGGCGAGTGTCCACTTTGAACACTCCGGTCCCGTCGGACACGGCATATTCCTGCCAACCGAAGTACCCGACGACCTTGCTGCCGACCGCAAATCCCGGGTTACGGGATTCGATCACTTCACCGGCAGTCCCGCCGAGCATCACTTCGTCGAGCGGCTGCGGTTGCGAGTAGGACCGGCTCTCATTCATGCGGCCGCGCATGTACGGGTCGAGTGACAACCAGTGATTGCGAACGACGAATTGCCCCGGCTGCAATGTCGGCACCGGCACTTCCTCGAGACGGAAATTTGATGTTGTCGCGACGGCCTTGGGCCGGCTGGCCAAGAACGACTCTGCGATTAGTGGCCATGTTGTGATCTAGTACGAGGTTGCGCCGCCATCGACGGCGAGAATTTGTCCGGTGATGTGCTTGCCTGCGTCCGACGCAAACAGCAGCGCTGCTCCCTTCAGGTCTTCTTCGTCGCCAAGGCGATTCAGCGGTGCCAAGCGGGCCAGCGCGTCTTCTCCGAGCTGCTTAATGACACCCTTCGTCATCTTCGAAGGAAAAAACCCCGGTGCGAGTGCGTTGACCGTAATGTTGTACTTGCCCCATTCGGCCGCCAGCGTACGCGTGAAATTCACCAGCGCTCCCTTGCTGGTGTTGTAGGCAATCGTGCTCATCGTCCCAGGCGCATTGCCCGACAAGCCCGCGATCGAAGCCACGTTGATGATGCGACCCCTGCGTCGAGGAATCATCGACGCGCGGCCGACCGCCTGCGTCAATAAAAAAATACCGCGCACGTTGAGGTTCATCACCTTGTCCCACGCCTCGAGCGGATGATCCTCGGCCGGTGCGCCCCAGGTTGCGCCGGCGTTGTTGACCAGAATGTCGATTTCACCGAGGTGCGCGCGCGCGGCGGCAGCGAGCCGCGCGATGTCGTCCGGGTTCGACGAGTCGGCTGCAATCGGGTGCGCGTCTACGCCTTTCGCTTTGAGATTTCCGCTCGCCGTCTGCAATTCGTCCATCTTGCGCGCGGACAGGACGAGTCGCGCACCCATCTCGCCGAGCGCTTCGGCGATCTGCAATCCGAGTCCGCGTGAGCCGCCGGTGATCAACGCGGTCTTGCCGGTCAAATCGAATAGCTTCTTGAGCGGCATCGGAGATTGCAATCAGAACCTAACGCGGCCACTTGCCGCTGGCTGCTGCGTCCTGCAGAAGCTTGGCGGGCTGCCAGAACTTCGGATCGGCATGATCGTTCTGCGCGAACTCGCGCATCGAATCGACCACACTTTTCAAGCCGACGGTCTGCGCATAAAACATCGGGCCACCCTTTGCGGCCGGAAACCCATAGCCGGTCAGATAGACGACGTCGATATCGCTGGCGCGCAGCGCAATGCCTTCCTCGAGAATCCTGGCGCCTTCGTTGACCAGTGCATAAACGCAGCGCTGCACGATCTCGTCGTCGGTTATTGGGCGCGGGGTCATGCCGATCTCATTTCGATACTGCGTCACTAGCTCGTCGATTGCCGGATCGGGCTTTGCGGTCCGATCGCCGGCTTCATATCGATACCAACCCTTGCCGGTTTTCTGGCCCAGGCGCCCGAGTTCGACGACACGATCGCCGACACGGCTGTACGTGACGTGCGGTTTTTCAACGTAGCGGCGCTGACGAATCGCGTAGCCGATGTCCAGACCCGCCAGATCCCCAACGGCAAACGGACCCATCGCCATTCCAAACCGAACCATCGCCGCGTCGACCTGCTGTGGCGAGGCGCCTTCGTCGACCAGGAACATCGATTGGCGCAGATATTGTTCGAGCATGCGGTTGCCGATGAAACCGTCACACACGCGTGACACGACGCCGACCTTTTTCAGCCGTTTTGCGAGTTGCATCACGGTCGCAAGCACATCGTTGCTCGTTTGCCTCCCGCGCACGATCTCGAGCAATCGCATGACGTTCGCAGGGCTAAAAAAGTGCGTGCCAATGACGTCCTGCGGCCGAGCAGTTGCGGCGGCGATCTGGTCAACATCGAGCGTCGAAGTGTTGGTTGCCAGAATCGCGCCCGCGCTTGCTCACCGCATCGAGACGCTTGAAGACGTTCTGCTTAACGGCCATGTCTTCGTACGCGGCTTCGACCACGATGTCGGCCGTGCCCAGCGCGTTGAAGTCGAGCGTCGGAGTGAGCAACGCCATGCGCTGCTCGACCTGGTCCATCGTCAACCGACCTTTTTTCGCGGTCGCTTCCCAGTTGCGCCGGCACATTGCCAGGCCCCGATCGAGCGCCGCCTGGTCCTTCTCGAACACCGTCACCGGAATGCCGGCGTTGGCGAAACTCATCGAGATGCCGCCGCCCATCGTGCCGAAACCGATGACCGCAGCTTTGCCGATCGCGCGCGTCCGTGTTTCATCCGGCACATCAGGAATCTTCGATGCTGCGCGCTCAGCGAAGAACACGTGCCGCAAGGCTTTCGATTCGCTGGATTGCACGAGCTCGACAAAAAATTGGCGCTCGACCGCCAGGCCTTGCTCGAACGGCAGCTTGACCGCCGCCTCGACCGCCTCGATGCAACGCATCGGCGCCGGCAGTCCACGAGAACGCCTTGCGGTTTGCTCACGAGCCGCGTTGAAAAAGGCGTTGCTCTCTTGACCGCCTGACAGCGTTGCAGACTGTTCACGCAGTTTCGGATGCTTGGTTTTGCGTGCGACCTCGTTCGCGAATTGGAGCACGCCTTCAAATGATGTGTTTGCGACGATGCGCGCGACCAGGCCATGCTTCAAAGCGGTGGCCGCGTCGATTGACTCGCCGCTGACGATCATCTGCAATGCACGCTCGACGCCGATCGCGCGCGGTAAACGCTGCGTACCACCGGCCCCCGGCAGCAAGCCGATTTTTACCTCGGGCAATGCGAACAACGCATCTTGGGTCGCGATTCGGTAGTGGCACCCCAGTGAGAGCTCGAGCCCACCGCCCATGCAGATACCGTTCACCGCTGCGATCACCGGCTTGGCCGACCGCTCCACGTTGTCGATCACTTGCAGCAGACTCGGCTGCGCCAATGCCGCCGGCGTATTGAATTCCTTGATGTCGGCGCCGCCTGAAAAGACCTTGCCGGTGCCGGTGATCACAACGGCGCGGACGTCATCATCGCGCAACGCACGCCCCAGCCCATCGATCAAGCTCTTTCGGGTGACATGACCCAAGCCGTTGATCGGTGGATTGTCGATTTGCAGCACGGCAACGTTGCCGCGCCTTTCATAGTGAGTCGTCATCTGTCGTGGTCTTCGAGCGGTCAAACTTCGAGCCATTCCTGGCGAATCAACTTGTTAGCCTTTAGGTCGTCAGGCGTGCCTTCGAACACCATGTGGCCGTGCCCCATCACATACACGCGCTGCGAAATCTGCAACGCAATCGTCAGTTTCTGTTCGATCAGCAACACCGAGATGCCACGCTCCTTCAGGTGCTGCAGAAACTCCGCGACCATTTTGACGATCATCGGCGCCAGGCCCTCGGTGGGCTCGTCAATGATCACCAGTTCGGGATCGCCCATCATCGTACGCGCGAGAGTCAGCATCTGTTGCTCGCCGCCGGATAACACGCCGGCCTCGGTGCGAGCGCGCTCGCGCAGCCGCGGAAACAGCCGATACATTTCATCGTACGTCCAGCGACCGAGGCGACGTCCCTTGACGCCGAGACGCAAATTTTCTTCCACGGTCAGTGTTGGAAAGATGTCGCGGTTCTCGGGAACGTAGCCCAGGCCGAGGTGTGCAATTTCATGCGCCTTCTTGTGAATCAAATCGTGACCCTTGAAAACGACCGACCCGGTGCAATCGACGAGTCCCATGATTGCCTTGGCTGTGGTGGAGCGGCCGACGCCGTTGCGCCCGAGCAGGCTGACGATCTCACCGCTCCCGACGGTCAGATCGACACCGTGCAGCACGTGGCTCTTGCCGTAGTACGCCTGCAAATTCGTGACGTGCAGCATCAGGCAGCAGCCTCAACCGGCTGCCCAAGATACGCTTCGCGGACGGCATCGTTGGCACGAATCTCGGTCGGCGTTCCGCTCGCAATCACCTGCCCGTAAACGAGCACCGAGATGCGATCGGCAAGATCGAACACGACGCTCATGTCGTGCTCAACCATCACCAGCGTCTTACCTTGCGTGACGTCGCGAATCAGCTCGACCGCGCGCTTGCTCTCGGCTCGACTCATGCCCGCAGTCGGTTCATCGAGCAGGATCACATCGGCGCCACCTGCGATCGTGATACCGATTTCAAGCGCGCGTTGCTCGGCGTACGTCAGCAGGCCCGCCGCAATGTCACGTCGGCGCTTCAAACCGACTTGCTCCAGAATCGATTCGGCGCGCTCCTCCGCATCGACCAACTTGTTCAGGTTCTTCCAGAATGAATATCGATGTCCGAGCGACCACAGCACGGAGCAACGCAAATTTTCGAACACGGACAGGCGATGAAACAGATTCGTGATCTGAAAGCTGCGCGACAGGCCAAGCCGGTTGATCTCGAACGGCTTACGCCGTGTGATGTCGCCACCGTTCAGCAGCAGAGTTCCCGAGGTCACCTCGAAGCGCCCGCTGATCAGGTTGAACAGCGTCGATTTGCCGGCACCGTTCGGACCAATGATTGCGTGGCGCTCTCCACGCGGCACCTGCAGAGAGACGTTACGAATGATCTCGGTTCGGCCGAATTGCTTGCTGACCGCACGTAATTCAAGCGCCGGTGCTGTGAATGCGCTCATGGATTCTCGCGGATCCAGTCTTCGATCTCGACCTGCGCTTCGTCCCATTGCTGCTTGAAGCGCCTGCGATAAAACTCGAAGGCGACCGCGGCCGCCGCGAGTGTCGAAACGGCAAAGACCCAGCCGGGAGCGCGCGTGGTGTCAAACAGGAAACCGAACACCCGTACCTCGGGTCCCTGGCCGACATTCAGCGTGACGTGATACATCAGCTCGATGATCAGTATCGTGCCGAATGCGAGCGCCAGCGCGGCGAGCAGCAGACCGACATACGGATCGAGCAGGCGCGAGAACTTCTTGAACTTCAGCACACGCAGATTCATCAGAATCAAACTCGACAGCCCGCCAGGTGCGTACATCACCAGCAGCACGAAGAACACGCCGAGGTAGAGCTGCCAGGCTTTCGTGTACTCGGACAGCGCGACCGCAAAGAAAACGAATACCACAGCGCCAAGGATCGGGCCGAAGAAGAACGCCGCGCCGCCCATGAATGCAGCGAGCAGCACGCCGCCGGAGCGGACCGCACTGACATTTTCGGCGCTGACAATCTCGAAATTGATTGCGCTCAGTCCGCCCGCAATACCGGCGAAAAAGCTCGACAGGATCAACATCAGCCATCGCACGCGCTGAGTGTTGTAGCCGATGAATTCGGCGCGCTCGGGGTTGTCGCGCACCGCGTTGGCGATGCGGCCAAGCGGCGTTTGCGTCAGCGCAAACATCGCGATCATGCAAGCGAAGCACCACACGGCGATCAGGTAGTACACCTGAATCTGGGGTCCGAACGTAATGCCGGCAATACCGAGAAACGGCCTGCCGCTTGCGCGATCCGCCGTTACTCCACCCTCACCGCCAAAGAATCCAGGAAACATCAGCGAGGCGGCGAACACCATCTCACCGATGCCGAGCGTGATCATTGCGAATGGGGTGCCCGCGCGCCGCGTCGTCAGATAACCGAAAACGACGCCGAACAAAGCGCCGGCGAAGCCGCCGATCAACGGCAGCAGCGACATCGGCCATGCGAGCGTGCCGGCACCGATCCAGCGCATCGCGTGGATTGCGAAGAATGCGCCGAGTCCGGAATACACCGCATGACCGAATGAAAGCATGCCGCTCTGACCGAGCAGCATGTTGTAGCTAAGTGCAAAGATGATCGTGATGCCCATCTGCGACATCAGGGTCAGTGCGAAGCCCTTGCTGAAGAACGCGGGCAACACCAGGAACAGCAATGCGGTAAAGCCCCAAACGACCCAGCGGCCAAAGTTCAGCGGACGAAAGCTGAGCTGCGCTTTGCTGCACTAGTCTTCTCGCGTGCCCAGCAATCCCTTGGGCCTGACGATCAGGATCAGCACCAGTAGCAGATACGGAAGCACGGGAGTCACTTGCGACACCGTCAGCTTCAGCACTGCATAACCGGGCGTTTCGGGCCCGATGTGCAGACCGAGATTGCTCAGCAAGCCCGCGACCGATCCATCCTCCGCCTTGCCGAAGTTCTCCAGCAGGCCGATCAGTAACGCAGCGACGAATGCACCCGTGAGAGAACCCAGCCCGCCGACGATGATGATTACGAAAATGATCGCGCCCACCGTATTCGCCATATCGGGTTGAGTCACGAATGCATTGCCACCGACCACGCCCGCCAACCCTGCGAGCGCTGAGCCGGCGCCGAACACCAGCATGAAAACGCGCGGCACGTTGTGTCCGAGCGCTTCGACCTGTTGCGGATGAGAAAGCGCCGCTTGAATGACGAGCCCGATTCGAGTCCGTGTCAGCACCAACCAGAGCGCGAGCAACATCGCGATGGCGACGGCCATCATGAACATCCGATATTCGGGGAACGTGATTCCGAAGCGCTGCATCCAGTCGACCGGACCGTCAAGCTCGGCGGGAACCCGGTACGCAACGGCCTGCCGACCCCAGATCACCTGGACCAGCTCGACGATGATGTACGACAACCCGAAGGTGAACAGCAGCTCGGGAACATGGCCCCACTTGTGCACGCGCCGGAGCCCCCAGCGTTCGACCAACGCGCCGATTACAAACAGTACGACCGGCGCGAGTACCAACGCTGGCCAGAAGCCGATCCACGTACTGATCTGGTAGGCCATGTAGGCGCCGAGCATGTAGAAGCTCGCGTGCGCGAAGTTCAGCACTCCCATCATCGAGAAGATCAGCGTCAAGCCTGCCGCGAGCATGAACAGCAGCAGTCCGTAGCTGACGCCGTAGAGCGCCTGGCTGACGAAAGTCTCGAGCAAGACCGTTTCCTAAATGGAAAACCGGCCCGGGGGCACCGGGCCGGCTAAGGTCAAATTGGGCTGCTTCCTACGGCAATGCCGGCCGCTTCATGACGCAGCTGGTTGGCTGCGAGGCGACGTAGGTCGGATAAGCAACCTCTGTCTTCCATGTGTAGCCGGTCTTCTCGATGTCGTGCTTGTTCGGGCCGCCGACCTTGGTCCACGAGACGACCCATAAAGGCTGCAGCAATTGATGATCAGCCGCGCGCATCTCGATGTCGCCATTCACTCCGGCGCGTTTGGCTCCCTCCATCGCATACGCGACCCGCAATGGATCGGTCGATTTCGTGCGCTTGATCGCATCGGCCAACATCGTCAACGAAGCGTAGGTCGCAACCGCGTAAAACTCCTCGCCGAAGCGCTTCTTGAAATCAAGATACAACTGCTCGCCAGGGTAGTTCGGTGTGATGTTCGGATGCCAGTATCCAACCATCCGCATCCTGTTCTCGCCCGCCGCCCCGACGGCCGTCGGTGTACCGATCACACCGCCGTAGTACGTATAGAAGTTCGCGTTGAGTCCCGCCTCGCGCGCCGCGCGCACTAGCAGCGCAAGGTCAGGCCCCCAGTTGCCGGTAATCACGGTGTCGGCACTTGCCGCACGCATTTTCGCAATGTACGGCGCGAAGTCGCGTACCTGTCCCAGAGGATGCAGGTCATCGCCAACCACCTTGATGTCGGGACGCTTGCGCGCCAACAGCTCTTTCGCAACTCGCGAAACCTGATGGCCGTGCGAATAATTCTGGTTGATCAGGAAGACGTTCTTAACCTCAGGCCGATCCTTGATGTAGGCGGTCAGCGCTTCCATCTTCATGTCCGTGTTCGCATCGAACCGGAAGTGCCAGAAGCTGCACTTGCTGTTGGTCAGGTCAGGATCGACCGCCGCGTAGTTCAGGAACAAAATCGACTGGTTCGGATTGCGCTCGTTGTGCTTGTCGATCGCGTCGATCAGCGCGAGTGCCGCACCCGAGCCTTGGCCCTGCACCACGTATCGAATGCCCTGATCGATCACCTGTTTCAGTGCAGTCAGCGTCTCCTGCGGCGAAGCCTTGTTGTCGAATGCCATCATCTCGAACTTGACACCCGGTCCAGCCAGTTGTTCGGCGTTAACCAGATCCGCGCTGAACTGGAAGTGCTTCAGCAAGTTCGCCCCTACGCCGGCAAACGGGCCCGACTGCGGATCGACGTAGGCGATCTTGATCGTCTGCGCAGGTGCGGTGGTTGTAGCGACTGACTTCGAAGGAGCAGGCTTGGTTTGCGCCAGCCCCGACGTAGCGAAAATCGCCGCAGCCGCGGCGGTGATGCAACTGATGACGTGGCGGCGATTCATGTGGTCTCCTGTTGTTTTAATGACGCTGCAAAGAGAATACTGAAGCGATTTATGACATAAGAAGCAACGTAACTCAGTTGTAGACCCTAGGTAGGCAGTCGATGCTCACGAAACTGTTCGCGCAACCTCGATTTCAAAATCTTGCCGGTAGCGCCAAGTGGAGCGATTCGACAAACGCCACGTCATCAGGCACCTGCCATTTGGCCACTTTGCCCTGATAGTGCGCCAATAGCTCGTCGCGCGTCACATCCGCGTTCGGTTTCTTGACGACAACCAGCAGCGGCCGCTCGTCCCACTTGGGGTGCGCCGCCGCGATGCACGCTGCCATTTGTATCGCTGGATGCGACACCGCGATGTTTTCGAGCTCGATCGAGCTGATCCACTCGCCGCCGGACTTGATGACGTCCTTGCTGCGATCGGTGATTTGCATATAGCCGTCGCTGTCGATATTCGAGACGTCACCGGTTGGAAACCAGCTTTTGTCCTGCGCGTCTTTCACTAGCGGATCGCCCTCGCCGGTGTTGTAGTAGTCGCGCACAACCCACGGCCCACGCACCAGCAGATCGCCGAAGGCGACACCATCCCAAGGCAGATCCTTCCCGTTGTCATCGACGATCTTCATGTCGACGCCGAACAACACCCTGCCCTGCTTGTACTGCACCGGCAGCCGCTGCTCGGCCGACAAATCGAATGTGCTTTTGCTTGAATGTGCACGCGGTGCCGAGCGGGCTCATCTCGGTCATGCCCCACGCGTGCAGAACATCGACACCGTACTTGTCCTGAAACAGCTTGATCATCGCCGGTGGACACGCGGAGCCGCCGATCACGGTGCGATTCATCGTTGAAAACTTGAGGTTGTTCGACTCCATGAAGGCCAGCAGTCCCTGCCACACAGTTGGCACGCCTGCCGAGAATGTGACCTTTTCAGACTCGAACAACTCGTACAGCGACTTGCCGTCCAGATGCGGGCCGGGGAAAACCACCTTCGCGCCGACCATCGGCGCTATGTACGGCAAGCCCCATGCGTTGACATGGAACATCGGCACCACCGGCAAGATCACGTCGCGCGCGGACAGGTTCAGCGCGTCCGGCAGCGCGGCGGCCATCGTATGCAGGATCGTCGAACGATGCGCGTACAGCGCACCCTTTGGATTGCCGGTCGTGCCCGACGTGTAGCACATCGAGGATGCGGTGTTCTCATCGAACTGCGGCCAGGTGAAGCAGATCGGATCGGCCGTCGATCAAGTCTTCATAGCAGATCAAGCTGCCGACCTTGTCGGATTTCTCGGCCGGCATATGCGCGCGGTCGGTCATCAGCACCCATCGTCTTACGGTCTTGCAATGCGGCGCGATTGCCTCGACCAGTGGTAAAAACGTCAGGTCGAAAAACAGCGCGCGATCCTCGGCGTGGTTGACGATCCATGCGATCTGCTCGGGATGCAGCCGCGGGTTGATCGTATGCAAAACGCTGCCTGAGCCCGACACTGCGAAATAGAGTTCCATGTGTCGGTAGCCGTTCCAACCCAGCGTCGCGACGCGCTCGCCGCGCGCGATACCGAGTCCGGCAAGCGCGTTGGCCATCTGACGCGCCCGGCGATGCAGCCCACGGTAGGTCGTGCGATGAAGGTCGCCTTCGACTCGGCGCGAGACGATCTCCGCGTCGCCATGGTGCCGATCCGCGTGCTCGATCAACGACGAAATCAAGAGCGGCATCTGCATCATCAAGCCTTGCAACATCAGACTGTCTCCCGGCGACCGCTGGTTCTGTAAATCGGCGGCCTTGCCCGCATATGCTGGTGGCTCGGTCGCAAGCCGTCAAGCTCCTACAATCCGCACCTCTCGGAGAAGCCGTTGGACGCACCCGTCGTCGCTAAAACAACCGTCGCAACGCAGGATGGGTCGCTGGTCGATCTCGGATTGCGCTTCGACAACTCGTTTGCTCAGTTGCCCGGCGTGTTTTACACGCGGTTGCCGCCGGCGCCCTTGCCGGAGCCGTACTTGGTCGGGTTCTCTGAAGCCGCCGGCGACTTGATAGGTATTGGCGAGGACGAGCTGCCTGGCTTGACCGATGCCCTAGCGGGTAATCGACAGATCGCCGGCACCGAACCGCTCGCCGCCGTCTACTCCGGTCATCAGTTCGGCGTGTACGTCCCGCGATTGGGCGACGGGCGTGCGCTGCTACTGGGTGAGGCAATCGGACCTACCGGCGAGCATTGGGAGCTGCAGCTCAAGGGTTCAGGCAAGACACCGTATTCGCGCATGGGCGACGGCCGTGCGGTGCTGCGGTCGTCGATTCGCGAATTTCTTGGTTCCGAAGCTTTGCACCACCTAGGCATTCCGACGACGCGCGCCCTGGCGGTGATCGGCTCCGATCAACCGGTGATTCGCGAGACGGTGGAAACCGCGGCGGTAACGCTGCGCATGTCACCGACCTTTGTCCGCTTCGGTTCGTTCGAGTATTTCTACTGGACGCAGCAATACGAGGCGCTCCGGCAGCTCGCTGACTACGTGATTGCGCGGTTCTACCCTGAATGCCGATCGGCACCACAGCCATATCTTGCATTCCTCGAACAAGTTGCACGCCGTACGGCGCGATTGGTATTCTCGCTCCAGGGGATGCCGGTCGCCCTGCCGAGCAGCTCGGCGTAGCGGGCGGGCATCCGCTCCAGGTCGGGATCGGTGCCGTGAAGCTCCAGCTCGTAGGAGATCTTCGCCGCGTAGCGCCGCAGGAAGTAGAGCCTCACCGCGCGCACGTGGGAGGCGATCGGCATCCGGGTCCGCGCCCAGCGCCCGCGAGAGCCAGACGGGGTCCTCGGCGACCTGATCGAAGAGGAAGGCGAATGACTCGGTGACCGAGTTGTCGCCGAGGTGGCGGAACTCGGCCGGGAGCGAGGGATCCATGTGGGCGAAGTGCTGGGCGTGCCCGCCCTCGTGAAAGAGCGCCGCGAAGTCCTCGCGGCCGCCGACCTTGGGGACGACCAGGTAGATCTCCCCGGGGATCCGCACCGGAGCGCAGTAGGCCCGCGGGGTCTTGGTGGGCCGCTGCTCGGTGTCGAGGATGATGTTCGGCTGTGTCGGCGAGGTCGAGCCCGAGCCCGGCCATCGTCTCGGTGAACGAGGGCAGCAGGCGATCCGCGGAGAAGCTCGCGTCGAGCGCCGGGGCGCGGAAGAAGCGGGCGAGGTCGGCCCGGCGAGCCTCGGCGCGGCCGAAGCCGAGGACCGCCTCCAGCTCGGGCTCGAGCAGCTCCGGATAGACGTCCTCGGTCGCCTCGAGGAAGGCGCCCGTCTGCCCGGCCAGTGCCTCGAAGTCGATCCCGCTCAGCTCGGCGTGTGCCGCCGCGTAGCTGGGCCAGCCCAGCTCGGCGACGAGGGCGTGCGATCGCTCCAGTACCGCTCGGTGGAGCGGGTTGATCTCCTCCTCAAGCAGCTCCATCCGGGCCGCCTCGATCGCGCGGCGGCGGTCGGCGTCGGGCTCGTTCGCCTGCTCGACCGGCGCCATCCGGTAGGGGATCTCGGCGCCGTCGACGTTGATCAGGAGCTGTGCCTCGCGGGCGGCGACGGCCGCCTCCTCCGGGGCGCAGGCCCGCCCGAGGTAGGCGCCGACGGCGAACTCGAGCAGTCGCGCGGTGCGGCGGCGCTGCTCTCCGCTCGCCGCCGCGTTGGCCTCGCGCAGCTGCTCGATCGTCTCCCGGCTGAAGAGGAACGGGCGGCGGGCGTAGACGGCCTCGACGTCGTAGGTCGGCGTCTGCCCGGAGAAGTGCAGGTGGTAGGTGAGGTCGAGCTGGGCGAGGAACTCCTCCGCCTCGCCCGAGTAGGTGTCGAGGTCGAACGCCAAGGGCTGGCACGATAGGGAAGTGCCGGAAGCCGAAAGCCGCCAGCCCACCGCCGTCGCCCCGGAGGGATCGGGCGCTCGGACCAGGCCGCGTCGCGGCGAGCTGCTCGAGCTGGAGATCGAGACGCTCGTCTACGGCGGCCGCGGGTCTGGCGCGAGCGGACGGCTACGTCGTCTTCGTCTCCGGCGCCCTGCCGGGGGACCGGGTCCGCGCCGAGGTGACGAAGCCGAAGCGCGCCTTCGCCGAGGCGCGCGCGGTCGAGCTGCTCGCCGCCGAGCCCCGACCGCGTTCCCGACAGCTGCACCCACGAGGGCCAGCCCTGCCCGGGCGCCCCCTGGCAGGGCCTCGCCTACGAGCGCCAGCTCGCCCACAAGCAGGAGCAGGTCGAGGACGCCCTGCGCCGGATCGGTGGCCTCGACGGCTTCGAGCTGGAGCCGATCGAGCCGGCGCATGGAGCTCTGGCGCTACCGCAACAAGCTCGAGTACTCCTTCGGCGAGCGCGACGGTGAGCCGCTGCTCGGCTTCCACGCCCGCGGCCGCTGGGACCTGATCGTCGACGTCGAGGACTGCATGCTCGCCTCCGAGCGCGGCAATGCCGCGCGCAACGAGGTCCGCGACTGGGCCCGGCTCGCAGCGGATCCCGGCGCTAGACCGCCGCGAGCGGCGAGGGCGTCCTGCGCAACCTGGTCGTCCGCGAGGGCAGGCGCACCGGGCAGATCCAGACCCGCCTGGTCACCTCGCCCGCCGAGCTTCCCGAAGCCGCCGGTCGACCTCCACACCGTGATCGAGGGCCCCTCCGGCGGCACCGACGGGCCCGACCGGGCGCGCTCGGGGCGGAGCGGCTGGCCGAGGAGGTCTGCGGGCTGCGGATCGAGCTGTCCCACAACGCCTTCTTCCAGACCAACACCGAGATGGCCGAGCGCCTCTACGGCGATCGCCCGCGAGCTGGCCGGGCTGCGCGGCGGCGAGCGGGTCTTCGACCTCTACTGCGGGATCGGCACGATCGCCCTCGCGCTCGCGCCGGACGCCGGCGAGGTCTGGGGGCTGGAGATCGTCCCCGAGGCGATCGCCGACGCGGAGCGAAACGCCGAGGCGAACGGGATCGAGAACGCCCGCTTCCTCGCCGCCAACGCCCGCACCGGGGTGCGGCCGCTGATCGAGCGGGCCGGGAAGCCCGACGTCGTCGTGATCGACCCGCCCCGGGCCGGCCTCTCGCAGAAGATCGTCCGCCGGGTGATCGAGTGCGAGGCGAAGCGGATCGTCTACGTCTCCTGCAACCCGACGACGCTGGCGCCGAACGCGGCCCAGCTCGGCGAGGCCGGATACAGGCTGCGCCGGGTGAAGCCGGTGGACATGTTCCCGCAGACGCCCCACATCGAGTGCGTGGCGCTGCTGGAGAGACCGTGAGCGCCGCGCCGAGGATGGGCTGGGACCTGCGATGATCGGGCCATGCGGGGAAGCGGTCGAGCAGGGTCGCGAGCGTCTGCTGGCCATCGCCGCCGCCGTGGCTGGCGCCGGCGCCGCGGGCGCAGCTCCGAAGCCGCCCCTGCCGCGGTCGCCGCTCTCCAACACCGGCCGCTGGCTCACCGACGCCAGCGGGCGGGTGGTGATCCTGCACGGCTTCAACATGGTCTACAAGCGCCCGCCCTATAACGCCCGCCGTCACCGGCTTCGGCGCCGACGACGCCGACTTCCTGCGCCGCCACGGCTTCAACACCGTCCGCCTGGGGCTGATCTACAAGGCGGTCGAGCCCCAGCCGGGGCAGATCAACCACCGCCTACGTCCGCAAGGTCCGCGCGACCGAGCGGATTCTCGCCAAGCGCGGCATCCACTCGCTGCTCGACTTCCACCAGGACCTCTACAACGAGAAGTTCACCGGCGAGGGCTGGCCCGACTGGGCGGTGCTCGACGACGGCCTGCCGGCGGAGCCGCTGACCGGATTCCCCGCCACCTACGTCACCAGCCCGGGGCTGAACCGCGCCTTCGACAACTTCTACGCGAACAAGGCCGGGCCCGGGGGCGTGCGGCTGCAGCGGCGCTACGCCAGCGCCTGGGCGAAGGTCGCGAGGAGCTTCCGCGCGCGACCCGGGCGTGCTCGGCTACGACCTGCTGAACGAGCCCTGGCCGGGAACGGCGTATGCCTCCTGCCGCATCGCCGCGGGCTGCCCGGCATTCGACAGGACCGCCCTGGCGCCCTTTTACCGGCGGGTGATCGGGGCGATCCGCGGCGCCGACCCCCGGCACATCGTCTTCTACGAGCCCCACGTCCTCTACAACTTCGGCGCCGACACCAACCTCCCCGACCTCGGCAAGCACCTCGGCTTCAGCTTCCACGACTACTGCTTCACTCGGCCTCGTCTCCGGCACCCCCGCGACCTGCCCGCGAGATGGAGCGCTCGATCTTCGACAACGCCGACGCCCGCGCCGCGAAGACCGGCGACTCGCTGATGCTCTCGGAGTTCGGCGCCACGGACGACATCTCGATCCTCGAGCGGATCGCCGGCTACGCCGACCGCCACATGACCTCCTGGCAGGAGTGGCACTACTGCGGCTGCGACGACCCGACCACATCGGGCCCCGGCGACGTCCAGGCAATCGTCAAGAACCCGCAGAAGCCGCCGCGCGGATCGAACGTCTTCTGGGGCAAGCTAAAGGCCCTAGCCCGCCCCTACCCCCAAGCAATAGCCGGCACCCCGATCCGCTTCGCTTCGACCCGGACACCCGAAGTTCGAGCTGGTCTACACGACCAAGCGGGCCAACGGCCGACGGCCGCTTCAAGCAGCGGCCTCACCGAGGTCTTCGTCCCGCAGCATCCAGTATCAGCGGACGCGAGCGTCAGCTCGAGGCGCTCGACGGTACGTGAAGCGGCAGGCCGCCGCTGAAGCGTTGCAGGTCGCGCGAGGCGCGGCGCACCTCAAGGCGGTGACCTCGACTCGGATGCACTGAGCGCGTGAGCGGGGACGTCGGTGGGGGCCGGAGCGGCTTGTAATCGCGGCCCCGGTGGCCCAGCTAGAAGCGCGTCACGAGTCCGCGATTTGAGCGAGGCCCCCCACCGACGGCCCCGCGACGGACCTCAGTAAGGCGGCAGCTCGTCGTACCAGTCGCCGAGCATCCGAAACGCCCGCCAGAAGCGCTGCTTGGCCCCCTCCTCGTCGAGCGAGGAGTCGATGTCGGGGACAAACAGCGCGTCGGTGGTCGGGGTGAAGGCCTGGATCTCGCCCTCCCGCTGCTCGATCGGGCGCGAGAGCGGGACCTCGATGCGGTTGAGCGCGGCCAGTGCCGGCTCGCCCATGACGACGACGATCTTCGGCTGGACGATCGCGATCTCCTCCAGCAGCCGGCCGATGCACTCCTCGGAGGCGAGGTCGGGATCGGCGATCGGGCACTTGACGCAGAGGGTCCCGTAGATCACCAGCGGGTCGATCCCGAGGCGCTTGAAGCTCTTCATCAGGGCGTTGCCGGCGCGGCCGTAGAAGGCGACCCCCTCCTCGATCTCGGATGCGCTGGGGGCGTGCTTGAGCATCATGATGTCCGCCTGGGGATGGCCCGAGCCGAGCACCGGCATCAGCTTGCCGCGGGGGCAGAGCTGGCACTCCTGGAGCTCGCGGGTCAGCTGGTTGAGCTCGCGGATCGCGCGCTCGAGGTACTTCTCGCGGATCTCGTCGTCGGTGGCGGGCATCGTCGGCCCTCTCTTTGACGGCCCCGGCGCGCCTCCTTTGCGGCGGGCGCCCTGCATCAGCTCTTGCTCGCCGGGCGGCGGCGGCCGGGGCGGCCGGGCCGCCCTCCGCGCACCGGCTTGGCGTCGGAGACGCGCCGCTTGGGCGCCTTCGGGCGGCCGGTGGTCTGCAGGAACTTCAGCGCCTGCACGTAGACCAGGTTCTTGTGCTTGCGGGTGATGTCGGCGTCGCGCATCGCCTCGAGGAACTCCTGCGGCCCCTCGAAGTCGCGGATCCGCTGGCCGACGCTGCCGAGACCCTGGGCGACGTGGCTGTCGGACCCCGCCCCGGCGACGATCCGGTACTTGGCGGCGAAGCGCTCGGCCTCGTCGTTGAAGGCGGTCAGCGCCACCCGGGGGTTGAAGACCTCGAGGATGTCGATCTCCTCGACGATCTCCAGCAGGTGCTCGTAGTCGGGCACCGAGTGCAGCCGGTCGAAGGGGTGGGGGACGTAGACCAGCCCGCCCTGGCGGCGGATCTCGGCGATCGTCTCCGCCATCGTCATCCCGCGCGGGATCTTCTCCTCGAGGAAGAGGCCGATCACCTCTCCCTGCTCGGCGGTCTTCACCTCCTCGGCGACGATCACCTTGAGGTCATCCATCCCGGCGGCGATCTCGCGCGCCGCGAGCGCCCCCGAGACCTCGTTGTGGTCGGTGATCGCGATCGCGCCGAGGCCGCGGTCGCGGGCCGTCTCCAGCAGCACCTCGACCGGGGTGGCGCAGTCCGGGGAGTGGTCGGTGTGCATGTGGAGGTCGACCTCGATCAGCTTGCGCCGGGCAATCCGGCGGCGCACCGCGGGATCCCCGGACGGGTCCTGGCGGCGGCCGGTCACCTCCGCGTAGAGGGCCTCGAAGTCGTCGGCCACCTCAGCCCAGCTTCTGCCCCGCCCCCGCTTGGCCCGGACCTGCTTGCGAATCTTCTCCAGCGCCTTGCGATCGGATCCCAGCCGGGTGAGCTGCCCGGCGAGCGTCTCGCCGTCGCCGGGCTGGAACATCGGCCCCAGCTCGCCCTCGGCGACGAGCTCGGAGTAGATCGGCAGGCGTGAGACGACCGGCACGGCGCCGGCTGCGAGGGCGCGGCGGATCACCCCCGGGGCCGGCGCCGGGCCGCCGGAGGCGGCGACGGCGACGTCGCTTCGGGCCATCAGCTCGGGCACCTCGCAGTCCTCCGGGCCGATCACCTCGACCCGCTCGCGCAGCCGGCGCGAGATCCGCAGCGATGCCGCGTCGGAGCCGTCGGCGGCCCAGATCGAAGCCCGCCAGTCGAGGCCGGAGGGGAGCCGGCGGAGCGCCCGCAGGAAGAGCCGCAGGGCGCCGCGCTCCTCCTCGAGGCAGTAGGCGATCCGAAGCGGGCCCTCGGCGTCGGCCCGCGGCGCCGAGTCGGCGCCCGGGCGCGGACAAGCTCGTAGCT
Source organism: uncultured Pseudomonadota bacterium (assembly GCA_963768545.1). Classification (GTDB taxonomy): domain Bacteria; phylum Pseudomonadota; class Gammaproteobacteria; order Burkholderiales; family Casimicrobiaceae; genus VBCG01. Next base: position 6,385 of record CAVYIC010000012.1, on the reverse strand, counting down.
GCCGGGGAAGTAGCGCTGCAGCAGCTCCCCGGTCACCTCGGAGGTGACGGTTCGGACGTCGAGGCGGCCGAAGAAGATGTCGACCAGCGGCCTGGCGATGTGGGTCGAGAGAAGGCGCTCCTGCGGCTCGTGGAAGGTGCCGACGTTGAGCGAGAAGGAGTGCCGCAGGGCGGTCGCCGAGACGCTCGGCCCGAAGGGCTCGTGCACGTGGACGATGTCGGGCTCGCACCGAGCCGAGCAGGCTCTCCAGCGCCCGCCCCACGTCCACCGGAACCGGGGCGGGGCGCGGGCGCGGGCCGCGCGGCAACGGCACCCCGCCGCCGACCGCGAGCACCCGGGGCTCGCCCCCGCGTCGAAGAGCGAGTCCGGGCCGCTCGCCGGCCGCTGGCGATCGCCGCCCGGGAGGCGCGCACCTCGGCTCTCGACTCCGAGGGGGCGGCGACCAGCGACCCGGTGGCCCCGCCCGGCCAGCTCAGCCGACAGCCGCCCGACGAACTCGTCGACCTCGTGGCGCGAGCCCCAGGGATGGGGCGAGACCTGGACTATCCGCAGGGGCTCGCGCGAGGGCACCGGGGCAGCATAAGCCAGCCCCGCGAGGGGGTCTGAGAGCATCCGCCGATGCGACCGGTCGCCGCAGATGCCCCGCACCGACCGGATCCTCCCGGGGGTCTGGCGGCTGCGCCTCCCGCTGCCCTGGCCGGGCGTGCCCCACGGCAACGCCTTCGCCGTCGCCGCCGGCGAGGGCGTCGTCCTCTTCGACACCGGCATCGGCGGCGAGGGGCGGATGCGGGAGCTGGAGCTGGCCCTGGCCCAGGCCGGGTTCGCGATCACCGACGTGCGCCTGGTCGTCTGCACCCACGCCCACGTCGACCACTGCGGCCTGGCGGCTCCGATCGCCGAGGCGGCCGGGTGCGAGCTATGGATCCATCCCGCCTGGGGCCACATCCGCCGGCTGATCGACGACCCCGACGCGGCGCTCGACCGCCGCCTCGAGGTGGCTCGCCTCAGCGGCGTCCCCGGCCCGGGCGCTGGAGAGCTACGAGGCGGACCGCCGCGGGGCCGAAACCGGAATCGAGGGGATGCCGGAGCCCGATCGCGACCTGCTGCCGGGGGTGGAGGTCGAGACCGACCTCGGCGCCTGGCAGGTCCACGAGACCCCCGGCCACGCCCCTTCCCACGTCGTCCTGCACCAGCCCGAGCGGCGGCTGATGATCTCCGGCGATCACCTGCTCGGCCGCGTCTCCCTCTTCTATGACTATGGCCACACGCCCGATCCGGTCGGCGAGTTCCTCCACAGCCTCGAGGTCGTCGAGGGTCTCGATACCGGCCTCTGCCTCGCGGGTCACGGCCGTCCCTTCCGCGACACCGGCGCCAAGATCGCCGCCTACCGCGGAATGGTCACCGACCACCTCGAGCGGATGCGGGGCTCGCTGGAGGGCGCGCCGAAGACCGCCTTCGAAACGGTCCCCGACCTGGTCGGTCGCGAGAACCTCAACCCCGCCACCGCGACCCTCGGCCTGCAGCTCGCCCTCGCCTACCTCGACCACCTTGCGCTGCCGGCGAGGCAGAGCCGATCGAGGGCACCGATCCGCGGCGCTGGCGGCGCGACGCTCAGCCCCGCCGCGAGAGTACGGCCTCACGAGACGCGAGCACCTCGGCAGAGGCGCTTCGCCTCGGCTTCGGCCTTGCGCTCTCGGCCTTCTTCGCGCCGGCGACCGGCGAGCTGCCGCGCGAGTGGGCTGGCGATGAACTCCTCGGTCTGCTCCCGGGCCTCGTCGTCGGGCCGCTGGGAGTGCGGGCGACTTCATCAGGTAGCTGGAGGGGCCGTCGAGCTGGCCGGCGATGCCGTTGTTGAGCGCCAGCTTGATGATCCGCACCGCGTCGATCACGACGCCGGCCGAGTTGGGCGAGTCCCAGACCTCGAGCTTCAGCTCGACGTTCAGCGGGACGTCGCCGAAGGAGCGGCCCTCGAGGCGGATGTGGGCCCACTTGCGGTCGGTCAGCCAGGCGACGTAGTCGGAGGGGCCGACGTGGACGTCCTCCTCGGGCAGGTCGTGGCCCATGATCGAGGTGACCGCGTTGGTCTTCGAGATCTTCTTCGAGTCGAGCCGCTCGCGCTCGAGCATGTTGTAGAAGTCCATGTTGCCGCCGACGTTGAGCTGCGAGGTGCGCTCCATCAGCACGCCGCGGTCGTGGAAGAGGCGGGCGAGCTGGCGGTGGACGATCGTCGCCCCGACCTGGGACTTGATGTCGTCGCCGATGATCGGCAGGCCCGCCTCGCTGAAGCGCTTGTCCCAGTAGTCCTCGCGGGCGATGAACACCGGCAGGCAGTTGACGAAGCCGACGCCGGCCGCCAGGGCCTGCTCGACGTACCACTTGGTCGCGTCCTCGGAGCCGACCGGCAGGTAGCAGACGAGCACGTCCGCCTTCGTCTCCTTGAGGATGCCGACGATGTCGGCGGTCGGGCCCGGAGCCTTCTTGATCTTCTCCTTCAGGTACTTGCCGAGGCCGTCGTGGGTCATGCCGCGCTCGACCTTGACCCCGAGCTCGGGGACGTCGGCGAACTTGATCGTGTCGTTCTGGCCCGACCAGATCGCCTCGGAGAGGTCCTTGCCGACCTTCTCGGCGTCGATGTCGAAGGCGGCGACGAACTCGATGTCGCGGACGTGGTAGCCGCCGAGGTCGACGTGCATCAGGCCGGGGACCTGCTCGGCGGGATCGGCGTCCTTGTAGTACTCGACGCCCTGGATGAAGGCGTTGGCGCAGTTGCCGACGCCGACGATCGCGACGCGGACCTTCTCGTCCGTGCGCGGCGACGCCGTTCGCCTCGGCGCTGGTTCCGTTGCTCTTGCTCATAAGGTCGAAGTCCTCCTGATCAGGCTTCAGGCTCGGGTGAGAACCACACCCGAGGCCGGTTCTGGTTACAGGTCGGTCGGATCTCGCTCGCCCTCGGCGCTCCTCGCCGGCGCCTCGCCGGCGAGCTCGTTGCGAACGTGCCAGACGCGCTGGACCACGGTGATCCAGGTGAGCACCGCCATCGCGTAGATCGCCGGCGCCAGCAGCTCGAAGTCGCCGAGCCCGGCGCCCTTGGCGAAGACGAGGCCGATCGAAAGTATCACCACCCGCACCGGCCGGGTGGCCAATCCGACCTTGCACTCGACCCCGAGCGCCTCGGCCCGGGCGCGCGTGTAGGAGACCATCAGCGAGCCGAGCACGACGATCACGCACATCGCCGCGGCGAAGTCGTCGCCCTGGGCGGCGAAGTAGCCGGCGACCGCGGCCAGCACGATCCCCTCCTCGATCCGGTCGAGGGTCGAGTCGAGGAAGGCGCCGAACAGCGTGCCCTTTCCCGACATCCGCGAGTAGCGGCCGTCGAGCGTGTCCATGACCGAGCCGACGATGAAGGCGATGCCGGCGAGAAGAAGAGCCGCTGGGTGATCAGCACCGCGGCGGCCAGGTTGAGGACCAGGCCGACCATCGAGATCGCGTTCGGCGTCAGCCGCGACTCGATCAGGCGGTCGCGAGCGTAGGCGCGGAACTCCTGTGCGCTGCGGGCCTGGCGGCCATCGCGCCCGCCGCCGGGTGCCCTTGGGGGCGCCGAAGACTCCATCGCCGTGAGGCTAGATGATCGCGCCGGCGGCCGGCGTCAGCGCGGCTAGGCCTCGGCCTCGCGCGGCGCCCAGCGCCAGCCCCAGACCTCGGGCCGCATCCGCGCCAGCCGGTAGGCGACGAAGGCCGCGGCCGCGGCGACCATCCAGCCGAGCGCGGCGTCGATCCAGTAGTGGTTGGCGGTGACGATCACGACCCAGGTGACGAGCGCCGGCCAGAGCGCCCAGAACGCCTTGGTGAACCAGTGGCGGCTGACGCGGACGCCGGTGACGCCGATCATCATCGCGAAGGCGCAGTGCATGCTCGGCACCGCCGCGTAGGGGTTGATGAAGACCTTGACCAGCGCCGAGTCGTGGTTGACGCCCGAGAAGTCGGTGATCGTGTCGACGAACCCGTACTGCGGGATAGAGCCGCGGCGGCGCGGTCGGGAACAGCGTGTAGCCGACCAGGGCGAAGGCCATCGCCGACCATGAACATGTTGCGGACGAAGTAGAAGGCGTCGTTGCGGAACAGATAGAGCCAGACCAGGAAGGCGATCGTGATCGCGAACTGGCTGTTCATGTAGACCTGGTTGGCGAAGTCGATCACCCATGCGCCGGCAGGAAGAAGGCCTGCAGGCTGGGCTCGAAGAAGGTGTGGGTCGAGCGCTCGAGGTCGATGACCTGCTGCCCGTGAGGAAGGCGGCGCTCTGCTGCCCCTCGGCGACCCCGCGCACGGTCTCGTAGCAGATGTCGGCGAGCACGAAGAGGCCGAGCTGGCGGAAGACATCCGCCCATCCATGGGGCAGCTTTCCCCGATTCTGGAGATCGGACGGGCACGGCGCTTCGAATTGTAAAGGGGCGGTGAACCGACTAATGAGACACCGGTCACACTAGGCTCGGCCCCCTTGACGGAACCGGCGAGAACGGCGGCCGGCCTTGACGATCCTCTGCCTGGGCGAGGCGATCGCCGACCTGTCTGCGAGCGCGAGCTCGACGCGCCCGAGGACGCCGACGCCTTCGTCCCCCACCCCGGCGGCGCGCTGGCCAACGTCGCCGTCGCGGTCGCCCGCGCCGGCGGCGACGCCGCCCTGCTCGGCGGGGTCGGCGACGACCCCTGGGGGCGCTGGCTGCGGCGCGGCCTGGAGGCCGAGAGGGTCGACTGCGGCTGGCTCGCCACCGTCCCGGCCGTGCCCACGCCGCTGGCGATCGTCACCTTCGACCGCGAGCGGCGAGCCGACGCTTCCAGGTCTACGGCGAGGGGATCGCCGAGACGATGCGGGCCGGCGGCGACCGCCTCGAGCGAGGCGATCGCGCGAGGCGAGCGCGCTGGTCTTCGGCTCCAACACGCTGGTCGGCGAGCCGCGAGCGGCGGCTGACGCTGCGAGGCGCGCCGCCGCGCGCTCGACCGCGGCGTGCCGATCCTCTTCGACCCCAACCTGCGCGCCCAACCGCTGGCGAGACGATGGAGCCGGCGATCGGCTTCTGCCGCGAGCTGTGCGACGGCGCCTCGTGGTCCGCGCCAACCGCGAGGAGGCGCGAGCAGCTGACCGGGGCCGAGCGATCCGGCGGCGGCGGCCGCGGCGCTCTGCGAGCTGGGCGCCCGGCTCGGCGTCGTCACGCTGCGGCGCCGAGGGGGCCGTGATGCGGGGCGAGGCCGACGGCCGAGCGCCCGGCGCCCGACGGTCGAGGTCGTCTCGCCGCTGGGCGCCGGCGACGCCTTCATGGGCGCGCTCGCGGCCGGCTCGCCGCAGCTCGGCTGGGATGCCGCGCAGCGCAGCGGAGGCGCTGCCCGCGGCGACCGCGGCGGGTGCGCGCGCGTGCGAGCGGCTGGGGAGCGCAGTGAGCGGAAGGCCGCGGCGCGACGCTGGCGGCGGCCGCGCCGGCGCCGGGTGCTGGCGATCCGCGACCGCCTGCGCGAGATGTACGGGCGGCCGCGTGAACCGGCCCCACCGCCACCCGATCGCCGAGCTGGTGCGGACGGTGCTCTCCCAGAACACCAACGACCGCAACCGCGACGGCGCCTACGCCGGCCTGCGCGAGCGCTTCCCGACCTGGGAGGAGGTCCGCGACGCGCCGGTCGAGGAGGTCGAGGAGGCGATCCGCCCCGGCGGCCTGGCCCAGCAGAAGGCGCCGCGGATCCAGGAGATCCTGCGGCGGCTCGGCGAGCAGCCCGACCTCGACTGGCCCGCCGACGGCCCCGCGCGAGGAGTCGATGGACTTCCTGACCGCGCTCCCCGGGGTCGGCCGAAAGACCGCGGCCTGCGTGCTGATCTTCACCTGGGGGATCCCCGAGATCCCGGTCGACGTCCACGTCTACCGGGTCGGCGGGCGGCTGGGCCTGTTCCGCGCCGAGCGCCTCCTTCGAGGAGGCCCACGACGAGATGCTCGCGATCACCGATCCCGCCGACGCCTACGAGTTCCACATGAACCTGATCCGCCACGGGCGCGAGGTCTGCCGCCCGCACCCCGCGCTGCGGGGAATGCGAGCTGCGGCGGATGTGCCCGTGGTACCGCCGGCACGCCTGACCGCTGCCGCCCACAGGTAGTATCCCGGCCGCCGGAGGGCGGACTCGCCGGCGCAGAAGATGAGCAAGCAGCCATTCGTGATCTTCGGGATCTTCGTCGCCGTCCTGGCGGTCGTGATCCCCGTGTGGGCTTTCGACTCCAGCGGCAACCCCGACAAGGGCTCGCGCAGCGTCCCCACCGACCTCGAAAGGGCAAGACCCTGTTCGTGACCAACTGCGGCACCTGCCACACCCTCTACGCGGCGGGCACCGACGGCAACTTCGGCCCCA
>CAVYIC010000011.1:0-824454 GCA_963768545.1 uncultured Pseudomonadota bacterium | reverse complement strand
TCCGCGGCAACCTGCGCCTCAACGACGACGAAGCGATCTGGCAGGCGGTGCGCGGCGGACTCGGCATTTCACTGTTGCCGACGTTCATCGTGGGGCAGGACCTGCAATCCGGCAAGCTGCAGGCCGCGCTGGGGACGTACGTTCCAGCGGAACGCAATCTTCATGCGGTCTATCTTCCCAACCGGCAACTGTCGGCGAAGGTGCGCGTTTTCATCGATTTCCTTCCCGCGAGATTTTCTCCGGAGCCCTATTGGGATCGTGACTGGGCCGCGAGGCCGCCACAGGACGCCACGCGCCGGCGTCCGCGCGCCACGCGGGCCTGAGGCGCCCCTTCGATCGTCATGAATCCGAGTCGACGCTCGGCGTCGCGGAGGCGCCCGGCAAGGTGTCGCTGCAGCAATTGCAATCGATTTCCGCGCACAGCCGCCCCGTGATCTTTGCGGCGCCGTTCAGGCGGGATCGTTTCCGGTCGGAGACGGTGTTGTTCCAGAAACCTCCACTAATGGAACCCGAGTGCGCCGGCATATGGGAAGCAGGTCGGTACGCCACGGGACCGACGCGCCCTTCCACGGAGAGCACCATGAATCGAGTGATCATTCCAAACACCCATATCAAGGCGCTCAGGCAACTGAACTGCGACAAGCTCCAGGACGAGCTCCACCGCGCCGACGTGCTTCCCAGTTCCGACGTTCCGAACGACGTCGTGACGATGCACGCGCGCGTTCTGTACCAGGACGAGAGCACCCCGCGAGCGCCGCTACGTTACGCTGGTGTATCCGGACGAGAGCGATGTCCGGGCCGGCAGGATCTCGGTCCTGGCGCCGGTGGGATCCGCGTTGCTGGGCTCTCCGCGGGCCAGGCGATCGATTGGGAGTTTCCCGACGGCGCGCGTCGCCGCCTGCGCGTGGAAGAAGTCGTGCGGGACGCGAGCGTCTAAACGATAAACGACACCAGCATCGCCGCCACCGCCATCGCCATCAACCGCCGTCGCGATCCAGCCGAGCCGCTGCAGCCGCGGCGTGATCGTGAACGCGCCCATGATTTCGGGCCGCACCGCCATGCGCATCATCACCGCCATGATCGGCACCGCGACGACGCCGTTGATCACGGCGCTCCAGAACAGCGCCTTGATCGGGTCGATCGGCGTGAAGTCGAGCGCCACGCCGACCAGCGTGGCCAGCGCGATGATGCCGTAGAAGCCCTTCGCCTCGCATCGGCTCGAGGCTCGTAGCCCGATCGGCCACTTGATCGCTTCGGCCACCGCATAGGCCGCCGAACCGGCCAGCACCGGCATGGCGAGCAAGCCGGTGCCGATGATGCCGGCGGCGAACAGCATGAACGCGAATTCGCCGGCGATGGGCCGCAGCGCCTCGGCGGCCTGCGCCGACGATTGGATATCGGTGATCGCCGGCGCGTGCAGCGTTACCGCGGTCGTCAGCATGATGAAGAAGGCGATCGCGTTGGAGAAGGTCATGCCGAGCCAGGTGTCGAGCTTGATGCGGCGCAGATGCTCGCGCGCGCCGCTCGGCGAATCGCGCAGCGGCTCGCACCGTCGGTCGCGCGCTGCTCCTCGACTTCCTGCGACGCCTGCCAGAAGAACAGGTAAGGACTGATGGTCGTGCCGAGCACCGCGACCAGCAGCATCAGGTAGCTCGCTGCGTGCACTCGACGGGCGGGATCAGCGTCGCCGCCAGCAGCCTCGCCCCACGGGATGTCGACGGTGAACAGCACGGCGACATAGGCGAACAGCGACAGTGTCAGCCATTTCAGCACCGGCGCCAGGTACGCGGTAGGGAATGAAGACCTGCAACAGCACGGCGACCACGCCGAACACCAGCGCGTGGCCGTGCTCCGGCCCGCCGACGACCAGTTGCAGCGCCTCGCCCATCGCGCCGATGTCGGCGGCGATGTTGATCGTGTTGGCGACCAGCAGCAGCGCGACGACGAGCACAGCAGCGGCGCGGATAGTGCGTCGCGGAGATTGCGCGCGATGCCATGGCCGGTGACGCGGCCGATGCGCGCGCTGACGACCTGGATGCCGACCATCAGCGGCGTGGTGAGCAGCACGCTCCACAGCATGCCGAGCCCGAACTGCGCGCCGGCCTGCGAATAGGTCGCGATGCCGCTCGGGTCGTCGTCGGCGGCGCCGGTGATGAGGCCGGGGCCGAGGCGTTCGAGGAAGCTGCGGCTGCGCTGGGTCATGAGGCGGGCCGCGGAGTATAGCAGCGGCATTTCGTCGTCCGCCGGCAGTCCGTGCCGACGGAATGGCTTGATTTGGGCCGGGTCGTGATACAGGCTTCGCACTTGGACTTCGGACCGTGCTCCGATTGGCGGGCACTCACGCGTATCCGATCTGATCCATGCGAACCACCGCAACGGTCACGTTTCTCTTCACCGACATCGAGGGCTCGACGCAGCGCCTGGCCGAAACCGGCGCGGAGCGCTATGGCGAACTGTTGGAAACGCATCGCACGCTGTTGCGCGATGCGTTCACGCGCCATGCCGGCCGCGATTTCGGCGGCGCCGGCGATGCGATGTTCGTCGCGTTCGAAAGCGCGCAGCACGCGGTCCGTGCGGCGTTCGACGCGCAATGCGCGCTTGCCGACCACGCGTGGCCGGACGACAAGCCGCTGCGGGTGCGGATGGGCTTGCACACCTGCGAGGCGACCTCGGTGGCGGATGATTACATCGGGCTCGGCGTGCATCGCGCGTCGCGAATCTGCGACGCGGGCCATGGCGGCCAGATCCTGCTCTCGCACACGACGCGCGGGCTCGTCGCCGAGAATCCGGAGTTCGCACTGCGGGACCTGGGCGAGCACGCCCTGAAAGGCCTGCCCGAGCCGGAGCGCCTGTACCAGTTGCTGCACCCGCGCCTGCAAGCCGCGTTTCCGGCGTTGCGTACGGCACGCAAACGGCCGTCCAGCCTTCCGCCACAGTTGACGGCCACCGTCGGCCGCGACCGCGATGTGCAGGCGATCCGTGCTGCGCTGCGCGAGCCGCGGTTGCGCCTGCTGACGCTGACGGGGCCTGGCGGGACGGGCAAGACGCGGCTTGCCGTGCAGGTGGCCGCCGAAGCGGCGGACGATCTTCCGCACGGCGCATTCTTCGTTTCGCTCGCGAGCATCACCGATCCGGCACTCGTCCTGCCGGCGATCGCGCAGGCGCTCGGCGTCAGCGCCGCGGCGGGCCAGTCGCTCTCGGCATACCTGGCCGAGAAAACGATGCTGGTCGTCCTCGACAATTTCGAGCAGGTCATCGCGGCCGCGCCCGAGCGTCGCGTCGCTGATGGCAGAGTCCCCGCTCGTCAAGTTCCTCGCCACGAGTCGCGAGCCGTTGCATGTGAGGGGTGAGCAGGTCTATCCGGTATCGCCACTCGCGGTGCCCGACGTGCACCGGTTGCCGTCGCTTGCGCAGCTCCCGCAATGCGCGTCGGTGGCGCTGTTCGTCGAACGCGCGCAAGCGGTGCGACCGGACTTCGCGCTCACCGATGCGAATGCGCACGCCGTTGCGCAGATCTGCCAGCATCTCGACGGCCTGCCACTCGCAATCGAGCTCGCCGCCGCGCGTACGATCCTGATCCCGCCGCACGCGATACTCAAGCGATTGACGCAACCCTTGAAGCTGCTGGCGAGCGGCGCGCGCGACCTGCCGGTGCGCCAGCAGGCGTTTCGCAACACGCTGGCGTGGAGCTACGACCTGCTGGACGAAGGCGAGCGCGAGCTCTTCGTTCAACTCGGCGTGTTCGCGGGCGAGTTCGCGCTCGAGGCAGCCGAAACCATATGCGACACGTCGTTCGACGCGATCGCATCGCTCGTCGACAAGAGCCTGCTGCGGCGACAGGGCGAGCGCCTGCGCATGCTGGAGACGATTCGCGCGTTCGCCATCGAAAAGCTCGAGGCGAGCGTGTTCGCGGAGGACATCGGCGACCGGCACGCGGCGCATTTCGAGGAGCTCGTGCAGGAAGCCACTGCGCTGCGATCGAAGGACGAAAAGGCTGCGATCGACCGGATCGAGGCCGATCACGATAACGTCCGTGCCGCACTCGACTGGCTGCGTGTCGATGCACCGGCACGCTTCGTCCAGCTCGCCGGGTCGCTCGGCTGGTTCTGGCACCTGCACTCTCATTTCACCGAAGGGCGCGCGTATCTGGCCGAGGCACTGGTCATGGCGCCCGACCCCGACGAAATCCGGGCGCGACTGCTGTCGTCCGCCGGCGAGCTTGCCGCGTGGTCGGGGGATCTTCCGACAGCGCGTGCATCGATCGACGAGGCGGTCTCGATCTGGCGCGACGCGCGTCAGGATCGTGAAGTCAGCGCGTCGTTGCTCGAGCTCGGCTGGGGTTGCTTCAATTCAGGCGATGACGCTGGCGCGCGCCAATGCATGGAAGAGAGCCTGCGCATTGCGCAAGCGGTGGGCGAACGCGCGCTGATCGACCGCGCGCGCATCGGGTTGCTGCAGGTCCTGGTGGCGCTGGGCGAGCTCGACATCGTCGAGCCGATGGCGCGCGAAGCCCTTGCCGATGCGAAGCGGCAGCGCGATTTGCGCTCCGAGCATTTCGCGCATCACTTCCTGGCCGACTGTCCGCTGATCCGCGGCGATGCCGCGACCGCTGCACCGCGCTACCGGCGCGCGCTGGAGCTCGCCGTGGCGCTGGGAGACCGATCGGAGACGGCCGTCGAAATCCAGGGCGTCGCGATGTCGGCAGCGGGAATGTCATCGCCGATGCGCGCGCTGACGCTCGGCGGGGCCGCAGCCGCCGAGTTCGACCGGCTGGGCATCGATCTTTCGGGCATTCGTTTCTGGACCGCGCTGCTCGATCGCTACTTCGGCAACGCGCGTACCGAGCTCGGCGCGTCGGCGGCGGAAGTCGCGTGGCAGGCCGGCCGGCAACTGGATTTCGACACGGCCGTCAGCGAAGCGCTGGCGGAGTCGACGGTCATCATTTCGTCCGGGACTTGGGTTGCTACTTCGTGAATCCAATGCCCGGGTTGGAAGTGGCGTTGCTGCGAGGCCGAGAGGCAATATTCGAGCAAATCTTTCGCGCCCTGACTCAGTTGACGCGTAGAGCACGGAGGCTATGAGTTCGATCAACGCATCGCTTGATAACCCCGACCGGCGACCGCCGTTCGCGCACGACGCCGGACAGGCGCATGTCGACCGCTCGCCGACGCTCGCGAAACGTCCGATGCCGGACAATCACGGCGACGCCCGATCACCACAGCTCCCCGTCGGCCTGTCGCAAGTGAAGCCGCGATAAGCTACCTCGACGGGGCTTCGAACCGTTGGATTTAATACCCTCCGTGGAGGGCGAGCCGTCGCGGGCGGTACACTCGGCCGCGTGCGCGTCCTGATCGTCGAAGACGACCCGCTGCTCGGCGATGGCATCGCAAGCGGGTTGCGCTCGCTGGGGTTCGCCGTCGATTGGCTGACCGACGGCGGCGCGGCCGATCGCTCGCTTGCCGACGTTGCCTACGACGCGATCCTGCTGGATCTCGGCCTGCCGGGTGGCGACGGAATGCATTGGCTTGCCCGCTGGCGCGCGCGCGCACTGGCGACGCCCGTATTGATCCTCACCGCGCGCGACGCGCTGGCGAGCCGCGTCGAAGGACTGGATGCCGGCGCCGACGATTATGTCGTCAAGCCGGTCGCGCTGGATGAGCTTGCCGCGCGGCTGCGCGCCGTCACGCGCCGCGCGCGCGGGCAGCGCCGAGCCCGTCTGGCGCCATGGCGCGCTCGAGTACTGGCCTGCGGCGAAGCGCGCCGCTTGGCATGGCCAGCCCGTCGACCTCACGACGCGCGAGGCCTCGCTGCTCGAAGTGCTGCTGGCCAATCCGCAACGCGTGCTGTCGAAGGCCCAGATCATCGAGAAGCTCTACGGCTGGGGCGAGGAGATCGAGAGCAACGCGCTCGAGGTGTACGTGCATCATCTGCGGCGCAAGATTTCACCGCGCATCGTGCGCACGATGCGCGGCGTCGGCTACGCGCTTGGCACGGGTGTCGACGAGCCCGCCGAATGACGCTCGCGCGGCGCCTGCTTCTGCTGCTCCTCGTGTCTGCGCCGATCGTGTGGACGATCGCCGTCGGCGCCGCCTACCTGCGAAGCCGGCACGAGATCAACGAGCTGTTCGACACGCAGCAGATCCACGTCGCGAGCTTCGTGCTTGCGATGCTGCCCGCCGATCTCGACGAGCCGCGATGGCTGCCTTCCGCAGCGGGCGCGCTGGGCTCCGCCGAGATGAAGGACATGTCGGTCGCGATCTGGTCCGGCGACGGCCGGCTGCTTCTGGCCGGCCGCGAAGGCGCGGAGCTGCCTTTCCGCCCCGATGCGCCGGGATTCGTCGACGTGACGCTCCGCGGTGAACGCTGGCACGTCTATTACCTGCGACCCGCCGGCAGCCGCTGGAGCGTGGCCGTCGGACAGAGCACGGCGGAGCGCGACGAAGTCGTCGCCGGCCTGCTTGCCGGACAGCTGCTGCCGTGGGCGCTGATGCTTCCCGTTCTTCTCGTCGCGATGGCGATCGCGGTACGCCACGCGCTGAAGCCGGTGCGAGGCATCGCGCAGCAGATCGAGCATCGGCGCGCCGACGATCTTCGTCCGGTCGTCGTCGACAATGCGCCCGCGGAGCTCAAGCCGCTGGTCGCGGCGATGAATCGGCTGTTCGCGCGCATCGGACAATCGATCGAGCACGAGCGACGACTGACCGCCGACGCGGCCCACGAGCTCCGCACGCCGCTCGCGGCACTGCGCGCGCAATGGGAGGCCGCTCGCGTCGCCGGCGACGACGCGACACGAGCCGGTGCATTTCGCCAGGTCGGACGCGGCATCGACCGCCTCGGCCGCCTGGTGGAGCAGCTCCTCGCATTGGCGCGCGATCGAGAGCCGATCGTCGACGGCGTTCACGGAGATCGTACATTGGGATCGCATCGTCGAGCAGGCGCTCTCCGACTGCATGCCGCTGATCGAGCAGACCGGCGTCGACGTCGAAGTGCGATGGCCGCAAGCGGCGCGCGCGCTCCCGATCGTCGGCGACGAGGCATCTGCTGGCGCTGATGCTGCGCAACCTCGTCGACAACGCCTTGCGCTATGCCCCAGCGGGCTCCGACGTCGTCATCGAGTTCGGGCCCGACCGGATCGTCGTCGAAGATCGGGGACCCGGACTCGACCCGGCGATGCGCGAGCGGCTGGGCGATCGCTTCTTCCGGCCGCCGGGACAGAAGCAGTCCGGGTAGCGGACTCGGCATTTCGATCGTCATGCGGGTCGCCGCACTGCACGACCTCGACATGTCGTTCGACGACCGGTCGGAAGACGACCCGCCCGCGCGCGGTTTGCGCGTGACGCTGCGCCGCCCTTCGCGCTGATCATTGCGCGGTTGCCGCGCGCCTTGCGCAACAGCTCGGTCGCCTCCGCGCGGCGGCCCGTGTCGGCGACGTCGCGGCCGGGACGCGCGCGGTGCATTGACCGCGCGCTCGAGGTAGGGTACGGCTTCGCCCGGCTTGCCGCTTTCGATCAGGTACTCGCCGTAGAAGAAATTCGGATCGATGCCCTGCGGATTGATCGCGAGCGCCTTTTGCAGCAGCTCCTGCGCCTTCGGCTTGTCGCCGAAGCCGATCGGCCAGCCGGGCACCTTGTAGTAGAGCACGCCGAGGCTGTTGTACGCCGATCCGTCGAGCGCGTTCGCATCGATCTTCAGCGCGTCTTCGTACAGCGCCTTCGCCTGCTTGACGAGGCCGAGCGCGCCGATGCCGCCCTTCGCGCCCGCGAGCGAGCTCACGATGATGCCTTCCCAAACGAGCGGCTCGGCGCGTCCGGAGAACTCGGCCGTCACCTTCTTCGCCTGTGCGGCAAGCGCCTCGAACTTCGCTGCCTGTTCGTTCGCCGGCGACTGGTACTTGATTGCCGCCCATTCGCGCGCGAGATCGGCGACCGCGTCGTCGATCGGCGCGCCGACAGCACGGGAGGCCCACAGCGCGAGGGCAAACGCCAGCGGTGCGCCGTAGGTGCGAAAGAATCGAATCATGGATGCTCCTTCGGCAACGGTGAGAGGGACAGGTACGCTGTCGTGCATCGCCTTGCGATGGCGAGTGAACGCCCGATCGAGCAGGCGCGGCGCGACACCGTTGACGCGCCCCGCCAGCTTTTCGGCCAAACCGAGCGACTGCTCGGCACTGCCATTCCGCAGCATGCGTACGATCGTTTCGCGCCACTGCGTTCGGCGGATCCGAGCGCGGTTCCGGTGGCCCGGTTGAATGCCTCGACGCGCGCGTCGTTGAACGTCGTGCGAGTGGTGCGCGGCGCGACGTACTGAACGCGCACGCCGGTGCCGGACAGCTCGCGACGCAGCGCCTCGGTGAAGCCCCGCAGCCCGAATTTGCTCGCGCAATAGACCGAGAAGCCCGGAATGCCGAGGCGCCCCAGCGCCGAGCCGACGTTCAAAATGCAGGCACCGCGGCCGTGCGAGCAGCTGAGGCAGAAGCGCTCGCGTGAGCTCGATGGGGGCGATCAGGTTTGTCGCAAGGACTTTCTCGATGCGTCGCGTCGTCGGCTGCTTGCAGCGCTCCGAAGAATGGCGTTCCCGCATTGTTGATCAGCACGTCGACCCGGCGCGCCGCGGCGAGCTCCACGATGTCGGCGCGGCCGCTTCGCGTCGTCACGTCGGCGGCAAGCGCTTCCACCTGTCCCGGCGCGGCACCGTCGCTCAACGCGGTCGCGA
Source organism: uncultured Pseudomonadota bacterium (assembly GCA_963768545.1). Lineage (GTDB taxonomy): Bacteria > Pseudomonadota > Gammaproteobacteria > Burkholderiales > Casimicrobiaceae > VBCG01. The sequence continues at coordinate 815,742 of CAVYIC010000011.1, read as the reverse complement.
GCGCCGCGAGCGGCGCGCGCGTGCGCGCGACGAGCAGCACGCGCGCGCCGTCGCGCACGAGCGCGGCCGCGGTCGCGGCGCCGATGCCGCCGCTCGCACCGGTCAGCACGACCGAAAGCCCTGAGGTTTTCACTGGAACGCGCCCTTCCCTTAAGCAGGCGACGGCAGCGGCAGGCTGCGAAAGATGTCGCCATAGAGTCGATAGAACATGTTCGCGGCGTGCACGACCGCTTGCTGATCGGCCGGATCCTCCAGGCGATCGAGCAGGGCAGCGAGATGTTGCATGTGCTCGCGGTCGAGCATGCCGTGCGAGCGCAGGTACGTGAATGCGCTTCCGGGAAGCCCGAGGCGCTGCTGGATGCGATCCGCGGCATTGAGCGCAAGCGCGACGCTCGTGCCTTCGAGCACCATCACCATGCCGAGGAATCCCACGGGGTTTCGCCGCGCGATCGTGTCGTACGCATACGCCACCATCAGCTCGGTCGCGGGACCCGGCGTACCGTCTCGCACGGCTGCGGGGTCGGCCCCGCAGGCGGCGACGTCGTCGAGGATCCATTCATCGTGGCCCTGCTCCTCCGCGATGTATTCGTCGAGCGCGTCGGCGAGCCAGGCAGGCCGCTCGCTCAGGCGTGCGCGGCACGCGCGGAGCAGCGGCACCGTGTGCCGGACGTGGTGGTAAGCCTCGTGCAGAAATGCGAGATAGCTCGGCAGCGACACGTCTCCACGCAGCGCGCGCTCGATGACCGGCGCGTTGACGAGCGAGGCGCGCTGCGCGGCGGTTTCGTGGTGGAGACGCTCAGAAGAAGGACATCGGAGACTCGCGAGAATCGGAGTCGAATGCGTCGGCGTGCATCGTCTCGATCACGCCGCCGCAACGGCCGTCCGTTCGCCGTACACACGCCTGCCTCCGTCGTGTAGGGAACGCGCGCGCGGACGAAGCGCGCCACTCTCGCGTAATCGGGCAGCGCGGCGTTTGCGCGCAGCACGGCGCTCGCAAGCTCGTCGTCGCCGGCATCCTCGGGCAGCGGCCACAGCACCGCTTCGAGCGCAGGCTTGCCGTCACCCTGCACGACGGCATGCGCGATCGGAGACTGGGCCGCGAGCGCCGTCTCGACCCACTCGGGAGAGACGTTGCGCCCGAATGCCGTGATGAGCACGTGCTTCTTCCGGCCGTGCACGTATACGTAGCCGTCAGCGTCGATCGCTGCCGAGGTCCCCGGTGGGCCACCATGCATGCACGCTCGGCAGCTCGCCGAGATACCCGAGCATGGCGCTGCCCGCGATTTCGATTTCGCCGTCGGATGCGATGCGAACCCGCGCATGGGGCAACGCACGCCCGACGCTGCCGGGCCGGTTCGCATCCGGCAGGTTCAGCGTCTGCACCGAAGCGCCCTCGGACAGCCCATAACCCTCGAAGGCCGGCAGTCCGACATCGTGCGCCTCGGCGAGCGCACCGGCGCCGACCGCAGCGCCGCCGACGGCGATGAACCGGAGCGACAAGGCGCTTCTCGACGTGCTCGCACTGCGCCACGCGCTCCACGCGCGCAGCATCTGCGGCAGCACGATGACACTGTCCGCCGCGTGCTCGCGTGCGGCCGAGTCGAGAAGAGAAGGATTGAAGCGGGACGAGCCTTCGACACCAAGCTTGGCGAGCGGAGGCACGACGCTCGCAGCGCCGGCGAGTAGCGGTGCATAGACACCGGCGACGTTTTCAAGCAGCACGGGCAGCGGCAGCGCACACAGATGCCGTTCGATGCGAAGCGCCGACGTTGCGCGCGCCAGGCCATCGGCGACCGCGAGCATCGACGCGGCGGACAGACAGACGCCCTTGGGCGTCCCCGTGGTGCCCGACGTGAACGTGACCTTCGCCGTGCCGTCGATGACCGCGACTGCCGGCGAATTGCGGGTGCAGAGCGAAAGCTGCGCGCCGACGACGTCGCAACCGTTTACCCGCCAGCGCGGCTGCGGCGTGACCGACAGCATCGCGTCGATCCCCGCGGCCGCGATCACATACGCGGCCTGCTCGGGCGTGAAGAACGCCGGAATCGGCACGTGAACAATGCCCGCACGCAGTGCCGCCAGGTCTGCGATGACCCATGCCGGACCGTTGTCGAGCAGCGTCGCGAGCACGCGCACCCTGTTTTCGCGAACGAGCGTCGCAAAGCGCGCTACCTCGCGAAGAAGCGTTCCGTAATCGAGCGTGATGCCGTCACCGATCAAGGCGGGCTTCGACGCGGGCTGCGCGGCGAGCCGCGCGAAAAACTCACCGTCGTTCATGCCCGTCGTTCGAGTGCAGCGATACCGGGGACGAGCGAACCCGCGAGTACCATCGGCGCATGTTCGTAATACGTCCCCCAGGACGCCGCCTCGGCGCCAAGCCTCCCCGCACGCGCCGGTCCCAGGACCAGCGGCTGCAATCCCATTCGGCCGAACAGAAGCCGCAGCTCGCGCGTCGCCGTGCACACGACCCATGTGCAACCTCGCGCGGCGAGATGCCGGCCGAGCGCGATCATCAACGCCCTGCCGCAACCGGTTCGCGCCGCGAAATGTCCGACTTCGAAGATCGCAGCGCGGGAAATCGTTGCGCCGGCGTGGCTTGCGATCAGCGTATCGACCGATTCAGGCAGATAGCGCTCGAGAAACAGCGGGCGGCTCGCGTGCCGGTAACCTGCCGCCGCAACGACGGCGGATTCGGCCGTCAGGCTGATCAACGATGGCGCCCAGTGCCTGATGTGCGCACCGTATCGCTTTGCGTAGATCGATTGTATGAAAGCTTCCACTTCCGCGCGGCCGGACGTTCGGCGCGCATGGCAGGCAAGCGCCAAGCCGCCCGCTGCACCAGCGGATGCGTGTTCTGACGTGCAAATCTCAGGCGGACGAGCCAAGCGCGAACGCGCAACGAACACGACGCGGATCCGGCTAATGCAAGCGGTGGAGCATATAAGACCTACATTAAGCGGAAATTAATGCCAGGCGGAGCGATGGTCCGGAGACGGATGCGTCCCTCGCGGTGCCTTAAGCTAACGAGATGGTGGGCCGGAGCATCAGGATCGGGATCAGCGACTGGATCGTGCGGGCGGCGCTCGCGGGATCTGGAAAGTGCGGATGCGCTCGAAGCCGCTTTGTCTGGACCGCGCACGATTGCCCGGCAAGGCGTGCTCTGAAGATGCAGCGGCGGCGGCCCGCCGCGAATTGACGGGATTGAGTGATGACGAAGATACTGCTGCCAGTAGACGGTTCCAAGCCCGCACTAAACGCGGTGGCGTATGTGTTGAATTTGTCGAGACAGGGCTTGTTGCTAGAGGTGGAGCTTCTCAATGTCCAGATTCCCATCGAGTCCGGTGAGATACGGCGTTTTGTCTCACAGCGATGATCGATGGCTACCACCGTGCTGAAGGCGAAGAGGCCCTCAAAGCAGCGAAGCAGCTGCTGGATGAAGGCGGCCTGAGCTACAAGGCAACCATATTGGTTGGTCACCTCGGTGCAACGATCGCGGCCTATGCCGCGAAGGAGCATTTCAATTCGATCGTGATAGGCACGCGCGGCATGGGTCCGATTAAAAACGAGTGGAAGCTGTTCGAGACGGTGAAGCTGCCCGAGGGCAAGATGCTGATCCCCCGCGTCATCGAGTCGAAGTCGAACTTCATCGAGCACCCGGAGCTGATCGCGCAGCGCATCGGCCGCTACGCGAAGCTCGTCGGGCGCGAGAACGTGATGGCCGGCAGCGACTGCGGCTCCACCTGGGTCGGCCAGGCCGCGGTCGATCCCGACGTGGTGTGGGCGAAGATGGCCGCGATGGCCGAGGGCGCGCGCATCGCGTCGCGGGAGTTCTGGAAGGGCTCAGACGCGGCGCGGCTCCCGGCACCACACGACTCGTCAGTTCGCGACCGCGACCGTCGCGCACCTTCGTGAAATGTGGGGTTGAAATGTGGCTGACCCTACTTTTCCTCTACTTTTCCTTGAACATTGGCAATCGACGGTTTGATAGAGCCTGAAGATGTGCGCATCGGAGCAACTGGCATCAGAGCAATCCGCATCAAGAAAGGTATCTGCGTACGCCGGGAACCCGATGCAGCCCCGACACTTCGAGACCGTGATCATCGGGACAGGGTTCTCAGGGCTGTTGGCGGCCATCCGATTGCAGAAAAAGCGATGCAACGACTTTGTTCTGTTGGAACGAAGCTCCGAGTTGGGCGGCACCTGGCAGGCCAACTCTTATCCCGGCGCAGAGGTGGACGTTCCAACCAGTCTTTACTGCATCTCGTTCATACCCTATCCGTTCAGGAAAACCTTTTCCCCGCAAAGCGAATTGCTCGCATACACGAACCATGTTATCGACAGGTTCGGCTTGCGAAAGCATGCACGTACGAACCAGACGGTGACCAGGCTCGCCTTTGACGAGCGCGAATTCCTGTGGCACGTGGAGACCGAGTCAGGCGAGAGGTATACCGCCCGCTTCGTGATCGACACCAGCGGAGTGCTGGCGAACCCGCACATTCCCAATATCAATGGTGCGGAAACCTTCAAAGGACCGAAATTCCACTCAGGGCACTGGGATCACTCCGTCGCCTATGAAGGAAAACGTGTCGGGGTGATCGGCTCGGGATGTTCAGCAGCCCAGATCGTTCCGGCCATTGCCGGCAAGGTATCCCGGTTGACCCTGTTCATGGGCAAGGCGCAGTGGATTCTCCCGCGCTCAGACCGGCATTACGGTGCCGTAGAGCGTTTCGTTCGAACGCTGCCGGGCATACGGCACATCATCCGTTTGCTCGTCTTTGTTTTCTATGACATCAGGTTTATCGCCTTCCGCCGCTATCCTGGGATCTCGGGAATCAGTCAGATCATGAAGGGCCATTACCGGAGAAGGTTGAAAAAGCATCTGGACAAGTACATCAAGGACGACAAGTTGCGCCAGCACATGATGCCCGATTACGAGTTGGGCTGCCGGCGGGTCATACCGACGAATACCTATCTCCCCGCGCTGTCCCTTGATAATGTCGATGTGGATATCAGCGGGATTGAATGCATCACGCCCAAGGGCGTCAGGACAAAGGATGGCAAGGATATCCCCCTCGACGTCATCGTCTACGCCACGGGATACTTCGCGTATTCGGACATGAAGAAGGCGCTGACGTTTCAGGTCCATGGGCTGGGTGGCCGCAACCTCAACAGCGAATGGGAAATGGAGGCGGTCTCTTACAAGGGCATTGCCGTTTCCGGTTACCCCAACTATTTCAAGGTGAACGGCCCGAACACCGGCTCCGGACACAGCTCGCAGATTTCCTATATGGAGGCGGCAACTGATTACATCGTTCAGGCCATTTGCGCCGTGAAACGGGACAAGAGCATCAAAGCCATCGATGCCAGACGCGACCTTCAGGATGCATTCGTCGCCGACATGAGAAGAAAGATGCAAAAGACGGTTTGGCAGAATGCCACCTGCACCGCGTTCTACAGGAAAAACATGACCGAAGAAGTCACCAGTCTCTCCCCGGAACCGGTGACCGGGTTCATCCTTTCCCGCAAGTGGTTCCGCATGAGCGATTATCATCAGTTGAAGTGAAGGACGCTCGCGCTGCTGGGCCTAGGCCTTGCCGGTCTGGCGTGGCGCAGGCGCAAGACGGCCTGACTTTCAGCGCTCGACGAAAACCCCGCTTCGGCGGGGTTTTTGTTTTAGGGCTTTGCCGATGTCCCTTCGGGTCGATAGCGCCGTCGAACGACCGTTTTCAGCACTTGACTGTACAGCCGCTTTTGGCCGATGTGCGACCGCCGAGCCCGGCGGCCGCAAGCGGTCAGTAGGATCACACCTCAGTTTGCTCGGCGATCTCCAACGCGTCATCAACCTCAATCCCAAGATACCTGACGTGCTTTCGAGCTTTGTGTGGCCAAGCAGGAGTTGAACCGCGCGGCGACGGGATTAATTTGCGTGCGCTTTTGTTTGCGGTAGTACCGCGAGCGGCGTTTCGGCCGCGTCGACCGCTGCCGTTCCGGCATCCGACTGTGAACGAGAACATCCGCGTCGGTGCCGCGGCGTCCCCTGCAGGTCCTGTCCGGGCGCGCCGCGATGCACCGGCGTGCTGCGCGCACCCGCACGCGGGCGCATTCCTTCAACCCGAGGAGCACATCATGAATCGACTTCGCACCTTGCTGCTACCGGTGGTGGCCGCTTCCCTACTGGTGGCCGGCACCGCACCGTCGCTCGCCCAATCGACGCGCTACAAGCAGACGAACCTGGTCTCCGACGGCACGATCCCCGCCGCTCACGTAGACACCCATCTCGTCAACGCCTGGGGCATCGTGTTCAATCCCACGGGATTCGTCTGGGTCAACGCCGCCGACGGCGGCGTCACGGTCCTCTACGACGGTGCAGGCAATCCGGCGCCCGCTGGGAACCCGCTCGTCGTGCAGATTCCGTCGGCCAACAACGTCTACGATCCACTGGGTAATCCGACGGGCATCGTGTTCAGCGGGTCGAACAGCGAATTCCTGGTCGCTCCCGGCGCGCCCGCGCGGTTCGTGTTCGCGACCGAGCAAGGCATCATCGCCGCCTGGGCGCCGACGGTCGACGCAACGCACGCGATCTTCATGCGGCAGACGCCCGGCGCGGTCTACAAGGGCCTCGCGCTCGCCGGCAACGGGAACGGCAACTTCCTCTATGCCGCCGATTTCCTCGGCGGCAAGATCGACATGTTCGACAATGCGTTCAACCTCGTTGACGCGACCGGCCGCTTCGTCGACCCGCATCTGCCTCGCAACTTCTCGCCGTTTAACATCCAGGCGATTCAGGGCGACCTGTACGTCACGTACGCGTTCCACGAGCCCGGAGACGACGAGGAAACGCCGGGGCCCGGCCTCGGCTTCGTCAACGTGTTCGACGCCAACGGCCAGCTGATCCGCCGCGTGGCAACCCGCGGCAAGCTCAACGCGCCGTGGGGCGTCGCACTCGCGCCCGCGTCGTTCGGCCGCTTCGCCAACCGCCTGCTCGTCGGCAATTTCGGCGACGGCGCGATCAACACCTACGACGCGCATAACGGAACGTTCAAGGGCCAGCTCCGCGACCCGACCGGCAAGCCGCTCAAGATCGACGGGCTCTGGGGCCTTGCGTTTGGCAACGGCGTCGCGGGGCAGCTCGCGAGCACGCTCTACTTCACGGCCGGGCCCGACGAGGAGTCACACGGGCTCTACGGCTCAATCACCGCAGTGGCGGGGTCGAAGGACGACGAAGACGACGACGATTGATAGTGCGCGACGGGAGTGCGCACCGGGCGGACCGCGGCGCCGGCCAGACGGGCGCCAGCGATCGCGGGCTGTCCGCACAACTTCGCGCTGTCGCCAACACCGAACTGCCTCGGTGCGCATCGAGGCCGCCGACCGCGCCGGTCGTGAGCGGCTGTTACGCTACTGCGCCCGGCCACCGTTGCCCTGGAACGGCTACGCCAACGCGATGACGAGCACCTCATCTACGATACGAAATCGGGCCCCCGCGGCAGTGGCCCGCAGATCCTGACGCCGCTCGAGCTGCTCGACTGTCTCGCCGACGTGGTGCCGCCACCGCGTGTCCACCGCCATCGTTACTTCGGCGTGCTGGCTCAGCGGCCGCTCCCGGGAAACTTCCGCAGCGACCCCGAACGGCAGGAAGTGGCCGATCTGAGACTGATGCGTCCGCGAATAGCAGACGTTGCGGCGAACGTCTGCGTTCGGGATAAGTGAGCGACCGCAGTCGACCCTAAGCAGCCGGTCGGACTTCGCGGAAGCGGACGGTCAACGAACGGAGCTAACCGGCCGCGAGCGGAGGGTGCGCCATCGCCCGCGCGTCATCGGCCGGCAGCAGACCAGTCCGGCCCGCTGTCGATCGCGACGACCTCGGCGCGCCCCCGGACGTGCGGCCGGCTATTTCGCGCCCGCGGGGTTGTCCTTCGGATCGATATAGTTGATGTCGAACGGACCCTCGCCGCTCACCTGCACCACCGTCGCGGACTTCGTGGACGCGTAGTGGTGCTGCTTCGCCGGCAAATAGTGGTAGCCGCCAGTCTTCACCTCGTGGGCATCCTTGGCGACGGCCTTGTCGCCCATTCCGATGTAAAACGTTCCCGAGACGATCGTCAGATTCTCGGTCAGCGTGTGCCAGTGCGGCGGGAGCTTGTAGTTCGCTGGGAGCGACAGGCGCAGCGTGTACTGCCCAGGCTTGAAGGGATCGCCGTTCAGCACTGCGATCTTCGCCCCCTTGGGCAATACGGGCGGAGCGTCGCCCCATTTCAGGTCGCCCGTGTTGATGAACACTCCCTCGTCCGCTGCATGCGCCGTGGCAGCGAAGGCCGCCACAAGCGCCAATACCAATACGATGCTCGATTTCTTCATGAAACGATCTCCCCTGATGGATGGGTCGGAGCCGAACATTGAGCGGAGGCTACCGAATAGAGCGAGTACCTTCATGACACGCAACGCAACCGGTTCAACCGGCCCGGCGCCGACAGCCGACGCTAACCAGAAACTCAAACTCCCACCGGCGACGGGCCCGTGTTGAATCCCAAGTGGCCGTAATGCTTGCCCCGAAGTTGGATTTCCGCTGTGTCGCCGCATCTTGGCGGCGGCACGGTCTTAGCCTTCTGTAGACTAGAACTGACTGAGCGGCCCGGTTGCTGCCTCGGTACCGAAATTGCTGGTGTTAAACACCTGAATGCCGGCCTGATGATTGCCCTCGAAAGGCGTCACGGTGCCCGGACATCCCGCGGCCGCGGCATCGGCCGGGTCGCTGAACCACAGGCCCAGATGGTACGTGTGCACCGGTGCCGTCGCGGGATTCGTCACCGCGTCGAAGGAATCCGTCTGAGGGGCGGCGCGGGACGCAGGGGCGAAGACAAAAAGCTCGCTGCTGAAAATCCCACGAAACTCCTCACTGCCCCTACCCTTCTTGTCGGTCACGATATCGCCCTGATACCAGGACATCCCAAAAGGCCCCGTCGGAACCTGTAGCACGAAGACGGCGAACTCTGTATTCGGAGGAAGGCCATCTACGCTGACATCCATACGCTGGTTTCCTCCGCTCGCGTCCCTGACTGTTACGTGTGCATGCGCGTTCGGCAAGCAAGCTTGCGCTGCGGCCGCGACGGCCATGTCGAATTTGAGTTCCTCGGGCGGGGCTGCCGCTGCGCTCATCGAGCCTCCGATGAACAGTGCCCCGAGTGCCAGCGATACCGCCGACGTGCCCGCCTGCCGTGCTAGTGTCCTGTTGCTACGAGTGCGCTTCATTACTAATTTCCTTTTCGATGAGTGGTACATCCAAATTTGCGCTGTAAGAACACGCGATTTCGTGTGACGCTTTGAGGTTTGGCCGTCAATTTGTGTGACGGGCATGGGACATGCAGCCCGACGTTTGAACCATGCCGGGAATGCAGCTCAATCTTGGGGGGCAATTGCGTTAGGCGGACTTCACCGACAGGGCATTCTTGTTTCGTTTGTTTCTTGGCGCCCACGGCACACGTTGAATCTCTGGATTCGGCGGAGCCAAAACGCTGATCCAAGACAACGGACACGCGTTCTTCGCCTCGCGTTCATCGTAATCCGGCCTGGTGCGCTCGCCGTTCCAACCTAGGCGCCCTGGCGCATAGGTGGATCGGCACCGACAGCTGAATCCACACGTTTCTCGGTGAGCCGCTGATCGACGACAGCGGCATGGCATTATCGTTCTTGCGTTTAGCTAACTTAGGTTCTGCAAGAATTGCTGGTCAGCCCCGTCTGCGTGTGTAGGAGGATGATTACGGCTGCTTTGGATGACGACTCGATCCGACCGCTCTTGGCCCGAACGCAGCCATGCGCATCCGCCCGAGTCCGACCCCGAGCAGGCAGCCGCGCGTAACGAAGCGATCGTTCGCGGTGCATCTCGAATAGCCGCACTCGATTAGGTTAGGGTCGGCAAGGACTGCCGTTGACGCTTCGACGATACTTGGGGTGCTGGTGGACTGCGGAGCCGGGCGCACACGCGCTGTCGATTCTTCGCGCAGCGCCTGGATATGGCGGTCGATCGCCGGCTGATCTTCGGGCTTGGCGTCGCTGAAGCGCACCGGATTTCAAGGCGCCCGTCGTAGGGTCCCACTCGATACCGTACTAATAGTTAGTCGAGTAGGTTTTGGGCTTGTTCGGCTTGGTCATCTGGCGAAGGTCACTGAACAGATCGCCGGTCGCCAAAAGCAAGGCGCGTGCGCGCCGAAGCGCCAGCGTGCGAACCTCGGTGTGCAAACTGACGACGATCTGGCCGCGGCCCAGGGCACGATCAGATCCTTGGGCACCCGGCGCCGGAAGTGATACACCGTACCGTGCCGGGAACGCCGAACGAAATCCACGCCTTGCACCTCCGTGTGTCACACCCATGTGTCACACCTTGGTGCTACACCTGCGCAAATTCCGATTTGCCAGCCGTTTTGCTGCCTTACAGATCAACGACTTGGCGGGAATTCTGGTAGCGAGCGAGGGACTCGAACCCCCGACCAAAGGATTATGATTCCTCTGCTCTAACCAACTGAGCTAGCTCGCCTTCGAGCCCGTTATTATAGCGAAAAGCGGGCGGTGAGCCGCCCCCGCACAGGTCCGCGATGCGGCGTGCGAAGTTCGCCGCACCGCATGCCCATCCCCCAATCGTTCTCCGAGCTTCCGCTGCATGTACTGGTCGCGCTGCCGCTGATCGTGCTCCTCGCGTACACGGTCTTCGGCGCGACCGGCTTTGGCGGTTCGATCATCTCGGTGCCCGCGCTTGCGCATTTCTTTCCGCTGACGTTCGTGGTGCCGCTCGTGAGCGCGACCGACGCGCTGGCGGCGACGACAACCGCATGGCGCCTGCGGCGCCTGGTCGCGTGGCCGGAGTTCGTGCGCCTTCTTCCCGCGATGCTGATCGGCATCGCGCTCGGTGCAACATTGCTGCTGAATCTGCCGCGGGGTCCCGCGCTTCTCGCGCTCGGCGCGTTCGCAGTGAGCTATGGCGCGTACGTGCTGGCGGGACCGCGAACGCTGATCCGCGCGCCCGGCTGGCTCGTGTGGCCGATCGGCATTGTCGGCGGCATTTTTTCAGCGCTGTTCGGTACGGGCGGGCCGATCTACATCGTGTTCCTGTCGGCGCGAATCGGCGACAAGTCGGCGCTTCGCGCGACCTCGGCGATCGTCGTCGCCGTCAGCGTCTGGATCCGGGTCGTGTTGTTCATCGCGACGGGGCTGCTGCTGAACGCGGTTCTCGTGACGCTGGTGCTGTCGCTGCTCCCGGTCATGGCGCTCGGACTATGGCTCGGCAATCGCCTTCATCATGCGCTTTCGCGCGGGGGCGTGCTGCGCCTCATCGCGGGTCTGCTGCTCGTTAACGGCGTCACGCTGATCGTGCGCGCCATCGCCACGCTTCGCGAATGACGGCGCGTTCAGCCGTGCGGCTTCTGCGCGAGCGCGCGCTCGATCACCTGCACGAGCGCGCGATCGTCGGGTGTCGTGCGGCTGCCGAAGCCGGCGATCGGTTGGGCATCCCGGTCGACGACGTACTTGTAGAAGTTCCACTGGGGCGCGACACCGGTGCTCGCGCTCAACGTGGCGAACAGCGGATTCGCGCTGACCTTCGTCACGCTCGACTTTTCGAACATCGGAAACTGCACGCCGTACGTGAGCCGGCAGAACTGCGCGATTTCCTGATTCGTACCCGGCTCCTGCCCGCCGAAATCGTTCGACGGAAAGCCGACGACGACCAGGCCGCGACCCTTGTATTTGCGATAAAGCGCTTCGAGTCCTTCGTACTGTCCGGTGTAGCCGCAATAGCTCGCCGTGTTGACGATCAACAGCACCTTGCCCTGGAATTGGCAAAGCGATTGCGGTTGGCCGGTCTGCAACCGGTTGAAGCTATGCCTCAGGAGCGGAGGGCAATCGGCCGGCATGTCGGCGGCCGCCACTTGTTCCGACCGCGACGCCCCCGAGGATGCAGGCGCGGTTACCGGCGCCAACGGTGCGACGGCTGCGGCGAGCAACGGTCCGGTGCCCGCCTCGTGCGCCTCGGGTGAATAGGATGCGAGCGGTGCGCTCAACGCGTCGAATGTCGCGAGCGCCTCCCGGTCGGCGGCCGGCGCCTCGACGGGGTCATCCCGGCGACATGAGAGTCGCACGAGCGGGCCGATGGCATCGACGACTCGATCGTCTTCGAGCAACTCGGGCACCGGAAGGAACCGCTCGCCATTGTCGGCCGAGACGCGACCGTCAGGTGCGGAGTCGTCGGGATGCGCTTCGGACAGGGACGCGATCGGTCCGAGCGCCTGCGCGACGAAATCGCGTCCTGGGTAATCGAGCAGCGCGAGCGCGACGACGAGCACCGCCGCGGCAGTCGCCACGATGCCGGCCGTTTGCCATCCGCTCCGCGTCATCTTCAATCGTTTGTCCTGGACAGCGTGTTAAGTGGGTACGATACTCGTCGGCTCCGCCACCGGTCAATCGGGCGGTTAGTACGATGAGTCACGACGATATTCCCGATTTCGCCCAGAACATCAGCGCCGTTGAGCGCGAGACGGGGCTGTCGAAGGACGTACTGCGGATGTGGGAGCGCCGATACGGATTTCCAAAGCCGGCGCGCGACGAGAACGGCGAGCGGCAATACACGCTCGCCGAAATGGCGAAGCTGCGTTCGATCAAGCGGCTGATGGACGTCGGCATACGGCCCGGCAAGATCATCGGGCTGTCGCTGGACGAGCTCCATGCGCTCGCCGATGCGCGCGCACCCGCGCGGCAAGACGCCGCGGTGCCCGCGCTCGAGCGCGATGTCGTCGCGATGCTGAAGACGCACGACGCGTCGACGCTGCAGCACGCCTTCACGCAATGGCTGATGCGCCAGGGACTGCAGCGTTTCGTGCTGGAGACGGTGGCGCCGCTCAATCGCGCGGTCGGTGACGGGTGGATGCGCGGCGAGCTCCGCGTGTTCGAGGAGCACCTCTACACGGAGCTGCTGAAGGCGTCGCTGCGCACGGCGATCAACGCGTTTCCGCGCCAGGTGGGCCATCCCCGCGTGCTGCTGACGACGTTGCCCAGCGAGCAGCACGGACTGGGCCTGCTGATGGTCGAGGCGCTGCTCGTGCCCGAAGGCGCGCAGTGCATTTCGCTCGGCCCGCAGACGCCGATGGAGGACATGAGGCTCGCGGCGGTCGCACATCACGTCGACATCGTGGCGCTGTCGTTCTCCGCCGCGTTTCCGCTGCGGCAGGCGACCGACAGCCTCGCCAGCCTGCGCCGGCACCTGCCGTCGCAAGTAACACTGTGGGCCGGCGGCGAAATGACCCGGCGCGTACGCAAGACGCTGCCCGGTGTCGTGCTGCTGCCCGACCTCGTCGGATCGGTCAATGCGTTGCGCGGCTGGCGCGCGCTGCACGCGACCTCGCAGCCATCCTGACGGTTCGCGAATGGCGGCGTAGCCGGCGCAGGCTACCATCGCCTGCATGTGGACGGCGGTCACGCTGTGGGTCGTCAGCTTCGCGGGCATCGCGATCTACGCGCTCGTCGCATCGCGCCACGTCGCTTCCGGCAGTCCGATCGGGCTTTGGGTCCTCGGCATGCCGGCGCTTTATTTCGGAGCTGGTCCTGTTTCTGTGCGCCGTCTATTTCTCGATCGCGTGGTTCTGGCGCGCGCGCCGCCCGCGCGAAGTGCGCATTGCGTGGCGCGGCACGCTGCGACTCCTGTGGCGCGAATACAGGACGCTCGCCGGTGCAGCGCCAAGGATGATGTTCTATGGCTGGCTCGTCCGCGATCCGGCACCCACGCGCGGCGATACGCCGGTGCTGCTGCTGCACGGCGTGCTATGCAACGCCGGTGTCTGGATGCGGATGTCGCGTTTTCTGACGCGCCGCGGCATCACGGGCGTCTACAGCCTCTCGTATGGACCTCCGCTCGCGTCGATCGAAACATTCGCCGACCAGCTTGCGGAGAAGATCGACGCGGTGCTCGCGGCGACCGGTGCGCGCTCGGTGATGGTCGTTGCGCACAGCATGGGCGGCCTCGTCGTGCGCGCCTACATGCGCAAATACGGCGCCGGCAAGGTCGCGCGCGTGATGACGATCGGCGCACCCGCACCACGGCAGCGTGCATGCGTGGCTGCTGTTCGGCACGTCGCTCGCGCAACTGCGTCCGGGGAATCCATGGCTTGCGGCGCTCAACCGCGAGCGGATCGATCCGTCGCTGCGGTTCGTCTCGCTATGGTCGTGGCACGACTCGATGGTCGCGCCGCAGACGTCGTCGGAGCTTCCCGGTGCGACGGACGTCACGCTGATCGGCGTCGGGCACAACGCGCTGCTCGGCGACCAGGAAGTGTTCGAACGCACGCACGCGGAGATAGTCGCCGCACGAACGGAGGCGCGGCGCTTCGGGTAAATGGGGTCGGAGATGTATTTCGCCATCGCGCTCGCCGAATCCCGCCCCGCAGTTGGCGAAATACATCTCCGACCCCATTTACGAAAGCCACCGCCGGAGCCGGCGAAATACATCTCTGACCCGATCTCTGACCCGCATCTCGCTACCAGTGGATCCCCTGCGTGAGCTGCGCGAACGCCATCTGCTCCGGGTGACAGCGGCTGCGGCTCGCCGTCCTTCTTGCCCTGCGCCGCCGACGAGTCGGGGAACATGTGGAACGCGCGTGTTGAGCAGCACCTGCGTGAGCTTCGGCGCGATCGCATGGCAGACCGCGCCGAAGACGCCGAGCCGCGTCGCGATGCGCACCGGCTTGTGGACGATCGCCTCGACGACGAGGTCCGGCGGCCTCCTCCGGGCGACAGCGTCGGGCACGTTCTCGTACATCTTCGTCGGCGCGATCATCGGCGTGCGCACGAGCGGCATGTTGATCGTCGTGAAGTTGATGCCCTTGTCGAGGAACTCGGACGCGGCGCACGCCGAGAACGAATCGAGCGCCGACTTCGACGCGACGTACGCCGAGAAGCGCGGCGCGTTCGACAGCACGCCGATCGAGGAGATGTTGATGATGTGGCCGCGCTTCTGCTCGATCATCTTCGGCAGGAAGCCCGAGGATCAGCCGCATCGCGCCGAAGTAGTTGAGCTGCATCGTCCGCTCGAAATCGTGGAAGCGGTCGAACGAGTTGATGATGCCGCGGCGGATCGAGCGCCCGGCGTTGTTGATCGAGGTAGTCGCAGCCGCCCTGCTCCGTCAGCACGCGCGCGACGAGCGCGTCGCACGACGTCGAGGTCGGAGATGTCGGCCGTGTACATGACCGCACGTGCCGCCCATCCGGTCGATCTCCTGCCTTCGTTTCGAGCAGCTTCTCCTCGCCGCGCGCGACGAGCACGACGCTGCGCGCCGGCTTCGGCGAGCTTCAGCGCCGTCGCCCGGCCGATGCCCGACGACGCGCCGGTGACGACGACCACCTTGTCCGCGCACGCGCCCGGCGAGGCTGCGGTCGATGAAGAGGTCCGGGTCGAGGTTGCGCTCCCAGTAGTCCCACAGCTTCGCCGCGTACGTCTCGAGGTCGCGGCACGGCGATGCCGGAGCCCTTCAGCGCCTTCGCCGCCTCGCGGTTGTCGTAGCGCGTCGGCCAGTTGACGAACTGGAACACGTCGCGCGGAATGCCGAGGTCGTTCAGCACGACGCGCATCGCGCGCTTGACCGGCGCGAGCGAGCCGAGTCCGTACAGGATCGGCGCCGGGATGAAGCCGAACATCTTCGCGTTGACGCGCATCGTCATCTGCGGCGCGTGCGCGGCCCGCGCGAAGATGTTCAGCACTTCGCCGATCCGGTGCGGCTCGGGATCGGTCAGGTGGAAGCACTTGCCGTCGAGGCCCTTCTTGTGCGCGAGGTAGTCGAGCGCGTCGGCGACGAAATCGACCGGGCACGATGTTGATGCGCCCGCCTTCGATGCCGATCGTCGGCATCCACGGCGGCAGGATCTCGCGCATCTTCTGGATCGTCTTGAAGAAGTAGTACGGCCCGTCGATCTTGTCGATGTGGCCGGTCTTCGAATCGCCGACGACGAATCCCGGGCCGGTAGATGCGAAACGGCCGCTTGCATTCGCGGCGCACGACGCCTTCGGCGTCGTGCTTGGTCTCGGAAGTACGGATGGTCGAGCTCCTCGGCCTCCTCGAACATGTCCTCGCGGAACACGCCGTCGTAGAGGCCGGCCGCCGCGATCGAGCTCACGTGGTGGAAGCAGCCCGCGTCGACTGCCGTCGCGAACTCGACGGCGTGGCGCGTGCCGTCGACGTTGGCGGCCTGCTGCGTCTTCGGCCGACGCCTGCAGGTCGTAGATCGCGGCGAGGTGGAAGAAGTGGTCGATCTTGCCCTTGAGCTTGCGCAGGTCGGCGGCGGCGACGCCGAGGTTCGGCTTGGCGAGGTCGCCGACGACGGCGATGACCTGCTTGTCGTCGACGCCCCACGCCTCGCGCAACTCGGCGAGCTCTCCAGCGAGCCCTTGCGGACCAGCACGTAGATCGGCTGCGCCGCGCTGCAGCGAGATTGGCGACCAGGTAGCTGCCGATGAAGCCGGTCGCGCCGGTGACGAAGTACGCCATGGCTTGCTCCTCCGAGATGCCGAGTGCTGCGATCGAACGCCGGTCAGTGCTGGATCGAGTGTCGTGCTCGCGCGCGCGCGATGGCTGGCCGCGCGCGGGTCGCCGATTGTACCGTCGCGCCATCGCCGCGGCGGTCGCGAGCCGGACCGCGCGGCACGCGTTTAGAGTGCATGCTCTATACGTCGCGCGCCTAGAATCGACGTGCTGCTCCGGCGATCGATCGATGACGCGCGTCGGCGCGAGCCGCTGCAATCAACGGGGAACGTCATGCTGAAGAAGGCAAGGGCAGCACGCGATGCCGAGCAGGCGCGCCGATAGCAAGGACGTCTCGAAGTCGGTGCTGCGAATCGTCGCGCCAGATCTGGCTCGCCGGACTGGGCGCGTTCTCGCGCGCGCAGGCCGAGGGCACGAAGGTGTTCGAGTCGCTGGTCAAGCAGGGTGAGGCGCTCGAGATCGAAGACGCGCCAGGCGGCCATCGGATACCGCGACGGCCGCGCGGCATGCGGCGCAGGCCAAGGCGAAGGAGATGCAGCAGATGGCGGGCGGCACGTGGGACAAGCTGGAGCAGGTGTTCGAGGACCGCGTCGCGCGCGCGCTGTCGCGGCTCGGCGTGCATACGCAAAGCGACGTCGAGCGGCTTGCCGCAGCGCGTCGACGCGCTGTCGGAGGCGGTCAACGAGCTGATCAAGGCACGGCCGGCGGAGCGGGCGCGCGCAAGTCGGCGCGCGCGCGGCGAAGCGCGCCGGCGCAGAAGCGCGACCGAAGCGCGCGAAGAGGCGCGCCGCGCGACCGCCGAAGAAAGCGCGCGCCCGCAGATCGCGGACCGCTTGACGCGGCGGCGCTACTCGCGGTTCAGCCTCTCGACCTGCTTGATGTAGTTGGTCATCGCGTCGTCGGCGCTCATGCCCTTGAGCTTCGCCCACGCGTCGTACTTCGCGCCGCCGACGAAATCGAATCCGCCCGGGCGTTCGCCGGTGACGTCGCCCTCGGTCGCCTGCTTGTAGTACGAATAGAGCTTGAGCAGCGTCGCGTTGTCCGGGCGTCTTCTTCGTCTGCTTGGCGGCCGCGGCCGCGGCCTCGAATCGCGTCTTCAGGTCGTCTTTCTTGGGCGCTGCAGCCATGGAGTCTCCGCGGATCGTCGGTTGACCGGTCAAGCGTTCATGCTACTTTAGCGCGAACGCGAACGCGCGCGCAACGAACGCGCGGCGCGCGACTCCGTCGCCACTTCCGTCGATCGCCGTGTGAGCAAGCGCGAAAAGATTTCCGCGGTCGATACCGCGTGGCTGCGGATGGATCGGCCCGCCAACCTGATGATGATCTGCGGCGTGCTGATGTTCGACCGGCCGCTGTCGCTCGCGCGCTGCGGCGGGTGATCGACGAGCGCTTCCTGGTGTTCCGCCGCTTCCGCCAGCGCGCCGTCAAGACGGCGGCCGGCATGCGTACTGGCGCGACGATCGCGACTTCGACATCGACCGCGCACGTCGTGGCGACGAAGCTCCCGGGCCCGGCCGGCGAGCGCGAGCTGCAGGCGCTGGTGTCGAAGCTGATCGCGACGCCGCTCGCCGCGCGATCGGCCGATGTGGCAGTTCCATCTCGTCGACCAACTATCGCGGCGGCAGCGGCGCTGATCGCGCGCATCCACCACTGCTACGCCGACGGCATCGCGCTCGTGCGCGTGATGCTGTCGATGACCGATGCGAGCGCCGACGGGCCGCCGGCGATGCCGTTCGACGCCGCGCGAGCGACGGTCGCGGCGCGACCGACGATCCGCTCGCGCGAGCTGCTCGGGCCGCTGGCCGGCGTGCGTGAAGTCGGCGCGGAAGATCGGCCGCATCGCTGCTCGAGAAGGGCGCCGGCGTCTGGCAGCGATCCGGCGCAGGCGGTCGCGCTCGCGGGCCAGGGACGGCGCGCTGACCGGCGGAGATCGCGAAGCTCGCGCTGATGGGCGCAGGATTCGCCGACGCGATTCAAGGGCACAGCCCGGCGTCGACAAGCGCGTCGCGTGGGCCGAGCCGCTGCCGCTCGACGACGTGAAGACCATCGGACGGCGCTGGGCGCGTCGGTCAACGACCTGCTGCTCGTCCTGCGTCGCCGGTGCGTTGCGCGACTATCTCGTCGAGCACGGCGACGCGGTCGACGCGCTGACGATCCGCGCGCTCGTGCCGGTCAACCTGCGGCCGATCGAGAAGGCGTACAAGCTCGGCAACCAGTTCGGGCTCGTGTTCCTCGATCTGCCGATCGGCATCGAGAATCCCGATCGAGCGCCTCTACGCGGTGCGCGAGAACATGCGCGCGCTGAAGGGTTCGTACCAGCCGCTGCTGGCGCTCGGCCTGCTCGCCGCGATGGGCGCCGGACCGCAGCTGCTGCAGGACGCGCTGCTGCAGGCGCTCGCGCGCAATGCGACGGCCGTGATGACCAACGTGCCGGGCCCGCAAGCGCCGCTGTAGCTCGCCGGCGCGCGGATCGACGGCCTGATGTTCTGGGTGCCGCAGTCGGGCGACATCGGCCTCGGCGTGTCGATCCTCTCCTACGACGGCGCGGTGCGGTTCGGCGTCGTCGACCGATCGCGGCCTGTGTCCCGATCCCGGAGCGCGATCAGCGCGCGGTTCGCCGACGAATTCGAGAAGCTCGTGCTGGCGACGCTGATGAGCCCGTGGCCGCGCGACGGCGACCTCGATCCTGCGTGGCGGCGCAGTCGCGTATGGGCCGCGAGCCACGGCGATGACGCGCGGCATCTCGACTCGATCAGGGCCACGCCGGATACGTGTTCGGGACGACGAACGCCTCCTTCAGGTACTGGTTCATCGGCACGGTCAGGTCCTTGGTCGCGAACCAGCGCGCGTAGACGCGGCGAATCTCGCCGCTCTGGAACATCTCGATCAGCGTGCGGTCGACGATGCGCTCGAACGCGGGCTCGTCCTTGCGCAGCATGATCGCGTAAGGCTCGACCGACAGGTACTTGCCCACGACGGCGAAATCGTCGGGCTTCGCCGATTTGGAGATCAGTCCGTAGAGCAGCACGTCGTCCATCGGAAACGCGACCGCCCTGCCGTCGGCGACCGCGGCGAAAGACTCGTTGTGGTCCTTGGTCTCGAGGATCGTCAGCTTCAGCACGCGATCGTCGTTCATCTGCCGCAGCATCTTCTCGCTGGTCGTGCCCTTCGTGACGACGACCGTCTTGCCGCGCAGGTCCTCGATGCCGTTGATGTTCGACGACTTCTTCGGCGAGCATCTTGATGCCGGCGACGAACGTCGTGTACGCGAACGCGACCTCCTTCTGGCGGTCGCGCGTGTTCGTCGTCGAGCCGCATTCGAGGTCGACCTTGCCGTCCTTGACCATCGCGATCCGGTTCGCCGACGTGACGGGCACGAAGCGGACGTCGAGCCGCGGCAGCTTGAGCTCGGTCTTGATCGCGTCGGCGACCTTGAGGCACAGGTCGACCGAATAGCCCTGCGGCTGCTTCTGGCTGTCGATGAACGAGAACGGCACGCTCGCTTCGCGAACGCCGATCGTCAGCGTCGCGGAGTCGCGAACGCGCTTCAGCGTGTCGCTGCGTTCGGCGGCCGGCGAAGCCGCTTCGGCCGGCGGCGCGGCCGGCCACGTTCGTCTTGTCCTGGGCGGCCGCGGCGGCGGCCGGGAAGAGCAGCAGGGCGCACACCGCCAGCGCCAATCGGGAGCGTCGAGGGGCATTCATGGAACACGATGAAGCAAAAGAGGCGCCAGCACCGTGGCCGGTCCCTCGCATAGCGGGGCCGACGAGAGGGGCCAAGCGGAAGCCGCCTGAACCCGGCTCGGCTGCGCGGCATCGGCGCGCTCGCGGCGATTCCGACCGCGATGCCTGCTACTCCAGCTCGGTCTTCGCCAGCTCGACGTCGAGCCGCTCCATCGCGTCGGCCGGCTTCGCCGCAGCGGCCCTTTCGTACAGCCGGGTCGCGTCGTCGATCCGGCTCTTGCCGAACAGCATGATCAGGCCGTTCGCGTATTCGATGTGCACGATCGGCGACTCCGGGAAGAGCTTCACCGCCTGCTCGAAATACCCGAGCGCCGACTCCTTCTTCGCGCCGTACGTCAGCCCTGCGACGATGCCCGCCGACCTTGTCGATCACTTCGGCCTGGTAGGCGCCGAAGGCGGCCGCGCGCTTCGGCGTGCTTCGGCTCGAGCTCGAGCGCCGTCGTCAGCGCGTCGCGGATCTTGCCGCCGAAGCCTTGCGCGAGCGCCTTGGCGACCGAGATGCCCTGCCCGTAGCGGCCGAGCGCGAAGGCGTACAGGTAATGCGCATTGGCGTCGCCGGGCGCCGCGGCGCGTCGCTCATCGGCCCAGCCCGCGGCTTCCTCGAACAGCGCGAGCCGCGTCTTCGGGTCGTGCTCGAGGTAATTGGCGTAGACGCACTGCGCCTTCACGGCGGCGTTGACGCCCGGCGCCCCCGGCGCCACGACCGGTTTCGACCGCCTGCTGGAAGGCGCCGGCGTGGAACTGCCGCCACGCGTCGGCTACTGCCGCATCCTTCGGGAACGGCTCGCGATCGCCCTGGTGGAGACGGCCCCACGCCTTCTTGAGCGCTGCGCCGGCGATACGCATAGGACGCGTCGGTGTGCGGAAACTTCCCCCACTTCCTCGCCACGTTCACTCCTTTTCTTCGACGCCGCGATTGCGCATGCCCGTGCGCAACGCCATCATCGAGGTAGCGGGCGCCGAGACGTTCGACCAGCGCGCGGTGCGGGCCATGCAGGTAGGGCGCAAGCAGCGCGAGCACCTGCGAGACCGCGTGCTCGAAATGCATGCCGGCCGGATCGTCTTCCGCGCCGCTCGCCACCGCGCGCGACAACCGCTGGAACGACATCCAGTAAGTCGTGATCATGACGACATTGACGCCGAGCGCCCGAATCTCCGCGTCCGAAGCGCGCAGCGCGCCTGCATTGCGCAACCCGCCGCACAACTCTATCACGGCCGATTGCTGGCGCGCGGATCATCTCGGCGAACCGCGCGGCGAGCCTTGCGATTGCGCGACGTGATCTCGTCGAGATCGCGAAAGAAGAATCGGTATTCCCACATCCGCTCGAACAGCAGGTGCAGGAACAGCCACAGGTCCTCGACATCGGCCGCGTGCGACGTTGGACCCGCGAGCAGCGGCGCAACCGACGCTTCGAACGCCGCGAACAGCTCGCCGATGATGTCGTCCTTGTTGCGGAAGTGGTAGTACAGGTTGCCGGGGCTGATGTTCATCTCGTCGGCGATGTCGGCCGTCGTCACATGCGGCTCGCCGGCGAGGTTGAAAAGCGCGAGCGCCGGTCTCGAGAATGCGTTCGCGCGTCCGGCGTGGCGGCTTGCGAGGCATGAGGGTCAGAGATGTATGTCGCGATGAGGCAATCCGGGCGAGATGATCGCCGATTGCGCGCCGAATCGGCCGATCCGGCTCGAGCGCTGCGCGCATCGAGCGGCGAGCTGGCGCTCCAGGTGCGTCAGCGCGTGCTCGAGATCGCGCGCGGCCGTGCGTGACCGTGCGCCGGCGCGCGGCACCTGCATGCAGCGGGCGCGGATCGGTCAGCGCGTCGGCGACGTCGCGCGGTCGAGGTCGTCGACGCGGTCCATGCGCAGTGCGAGGCCGTGGCGCGCGAGGCGCGGCGCCAGCGTCCCGGCATTGCGGCGCAGGTAGCTTCGCGTCGACTCGAACGCCAGCGCGCACAGCCGCCGGCGCTGCGCGTAGCTGAAGATCCGCGCGAAGAACATGTCGACGTCCTCGCGCGCCGGCTCGAACAGCAGGATGTCGGCGTGCGGGTACTGCGTCGCATACTTGTCCATGCCGACCTTCATCCGCGAATGGATGATCGCGCGAAACGTCTGCGACAGCACGAGCGGCAGGCCGCCGCGATCGAGCTTCCGGTGCGTGACGCGCCCGCCCCGGTGCGCCGATGGCGCGTCGAACGGCACGAGCGGATTGATGCACAGCAGCAGCTCGACGCCGCCATCGAGCGCGAGCGACGCATGCAGCGTCTTGTTGAGCGCGCCGTCGACGTAGTGCTCGCCGTCGATCTCGACCGGCGGGAACAGCCCGGGCAGCGCGCTCGACGCTTCGATCGCGCGCGAGATCGGCACGTGATCGAAGCCCGGCGCGCCGAAGGCGACCGAATCGCCGGTATCGAGATTGGTCGCGACGAGGATAGAGGCGCGCTGCGAAGGCGCCGGAAATCGTTCGTCCGGCCCGGGCGCGGCGAACAGGTCGCTTCAGAAAGGCGTCGATCGCGCGATTGTCGAACAGGCCCGTGGGTATCGCGCGCGCGAGCGTCGCGAACGATTCCATCACGCCCCGATGGAGCGGATCGCGCAGCGTATTGCAGCGCCGCGCGCGCCGCGAGCGCCGGCAACGCGGCCAGGCGGCGACCGAACTCGCGCAGCGCCGGCTGGAGGAACAGCTCCGGCTTCAGCGCCGCGTCCTCGCCGTCCTCGATGAACAGCCGGTACATCTGCGCCGGCGAAATGCCGTTCGCGAGCGCGGCGGCGACGAAGCTGCCGGACGACACGCCGACGTAGACGTCGAGCGCGTTGCAGTCGAGACCCTCGATCGAGTCGGCGAGCGCCAGCAGCGTGCCGACTTCGTAGATGCCGCCGAGCGGACCGCCGCCGGCGAGCGCGAGCCCGATGCCCCCGGCCGCGCGATGACGCGGCATTCCTCGCGTACGTGCGGCGTCGCGGCCTGTCAGACGTTGCGTCATCGTTTCGAGTTTGCTGCGACGCCGGCATTCATGGCGTCGCGAGCGTATCAGCTCCCCGAACGCCTTGACGGTCGGGGAGCTCCGAGGACCGCGATGGTAACGGACCGTGTATCGAAGTTACTTTTGCGTGCGCGGTTTCGCGGCGCGGCGCGTCGACATGGCGCGCGTCTTCGTTGCGGCTTTGACGCCCTTCACCGGCTTCACCGCGCGCTTGCGCTGCGCGCCCGTCGGCTTCGACAGTCGACCCGTGCGCGTACCGTCGGCAGCCTTGCTGCGCACGAACGACGATGCGATGCTCGCGAGCGATTCGACCGTTGCCCTGACGCTGCTGCGGGCATCGCGGACAAGCGCATTGGCGTGTGTCATCGACGTTTCGACGCGGTTGCCGACGACGCGCATCGCGCGCGATTCGACGACCGAGCCTTCCTTGACGAGCGTGCGGAATATCGGGCCGGCTTCCTTTTCGGCCCATTCGCGCGTCACGGCGGCTGCGCCGAGCGTCGCAAGCCACACCTGCCGCGGTGCGGCGAGCATCGCGGCGCCGGTCGTCGGGATGCTCAAACGAATCATGTTCGACATGCAGGTTCTCCTATGGAGGCGCTCGCGATCCGCGCGAGACGTCGGTGTCGAGACATTACCGGTAAACGACTAGAGCGATCACACTAAACGCAAGGCGCGTCACCATGCGAAGGCAAGCGAGTCGATCGGGCCGAATGCGCTGCAGGTCAGGTGCGCAGCCGCTCTGCGATGCCGGTCGCAAGCCGCGCCGTGATGCCGTAGATCGACAGCTGCGGATTGGCGCCGATCGATGTCGGAAAGATCGAGCCGTCCAGCACGTGACAGATTCGCGAGATGATGATGTCGCCCCGTCTGATCGACGACGGCGTGGCGCGGGTCGGCGCCGAGCGCGCACCCGCCCATCACGTGCGCCGACACGATCGTCGTCGCGCGCGGACGAAGGTCGAATGCCGCGATCGCCGCGCGTGCGGCGCCGACGCTCGCGTACGCCGTCGCCGTCGTCGTGCACCGGCATCACCGCCGTCGCGCCGGCGGCGAACTGGATCTCCGCCATCGCGGTCATCGCGCGGCGCACGCCATCGAAAAGATACGGCGTCAGCGGATAGTCGAGGATCGGCGTGCCGTCGCCCGCGAGGCGTACGCGCCCGCCCGGCGCTGTCCGCGGTGAAAGCCGTCGCGCAAGAGCGCGATCAGCACCTGCATGTGCGGCAGCCGGCGCATCCAGCGCCGCGTGCGCGGACGCCGTGCCCGGGCAGCGTGATCGCGGCCAGCACCGGATGCATCGGCGGCGCCTCGAGCTTGAATCCCATCGGTCCGTCGACCGGCGCCGTGTCGAGGAAGTGATCGGAATAGATCGTCTGCGGCGCGCCGGCGAACCCGTCGACGCGCTCCGGCATCAGCGCGGCCGACACGACGCGTCGGATGCAGGAACGTGCGCATGCCGACGATCGCATACGGATCGGGGACGCCGCTGCGCAGCAGCAGCGCCGGCGAGCCGATCGCGCCTGCCGCGCTGACGAACGTGCGCGCGCGGACGACGATGCGCCGCGCCGTCGGCGCGGTGCCCGACGCATCCATCGCCGCGCATTCCAGGCTGTCGACGCGGTCACCGCGAACGACGAACCGCATCGCGCGGGCGCGGGTGACGCAGCGTCGCGCCGCGCTCGAGCGCGCGCGGGATGGTCGTGACCAGCATCGACTGCTTGGCATTGGTCGGGCATCCCATGCCGCAGTAGCCGAGGTTCCAGCAGCCCTTGACGTTGCGGCGGATCGCGCCCCAGTGCAGTGCCGAGCTTCGCGGCGCCGCGCGCGAGCGCGGCATTGTTCGCGTTCGGGCGCGACGGTCCACGGCGCGATGCCGAGGCGCTGCTTCGATGCGCTCGAACCACGGCGCGAGATCGGCCGGCCCGAATCCGGTCAGGCCGATGCGCCGACTGCCAGTGCGCGAGCGTCGCGTCGGGCGTGCGGAACGAGCTCGTCCAGTTGACCGTCGTGCCGCCGCCGACGCAGCGGCCCTGCAGGATGTTGATCGCCTTGTCGGCCGTCTTGCGCGCGGCCGATTCCTGATACAGGTCGCGATACGCGTCGGACTCGCGCATCCGGAAGTCGCTCGACGACTTGAGCGGCCCTTCCTCGATCAGCAGCACGCGCAGGCCGGCGTCGGCGAGAATCTCGGCGGCGATGCCGCCGCCCGCGCCGGTGCCGACGATCGCGACGTCGGTTTCGAGCGTCAGGTCGCGCGCGAGGAGCGCTGCGTCGATCACGCTCCAGCCGCGCGCAATCCCTTCGCGGACCGGGTCGGCGAGCGGCGTCCGCGAGTGCGGTCGGCGTCGGGTTCATGCCAGTGCGGGCGGCCCGGGGTAGCCGATCGAAGGCCACGCTGCGCGGATTGGCGTACCACGCGGCCAACGTCAGCTGGTGCAGCGCGTCGTACGCCGCGCGCTTGACCGACCAGCGGCTTTTCTGCAGGCGGACGAGGAAAGCGTTCGCATCGCCGACGCTCGCGTCGCGCCATGGGCCATCGATGCCCGCGAACGCGATGCGCACCGGCGCGAACGCGAGCAGCGCGAACAGCGTGCGCGAGCTCGTCGCGCGCGACCGGCGGCAGGCCTGCGATCGCGGTCGCGACACGCGCCGACGCGTCTCGCTCGACGCCGTCGCGCCGTTCGGCCGCGTCCGTGGGCAGTGCGCCATCGAGCATCGCGGGGATCGATGCGCCGCATGATGTCCGCGCCGTCGGCCGACAGCGCGGAGATCGGCGTCGCCGCGCGGAGCGTCTGGCCGGGCTGCAGCCAGCGCGCCGCGACGAGCACGGCGGCGCCTGCGACACCGATGAACAGGAAGCGGCGGCGGGACGGATTCACGCGGGGTGCAGCGCGGTGATCGTCAGATGCGGGTCACGTACGGATCGGGGGTCACGGTATTACGCTCGACGATAGTACTCGCGCGCGTAGAGCAAACAATCTAAAGCGGCTCGCTGCCGGCGTCGCACGCGGTGCTGTCGTCGCATCCGTGACGCGCCGAAGCCGCGGATGACGCGATGCCGACGACGGCCGCTGGCTGCACTGCTGCGCGAACTCGCGCGCGTGCAGCAGCATCATCGCGAGCGCGCGGCGAATCCGGCGCTCGCGCAGTGCGCTCGCGTGACCTCGGCGAGTGGCAGTCGCGGCGGCTGCGCATGACCTATGCGGATCTCGAGCAGACGCCGCGCTATGCGGCGGCCATGAAGTTCTTCGAGACCGATCTTTACGGCGGCGCGGATTTCGCGCAGCGCGACGCGGATCTCGCGCGCGTCGTGCCGGCGATGAAGCGGTTGCTGCCCGACCACGTCATCGCGACCGTCGCCGTCGCCGTCGAGCTCAATGCGCTGTCGCAGGATCTCGACCGCGCGATGGTCGACGACGTTGCGCTCACGCGCCCAGGCTTTCACCGTCGCCGATTATTGCGCGGCGTATCGGAGCGGCGGTCGATTCGACGCAGCGGCGAGCGCCAGATCCGGCTGATCGGCGAAGTCGGCGTCGCGCTGGATCGCTTCGTCCGGAAGCCGATGATGCGCGGCGCGCTCACGCTGATGCGCAAGCCCGCTCGGCTCGCGGGACTTGTCGACGCTGCAGGATTTTCTCGAGCGTGGATTCTACGGCGTTCGCGCAGATGGACGGCGCGCCGATTTCCTGGCGACGATCCAGGGCCGCGAAACCGCGATCCACGAGGCGATCGTCGCGGGGAGCGACGCGCCGTTTCCCGATCCGATGCGCCGTACCGCGACCCGTAGAGTCGGCGTCTAGGCCGATTCAAGCCACGTCCTCGCCCGCGAGCTTGTCGAGTTGTGCGTGGATCTCGCGCTCGATCGCCGGCTTGAGCGGCGTCAGCAGCAGACCCGAGCTTGACGTCGAGCGTGATCTCGCGACTTCCCGACGTGCATGCTGCCGGCACGCCGGGACGCTCGAAATGCACGTGTCGCCTTCCCAGTTCCAGGCAGAGGTCGAACCGCTTTTCGAGATCGCCCGCGAGCCGCTCGGCGACGGTCTTCGCCTTCCTGTGCGACAGATGATGGCTCTTGCCGATCGTATATCCTCGCCATGGACGCTCGCCCGACGCGCGGGTCAGCGCTGGCCAAGTGCGCGTGCGGCGGCGGATGCGGGGGTGCGATCGTGACGCGTCTCGGGTGAGCTGCGCCGGCGTGCGCGCGCGGACGTCTCGGTGGGGCTGGCGTGCGCGCCTCCGAGTGCCGCGTCTCGGCGTCGGTGCTCGGACGGACGCCTGCGCGGCTGACGCGTCTCCGCCGGGCTGGTTGCGCCTGCGCGCGCGCCTCGTCGCGCCGCGGCGTCGATCTGCTTCAGCTCGCCCTTCAGCGTGCCGCCCTCGGCGACGACGAGCTTGCCGTAGCGGACCGTTCCGGTCACGCGTCCGGTGCCGTGCACGACGAGCTTCGTGCGCGCGGTCAGCTCGCCGGAGAACTCGCCGTGGATCTCGGCGACGTCGATCATCGCCGTGCCGGTCAGCGTGCCGGGCTTGACGATCTCCATCACCTTGCTGTTGATCGTCGCGTCGACCTGCCCTTCGATCACCAGCACGTCGCAGTTCGAGATCTCGACGCCTTTCAGCTTGATGTTGACGCCGACGAACAGCTTGCTTCCCGCCATTCTTCGGGATGCGACGGCGCGGCCTTCGGGTCGGGTACGGTCACGTGCGGTCTCGCTTCGGAATGTCGCGCGCGCGCGTGCGGGGGCCGGCGAACTGGCGGGTTGGATGGGCGGGACGTCATCGGACTGGCGGAGCCGCTGTGTTGGTGAACCGGCGGAACTGGCGCTCGTTCGCGGCAGGATTGACGGCGGGCTTGCTCGGGTCCTTGACTTCGACCCAGCGGTCGTTGCGGCCGAAATTCAGCATCTCGTATCCTTTCGATTCGTCCAGCGCCATGCCATTGTCATCATGCTATGGCCGCGACCCTTTGGCAAGCAAGAATTGGAACGGTCGAGGCCGGTATTGATTGCCGGGTCAGCGTTCGCCTTTCGAATATCAGGAATCCGGGAACGATTGACCGCGTGCTCGATCAAACGTAAGATTCAAACGAACGTTTAAATGGAATGACGATGGCGCAGGCGAAAGTCATACCGCTGCCGTCTGCCGAGAGGCGCTGCCGTGACCAAGGAGCGCATCCTCGACGCCGCCGAGGCGCTGTTCATGGAGCACGGCTTCGAGGCGACGAGCCTGCGCTCGATCACGGCGGCGGCCGACGTCAACCTCGCCGCCGTCAACTACCACTTCGGCAGCAAGGAAGAGCTGTTCCAGGCGGTGCTGACGCGCCGGCTCGACCCGATGAACCAGCGGCGCGCTCGAGCTGCTGACGCGCTTCGAGGCGCGAAGCGGCGCCGAAGCCGCTTCCGTGCGAGCGGATCCTGAGCGCGCTGTTCGATTCCCGCGCTCAAGCTCGCGCGCGATCCGCGAGCGCGGCGGCATCGAACTTCCTGCGGCTGCTCGGCCGCGCGTACGCCGACCCGGCGCCGTTCATCCGCCAGTTCCTGTCCGAGCAGTACGCGGTCGATGATCGCGCGCTTCAAGGCGGCGTTCGCGCGCGCGCTGCCGCAGCTGCCGCGCAAGGAGCTGTCGTGGCGGCTGCACTTCATCATGGGCGCGCTGTCGTACACGCTCGCCGGCACCGACGCGCTGAAGCTGATCGCGGAGCTCAATCCGCATGAGACGGCGAACGACGAGATCCTGCTGCGCCGCCTCGCGCCGTTCCTGCTGGCGGGCCTCACCGCGCCGCTGCCCGACTCTGCAGTGCGCGCTCGACGCGCGGAGCTCGACGACGAGCCGGGGTCGCGCCGCCGCTCGATGCGCGACGCTCGCCTCGCGACACGGAGCATCGCAATGAACGCCGTTCGCTCGCCGCGTGCTCGTGCATCGTCGCGTCATCGTCACTGGCGCTCGCTCGCCGCGCCGCTCGCTCGTGCCGCCGCTGCGCCGCGCGCTGATCAGCAAGCCGCTGCTGCGGCGTGTTCCGCAAGGTGATGCCGCCGATGTCGCAGACCGAGCGCGACGCGCTCGAGGCCGGCACCGTCTGGTGGGACGGCGAGCTCTTCTCCGGCCGCCCGGACTGGCGCGAGCTGCTCGCGATGCCGCGCGCCGACGCTGACCGCCGAGGAGCAGCACTTCCTCGACCACGAAGTCGAGACGCTGTGCGCGATGGTCACCGACTGGGAGACGACGAACGTCTACAAGGACCTGCCGCCGCGCGTGTGGCAGTACATCAAGGACCACGGCTTCCTCGGGATGATCATCCCGAAGGAGTACGGCGGCCTCGGCTTCTCCGCGTACGCGCATTCGCAGGTGATCACCAAGCTGTCGACGCGCTGCGGCACGGTGGCGGTGACGGTGATGGTGCCGAACTCGCTCGGGCCCGGCGAGCTGCTGCTGCACTACGGCACCGACGAGCAGAAGCGCCACTACCTGCCGCGGCTCGCGCAAGGGCCTGGAGATCCCGTGCTTCGCGCTCACCAATCCGCACGCGGGCTCGGACGCGGCGTCGATTCCCGACTGCGGCGTCGTGTGCTGGGGCGAGCACGAAGGCAAGCGCGTGCTCGGGCTTGCGCGTCACCTGGGACAAGCGCTACATCACGCTCGGCCCGGTCGCGACGCTGCTCGGCCTCGCGTTCCGCGCCTACGATCCCGACCACCTGGTCGGCGACCGCGAGGACCTCGGCATCACGTGCGCGCTGATTCCGACGTCGCATCCCGGCGTCGACATCGGCCGCCGCCACATGCCGCTCAACGCGGTGTTCCAGAACGGCCCGAACTCGGGCCGCGACGTGTTCATTCCGATGGACTGGGTGATCGGCGGCGCAGCCGATGCTCGGCAAGGGCTGGCGGATGCTGATGGAATGCCTCGCGGCGGGCCGCGGCATCTCGCTGCCGTCGTCGAACACCGGCATGGCGAAGCTCGCGGTGCGCGCCGACGGGCGCGCTATGCGCGCGTGCGCACGCAGTTCAAGACGCCGATCGGCAGGTTCGAGGGCATCGAGGAAGCGCTGACGCGGATGGGCGGCAACCTCTACATGATGGACGCGGCGCGCATGCTGACGGCGACGATCGTCGATCGCGGCGAGAAGCCGGCGGTGCTGTCCGGCATCGCCAAGCTGCACATCACCGAGCGCAATCGCGCAGGTCATCAACGACGCGATGGACATCGCCGGCGGCAAGGGCATCTGCATGGGGCCGTCGAACTTCCTCGGCGCCGCGTACATGCAGATGCCGGTGTCGATCACCGTCGAGGGCGCGAACATCCTGACGCGCAGCCTGATCGTGTTCGGCCAGGGCGCGATCCGCTGCCATCCGTACGTGCTGAAGGAGATGGCGGCGACGCAGCGAGCCCGACGCGCGCGAAGGCGCTCGCGCGATTTCGACGCGGCGCTCTGCGGGTCACCTGCGCTTCGCGCTGTCGGCAACTGCGCTGCGCACGTTCGTGCATGGCGCTGACCGGCTCGCATTTCGTCGCGCGCGCCGCGCGACGTCGGCGCCGGAGACGCGCCGCTATTACCAGCAGCTCACGCGGTTCTCGGCGGCGCTCGCGTTCCTCGCCGACGTGTCGATGGGCACGCTCGGCGGCGCGCTGAAGCGCAAGGAGAAGCTCTCGGCGCGGCTCGGCGACATCCTGTCGCTGCTCTACCTGTGCTCGGCGACGCTCAGGCGCTACGAGGACGAAGGCCGGCAGGCCGGCGGACGCGCCGCTGATGCACTGGGCGATCTGGGACGCGATGTTCAAGGCGCAGAACGCGTTCGAAGGCGTGATCTCCAACTTCCCGAATCGCGCCATCGCGGCGCTGCTGCGCGTCGATCGTGTTTCCGCTCGGCCGGCCGCTACGTCGTGCCGTCGGACCGGCTCGGCCACGACGTCGCGCGGCTGCTGATCGAGCCGTCGGCGACGCGCGACCGGCTGACCGCCGGCATGTTCATCGGCGATCGCCGACGATCCGGTCGGGCTGCATCGAGCGCGCGCTCGACGGCGACGTCGCGGCCGAGCCGATCGAGCGCGAAGCTGCGCAGCGCGGTGCGCAGCGGCAGGCTCGCGCGTACGGCTCGCGCCGGGCGAGGGCGCCGACGGACGCTCGATCGCAGCGCGCGTCGCGGCGGGCGTGATCACCGCAGACGAAGCGGCGCGTGCTCGCGAAGCAGCGCGACGCTCGTCGCGCGCGTGGTGCGCGTCGACGACTTCGCGCAGGACCTCGGCACGTCGCTGTTGCAACCGAACGAGCAGGATGCGTCGGATCCGTCGCGCGCGCGCGCGTCGAGCGCGCCCGCGGCTCGCCGCGCAGTTGCTTAGAGCGCGCTGCAGGGCCCATCGTACGTCGCATGAACGACGCCGATCTACATCGTCGACGGCGCGCGCACGCCGTTCCTCAAGGCGCGCAACCGGCCCGGCCCGTTCGCGGCGTCCGACCTCGCGACCGACGCCGGCCGCGCGCTGCTGCTGCGCCAGCCGTTCGCGCCGACGCGAGCTCGACGAGGTGATCCTCGGCTGCGCGGCGCCGTCGGCCGACGAGGTGAACATCGGCCGCGTCGTCGCGCTGCGGATGGGCTGCGGCCAGAAGGTGCCCGGCTGGACGGTGATGCGCAACTGCGCGTCCGGCATGCAGGCGCTCGATTCGGCGATCGACAACATCCGCGCGGGCCGCTCGAACCTCGTGCTCGCCGGCGGCGTCGATGCGCTGTCGCGCGCGCCGCTGCTGTTCTCCGATGCGATGGTGCTGTGGCTCGCGAACTGGTACGCGGCGAAGACGCTCGGGCCAGCGCGCGGCGCTGCTCGCGCAAGTTCCGGCCTCGGCTACCTCGCGCCGGTCATCGGCTTGATGAAGGGCCTGACCGATCCGATCGTGCGGCCTGCTGATGGGCCAGACGGCGGAGAACCTCGCGTATCGCTTCGGCATCACGCGCGCGCGAGATGGACGCGTTCGCGGCGCGCAGCCACCAGCGCGTGCTCGCCGCGCAGCGCGACGGGCACTTCGCCGGCGAGGTCGTGCCGCTCTTCGACCGCGCGGGCAACGCTCTACGCGGCGGACGACGGCGTGCGCGAGGATTCGACGCCGGAGAACCTCGCGAAGCTCAAGCCGTTCTTCGATCGCAAGTACGGCAACGTCACGGCGGGCAACAGCTCGCAGGTGACCGACGGCGCGCGCGTGGCTGCTGCTCGCGTCCGAGCGACGCGGTGCGACGCGCATCGGCCTGCACGCCGATCGGCCGCATCGTCGATTCGCAGTGGGCGGCGCTCGATCCGGCGCAGATGGGTCTCGGGCCCGTCTACGCGGCGACGCCGCTGCTGCAGCGCAACGGCCTGGCGCTCGACGACCTCGACGCGTGGGAGATCAACGAAGCGTTCGCCGCGCAGGTGCATCGCCTGCCTGCGCGCCTGGCAGGACGACGCATTCTGCCGCGACGAGCTCGGCCTTGCCGGGCGCGCTGGGCGCGCTCGACGACGACAAGCTCAACGTCGACGGCGGCGCGATCGCGCTCGGCCATCCGGTCGGCGCGTCGGGCGCGCGCATCGTGCTGCACGTGCTGAACGTGCTCGAGCGCACCGGCGGCAAGCGCGGCATCGCGGCGATCTGCATCGGCGGCGGCCTGGGCGGCGCGATGCTCGTCGAGCGCGTGACTCGACGGTCGCACGGCGGCATAGCCGGAGCGCCGATGCGAACACTGGACGCATCACGCGCGACGCCGACGGCCTCGCGTGGCTCACGTTCGACCGCGCCGGCGCGACGACCAACACGCTGTCGGCGCGCCGTGCTCGCCGAGCTCAACGAGGCGCTCGACGCAGCTCGAGCGCGAGCCGCCGAAGGGGCTCGTCATTCGCTCGGGCAAGGCGAACGGCTTCATCGCCGGCGCCGACGTCGACGAGTTCGGCGACATCAACGACGCCGACGGCGCGCGTGGCGCTCGTGCAGCGCGGCTGGGACACGTTCGAGCGGCTCGCGAGCGTCCCCTATCCGACGCTCGCGCTGATCCGCGGCTTCTGCCTCGGCGGCGGTCTCGAGCTCGCGCTCGCCTGCCGCTATCGCGTCGTCGTCGACGAGCCGGCGACGCGCCTCGGGCTGCCCGAAGTGATGCTCGGCATCGTTCCCGGGCTGGGGCGGCATCAAGCGGCTGCCGCGGCTGATCGGCGCGCCCGCGGCGCTCGACCTGCTGCTGACCGGCAAGACGATCGACGCGCGCAGGGCGAAGCGGCTCGGGCTCGCCGACGAGTGCGTGCCCGCGCGCATCATGGAGAACACGGCGCGCGGCGTGCTGCGCGCACGCCGCCGCCGCGCGACGCTGCGCTTTCCGCTGTCGCTGACGCTGCTGCCGCTGGCGCGGCGCGTCATCGCCGCGCAGGCGCGCAAAGCAGGTCGCGCAAGCGCGCGCGGCGCGAGCACTATCCGGCGCCCTACGCGATCCTCGACCTGTGGGAGCGCTACGACGGCAACGCGCTGGCCGCCGCCGGCCGGCGATCCGGCGTCGATCGCCGCGCTGCTCGCGCACGCCGACCGCCGCCAACCTCATCCGCGTGTTCCACCTGCAGGAGCGGCTGAAGGCGCTCGGCAAGGAAGACGGCGTTCAAGGCGGCGCACGTGCACGTCGTCGGCGCCGGCACGATGGGCGGCGACATCGCGGCGTGGTGCGCGCTGCGCGGGTTGACCGTGACGCTGCAGGACCAGAACGCGCGAGCGCCTCGCGCCGGCGATGAAGCGCGCGGCGAAGCTCTTCGCCGAGCGCCTGAAGGATCCGCGCCGCGTGCGCGATGCGATCGACCGGCTGATTCCCGACGTCGCCGGGCGACGGCATCGCGCGCGCCGACGTCGATCATCGAGGCGATCTTCGAGAACGTCGACGCGAAGCGCGACGCTGTTCGCCGACGTCGAGGCGCGCGCGAAGCCGGATGCGATCCTCGCGACCAACACGTCGTCGCATTCCGCTCGAGGACATCGCGCGGCGCATTGCGCGATCCGTCGCGGCTCGATCGGCCTGCACTTCTTCAATCCGGTCGCGCGGATGATGCTCGTCGAGGTCGTCGCCGGCGCGCGACAGCGATCCGTCGCTCGTTGCGCGCGGCGCGGCGTTCGTGCGGCAGATCGACAAGCTGCCGCTGCCGGTCAAGAGCGCGCCGGGCTTCCTCGTCAATCGCGTGCTCGCGCCGTACCTGATGACGGCGATGCGCTGCGTCGACGAAGGCATCGCGCCGGAGACGGTCGACGAAGCGGCGCGTCGCGTTCGGCATGCCGATGGGGCCGATCGAGCTCGCCGACACCGTCGGCCTCGACATCTGTCGTCGCGGTCGGCACGCATGCTCGGCGCCGGACGCCGAGCCGCCGCCGCAAGCTCGCCGAGCTCGTCGACGCCGGCCAGCTCGGCAAGAAGACGCGGCGAGGGCTTCTACGCCTGGGTGGACGGCAAGCCGCAGAAGCAGGCGCCCGGCGCGGTGCCCGGCGGGCCTCGCGCAGACGGCTCGTCGACCCGCTCGTCGCGGAAGCGAAGGCGGCGCTCGCCGAAGGCATCGTCGCGGATGCCGACCTCGTCGACGCCGGCGCGATCTTCGGCACGGGCTTCGCGCCGTTTCGCGGCGGTCCGCTGCACTATGCGCGCGCCGCAGCCGGCACGCCATGACGCGCGCGGAGCGCAGCAGCTCTGGTGTAGCATTCCCGGCGCATCGGCGTAGCGCCGCATGCCGCAACTGGCGGACGGCACGCACGAGCGCAGGCAGCGAAGGTCCGAGCGCATCGCGTGACATGCGGCAACGGAGGGAACTCGTGGACAAGATCTGGCTCAAGCACTATCCGCCCGGCGTGCCCGCGGAAATCGACGTCAACGAATACGCGTCGGTGCGCGAGGTCTTCGAGGAGAGCTGCCGCAAGTTCGCGACGCGGCCGGCGTTCACCTGCATGGGCCGCTCGATCACCTTCGCCGAGCTCGACGCGCTGTCGTCGACGTTCGGCGCGTGGCTGCAGAGCATCGGCTGCACGAAGGGCACGCGCGTCGCGCTGATGATGCCCAACATCCTGCAGTATCCGGTGTGCCTGTTCGGCACGCTGCGCGCCGGCTGCACCGTCGTCAACGTCAATCCGCTGTACACGGCGCGCGAGCTCGAGCACCAGCTGACCGACTCGGGCGCGGAGGTCATCGTCGTCGTCGAGAATTTCGCGCGACACGCTGCAGGAAGTCGTCGCGCAAGACCAAGGTCCGGCAGACGGTCGTGACGTCGATCGGCGAGATGCTGGCGGTTCAAGGGCCTGCATCGTCGACCTCGTGCTGCGCCGCGTCAAGAAGATGGTGCCGAAGTGGTCGCTGCCCGGCGCGATCCGCTTCTCCGACGCGCTGAAGCAGGGCCGCAAGCTGTACGCTCGTCGCGCGTGCCGATCGGGCACGACGACATCGCGTTCCTGCAGTACACCGGCGGCACGACCGGCGTCGCGAAGGGCGCGATGCTGCTGCACCGGAACATCGTCGCCAACATGCTGCAGGCGCGCGCGTGGGTGCGCCCGTTCCTCGACGACAACCGGCGCGAAGTGATCATCACGCCGCTGCCGCTCTATCACATCTTCTCGCTGACGGCGAACTGCCTCGTGTTCATGTCGGTCGGCGGCGAGAACGTGCTGATCCCGAATCCGCGCGACATCCCGCGGTTCGTCAAGGAGATGCGGCAAGTACCGCTTCACGGCGTTCACCGGCGTCAACACGCTGTTCAACGCGCTGCTCAACAACCCGAGATTCGCGCAGCTCGACTTCACGTCGCTCCGGATGACGCTCGGCGGCGGCATGGCGGTGCAGGAAGCGGTCGCGCAAGCGCTGGAAGGAGGTCACGGGCGTGCCGCTGATCGAAGCGTACGGACTGACCGAGACGTCGCCCGCCGCGACGATCAATCCGCTCGACCTCGGCCGAATACAACGGCTCGATCGGACTGCCGATCCCGTCGACCGAGATCGTGCTGCGCGACGACGCCGGCAAGGACGTGCCGCTCGGCCAGCCGGGCGAGATCTGCATCAGCGGCCCGCAGGTGATGGCGGGCTACTGGCAGCGGCCGGACGAGACGGCGAAGGTCATGACGACCGACGGCTGCTTCATGACCGGCGACATCGGCGTGATGGACGAGCGCGGCTTCGTCAGGATCGTCGACCGCAAGAAGGACATGATCCTGGTGTCGGGCTTCAACGTGTACCCGAACGAGATCGAAGGCGTCGTCGCGATGCATCCCGGCGTGCTCGAATGCGCGGCGGTCGGCGTTCCCGACACGAAGTCCGGCGAGGCGGTGAAGCTCTTCGTCGTGAAGAAGGACCAGGCGCTGACCGCGGACGAGGTCATCAAGCACTGCCGCGAGCACCTGACCGGCTACAAGTGCCCGCGCGACGTCGAGTTCCGCGCCGAGCTGCCGAAGTCGAACGTCGGCAAGATCCTGCGCCGCGAGTTGCGCGACGAGGCGAAGACGGTCGCCGCGTAGGCTGCCGTGACCCGCGGCGTCGCGAATCGTCGATGACGAGCTCGGTCGACGCTGCCCGCCGGCATGCCGGCGCTGCGCGTCGTGCCGATGCCGGCCGACGCCAACCAGCACGGCGACATCTTCGGCGGCTGGATCATGTCGCAGGTCGACATCGCGGGGTCGATTCCGGCGTCGCGGCGCGCGCGCGGACGCGTCGCCACCGTCGCCGTCAACTCGTTCCAGTTCAAGCAGCCGGTGCTGGTCGGCGACGTCGTGTCGTTCTTCGCGACGATCGAGCAAGACCGGCCGCACGTCGATCACCGTCGTCGGTCGAGGTCTATGCGCAGCGCAATCCGACGAAGAGATCACCGTCAAGGTGACCGAGGCGAGCCTCACCTACGTCGCGGTCGGTCCCGATCGCCGGCCGCGCGAGCTGCCGCCGCTCGATGCCTGACCGGGTTCCGCGCGAGCGCCGGGCGTCGGTCGAATTCGCGTCAAAAGGGGTCGCCGGATCCGTTTGTGTTGGGCGCGCCACAAACGCGGGCGCGAGGCGGCGTAGCTCGCGGGAAGGTACCGCGGTTTCAGCATGCGGCCCGTGTATAGTTTCCGCACGCATCAGGACGCAAGAAGCCGAGCGAGGCCCGGGCGCCGGAGTTCCCTTCGCAGCGCGTCATTCGACGCAACGAGAGAGGTATGAACCGATGCAAACAGGAACCATCAAGCGGACGCGCATCGCCACGGCGA
Organism: uncultured Pseudomonadota bacterium; assembly: GCA_963768545.1. Taxonomy (GTDB): domain Bacteria; phylum Pseudomonadota; class Gammaproteobacteria; order Burkholderiales; family Casimicrobiaceae; genus VBCG01. Next base: position 778,305 of record CAVYIC010000011.1, on the reverse strand, counting down.
TCGGCGCGCGCCCTTCTGTCGCTCGCGGCGGGACAGGCGCTCGGCGCGGGATTCGCGTTGCAGGAGAATTCCGGCAGCGGGCTCGGCAATGCGTTCGCGGGCGGCGCGGCGGCGGCCGAAGATGCGAGCACGCTGTGGTCGAATCCGGCGGGGATGTCGCGGCTCGCGTCGCCGCAGGTTGCGGCGGCGGTCCATCTCGTCACGCCGTCGTTCAAGTTCCGCGACGACGGCTCGGTGCCGGCCGCATTCCAGCCGCTCGGCGGCACCGGCGGCGACGCGGGCAGCCTCGCCGTCATCCCGAACCTGTACGCGGTGGTGCCGCTCAATGCGCAGTGGAGCGTCGGCATCGGCGTCAACGGCCGTTCGGACTCGTCACCGAATACGACGACGACTGGCTCGGCCGCTTCCAGGGCGATCAAGTCGGACATCAAGACGATCAACGTCAACCCGTCGCTGTCATGGCGCGTCAGCAACACGTTCGCCGTCGGCGTCGGCGTCAACTGGCAGCGCGTCGACGCCGAGTTGACGAGCAAGCGTCAATTACAGCGCCGCGCTCGCGCAGGCGGCCGGCCAGGCGGCGGCAGGCGGCCTGATTCCGGCAGCGCTCGTGCCGACGATCATCGGACTGCACGCCCGGCCTCGAGTCGAGTGCGAGGGTCGAAGGCGACGACAGCGCGTGGGGATGGAACATCGGCTTCCTGTGGGATGCGACGCCGCAGACGCGCGTCGGCGCGCACTATCGCTCGTCGATCAAGTACGACGTCGCGGCCAACGTCAACTTCGACAACCCGGCGTTGCCGACGCTGCCGCCGGCCCTCGCGCCGGTCGTCGGGCTGCTCGCGACCGGCGTCAACGCCGTGCTCGCGAACGGCGGCGTCACGGCGGACATCGAGCTGCCGGACATCGCCAACGTTTCGGTGTTTCACCGGCTGAACGACCGCTGGGACGTGATGGCGGACGCGCAGTTCACGCGCTGGTCGACGTTCAAGGAGCTCAAGTTCGTCCGCACGACCGGCGCGCTGCTGTCGAACACGCCGGAGAACTTCGACGACGCGTGGCGGCGTTTCCGTCGGCGCGACATACCACTGGAACGACATGTGGAGCTTCCGCGGCGGTCTCGCGTGGGACCAGACGCCGGTCAACACCCCGGATCGCACGCCGCGCCTGCCGGACGAGGACCGCGTCTGGATCGCGGTCGGCGCGCAGTACAAGTTCAACCGCAATCTCGCGCGTCGACGCGGGCTTCGTCTACATCCCGATGAAGAGCCCCGACATCAACCAGAACGCCGGATCGACGGCGGCCAACGGCCTGATCAAGGGCGACTACGACGCGAACGTCACGATCTTCTCGGCGCAGCTGACGTACTCGTTCTGACCCGCGGCGTGCCGGCGCGGCGGCGGCCGCGCCTGACTCGAAAGACTTGATATGCTTGCGCGACCTGGGTGACCGGGCCGCGCAATTTTTTTGCGGGCGCCCGTAGCGCGAGTCTTGATGAACTCCGATTCCACGTCGCCGCGCCGATTGTCCGTACGCCGTGTCGCCGTGCTCGGCGCCGGCGTGATGGGCGCGCAGATCGCCGCGCATTTCGTCAACGCCGGCGTGCCCGCGCTGCTGTTCGACCTCCAGGCGAAAGACGGCGACCCGAATGCATTGGCGATGCGCGCGATCGAAGGCCTGCGCAAGCTCGATCCGGCGCCGCTTGCGATGCCGGAGCGCGCGAGCGCACATCGAGGCCGCGAATTACGACGGCGACCTCGCGCGCCTTTCCGACTGCGATCTCGTGATCGAGGCGATCGGCGAGCGCCTCGACTGGAAGCGCGAGCTCTACGCGCGGATCGCGCCGCACCTCACCTCGTCCGCGGCGCTCGCCTCGAATACGTCGGGCCTGTCGCTGGCCGCGCTGTCGACGGCGTTGCCGCCCGCGCTGCGGCCGCGCTTCTGCGGCGTGCATTTCTTCAATCCGCCGCGCTACATGCATCTCGTCGAGCTCGTTCCGGCGGCCGAAACGGACCCCGCACTCCTCGACGCGCTCGAAGCCTTCCTTACCACGGCGCTCGGCAAGGGCGTCATCCGCGCGAAGGACACGCCGAACTTCATCGCCAATCGCATCGGCATTTTCTCGGTGCTGGCGACGATGCGGCATGCCGACGCGCTCGGCCTCGGATACGACGTCGTCGATGCGCTGACCGGGCCGGCGATCGGCCGCGCGAAGAGCGCCACCTACCGCACGAGCGACATCGTGGGGCTCGACACGATGGCGCACGTCGTGGCGACGATGCACGACGCGCTGGCGGACGATCCCTGGCATGCGCTGTTCGACGTGCCGCCGGTGCTGGCGGCACTGGTCGCGACGAGGCGCGCTCGGGCAGAAGTCGCGGGCGGGCTACTACCGCAAAGCGGGCCGCACGATCGAGGTGCTCGACCGGACGGCGCAACGCGTACGTGCCCGCCGAAGGCAAGGCAGCGCCGGAGGTCGCAGAAATTCTGGCCCTTCCGGACGCGCACCGAGCGCTTTGCGCGCCTGCGCGAGTCGCGCGCATCCGCAAGCCCAGTTCCTGTGGGCGATCCATCGCGATCTCTTCCACTACGCTGCGTTCCATCTTCCGGCAATCGCGGACAACGCTCGCGACGTCGATCTCGCGATCCGCTGGGGCTTCGGCTGGACGCAGGGGCCGTTCGAGCTGTGGCAGCGCGCGGGGTGGCGCGACGTCGCTGCCTGGATCGGGCAGGACATCGCGGCGGGCCGTGCGCTCGCACGCGTGCCGTTGCCGGATTGGGTCGGCGATCCGGCAAGTCGACGACGCCGGCGGCGTACATGCGGCGCAGGGCGCGTTTTCGCCGACGCGCCGACGCGTTCGTCGCGACGCAGCGCGCTGCCCGTCTATCGCCGGCAGCACTTTCCCGACGCGCTGCCGAACGAGCGCTTCGACACCGGCACGACGATCTTCGAAACCGACGCGCTGCGCTTCTGGCATCTGCGGCGACGACGTCGGCATCGTGTCGTTCAGCACCAAGCAGCACACGATCAGCGAAGCGGTGCTCGACGGACTGCTGCGCGCGATCGATCACGCCGAGCGCGCGTGCGCCGGCCTCGTCATCTGGCAGGCGCGCGAGCCGTTTTCGCTCGGCGCCAATCTCGCTGCCCTCGCGCCCGCCATCGAGCGCGGCGGCTGGGACGGCGTCGAGCGTAGCGTCGCGAAGTTCCAGCAGACGGCGCTGCGGCTGCGCTACAGCCTGGTCCCCACGGTTGCGGCGGTGCGCGGCATGGCGCTCGGCGGATCGTGCGAATTCATCCTGCACTGCGATCGCACGGTTGCGGCGCTCGAGTCGTACGTCGGCCTCGTCGAGACGGGCGTCGGGCTGCTGCCGGCAGGCGGCGGCAGCAAGGAACTGGCCGTGCGCGCGGCCGCGGACGTGAAGCGCGGCGCGAACGGCGGCCAGCTCGACCTCTTCCCGTTCCTGCGGACGTATTTCCAGAACGTCGCGATGGCCACGGTGTCGAAGAGTGCGCTGGAGGCGCGCGAGCTCGGATACCTGCGCGCGGCCGATCCGGTCATCATGCATTCGCACGAAGTGCTGCATGTGGCGCAGAGCGAGGCGCGTGCGCTCGCCGATGCCGGCTACCGGCCGCCGCTGCCGGCGCGCGACGTCCCGGTCGCCGGCCGGACCGGCATCGCGACGCTGACGATGCTGCTCGTCAACATGCGGGAGGGCGGATTCATCACGCCGTATGATTACGAAGTCGGGCGTGCGTCTCGCCCGCGTGATGTGCGGCGGCGACGTCGATGCCGGAAGCGTGGTCGACGAGCGCTGGCTGCTCGAGCTCGAGCGGCGCGAATTCATGGCGCTGCTGCGCGACGAGCGCACGCAGGCGCGCATTGCGCACACGCTCGCGACCGGCAAGCCGCTGCGGAACTGAACCCATCGACATGGCCAACCAGCTGCAGGATGCGTACGTACTGGCGGCGACGCGAACGGCCGTCGGCAAGGCGCCGCGCGGCGCGTTCCGCACGACGCGTCCGGACACGCTGCTCGCGCACGTGCTGCAGCGGGTGATCGCACAGGTGCCGGCGATCGAGCCCGCGCGCATCGATGACGTCATCGTCGGATGCGCGATGCCCGAATACGAGCAGGGGATGAACGTCGCGCGCATCGGCGTGCTGCTCGCGGGACTGCCTGACAGCGTGCCGGGGATGACGATCAACCGTTTCTGCTCGTCGGGACTGAACGCCGTTTCGATCGCCGCCGATCGCATCCGGACCGGCGAGGCGGACATCGTCATCGCGGCCGGCACGGAGAGCATGAGCATGATCCCGATGCTCGGCCGCCTCGCGATGAACGCCGATGTCTTCGCGGGCGACGAGAATGTCGGCATTGCGTACGGCATGGGCCTGACCGCCGAACGCGTCGCAGCGCAGTGGAATGTCACGCGCGAAGCGCAGGACGCCTTCGCGCTCGCTTCGCATCGCAAGGCGCTGGCCGCGCAGGCGCAGGGCGAGTTCGACGCGGAGATCAGTCCGGTCGACGTCGTGCAGCGCTCGCCCGATCTCGCGACCGACCAGGTGGTCGAGCGCACCAGGGCGATCACCCGCGACGAAGGCCCGCGTGCCGACACGACAGCGGAGGGTCTCGCGAAGCTGAGGCCGGTGTTCGCGGCGAAAGGCAGCATCACGGCAGGCAACAGCTCGCAGATGTCCGACGGCGCGGCGGCGTCGGTGATCGTCAGCGAGCGCGTGCTGCGCGAGCTCGGCGCAACGCCGCTTGCGCGCTGGCGTGGCTATGCGGCGGTCGGCGTCGCGCCCGAGCTCATGGGCATCGGCCCGGCGGTTGCGATTCCCAGGCTGCTGAAATTGACGGGCGTCGGGCAGCAGGACATCGACTGGATCGAGTTGAACGAAGCGTTCGCCGCGCAGGCGCTTGCCGTCATCCGCGAGCTCGATCTCGATCCCGCGAAGGTCAACCCGCTCGGCGGCGCCATCGCGCTTGGCCACCCGCTCGGTGCGACGGGCGCCGTCCGGACGGCGACGATCACGCACGGGTTGCGGCGACGCGGCCAGAAGTACGGCATGGTGACGATGTGCGTAGGCACCGGCATGGGCGCCGCGGGCATTTTCGAAGCGGTATAACCGTCACTTACGGTACGGCGTTCCGCAAATGCGAGGCATTTTCGGGCGAGATATTGGAATGACGATCCGCACTCCGCTCCTGTTCGACATCGCTGGTTCTGGCGACCGGCGCTGCGGCGCTCGACGTCGACGGCGTGAAGCTCGACGACAAGGCGAGCGTCGGCGGCCAGGAGCTCGTGCTGAACGGCGCGGGTGTTCGAAAGCGTGCGATCTTCAAGGTCTACGTCGGCAGCCTGTACCTGCCGGAAACGAGAAGACGGGCGAGGAGGTGCTCGCGAAGGCGCCGCGGCGCATCCAGCTCAACCTGCTGCGCAACCTCTCGGCGGATCAGTTGGTCGACGCGCTGATGGACGGGCTCAAGCAGAACCTGACCGCAGCGGAAATGCAGGCGATCGCCGTCCAGACCGGCGAGCTTGCCGCAATCATGAAATCGTTCGGCGAGGCGAAGGAAGGCAGTGTCGTGACGCTCGATTTCGTCGACAATGCGACGAAAATCGGCTTGAACGGCGCAACGCGCGGCTCGATCGACGGCGAGGCGTTCAACGATGCGCTGATGAAGATCTGGGTCGGCGACAACCCGGTGCAGGACGACCTGAAGAAGGCGATGCTCGGCGGTGCCTGATTTCTGGCGCAGCTCCGGCTACCGGCTTCTCGCGCCCGGTCCGGACGGAAACCTCCACCTGACCGACGATTTCCTGCGCAGCTTCCTCGTGCGGCCCGAGCTCGCGCCGGTTCCGCAATCGTGCGCTGCGGAGCTGGCGCTCACGACGCGCTGATGGCCGATCCCCGGCGGGACATTGGCCCGGACGCCGTCGACGCCATCGCGGATCCCGACGCGCGCGAGAACTACGGGATCTGGCTGCGCTTTCGCGATCGCCTCGTCGCGGCCGATTCGCTGGAAGCGGCGTACGTGAGCTTGTTCCATGGCGAAGGCGTCGACGTGCCGCCGCTCTTCGTTGCGCAGCTGACGCAGGTCATCCTGCGCCACATCCTTGGCGAGAAGGCCGATCCGCTCGCAGTCCGCGCGGCGGAGATGCTGTTCCGGACGCAGAAGATCGCCGTGACGGACGACGGCGCGGTGATGGCGGCCGACGAAGTCACGATCGAGATGTATGCGGAAGGCGGCGGCTTCGGCTCGCTCGGCGAGCTGCTGTCGCGGAACCGGACGCCGCTGCGGACGGTCGATCTCGATGTGCTCGACGTCGAGAACGGCGCGTCCTACTGGGAGCGCGACGAGCGACACGATTTTTCGGTGAGCCTCAACCGCGGGCGTGCGGCGCTGACGGCGCTCACGCGCGTGATGGAGGACTGGATCGCGCATTTCCTCGCAGTGAAGGTGACCATCCGGACCGAGCGCGAGATCGACGACGCGCACTGGATGTGGCATGTGGGTCTCGACGCCGAAGCGAGCGGCATGCTGAACGACCTCTACAACCGGCAGAGTGTCGACGAGGCGCGAATGCAGCGGCTGCTGTGCCTGTTCCGGCTGGATTTCGACAATCCAGCCGACATGCGGCCCGCGCTCGCCGGACGTCCGGTGTAGCTCGCGATGGCGATGGACGAGCGCAATCGCCTGCGCCTCAAGCCGCAGAACCTGCTGATGAACCTGCCGCTCGCGCGACTCCAATGAAACTGAACAGGTCCTCATGCAACTGATGATCGGCGTGCAGGGAACCCATGGTTGGACGCGCCGCGCCGCGATGGCGCTGGCGCTCTGCATGATCGGGTGTGCGAGCCCGCTTCCGCAGCAGGCGCCCGGAGAGCCGCGCACGCCGACACCCGAGCCGAACGCGGCGGCCGCGAACCCGGCAGGCGCCGCGGATACCGGTCCGCTTGCGCCGCTTGCGTGGCTCGAGGGATGCTGGCAGGGAACGGTGAACCAGCGCGATTTCCGCGAGCAGTGGCTGCCGCTGCGCGGCGGCATGCTGATCGGCGCCGGACAGCACGGTGCTGCGCGGCACGCATGCAGGATTACGAGTTCCTGCGCCTCGAGTCGAGGAACGACGGCGTCTACTTCACGCAGTTCTCCGGTGATCGTCGAGCGATTTCGTTCAAGCTCGCCGAACACGACGACCGAAGGCAACGACACGATCTTCACGTTCGCGAACACGGCCGACGCATTTCCGGCGCGGCTCATCTATCGTCGAGGCGCCGAGGGCTGGCTGTACGCAGACGATCGAAGGAACGCTGAACGGCAGCGAGAAGCAAGGTCATCTATCCGCTGCGCCGCATCGACTGCGAAAGCGGCGAACTCGATCCGCAGGTAAGGCGCGCGATGACGCAGTCAGACACCCCCGAGCCGTCGGCCAGGAGTGCTGCGCTGATCAATTTCGAGCGAATGCTCGCCGCGGGCAAGGACGGCGCGCTGCTGCGCTTCTCGCTCGGCAACGAGTACGCGAAGGCGACGCAATGGACCGCCGCAGCGCGAAGCGCTGTCGCACGCCGTGACGCTCGATCCGCAGTTCACCGCCGCGTGGAAGCTCTACGCAAGGGCGTTGCAGGAAACCGGACAACCGCAGGAAGCGCTCGATGCGTACCGCAAGGGCATCGAGGTCGCGAAGCGCAAGGGCGACAGGCAGGCCGAGAAGGAAATGACGGTGTTCGCGCGCCGGATCGAGCGCGCCCTCGCGGGCGGCTGACAACCCGCGCCCGGTTGCGCAACCGGCGTGCGGTGCGGGTCAACCGGGCCGCAGCGTGCCGAGTTGTTCCACGCCCCGGTTGGCGAGCTCGTCGGCGCGATGGTTGCCCGGCGTATCGGCGTGGCCGCGCACCCAGTGCCAGCGGATGCGGTGCGTCGCGACGAGCGCATCGAGCTCGCGCCACAGTCCGCGTTCTTGACGGGCTTGCGGTCGCTCGTGCGCCAGCCGTTGCGCTTCCACGTGTGGATCCAGCTCTCGATGCCCTGCTTCACGTACTGCGAATCGAGATAGAGATCGACGTCGCATTCGCGCTTGAGCGCCTCCAGCGCGCGGATCACCGCCGTGAGCTCCATCCGGTTGTTGGTCGTCTGCCGCTCGCCGCCGTAGAGCTCCTTCTCGCGGCCGTTCGAAAATCAGCAGCGCGCCCCAGCCGCCCGGACCCGGGTTGCCCTTGCACGCACCGTCGGTGTAGATGACGACCGGACTCAACGTCGCATGAGCGACGCGGGCGAAGCCGAGGCCCGAAGGGGGCGGCGCGGCGCGATTGCGAGCGTCCGACACGCTATCGCTGCGCGGTGCGTTGACATGCAGGAGGACGCCAGCGATGCGTCGTCAGGCCCTCGCGCGCGCGAGCCGCTGGCGCGAGCGCCTTCTTGCGCCGCTCGCGGCGCTCCCATGCCGGCGCGAGCAGCCGCATGCCGAGCACCTTCTTCGTCGCGCGCAGGTAATAGACGCCGCCGGCGATCGGCCACCAGCGATCGCCGGTCCTTTCGAAGAACGCAGAAGCGCGCGCAGCCATTTCTCCTGCGTGAACGGCGGCACGTAGCAGTCGAAGCGTCCGCCGACGACGTCGAAGCCGAGCAGCGACAGCCAGTCCTTCAGCCGGTAGAGCGCGATGAAATTGCCGTTCCACGGCGGCGTCGATGCCCGCGGCCGAAGTAGCGCCGGGTTCCGAACAGCGAGAACGGGTTGAAGCCCGAGATGACGATCTGTCCCTCCGGGCGGATGACGCGCCAGGCCTCGCGCAGCATCAGGTGCGGATCGTCGGTGAATTCGAGCGCGTGCGGCATGACGATCAGGTCGATCGTGTTCTCGCGCGAATGGCAGGCCGTGCGGATCGGCGATGATGTCGGCCGGCGGATCGTAGTCGAGGCTCCAGCTTGCGAGACGATGCGGCTTTGCGCGAGGAATCGGCATTCCGGCAGGCCGATCTGCAGCGCGTGGAAGCCGAAGATGTCGGCGACCGTCTCGTCGAAGTACGCCTGCTCGCGCTCCCGCAGGTAGTCGCCGAGCGGCGTCTGCGAGCCAGTCGGCGAGCGTCGTCGACAGCGTGTCGACTGCATCCGGAGGATGCATCCATGACGACGATTATCCCCATCCCCGCATTCAGGGACAACTACATCTGGGCCGTGCGCAACGGGCGCATGGCCGCGGTCGTCGATCCCGGCGACGCCGCGCCGGTGCTCGCCTGGCTCGACGACAACGGCGTTCGAGCTGTCCGCCATCCTCGCGACGCATCACCACGCCGACCATGTCGGCGGCGTGGCCGCGCTCTGCGCGCGATACGACGTGCCGGTGTTCGGGCCTGCGCGCGAGACGATTCCGCGGCGTACGCACGCACTCGGCGAAGGCGACCGCATCGATGTGCCGGGCGTGGATCTCGCGCTCGCGATCCTGGATATTCCCGGACACACGGCGGGTCATGTCGCGTATTGGTCACGTCGGGGGCCGACCCATTGCTGTTCTGCGGCGACACGCTGTTCGCCGCGGGCTGCGGACGGCTGTTCGAGGGCACGCCCAGCCAGATGTGGCCATCGCTTTCGAAGCTTGCGGCGCTTGCCGCCCGCGACGCGCGTGTACTGCGGACACGAGTACACGCTCGCCAACCTGCGCTTCGCCGAGGCGGTCGAGCCCGGCAACGCCGGACGTGCGCGCACGGATCGCGCGCGAGCGTGCGAAGCGCGAGCAGCGACCTGCCGACGCTTCCGTCGACCGATCGGTGAAGAGCTCGCCACCAATCCGTTCCTGCGAGCGGGATTGCCGCACGTGATGGCTTCTGCGGCAGCGCATGCGAGCCGTCCGATGACGAGCGTCGTCGATTCCTTTGCGACGCTGCGCGCCTGGAAGAACGACTTCCAGTGACGCGACATCGGACGCAGCGCACGCGGTTGACGGTCGCAGCGGCGCGGCCTACCATCGCCGGAATTTTGCGCGATCCCCTGCAACCAGCCGTGTAATCGAGTGCGATATCGACGATCCCTGATCTTGCCCGTGGTACTGGCGCTCGCGGCCTGCGCGACACCCGGTCCTCCTCCGCCGGCCGAACTACCGCCTGTCGCTTCGACACCGTTGCCGGCGATCGAATTTCCACCTCCTCCGCAAAAGATCGTACTCGTCGATCCCTTCATGGGCCCGGCCGCGGATCTCGAACCGCTGCCGCCCGCAACCGGCGACCTCTGGGACCGCATCGTGAAGGGTTATGCGATCCCCGACATCGATGGGCCGCTGGTCGAGAAATGGGAGCAGTGGTACGCGGAACGCCCGGACTACGTCGCGCGGATGGTCGACCGCAGCCGGCGCTATCTCTATCACATCGTCACCGAGGTCGAGGCGCGCGGCATGCCGCTCGAGATCGCGCTGCTGCCGATGGTCGAAAGCGCGTTCAATCCGAACGCGTTGTCGGTGAGCCGCGCATCGGGCATCTGGCAGTTCATGCCGTCGACCGGCAACGTCACTACGGGCTCAAGCAGAACTTCGTGGTTCGATTCGCGCCGCGACGTGATCGCCGCGACCGAGCTCGGCGCTCGACTACCTGCAGAAGCTGCACGCCGAATTCGACGACTGGCAGCTTGCGCTCGCGGCCTACAACTGGGGCGAGGGCAACGTGCGCCGCGCGGTGGCGCGCAACCGCGCGAAGGGATTGCCGGCGGATTTCGAGAGCCTCACCAAGATGCCGGACGAGACGCGCAACTACCTGCCGAAGCTGCAGGCGATCAAGAACATCGTCGCGCGATCCGGAGCAATACGGGCTCGTGCTGGCCGACGTGCCCGAACGCGCCGTACTTCACCGTCGTGCGCACGACGGCGCGCATGGACGTGAAGCTGGCCGCTGAGCTGGCCGAGCTGCCCGTCGAGGAGTTCCTCGCGCTGAATCCGCAGCACAACCGGCCCGGTCATCGCGGGCGCCGACGATTACGCGATCCTGCTGCCGATCGACAAGGCCGAGATCTTCGCGGCGAAGCTCGACCTCGTCGATCAGCCGCTCGTGTCCTGGCAGGCGCATCGGATGAAGGCGGGCGAAACGCTGCCGCAGGTCGCGATCCGCTACGGCATGTCGATCGAGACGCTGCGCGCGGTCAATGGCATCGGGCCGAGGCAGACGCGTGCCGACCGGGTATGCGCTGCTCGTGCCGATGCAGCGGCCGACGGCCGAAGGCGCCGAATCGTTGGCCGATGCGGTGTTCACCACGGTGCCGGCCGGGCCGCACGTTCTTCCACACCGTCCGCCGCGGCGATACGCTGACCGGGATCGGCGCCCGCTACGGCGTCACGGCGCAGGACCTCAAGCGATGGAATCGTCTCGCCCGCGACGACGTGCGCGCCGGTGCGAAGCTGCGCGTGACGAGCGACGTGCCGCCGGTCAAGTCCGCGGGCAAGGGACACTCTCGCGAGACGAAGGCGAAGGCTTCCACGGAACGGGGCAGCCGGGCCGTCGCTGCGCGACCAAAATCCGGCGGGGGCGGCCGCGGCGGCAGCAAGACGGCGGCGACCACGCCGGCCACACGGGCCAGCGCGAACGGCCACTGAGGGTAAAGCCGGGTCAGAGATGTATTTCCGGACGCAGTAAGTCGAATCAGCGCACCGTGGTCGGAAATACATCTCTGACCGCGCTCGGAGCCGCGGATTCGTACTCCAGACTCCAAGCAAAACGGGCGACGCATGAAGCGCCGCCCGTTTTCGTCCGTCACAAGTCTCGCGACGGAAGCAGATCGAAGAAGTTACTTCTTCTTCGCGGCTCTCTTCTTGGCGGTCTTCCGTGCGCCGGTCTTGCGGCGCGGAGCGGCCTTCTTCTTGGCCCCTCGCTTGGTCGCCCGCTTTTTCGGGGCAGCGCGCTTCTTCGTTGCCTTGCGCTTGGTCGACTTCTTGGCGGCCCGCTTCTTCGGGGCGGCGCGTTTCTTCGTCGCCTTCTTGGCAGCCCGCTTCTTCGTCGCCTTGCGCTTGGTGGTCTTCTTGGCGGCCGACTTCTTCGGGGCCGCCTTGCGTTTCTTCGCCTTCTTCTTCGGCGCCGCGGCCGGAGCCGAAGGCGTCATCATCGACATCATGTCAGCCATCATCGTTGCTTCTCCTGTCTGAGTTCATGTAACTGTTATGGTCCTTCATTCGCAGGTGTCGCCGGTTGCCGGGGAGAACGCGTTCTTTTGCAACAATTTCGAACCTACCCCTTGACAAATCCATTGCCACCTGCTGCCTGCATTGTAGCCACGTTTCAAGCTTTTGCAAGATTTCAACCGCCGATCGAACCGGTCGAATCCGCACTGTTGCGAATCCGCACATCGATCGCGAACGCGATTTTCGCGCATGCGCGCGTTCAGCGACGGCAATCGCGTTTCGTGCGCGTGCAGTTCGGCAATGCGATCTCGCGCCGGCGCATCAGATGTGCGATGTCGCCGTCGACGAGCACTTCGCAGGCGCGCGGCCGCGCGTTGTAGTTCGAGCTCATCGCCATCGCGTATGCGCCCGCGGCGCGGACGGCGAGCAGGTCGCCTTCGGCGAGCGCGAGCTCGCGGTCGAGCGCCAGGAAGTCGCCGCTCTCGCAAACCGGCCCGACGATGTCCCACGCCATCGCGCCCGCCGTCGCGCGGACGCACCGGATCGACCGGATGCCAGGCGTCGTAGAGCGCCGGACGCAGCAGATCGTTCATCGCCGCGTCGACGATCGCGAAATTGCGCGTCGCGCCGGGCTTCAGGTACGCGACGCGCGTCAGCAGCACGCCCGCATCGCCGACGAGGCGGCGGCCCGGCTCGAACAGCAGCCGCTCGCGCCGGCCGTCGAACAGCGCGCGCACCATCGAGGCGTAGTCGTCGATGCCGACCGGCGCCTCGTCGCGATAGCGGATGCCGAGGCCGCCGCCGAGGTCGACGTGGTCCAGCGCGATGCCCTCGGCCGCGAGCGCATCGACGAGCGCCAGCATCTCGCGCCGCCGCTTCGCGGTACGGGGCGAGCTCGGTGATCTGCGAGCCGATGTGCATGTCGATGCCGCGCACGGCGATCGCCGGCATGTGCGCCGCCCGGCGGTACAGCGCATGCGCGTCGGCGAAGGCGACGCCGAACTTGCTTTCCTTGAGTCCGGTCGAGATGTAGGGATGCGTCTGCGGATCGACGTCCGGGATTCACGCGAAAGCTGATCGGCGCCCGCTTGCCCCATGCGCGCGGCGACGGCGGCGAGATGCTCGAGCTCGCTCGCCGATTCGACGTTGAAGCAGAGGATGCCGGCGGCGAGCGCCGCTTCCATCTCGGCGTCGCTCTTGCCGACGCCGGAGAAGACGACCTTGCGCGGATCGCCGCCGGCGGCGATGACGCGCGCGAGCTCGCCGCCGGACACGATGTCGAAGCCGCTGCCCAGCCGCGCGAAGAGGTCGAGGATCGCGAGTGTCGGATTCGCCTTCATCGCGTAGCAGACGAGGTGCGGAATGCCGGCGAACGCCGCGTCGAACGTCCGGTACGCCTGCGTCAGCACGGCGCGCGAATAGACGTAGCACGGCGTGCCGAAGCGCTGCGCCACCGCGGACAGCGGCACGCCTTCGGCGCAAAGCTCGCCGTCGACGTATGCGAAACCGCTCACGGCTTGCGTTCGGTTTGCGATGAAGGCGGCGGCAGTGCGGGCGAGGTTGTCGCCGGCGGTATCGCCGGATTGTCGACCGGCGGCCGAGGCGGCGTTGCGACGGCCTTGGGTGGCGGCTGCAGCGGTCCCTTGATGCCGCATGCTGCAATGCCGGCGAGCATCGCGATGATCAGCGCGGCGCGCGAGCGCAACCGTCGAATTGAAATGACGTAACATCGTGGCGTGTGGCGTTCCGCGCGCGACGATGCGGAACGGGCCGCGACATCCTAGCATGGCACCATGGACGAATCCGCCTTCATTGCCGCCGCCGACGCGACGCTCGACAGGATCGGGCTCGCGCTCGACGCGGCGCTCGAGACGAGCGACGCCGATCTCGACTGGAGCCTGAAGGACGGCGTCCTCACGATCGAGTGCGAGGACGAAAGCCGCATCATCGTCAACCGCCACGTTCCCAACCGCGAGATCTGGGTCGCGGCCAAAAGCGGCGGCTTCCACTTCCGCGCCGACGACGGGCGCTGGCGCGATTCACGCGGCCAGGAGGAGCTCGGCGCAGCCCTTGCGCGGCTGCTGAAAAGCCAGGCACGCCTCGCGGTGCGCATGCCCGATCTTCCGGCGCCGCGCGACAAGTAGTCGGGCGGTCGCTCGCGCCCGCCGCTCGTGCTTCGGCTCCCGTGCCGCGCGCCGTTGCGTAACGCCGCTCACGCCGTCGCCCTCCTCGTGCCCGCGCGCCGTTGCGTAACGCCGCTCATGCCGTCAAGCAGCGCCGTCCAGTCGTCGAGCTGACGCCGCAGCGCGGCGTGTCCGGGCAACAGCGCTTCGACCACCGCCCAGAATCGCGCCGAGTGGTTGAGCTCGACCATGTGCGCGACTTCGTGCGCGACGACGTATTCCGCGAGCATCGGCGGCAGCTGCACCAGACGCCAGTTGAGGCGGATCTCGCCCTTCGCGTTGCAGCTGCCCCATTCGCTGCGGGCGTTCGACAGCCGTACCGACGCGCGGTCGCGTCGCGATGCGCCGAACGTAGTCGGCGACGCGCGCCGGCCACCAGCGTCCACGCCTCGTCCCGGAGCCAATCGCCGACGCAGGCAGCGACCTTCGCTCGTCATGCGCGTCGCGGATGCAGGACGGTCAGGTGGAACAGATCGGCCGCGATGGAAGTCGCTCGCGACGGATGAACCGCGAGCGCGAGCTCGCGCGCCGCGGTACAGGATCGGCGCGCCGGACTTCCATTCGCGCGGCATGACGTCGCGCCGCCGCGCGCGCCATTCGATCAGCGACCGGACGATCCATTGCGCGCGCTCCGCGAGCGCCTGCTCGATGTCGCGCAGCGTCACCCAGCGCGGCGCGCGCACGGTGAGCCCGTCGAGATGCACCTCCATGCCGATCGAGCGGCGCCGCGCGCGGATCAGCCGGTAGTCGATCGCCTGCGCCGGCGAGGACGATGCGTCGGGACTGCACTGCCGACGTTGCGCGATCCGCTCGCCCGCGCGCGGATCGAGTCGTCGGACAGCTCGACGCTGGCGGCTGATGCGCCCCGTCGCGCCGCCGGGAACCTGCTGCGGCGCTCATGCAGGACGCCCGAGCCGCGCGACTTCGTCCTCGATCCACGTCTCGACCGCCTGCATCAGCTGTCGGCGGCGTCCTTGCCATGCCGGCGCGATCGGCTTGCCGATCGACATCGTGATGACGCCCGGCCGCTTGCCGATGACGCCCTTCGGCCACAGCCAGCCGGCGTTGTGCGCGATCGGCAGGATCGGGACCTGCATCTCGATCGCGAGGCGCGCGCCGCCCGTCTTGTACCGCACGCGCTTGCCCGACGGGGATCCGCGTGCCCTCCGGATAGATGACGATCCAGAAGCCCTGCGCGAAGCGCTCGCGACCCTGCGCCGACGATCTGCACCATCGCATCCTGCCCGGCCTTGCGGTCGATCGTGATCGGCGACGCGAGCCTGAACGCCCAGCCGAAGAACGGCACCGACAGCAGCTCCTTTTTCGCGACGTAGGCGAGCGGCGGCAAGAACCGCGACAGGAACAGCGTTTCCCACGTCGAGCTGTGCTTGCACATGACGATGTGCGGCGTCGCCGGAATGTTCTCGCGTCCCGATCACGCGGCTATCGGATGCCGCAGATCCAGCGTGCCGCCCACAGGTTCAGCGCGCACCAGCTGCGTGATGTATCGATACCGCGGCACCGGCGGCAGCCACGCGAGCAGCAGCACCGACAGCGCGTACGGCGGCGTGACGATCAGCTGGAACAGCGCGAAAGCGTACGAGCGCAGCGCCGATGCCATGCGGGATGCGCGTCAGTCGCCCGTCAGCAATGCGCCGACGCGGCGAACGCGAGGTCGGGGAAGATCACCGTGTTCTTCGGGAATCCCCCGTCGCGCAGCGTCTTCTCGCCCTTGCCGGTCAGCACGAGCATCGGCTGTGCGCCCACGGCGTCCGCCGCCTGCAGGTCGCGCAGGCCGTCGCCGACGCACGGCACGCCGGTCATGTCGACGTTGAAGCGCACGCCGATCTCCTGCAGCATGCCGGCCTTCGGCTTGCGGCACTCGCACCGCGAATCGGCGGTGTGCGGGCAGTAGAAGACGGCATCGACGCGCCCGCCCGACCTGCGCCAGCGCCCGTGCATCTTGTCGTGGATCGCGTTCAGCGTCGCGCATGTCGAACAGGCCGCGGCCGATGCCCGACTGGTTGGTCGCGACGACGACGCGGTAGCCGGCATGGTTGAGCCGCGCGATCGCCTCGAGGCTGCCCGGGAATCGGCCGCCATTCGTCCGGCGACTTGATGAACTGGTCGCTGTCGTGGTTGATGACGCCGTCGCGGTCGAGCACGATGAGCTTCGCGGCGCGGGTCGGCACGACGGCTTCGGAGGCGAGCTGGACCATGGCGGTCGTGGGCGTTAGTGTCTGGCGTTCAGTGGCGGCGTTCGATGTCGGCGCGATGTCAGGCGGCGAGCTTCGAGATGTCGGCGACGCGGTTCATCGTCGCCGCGACGCCGCGCAGCAGCGCGAGCCGGTTCGCGCGAATCGCCGGATCGTCGGCCATCACCATCACGTCGTCGAAGAAGCGGTCGACGGCGGGCTTGGCGGTCGCGAGCGTCTTGCAGCGCGCTCGTGTAATCGCCGCTCGCGCAGTGTCGATCGACCTCGGGCGCGAGCGCCTCGAACGCCTGCCAGAGATCGCGCTCGGCGCCGTCGGTGAGGCGCTCGACGGTCGACGCCGACGGCCGCCTCGCCGCCGCTCTTCGCAGGATGTTGACGATGCGCTTGTTGGCCGCCGACAGCGCGTCGGCTTCCGGCAGCGCCTCGAACGCCTTGACCGCGGCGAGCTGCGTCGGGCACGAGGTCGATCGCGCTGCGGCCGCTGCGACGAGCACGGCTTCGACCTGGTTCGCCGTATAGCCCTGCTCGCGCAGGTAGCCGCGCAGGCGGTCGTAGAGGAAATCGGCGAGCGCTTCGGGCACGCGGCTTGTTCGCCGGCACCCGATTGAACGCCTGGAACGCGAGGCCCAGCAGGCTCGGCAGCGGCAAGCGGCAGCCGCTTCTCGACCAGGATCCGCAGCACGCCGATCGCCGGCGCGGCGCAGGCCGAACGGATCCTTGTCGCCGGTGGGCAGCTGCGCCGATGCCGAACAGCCCGGCGAGCGTCTCGAGCTTGTCGGCGAGCGCGACCGCCTGCGCAACCGGTGCCTCGGGCAGCGCATCGCCGGCGAAGCGCGGCCAGTAGTGCTGCGCGATCGCGTCGGCGACTGCCGGCGCCTCGCCGTCGTGCTGCGCGTAGTAGCGGCCCATCGTGCCCTGCAGCTCGGGGAACTCGCCCACCATGTCGGTGACGAGGTCGGCCTTGGCGAGCAGCGCCGCGCGGTCGGCACAGCGCGTGATCGGCGCCGATCCGCGGGCCGATGTTGCGCGCGAGGAAGCGCAAGCGCTCGACGCGATCGGCGAGCGTGCCGAGCTTGTTGTGATAGACGATGCCGGCGAGCCTGGTCGACGCGCGTCGTCGAGCGGCTGCTTGCGGTCCTGGTCGAAGAAGAACCGCGCGTCGGCGAGCCGCGCGCGCAGCACGCGCTCGTTGCCGCGCACGATCGCGCGCGGATCGCTGCGTCTGCGAGGTTGCTGACCATCAGGAAGCGGTGCGTCAGCATGCCGCGCGCGTCGGCGAGCGCGAAGTACTTCTGGTTCTGCTGCATCGTCAGGATCAGGCATTCCTGCGGCACGGCCAGGAACGCCGGATCGAACGTGCCGGCGTAGACGGCCGGCCATTCGACCAGCGCGGTCACTTCGTCGAGCAGCGCGTCGGGCATGATCGACCGTCGCGCCGTCGCGACGCCGCCTGCGAGCTGGCGCGACGATCTCGGCGCGGCGCTCGCGCGAATCCGGGCAGCACCTTGCCCTCCGCCTCGAGCGTCGGCGCATAGGCTTCGGCGGTTGCGACGGCGATGTCGTCGCGCGACAGGAAGCGATGGCCCGCGGTCACGCGTCCGCCGTCGAGGCCGAGCGCGGTGACGGGAATCGACCGTCGGCGCCGTGCAGCGCGAGCAGCCGGTGCGCGGGGCGCACGAACTTCGACGTCGTTGTAGTAGCTGCCGCGCGCCGGCGTAGCGCATCACCTTGGGGATCGGCAGCCGCTCGATGGCGTCCGTCAAGTGCTTCCTGCAGCGCTCGCGCCGAGCGGCTGGCCCTTCGCGAGGCTGCGCAGATAGACGTAGTCCGCCTTGCCGTCGGACGCGACGTAGATCCGATCGGGCCCGTCCGACCGCGTCGAGCGACGCGGTGGCAAGGTGCGGGCGGCCGAGTGCGGCGAGCTTCTTCTTCAGCGCTTCGCTCGGCTGGCCGTGCGCGTCACGGGCGACCTTCGCCGGCATCAGCTTGTCGACGACGCTGGCGTCCGGCGCCACGGCGCGAACGTCCGTGATCGCAACGGCGAGCCGGCGCGGCGTCGCGTACGACGTGGCGACCGACGCGTCGGACGAGGACCGCGCGCCGTTGCAGCCCGGCCGCGAGCGTTCGGCAAACGCCGCGCCGAGCGCCTTCAGCGCCTTCGGCGGCAGCTCCTCGGTGACGAGCTCGACGACGAGCGTCGCGGTCGCTCGTCGATCGCGCACATCCTGAGCATCGCTCGCCCCTGCATTGGACTGCGCGCTCATGCGGCGCGTCTTCGATATTGCTCGGCCAGCATCGGAAAGCCGAGCGCTTCGCGCGAATCGACGTACGCCTGCGCGACCTGTCGCGACAGCGCGCGAATGCGGCCGATGTACGCGGCGCGCTCGGTCACCGAGATCGCGCCGCGCGCGTCGAGCAGATTGAACGTGTGCGCCGCCTTGAGGATCATCTCGTAGCCGGGCAGCGGCAGCTTCGCTTCGAGCAGGCGCTTCGCCTCGCTTTCGAAGAACGCGAACTGCTCGAACAGCTTCGGCGCGTTCGATTGCTCGAAGTTGTACGTCGACTGCTCGACCTCGTTCTGGTGGTAGACGTCGCCATAGGTCAGCGTGCCGCTCGCGCGCCGTCTCGGTCCGACGTCGTCGCCCACACGAGGTCGAACACGTTCTCCTTGCCCTGCAGGTACATCGCGAGGCGCTCGAGGCCGTAGGTGATCTCGCCGGTGATCGGATTGCAGTCGAGGCCGCCGACCTGCTGGAAGTACGTGAACTGCGTCACCTCCATGCCGTTCAGCCAGACTTCCCAGCCGAGGCCCCACGCGCCGAGCGTCGGATTCTCCCAGTCGTCCTCGACGAAGCGAACGTCGTTCTGCCTCAGGTCGAAGCCGAGCGCTTCGAGCGAGCCGAGATAGAGGTCGAGGATGTCGGACGGCGCGGGCTTCAGCACGACCTGGTACTGGTAGTAGTGCTGCATGCGGTTCGGATTCTCGCCGTAGCGGCCGTCCTTCGGTCGGCGCGACGGCTGCACGTACGCCGCGCGCCACGGCTCGGGCCGAGCGCGCGCAGGAACGTCGCCGTGTGCGACGTGCCCGCGCCCACTTCCATGTCGTACGGCTGCAGCAGCGCGCAGCCCTGACGGTCCCAGTAGCTCTGAAGCGCGAGAATGACCTGCTGGAACGTCTGCATCGGATGCGCCGGGATCCGCGGATGCCGAGCGATTTTACCGGACAAAGCGCCTGATCGTTACCGGGTGGTGATGCCCCGCGTCAACGCGCCGGCATGCGATCAAGCAGGAACGATAGCGCGAGCACCGGCAGGTCGCCGAAACGAAGATACGGTGTCGCGCCCTCGCGGCCCGCGATCTCGACTTCGAGTACGCCGCGTCGTGAACCACGGCAGGCGTGCGATCTCGCGCCCGTCGTGCCCGATCGCGGACGTGATGCCCGTGTTCGTCGCGCGCAGCATCGGCCGGCCGAGCTCGAGCGCGCGCATCGCGGCGATCTGGTTGTGCTGCTCGGCGGCGATCGAACGGCCGTACCACGCGTCGTTGGTGACGTTGACGAGCAGCTGCGCATCGCGCGCGCCGTGGATCAGCTCGCTGCCGAACGCATCCTCGTAGCAGATGTTCACCGCGACGCGCTGTCCCGCGACGGTGAGCGCGGGCTGCGTCGCGCCGCCGCGCGCCTGGTCGGCGAGCGGGATGGCGAGCACCGAGCGCATGAACCAGCCGATGACCGGCTTGAGCGGAATCGTCTCGCCGAACGGGCACCAGGTGATTCTTCCGGTAGAGCTGCAGATCGCTGTCGCCGAGCGCGACGACGGTGTTGTAGTAGCGCGGCTCGTCGCTGCCCGGCTCCGGCGGCTCGGCGGTGAACAGCCCGAGCAGCACGTCGCCGTCGCGCGCGCTCGCCATGCGGATCAGCGACAGCAGCACGCGTTCGGGCACTTCGTCGGAGAACATCGGGAACGCGCTTTCGGGCAGCACGACGAGCCGTCCGCGGCTTCGCTCGACGAGGCGCAGGTAGCGGTCGAACGTGTCCGCGCGGAACTGCGGATCGAACTTGACCTCCTGCAGCACGTTGCCCTGCACGAGCGACACGGGCGAGCGGCTCGCCCGACGGGCCGCGTCCATTCGATGCGCGATCAGCGCGACGCCGATCAGCGCGAGCGCCGCGATGCCGCTTGCCGTCACCGCGATCGCTCCGTCGCGCATCGCGCGGCAAGCGCTTCGGTCAGATGCGCCAGCAGCGCCGCGACGAGCGTCATCACGAGCGTCACGAGATAGACGCCGCCGAGCGGCGCATACCCGGCGAGCGCAGTCCGCCGGGCACTTGCGTATAGCCGAGCGCGAGCCACGGGAAGCCGGTGAAGAGATAGCCGCGCATCCATTCGGCGAGCGTGAACGCGCCGGCCGCGATCAGCGAGCCGCGCGATCGATCCGCGGCGGTGCCAGCGCGACGGCGAGCGTAGCCGGCGGCGGCGGGCCACAGCGCGAGATAGCGCGACGAGCACCGCGATGGAGATGAGCGCGAGCCACGGCGGCATGCCGCCGAACGTTCTCGAGCGCGATGTAGAGCCACGACGCGCCTGCGCCGAAAAGCCCGACGCCGAACGCGAAGCCGAGCAGCGCGCGCCTCGCGCGGCGAATCGGCGCGCTGCCATTGCCAGAACAGCACGGCGAGCGTCGCGAAGCGCGACGCCGGACACGGCGAACGGCGCGAAAGCGAACACCGTGCACTGCGCCCGCCGCCGCCGCGACGCAGCAACGGCAATCCTCGCGCAAGCGTCATCGGGCGCGTCGGACCTATGACGGAGCCGTCGTCGTCGCCTGCCGGCGGCGCGATCCGCTCGACCTGCAGCGTATGCAGCCGGCGGCTGTCGGCGCGCAGCACGCGGAAACGGAAGCCGCCGAGCGTCGTCGCTTCGCCGCGCTTGGGCAGGCGTCCGAATGCCTTCAGCAACAGCCCGCCCACGGTGTCGAACTCGTCGTTCTCGAACGTCGTGCCGAATTGCGCGTTGAAATCCTCGATCTCGGTCTGCGCCTTGACGCGGAAGCGCCCGCCCGCCTCGGGAATGATGTTGTCCTCGCTCTCGTCGAAGTCGTACTCGTCCTCGATGTCGCCGACGATCTGCTCCAGCACGTCCTCGATCGTCACGAGCCCGGACACGCCGCCGTACTCGTCGACGACGATCGCGATGTGGTTGCGATTGGCGCGGAACTCGCGCAGCAGCACGTTCAGCCGCTTCGACTCCGGCACGAACACCGCGGGACGCAGCGTTTCGCGCAGGCTGAAGCCGTCCGGGTTCGCGTAGTAGTTGAGCAGCTCCTTCGCGAGCAGGATGCCGATGACGTCGTCCTTGGATTCGCCGATCACCGGGAAGCGCGAGTGCTTCGTCTCGATGATCAGCGGCATGAACTCCGGCGGCGCGTCGTCGATCGACACGCAGTCCATCTGCGCGCGCGGGATCATGATGTCGCGCACGGTCGTCTCGGACACCGACAGCACGCCCTCGATCATCGACAGCGCGTCGGCGTCGAGCAGGCGGCGCTCGAACGCGCCGCGCAAGAGCGCGATCAGCTCTTCGCGGTCCTCGGGCTCCCGCGTGAGGAATGCCGACAGCCGTTCGAGCAGCGTCGGTTTTTCGTCGGGTGAATCGAGCGGTGTGGCCATCAGGCATTGGCGACGTCGGCGTACGGGTCGCCGTAGCCGAGATCGCGCAACAGCGCGACTTCCCGCGCCTCCATGCGAGGCCGCGTCGTCGTCGCGCTCGTGGTCGTAGCCCTGCAGATGCAGCATGCCGTGGATCACCAGGTGCGCGTAATGCGCTGCTCAGCGTCTTGCGCTGCGCACGGGCCTCCTCGCGCACGACCGGCGCGCACAGCACGATGTCGCCCTCGAGCGACGCGCCACCATCGTACACGAATGTGAGGACGTTCGTCGCGTAGTCACGGCCGCGATAGCGCCGATTGAGCGCGCGGCCTTCGCGTCCGTCGACGAAGCGCAGCGTGACGTGCGCATCGCGCGTCGAGCGCCGCGTGCACCCAGCGCCGCAGCGCGGGCCGGCGCGGCAGCCCGGCCGCATCGACGGCGCGCTGCACGGTCAGTACGAGTAGCGGCGGCTTGCCGTCGCGATCCGGGGATGCGCCGTCACCCACGGCGCAACGAGCGTTCCTAGGTGTTCGCGTCGCGCTCGTACGCATCGATGATCTTCTGCACCAGCGGATGGCGGACGACGTCGGCGCTCGTGAAGCGCACGAACGCGATGCCGCGCACGCCGGCCAGCACGCGCTCCGCCTCGATCAGCCCGCTCTTCTGGCCGCGCGCGAGATCGATCTGCGTGACGTCGCCGGTGATCACGGCCTTCGTGCCGAAGCCGATGCGCGTCAGGAACATCTTCATCTGCTCGGGCGTCGTGTTCTGCGCTTCGTCGAGGATGATGAACGAGTGGTTGAGCGTGCGCCCGCGCATGTACGCGAGCGGCGCGAGCTCGATCGTCTGCCGCTCGAGGAGCTTCGCCGCCTTGTCGAAGCCCATCAGGTCGTAGAGCGCGTCGAAGAGCGGGCGCAGATAGGGATCGACCTTTTGCGCGAGATCGCCGGGCAGGAATCCCAGCCGCTCGCCGGCCTCGACGGCCGGCCGCACGAGCACGATGCGCTTGACGGCGTCGCGCTCGAGTGCGTCGACGGCGCACGCGACCGCGAGATAGGTCTTGCCGGTGCCGGCAGGGCCGATGCCGAAGCTGATGTCGTGCGCCTGGATCGCTTCGAGGTACGCGACCTGGTTCGGCGTGCGGCCGTGCAGATCGGCGCGGCGCGTGCGCAGCAGCGGGCCGCCCTCGATCGCCGGCGGTCCCGACAGCGACGGCAGTCCCGCATCGGCTCCGCGCCGCGCCTCTCGCTCGCTCTCCCCGAGCGCGGGGCGAGGCCCCTGTGCCGAAATTTCGACCAGCCCGAGCTGGATGTCATCGACGGACAGCGGCTTCGCGGCTTCGCCGTAGAAGCGCTGCAGTCGCGCGCGCGCCCTGCGCCGTTTGCGCAGGCGATCCGGTGACGGCGAAATCGGCGCCGCGCCGCGCGATCGTCACGTCGAGCGCCGCCTCGATCTGGCGCAGGTTGGCGTCGAGCGGCCCGCACAGATTGGCGAGCGCGCGATTGTCCACCGGCGCGAGCGTCAGCGATTCGGTCGAACGGCGGCCGCCGGATGCGGCCGGTTCAGGCAACGGAGGCGCGGCGCGACCCGCAGCGGGTGCGCGCCGCGACGGAGGCGTCAAACCGCCTGGCGGACGAGCGGCGCCTTTTGCGCTTCGTCCAGCAGCGACGCCATTTCCAGCGACGTGCGCTTTCGCTTCCGCCGACAATTGGCGCGTCGGGACTTTCGCGAGCTCGTTGCGCAATCGTGTCGCGTCGACGCGCAGCAACGCACGCGCATCGGCCGGCATCGCGCCCGCCGGCCGCAGCAGGATGTTCGCCACCCGCGTCGCGTATTCGCGCTGCAGGTTGCGGCGGAAGAGCGAGATGTCCTTGCCCGTCCTGAGCTCGCTCCAGACGGCGTCGTGCAGCGTCGCATAGAGCTCGGACAGGTGGAGCGCCGATTTCGGATCATCGACCTTGGCCGCGTTGTTCAGCAACCGCTGCGCAATCGACGGGCTCATCAGCGTATCGAGCACGCGCTGTTGCAAGCCCAGCACCTGCTGGTCGATCGAAAGGTCGAGCGTCGGCGTCGGACGCCCGAGCTCCTGCGCATCATCGATATCGAACGTCGATACGGTCATCCGGCGCAGGAACGCCGGCGAGAAGTTGAAGCTGTCGGCCGACAGCACTTCCGTCGCGAGCATGTCGAGTGCGGCGCGCTGCTTTTTCGCGTCGACCGGCGTCAAGCGGCTGGCGCCCGCTGCCGACGCGATCGCGCAACGTCGTCAAGCCGCCGACGTATTTCGATGCGTAGAGCGCGCCCTGCCCGGCCTCGTTGAGACCGCGCGTGAAATTGCGCCGCAACACCGAATAGCTGTCGCCCGGCCGCAGCTCGAGACTCTCCGTGCGCTGCCACAGCTCGCGAACGAGCGCGAGGCGTTTTTTCGCATACGCCAGCGGATCGCTGCCGAGGTCGAGCTGGTTCACGGCGGGGTCGACGGCGAAATAGGCGACGTCCTCGTCGGTCGAATACGCGAGCCACGGCTCGCTCGACCGCGCCCGCGATCTTCTCGAGCTCCGCCGCTTCCCGATCGGCGGGCATTTCCCGGTAGGCGTATTCGATCGCCCAGTAGTCGTAGGGACCGAGTGTCGACATCTGGTATTCGCCCTGCCGTTCTCCCTTGATCGCGAGGTTCCACGGGTTGTATTCCATGACCGAGCCGGAGATGCCGTTCTGCGCGGTGAATCGCGCGTCTTCGAGCTCGGCGTCGGAGTAGACGGTCGATGCGCGGAAATTGTGGCGGAGCCCGAGCGTGTGCCCGACCTCGTGCATCGTCACGTTCTTCAGGAAGATGTCGACGAACTTGTCGACGTCCGGACTGTCGGGATCGAGCTCGCCGCGCGCTTCGAGCAGCGACAGCCCGAATGCGGCTTCCTCGGTCGCGGCGTCGTCGTACGTGCAATTTTGCGAGTCGGCCTTGGCGTTCGCATGCGAACTGCGCCTGCGCGAGCGCGGCGAACGCGTCGGTTCGCGGCGGCAGGTATTCGTGCCGGAGATTGCGGACGACGCGGACGTTGTTCGCATCGATGCCGATGTCGGCGTCGAGGATTTCGCCGGTGCGCGGATCGACGACCGACGGGCCGATCGCGCCGTACGACGTCTTGGCCACCGTCTGCCAGCGAACCGACGCGTGCCGGATGTCGGACGTGTCGAAGTCGGCGTCGTCCGGCTGGATCTCGACGCGGATCGCATCCTTGTAGCCGATGCGCTCGAACGCCTTGTTCCATTCGAGGATGCCCTCGCCTGATCGGCTCGCGGTAGCGAACGGGGATGTTGCGGTCGAGCCAGAACACGATCGGCTGCTTCGGCTCGGACAGCGCCGCGGCGGCATCCTTCTTCTCGAGGCGCCAGCGATTCGCATACCGCTGCGATGGGCACGCGCGGAACGTCGGACGTGAAGTCGAGCACCTCGGTCGTGAAGTAGCCGACGCGCTCGTCGGCCGGACGCGCGACGCATCGGCTCGTCGGGCAGCTTCGCGAACGTGTAGTGGAAGCCGAGGAACAGGCTGCGCACGTCGGGCAGCGTGATCGGGGGCGACGGCAGCGTCGATGTTGCCGGGGGTGGTGGCGGCAGCACGAGACGCGACAGCGCGTAATGCGCCGAGACCTCGAGCGTCACGTTGTCGGGCTGCGTGCGCGTCGTGCCGATCGACGAGTTGCGCGAATCGAAGCGCGTACGGCTGGCGATAGGTGCGCTCGAGCATGGACGCCGCGGCGGGAAGGTCGGCGAGCAGCAGCGCGTTCGCATCGATCAGCACCGACTTGCGCTCCGGGTGCGGCTGCGACGCGATCGGCGCCACTGACAGCAGGCTGTCGGAGAACCCGGCCGCGACTGCGCGGGCTTCCGGCGTGCCGGCGCGGCCGTGTACTTGACGTTCTTCGCGATCAGCTGCACCGTCTGCCCGTGCTTGTGGAACACGACGATCTGCGACAGGCCGATCGGATACGTCATCGCGCCGCCGAAAATGCGGCTCTCGCCGATGCCGTGGTTGACCGCGGACTTGAAGAAGAACGGTCGGTCGAACTGCTCGGGCTCGAGCTCGATCCAGACCTTCTCGTCCTTCTGCCAGAGATTGAAGAGACCCTGCGATTCCTTCGCGTCCTTGACGACGTCGGCGAACGGCTTCGCGAATTGCGCGGCCTGCGCGGCGGCGGCCGCCGCTGCGGCGACGGCCGTGGTGCTCGACGAAGCAGCGCGCGCGGCGCCGGGTGCCGCATCGCGCGGCGATCCACCGTTTCCTCGCCTGCGGGGCGCTGGCCGCGGCATGGGCGGCAGCGGCGGCGATCTCGGCGGTGTCGGTCGATTTGGCGGCGTCGGCAAGCGGGACGCTCGCGCAACCGGACATGATGAAGGGCGCGAGCGGGGCGAGCGCGAGGGCTGCGCGGGAAAGGCGAAAGTACGACATGAACGTGGTGTCTCCGTAATTCGGCAAGGGGCGCCCCGGGTCGCAACAGCGACGCGCTGGCGGACCGGTTACGCGTGCGTCAACTGGCCGCGCAATGAGTGCGGCAGCGCCGCCGTAATGTCGACGTCGACATAGCTGTCGATCGACGCCGCGTCGCCGGGAAATTGACGACGCGGTTGTTGTCGGTGCGCGCGGCCAGCTCGCGCAGATTCTTGACGGCGGGCCCGGTCACCAGCACGCGCTGCCGCGTGCCGACCATCGCTTCGCTGTAGCTCCGGTACTGGCGGTCGAGCATGCCTTGCAGGCGCGCAAGCCGTGCCTGCTGCACGTCGGCGTGCGATCTGGTCCGGCAATTCCGCGGCCGGCGTGCCGGGCCGCGCGCTGTACGCGAAGCTGAACGCGCCGTCGAAGCGCACGTCGTCGACGAGGCGCAGCGTCTGCTCGAAATCGGCGTCGGTCTCGCCCGGGAAACCGACGATGAAATCCGACGTGAGCGACAGGTTCGGGCCGCACCGCGCGCAGCTTGCGAACGATCGACTTGTATTCGAGCGCCGTATAGCCGCGCTTCATCGCCGCCAGCACGCGGTCGGACCCCGACTGGACCGGCAGATGCAGGTGCGACACGAGCTTGTCGATCGTGCCGTAGGCGTCGATCAGGCGCCGGCGTCATCTCCTTCGGGTGCGACGTCGTGTAGCGCATGCGCTCGATGCCGGGAACGTCGGCGACGTATTCGAGCAGCATCGCGAGGTCGGCGGTCTCGCCGGCCGTGCCGCGCCGATCGGCGCCGCGATACGCGTTGACGTTCTGCCCGAGCAGCGTGATTTCCCGCACGCCCTGGTCGGCGAGGTCGGCGATCTCGGTCAGCACGTCGTCGAACGGCCGCGACACTTCCTCGCCGCGCGTGTAAGGAACGACGCAGAACGAGCAGTACTTGCTGCAGCCTTCCATGATCGAGACGAACGCGCTCGCGCCTTCGACGCGCGGCGGCGGCAGGTGGTCGAACTTCTCGATCTCGGGAAACGAGATGTCGACCTGCGGCGACGCCGGACTCGCGCCGCGCGCGGATCATCTGCGGCAGCCGATGCAGCGTCTGCGGCCCGAACACGAGGTCGACGTACGGCGCGCGGCGCACGATCGCCTGCGCCTTCCTGCGACGCGACGCAACCGCCGACGCCGATCATGCAGCGCCGGGGCGCGCGGCCTTCAGCGCGCGCACGCGGCCGAGATCGTGGAACACGCGCTCCTGCGCCTTCTCGCGCACCGAGCACGTGTTGAACAGGATGACGTCCGCGTCGTCGGGACGGTCGGTCAGCGTGAGACCTTCGGAGGCGGCGAGCACGTCGGCCATCCGGTCCGAGTCGTACTCGTTCATCTGGCAGCCGAACGTGCGGATGTAGAGCTTGCGGGCCACTTGCGACGCTTTGAAAAGGGTCGGATTATATCAAACGGTTGTAGAATCTACAGCGCAGGTGTCCGCCGGGCGGTCGTAGCGCGCTGTCAGGCGGGTGAAACGGGAACGCGGTGCCCGCGTGATCGACGCGACATGCCGCGGCTGCCCCCGCAACGGTAGGCCGGTGCGGCGATTGAATCGAGTCAGAGCCGTCATACCGAAATCGGGGTCGGAGACGCGATTCGGCGGGCAGTCGCGGCCGAAATGCATCTCTGACCCCGATTTCGATCTGACTTCATTCAATCGCCGCGATCAACACCGGCGAGCCCGGAGACCGGCCTGCCCGCGAGCGCGCGCTTGACGCACGCGCTCGTCGGTGAATGCAACGCGGGGTCCCGTTGCGCTCGGCTCGCGACCGCGCGGACCTCTTTCCGTTGCCGCCCTTCGCCGTCCGAGCGTCGTAATTCGTCCGTCGTTGTGCCGATCAATCGCCGTGCGGGGTACCCACGGCATGACGCGGACGGTCGACCATCTCGCTTACCTTGCGCTTGCGCCCACCGGCGCATTGCTTCCGCTATTCGCTGCTGTCCTTCGCATTGCTTGCAGGCGACGGGCGAGCCCAATCGTCGCCGCCGGGTCCACCGGCGATTCTCGATCCGATCGTCGTCACCGCGTCGCGGTCGCCGCAGCGGCTGCTCGATCTCGTCGCCGACGTGACGGTGATCGACGCCGAGGAAATCGCGCGTGCCGGCGGCGCAGGGAATCATCGCGCTGCTGCAGCGCCAGCCGGGTGTCGAGATCATCCAGAACGGCGGACCGGGTGCGACGGCGTGGCGTGTTCCTGCGCGGCGCCAATGCGGCGCAAACGCTCGTGCTCGTCGACGGCATGCGCGTCGCATCCGCGTCGAGCGGCGCAACCGCGCTCGAGGCGATCCCGCCCGAGCAGATCGAGCGGATCGAGATCCTGCGCGGCCCGGCGTCGAGCCTGTACGGCGCGGATGCGATCGGCGGCGTCATCCAGGTGTTCACGAAGCGCGGCAGCGGCGGCGTGCATGCCAATGCGTCGGTCGGCTACGGCACGTTCGACACCTCGTCCGCAGCGGCCGGGCGTCGTCGGGTGGCAGCGGCGCGGCCCGTGGCAGCGTCCAGATTGCGGGCCGGCGCAGCGACGGCTTCAACGCGATCGTCAATCCGGCGAATTTCAGCTACGACCCGGATCGCGACGGCTACCGCGACGCAAGCGTCAGCGCGTACGGTGAACTGCGCTTCATGCCGGAGCACGCGCTGTCGGCCCAGTATTTCACGAGTCGCCTCGACAACCAGTTCGACGCCGGCGACGCGTTCGACGACCGCACGGTGACGACGCTCGCGACGTGGCAGGTGGCGATCGACCGATCGGTTCACGCCGGCATGGACGTCGCGAGTATCGGCGGGCGACGGCAGCGACAGGTCGGTGTCGAAGATGCGCGTTCGGCGATTTCCCGTTCGAGACGCACCAGCGGCAATACGCGTGGCAAAACGACATCGCGCTGCCGGCCGGCGCGCTGACGCTTGCGCTCGAGCGGCGCGAGGAGCGCGTCGACATCGGACGCGGGGTTCGCCGTCAACTCGCGCGACACCAACGCGGTCGACCGGCATCTACCGGATCGAGGCGCAGCGACCATGCCGTGCAGGCGAACCTGCGGCATGACGATTCGAGCCAGTTCGGCGGCAAGACGACCGGCGCGTTCGCCTGGGGCTATCGGTTCCTCCCGGGCTGGCGCGTCACCGCAAGCGCCGGAACCGCGTTCAAGGCGCCGACGTTCAACGATCTCTACTTCCCCGGCTTCTCGAATCCCGATCTGCGCCCGGAGACGTCGCGCAATGTCGAAGCCGGCCTGTACACGAGCGGGCGTCAAGGATCCGCCGACTGGCAGGCGCGCGTCGTGGCCTACCGCAATCGCGTCAGCGACCTGATCGTGTTCCAGTGCGACGCGAATTTCGATTGCCGGCCGAACAACGTCGCCGATGCGACGCTGAAGGGCGTCACGCTCGCGGGCGACGCGCAATGGCGCGACACGTCGTTGCATGCATCGCTCGACCTGCAGTCGCCGACGGACGCGGATACCGGCCATCTGCTGCCGCGCCGTGCGCGCCGGCATGGCGTCGTCGTCGCTGTCGCAAGCGCTCGGCCGTGCGCGCGTCGTCGCCGAGGTCGTCGCGTCGTCGGCGCGTTTCGACGACGCGGAGAACCAGCGGCGGCTGGGCGGTTACGGCATCGTCAACCTCGCGCTGGAATGGACGGTCGATGCGCGCACGACGCTGTTCGTTCGGGGCGACAACGTATTCGATCGCGACTATCAGCTCGCGGCCGACTTCGCGACCGGCGGCGCACGCGTCTTCGGCGGGCGTGCGGTGGCAGATGTGACGCGGCCGGGCCAACGTTTCGCTCGCGTGGCTCGCCGCTCGGTCGCGCACGCTTGCCGGCGCTCGTGGCTGCTGCTGGCATTCACGGCGCACCTGGCGACGCCGGTCAGCGCAGATATCCGCGTCGTCGACGATACCGGCGCGGGCGTCACGCTGGCAGCGCCCGCGCGGCGCATCGTCACGCTCGCGCCGCATGCGACCGAGCTCGTCTACGCCGCCGGCGCAGGCGCGACGATCGTCGGCGTCGTCAAGGGTTCCGACTACCCGCCGGATGCGCGCAGGCTTCCGGTGATCGGCGACGCTACGGCGCTCGACCTCGAGCGCATCGCGCTGCTCGCGCCGGACCTGATCGTGACATGGCCGTGGACGACGCCGACGCAGGTCGCATGGCTTCGCGCACGCGGCATCGCCGTGTTCGAGGCAGACGCGCGCAGCGTCGACGGCATCGCTGACGACGTGGAGCGGATCGGCGTGCTTGCCGGCACGGCAACGGCCGCGGCGCCGGTTGCGGCGACGCTTCGCACGCGCATTGCGCAGCTCGCGCGCGCGCACGCCAGTCTGCCGCCGCTGCGCGTGTTCTACCAGGTGTCGGACGTACCGCTGTTCACGCTGGGCGGTCACCATCTCGTCAGCCAGGCGATCGCGCAATGCGGCGGCGGAAATGTGTTTGCAAGCCTTGCGATACCGGCGCCGCAGGTGAGCGTCGAAGCGGTGCTCGCCGCCGATCCGCAGGTGATCGTCGCCGGGACCGATGGCGCGAAGCGTCCGGCATGGCTCGATCGCTGGGCCGAGTGGCCCGCGCTCGACGCGGTGCGCCACGGCAGCCTTTACGTCGTCGACGCCAATCTGCTGCATCGGCCGGGCCGCGCTTCGTCGACGGCGTCGCGCAACTATGCGACGCGCTGGCGCAGGCGCGCCGTACGCGCGCCGTTAGGTCCTATAATGATCGTGCCGTCCGCGATGCGAGCGCGTCGGCGCGGCAGGCGTGAAGTCGCATCAGGTACGATGAACAAGGCATTCACCCGCGAAGAGACACCGGCCGACGATGACGACGACGGCCCGGACGCGTCGCCGCTGCCCGCGGGTTCCCGCAACTACATGACGCCGGGCGGCTTCGCGCGCCTTCGCCGCGAGCTCGACCGAGCTCGTACGAAGGAGCGGCCCGCAGCTCGTCGCGACCGTCGCATGGGCGGCCGGCAACGGCGACCGGTCCGAGAACGGCGACTACATCTATGGCAAGAAGCGGCTGCGCGAGATCGACCGGCGCATCCGCTTCCTCGTGCGGCGCCTCGACAACGCCGAAGTGGTCGATCCCGCCGCGCCGCGGGACGACGATTCCGAGTCGCAGGTTTTCTTCGGCGCGACGGTGACGATCGCGAATGCGCACGGCGACGAGCGGACGATCAGCATCGTCGGCATCGACGAGATCGACACCGAGCGCGGCTACATCAGCTGGATCTCGCCGATGGCGCGGGCGCTCCTGAAGGCGCGCGAAGGCGATACGGTCACGCTGCGCACGCCCGGCGGCAGTCGAGGAGCTCGACGTCGTCTCGGTGCGCTACGTTCCGCTCGACACGGGCGACGCATACGCCGAGCTGCGCATTGAGCGGCCGCGTGCTCCGCTTATCCGTTCGCGTGGTTGACTCCGCGCCGATGCGCCCCCTATAGTGCCGCTCAGCATGGATGCCGAGCTTGCCTGCACTGGAGGAACGCGTCGAAACGCTGATCGCCTACACGCGGGAGCTGCAGGACGCGAACGACATCCTGCGGCGGGAGCTGCTTGCGTTGCAGGAGCGCAATCGCGACCTGAACGGGCGGGTCGCACAGGCCACCGAGCGGCTCGACGCGCTGATCGCCAAGGTCCCCGGAGCAATGAGTGCAGCCAGCGAAGCGAGCGGAGAGGCCGGAAGATGAGCGCGGCGCGCACGATCACGCTCGACATCATCGATCCTGGGCCGCGAGTTCAAGGTCGCGTGCAAGGAAAGCGAGCGCGACGAGCTGTCGGAGGCCGTTGCGCTGCTCGACCAGCGCATGCGCGAAATTCGCGACGCGGGCAAGGTGACCGGCACCGACCGCATCGCCGTGATGGCGGCGCTCAACTTCGCGCACGAACTGCTGCGCGAACGGCGTGGCGCCTGCTGCGGCCGAGTCGCCGTCGTCCGTCGGCGCGAATTGACGGCGACGCAGCGCGGCGTAGAATCCAGTCGATGCAAACGGCGATCGACCAGGCGCTCGCGGGCCAGGAAAAACTGTTCTAGCGGCGGTACGCCAGGTTCGCGCATGAACGGAACGCGTTCGCGGTTTGCTTGTCTTCGTTCCATCCCCTGCGGTGTTCGATCCGGCCATACGTTCTTTGAACCAATGCTCTCGTAGCGAGGTTGCCGTGCCACATGCGGACCGGTGTGCGCCCCCATGCGGAAGCGCCTGATGGTCCCGGCAGGCGACCAATCTTGAACCCAGGTTCAGGATGATGGCCGGAACGGCACAGGCGGGGGACCCATTCGCTTCATCCGGTGCGGCGCGCCAGCGTGCCGCCGCGCCGTTCTGTCGCGGCAACGCAGCTTCAGACTGCGCCGCGTCCATCTCTTGGAGGATGTCCATGCAATCGGCTGCATTCTGCAGAAGGATGTCGGTGGCCGCGATGCTCGCGGTCTTGCGCGACGCTCGCGGGCGCAGCGCTCGCGCAGGAGCGCTATCCGTCGCGGCCGATCGAATTCATCGTGCCGTGGGGTCCGGGCGGCGGCGCCGACCAGGTTGCGCGCAAGCTCGGCCAGTTGCTCGAGCCGGAGCTCAAGGTTTCGCTGCCCGTGATCAACGTTGCCGGCGCCACCGGACAGACCGGGCACGCGAAGCTGATGGCGGCGAACGCCGACGGCTACACGATCGAAGTGATGACCGGCGACACGTTTGCGTTGCTTGCCGACCCGAATGCCAAGCTCAAGCTGTCCGATTTCATTCCGCTCGGCATCGTCATCCAGCAGGCGTCGGGCTTTTTCGGCGCCGAGAACGGTCCGTTCAAGACATGGGCCGACGTCGAGAAGGCGGCGAAGGAGCGGCCGCTGAAGGTCGCCGTCACCGGCTTCAACAGTCCCGACGACATCACGGTCAATTACTTCGTCGCCAAGGGACTCAAGCTCAATTCGGTGCCGTACGCGAAGCCCGGCGAGCGCTACACGTCCGTGCTCGGCGGCCACGCCGACCTTCTGTACGAACAGGCGGGTGACGTCCGGAATTTCGTCGACACGAAGCAGATCCGTCCGCTGATCCTTTTCTACGGCAGCAAGGTCGGCTGATTTTCCGAATGTGCCCGTATCGACGGCGCTTGGTCACAACATCACGTTGCCGCAGTTCCGGGTCATCCTCGTCAAGGCGGGCACCGACCCGGCGCAGGTCAAGCTGCTCTCCGACGCGCTCGCGAAGGCGGCGCGCTCGCCGGACTTCAAGGCGTACCTGAAGGAACAGTACGCGGACGAGGCGAGCTTCATCCCCGGCACCGAGTCGATCAAGTACATGCAGGCCTGGCTCGAGGACGCGAAGAAGATCATCGCGTCGATTCCGAAGAAATAGCCGGCATTGGGGCCAGGGCCCAGATAGCCCCGCATGCCGCGCATCCGCGCGCTGCTCCCGTACCTGCTCGTGCTCGCGGCCGCCGCGGTGCTGACGTGGAACGCGCTGCACTTCGGGTTCACGCCGCGCGGCGACCGGCCCGGTCCGGACGTGTGGCCGCGCGCGATCCTCGCGCTGATCATCATGACCTGCGTCGTGCGCATCGTCATCGCTGTTGCGGCGACCGCTGGACGAGGAACCGGGCCTGCTCGACGACGTGATCGGCGGCGCGCTGCCGGAAGCCGAGCGCGAGACCGTGCCGGCGCGACGGTACCCGCTGCTGCTCGCGACCGGCATCGGGCTGACGATCGCCTACGTCGCGCTGCTCGGCACGCTGGGGTTCTTCGTCGACACGGTGCTCTACATCGGCGCGCTGATCCGCACCGGCCGGTATCGCCGCTGGCCCGTGATCGTCGCGGTCGCGCTGGCCGGCGCGCTCGTGTTCATGTTCGTCTTCATGAAGGTCGTCTACCTGTCGCTGCCGATCGGGCAGGCCACCTTTCTCCGCCGTGTCGCTGATGCTGATGCAGCTGATGGGCATACGTTAGCCGATGCTCGACGTCCTGCAGCAGCTGGGCGGCGGCTTCCTGCATGTGCTGGCGCCGGCCAATTTCGCGGCGCTCGTCGTCGGGCTCGTCGCGGGGATGCTCGTCGCCGTGCTGCCGGGCCTGACGCTGGTGATGGGCGTCGTGCTCGCACTGCCGTTCACGTACGGGATGGCGATCACGCCGTCGATCATCCTGCTGACGGCGATGTACATCTCCGGCACCTACGGCGGCGCGATCACGTCGATCCTGTTCCGCATTCCCGGCGAGCCGATGGACGTGCCGCTGCTGTGGGACGGCTTCGCGATGGCGCGCGCCGGCCAGCCGGCGCAGGCGCTCGGCTGGACGCTGTTCGCGGCGCTGACGGGCGGGCTGATCACCGCGACCGTCATGGTGACGCTCGCCGTGCCGTTCGCGAAGGTCGCATTGACGTTCGATTCGCCGGAATATTTCGCGATCGTGCTGTTCGGCTTCACGAGCGTCGTGGCGCTCGGCGGCGGATCGCTCGCGAACGCGTTCATCAGCCTGTTCTTCGGCATGCTCGTCTCGACGGTCGGCGTCGACGAGATCTACGGCGTCGACCGTTTCACGTTCGGCAGCAATATCCTGCGCGACGGCATCGGCTACCTGCCGGTCATGGTCGGCGCGTACGGGCTCGGCGAGGTGCTGATTCGCCTCGAGCAGGGCTTCGTGTCGCCTCCGCTCTCGCGCGACGGACGCATCGCCACGCGCATTCCCAGCATCGCGGAAGCGTGGCAGCTCCGCGGCACCTTCGCGCGCTCGTCGCTCGTCGGCGTGCTGTGCGGGATCGTGCCCGGCGCGGGTGCGACGATCGCGTCGTTCGTCTCGTACGGCATCGAAGGACAATACGGGAAGCAGCGCCGCCAGCTCGGCAGCGGCATCCCCGAGGGCATCGTTGCTCCGCAGGTGGCCTCCACCGCATCGGTCGGCGGACACATGGTGCCGCTGCTGACGCTCGGCATTCCGGGCAGCGGCGCGACGGCGGTCATCCTCGGCGCGTTCCTGCTGCACGGCGTGCAGCCGGGACCGCAGATCTTCCAGACGCAATCGCTGCTCGTCTACGCGATCTTCGCGTCGATGTTCCTCGGCGTCATCGGCATGGGACTGCTTGGCTACTTCGCCATTCGACCGCTGATCAAGGTGCTTTACCTGCCCGAGGCGATCGTATCGGTGTTCGTCGTGCTGTTCTGCCTGATCGGCGCGTATTCCGAGCACAACAACGTCAGCGACCTGTGGATGATCGTCGTGTTCGGTGTCGTCGGCTACCTGTTCGAGCGCTGGCGCTTTCCGATTGCGCCGATGGTGCTCGGCTGCATTCTCGGACCCGTCGGCGGAAACGTCGTACCTGACGACGATGATCAGCTATCGCAACGACTGGACGGTCTTCTTCACGCGGCCAGTCAGCGCGACGGTGATGGCGTTGACGGCGTTCGCGTTGCTGTATCCGCTGTATCGCAGGGCGCGGCGCCGCAGGCGCGCGCCGTTGGCGCGGCCGCATCCGTCGCCATGAGCGCCGCCAGGCTGTCGCGCAGCGGCGTGAGCCGCAAGAGTGGCGAGATCATATGAAGATCGAGCGAGTCGAGCTTCACCGCCTCGAGATACCGTTGACGCGCCCCTACCGGCTCGCGTTCGGGCCGGTCACGCAATACGACACGATCCTCGTGGAGGCGATCGGTCGCGACGGCGAGCATGGTTTCGGCGAAGCGACGCTGCTGACCGGGTACACCGACGAAACGATCGGGGACAGCTACACGCTCGCGTGCGAGATCGCGCGGCAACTGCCGGGAACGGAAAGCGCCGCCGCCTCGGCCCAAATGATCGCGCTCGGCGCCCGCGCGCCGTTCGTCGCCACGGCATTCCATACGGCGCTCGACATGGCAGCCGGGCACGCACTGCTCGCGCCGCGCCGCGCGATCCGCGTACCGATCCTGGGGCTCCTGCAAGGCGACGGCGAAGCGGAGCTGCGCGATGCGTTCGAGCGCCTGCTCGCCGATGGATATCGCACCGTCAAGGTCAAGATCGGCTTCGACGTCGAGGACGACCTCCGCGCACTCGCGACGATCCAGACGGTCGTCGCGGGACGCGCCGCCATCCGCGTCGATGCGAATCAAGGCTACACGGCGGCGGAAGCCGTCGAGTTCATTCGCAGCGCGGATCCGGCGGGTATCGAGCTCTTCGAGCAACCGTGCGCGGCCGGTGACTGGGACGCGCATCGGCAGGCGGTGGACGCTGCGGCGTCGACGGGACTGCCGCTGATGCTCGACGAGTCGATCTACGACCTTGGCGACATCGAGCGCGCCGCCCGCGAACACGCGTGCGCGTTCGTCAAGGTGAAGCTGATGAAGTTCGTCGGCATCGACGCGCTCGTTGCAGCGATCGCGCGCATTCGCGCGCTTGGCATGAAGCCCGTGCTCGGCAATGGGGTCGCCTGCGACGTCTCGTGCTGGATGGAAGCCTGCGTGGCCGCGCATTGCATCGACAACGCCGGTGAGATGAACGGCTTCCTCAAGGCGCGCCGGATGCTCTTTGCCGAGCCGCTCGCGCTCGAGCGCGGTGAAGTGGTGATCCCGCCGGGCCCGCGCACGCTCGACCGCGACGCGATCGCGGCATACACGCGCGATTGCGCGATTTTCCGCGACGGCGATGGCGGATGTCACATACGATCGTAACCGGCGTCATCGGCTCCGACACGCACATCGTCGGCAACCGGATCCTGTCGATGGCGCTCGAGGACGCCGGCTATCGCGTCGTCTCGCTGGGCGCGTTGACGCCGGCCGCGGATTTCATCCGGGCCGCCATCGAAACGGCGGCCGATGCGATCCTCGTCTCGTCGCTGTACGGGCAGGGCGAGCTCGACTGCCGGGGTTTTCGCGACCTCTGCGTCGAAGCGGGCCTCGAGGACATCCTGCTCTATGTCGGCGGCAACCTGGTCGTCGGCAAGCAGCCGTGGGACGAGGTCGAGCGCCGCTTCCTCGACATGGGTTTCGATCGCGCCTTCCCGCCCGGTACGCGCGTCGAGGCCGCGCTCGCGGCGCTTGCCGCGGATTTCGCCGCTCGCGATGCAGCCCGCGGTGCCGCGCCGACATGATTGCCCCGCGCGTGCCGATCATTGCAAGCGTCGTACGAGTGACGCCGCACTGCACACCGAAAGTGCCGTGAACGCCGCGCTGCTGATCGATTTCGGAAGCACGTGGACGAAGCTGCGCGCGCTGGACCTGGAATCCGGAGCCCTGATCGCGTCGGCACAGGGTCCTTCGACGGTGGCCACCGATATCAACATCGGGCTCGACGCGGCGCTCGCAGCGCTCGCGGGCAGGATGGGCGCGCTGCCGAGGTTCGCATGCAGGCTCGCGTCGTCGAGTGCCGCGGGCGGCCTGCGGATGGTGACCGTCGGTCTCGTGCGGGAACTGACGGCGGAGGCGGCGCGGCAGGCGGCACTGGGCGCCGGCGCCAGGCTCGTCGGCGGCTTCGCCTATCGCCTGACGGCGGGCGATATCGCGCAGATCGAAGCGCTCGCACCCGACATCGTCCTGCTGTGCGGCGGCACCGACGGCGGCAACACCGCGGTGATCCTGCATAACGCGCGCGCGCTCGAGTCGAGCGCCGTGCGCTGCCCGATCGTCGTGGCCGGCAATCGCGAAACGACGGACGAGATCGTCTCGATTTTGTCGCACAACGGCCGCGTCGCGATCGCGCGCCGCCAACGTGCTGCCGACGATCGATACGCTCGACATCGAGCCGGCGCGCGCGGCGATCCGGGACGTGTTCATGCAGCGCATCGTCAAGGCGAAGGGCATCGATCGCGCCAGCGCGCAGTTCGATCATGTGCTGATGCCGACACCCGCCGCGGTGCTCGAGGGCGCGCGGCTGCTCGCCGACGGCGTCGCGGGTCGCGAGGCGCTCGGCCCGCTGATGGTCGTCGATCCCGGCGGCGCGACGACCGACGTTCATTCGATCGGTGCCGGCGAGCCTGCGACCCCCGGCGTCATCCGGTACGGCTTGCCGCAGCCGCATGCGAAGCGTACGGTGGAAGGCGATCTCGGCATGCGGCACAACGCGGCGGCGATCGTCGCAGCCGTCGGGCTCGACGTGCTCGCTGCCAACGCCGGCATTTCCGCGGACGATGCCGCGGCCGCGCTGTCGCGAATTGCCAGCCAACGTCGAGGCGCTGCCGGCGACGCAGGCCGAAACGAAGCTCGACGACGCGCTCGTGCGCGCGGCCGTCGACATCGCGGTGGAACGCCATGCCGGCACTGTCGAGACCGTCTATACGGCGCAGGGACCGGTACAGATGCAGCGCGGCAAGGATCTGTCGGAATGCGGATGGCTGATCGGCACCGGGGGCGCGATCGTCCATGCGCGCGATCCCGCTGCGATCCTGCGCGTCGCCTGCGCCGATCCTCGCAGGCCGCGACAGTTGCGTCCGCGCGCACCTCGGCTTGCCCTCGATGCGCGATTACCTGCTGTACGCTGCCGGATTGCTCGCGCAAGTCGACCGCACGGCTGCATTCGATTGCGCGCGCAGGCACTTGCGGGTCGTCGAATGAGCGCCTGGCCAAGGCGCGGGAGCGCCCCCTTCGGGGGCAGCGCGGCGGCGACTGCCGCAAGCGTGGGGGTACACCCATGAGCACGGGCGAACGCGACGCGGATCCGCACATGGCGCGGCGTCGTTGCACCGCCGGCATCCTGGAGGGAGCGTGAACGGATGAACGACCAGCCCGGCTCGGACGTCCTGCGGCCGCCGCTTTCGGAAGCGGCGATTCCGGCGGACGAATTTCATCGCGCGCGGCGAGCGAATCTCGCGCGCTGGCCGACCGGCACCGACGTCGATTTCGACGCCGCAGTCGCCCGGCACAAGGCGCTGCCGCCGCACAAGCGACTGGCCGGATGCCATGCGCCGCGCGCACCGTGATCGCCGCTGCCTGACCCAGCCGCGCGGCGGCTTCGGGACGCTCGAGATGCAGAAGGCGCTGATGATCGCGCTCGACCGCGACGGCATGGCCGATATCGTGCCGACGACGACCGACAGCTACACGCGCAACGAGCAGTTCGCGGCGGCGCAAAAAGGCGTCGAGGAGTCGGAGCGCCTCGGCCGGTCGCTGCTGAACGGGTTTCCGATCGTCAATTACGGCATCGCGGCGTGCCGCGACCTGATCGATGCGATCGACAAGCCGGCCATCATGCTGACCGGCACGTCGATGCCGAAGCTGACGTCGGAGATCGGCTTTGCCGCCGGGCTACACCGGCTACCTCGGCAGCGGCATTGCCTATACGACGTCGTACATCAAGGAGCTGTCGATCGAGGACGGCATCCGCAACTACCAGTATCTCGATCGGCTCGCGGCGCTGTATGCCGAGCATGGCGTCGAACTGCACCGGCGCCAGCCGGGTTTCCTCACCGGCACCAACATCCCGCCGTGCATCGCGATTGCGATCGCCGTGCTCGACTGCCTGCTCGCCGCGGCGCAGGGTGTCACGCACTACGGCCTCGAGCTCGCGCAGACGCTGCACCTGATCCAGGACGCGGCGGCGATCGCGGCGTGCGAATCGCTCGCGCAGGAATACCTGGCGAAGAAGGGCTATCGCGACGTTTTCACGCCGGTCACGTCGCTGCACTGGATGGGCGCATGGCCGCACGACGATGCGCAGGCCGCAACGCTCGTCAGCTACGGCGGCACGCTGGCCGCCATCGGCGGCGCGGTCAGCGTCACGACGAAGTCCACCCACGAAGCGCACGGGATCCCGACGCCGCAGGCGAATGTCGAAGGCTTGCGCATCACGCGGATGGCGATCTACCTGGCGCGCGGCATCCGGCTCGACGGCCTGCCCGAGTACGAGCGCGAGAAGCGACCTGATCGCGCGCGAGGTGCGGGCAATCGTCGACAAGGTGCTCGAGATGGGCGATGGCGACGCAGCGGTCGGCACGGTGCGGGCGTTCGCGGCCGGCGTGCTCGACGTGCCATGGTCGCCCAATCGCCACGTCAGGAGTCGCGTCATGCCGGCGCGCGACGCCGACGGTTACCTGCGAATCCTCGAGCCCGGCGCGTTGCCCTTGCCGCGCGACATCCTCGACGTGCACGAGGCGGGGCTCCGCACGCGCGCGGCAAACAGCGGAGTTGCGTTCGGTCGCGACCTCGCCGTGCAAAGCGTCTACGAGCTCGCCGAACCGCTCGACCGGCTCTTGTCCGATCGCTCGTTCCATCCGGCGCGGCCGACGCCGTGATGCGCGCGATCGGACTCGACCGCTTCGGCGGGCCGGAAGTGCTTTCGGCGCGCGACGTCGATGTTCCGGTGCCGGGGCCCGGTGACGTGCGCGTGAAGCTCGCGTACGCCGGGGTCAACTACATCGACGTCTACATGCGCAACGGCGCATACGCACGTTCGCACACTTACGAGACCGCGCTGCCGATGCTGCTCGGCATGGAAGGCGCGGGGACGATCGACGCGATGGGTTCAGGCGTGGAAGGATTCAGCGTCGGGGAGCGCGTCGCGTGGTGCATCGTCCTCGGCGCGTATGCCGAGTTTGCCGTCGTGCCCGCGTGGCGCCTGGTGCAGGTGCCCGGCGAAGTGTCGCTCGACGTCGCATGCGCACTGATGCTGCAGGGATCGACGGCGCACTACCTGACCCGCTCGGCATGGCGGGTGCGTGCCGCCGATATCTGCGTCGTGCACGCGGGCGCGGGCGGCGTCGGTCAATTGCTGATCCAGCTCGCGAAGCTTCGCGGGGCGACCGTCATTGCGACGGTCGGCAGCTCGGCCAAGGCGGCAATCGCCCGTGCCTGCGGCGCCGACCACACGATTCTCTATCGCGAGACCGATTTCCGCGGTGAAGTGATGCGGATCACCAACGGCCGCGGCGCCGACGTGGTCTACGACTCGGTCGGCCGCGACACCGTGCACGCGAGCATTCGTGCGCTGCGCAAGCGCGGGCTCTGCGTGATGTTCGGCGCAAGCTCCGGGCAGGTCGAGGCGATCGCTCCATTGGAGTTGGCCGAGGCCGGCTCGGTGTACTTCACGCGCCCGCATCTCGCCGATTACATGCAGGATGCGACGGAGATCCGCGCGCGGGCGCAAGACCTGTTCGGTGCGTTCACGCCCGGCAACCTCCGGGTGACGATCGATCGCGTCTTTCCGCTGGGCGAAGCCGCCGAGGCGCACCGCGTGCTCGAAACGCGGCAAAGCCGGGGCAAGCTGTTGCTTGCGGTGACATGAGTGGTGCGCGCGGCATTGCAAGGCGCAGCCTGCCAGGCGAGTGGCCGCTCGCCGCGATCCGGGTCAAACCGGTAGGCGGTGGGTCTCGCGCAATACTCGCCGGCCGGTCGGCGAGGGAACCGCGGTTCCTGCAATGCCTCCAATCCTTTCTGCACATCAATGCAACTGCCGGGTCATCAGCATGTCGACGCTAACC
The DNA here is from genome assembly GCA_963768545.1 of uncultured Pseudomonadota bacterium. Classification (GTDB taxonomy): domain Bacteria; phylum Pseudomonadota; class Gammaproteobacteria; order Burkholderiales; family Casimicrobiaceae; genus VBCG01. Next base: position 736,339 of record CAVYIC010000011.1, on the reverse strand, counting down.
TGCCACTTCTGCGCCCATATCAACCCCGAGGTCGCCAAGTTCTGCAGCGACTGCGGTTCTCCGCTGCATCTCAAGCCCTGCCCCCAGTGCGAGGCGATCAACGACGTGACCGCCGAGACGTGCTACCAGTGTGGTGCGCCATTCGACGCCGCGAGTGTCACCGTAGCTCGCGTGGAAGCTGCCGAGGCGACTGCTACCGAAGCGTTGACGCAACGTGCCGAGGCGAGCGTCGCCGACGCTGTTGCGCAGCCCACCGCAGCAAGCTTCGCCGCCGCTTTTGCGGAGCCCGTCGCAGCCAGCGTCACTGATGCTTTTGCGAAGCCTGTCGCAGCGACCGTCACTGACGCTTCTGCGGAACCTGGCGCATCGAGCGTCGCTGAGGCGTCTGCGGAACCTGCCGCGTCGAGCGTCGCCGACGCTTTTGCGGAGCCTGACGCAGCAAGCACCGCCGGACCGTACGGCCAACTTGGCGCGGCCAGGGCAACGGGTTCCGACACGATCGAACGCGCCGTCTCCGCGCCATCGTCCCATGTGTCGGAATCGCCTGCGGACCGCCTCGATGAAGGCAGCGCCCAGCGACGCCGGGCTGTCGCATCCAGAAGCGGCGATCTCTACCGGACGGCGGCAGTGGTCATCGCGCTGGGCGTGCTCGGCACAGTCGCTTACAACCTTTACAACGCGAATTCGACAGGGACGCCGGGGCGCAACGCGGTGATCGGCGAGGAGCAAAGTCGTGCAACGCCCGCCGCCGCACCGCCGGCTGCTGAAGCGAAACGCGAGCGTGACGCGCCGACGGCGGTGCAGGCGCCCTCCAACGGCATCGGCGGCGGGCCGGCGACGGTAGACCCGGCGCCTCCCAACGACGTTGGGGCGGCAGCGACGACCGCCACGAAAATGCCATCCAAGGACGCAGAGACCGAACCGACGACAACCTCGAAAGTGCCATCCAAGGATGCGGAGGTCGGGCCGACGACCGCGACAAAAGCGCCATCCAATGCCGCGGAGCCCGGGCCGACGACAGCCACGAAAGTGCCACCCAACGCCGCGGTGATCGAGCGCGGCGTGCCGGATCTCGCCCCGTCGCAAAGACGCGCTGCGCGGCCGGCACGGGACAAAGACGCCATCGAAACCCAGCGGCTGATCGAGCGCGAGCTCGCCGGATTTCCTCAGACATCAAGGAGCACCGCGCAGTCGGCCCCTGACAGGGACGCCATCGAAACTCAGCGGCTGATCGAGCGCGACCTCGGTCCGTTTCTCCGCCCGAATGCAAGTCCTCGCACCGACGATACGCCTCGCGAGGTCAATTAGTCCTTCAAAGCGGTCGGCTACGAGTGTCGTGGCTCAAACCCTCGCGCGCGTTGGAAATGGCGCTATATCACGCTGCGGTTCTCTTGAGAAATGCGGCGAGCGCTGCCTGATCGATCTCGATACCCAATACGCGCTTTTCGCGAGCGTCCTTGAGCAGGACCCACTTGCCGTCAGGACTGATCGTCGGTTGGACCTCGTAAGGCTGGCCCTGTGCGGCGTTCGTAGCTCGATAGAGGAATTGCCGTGCGCCGGTGCTCAGATTGACGATCATTACGTCGCTGAAACCGTATCCCGGACCCTCGGTGAGCCAGTTCCTGGAGATGCGCTGCATGAGTGTTTCGTGCGTGCCTTGGAGCGAAACCACCGCCCAAAGGCCGTCCTGACTGACGTTGCAGTGGAGGTCCCGCATGGACTCGCTGACGAGGCGCATTTCGCCGTCGAAGCCGACTGCATAGAGCCCGCAGGGCCGCGCGGTGCTATTGCTGCCAAAAGCGATGACTAGTACCGTGCGCTCGTTGAACATGGCGCGCTCGTGCCCGATATTAAAGACTTTCCCGTCCGACTGCACCTGTTTGAAGAGCATGCGCCCTTGGGGAGCCTGCTTGCGGTTCCAGACCCATAATCTGCGATAGTTGTTCGGCTGCGCGTTCGCGAAGACTACCCACGCTCGATCGAACGGCGAAAAGTGCGCGTGGTCGATCAGCCAGTCGGTCTCCATCATCGTTTCGATATTTCCGCTCGCCACATCAATGACACTGGCGCGGTGGCGATCCGGCGCATTCTTCCTGGTGAGGGTAACCAGAATCTTGCTGCCATCGGCCGAAATATCGCAGTCCGCATGCACCGTCCAGTCCGCGTCGTCAAATAGAGACCGGGGACGATCGTTCTTGCGCGTCGTGTCGATCAGATACATCCCATTTCTGCGCGGGACCGCCATCATGCCGTTCCGGCCGATGGCGTAATACATCCGCGGGTCTCGGACATGCGCGATCAGCCACGAGTTGCCGTTGTTGAAATCGAACGACAGGTAATCCAGGCCGGGATTCTCAGGCCCAGAAGTCGGGGAAGCGAGTACGCAGGCGCCATTGGGCAGGAAGCCGTTGGAATGGGGATACGTGTAATACGTGTTCTCGGGCGAGCGCACCACCCTCTTGACAAGCGGAGACGAAGGCTCAGCCAGTGATGAAGGCTCAGTCAGTGCCCAGACAGGCCTGAGCGCGAAGTTGTGTGCCGCGAGGGCGACCGCAGCGCGTCCAACAAACGCTCGTCGCGATATTCTTTCGGTCATGCTCTCTGCTCGCCAAGTAGATTACAAACACTGGAATCGTTCGCGCTGATCGGCTCCGCGTAGAGGTCGAGATTGTAGGCGGCTGGATCAACGAAAGACCGCTTAACGTACTTGGGGACGGTCGAATACCACCTCGACCTAGATCGCCATTGGTTCCCGTATTCGATTCGCTTCAAGACCTAGTCGTGAACGGCAGGGTTGGACGCATGCGGCTAAGGTTGAGATAGAGCGCAAACGCAGCGCTGAGTGCCAAGACTTCCGACATGGGGATACGTGGACGTTTGAGGGTGTGGCATGGTTAGACGCGCGTTACGATCGCGATGCTGTTTTGATCGTCCGAGTGACCGCTGCCAACCTTCACGGGACCGCAGAGAGGGTGTTTTCGGCGATCGCGAAATGGAGCGTTACCTTTACGTTAAATTCAGCGCCCGACGATTGTTGAGGCACATCGACTTGGTTCCCGACGCGTAAGTGCAGTTACGACGCCTCGCACCTGAACTCCGGTATTCAGCCGCCCTTCGGTTCACCCGGGGAGAAAGGCGCCAGTTCTCCGGGTTTCCGCAGCATCTTGTCCACCTCGGCGGCGTGCAGTTCTTCCGCATGAATCATCTGCCTAGTGAACTCCTCCAATCCGATGAGGCGACCCTCCACCATTCCTAGAAGTTGCCTGTACAGGGCGAGGGCATTACTTTCAGCCTCGAGCGACTCGCGCAACATAGCGCCGACATCGTGCTTGTGTGAGTCCAGCAGGGGGCCGATTTCCAATGATGGATAAGCCCCCAAGGTCGTAATCCATTCTCCGACTTGTTGCGCGTGTAGAAGCGATTCGCTAGCTTGTTCACGCATCCATGAAACAATTGGAATTCGACCAAAACCGAAAACAAGGAACGAGTAGTGCGTATAGCGCACCACGCCAGCTAATTCGGCTTCAAGAATGCGATTCAATACGCTAACGACGTTGTTGGCTTCGGTATTTGACATGGCACCGCCAGAGAATTGAGGGAGGCGCAGCGTGCACCCATTGTGGGTCGCCGCAGCCACAGCAGCAACCGGCGTCCGGCGCAAAGCGACAGCAGTGCGATCCGAGCCATTCAACCGACTCGCTATCATGAGCGTTAATCGAAGTGGGACGACTTCGAGGAGCGGGCATGGCAACGAAGCGGTACCGACGAGATTTCAAGTCACTGGAATTGCGCCGGCGCAAAGGGATGCGGATGCTTGCGCGTGGCATAGGGCAAGCCGAGGTGGCGCGCACATTGGAGGTCAGCCGACAGACGACGTCGAGCTGGGCCAAGAAGTTAGCCGTGGATCCACAGGCGTGGCGACGCAAGCCGTTGGGACGCCCAGTGGCTTGGATGCCGTGCAGAAGAAGCGCTTGGGCAAAGCGTTGCTGGCGGGTGCGATCGCCAACGACTTTCCGACCGAACTGTGGACGTTGGCGCGAGTGGTGAAGCTGATCGAGCGCGAGTTCGGACTGACGTACAGCACGGTGAATGTCTGGCGCATCCTGCGCGAGATGGGCTTCTCCAACCAACGCCCGACGGGTCGTGCCATCCAGCGCGACGAGGCGGCAATCCAGCAGTGGCGCGGCAAGCGTTGGCCGGCGCTAAAAAAAAGTCCCGCCGCGAAGGACGCACCATCGTCTTCATCGACGAAAGTGGATTGAGCGAACGCCCCACACGGGTCAAGACCTGGGCGCCGAAAGGCCAGACGCCGGTCCTGCAATACAGCTTCAACTGGAAGCAACTGTCGGTGATCGCCGGGATCAGCTTCTGGAACTTCTATTTCCGGTTTCATGCCGGCGCGATCCGCGGCCCACAGTTCGTCGAGTTCCTGCAGGCATTGACCAAGCAGATTCGCGGCAAGCTGCTGGTGATCTGGGACGGCCTGCCGGCGCACCGCAGCCGAGTGGTTAACGACTACGTCGAATCGCTCGACGGACACCTGGTTCTGGAACGACTGCCCGCGTATGCGCCGGAACTCAACCCGGTTGAATACATCTGGGGTTACATGAAGCAACGCGAGTTGGCCAATCTGTGCTTGGACACCATCGGCGAAGTGCGGACCTTCGCACGCAACCGGCTCAGGTCGATGCAACGCCGCCCGCGACTCATCACCGCGTTCTGGCAGCAGGCCGAATTGCCGATTTGACGTCATGTATTTACGTAAGGCTCAATAGCATCGCGGTCTGCGGCAGCGCCTGCAATTGATTGCAGCCATGCCAGCCGTAGCGTGTAATCACGCCGCCTTCTGGTAGTCGTACACGGCTTGCCGGCTGATGCCGAAGTGACGGGCGAGGTGGACGCGGGGCTCGCCCTTCGACGAACGGTCTCGAAGGTCCTGAGCCTGCGCGGGGCTGAGCCTCGGTTGTCCGCCCTTGTAAACACCGCGCAGCGTGGCGAGCGCAATGCTCTATCAATACGGCTTCGTGAGCGCGACCGCGCCGCAATCGGCGATCGAATCGAGCACATCTGGGAACCCGGTCGCCAGCACCACAGCGACATCGGGCAGCCACTGTCCGCGAACTGCCTCAGCGCGCATCAGCCACATCACATGGCCGACACTGAGCCGGTCCTCTTGCTGATCCGGTGTTTGCTACGCGCGTCGTAACGTCGAATTCGGTCGTTGTCGCGCAAACAGGAACCCGCCCTCGTGCACGAATCACGACGGTGACAGGCGCGCGGAACCGTTCCTCCACTACCTGGGAGCGATACAAATCCGGCTGGGCATTTTCCGAAGCGCACGCCCCGTCCATGCCATGGAGCGGGCTCTGAACTGGATTTTGTCGCTGATGTCGATCCGGCGGCCACCCCGTTCGACTAGAGAAGGGGAAGGATGTCTGCGCAACGGCGCCGATGTCCGCCCCGCCCTTTTTACCGGGAGACGAATATGCGATTCCTTTCGATGATCCGTATCGACGAGAACAGCGGCCGAGTACCCAGCGAGCAACTCATGAATGACATGGGCAAGCTCATCGAGGAGATGACCCGCGAGGGGACATTGATCCACACCGCGGGGCTCCGGCCGACGGTGGACGGCGTGCGGGTGCGCCTCCGAAACGGCAAGCTTTCGACGGTCGATGGGCCGTTCGTGGAGACTAAGGAGGTGATAGGTGGCTTTGCGATCCTCGAGGCAAGGTCCATGAAGGAGGCAATCGAGGTGACCAAGCGCTTCCTGAGGATTCACGGCGACGAATGGGACATCGAGTGCGAAGTGCGACAGTTGGACGGGCCGGACTTTGGCGCCGAGGCGTGACCCCCGCAGGGGCCTCCGACAACCGGTGATCGGCGACCTTAAGGCACCGCACTAGCTTTCACCGGAAGCGGCGGTCCGTGCCGCGTGCCGCGCCGTCTGGTCGATCGAATGCGTCCCAGTTCGGACCAATTGCAGGCGTCGATAGACCTTATCCCAGCTCGAACGTCGTGACGCCGAACAATCGATGCATGGGAACGTCAGGTGGCCGCCCGGTGTACATACGCGCAGTCTCGAACACGATTGTCATCCGATGTCTCTCGGCCAGCGCGACTGCGGCCGGATTCATCTCCGGAACGTCGAGGTAATAGCCCGAATCGTCTGGGACACGCGCGACAAGTCCGTTGAACAAGGCTTCCGCACACCCCGCATCGTCGGCGAAAAGCGGACCGATTTTGAAACCGGTGCGAGCAGCACGTATGACGCCATAACCAGCGAGCCTGCCGTTGCGCAGAAAGCCGATCGCCGTACTTTGCGGTTGACTAATCCAGGACTTGAGAAAGCTCGAGCGATCGGCCAGAAAAACCGATCTGTCGTAGTCGTTCAGATCGTCGAAAGGTAGTGAAGACAGCGGCGCAATTTCCCTACGCGGTGAAGTCTTCGCCTGGCCGGTACCCTCGTATCGAATGTTCCGATACGCGAATGCAAAACCGGACCTTCGGTAGTTATCTTGTTGTGCGACAACGCCGTCGAGCCCGATCGTTCGCTGCTCTAGATGCGCGATGCCGGCATTCCACAAGCCCAAGCCATAGCCGCGGCCCCGATAAGTGGGTTTGACGATGTACAAACCCAGAAAACCGAACGACGTCCCATATTTCACGACGGAAATCGTCGCAACGAGCTCCTCGTCGAGCAGTCCGGCTAAGAAACCATCGGGATCGGCGGCGAAAAAACACGTCGCATCATGCAAGCCCGGGTTCCAGCCTTCAGCCGCCGCCCATTCGATGGTAGTGTCGACCTCGTTCCGAGTCATCCCGCGAATTTGGTACTGCGGTGTAATGGTCGTCATTTCGCGAAAATCTGAATATGGATCGTCGTCGGCATCAACAGGCGCACGAATGCATTGCTGCGCTTGATCGAGCGCCGCTTTTTAAAACACTCGTAGTGGCGACCGTCTCAGTTTGGCCAGAAGCGGATAGCGCTCCGCTTCCGCGTAACGACCACCGAACCAGGAGGCTGCGCAGCCCGACGGCGAACGGGCCGGCGGCCGATGGTGTCGGTCATACGGCCGACTGACGGAACCCAAGGAAAGCGTTCCCAATAGGGCGAGGAGGGTTGCAACCTCATTGATGCCAGGATGTCCTTTACATCGCTGGCGTTTGCGTTCTCACCCGCTCAGTTGTCAACATTGCGGACATGACGTCAACCCCGTCGCGCCGCCTCGATCGCGGCGATGTCGATCTTTTTCATCGTCATCATCGCTTCGAACGCACGCTTGGCCGCCGCGCGATCGGGGTCCGAGACCGCGGCGATGAGGGCGCGCGGCGTGATCTGCCACGACAGGCCCCACTTGTCTTTACACCAGCCGCACGCGCTTTCCTGGCCGCCGTTTCCGACGATCGCGTTCCACAAGCGGTCGGTTTCGGCCTGGTCGTCGGTCGCGATCTGGAAAGAGAACGCCTCGTTGTGCTTGAACTCCGGCCCGCCGTTAAGCCCAACGCAGGGGATGCCGATCACGGTGAACTCGACCGTCAGGACATCGCCCTGCTTGCCGTCGGGATAGTCGCCTGGCGCGCGCATCACCGCGCCCACCGCGCTGTCGGGGAAAGTTTCGGCATAGAACCGCGCGGCGTCCATGGCGGTACCGTCGTACCACAGACAGATAGTGTTCTTGTTGGCCATTTCCGTTCTCCTAGGTGAGTTAAGACCATCGACTAGTGGGATGACATCAGAATGGTCGCTAACCTGACATCATTTGAGACTCTGGACCATCGCGAGTATGTTGCCTTCGGTGTCCTTGAACCAGGCGGCTTTGGCGCCGCCGCCGAGATGGCTCCGCTAGGACTCTTGTCACCCGGCATGTCGTGGTTCTCAATCGCGACGCCGCCTGATTTTAACTCGGCAATCTGTCGACATCATCCACCTGCCAGAACGCCTGGCTGGCTTTGGACGTCCTGGCATTGGGCGTCGGATAGAGGAAGCACGCCGTGTCTTTCCCAAACTCGTACACGACTCCGCCGGCTTGCTCCGCGCTCGGCTTAAAACCTACTTTTTGCTCGTAGAAGTGTCATGCACGTGACACATCCTGAGCACGGATGTAGGCAAAAAGGAGCGCGTTGTGCAGCATGGTTCCTCCTTTGACGATGGGAACCTTTGGGTTGGTCGGCAGCTGACATGCCTCTAGAGTCGCCGGCACTGGGTACAAATAATAATCGCCAAGAACTGCGCATTTTCCGCAGACGGCGCTTAACGATTGCCGCTCGATGCCCCCTTTGCATCGCCGAACTTGGGTTTCGGCTGGGTCGCGATGGGCCGATCGCGGGCGATTGCTTAGTGTCTCAATGCGGCCAATACCGGTCATTGCCGTCTCGAACGTGAATTTGTGGGACGCTGTAGTATCGTCGGCGCTCCATCGATCGACGGTGCGTTCGATGATGAAACGCCGTACGTTGCTTCTGGTACGCCGACGATCGGCGCCGGCTCGCCGCTGCGCTGAGCTCGCCGCCCCTTTGTGAGCAAGAGTAGCCGCTATGCCTTGAGCGGTGCCACGGTCGCCGTTCGATCACAATAGCTCGCATGCACGTGCACACTACGCAATTACAGTTTCCGTGAGCGATACCGTCACAGTCATCATCGGCCATCGTCTCGGGAAGGTCGAGGCTGTCCGCCGTCTCAAAGAGGGCTTCGCCCGCACCAACGGTCACCTCGGAGCGATGATCGCGATGGAGCAGGAGACTTGGCAAGGAGATACATTGCGCTTCCGCATGCGCGCGCTCGGCCAAACAGCGGCGGCGAGCATTGAAGTGCTGGAGGACGCGCTGCGCATCGAAGTGTCGTTGCCTTGGCTCCTGGCGAAGGTAGCGAAACGCCTTCTTCCAATATTGCGCAAGGAAGCGTCGCTGCTCCTGGAGAAGAAATAGAGCGCTCATGGGATGGCGAGTTGCGGCGCGCGGTTTTCCATGTGTCCTTTTGTGCTTTGCCCACGGGCGTTCCGGCCGGAGGGGACGCTTGTCGTCCGTGAAATTCGCTTTCTGGTACCTTGGGAATGAAACGATTTGTTCGATTCGGCGCAAACGACCGCTTTCGGCGCGTCGTCCATGTGCCCGCTTCTGCGCGTTCGGCGTAGTCTGGTAACGCACTGCTCTTCATAGCGCGACGGTCAGCAACGGGTCGTACTGCGACCGTCAGCGATCAGGCCGCTCGCGGGCCAAGAGCGGACGTAGCGCATTGCACTCCATAGCAGTCATTTGCTCGACGTTATCGGCCATCAGCGCAAGTCCTGCTTACAAGGACCGAACGCTCGGCGCGCCCTGCGGTCGACCCGCCCAACCCAACCAGCATTGGACCACCCGTTGACGCGAGCCGCGCGAGAGGAAGAGTTTCGCTATCTCTTCCGTTCCCTTCTCGAGCGCGGGTTGGTGTGACGGGCTGACCGATTGCCACCCAACAACGACGCATTTGCCATCAAGTGCGAATTACCGCGGGTGGATGGGAGTTCCTCGAGACGCAGGCACGTCCTTCAATCGTCAGCGATCAGGCGTTCGTTGCCATGTCACTTGCCGATGAACGAAAGCCTGTTTGGACCGATGGAATTAGTGAGGCGATACGAAAGGCCTGGAGAAGATTGAGCTCATTTCGCTTGCGAGCTGCGCTGTCGTGCGCCGTATCGCGGCACAAGGACAGGCTCACGCAGTGCGGTCCGCGATGGCGAGGCCAGAATCGCGAGTTAACCGAGGAAGGCACGCGCGGCCAATGACCGGTCACTCGATGACCCGGTCGGCACGGACGAGCATGGCCGGCGGCAGCTTCACTCCGATGGCCTTCGCAGTCCTCGCGTTGACGACGAATTCCACGGACGTCGGCAGCTCGATCGGCAAGTCCGCGGGTTTCGCGCCCTTGATGATCTTGTCGACGTAGGTCGCGAGGTGCGCGTAGGAGTCGCGAAGGTTTGGACCGTAGCTCATCAGGAACCCGCTGTCCGCGAACAAGCTCCATCCCGACACTGCCGGCAGCCTCTGCTTCAGGCCGAAGGCCGCGATCCTTTCGCGCTGGTCGAGCGTGAAGGCGTCCGGGAACACGACGAGCGCTTGCGTCCCGTCGCCGGCCATGCGCCTGAATGACTCGTCGAGCTCGTCCACGCTGCGTACCGGAAAATAACCGAGCCGCAAGCCGGTTTCCTGTGCCGCGGATTGCGAGGTCCTGAACTCCGCTTGCTCGCCCGGATGCTCGGGATCGGCAACAATCGCGACACGCGACCCCGTGGGCAGGACTTGGGCGAGCACCTCGAGGCGCTTCCCGACCAGCTCCAGCGCGAGAAAGCTCATGCCGGTGCGCGTGCCGCCGGGCCTCGCGAAACTTTCCACGATTTTCGCCGCGACTGGGTCGCCGCTGTAGCCGAACACGACCGGCGTGGCGCCGGCCTGACGTACCGCGCTGCGCAGCGCGCCGCCTTGCGTGACGATGACGTCGACCTTCGAGTGCACCAGCGCCGTGACCATCTCTTCCGCACGCTCGCGGGCGCCGTCGGCGAGCCGCGCCTCGACGATCACGTCTCTGCCCTCCACGTAGCCCCGCTCCCTGAGGCCTTGTCGGAACGCGTCGAGGAACGGAGAGGGCGCGTCCGCCTTGCCCAACGAGATCCAGCCGATGCGATAGACGCGCGGCGACTGCGCGAAGCCTCCGAACGGCGCGAGGAGCACGCACGTGCCGAGGGCTGCGAGCGCTTGGCGGCGGGACGTCATCGCTCCAGCGTACTTCCGGCCTGATGACCGGTCAACGTACATGCTCTTTGAACCGCGACGCGAACGCTAATCACGAGCGCACAGTCTCGGTTCGGCCATAGCGGAAGTCGACTGCAACACTACCTCCGGGGCCAGGCGGTCGCCCGGCTAGTCTCGCTTGCCGCTTTGCGGCGCATAGTCCGCCTCCAGACCTGCCCGCTCCTTAAGGTGCGGTGACGGCGCGACCACGTCGGTCGCGCTGTCGATCTCGGTTAACGCCTGGTTACACATCGACAATGCGCGGCCAACACGTCCGGCCGCCACCTCTTCGCGGATGGCGGCAATGAATGCGTGAAGCTTTTGCGTGAAGAGTTCTGCTTCTTCGAGCTCGCGCGTAAGCCACTCTATCTGTGTCTGGTTGACTTCTACACGGTCTTCGTTGGCCATGATCCGCTCCTTGCCTGGCAATGCGCCGCTACCGTATCCGGCTCGCGTCCATTTTGCGCCATGTTTGGGAGCACGTATGCTGATTGCACATAACGTTGCAAGCGTGCCTTTTGCGTCACCGCCCACGTCGGGTGTACGGCGGGTGCATTAGCATTGAATCGTCCCCATCGGCCACAACCGGTCGTAGAGGCTCGTCCTCAAAAGCGGCCGCTCACCAGCGAAGGTCAGGCAGATCGAGCGATTCGTCTTCGCCCGCCGTGGAAGGAATGCAATGCTATATGCACCAGAGGCGGTCGTTACTGCTGTTGCAGCTATTGCGCACATGAGCCCTGCCAAGATACTTTTCATTGTGCTGCTGGGGCAATGAGGCTATATCGCTATCTAGGCACCATCGCTGAGCCAACTAAGGACGCAGGCATGAACGAAACCGGGAGGTTTCCATTGCATGGGGCGAGATGGATCATGAGCGCTCCCGCGGTCATCGGCATGCTGCTCGCGCTGTCTCACGGTCTCGCGTTTGCCGACGCGAGGTCCGGCGAAGCCAAATCCTTCCTCTGCGATTTGTGCCACAACACGGGAACCGGCGGGGGAGCCGCGCCGATACTCCAGGGGCAGCCGGCACCATACATCGTGCTTCAACTGCAGGCATTTAAGGACAAGAAGCGAGCTGGCGTCATGCAGACTAATGCCTCCGGCATGAGCACCGAAGATATGCGCGACATTGCGGACTATTTTGCCGCGCAGAAGCCGCTCCGCACGCCGTTTCGGTCAGATCCATCCAAAGTCATGCGCGGTCGCCAGAGGGCCAATGAGCTGGGATGCGCATCCTGCCACCAAAGCGACTATTCAGGTCAGGGTGACGTACCCAGGCTTGCCGGCCAGTGGTACGACTACCTGGGCGCTGAGCTCAAAAACTTCCGGACAGGCAACCGTGCGCATGGCAGCGCCCCTCCAGCCGACACGGTGCGAAACCCGACTGCTGAAGACGCCGACGTTCTCGCACATTTCCTTACTGCGCAGGAGTAGGAGCCGTCCACCCGAGGCTGCGTCGTTACGCAAGCGCCCCGCTAAACCTCGGCGTTGAACGACTGCTTCCGCCAGAGGCAACCGTCGGCTCAGGGTCGCCTGCAGTCGCTCGTCGCCATGTAGCCAAATGCCGTCGGCAAGGACGGTGATGGCGGTGGTCCACTGGCGCACATGGGACTTAACGACTTCCTGCAATTGATTGCGGCGCTCGGCTCGACTCGTGGACTCACGCGCCAGCCACCGGTGTTCGAGAATGGGCCACCGGGCACGAAGCGCAACAGCGATCGGCATCGAGCGGCCTCATGAGGCGACCTACCGAGCCTGCGGAGTGCGTCCGCGATACTGCGCGGCGACGATCCAACGTGACATGACCCCCGCCGCATCGCCGTTGCCGTCAATCGGTGTGGTGTCCATGGACAACCGCGTGGCCCTTGCCGCGCGCGATTAACCACCGGTTGACTGGGTAGGCAGTCACGCCGGCAATGAGCAGTGAGCCTGCCAACGCCATCCAGAACAGGGACGACGTAAGACTGGCATCCATCGCTCCCGGTATCAGCAGCATCACGCCGTTGTCGGCGAGCTCCATGATCGTGATGGACGCGGTATCGGCCGCGAGCGCCAGACGGAGCAATGTTGCCCATGCCAGCCCCATGCGGCGAAGCGGAACTATGGTGAACGCGTACCCGAACGCGAAGGCCAGCAACACGGCGAGCACGATCGTGGCCGCGTTTGACATGCCGAGTGCGGTACCGACGATCATGCCGAGCACTTCGCCAATGGCACAGCCAGTCAGGCAGTGCACCGTAGCCGAGAGGGCCGTCGCATTCAGACCTTGACGGGTCGGCGCGGGCGGTGCGTTGAAATACAGCGCGCCGTCATGGTGATGTTGATGACGCGAGTCGTGCCGTTGCATCACCAGTTCCTATTACCCGCGCCCTTGACCGAGCAACGCGAGGCCCAGATCGACATGGCCGCTGCGCTTGGGCAACGGCGGCGAGATTTTCCGCTTCTTCCTTAGACCCTTCGTTTCAGCGAGGCGCATCTCGCGTTCAAGAACCGGATCCGCCCTGCCCGACGATCGGCCTTCCACCGCGCGGCAATGGACCGAGCCTGACCTAGCTACAGGCAACCGTGGGCCAGCCACTGCTAAATGCTGCGGTCTGGGCAACCCTACGGGGCGATTGTGAAGGCCGTGATGGGATAATTTCGGATACACCTCAGTAGCCCATTGTAATAACCATTTGAAAATACAACAATAAATGGATGCTCTGGGATAGAACGGGGTAGTCAATGCGCTTCTGGCTGATGAAGTCCGAGCCGAACGAGTTCTCGATCGACGACCTCGTTCGCGCACGCGGTCAAACGACGCCGTGGGTCGGCGTGCGCAATTACCAGGCGCGCAACTTCATGCGCGACGAGATGCGCATCGGGGATCGCGCGTTCTTCTATCACTCGAGCTGTCCGGAACCCGGCATCGCGGGCATCGTCGAGGTCTCGAAGCTTGCCTATCCGGACGCGACGCAATTCGACGCGAAGAGCGCGTATTACGATGCCAAGTCGCGGCGTGACGCCCCGCGCTGGGTGCATGTCGACGTGAAGCTCGTGAAGAAGACGCGACTCGTCACGTTGCCGATGCTCCGCGCGGCGCGCGGCCTCGAGGACATGGTGACGCTGCGGCGGGGCAACCGGCTGTCGATCACGCCCGTGACACCGGCCGAGTGGAAGATCGTCGAAAAACTGGCGTCGGAGCCGTAAGAATCGGATTTCCTGCCGCCGCGATGGGTCCGATGGAAGCGATTCGCGGATGGTCAACCGATGTCGATGCAAAAATCCGGGTCGAACAGCCGGTTTTCGTTGATGCCGTCCTTCGCGTACCCGCGCGGATTGCACACGACGCGCGTTGCGCCGACAACGTAGTCGAAGCTGTCGTGCGTGTGGCCGTGGACCCACAGCCGCACGCAGCTTCCGTCGAGGAGTTGGTCGGCATCCGAGACGAAGCAGGCATTCAGCAGCGACCCGGCGAACCGGGGATGGATGCTCTTCCGCGAGGGCGCGTGGTGCGTAATGACCACGGTCGGTCCGGCGCAGGGCGCCGATATCCTCGACTCGAGCCAGCGCGAATGCGCGCCGAACAATGCAGCGGAATCTTCGGGAGTGAACGGTGTCTCCGGCGCATCGCCCGTGCGAATGCGCGTGAAATCGCGCATGTAGCGCTGCGCTTCGCGCATCGCGGCCGACCGTTTCTCGCCCGCGCCAAACAGCATGAAATCGGTCCAGAGCGTGCTGCCGAGGAAGCGCACGCCGTCGAGGATCACTTCATCGTCGGCGAGCACGCGCACATGGGTTCCCGCCGACAATCGCCGAAGCTCGTCGACGGTGCCCGCGATGCTGCTGCCGTAGAACTCGTGATTCCCGGGAACGTAGAGCACCGGTGTCGACAAGCGCAGCGCCCACGCAATGGCCTGCGCGGGTCGCGCGACGTCGCCCGCGAGGACCACCACATCCGCATCGTTGTCCGGTACTTCGAGCGCTCCGAAACCGAGATGCAGGTCGGAGAGTATGTTGAGCTTCAATCCGCCGCGAGCGTTTCGGCCGCGTGATAGCCGGGTGCCGGGTCCGGCGTGCCGCCCGCGGTGACGCGCACCGCGCAGTACTTGAACTCCGGAATCTTGCCGAATGGATCGAGCTTCGGGTTGGTCAGCAGATTCGCGGCCGCCTCGTAGTAACAGAACGGTATGAATACGCTGCCGCGCGGCGTGCCGTCGTCGGCGCGCGCGTACAGCGACACGCTGCCGCGCCGGGACGCGACGGTGATCGGCCCGCCGGGCGTCACCCCGAGTGTCTCGAGATCCTGCGAATTGAGCGACGCAACCGGGAACGGTTCGATCGCATCGAGCGCCTGGCTGCGCCGCGTCATGCTGCCCGTGTGCCAGTGCTCGAGCTGCCGGCCCGTGATGAGCACGTACGGGTAGGCGGTATCCGGCTGCTCCGCCGCCGGAATGATCTGCGCCGGCACGAGCTTCGCCCTGCCGCTCGCCGTGGGAAAGTCCTCGATGAAGACCACGGGCTCACCCGGATCGCCTACCTGTTCGCACGGATAGGTGACGGCACTTTCGCGCTCGAGCCGATCCCACGTGATGCCGGCGATCGAGGGCATCGCCAGGCGCATCTCGTCGAACACTTCGCGCGGATGCGTGTACCGCCAGTCGAGACCGAGCTCGCGCGCCATCGCGACGATGATGTCGAAATCCGGTCGCGCTTCACCGGGCAGCGCGAGCGCCTGCCGGCCGAGTTGCACCGTGCGATCGGTGTTCGTGAACGTGCCTGTTTTCTCGGGAAACGCGGACGCGGGCAGGATCACGTCGGCGAGATAGCAGGTCTCGGTGAGGAAAAGGTCCTGCACGACGAGCATTTCGAGGTCCGCGAGCGCCTGGCGCGCATGCTCGACGTCCGGATCCGACATCGCCGGGTTCTCGCCCATGATGTACATGCCGCGGATCTTGCCCGCGTGAACGGCATCCATGATCTCGACGACGGTAAGCCCGGGCTTGGGATCGAGCGTCGTTCCCCACAGCGCTTCGAACTTCTGCTGCACGTCCGCATTGTCGACACGGCTGTAATCCGGATACATCATCGGGATGAGCCCGACGTCGGAGGCGCCCTGCACGTTGTTCTGGCCGCGCAGCGGATGGAGCCCGGTGCCCGGACGCCCGATCTGGCCGGTCATCATCGACAGCGCGATCAGGCAGCGCGCGTTGTCGGTGCCGTGCACGTGCTGCGAGATGCCCATGCCCCACAGGATCATCGACGCGCGCGACCTGGCGAAGATCCGCGCGACTTCGCGCAGCGTCGTGCGCATCGATGCCGCACACCGGCGCCATCGCCTCGGGGCTGTAGCGCGCGACGTTGTCGCGCAGCTCGGCGTAGCCGCTCGTGCGGTCGTTGACGAACGACTCCGCGACGAGACCTTCCTCGACGATCGTGTGCATCATCGCGTTCAGCATCGCGACGTCGCTGTCCGGCTTGAACTGCAGGTAATGCGCGGCATGGCGCGCGAGCTCCGAGCGTCGCGGATCGGCGAGGATCAGCTTCGTGCCGTTCTTCACGGCGTTCTTGATCCACGTTGCTGCGACCGGATGGTTCGATACGGGATTCGCGCCGATCAGCAGCACGACCTCCGCCTGCATCACGTCCATCACCGGGTTGGACACCGCGCCGGAGCCGATGCCTTCGAGCAGCGCCGCGACGCTCGAGGCGTGGCAGAGCCGCGTGCAGTGGTCGACGTTGTTCGTCCCGAAACCGGTGCGGACCAGCTTCTGGAACAGGTACGCCTCCTCGTTGCTGCCCTTGGCCGAGCCGAATCCGGCGAGCGCGTCGGGGCCGCGCGTGTCGCGGATGCGCGCGAGCGCGCCGCCGGCCAGTGCCAGCGCCTCGTCCCAGGTCGCCTCGCGGAAGACCGACAGCGGATTCGCCGGGTCCACGGTGAAATCGGCGGACTTCGGGAAGCCCGGCTTGCGGATCAGCGGCTTCGTCAGCCGATGCGGGTGGCTGACGTAATCGAAGCCGAAGCGACCCTTGACGCAGAGACGCTCGTGGTTCGCGGGGCCGTCGCGCCCTTCGACGTGCACGATCCGGTTGTCCTGGATGTTGTACGTGATCTGGCAGCCGACGCCGCAATACGGGCACACCGACGCGACCTTGCGATCGATCGGCTGCAGGAACGCATCGTGCGCGGGTGCGAGCGCGCCGGTCGGGCATGCCTGCACGCATTCGCCGCATGCGACGCACGTCGAGAGGCCCATCGGATCGTCGAGATCGAACACGATCTTCGAATGCGACGCGCGGAATGCGTAGCCGATCACGTCGTTGACCTGCTCCTCGCGGCACGCGCGCACACAGCGCGTGCACTGGATGCAGGCGTCGAGATTGACCGCCATCGCCGGATGCGACAGGTCGGCCGCGGGCTGCGCGCGGCGTGCGAAGCGGGGCTTGCCGATCGCGAGCGCGCGTTGCCAGAAGTCGAGCTCGGAGTCCGTCTTGTACGACCGCTCGGGCATGTCGGACGCGAGCAGCTCGACGATCATCTTCTGCGAATGCAGCGCGCGCGCGCTGGTGCTCGCGACTTCCATGCCCGCGGTCGGTTGCCGGCAGCACGACGGCGCGAGCACGCGCTCGCCCTTGATCTCGACCATGCACGCGCGGCAGTTGCCGTCGGGGCGATAGCCGGGCTTGTAGCAAAGCCGCGGAATCGAAACGCCGATGCGGTCGGCCGCCTGGATGATCGTTTCGCCCGGTGCGGCGCTGACCTCCTCGCCGTTCAGCCTGAAGACGATCGCATCCTGGGCGACCAGTTGTTCGTGCGGGGCGTTCATGTGCGTGATGTCCTTTGTTCCGACCGCGCGGCAGGATTGCTTTCGAGGGCCGTTGCAACCCCGGCGCCGGATTGCAGCTCGTGCGGAAAATACTTGAAGACGCACGCGATCGGGTTCGGCGCCGCCTGTCCGAGCCCGCAGATCGACGCATCGGCCATCGCCTGCGACAGATCGTCGAGCAGCGGCTTGTTCCACACCGATTGCGCCATCAAGCCGACCGCCTTCTCCGTGCCGACGCGGCAGGGCGTGCACTGCCCGCACGATTCGTCGGCGAAGAACTGCATCAGGTTCAGCGCCGCGTCGCGCGCGCGATCGTGCTGCGACAGCACGATGACCGCCGCCGAGCCGATGAAGCAGCCGTGCGGCTGCAGCGTGTCGAAGTCGAGCGGAATGTCGCCCATCGACGCGGGCAGGATGCCGCCCGACGCGCCGCCGGGCAGGTAGCCGTAGAACGTGTGCCCTTCCTGCATGCCGCCGCAGTATTCGTCGATCAGCTCGCGCACCGTGATGCCGGCCGGGCGCGAGGTGCACGCCCGGCTTGGCGACGCGGCCCGATACCGAGAACGAGCGCAGGCCCTTGCGGCCGTTGCGTCCCTGCCCGGCGAACCAGCTCGCGCCGCGCTCGAGGATGTCGCGCACCCAGTACAGCGTTTCCATGTTGTGCTCGAGCGTCGGGCGGTCGAAGAGGCCCGACCTGCGCGACGTACGGCGGACGCAGCCGCGGCATGCCGCGCTTGCCCTCGATCGACTCGATCATCGCGGATTCTTCGCCGCAGATGTAGGCGCCGGCGCCGCGGCGCAGGTGGATGCGCGGCAGCGCGCACGGCGGGTCGCGCGTCAGCGCTTCGAGCTCGCGCGTCAGCAGCGCGCGGCACGCGGCGTATTCGTCGCGCAGATAGATGTAGATCGCGTCGATGCCGACCGCCCACGCGGCGATCAGCATGCCTTCGAGGAACCGGTGCGGGTCGCGCTCGAGGTAGTAGCGGTCCTTGAACGTGCCGGGCTCGCCCTCGTCGATGTTGACCGCCATCAGCCGCGGCGCGGGCTCGGCGCGGACGATCCGCCATTTGCGACCGGCCGGGAATCCGGCGCCGCCCAGGCCGCGCAGCGCGGAATTCTCGAGCTCGGCGATCACCGACTCGACGTCGCGCGCGCCATCGACGCATTCGCGCGAGCGTCCGATAGCCGCCGTCGCGGCGATACGCGGCGAGATCGATGTACGCCGGCGTCGGCGGTTCGACGGCGCCCGCTTCGATCGCTTCCAGGATGCGCGGCAGCGTCGCGCGATCGATCGGATTGCGGCCGACGACGGCTGCCGGCGCCTGCTCGCAGCGGCCGATGCACGGAGCGCCGAGCACGCGCACGTTGCGGTCGCCATGCGTGACGCAGCGCGTCGCGCAACGCGTGCGCCCCCGCCATCTGGCAGGACAGCGTTTCGCACACGCGCACCGTTATCGGCGGCGGCGGCGCTTCGCTTCGCGTCGACGACGTCGAAGTGGTGATAGAACGTCGCGACTTCGTAGACCTCGGTCATCGCGAGCCGCATTTCCTGCGCGAGCGCGACGAGGTGCGATGCGGGCAGGTATCCGCGCGCGTCCTGGATCCGATGCAGGAACTCGATCAGCAGCGAACGCTCGCGCGGCGCGTCGCCGAGCAGCGCCCGGACATCGGCCAGCGCGTCCGCGTCGACATGCCGCCCCTTCGGACGGTTCCTGACGCCTCGGCCGCCGCGCAGACGCGACGTGTCGACGATCGCGGAGTCATTCATTGGCATCGGCATGTCGGGTCAATTCGATTACTCCAGAAAATCGCAGTACTTGTCGACGTGCGCGGCGAGGTCGAGCGAATGCTGGCGGACCAGCCGCTCGGCGAGCTCGGTGTCGCGGCGCTCCAGCGCCTCGATGATGCGCATGTGATCGACGATCGAACGCGCGGCGCGGTCGCTCTGCGAGATCGTCAGCCGCCGGATCGCGCGCACGTGGATGAACAGGTTCTCGATCGTCTTGCCCATCAGGTGCGATCCGGACAGCCCGATGATCGCCTGGTGGAACGCGATGTTCGCATCCGAATACTCATGGATGTGCTCGGCCGGCGTCGAGTTCCGGAATTCGTCGAACATGGTGCGAAGCGACGCGATTTCGTCGTCCGATGCGTTCACCGTCGCGAGCCGCGCCGCCATGCTCTCGATCGCCGCCCACATCTCGATCATTTCGATGATCTGCCGCTTGGTCTTGCGGACGATGAAGATGCCGCGCCGCGGGACGGTGCGCAGGAAGCCTTCCTGCTCGAGCAGCGTCATCGCCTCGCGGATCGGCGTGCGCGAAACGCCGAGCGAGCGCGAAAGCTGCCGCTCGTCGAGGCGCAACGGGTGCGGGTGCGCGTAGATGTCCGCGTCCATGATCGCCTGCTTCAGCGCCGCGTACGCCTGGTCGCGGAAGCTGACGTTGGCGGAAAGCGGGCGCAGCGCGAGCGGGATTGCCGTCGCGCCCGTGCTCCCCGGAATCGTTGCCACCGGTCTGTCCTCTCTTGACGGGCGATTCAACTGACGCTGCCCAAATCTCTTCCAAGTATCTTATATACCAAAAACCACGAGCGGGGTAGCGCGGTCGCGAGTCCGCCCAGGGTCCGGGAAACGAGTCCCTAAACCAACGATTGACGACTGCTGGTATATCACATACGGTATCGTGATGTTCGCGTGAATCAGGAGACCCCAATGGAAAGCGTCACCGCAACGCGCAAGGAAGCCCCATCCGAGGCTGTCGCCGACACGACGAGCGGCGTCCAGGCAAACGTCCAATCACCGCAGGAGACCGATGGCTTTCACCTGCTGATCGACGCCCTCAAGCTCAACGGCATCGATACGATCTTCGGTCTGCCCGGTATCCCGATCACCGACTTGACGCGCAAGGTGCAGGCTGCAGGCCTGCGCGTGATTTCATTCCGCCATGAGCAGAACGCCGGCTACGCCGCGTCCATCGCCGGCTTCATGACGCAGAAGCCCGGCATCTGCCTGACCGTGTCGGCGCCCGGCTTCCTCAATGGCCTGACGGCGCTGGCGAATGCGACCACCAATTGCTTCCCGATGATCCTCGTGAGCGGCTCGAGCGAGCGCGAGATCGTCGATTTGCAGCAGGGCGACTACGAGGAGATGGACCAATTGGCCATCGCCAAGCCGCACGCGAAGGCCGCCTTCCGCGTGCTGCACGCCGAGGACATCGGCGTCGGTGTCGCGCGCGCGATCCGTGCTGCCGTCTCCGGTCGCCCCGGCGGCGTCTATCTCGACCTGCCGGCCAAGCTGTTTCCGCAGACGATCGACGCGGAAGCGGGCAGGAAGTCGCTGATCGAGGTGGTCGATCCGGCGCCGCGCCAGATTCCGGCCCAGGACGCTGTTACACGTGCCCTCGAGTTGCTGAAGAGCGCCAGGCGTCCGCTCATCATTCTCGGCAAGGGCGCGGCGTACGCCCAGGCCGATGCGGACATTCGGACCCTGATCGAGAAGACCCGCATTCCCTACCTGCCGATGTCCATGGCCAAGGGCTTGCTGCCCGACACGCATGAACAATCCGCCGCTGCGGCGCGCTCCTACGTGCTGCCCGAGGCAGACGTGGTGATGCTGATCGGCGCGCGTCTCAACTGGCTGCTGTCGCAGGGCAAGGGCAAGACGTGGGGCGGCAAGACCTCCAAGGAGTGGGGCGGCCAGAAGTTCGTCCAGATCGACATCTCGCCCCAGGAAGCGGACAGCAACGTCCGCATCGACGCACCCGTCGTCGGCGACATCGGTTCCTGCGTGTCAGCCCTGCTCGCAGCAATCAACTCGACCGAGGGCTCCACCTGGCCCGCGCCGCCCGCGGACTGGCTCGATGCGATCGCGGAGCGCAAGAGCAAGAACGTCGCGAAGATGGCGGAGACGCTTGCGAAGAATCCGACGCCGATGAACTTCCACAGTGCGCTCGCCGTCGTGCGCGACATCATCAAGGCCAACCCCGACGCGATCCTGGTCAACGAAGGCGCCAACGCGCTGGACTTCACCCGCAGCATCGTCGACATGTACAAGCCGCGCAAGCGCCTGGACGTCGGCACCTGGGGCGTGATGGGCATCGGGATGGGCTTTTCCATCGCGGCCGCCGTCGTGAGCGGCGAGCAGGTGATCGCGGTCGAGGGCGACAGCGCCTTCGGTTTCTCCGGCATGGAAGTCGAGACCATCTGCCGCTACAACCTGCCGGTCTGTGTCGTGATCCTGAACAACAACGGCGTCTATCGCGGCGACGAAGTCAATCCGACCGGCGGAGCCGACCCCTCGCCCCTGGTGTTCGTCAAGGACGCCCGGTATGAAAAATTGATGGAGGCGTTCGGCGGCGTCGGCGTGCACGCCACGACGCCGGGCGAGTTGCGCAAGGCCATGGAAGACGCCATCCGCTCGCGCAGGCCGACCCTCGTCAATGCCGTCATCGATGAAAAGGCCGGCACGGAAAGCGGTCGCATCACGAGCCTGAACCCGACCGCGAAGAAGAAGTGAACTGATCTGATCGCGGTGGCGGACGTGCCGGCGTGAACAGGTTGGATTGACGAACGGTGGTATATCACATACCTTATGCAGCTATCGTGCGTCGTGACGACGACCGCGCGCGCCGCGGCGCGCGCGGTCGAGCGAGGCCATCGCGAGGAATGGAAGATCGGCGGTAATCGAGGTGCGCGAGAAGCGCAAGAGATGACGCGCGGAGCGCGTGACCAGGCTACAGGGGTTTTCAATGGGGAAAGCGCTAGACGGAGTCCGGATTCTCGATTTCACGCACGTGCAGTCGGGCCCGACGTGCACGCAGTTGCTCGCCTGGTTCGGCGCCGACGTTGTCAAGATCGAGCGCGCGGGCGAGGGCGACATCACGCGCGGCCAGCTGCGCGACATTCCGGACGTGGACAGCCTCTACTTCACGATGCTGAACCACAACAAGCGCTCGATCACCGTCGACGCGAAGAACCCGAAGGGCAAGGAGATCCTGGAGCGGCTGGTGAAGCAGTGCGACGTTCTCGTCGAGAACTTCGCGCCCGGCGCACTCGATCGCATGGGCTTCACGTGGGAGCGCATCCAGGCGCTCAACCCGAAGATGATCGTCGCATCGGTCAAGGGCTTCGGACCGGGACCGTACGAGGATTGCAAGGTCTACGAGAACGTCGCGCAATGCGCGGGCGGGTCGGCATCGACGACCGGCTTCGACGACGGCCCGCCACTCGTGACGGGCGCGCAGATCGGCGACAGCGGAACGGGCCTGCATCTCGCACTCGGCATCGTGGCGGCGCTGTACCAGCGCAACACGACCGGACGCGGGCAGCGAGTGCTCGCTGCGATGCAGGACGGCGTGCTGAACCTCTGTCGCGTGAAGCTCCGCGACCAGCAGCGTCTCGCGCGAACGGGTGTCATGGAGGAGTACCCGCAATATCCGAACGGCGAGTTCGGCGACGCCGTCCCGCGTGCCGGCAATGCGTCCGGCGGCGGCCAGCCGGGCTGGATCCTGAAGTGCAAAGGCTGGGAAACCGATCCCAACGCGTACATCTATTTCATCACGCAGGCGCCCGTCTGGAAGGACATCTGCAAGGTCATCGGCCGCGAGGAATGGCTGACCGATCCGCGTTACTCGACGCCCAAGGGCCGCCTGCCGCACCTGATGGAGATCTTCGGCGAAATCGAGCAGTGGACGATGACGAAGACGAAGTTCGAGGCGATGGATATTGCTGAACAAGTACGACATCCCCTGCGGTCCGATCCTGTCGATGAAGGAGCTCGCAGAGGAGCCGTCGCTGCGCAAGACGGGAACGGTCGTCGAGGTCGATCACCCGAAGCGCGGCAAGTACCTGACGGTGGGGAATCCGATCAAGCTCTCCGACAGTCCGACCGACGTCACGCGCTCGCCGCTGCTCGGCGAGCACACCGATGAAGTGCTGAACGAGCTCGGCTACACGCGCGAGCAGATCGAAGCGCTGCGCGCGGAACGCGTCATTTGAACGGCCAAAAGTACACCCCTACTTTTGGCCGAAACAGCTTCACCGGTCGAATCGCGGGCGGAGCCCGACGATTCGAGTAGCAACAACAAGGAACACCAATGGCGCACGACAAGACGACGGTCCGCAACATCATCGACAAGGTCAAGTCCGAAGGACGCACGTCGCTGACGGCGCCCGAAGGCAAGCTCGTCTGCGATGCCTACGGCATCCCGGTGCCGCAGGAAGGCGTCGCGAAATCCGCACCGGAAGCGGCGAAGCTCGCGAGCCAGATGGGCTTTCCCGTCGTGCTGAAGATCGTCTCGCCCGAAATCCTCCACAAGACCGAGGCCGGCGGCGTGCTCGTCGGCATGAAGAGCGCGGCCGACGTCGAGCAGGGCTTTGCGACGATCATGGCCAACGCGAAGAAGTACAACGACAAGGCCACGCTGATCGGCGTCCAGGTGCAGCAGATGCTGCAGGGCGGGCAGGAAGTGATCATCGGCGCGGTCACCGACCCGTCGTTCGGCAAGCTCGTCGCCTTCGGGCTTGGGCGGCATCCTCGTCGAGGTGCTGAAGGACGCGACGTTTCGCCTCGCACCCGCGTCGAAGGACGATGCGCTGTCCATGCTCGACGGCATCCAGGCGGCCGAGATCCTGAAGGGCGTCCGGGGTGCCGCACCCGTCAACCGCGAAGCGCTGGCGCTGATGATCCAGCGCGTGTCGGAGCTCGTGAACGATTTTCCGGAGATCAGCGAGCTCGACCTGAATCCGGTGTTCGCGACCGGGCAGGGCGCGATCGCCGCCGACGTGCGGATCGTCATCGACCCGCAGCCGGCCGCGCCGCGCTATCGTCCGAGCCACGACGACATCGTGACGTCGATGAACCGGATCATGAAGCCGGATTCCGTCGCGGTCATCGGCGCATCCGCCGAAGCCGGCAAGATCGGCAACTCGGTGATGAAGAACCTGATCAACGGCGGCTACCAGGGCAAGCTCTACCCGATCCATCCGAAGGCCGACGAGATCATGGGCCACAAGGCCTACAAGAGCGTCAAGGACGTTCCGGGCGATATCGACGTCGCGGTGTTCGCGATTCCCGCGAAGTTCGTCGCGCAGGCGCTGGTCGAAGTCGGCGAGAAGAAGATTCCCGGCGCGGTGCTGATTCCGTCGGGCTTCGCGGAAACGGGCAACGTCGAGGGCCAGCAGGAGATCCAGGCGATCGGCCGCAAGTACAACGTGCGCCTGATGGGCCCGAACATCTACGGCTTCTACTACACGTGGAAGAACCTCTGCGCGACGTTCTGCACGCCGTACGACATCAAGGGCCACACGGCGCTGTCGTCGCAGTCGGGCGGCATCGGCATGGCGATCATCGGCTTCTCGCGCTCGGCGAAGATGGGCGTGTCGGCGATCGTCGGCCTCGGCAACAAGTCGGATCTCGACGAGGACGATCTGCTGACGTTCTTCGAGCAGGACGACAACACGCACATCATCGCGATGCACTGCGAGGACCTGAAGGACGGCCGCTCGTTCGCCGAAGTCGCGAAGCGCGTGTCGAAGAAGAAGCCGGTCGTCATGCTGAAGGCCGGCCGCACGAGCCTCGGCGCGCGCGCTGCGAGCTCGCATACCGGCGCGCTCGCCGGCAACGACAAGATCTACGACGACGTGCTGCGCCAGTCGGGCGTCATCCGCGCGCCGGGCCTGCGCGACATGCTCGAGTACGCGCGCGCGATGCCGGTGCTCGCGACGCCGAAGGGCGAGAACGTCGTCATCATCACCGGCGCCGGCGGCTCGGGCGTGCTGCTGTCCGACGCGTGCGTCGACAACAAGCTCACGCTGATGGCGATGCCGCAGGATCTCGACGCCGCATTCCGGAAGTTCATTCCGCCGTTCGGCGCAGCGGGCAATCCGGTCGACATCACCGGCGGCGAGCCGCCGACGACGTACAAGAACACGATCAAGCTCGGCCTCGAGGATCCGCGCATCCATGCGATCATCCTCGGCTACTGGCACACGATCATCACGCCGCCGATGGTGTTCGCGAACCTGGTCGTCGAAGTCGTCGAGGAGATGAAGGCCAAGGGCATCCACAAGCCGGTCGTCGCGTCGCTCGCGGGCGACGTGCAGGTCGAGGAGGCCGCCGAATACCTGTTCCAGCATGGCATCCCGGCGTATCCGTATTCGACCGAGATGCCGGTCGCGGTGCTGGGTGCAAAGTACAAATGGGCGCGTGGCGCCGGCCTGCTTTGAACGTGCGGGCGATGCCGCGATCCAACCGAGCGAGGAGAGGTGGTCTGGAGCAGTGTGCAGGAAAGCGCGTTGGCGGTCGTCCCGGGGAACCGGGCGATCGCCGATCTTCGAGGGCGAGCCGCAAGGAGGCGGTCATCGCATCATCACCAGAATTAGAAGCGGTCGTTTGTCCCATTCCGGAGGAGTCATGAGCCATATCCGTCGTCGCGGCGTCCTGGGCGCCGCCATTGCCGTCTGCGCCGTTGTCGCCATGCAGCCCATGTCCGCATCGGCGGCATGGGAGCCGACCAAGCCGATCGAGTTCATCGTTCCCGCCGGCACCGGCGGCGGCGCCGACCAGATGGCGCGGTTCCTGCAAGGCGTCATCGCGAAGCACAACCTGTCGAAGCAGCCGTTCATCGTCGTCAACAAGTCCGGCGGCGCCGGTGCCGAAGGCTTCCTCGACGTCAAGGACGCGAAGGGCGATCCGCACAAGATCATCATCACGCTGTCGAACCTGTTCACGACGCCGATCGCGACCGGCGTGCCGTTCAACTGGAAGGACCTGACGCCGGTCGCGATGCTGGCGCTCGACGAGTTCGTGCTGTGGGTCAATGCCGAATCGCCGTACAAGACCGCGCAGGACTACGTCGAAGGCGATCAAGGCCGGGTCAGACGGCCAGTTCAAGATGGCCGGCACCGGGTCGAAGCAGGAAGACCAGATCGTCACCGTCGCGCTCGAGAAGGCGACCGGCAAGAAGATGACCTACGTGCCGTTCAAGGGCGGCGGCGACGTCGCCGTGCAACTCGTCGGCAAGCACGTCGACTCGACGGTCAACAATCCGATCGAGGCGGTCGCCCACTGGCGCTCGGGCGCGCGTGCGGCCGCTGTGCGTGTTCGACAGCAAGCCGATGCCGTATCCCGAACAAGGTGACGGCCGACGAAGTCGTGGCAGGACATCCCGACGTGCAAGTCGGCGGGTCTCGACGTCGAGTACACGATGCTGCGCGGCATCTTCATGCCGGCCGGCGTTACGCAGGACCAGGTCAACTGCTACGTCGACATCTTCAAGAAGGTCCGTGAACTGCCCGAGTGGAAGAAGTACACCGAGGACGCGGCGTTCAACACGACGTTCATGACCGGCAAGCAGTTCACCGACTGGGTGGCGAAGGCCGAGACGACGCATCACGAGCTGATGCAGGAAGCCGGCTTCCTCGCGGCGAAGTAAGTCAAACAATGGCGACACCCGGAAGTCGAAGGCGCGTGGCGATATCGCCACGCGCTGGGTGGAGCTGGTCGTCGCGCTGCTTTTCGTGCTGGGCGGCGCCATCGTCATCGTCGACAGCGTGCGCGTCGGCATCACGTGGGCGCGCGGACGGGCCGCGGGCGGGCTATTTCCCGTTCTACATCGGCTGCCTGCTGACGTTCGCCGGCGTCTACATCATCGTGCAGAGACGCTGCTGCGCTGGAAAAAGCTCGCCGGCGTCACGTTCGTCTCGCGTGAGCGGCTGAAGCCGGTGTTCCTGATGCTGTTGCCGACGATCGGGTTCGTGATCCTGGTCGGTGGCTCGGCATCTATGTCGCGCGTTCATCTACGTCGGCGGCTTCATGCTGTGGCAGGGCAAGTACGGCTGGCTGCCCGCGCTCGCGGTCAGCGCCGGGCTTGCCGATCGTGCTGTTCCTGCGTGTTCGAGCAGCTGGTTCCTCGTTCCGTTGCCCAAGGGGCCGATCGAGCATCTGCTCGGTTACTGATCATGATCCGGGCGGATCGCCGGCCTAGCGCGCACGTGCGACGCGCTCGCGATGGCCTGCATCAGACTCGAGGGAGTTCCCGTGGAAGACATCGGCAATCTGATGCAGGGCTTCGCGGTCGCGCTCACGTGGAAGAACCTGCTGTTCATGCTGGTCGGCATCCTGCTCGGGGTGCTGATCGGCGTGCTGCCGGGACTCGGCGGCGCCAACGGCGTCGCGATCCTGCTGCCGCTGACGTTCTCGATGTCGCCGACGTCGGCGATCATCATGCTGTCCTGCATCTACTGGGGCGCGCTGTTCGGCGGCGCAATCACGTCGATCCTGTTCAACATACCGGGCGAGCCCTGGTCGGTGGCGACGACCTTCGACGGCTATCCGATGGCGCAGCAGGGACGCGCCGCCGAAGCGATGACGGCGGCGTTCACGTCGTCGTTCGTCGGCGCGCTGTTCGCCGTCGTCATGATCACGTTCCTCGCGCCGCTGGTCGCGCAGGTTCGCGCTGCGATTCGGGCCGCCCGAATTCTTCGCCGTCCAGTTGCTGACGTTCTGCAGCTTCGTCGGCATGGGGCGCGAGCCGCCGATCAAGACGATCGCGGCGATGATGCTCGGCTTTGCGCTCGCTGCGGTCGGTCTCGACACCGTGACCGGCAGTTGCGGATGACGTTCGGCTCGACGTCGCTGCTGCAGGGATTCGATTTCCTGATCGCGGTGATCGGCCTCTTCGGCTTGGGCGAAATCCTCCTCACGATGGAAGAGGGCCTGGCGTTCAAGGGCAAGGGCGGGCGCATCAACCCGAAGATCGTGCTGCAGACGTGGAAGCTGCTGCCGAAATTCTGGGCGACTTCGCTGCGCGCCATGCCTGATCGGCTGCTGGATGGGCATTACGCCCGGCGGTGCGACGCCGGCGTCGTTCATGAGCTATGGCATGGCGAAGCGCATGTCGAAGCGGCGGATCGAAGTTCGGCGAGGGCGAGATCGAAGGCGTCATCGCGCCCGAAACCGCGGCGCACGCCGCCGGCACGAGCGCGCTGTTGCCGATGCTGACGCTCGGCATTCCCGGGCTCGCCGACGGCGGCCGTGCTGCTCGGCGGCCTGCTGATCTGGGGCCTGCAGCCCGGGCCGCTGCTGTTCGTCGAGAAGCCGGACTTCGTCTGGGGCCTGATCGCGAGCATGTACCTCGGCAACATCGCGGGCCTGCTGATCGTGTTGACGACGGTGCCGTGGTGGGCGGCGATCCTGCGCATTCCGTTCGCGATCATCGCGCCGGTCATCGTCGTGATCTGCGCGATTGGCGCGTACACGGTCCACAACAACATCTTCGACGTGTACATGATGGTCGTGTTCGGCGTCCTCGGTTACCTGTTCAAGAAGCTCAAGTACCCGCTCGCGCCGCTCGTGCTCGCACTGGTGCTGGGCGACATGGCGGAGACCGCGTTCCGGCAGTCGATGCTGCTGTCGAGGGGCGAGATGTCGCATCTTCTAGTCGAACCCGCTGGTCGGCTCGATCGTCACGCTGGCGCTCGTGATCCTCTGCTGGCCGCTGATTTCGCGGGTCATTACCGCGCTGCGCGGGAAGGCGCCGCCGACGCAGCCGGTTCGCGCGGACGTATAGCCATCTGATCGTAGAAATGGGGTCGGAGTTGTTTTTCGCGACATGATTCCCGCGCCCGGAATGTCGGCCAGCGAAAAACAACTCCGACCCCATTTCTAGCTGAAGCGTCTCGCGCAACACGTTCTTCTGCACCTTGCCCATCGCGTTGCGGGGCAGTTCGGCAATCACATGCACGCGCTTCGGTACCTTGAAGCTGGCCATTTCCCCCTTCAGCGTCCGGATCACCTCTGCTTCGTCGATGCGATGCCCGTCCGCCAGCACGACCACCGCCGTGACCGCCTCGCCGAAATCCGGGTCGGGCACGCCGATGACGGCCGATTCGACGACGCCCGGCAGCGCGTCGATGCGTTCCTCGATTTCCTTCGGATAGACGTTGAGGCCCCCGGTGATGATCAGGTCCTTGGCGCGGCCGACCAGCCGCAGATAGTCCTTCGCCTTGCCACCCGCGACCCATTCGCCGACATCGCCGGTGCGAAACCAGCCGTCGACGGTGAATTCCTCGCGGGTTTTCTCCGGCATTCGCCAATAGCCGGCGAAAACGTTCGGTCCGCGGACCTCGACGGCGCCCACGACGCCCGGCGCGCAAGGTTCGCCGGCGCCGTCGACGATGCGCACCGCGATACCGGGCAGCGGGCGTCCCACGGTGCCTGCCGCACGAAAACCGTCGAGCGGATTCGAGGAAATCATTCCCGTTTCCGTCATGCCGTAGCGCTCGAGGATCGTGTGCCCGGTACGCTCGCGAAACGACTCGAATGTTTCGGGCAGCAACGGTGCCGATCCGGAAATGAACAACCGGACGTTGCGGCAGGCGTCGCGCGTGGTTCCCGGCTCGCGAAGGAGCCGGCCGTAGAACGTCGGCACGCCCATCATCACGGTGGCCAGCGACAGCGACTCGATCACCTCCTTCGCGTCGAACTTCGGCAGCCAGACGAGGCGCGCACCCGACAACAGCGTGCAGTGCACCGCGACGAAGAGCCCGTGCACGTGGTAGATCGGCAGCGCGTGCAACACGACGTCGCCGCGCGTGAAGCCCCAGGCTTCGACGAGGGCGAGTGCGTTGGACGCGAGGTTCCGATGCGTGAGCGACGCTCCCTTCGAGCGGCCGGTCGTCCCGGACGTGTACAGGATGGCCGCAAGATCGTCGGGGCGCGAAAATGCATTGACGAACGCCGCGGGCTCGCTGCGCGCACGGTCACCCAGTTCACCTCCGTGCGCATCGATCGTGAGCACCGTCGCGTCGCCGGCAATGGTAGCCACCATGCCGAGCGCTTCCGGGCGGCAGACGACGACGCGCGGCTGCGCGTCGCCGAAGAAGAACTGCAGCTCACTTTTCTGGTAGCCTGTGTTGAGCGGCAGGTAGACGAGGCCGGCGCGCAGGCATGCGAGGTAGAGGGCCAGCACCTGCCAGTGCTTGTCGGCCTGCACGGCGACGCGGTCGCCGGGACGGCATCCCGCGCGCATCAGTGCATTGGCAATCCGCGCCGATTCCTGCGCGAGGTCGCCGTAGTTGACGACGGTCCCCCCGGGAATGAGGATGCACGGGACCTCGCGCTCACGGGGGAAATGCGCCTCGATCAGCGCGTAGAGATTGGCGTTCATGGCGGGCGAAAGCCGGCGACCGTCGGACGTTGAGCGCCGCCGGGCCGTCCCAAGGCGCGCAGCGGCGTTAGCCGCAAGCGTGGGTCACGAGTAGCGCGCGACATGTCGTTTCGGGGCATTATTCCACATCGATGAAGAACGACGCGTCGCAGCACCCCCGGCACGGCCTGCGCGCGGCGACCCCGCTTGCGCGCATCGCCGCGCTCGCAGATCCGGGTAGCGCGCATTTTCTTCCCCCCGCGGGCGCGAGCCCGCACGTCGCGCGCTACGGGATTTCTCCGCAGGAAGACGACGGGATCGTGATTGCCCGCGTCCGCGTGCACGGTGCGCCGATGCTGGTGGCTGCGCAGGACGAGCGTTACCTCGCGGGCAGCGTTGGCGAGCGGCATGGCAAGGCGCTGCAGATGATGGCCGCGGATGCACGCCGGGAGCCGCCGACGGCGATCGTTCTGTTGCTCGCCTCGGGCGGCGTGCGGCTGCATGAAGCCAACGCCGCGGAGTTGGCGCTCGGGCGAGCATTGGCCGCATTGCTCGACGCTCGCGCCGACGGCGTTCCGGTTGTCGCAATCGCGCTCGGCAACCTGTTCGGCGGCGCCTCGGTCCTCGCATGCGCGGCCGACCGGCTGGCAATGTTGCCGGACACCCGTATCGGACTGTCAGGTCCCAAAGTGCTCGAGTCGGTCCACGGAAAATGGGAGCTCGACGCCGAGGACGGCCGCGATATCGATGCGGTTTTCGGTGCGAAAGCGCGCCACACGATGGGATTCGTGGATCTGCTCGCCGACGATGCCGACGCGCTGCGCGCATGGGTCTGTCTCGCGGCGCGCGAACGTGTCGATTTTCCGGCCAGCGTCGGCGCCACGCATGCGCGCCTTGGCGCGCGGATCGCGGGCGAACCTACGCATGCCGCGCCGTTCGAGGCGCTGGAATGCTTCGATGGCGCCGCGCCTGTCGACAATGGCGGACGGCTCTGGATGCGCGACGAATGCTGGCTTACGCGCCCCAACCCCGGCGCCACGCTGGGGCCGGCAGACGTGCACGCGCTCGATGACGCGCTGCTCGAGCACGTCGCTCCCGCACGCCAGGGGACGCCGAATGTCGTCGTGCTGGTGGAGGATTCCGCGGGCCACGTCGTTTCACGCGCCGCGGAAATGCGCTTCCAGTCGCAGTTCCTCGCGCATCACGCGGCGGTGCTTGCGCTGCTGCGCACGCAAGGGCGGCGGTTGATCGGGCTGATTACCGGCGTCGGCCACAGTGCCGCGTTCTTCAGCAATGCGCTGCAGGCGAGCACGCTCTACGCGCTCGCGCCCTCGCGCGTCGTTGCGATGGAGCCTTCGGCGATCGTCAAGGTGACCGGACTGCCGGCCGGCAACCTGATCGAGAACGATTCGCTGCTCGGCCAACCCGTGCGTCATTTCTTCGCCCAGGGCGGCGTCGCGGCGATCGTGCCGGATGCGTCGCTTGCGTCGCTCGGTCTTTGATCCGCGATTGGATCGCGGGATTGCTGCTGGCGGTCCTCGCGCTCGCGGGCACGTCGGCGGGCGCAGTGGTTGCCGATACGGCACGCGAGACGCGCTGGGCCGACGAGGTCGTGCCGCAGCTCGTCGTAGGCGACGCCGTCTGGCTCGCGACAGCGCGGCATTCGCGCGTGCTCGCGCTTTACGCCGAGCCGCCGCACGCGACCCGCAACGCGGTCATCGTCGTGCACGGTCTCGGCGTGAATCCCGATTGGAGCCTGATCGGCGTCCTGCGTAGCGAGCTCGTCGACCTCGGTTTCGCAACGCTATCGGTGCAGATGCCGGTGCTCGCGGCCGACGCGCCGCGGGATGACTACGCCGGTCTCTTCCCCGATGCGAATGAGCGACTGGCCGCGGCGGCGACGTGGTTGCGCGCCAAGGGCTATGCGCGCATCGCCGTGGTTTCGCACAGCATGGGCGCCGCGATGGTCAATGCGTGGCTCGCGGACGCGAAGGAATCCCGCATCGACGCCTGGGTTCCCATCGGGATGTTCGTTCCGTTCGCTGCGCCGCTGCGGCAGCCGGTGCTCGACGTCGTCGCCGAGCGCGATCTTCCCGAGGTGCTTTCGCATGCGAAGACGCGTGCGCGTCAATTGCGTGGCGATGGTTGCTCGGCGCCGCTGCTGATCGATGGCACCGATCACTATTTCACGAATGCCGCCGCGCGGCTCGCGTCGGCGATTGCGCCGTTCATCACCCGGGCGCTCGCCGGCGACTGCCGGCCCGGTTAGGGCCTGTTCACATCGCCCTGCAACGCATTCGTAGACATGGTGTGCACAGGCTTTAGTCGCGGTCGTCGTCTTCGCCGGATGTCGCGCGCGCGAGGCGGTCACGAATCGCCGCCCAGTCTCCGTCGTCGGGCACCTGTTCGATCAGGATCGCGTCGGCGTGCGGCGCCATCGAGCGCGCGCAGATTCGCGTACAGATCGTGCGCGTAGGCCACCGCGTCGCCCGGTGCGGTCAGCCAGACGCCGTCGAACGCCTCGGGCGGCTCGGCGTGCGCGCGAGCACCGCGACGCTCTCGTCGCGCTCCTCGAGTTGCGCGATCTCGGCGCGCAGCACGTCGGGCGCAACGAGCTGCGCCGGCGTCCGCGGCGCGTAGTGCGAGGCGAGCGTGCCCGATGCGCGCGGCGCGTCGCATCCGCGGTCGCGCGGCCGTTCGCCCGAGCACGCGCGCGATGCGCGTCGACGCTCGATCCCGCCGGGGCGCAGCAGCATCGGCCGTCGCCGTCGTGAACGCGACGATCGTGCTCTCGATGCCGACGTCGCACGCGCCGCCGTCGAGGATCAGTGTCCACGCGCATCGCCGAGATCGTCGGCGACGTGCCGCGCGGTCGTCGGCGAGATGTGGCCGAAGCGGTTCGCCGACGGCGCGGCGATGCCGTGCCGCCGAATTCGCGGCGAGCAGCGCGCGCGCGACCGGATGCGACGGCACGCGCAGGCCGACGCTGTCCTGGCCGCCGGTGACGACGTCGCGACACGTCGGCTGCGCGCGGCACGATCAGCGTCAGCGGGCCCGGCCAGAACGCGTCGGCCAGCGCGCGCGCGCCGCGCGGCACTGCGCGCGCCCATCGCGTCGATCGCGCCGATGTCGGCCACGTGGACGATCACCGGATGGTCGGCCGGCCGGCCCTTGGCCGCGAAGATGCGGCGCACGGCGTCCGCGTTGCGCGGCGTCGGCGCCGAGGCCGTAGACCGTTTCGGTCGGAAACGCGACGAGCTCGCCGTCGCGCAGCGATCGCGCGGCGCGCGCGATCGCCGCGCGGTCGGCGCGTCGATCGGCGCCGCTCATCGCAGCTTCGTCGACGACGGACATCGGTGCGGCCGGCGCCGGTGCGCGAAGCGATCGCAGTCTGCTAGAATTCAAGCTTTGCGCGTAGCGTCGCTAGAATTCGGCCTTTTGCGGCGCGCGGCACGCCGTCGCGATCGGCGAGGAGCGGCAATGAGTGAATTTCCTGTTCACGTCGGAATCGGTGTCGGAAGGCCATCCGGACAAGGTCGCCGACCAGATTTCCGATGCGGTGCTCGACGCGATTCTAGAGCAAGACCCGACGGGCCGCGTCGCGGCGGAAACGCTGGTGTCGACCGGCCTCGTCGTCATGGCCGGCGAGATCACGACCAGCGCGCAACGTCGACTATGCGCCGCGTCGCGCGCGACACGATCCGCCGGATCGGCTACAACGACCCCGAGCTGCGCTTCGACGCCGACGGCTGCGCCGTCATGGTCTGCTACGGCCGCCAGTCGCCCGACATCGCGCAGGGCGTCGACCGCGCGTCCGACGACTACCTGAACCAGGGCGCGGGCGACCAGGGGCTGATGTTCGGCTACGCGTGCGACGAGACGCCGACGCTGATGCCGTTCCCGATCTACTACGCGCATCGGCTCGTGCAGCGGCAAAGCGAAGTGCGCCGCGACGGCCGCCTGCCGTGGCTGCGCCCCGACGCCAAGTCGCAGGTCACCGTCCGCTACGTCGACGGCAAGCCGCGTAGCGTCGACACCGTCGTGCTGTCGACGCAGCATCACCCGAGCATGAACGAGAAGCAGAAGGAGCTCGCCGAGGCGGTGATCGAGGAGATCATCAAGCCGGTGTTCCCGAAGGACATGCTGACGGGCACGCGGTTCCTCGTGAATCCGACCGGCCGCTTCGAGATCGGCGGCCCGCACGGCGACGCCGGCCTCACCGGCCGCAAGATCATCGTCGACACCTACGGCGGCGCCGCGCCGCACGGCGGCGGCGCGTTCTCCGGCAAGGATCCGTCGAAGGTCGATCGCTCGGCGGCGTACGCCGCGCGCTACGTCGCGAAGAACATCGTCGCCGCGGGGCATCGCGACGCAATGCCAGGTGCAGCTGTCGTACGCGATCGGCGTCGCGAAGCCGATCAACGTCACCGTCTACACCGAAGGCACCGGACGCATCCCCGACGAGAAGATCGCCGAGCTCGTGCAACGCGCATTTCGACCTGCGGCCGAAGGGCATCATCCGGATGCTCGACCTGCTGCGGCCGATCTACCGCAAGACCGCGGCGTACGGCCATTTCGGCCGCGACGAGCCCGAGTTCACGTGGGAAGCGACCGACAAGGTCGAGGCGCTGCGCGAAGCGGCCGGGTTGCGCGAAGCGGCCGTTGCCGCCGACTGATCCGGCGCGCACGCCGAGGCAGCCGGATCGAGTGAACCTGTTCGATCCGATCCCGTTGCGCGGGCTCGTCCTCGGCAACCGGATCGTCGTATCGCCGATGTGCCAGTACTCGGCCGCCGACGGCTGCGCGACCGACTGGCACCTCGTCCACTGGGGCCAGCTGCTGATGTCGGGCGCCGGCCTCTTCACGATCGAGGCGACCGCCGTGACGGCCGAGGGCCGCATCACGCCGGGTTGCCTGGGCCTCTACGACGACGCCTGCGAAGAGGCGCTGACACGATTGCTCGCCCGTGCGCGAGCGCAGTGCTCCGCCGATTCCGGTCGCGATGCAGCTTGCGCATGCCGGGCGCAAGGCGTCGTCGCACGTCCCGTGGGAAGGCGGGCACCTGATCCCGTGGCCGAGGGCGGCTGGACACCGGTCGCGCCTTCCGCGATTCCGCACGCCGAGCACGAGTCCCCGCCTGTCGCGCTCGACGCCGACGGACTCGGCGGGGATTCGAGACGCATTCGTGGCGAGCGCGCGCCGCGCCGGGCGCGCCGGCATCGACGCGCTCGAACTGCACATGGCGCACGGCTACCTGCTGCACGAATTCCTGTCGCCGGTTTCGAATCGCCGCACCGACGGCTACGGCGGCGGTTTCGAGCAGCGCATCCGCTTTCCGCTCGAAGTGTTCGACGCCGTGCGCGCCGTCTGGCCCGACGAGCGTCCGCTCGGCGTGCGGCTTTCGTGCACCGATTGGGTGGACGGCGGCTGGACGCTGGAGGAATCGGTCGCATTGGCAGGGCGCCTGGTTGCCCGCGGTTGCGACTGGATCGATGCGTCGAGCGGCGGCGTGTCGCCTGCGCAACGGATTCCGCTCGAGCCCGGCTACCAGGTGAGCTTCGCGCGCGAGATCCGTCGCGCGACGGGCGCCTGCACGATGGCGGTGGGCCTCATCACCGCCCCCGACCAGGCGCAAACGATCATCGCGGCAGGTGACGCCGACATGATCGCCATGGCCCGCGCATTTCTGTGGGATCCGCGCTGGGCGTGGCATGCCGCGGCGCACCTGGGCGCGACAATCGCGCCGCCGCCGCAGTATTCGCGCGCAGCGCCGCGCGATGCGGCCGGCGTGTTTCGCGGCGCGAAGATCGGGCAGCGCTGAGCGGCGTTGCCCGGTATAATGGCGGGTTTTCCGCGCTCTGTCGCGGAGCCGCCAATCGACTGGAGATGTGAGATGGCCGAACGCAGCCGCACCCGTCGCAACACGCTCGAGCGTCGTTGCCTGCCGAAGACGTTCAAGCGCATGTTCGTCGGCGCGCCGAAGGGCATTTTCAAGATGCTGGAGAAGATCAAGAAGGCCTGACGCACTGCATCGCTGGACGAAGGGGCCGCGTCGTGCGGCCCTTTTGCTTGGCGCCGGCCGCGGACGGTGCGGCTGTCCGCCACGTCGTGGACGCAATCGATGCGGCGACGCAACGGGTCGTCACGATCATGCCCTTCGCTTACTACAACCGCCTTACCGCCGCCCAGAAACGGATCTACCGCACGAGCGATGCGATCGAATCGATCGCGTTGCCGCCGGGCGTTTCGCTCGGCGCCGAGGTCGCCGGCGTTCGCGCCGGATTGACGGCCGATAACCGGGCCGCCGTGCAGCGCGGCTGCCAGCGGATCATTGACGCACTGACCGCCGGCTACCGCGTGCCGCCGATACGCATCCGCGTGCTTGCCCAGCGGCCGGCCGACGATTACGGCGAGTTGCATGGCCTGTATGAACCGGAAGACGCGCGTACACCGGCGCGGATCAGCGTGTGGATGCGCACGGCGCGCAAGCGCCAGGTCGTCGCGTTCAAGAGCTTCCTGCGCACGGTGTGCCACGAGGTTTGCCACCACCTCGACTACGAGCTGTTCGCGCTCGAAGAGACGTTCCACACCGATGGCTTCTACAAGCGCGAGTCGAGCCTCGCCAACGCGCTGATCGCGAGCGAGCCGGCCGCGCTTGGCGCTGCAAGCGACTGACGCGCGCACATCCGCCGGTGGTCGCGGCGTCACCGGCGCTCGATGCTGCGCGTTGCGCCGGTCCGCCCGGCGCCGGCGGTGCACTTTGCTACAATGCCGTCCTCAACGCCCCGAGGAGCGTTGCAACCCGGCCCATGCCGGGCCAGGCTCGGGGTGGGGCATCTGCCCGCTTCCCTTTGCAACCGCGCTCGTTGAACCGCGACTTTTCCTGCGGTCAACGGGTGGCTGCACCGCCTCGCGATCCGCTTGGACAAGTCGCCCGTTGCCAACGGAGTGACCGATGAATGCTGTGAACGAAACGGAGCGATTCGCCGATTTCGAGGTCGCCGACCTGGCGCTGGCCGACTGGGGCCGCAAGGAAATCGCGATCGCGGAAACGGAGATGCCCGGGCTGATGGCGATCCGCGAGGAATTCGCGCCCGAGCAGCCGCTGCGCGGCGCGCGCATCGCCGGCAGCCTGCACATGACGATCCAGACCGCGGTGCTGATCGAGACGCTGCAGGCGCTCGGCGCGGACGTGCGCTGGGCGTCGTGCAACATCTACTCGACGCAGGACCATGCGGCCGCCGCGATCGCCGCGCGCGGCACGCCGGTGTTCGCCTACAAGGGCGAGACGCTCGACCGACTACTGGGACTTCACGCACCGCATCTTCGAGTGGAGCGGCGGGCAGGCGGCCGAACATGATCCTCGACGACGGCGGCGATGCGACGCTGCTCGTGCATCTTGGCGCGCAGGCGGAGGAGGACCGTTCGGTGATCGCGCATCCGACGAGCGAGGAGGAAACCGCGCTGTTCGCCGCGATCGCGAAGCGCCTCGACGCGACGCCGGATTTCTATTCGCGAATCAAGGCAGGCGATCAGCGGCGTCACCGAGGAAACGACCACGGGCGTCAAGCGGCTCTACCAGATGCACCGGGAAGGCCGGCTCGGCTTCCCGGCGATCAACGTCAACGATTCGGTGACGAAGAGCAAGTTCGACAACCTCTACGGCTGCCGCGAATCGCTGGTCGACGGCATCAAGCGCGCGACCGACGTGATGATCGCCGGCAAGGTCGCGCTCGTGTGCGGCTATGGCGACGTCGGCAAGGGCTCGGCGCAGGCGCTGCGCGCGCTGTCGGCGCAGGTGTGGATCGCCGAGATCGATCCGATCTGCGCGCTGCAGGCGGCGATGGAAGGCTACCGCGTCGTCACCGTCGACGACGCGTGCGACAAGGCGGACATCTTCGTCACCGCGACCGGCAACATCGACGTCATCACGCACGAGCACATGCAGCGCATGAAGAACAACGCGATCGTCTGCAACATCGGCCATTTCGACAACGAGATCGACGTCGCGTCGCTGAAGGCGTACACGTGGGAGAACATCAAGCCGCAGGTCGATCACGTGATCTTCCCGGACGGCAAGCGGATCATCCTGCTCGCCGAAGGGCGCCTGGTGAACCTCGGCTGCGGAACCGGGCACCCGTCGTACGTGATGAGCTCGTCGTTCGCCAACCAGGTGATGGCGCAGATCGAGCTGTGGACCGACGCGAAGGAAGACGCGGGCAAGTATCCGGTCGGCGTCTATGTGCTGCCGAAGCATCTCGACGAGAAGGTCGCGCGGCTGCAATTGTCGAAGCTCGGCGCGACGCTGACCGAGCTCACCGACAAGCAGGCGCGCTACATCGGCGTGCGAGCTCGGCGGTCCGTACAAGCCGGATCGTATCGCTACTAGCGTGGAATCGTGCGAGTGACCGATGCGCATTGCGGTGATGGGCACCGGCGGGGTCGGCGGCTACTTCGGCGCCAGGCTTGCGCAGGCGGGCAACGACGTCGCGTTCGTCGCGCGCGGCGCGCATCTTGCCGCGATGCGCGCGCAACGGACTGCGCGTCGAGAGCGCCGGCGGCGACATCGTCCTGCCGAAGGTCGCGGCGACCGACGACCCCGCATCGCTCGCGCCGGTCGACGTCGTCATGTTCTGCGTGAAGCTGTGGGACGTCGAGCGCGGCGCGGCGCAGATCGCGCCGCTGGTCGCGCGCGGCGGCGTGGTGATTCCGTTCCAGAACGGCATCGACAGCGCCGAAGTCCTCGACGCGCGTGCTGGGCGCGACGCACGTGCTCGGCGGCGTCGCCTACATTGCCGCGTCGATCCGCGCGCCGGGCGTCATTGCGCACGTGGGCTCGATGGCGCGGCTGCGTGTCGGCGCGTTCGACGACGTCCTGACCGATCGCGCGCGCGCATTCGTCGACGCGTGCCGCGCGGCGGGCGTCGATGCCGAGCTCGCGCCGGACATTCGCCGCGCACTCTGGGAAAAGTTCGTCTTCCTCGGTGCGCTTTCCGGGCTCACCTGCCTTGCGCGGCAGCCGCTCGGCATCGTTCGCAGCGACCCGGAGCTGCGCGCGACGTTCGAGGCGGCGATGCGCGAGACGATTGCCGTGGCGGCGTACGAAAGGCGTCGCGTTCGCCGGACGATTTCGTCGCCCGCCAGTTGCGCGCGCTCGACGGCCTGCCCGCGGAAATGCGCGCGTCGATGCTGGGCGACCTCGTCGCGGGTCACCGGCTCGAAGCGCCGTGGCTGTGCGGGCGCGTCGCGCAGCTTGCATCGCAGGCGGGAATCGCGGCGCCGGTCAACGCCACGATTTACGCGGGGCTGAAGCCCTACCTGAACGGTTCGCCGCATTGATCGCGATAACCGGCCGAACGGAGTAACTCCATGCATCTGCTGATCACGTGGCTCGTCAATGCGCTGGCGCTGCTTGCGCTGCCCTACATCTTCACGTCGATCCACGTCGACTCGTTCGTCACGGCGCTGATCGCCGCGCTCGTGCTCGGCCTGATCAACACGCTGATCCGGCCGATCCTCGTGCTGCTGACGCTGCCGGTGACGCTGCTGACGCTCGGGCTCTTCATCTTCGTCATCAACGGCCTGCTGTTCTGGTTCGTCGGCTCGTTCGTTGCCGGTTTTCGCGTCGACGGGTTCTGGGCCGGCGTCTTCGGCGCGATCGTCTACAGCCTGATCTCGTGGGCGCTGTCGGCGCTCATTCGACCGAAATCGGCGTGACCGGCTGACTGAGCACGCGGCTCACGCGATGACATGACGCGGCAAGCCGCTCTACAGCCTCGAGTTCTTCCCGCCGAAGACGCCGGAAGGCGTCGCGAAGCTGCGCGCCGCGCGCCGCGAGTTCGCGACGCTGAAGCCGGCGTTCTGCTCGGTGACCTTCGGCGCGGGCGGTTCGACGCGCGAAGGCACGCTCGCGACGGTGCTCGAGATTCGCGCCGAGGGCATGGACGGCGCGCCGCATCTGTCGTGCATCGGCAGCACGCGCGACGGCATTCGCGACGTGCTGGAGCAATACCGCAGCCACGGCATCCGGCACCTGGTCGCGCTGCGCGGCGACCTGCCCTCGGGCAGCGCCGACGTCGGCGATTTCCGCTACGCGAACGAGCTCGTGCAGTTCATCCGCGACGGAGACGGGCGACTGGTTCCACATCGATGTCGCCGCCTATCCCGAATACCATCCGCAGTCGCGCAACCCGGAGGACGATCTCGGCGAGCTTCCAGCGCAAGATCGACGCCGGCGCGAATTCGGCGATCACGCAATATTTCTTCAATCCCGACGCCTACTGGAGCTTCGTCGACGCCTGCGCCGCGCGCGGCGTGACGGTGCCGATCGTCCCCGGCATCATGCCGATCTCGAGCTTCACCAAGCTCGCGCGCTTTTCCGATGCGTGCGGCGCCGAGATCCCGCGCTGGATCCGCCGCCGGCTCGAAGGCTTCGGCGACGATGCCGCGTCGATCCGCGCGTTCGGCCTCGATGTCGTCACGCGGATGTGCGCATCGCTCGTCGAGCGCGGCGCGCCGGGACTGCATTTCTACACGCTGAACCAGCCGACGCTGACGACGTCGATCTGGCGCGCGCTCGGTTTGACGTAAGCGGGGCGACGCGACAGAATCGCCGGCTGCCGCGCGAGACGATCGCGCCGGCGCCCACTTCTTTCGAGGATCCACGAATGATTCGCCGCATCGAGCCGGGCAAGCGACTTTCGGCCGCGGTCGTCCACGACCGCATTGTCTATATCTCGGGACAGGTGCCCGACACGCTGGGGGCCGACGTCGCGACGCAGACGCGCGAGATACTGGCCAAGATCGACCGCCTGCTGGCCGAAGCGGGCAGCGACAAGACCCGGCTCCTGAACGCCAGCGTCTGGCTCGCCGACATCGCGACGTTCGACGAGATGAACGGCGTCTGGGAGACGTGGCTGCCGCCGGGCGAGGCCCCGGCGCGCGCGACGGTCGAGGCGCGCATCGCCAATCCCGGCTATCGCGTGGAGATCGCGGCGACGGCGGTCGTGTAAGCGCGTCGTCCCGATGCAACCGCTGCTCGATGGCCGGACGAAGGGGATACCGGCGGGCGCCGCACCGCTCGCGCTCGGACGAGATCGCTGCGCGCGGCTGGAACGTGCTCCGGGAAGACCTGCCGCTGCCGCTCGCGGTGCTGAAGGAATCGGCGCTGTCGCACAACGCGGCATGGATGCGCGCGTTCCAGAGACTCACCGGCGTCGTGCTCGCACCGCACGGCAAGACGTCGATGAGTCCCGCAGCTGTTCCGGCCGCCAGCTCGCCGACGGCGCCTGGGGGATCACGGTCGCGACCGTGCAGCAGCTGCGGGTCTGTCGCGCGCACGGCATCGCGCGCGTGCTGATGGCGAACCAGCTCGTCGGGCGCCAGGCCATTGCGTACGTGCTGGACGAGCTCGCGCGCGATCCGGCATTCGAGTTCTACGCGCTGGCGGATTCGGTCGGCGGGCGTCGACATGCTCGCGCGCGCGGCACGGCGTGCGAACGCCGGGCGGCCGCTGAACCTGCTGCTCGAGTGCGGCGTGGAGGGCGGTCGCACCGGCTGCCGCAGCATCGAGGAAGCACTCGCGGTCGCGCGGCGGGTGGCCGATGCGCGCCCGCATCTGCGGCTCGCGGGCATCGAGGGCTACGAAGGTTCGGTACCGGGTGCGAGCGACGGCCGAGAAGGAGCGGAACATCGCGCGGTTCGTCGGGTGCATGGGCGACGTGGCGCGCGAGTGCGCGATGCAGGCGCTGCTCGACGCCGATCCGATCCTGCTCTCCGCGGGCGGATCGGCGTACTTCGACATGGTGACCGCACTGCCGCGCAGCCTCGCAGGGCGCGCCACGCAGATCGTCATCCGCAGCGGCTGCTACCTGACGCACGATTCGGATTCGTATGCGCAGGCCGCGCAGCGGATGCGCGAGCGGATGCCGGCGCTCGCGGCGCTCGGCGAGGGCTTGCGCGACGCGCTCGAGGTGTGGGCGTACGTGCAATCGCGTCCGGAGCGCGGGCTCGCGATCCTGACGATGGGCAAGCGCGACGTCTCGCATGATCTGCATCTGCCGTTCGCCCGCATGCGTCTACCGGCCCGGGTCGCGACGCGCGGCCGCGGCCGCTCGCGCACGGCTGCGCGATCACGGCGCTCAACGACCAGCACGCGTACCTGCAGGTCGCGCCGGAGGCGGACCTCGCGGTCGGCGACATGATCGCGTGCGCGATCTCGCATCCCTGCACGACGTTCGACAAGTGGCGCTTCCTGCCGATCGTGGACGACGCGTACGACGTCGTCGACGCGGTCGACGACGCATTTCTAGGCTCGTTGACAGCCTCGACGAATCTCAGAGAGCGAGCGAGAGGAAATCGATGATTGCTCGTGCAGGCACGAGCGTTGCGGCGGCTCGATCGAATCCGCGTCGCGCTTCATTGCCTGTTCGTATTCGCGGCGCTGCTGATACGCCGCCGGCTGCGGCTCACGCGCAGGCGCCGAAGGTCGCGCCGATCACGATCGTCATCAACCAGTCGCCGTGGTTCGCGAGCTTCGGCAAGGTGGTCGACGCGTACGAGAAGGCGACCGGCAACAAGGTGAATCTCGACGTGAACCCGTTCGCCGGCAGCGCCGAGAAGCAGCGCAATTCGGTGCGCGCGAAGGACGGACAGTTCGACCTGCTGGTCATGAATTCGAACTGGCTCGCCGAGTTCTACCACGGCGGCTTCCTCACGCCGCTCAACGACATCGATCCGTCGTTCAGGCTCGATCCGCAGGTGATCAACTACGACGACACCGCCTACTGGGACGCGAAAACCAAGCGCAACAGCGCGAAGACCGGCGTGCCCTACGGCGTTCCGATCAACGGCAACATCCAGGTGCTGTACTACCGCGCCGACCTCTACGAAAAGGCCGGCCTCAAGGTGCCGCAGACCTGGGACGAGCTCGTGGCCAACGCGGCGAAGCTGCACGATCCGCCGGCGATCTACGGCATGGTCCAGCGCGGCGCGCGCAGCGCTTCCGACATCTCGTACGACTGGATGCCGTACCTGCACGGCTGCAACGGCGCGATCTTCCGCGACGAGAAGGCGGGCGACTACACCGTCACGATCAACAGTCCCGGAGGCGAAGAAGGCGCTCGACGTCTACGTCGAGCTCGGCGAAGAAGTCCGGCCCGCCGAACCCGGGCAGCTACGGCCAGGCGCAGGTGATCCAGGCGCTGCTGACCGGCAAGGCGGCGCACGCGACGCCGGTGATCGCCGCGTGGCCGCAGGTGGACGATCCGACGAAGTCCGCGGTCGTCGGCAAGGTGAACGTCGCCGTGCTGCCGCACTGCCAGGGCGGCAAGAGCACGCCGACGCTCGGGCACTTCATCGGCGGCGATCCCGAAGAACATTCCGAAGGATCGGCAGGTGGCGGCGCTCGCGTTCCTGCGCTGGTTCCAGACCTATGACGCGCAGGTCGTCTACGCGCAAGGCCGGGCAGCCGCCGATCCGCAAGGACGTCTACGACGCGCCGTTCATGAAGACGCCCGAGTTCCGCTGGGCGCGCGCGGTCGCCGAGAGCACGCCGAACGCGAAGATGATGTACACGGTGCCCGAAGGCCCGCAGATCGTGTCGATCCTCGAGCTGCGGCTCAACCAGGCGATGATCGGCGAGAAGACGTCCGCCGATGCGCTCAACACGATGGCCGCCGAGATCCACGATCTGATGCAGAAGGCCGGCTACAAGACCGGACGGCTGCCCGATCTCAAGTAGCCGCGGCGGACGACGCGGCGGATGCGCCGCGCAGCGCGGTTCCCGTCGCGCGGCGACGCCGCGCCGCTGGCGCATCTACACGCTCGCGCCCG
Source organism: uncultured Pseudomonadota bacterium (assembly GCA_963768545.1). Lineage (GTDB taxonomy): Bacteria > Pseudomonadota > Gammaproteobacteria > Burkholderiales > Casimicrobiaceae > VBCG01. Next base: position 691,785 of record CAVYIC010000011.1, on the reverse strand, counting down.
CGGTCGGCGATCTACCTGCTGCTCGCGCTGCTGCCGATCGCCAACCTGCTGGCGATGTCGGTGCACGACATCCGCTGGGAGCAGGGCGCCGCGCACTGGACGTTCGTCGGGCTGCGGCACTTCGCGGCGCTCCCGGGCGATCCGCTGGTTCGCGCCGGGCTCGTCAACACGCTGCTCTTCGCCGTGCTCTCCGTCGCGGCGGAGATGGTGATCGGCTTCTTCCTCGCGGTGCTCGTGAGCCGCGCGGTCGCGCGGACGCATCGTCTACCGCACGATCTTCCTGCTGCCGATCCTGATCCCCGGCATCGTCATCGGCGCGATCTGGAAGCTGATGTACAACCCGGACTTCGGCGTCATCAACCAGTTGCTCGGCGCTCGTCGGGCTGCCGGGGCACGACTGGCTCGGCGACCGCGCGCTCGCGCTGCTGTCGGTGGTGGTCGTCGACATCTGGCACTGGACGCCGTTCGTGTTCCTGCTGCTGCTCGCGGGCATCGAAGCGCTGCCGCAGGACATGTACGAGGCGGCGACGCGTCGACGGCGCCAGCGCCTGGCAGGAGCTGCGCTACGTCACGTTCCCGATGATGCTGCCGACGCTGCTCGTGACGCTCGTGTTCCGGCTGGTCGTCTCGTTCAAGGTCTTCGACGAGGTGTACCTGCTGACCGGCGGCGGACCGGGAACGGCCACCGAGGTCGTGAGCTTCACGATCTTCCGCCGCTTCTTCACCGAGGACCGGACGGGTTACGGCGCGGCGATCTCGGTGATCGTGCTGTTCCTCCTGGCGCTTGTCGATCGTGCTCGGGCTCGCAGCGACGCGACGGCGCGCGGCCGCGGCGACGGCATGACGGATGCCATGCTCGAACCGCCGCCACACGGCTGCGCATGCACGCCGTCCTGGCGCTTTGCGCCGCGATCGTGATCCTGCCGGCGGTCTGGATCGGCTTCGCGGCGTTCAAGACCCAGATCGCGCTGCTGCGCGGCGACGTGCTGTTCACGCCGTACCTCGGCAACTTCGACGAGCTGCTGTTCTCGCGCTCGGCCGACTACGTCGCCCACTTCGCCAACAGCCTGATCGTCGCCTCGGTGTCCACGGTCGCTCGTGCTGGTCGTCGCGACGCTGGCCGCGTACTCGATGCACCGCCTGCGCTGGCCGCGGCTGGGTGCCGGCGCTGGTGCTCGCGTTCTCGCTCGTGTTCTACATGATCCCGCCGATCACGCTGGTCGGACCGTGGTACGTGATGTTCCGCATCGCTCGGCCTGGACAACACCTACACGGCGCTGGTGCTCGCGCACGTGACGCTGAACCTGCCGATCGGCATCGCTGGTGATGTCCGTGTTCGTGCGCGACATCCCGCTCGAGCTCGAGGAGGCCGCGCGGCTCGACGGCTGCACGACGCCGCAGATGCTGTGGCGCATCGTCGTCCCGCTGGTCCGGCCGGGCCTCGCGGCGACGGCGATCCTCGTGTTCGTGTTCAGCTGGAACGAGTTCGCCATCGCGCTCAACCTGTCCGGCGGCAGCACCGCGACCGTGCCGGTGGCGATCGCGAAGTTCGCGCAGGAATACGAGATCAAGAATGGCGTGATGGCCGCCGGCGTCGTGCTGTCGGTGATCCCGGCGGTGCTGCTGCTGCTGTTCGCGCAGCGTCACATCGTCAAGGGGCTCACCGCCGGCGTCGGGAGATGATCGGGGTGCGATGCTTGACTGGACGTCTAAACATATGTACAACTTTCCGCGGATGCTTCGCACGCGCGACGCGAGGGACCGGGCAACCGACGCGGATGACCGTTCGCGCGCGGCGGATTCGCCTGCCGGTACTGCGTCGCTGACGGACGGCGAACCGCGAAATCTTCCGCCCGCAGGCCGCGGTCGCGCTGCATCACCAGATCAAGGAGGACGTGTTCCTCCACCTCCGCTCGGGCCGCTGGCCGCCGGGCTTCGAGCTGCCCTCCGAGGAGTCGCTCTGCCGGCACTACGGCGTGAGTCGCGGAACGTTGCGCCGCGCGATCTCCGACCTCGTCGGCGACGGCTACATCGAGCGGCAGCGCGGGCGCGGCACGTTCGTCAGCAGGCCCAAGCTCGAAAGCGGCGTCGTCGGCTCGTACAGCCGCTTCCGCGTCATCGGGCCGCCGCTCGACCCGGGCGGGCGCGTGCTCGCGTGCCGCAAGGTGCGCGCGGTCAAGGACGTCGCGTCGATGCTGCAGATCGAGTCCGGCAACGCGATCTGGCGCCTCGAGCGGTTGCGATATACGGAGCGGCGGCCGGTCAGCCTGCAGACCAGTTTCATCCCGGTCGAGATCTGCCCCGATCTGTCGCGCCACGATCTGCGCACGCGTCACCTGGTCGACGTGCTGCGCGACGAGTACGGCGTCCAGCTCACGCGCGCGGTCGAATACGTCGAGCCGACCGTCGCCGACGGCTACGCGGCACGGCACCTCGGCGTGCCGGCGCGCACGCCGCTGTTCCAGATCGAGCGGACGACGTACTCGACGCGTGACATCGTCGCGGAATACCGGCGCGCGCTGTTGCGCGGCGACATTTATCGTTATCGGATCGAGCTCAGGTGATGCGGCGCGGATGTCGAGGCGTGCGAAGCGGTGCCGCGGCCGTCGTCCACGAGTACGACGGTCCGCGCCGGATGCATGCCGGCAGTCTCGCGCGCTGGACGCTGCGCTGCCGCGCCGGTGCGCCGCTCGCCGGCCGGCGCGCGCTTCGCGGTCGCGCATCGCTGGCCGAGCGACTGGGGCAGCGCGCAGGCGAGCGATCCCGGCGCCGCGGACTATCTCGAGGTTCGCGCGAGCAACGGCGCCGCCGTGCGCTGGTGGAACGCGCGGCTGCACGCGTGGCACCCGTTCGATCACATCCTGTTCGTCGAGCTCCTGGATGCGCTCGGCACGACCGAGTGCATCGAGCTCGACTACGGCGCGCCGGAGGGCGGGTGTCCGGGGTTTCGCGTGCAGACGTTCATCGAGGAAGCGTCGCCGTTCAGCCTGCGCTGGCAAGCGGCACCGGAAATGCCGTGGACCGAATTCGGTCGCCTTGCGATCGAGGTCGTCGGCGCCGAGACGTTCCGGCTGGTCGTGAGCGCACCCACGCGCGTGCAGGCCGGCCGCGACATTCGCATTTGCATCTGCGCGCCGAGGATCGCTGGGGGAACCCGGCGCATCCTCGACGGAACTGACATCGAGCTGCGCGCACCGCTGCAGGTGCGCGTGCGCGCTTTCCGCCGCGGGGTGGACGCGCATCGGCGCGCGACTCGACGCGCCGGGTACGTTCCGTATCGAAGCGCGCGCACTCACGGACGCCGTCGCTGGCTGCGTGGTCGCAATCCGATCGACGTGCAGGCGACACCGCCGGACGGCGCCATCCTGTGGGGCGACCTGCACGCGCAGTCGGTGATCGGCTGCGGCGCGCGCTCGATCGACGCGCTACTACGCCCATGCGCGCGACTTCGCCGCCGTCGATTTCGCGAGCCACCAGGCGAACTGCTTCCTCGTTTCCGGCCCCGAGTGGCGCGAGACGCAGGCCGCCACCGCGCAGCACAACGCGGCCGGGCGTTTCGTCACGCTGCTCGGCGTCGAATGGTCGGGCGCGACGTCGGTCGGCGGCGACCACAACCTGTACTTCCCCGGCGACGCGGCGGAGCTGCGCCGCTGCAGCCACGAGTTCGTCGCCGACAAGTCCGATGTCGCCAGCGACCTCGCGCACGTCGACGACCTCTACGCGCACTATCGCGGCAGCGACACGCTGGTCGCCGTGCACGTCGGCGGCCGCACCGCCGACCTCAAGTATCACGAGCCGACGCTCGACCGGCTGCTCGAAGTGCACTCGACGCATGCGACGTCGGAGTGGTTCCTGTTCGATGCGCTGCGGCGCGGCTACCGGTTCGGCGTGATCGCCGGCAGCGACAGCGTCGACGGCCGGCCGGGCAATTCGCATCCCGGACACATGGGCGTGCGCAACGTGCGCGGCGGTCTCACCGCGATGCTCGCGCCGGCACTGACGCGCGCCGCGCTCTGGGACGCGCTCGGCAAGCGCCGCTGCTACGCGACGACCGGCGAGCGCATCCTGCTCGAGTTTCGCGCCGGCGACGCGACGGATGGGCGACGACGTCGTTGCGACGGCGCCGCCTCGCGCTTCGACGTCCGCGTCGAAGGGACGGCGCCGATCGAGACGATCGATTTCTTCCGCGGCAACGCATGCCTGCGGAGCGTCGATCTGCTCGCGCGACGCGGGCGACGCTCTCGTCGCGCGTGCGCGTCGCATGGCGCGGCGCGAGCGCGCCGGGCAACTGGCAGCGCGCGCGGATGATCTGGGACGGCGAGCTGCGCGTCGCAGGCGCGCGCATCCTCGACGCGCAGGGCTACGCATTCGACACCGCCGACGAAGGCTTGCGCGACGCTGAGCGCAGAGCGTGTCGCGTGGCGCTCGATCACCGCCGGCGACTGGGACGGCGTCGATCCTCGAGCTCGACCGGCCCGATCGACGCGGAGCTCGTGCTCGCGACCGGCACCGATGAACGTGCGCGTTCGTCTTGCGTCGGCTCGGACGCATCGGGGCGCCGCTTCGAGGCGGGCTCACCCGAGCGCTGCGTCGAGCTGAAGCGCCTGCCGGCCGCGATGCCCGCAACGTCGTTCGCAGGGCGCTTCGCCGATCCCGCGCCCGCGCCCGGACGAGCATGCGTACTGGGTGCGCGTGCGGCAGGCCGACGGCGCCTATGCCTGGTCGACGCCGATCTTCGTGACGCTGCGGGAGTGACATGAGATGGCGGCCGACGCCTGCAGGATCCGCGTCGGATCGTCTCACCAAGCGCTTTCGCCACCGATGCGCCCGGCGCTGCCGCCGGTGCTTGGCGACGTGTCGCTCGACGTGCACGAGAACGAGTTCGTCGTGCTGCTCGGACGCAGCGGCTGCGGCAAGACGACGCTGCTCAACATCATCGCGGGGCTCGAGCGCGAGCTCGGGCGGATCGGTGCGCGTCGACGACGCCGTGGTCACGCGGCCCGGGGCAGGGCAAGGGCATGGTGTTCCAGCAGGGCGCGCTGTTTCCGTGGCTCACCGCGGCGCAGAACGTCGAGTTCGCGGCGAAGAGCCGCGGCGTCGCATCGCGCGAGCGCCGCGCGCTCGCGCACGAGCTGCTCGCGCTCGTGGGCCTCGGCGGCGCGGAAGCGAAGTATCCGTTCGAGCTTTCCGGCGGCATGCAGCAGCGCGTGGCGATCGCGCGCGCGCTCGCGCTCGACCCGCACATCCTGCTGATGGACGAGCCGTTCGGCGCGCTGGACGAGTTGACGCGCATCGAGATGCAGAACGAGCTGCTGCGCGTCTGGGAGGCGCGCCGCAAGACGGTCGTCTTCGTCACGCACAGCATCTGGGAGGCGCTGGTGCTCGCCGACCGCATCCTGGTGCTGGCCGCGCGGCCTGGCCGCGTCGTGCTCGACCACCGAATGGATCTGCCGCGGCCGCGCAGCCGCACCGATCCCGTGCTGCTCGAGCTCTACCAGCAGATCTGGGCGTCGCTGCAATGAGTACATTGCCCGGCATCGTCGCGCAGACGCCGGCAGAACCGCACACGCGCACCGGGCGCGACTGGCGCGACGTGCTCTATCCGCTGCTGGTCGTCGCCGCGCTCGCGGCGGCCTGGCAGGCGGCGGCCATGCTGGGGTGGCTGCGGCCGATCCAGTTCCCGCCGCCGACCAAGCTCGCCACGAGCTTCGTCGAGCTGATGACCGAAGGCTATCCGGAAGGCATCCGCCTCTGGGCGCACTTCGGCGATCACCGTGCAACGGATCGTGCTCGGCTACCTGATCGCGCTCGCGCTCGCCATTCCGCTCGGCCTCGTGATCGGCTGGGTGCGCGTGCTCGACGCGCTCACCGACCCGGTCATCGCATTCGGGCGCTCGATCGCCACGCTGTCGCTGCTGCCGCTCGCCGTCGTCTGGTTCGGCACCGGCGAGGCGGCGAAGATCTTCCTCATCGGCTACGGCTGCTTCTGGGTCATGCTGACCAACGTCGTCGCGGCGGTGAAGAACGTCGACCCGGTGCTGATCCGCGCCGCGCGCACGATGGACGTCGCGCGGCGTCGCGCTCTTCCGGCGGGTCGTGCTGCCGGCGGCGCTGCCGCGCATCTTCGCCGGCGCGCGCATCGCGCTCGGCGTCGGGCTTCATGGTGATCGTCGGCGCCGAGATGATCGGCACGATCCACGGGCTGGGCGCGCTGATCATGGAAGCGCGCACGTTCTACCGCACCGACATCACGATGGTCGGCATGTTCGCGATCGGCGTGCTGGGCTTTGCGATCGGCATCGGACTCGAGCGGCTCGAGAGGCGGCTGCTGCCGTGGCAGGCGCGCGAGGCTCGACGCAAGACATGAGCACCGCTCCCACTGCGCCGGCCGAGATGGCCCTGCCGCTGCGCCGCGCGCAGGCGCACGGTTCGCACGCCGTGCTCGGCACGCTCGGCGTGCTGCTCGTGTTCGTCGCGTGGGAACTCGCCGCACGCTTTGTCTGGAACGACGCGCAGGTACTGCCCGCTCCCTCGCAGGCGATCGGCGAAGCCTATCGGCTGCCTGAGCCTCGCCGAGCTCGCGCAGCACGTCGGCTGGAGCCTGTGGCGCATCCTCGCGGGCTTCGCGATCGGCGCGATCGCCGGCGTCGCGTCTCGGCGTCGCGTCGGGCTGGTACGGCTGGCTCGCGCGCCTCACGCGTCCGCTGGTGGAACTGCTGCGGCCCGATCCCGCCGCTCGCGTGGATCCCGATCGCGATCGTGTGGTTCGGACTGGGCGAGACTTCGAAGGTCTTCGTGATCTTCCTCGGCGCGTTCTTCCCGATCTTCACCAACGCGTGGCGCGGCATGGTGTCGGTGCCGCCGGTGCTGCTCGCCGCCGCGCGCACGATGGACGTCGAAGGTCCGGCGCTGCTGTTCAAGGTGGCGCTGCCGGCGGCGCTGCCCGACATCGCCACGGGCCTGCGCGTCGGCTTCGGCCTCTCCTTCGGCATCCTCGTCGCGGCGGAGCTGATCGCCGCCGAGCGCGGGATGGGCTTCCTGGTGATGCAATCGCGGCAGGTCGGACAACTCGGCGTGGCGGTGTTCGCCATCCTGTTGATCGGTGTCGTCACGCTGCTGGCCGACGGCGTGCTGGCGGCCGCACTGCGGCGTCTTCTCGGGCATCGGGCCCAAGCGCGGTAAAACGTACGGACAAAGGAGGAAGAGGCGATGAAGCGCAGGCAATTTCTTTCGCGTGCTGCAACCGGCGCCGCGGCGGTGCTCGCGGGCACTGCGACGACGTTCGACGTGTGGGCGCAGGCGGGACCCGAGGTCACGAAGCTGGCACTGGGCTTCGGGCTCGATCCGGTGTTCGCGCCGCACATGGTCGCGATCAAGAAGGGCTGGTTCCGCGACGCGGGCTTCACGGAAGTCACGACGAAGACCTTCACCGGCGGCGCGCTCGCGGGCGAGGCGCTCGTCGGCGGCGAGATCGCGCTGTGGACGCCCGGCAACCTGCCGCCGATCTCGATGACCCACAGCGGCGTGCCGGTCGTCGTGCTCGGCACCAACTGCCTCGCGATGGCGGCCGACAAGCTGGTCGCCCGCAAGGACGCGAACGTGCGCACACCCGAGGATCTCTATCGCATCGCGCATCGGGCTGCTGCAGGGTTCCACGGCGAGCGCCGATCTCTACTACCTCGCCAAGCACTACAACCTCGACGACAAGCGGCTGCAGGTCGTCAACATGCCGCCGCCCGAGCAGCTCGCGGCACTCAACTCGGGCAACGTGCAGGCGATGCTGTGCTGGGAGCCGTGGGGCTACAACGCCACCAAGGCGGGCGGCGACCTCGTGCACACCGGCCTCGTCTCGCGGCTTCGCCGCGAACAAGGGCCAGGAGGCGCAGATCTCGTACACGCGCTCGATCTTCGTGGCGAGCCAGGAGTTCGTGCGCAAGAATCCCGATCGCGACGCGCAAGATGATGGAGGTGCTGCTGCGCGGCCAGCGCTACGTCGCCGATCCGAAGAACAAGGAGGAAGTGCTGGCGCTGTTCGTCGAGCAGACCAAGCAGGATCACGCGCTCACGTCCGCGATCTGGGGCGAGTACGCGTTCGATCCGGTGTTCGACGACCGCTACGTGCGCGACATGCAGCGGATGACCGATTACCTCGTCGCCTCCGGGCGGCTCAAGTCGCCGCGCCATCCGCTCGATTACACGTACACCGATCCGCTGGCCGCGGCCGACCCGGCACTGGTCAAGGTGCCGGGACGCTTCAAGGTCTAGGCTGCCAAGGCTGATGCGCCAGCGCACCATCGGCGTTGCGATGCTCGGTGCCGGATTCATCGCCGAGTACCACCTCGCCGGCCTGGCCGCGGCCGGCGGGGCTGACGTGCGCGTCGTCGTCGGCCGTACGCCGGCGCGTGCACACGCGCTCGCGCAGCGCTTCGGCGTCGCGGAGTCCTCTGCAGATGTCGCAGCCGCGCTGCGTCGCGACGACGTGCAGGCGGTGATCATTGCGACGCCCGACGACACGCACGAGTCGCTCGCGCGCGATGCGGCGGCGGCGGGCAAGGCGATCCTGCTGCAGAAGCCGATGGCCGATAGCGTCGCGGCCGCCGAGCGCATCGTCGCCGGCGGCCCGCAGCCGCGGCGTCGACCTGCAGGTGAGCTTCATGCACCGCTTCTTCGACGAGGTCGTGCAGGCCCGCCGCTGGCTGGACGAAGGCGTCATCGGCAGAGTCCTGGCAGCGCGTGTGCGCAACGCGACGCCCGGTCCCGACTGGGATGCGTGGTTCTTTCGCAAGCGACCGCGTCGCCAATGGCGTCGTCGCGCAGCTCGGCGTGCACGGCATCGACCTCGTCGCTGCAGTTGCTCGGCCGCGTGCGCAGCGTGTCGGCGCGTGCGCACATCGCGCTGCCGCAGCGGCGGCTGAAGGACGGCACGACGGTGCAGGTCGAGACGGTCGACAACGCGGTCGCGCTCTACGAGCTCGAAAGCGGCAGCGTCGTGACGCACGAGATGTCGATGACCGAAGCGGCAGGCTGCGACCGATTCCGGATGGAGATCTACGGCACGCAGGGAACGATGTGGCTGCGCAGCGAGCGCGGACGGCTCGCGGTCTTCGCGCCGGAGCGCTTCGGCGCGGCGTGGCATGCCGTTCCGATTTCCGAGACGCCGTTCGGCCAGCGGCAGCACGAAGCATGGCTCGCCGGCATCCACGATCCGGCCGAGCGCCTCGACACCGCAGCCGACGCGTTGCAGGGCATGCGGATCGTCGACGCGGTGATGCGCTCGAGTGCTGTGCGCGGCGCAGCCGTCGAGGTCGAGGCATGATCCACCCCTCGCTGCCGCTGCGCGTGGGCGTGCTGTCGTTCGCGCATTATCACGCCAACTTCTGGAGCGAAGTGTTCGCCGCGCACGGCGTGCTCGCGGGCATCTGGGACGACGATGCCACGCGCGGCGCCGACGCCGCCAGGCGCTTCGATACGCGCTACGCTCCGGCGCTCGAACGCGCTGCTCGAAACCTGCAATGCCGTGGCGATCTGCAGCGAGACCGCTCGGCACGCGGATCTGATCGACGCCGCCGCGCGCCGGGGTCTTGCCGTGCTGTGCGAAAAGCCGCTCGGCGTCGATCTCGCCGATTGCGCGCGCATCGCGAGCACGGTGAATGAGCGCGCCATCTTCTTCATGCAGAGCTTTCCCAAGCGCTTCGATCCGGTTTCGCACCGGATGCGCGAGCTCGTGCAGGCGGCAAGCGCTCGGGCGCCTGACGCTTGCACGCATCCGCCACGGACACTTCTACGGCCTGCGTCCCGAGTTTCGCGAAAGCTGGCACGTGCGCAAGGGCGAGGCGGGCGGCGGCGCGCTGCTCGATGAAGGCGTGCACGCCGCCGACCTGCTGGCCTGGCTCTTCGGCGTGCCGGAGCACGTCGTGGCGCACGTGAGCCACGCGGCGCTCGGGCTGGAGGTCGAGGACGTCGGCGTCGCGGTCTTCTCATGGCCTTCGGGACTCGTCGGCCGAAGTCACGTCGAGCTTCACGTTCGCCGCCGCGGATACGTCGATCGAGCTCTACGGCACCGGCGGCAGCCTGCTCGTGTCCGGCGTGGACCTCGCGTCACGCGATATCACCGAGGCGGGATTCGTCCGGCTCTATCGAACCGGAGCCGAACCCAGGCGCTGGGAAACCGTCGATGTGGTGCCGCGCTTCAAGCTCGGCGAGTTCCACCAGCAGAATGCGCTGGCGTTCGTCGACGCGCTCACGCGCGGCCTGCCGCCGCCGATCACGATCGACGACGGGACTGGCGGCCGGCCGCATGATCGACGCCGCGTACCGCGCCGCGGAATCGGGCCGGCGCGTCGCGGTATGAGGATCACGACCATCACCGAACGAGCACGATGACCGAAACCATGCAGATATGACGCGCGACGACCGCATCGACATCCTGTTCCTGGGCTGCGGCGCCTTCGCGCACCGCTACCACGTTCCTGCGATCGTCGCGGACTCGACGCTGGCGATCGCGGGCATCTTCGATCCGTATCCGAGCGACGCCACGCATGCGCTCGCGCAGCGCTACGGGGCACCGCTCGTTGCGCGCATCGATGACCTGCCGCGAACGGCCGGACTCGCGTTCGCGATCGTCACGACGCCGCACACGCTGCACGCCGGTCACGTCGACGCGCTGCTCGACCGCGGAATGCACGTGCTCGTCGACAAGCCGTTCGTCATGCACGGCGCCGACGCCGTGCGCCTCGCGCAGCGTGCCGAGGACTTGCGCGTCGTCAACGCCGTCGCCTACAACCGTCGCTTCGACGCGGGGTGCCTGCGCGCCCGCGAGATCCTGCGCGCGGGCGGCATCGGCGAAGTGCGCTTCGTGCAGACCGTGCAGCTCGGCTACGAGCGCGCCGGCTGGTTCCTGCGTCCGGAGCTCGGCGGCGGCGGACCCTACACCGGACGCGCGACGCACATGGCCGATCTCGTGCCATGGCTGATCGACCGCACCGCCACGCGCGTGCGCAGCCGCCTGCGCGGCGGGTCTGCGGAGCGCAGCGACCGCGGCGGCTTCATCGAGGTTCGCTTCGGCGAGCTCGAATGCCAGATGACCTGCATCGAGGAAGGCCTGCACATGTGGGACGAGGTGCGGCATATTCGGCGACGACGGACTGATCGAGCTGCGCCGACCGCTGACCGCGCCGATCGGCTGGGCGTTGACGTGGCTTCTCGCACGCAGCGGCGAGACGATCGAGCGCCTGGAGGCGGACGCGCACCCGGGCGATGCGACACGCGATTTCGTGGCGGCGGTGCGCGGCGAACATCCTCCCGCCTGCACGTTCGCGCAGGCGGTGCCGAGCGTTCGGCTGATCGAGTGCGCGTTCGAATCCGCGCGCGGCGATGGCGCGTGGCTCGACCTCGCGTGAGGGATCCGATGACACCGCGCAACCTGCTGATCCTGATGTCGGACGAGCACAACCCGAAGGTGCTCGGCAGCGCCGGCGACGGCATCGTGCAGACGCCGCATCTCGATGCGCTCGCCGCTGCCGGCACGCGCTTCACGGCGGCGTACACGACGTGCCCGATCTGCGTTCCGGCGCGCGCGAGCTTCGCGACCGGCAAGTACGTGCACCAGGTCGGCTTCTGGGACAACGCCGACGCGTACGACGGCTCGATCCCGAGCTGGCACCACCACTTGCGCGCGCAGGGCCACGACGTCGTGTCGATCGGCAAGCTGCACTTCCGCGGCGCGCCCGGCGACGATCACGGCTTCACGCGAGGAACTGCTGCCGATGCACGTCGTCGACGCCGTCGGCGACGTGAAGGGGCTCGTCCGCGACGACATCCCGGTGCGCAAGGGCGGCGACAAGATCGCGAAGCTGCGCCGGCCCCGGCGAGTCGCAGTACACGCGTCTACGACCGCGAGATCGCGGCGCGCGCGCAGATCTGGCTGCACGAGGCCGCGCGCCGCGAGCGCGCGCGCCCGTGGGTGCTGTTCGTGTCGTTCGTGTCGCCGCACTTCCCGCTGATCGCGCCGCCCGAGTGGTACTACCAGTACGCGCAGCGCGGACTTGCCGATGCCCAAGCAGTACGCCGCGCGGAGCGGCCGCACCATCCGTTCCTCGCCGACTACGCGCGGGTGGTCGACTACGACCGCCACTTCAGGAGCCCCGCCGACGTGCAGCGCGCGCTCGCCGGCTACTACGGCCTCGTGAGCCTCGTCGACGAGAACGTCGGCAAGGTGCTGCGCGCGCTCGAGCGACGCCGGACTCGCCGGCGACACGCGCGTGCTCTACACGAGCGACCACGGCGACAACCTCGGTGCGCGCGGACTGTGGGGCAAGTCGACGTTCTACGAGGAATCGGCCGGCGTTCCGCTGATCGTCGCCGGCGAGGGCATTGCGCGGCGGCGCGCGCTGCGACGTGCCGGCGAGCCTCGTCGACGTCTATCCCTTCGTCTTCGAGTGCGTTGGCGCTGCGGTACCGCGACGACGGCGCATCCCGGCATCTCGCTCGCGAGCCTCGCCGCGCAACGCGCCTTCCGATCGCGCCGTGCTGTCGCGAATACCACGCGACGACGTCGGTGGCGGGCGCGTTCATGCTGCGCGAACCGCGTTACAAGTACGTGCCACTACGTCGCGTACCGGCCGCAGCTCTTCGACCTCGAGCGCGATCCGGAGGAACTCGTCGACGTGGCGGACGATCCCGCTTATGCCGACGTGCTTGCGCGGATGCGCGCACGCCTGCTCGCGATGCTCGATCCGGACGAGGTCGACGCGCGGGCGAAGCGGCGTCAGGCAGAGCTTCTCGCGCGCCACGGCGGCCGCGACGCGGCGCTCGCGCGCGGCGATCTCGGCTTCACGCCGGCACCGGGCTCGAAGGCGGAGATCGACTGACGTTGGATCTGCTCGAAGAAATCCTGTCGATCGCGACGGCGGGCCTTCGTTCGACGCGTACGAACCGCGGCGCGACTTCGACCGGTTCGCGCCGCTGATGCGAAGTCTCGTTCGCGACGCGATCGTCCGACACGGCGGCACTGCTCGCTGACTCGACGCGCTTCCCAGCCGAAATGCATCTCTGACCCGGATTTTCGCCATTACGTCCGTCCCGGCGTGTACGACACGAGTTCGAGCAGCGTGTGCTGCGCGCGGATGGTGCCCTGGCCATCCCGCAAGTCGCCGCGCTCGAAATATTCCGCCTCCTTCTCCTCGCGTACCGGTGCGCCGACGGCCGGCGCATACCAGATCAGGTAGTTGCAAGTCGTCGGATAGCGCCAGAATTCCTCGTCGTCGAGGCGCATCAGCACGCGCATCCGGATGGCGTCGAAAACGCCGGCCGGCGTCGATACCTTTTCCCACCCGCCGACGCGCACGTAGCGGTTGATCTGCCCGGCCCTGTTGCTCGTTTCGTTGAAGTTGTCGACCCACTGGTTCCACGTTTCGCCGGGTGCAAGCGGAAAACGGTAACGGATGAGCGGCGTGGCGAAGCGCCGCGTCTCGATGTCCATCAGCGCACCGACCTGCAGCAGGCCCGGTGCGGCCCATCGCTCGCGCCGTTCGACGTCGACTGACGGGCCCTTCAGCGTGACGCGAACCGACACGCCGTTCGCGCCTGCCTCCGTCACCTCATGCGTTTCTTCCCACAGCACCGGCGAGCGGAAGCCTTCGCGGCCGCGATAGGTCCAGCGGGCGCCTACCTTCGGCGACGGCGCTTCGGCGACCGGTCCGCTCGAGTCGCCGCGCTGATCGGATGTGGCGCACCCGGCGATCAACAGGGCGACGGCAACCATCGCTGAGCCTGCTGCGGTTCGAATCGACATCACGCCTCCGAAGACCCGGTTCGATCCGATGCCAACAGAACCCGGATGCAAATGTTCCATCAGGTGGCCGCATCGCGTGACGGCACCGAGGCTCGCCGTCGAGACGAGCCGCATGTACTTCGCGAGCAGGCCGCGCGTGTAGCGCGGCGGCGGCGGCTTCCACGCGCGCGCGCCGCGCGGCGAGCGTCGCGTCGTCGACGTTCAACTGGATCAGCAGCCGGTGCGCGTCGATCGTGATCGAGTCGCCTTCCTCGACGAGCGCGATCGTGCCGCCGACATACGCTTCGGGCGCGACGTGTCCGACGACCATGCCCCACGTGCCGCCCGAAAAGCGGCCGTCGGTGACGAGTCCGACCGATTCGCCGAGGCCCTGGCCGATCAGCGCGGACGTCGGCGCCAGCATCTCCTGCATTCCGGGCCCGCCCTTCGGTCCTTCGTAGCGGATGACGATCACGTCGCCGGCATGGATCTTGCCTGGCCATGATCGCGTCCATGCACGCCGTTCTCGGAGTCGAACACGCGCGCAGGTCCGGTGATCGCCGGATTCTTGAGCCCGGTGATCTTCGCGACGCAGCCTTCGGGCGCGAGGTTGCCGCGCAGGATCGCGAGATGGCCCTGCGCGTACATCGGATTGTCGAACGGCCGGATGACGTCCTGGTCCGCGCGCGGACGCGGCGGCACCGATCGCGAGCTCCTCGCCGATCGTGCGGCCGGTGATCGTCATGCAGTCGCCGTGCAGCAGCCCGTGCGTCGAGCAGCATCCGCAGCACCTGCGGCACGCCGCCCGCGCGCGTTGAAGTCGACGGCGACGTAGCGCCCCGACGGCTTCAGGTCGCACAGCACCGGCACGCGCTTGCGGATCGCGCTCGAAGTCGTCGATCGTCCATTGCACTTCGGCGGCGTGCGCGATCGCGAGGTAGTGCAGCACGGCGTTCGTCGAGCCGCCGGTCGCCATCACCAGCGCGATCGCGTTCTCGATCGACTTCCGCGTGATGATGTCGCGCGGCTTCAGGTCGTTCTCGATCGCCTCGCACCAGCACCGACGCCGACTCGTGCGGCGGAGTCGGCCTTCTCGCGATCGGGCGACGCCATCTGCGAGCTGCCGAGCAGGCTCATGCCGAGCGCCTCGAACGACGACGACATCGTGTTCGCGGTGTACATGCCGCCGCACGCGCCGACGCTCGGGCAGGCGTTGCGCTCGATGCCGTCGTAGTCCTCCTTCGCCATCTTGCCGGCGGCAAACGCGCCGACCGCCTCGAACGGCGAGACGATCGTGAGCGTCTGGCCCTTCCAGTGGCCGGGCTTGATCGTGCCCGCGTAGACGTAGATGCCGGGGACGTTGATGCGCGCCATCGCCATCATGCCGGCCGGCATGTTCTTGTCGCAGCCGCCGACGACCAGCACGCCGTCCATGCACTGGCCGTTGACCGACGTCTCGATCGCGTCGGCGATCACTTCGCGCGACACCAGCGAATACTTCATGCCCTTCGGTGCCCATGCCGATGCCGTCGGTGACGGTCGGCACGCCGAACACCTGCGGCATCGCGCCCGCGTCCTTGAGCGCCGCCATCGCGCGATCGACGAGCGGCTGGATGCCGGCGTTGCACGGATTCATCGTGCTGTGGCCGTTGGCGACGCCGACGATCGGCTTGTCGAAATCGCCGTCGCCGAATCCGACGGCGCGCAGCATCGCGCGATTGGGCGAGCGGGCGACGCCCTGCGGTGATCAGTCTGGAGCGGCGGTTGTGCGGGCAAGCGGAATTCTCGGCGGCGATGGGCGCAGCAGTGCGCGAGGCGCGCTGCGTATAATCGGCGCGCATTTTAGCACGCGCGGCTATGCGTATACTGCGACGACGCATGCTGGTCCATCCCGCAATTCGACCCGGTCGCCTTCCAGCTCGGCCCGCTCGCGGTGCGCTGGTACGGGCTCATGTACCTGGTCGGCTTCGTGCTGTTCATCGTGCTCGGCAAGTCGCCGCGCGCGGCAGCAGATGCTGACCGGATGGCGTCCGCGCGACGTCGACGACATGCTGCTTCTACGGCGTGTTCGGCGTGATCCTCGGCGGCCGGCTCGGCTACGTGCTGTTCTACAAGCCGCTCTACTATCTCGCGCACCCGCTCGAGATCTTCGAGGTCTGGCACGGCGGCATGAGCTTCCACGGCGGCTTCCTCGGCGTGCTGGTCGCGCTGTGGTTCTTCGCGCGGCGCCGCCACAAGGCGCTGGCTCGACGTCACCGATTTCGTCGCGCCGCTTGTGCCCGCTCGGGCTCGGCGGCGGGACGCCTCGGCAATTTCATCAACGGCGAGCTCGTCGGGCCGCCCGACCGACGTGCCGTGGGCGATGGTGTTCCCGCAGGTCGACAACGTGCCGCGCCATCCGTCGCAGCTCTACCAGTTCGGCCTCGAGGGCGTGCTGCTGTTCGTCGTCCTGTGGATCTACTCGTCGCGGCAGCGCCCGCGCGGCGCGGTGTCCGGGCTGTTCCTGATCGGCTACGGCGTCTTGCCGCTTCATCGCCGAGTTCGCGCGCGAGCCCGACAGCTTCCTCGGCTACCTCGCGGGCGGCCTGACGATGGGGCAGTGGCTGTCGCTGCCGATGATCGCAGCCGGCGTCGTGATGATGCTGTGGGCCTACCAGCGGCGCCGGCAAGCGACAGCCGACGCTGATGGACCGGATGAAGGGCTGAGAATCGCGACGTTCTAATCCAGCCGGCGATAGTCGCCGTCCAGCGTGCTCCTGTCGCGGCGATACGGCGCGCGGCCCGCGGTAACGGGCTGCGGGCCGAAGGCTCCGCGCTGGTTGATCGGCAGCAGCAGAAGCAGCAGCGCCACGCCGTCGGTCAGGATGCCGGGCACGATCAGCAGCATCCCGGCGAGCACGCGCCGGCCGCTGTCGAGGAGTCCGCGCAGCAGCGACTGGTCGCCGCGGAACGCGGCCAATGTCCGCGCGCGGAACTGCACGCGCTCGTTAGCGAGTACCCACAAACCCGCTATGGCCGAGCCCGTCAGCCACATCCACATCGGCACGCCGCTCCAGCGCGCGAACCTTGCCGTGACGAACAGGTCCGCCAGCGGGAATATCATTACAATGCCCAACATCACGAAACGCATGGATACTCCTTGCTCGATCCGGCGATCCTCGTCCTCACCAACGTCCCGGATCACGCCCTCGCCACGGCGCTGGCGCGGGCCCTCATCGATCAACGGCTCGCCGCGTGCGTAAACATCGGTGCGCCAGTGCGAGTCAATTTATCACTGGCGCGCCCGAATCGAAACGGGGCACGAGGTTCCCGTCGTCATCAAGACGCGATCCGCGTTGTATACCCACGTTGAGGACGCGATCCGGAAAATCCATCCCTATGACACTCCCGAGATCATTGCGATCCCTGTCATCGAAGGCGATGCACGCTATCTCGATTGGCTCGCGACGGAAACAGCCCCGCGCTGACCGCGCGGCGGCGTCGGCGTGCGCGGTGCTGCTGGTGGCTGCGCTCGGGACGCTGCATGCGGCCGGGTTGCCGGGCGGCGGGGAACCGAAGCTGCTGCCGCCGGAGCAGGCCTTCCGCTTGTCGGCGCGCGCGCTCGATCCGGCGACGATCGAGGCGCGCTTCGACGTCGCCGACGGCTACTACCTGTACCGCGACAAGCTGCGCTTCACGATCGAGCCCGTGGGCGCCCTGCCCGCCAACCTGCCGCCCGGCAAGCGGAAGCACGATGAATTCTTCGGCGACGTCGAAACCTACCGCGGACGCCGTGAGCGTCCGGTTGACGCTGGCCAAATCCGCGCCCGGCGAAACGGTGACGCTTCGCGCCGACTCGCAAGGCTGCGCGGATGCGGGCGTCTGCTATCCGCCCAATTCGCAGCAGTTGAAGCTTGTCATCCCGGCCGCGGGCGCGAAGCCGGGTGGATTCGTTGAAGCGCGCGAGAAGGGCTGGTTCAGGTGAACCCGGATCCCGTCGTTATCGGAGGTGGCAGCGTGGCGGGCCCGAAGGACTCGCCGTCCCGCCGCAGGAAATTCATCATCGGTGCGGCCTGCGCTGGCGTGGCGGCGATTGCGGGAGGCATCGCGCCTCGCGCGGCGAGAGGGCGGCGCATCCCGCGACGGCTCGGCGGTACTTGCGATGGTCCTGCCCGACCTGGACGGACGCGAGCAGCCGCTTGCACAGTGGCGCGGCAAGGTGCTGGTCGTCAACTTCTGGGCGACCTGGTGCGCGCCCTGCCGAGAGGAGATGCCCCTGTTCATTGCCGCTCAGCAGCGCGATCGCGACAAAGGCGTGCAATTTGTCGGCATCGCCGTCGATCAAGCCGACAAAGTCCGCGATTTCGCGAAAGAGATCGGACTGAACTATCCGGCGCTGATCGGCGGTTTCGGCGCGATCGAGCTGTCGAAGGCGCTCGGCAACGACTTGTCCGCCCTTCCGTTTACCGTGGTGCTCGATCGGGCGGGCAAGCGTGGCGCATACGCAACTCGGGCCACTGAAGGGCCCCAAGCTCGACGATCTGCTGCGAACGCTGCATCGGGAGCGCCGCCTGACCGCTTGCCGCGCATGGCAGGAAGCTGCGTCGGCTGCCGTCGGCTAGTTCGGTCATCTCAGCCGATTCGCTGGACAACCTGCCGCTATCTGCGGCAAACTTCGCGCCTTCTCCGCGCTGACGCCCGAAGGCACCGCATGGACCTGCGCAAGCTCAAGACGCTGATCGAACTCGTCGAGACGTCCGGCATCGCCGAGCTCGAAATCCAGGAAGGCGAGGAGCGCGTTCGCATCACGCGCACCGTTCCGCCGGGCCAGCAGACGGTCATGCTGCAGGCGGCGCCGCACGCCCGCGCCGCCGCCCGGCGGCGCCGCTGGCGGCGCCCGCCGAAGCCGCGCGCCGTGCGCCGCGCCGGAAGGCCACGCGGTCAAGAGCCCGATGGTCGGCACGTTCTATCGGTCGGCGTCGCCGGGCGCGAAGCCGTTCGTCGAGATCGGCGACATCGTCGCGCACGGCGACACGCTGTGCATCGTCGAGGCGATGAAGCTGATGAACGAGATCGAGGCCGACGCAAGCGGGACGATCAAGGCGATCCTCGTCGAGAACGGCCAGGCCGTCGAGTTCGGGCAGCCGCTGTTCGTCATCGAGTAGGCCATGCGCTAGCATGGCGGCGCCGAGTCCCGACAAGCTGTTCGACAAGATCCTGATCGCCAATCGCGGCGAGATCGCGCTGCGCATCCAGCGCGCGTGCCGCGAGCTCGGCATCAAGACCGTCGTCGTGCATTCCGAGGCCGACCGCGACGCGAAGTACGTCGCGCTCGCCGACGAATCGGTGTGCATCGGCCCGCCGCCGTCGGCGCAGAGCTACCTGAACATTCCCGCGATCATCGCCGCGGCGGAAGTGACGGACGCGCAGGCGATCCATCCCGGGCTACGGTTTCCTGTCCGAGAACGCCGACTTCGCCGAGAAGGTCGAGCGCTCCGGCTTCGTGTTCATCGGCCCGCGGTCCGACACGATCCGGCTGATGGGCGACAAGATCAGCGCGAAGGCACGCGATGACCAAGGCCGGCGTGCCGTGCGTGCCCGGGTCCGAAGGCGCGCTGCCGGACGATCCGAAGGAGATCGATCAAGATCGCGCGCGCGATCGGCTATCCGGTGATCATCAAGGCGGCCGGCGGCGGCGGCGGACGCGGCATGCGCGTCGTGCACACCGAGGCGGCGCTGCTGCCGGCGGTGGCGCTGACGCGCACCGAAGCGCAGGCGGCGTTCGGCAATCCGATCGTCTACATGGAGAAGTTCCTCGGCAATCCGCGCCACATCGAGATCCAGGTGCTCGCCGACGAGTTCAAGAACGCCGTGTACCTGTTCGAGCGCGACTGCTCGATGCAGCGGCGGCACCAGAAGATCATCGAGGAAGCGCCGGCGCCGGGCGTCAATCGCGCGCGCGCTGACGCGGATCGGCGAGCGCTGCGGCGGACGCGTGCCGCAAGATCGCGCTACCGCGGCGCCGGGACGTTCGAGTTCCTGTACGAGGACGACGAGTTCTTCTTCATCGAGATGAACACGCGCGTCCAGGTCGAGCATCCGGTCACCGAGATGATCACCGGCATCGACATCGTGCAGGAGCAGATCCGCATCGCCGCCGGGCCAGAAGCTGCGCTTTCGCCAGCGCGACGTCGTGCGGCGCGGCCATGCGATCGAATGCCGGATCAACGCCGAGGACCCGTGGACGTTCGTGCCGTCGCCGGGACGCATCACCGTCGTGGCATCCGCCCGGCGGCCCCGGCATTCGCGTCGACTCGCATGCGTACCAGAACTACTTCGTGCCGCCCAACTACGACTCGATGATCGGCAAGGTGATCGCGTACGGCGACACGCGCGAGCAGGCGATCGCGCGCATGCGCGTCGCGCTGTCGGAGATGGTCGTCGAGCGGCATCAAGACGAACATCCCGCTGCACCAGGAGCTGCTGCTCGACGAAAAGTTCCTGCGCGGCGGCACGTCGATCCATTATCTCGAGGAGCGCCTCGCCAAGCGCAAGCAGGCGGCTTAGTGGCAGAAGGCGGAATCGCAATTGCGGCGACGGCAGCCCGGGTGGAGCTCGTTCAATGAGCTACGTTGCGCTGCGCTTCGACGTCGAGGCGGCCGACGCCGACGCCTGGTCCGACGCGCTGCTCGAAGCCGGCGCACTGTCGGTCGACGCCGTCGACCCGCGCGCCGGCACCGCCGGGCGAAACCGCGGTGTTCGACGAGCGCAACGATGGCGACCCGCAGTGGTGGCCGATCTCGCGGCTTGACCGCGTTGCTCGACGCCAGCTGCCGACGCCGGCTTCGGTCGTGACGCCGCGCGGCTGCGCTCGCGGCCCGCGACGTCGCCGGCGTACGAGACGTCCGCGGTCGCCGACCGGGATTGGGTGCGCGCGACGCAGGCGCAGTTCCAGCCGATCCGGATCGACGACGACTTGTGGATCGTCCCGTCGTGGTGCGCGCCGCCGCGGCCCGACGCGCTCAACATCACGCTCGATCCGGGACTGGCGTTCGGTACCGGCGCGCATCCGACGACGCGCGCTGTGCCTTGCCTGGCTGCGACGGAACGTGACGCCGGGCTGCTCGGTGCTCGACTACGGATGCGGTTCCGGCATCCTTGCGATCGCGGCCGCGAAACTCGGGGCGCGCCGCGTCGTCGGCACGGACATCGATCCGCAGGCTGTGCAGGCAAGCGTCGCGAACGCGCGGCGTGAACGAAGCGGCCGCAACGTTCACCGCGGTCGATGCGCTGCCGATGGATACGTTCGACATCGTCGTCGCCAACATCCTCGCGAATCCGTTGCGGCTGCTCGCCCCGGCGACTCGCCGCGCGCACGGCGCCGGGCGGACGCATCGCGCTCGCGGGCATCCTTGCGACGCAGGCGGATGAGGTGACGACCGCCTATGCGCCATGGTTCGACGTCGACGTCCGGCGAACTGCGGACGACTGGGTGCTGCTCGCAGGCCGGCGCATGCAGGCTCGCTGAATCCGGATGGCGGACCCGAAATTCACCCGCTGCCCGGGTTGCGCGACGGTGTTTCGCGTCACCGGGGCGCAGCTCGCGTTGCGCGAAGGCCAGGTGCGCTGCGGGCATTGCCGGGCGGTGTTCGATGCGAACGATCACTTCGTGTCGCTCGATGCGGGACCGGTGCAGGACGAGTTCGATGCGACGGACGAGCTGGCGATGGGCCGTCCAACGGTCACGCTGCGCAGCGCCGATGCGCTGCTGCCGGTGCACCCGCTTCACACTCCCGGGCGCGCTGCAGCGCCCGGCGCCCACGCCGTTGTCCCGCATGAAGGGTCGAGCGCCGAAGCACGTGTCGCGGACTCACGCACCCCGGAAGGAGACGCCGATGAAGCCCCCGCCGACGAAAGAGCCGCCGGCGAAACGCGCACCGGCGAAGGAGCCGCCCGCGAACGAACCACCGCCGAAGGAGCCGCCGCCGAAGGAACCGCCGATGAGGGAACCCCCGGCGAAGGAGCCGCCGCCGAAGGAACCCCCGATGAGGGAGCCCCCGGAAAAGGACCCGCCGAAGCAGGGCTCGGCGGCGAGGGAGTGGTCGCCAACGAAGCGCCGCTCGCGCCGATCGACGTCCGCGAAACCGATCGCGCCGAGCGATTCGAGTGGAAGAAGCGCAAGCGCATCGACGGCAGGCACAGGGGAATCTACATCGGCGCGATTGCCGTGCTCGCGCTCGGACTCGCGACCCAGGCCGTGCTCGGGTTCCGCGATTCGCTCGCCGCGCACGTGCCGGCGACGCGTCCGCTGCTCGGCGCGGTCTGCCGCGCGTTCGGTTGCACGATCGACCCGCTGCGCGATGCGGCTGCATTGTTCGATCGAGGCATCCGATCTGCAGGCCGATCCGGCACATCGCGGATTGCTGCTGCTGACGGCGACGATACGTAATCGCGCGGATCACGCGATCGCATATCCGTATCTCGAGTTGAAGCTGACCGATTCAGCCGATCAGGTCGTCGTGGTCCGGGCGTTTGCGCCGTCCGAATACGCGGGCGGCACGGCCGATCTGCGCAACGGCATCCCGGCGAACGGCGAACACATTGTCAGGATATTCCTCGACGCCAGCGCGACTCGGCAGGCAGGATATCGGCTGTATCTGTTCTATCCGTGAGCCCGTCGAATGAGGGCGGCGAGTCGCCTGCGCCAGTTGCACCAAGTCGGCGCGCCGGTTATAGTCATCGCCCCATTGCGGTGCGACGTCTCGCACCGAACCGGCGCTCCAAACCACGACGCCCGCTTATTCAATGACTTGCCGTGACCGGCGCGCATGGCACGGAAATGGCTAAACCGTAGTCAGCACCCGCGACGGCGCATCGACGCCGCGTCCGCCACGATCCGAGGAGACTTTTGCAAATGACCACCGCAGCCGACGTGCTGAAGCTGATCAAGGACAAGGAAGTCAAGTTCGTCGACCTCCGCTTCACCGACACGCGCGGCAAGGAGCAGCACGTCTCCGTGCCCGCCAAGGCGTTCGACGCCGACAAGTTCGAGTCGGGTCATGCGTTCGACGGCTCGTCGATCGCCGGGCTGGAAGGGCATCCAGGCATCCGACATGCTGCTGATGCCGGACCCGGCGACGGCGTACATCGATCCGTTCATGGACGAGACGACGCTCTGCATCACCTGCGACGTCATCGAGCCGGCCGACGGCAAGGGCTACGAGCGCGACCCGCGCTCGCTCGCCAAGCGCGCCGAGGCGTATCTCAAGTCGACCGGCCTCGGCGACGTCGTCGTACTTCGGGCCCGAGCCCGAGTTCTTCATCTTCGACGCGGTCGAGTGGTCGGTCGACATGTCGGGCAGCTACTGCAAGATCTTCTCGTCCGAGGCGGCCTGGTCGTCGGCCGAAAAGTTCGAAGGCGGCAACATGGGCCACCGTCCGTCGGTCAAGGGCGGCTACTTCCCGGTGCCGCCGGTCGATTCGCTGCAGGACATCCGCTCGGCGATGTGCCTCGCGATCGAGCAGATGGGCGTCGAAGTCGAAGTGCACCACCACGAAGTGGCCAACGCCGGCCAGTGCGAGATCGGCACGAAGTTCGCGCCGCTCGTGCAGCGCGCCGACTGGCTGCAGATCCTCAAGTACTGCCGTGCACAACACGGCGCACGCGTACGGCAAGACGGCGACGTTCATGCCGAAGCCGATCGTCGGCGACAACGGCTCGGGCATGCACGTGCACCAGTCGGTCTGGAAGGGCGGCAAGAACCTGTTCGCAGGCGACGGCTACGCCGGCCTGTCCGAGTTCGCGCTCTACTACATCGGCGGCATCATCAAGCACGCGAAGGCGCTGAACGCGATCACCAATCCGGGCACGAACTCGTACAAGCGGCTGGTGCCCGGCTTCGAAGCGCCGATCAACCTCGCGTATTCGGCGCGCAACCGCTCGGCGGCGATGCCGCATTCCGTACGTCAGCAGCCCGAAGGGACGCCGCATCGAAGTGCGCTTCCCGGATCCGACGTGCAATCCGTATCTCGCGTTCTCCGCGATGCTGATGGCGGGACTCGACGGCGTGCAGAACAAGATCCATCCCGGCGATCCGATGGACAAGAACCTGTACGACCTCGAGCCCGAGGAAGCCGCGAAGGTGCCGCATCCGTGCGCGTCGCTCGACGAGGCGCTCGACAACCTCGACAGCGATCGCGAGTTCCTGACGCGCGGCGGCGTTTTCACCGACGACATGATCGACGCGTACATCGAGCTCAAGATGGAGGAGGTCACGCGCTTCCGGATGACGACGCATCCGGTCGAATACGAGATGTACTACAGCCTCTGATTGCCGGTACGTTCCGGCGCGGCAGGCAATGCGAGCGGCGGGCCGCCTGGACGGCCCGCGCTTTGGATTCGCCGGCGCGTTCGTTACACTCCGGCGAATGACACGACGTGATTCACCATTCGTTGCAGCCCGGCGCTGCGTCTGCCCGCTCCTCCTGGGCGTCGCGCTCTCGATGTTCGCTCGCGCACGCGGCGCACGCGACGATCTGCAAGTACATCGACGCCGACGGCGCCACGCACTATACGAACGTTCCCCCCGAGAAGGGCTGGCGCAAGGTTTCGTGCGATGTCGCCGACGACGCGCCGCGCCGCGCACCGTGCAGCGAGCGGCGCGAGGACCGCAACGCCGACCGGCTTTCCACGCGTCGAGCCCGAGACGCAGAAGAGCCGTGACGAGATCCGCCGCAAGGTGCTCAGCGACGAGCTCGCCAGCGAGGAGAAGCTGCTCGGCGAGGCGCGCGTCGCGTATGGCAACGGCGCACCGCAGCCGCTGCCCGACGAGCAGAACGACGCCGAGAACGCTACCGGCAGCGGATCGCGAAGCTGCGGCAGGCGGTGCAGCTGCACGAGCGCAACGTCGAGGCGCTGCGGAAGGAAATCGCCGCCATCCGCTGACCGCGCACGTCGCTCGACGCAAGCGGGTGGCGACCGGCGCGCTTCGACTGCCGGCATCCGATCACGCGGCGGGCGTGCCGCCTCGACCGTGCGGCGATCGGTGAACCTGCGGCGATCCACCGAGCCTGCGGCGTGCGAACGCGGGCTCGACCTGCTCGCGACCGCCGTGCTGATGCTCGATGCCGACGGCCGCATCGACTACGCCAACCCGGCCGCGGAGAACCTGTTCGAGCTGTCGCGGCCAGAAGTTCGTCGCGCCATTCGCTGGACGAGGTGTTCGGCGACTGCGCCGCGCTGCGCGGCGGCCATCGAGCGCGCGATCGCGACCGGCGCGTCGTACACCGAGCAGGAGCTCGAGCTCGGCGTCGCCGGCAAGCCGAAGCTGCACCTGACGTGCACCGTGTCGCCGATCGACAGCGACGATGCCGCGCTGCTGCTCGAATTCCGGCACATCGACCAGCAGCTGAAGATCGCGCGCGAGGAGCGGCTGCTCGAGCAGCAGCAGGCGAACCGCGAGCTGATCCGCAGCCTCGCGCACGAGATCAAGAATCCGCTCGGCGGCATTCGCGGCGCCGCGCAGCTGCTCGAGCGCGAGCTCGACCGGCCGCAGCTCGTCGAGTACACGCAGGTGATCATCGGCGAGGCCGACCGTCTGCGCGTCGCTCGTCAATCGGCTGCTCGCGCCGCACCGGCTGCCGACGTACCGGCGGATCAACATCCACGAGGTCCTCGTGCGCGTGAAGGGCGTCGTGCAGGCGGAGTTCCCGGCGATCCCGATCGTCTGCGATTTCGACACGAGCCTGCCCGGAGTTCGACGCCGATCCCGAGCAGCTGATGCAGGCGGCGCTCAACATCGTCGAACGCCGCGCAGGCGCTCGCGGGCAGCCCGATCGCATCGCCTGAGATCCGGCTCGTGACGCGCGTCGCGCGCGGCGTCACGCTCGCGAAGCGCCATCACCGCCTGGCGCTCGCGATCGCCGTCGAGGACAACGGTCCCGGGGTTCCCGGAGCATCTGCGCGACCGGATCTTCTTTCCGCTGGTTTCGGGCCGCGAGGGCGGCAGCGGGCTGGGGCTCACGATCGCGCAGACGTTCATCGCGCAGCACGGCGGCACGATCGAATGCGAGAGCGCGAACCGGCCGCACGGTGTTCACCGTCCTGCTGCCGCTGTCGATCCGAGCGCCAGGCGGAGAAGCGCGCGCGCGCGCCAGGACGCGGCGGCATGAATACGGTCAGCGAATCGCCGAGCGCGGCGCCGAGCGTGCGCAGCGACGCCGTCTGGGTCGTCGATGACGACCGCTCGATCCGCTGGGTGCTCGAAAAGGCGCTCGCGCGCGAAGGCATTCCGTACCAGACGTTCTCATCGGCGTACGAAGTGCTGCAGGCGCTCGCGTGCAATCGAGCCGCAGGTGCTCGTCTCCGACATCCGGATGCCGGGCGAATCGGGCCTTCAGCTGCTCGCCGAGGTGAAGGAGCGGCATCCGCAGATCCCGGTCATCATCATGACCGCGTACTCGGACCTCGACAGCGCGGTCGCGGCGTTCCAGGGCGGCGCGTTCGAGTACCTGCCGAAGCCGTTCGATGTCGATCATGCGCTGGCGCTGATTCGCCGCGCCGCGATCGAATCGCGACATGCGCCCGCGGCGGTGGTCGCGTCGGCGCAGTCGCCGGAGATTCTCGGGCAGGCGCCGGCGATGCAGGAAGTGTTTCGCGCGATCGGCCGGCTGTCGCAGTCGATCGGCGACGGTGCTCATCACCGGCGAATCGGGAACGGGCAAGGAGCTGGTCGCGCGCGCGCTGCATCGGCACAGCCCGCGCGCGGCGGGCCCGTTCGTCGCGATCAACACGGCGGCGATCCCGAAGGATCTGCTGGAGTCCGAGCTGTTCGGCCACGAGCGCGGCGCGTTCACCGGCGCGCAGGCGATGCGCCGCGGCCGCTTCGAGCAGGCCGAAGGCGGCACGCTGTTCCTCGACGAGATCGGCGACATGCCGCCCGACCTGCAGGTGCGCCTGCTGCGCGTGCTGGCCGACGGCGAGTATTACCGGGTCGGCGGGCATGCGCCGCTGCGGGCGACCGTGCGCATCATCGCCGCGACGCACCAGAACCTCGAAGAGCGCGTGCGGCAGGGCCTGTTTCGCGAGGACCTGCTGCATCGGCTGAACGTCGTGCGCCTGCGCCTGCCGCCGCTTGCGCGAGCGCGCCGAGGACATCGCGCCGCTTGCGCGGCATTTCCTGCAGAAGAGCGCGCGCGAGCTCGCCGTCGAGCCGAAGACTGCTGTCCGATGCGGCGCTGCAGTCGCTCGCGGCGTTTTCGTTCCCGGGCAACGTGCGGCAGCTCGAGAACATCTGTCACTGGCTGACGGTGATGGCGCCCGGCCAGCGCATCGACGTCGCGGACCTGCCGCCGGAAGTGCGGAGCCGGCAACGCCACCGGCGGCCGAGTCGCGTCGAGCTTCGGCTGGGAGCAGGCGCTCGACCGCGAGCTCGCGCAAGCGCTCGCGCGCGGCGAGCGCAACGTCGGCGACCGCCTGCAGCGCGAGTTCGAGCGCACGCTCATCCGCCGCGCGCTCGCGCATACCGGCGGACACCGGATGGAAGCGGCGGCGTGGCTCGGATGGGGACGCAACACGCTGACGCGCAAGATCCAGGAGCTCGGGATGGAAACCGAATTGCGCAAGGGCAGCGAACGCGCGCTCCCGCCGCACGCGGTCACAGGCGATGCGTCATCCGGTACTTGAGCCAACCTATTTGGGATAGTCCGTGCCCTTGGCGGGCGGGCCCGGTGGCGCATCTGCCGGCGCCGCTGCACCAGGCGTGCCGGCCGTCGATGCGCCAGCGGGCGGCGTGCGCGCCGCCTGCCGCCGAGGTTGCGGTGCGCTCTTCGGGTAGCCGGCCTCGTCGAGCATCGCCTGCCAGCGCGTGGCGTTGAAGCCCGTCATCACCTGCTTTTCGCCGACCTGCAGCACCGGCGCCGACTGCTTGCCCGTCAGCGCCTTCAGCTTGGCCGCGCCTTCTTCCTCGCTGACGATGACGGTCGCGAACGGGATGCCGCGCTTGGCGAGCAGCGTCTCCGCCTGCTTGCACACGTCGCAGTCGAATGTGTACAGCGTGACGGGATACTTCTCCGCAGCTTCCCGCGCGGCGAACGGCACCGGATCGGTCTCGATGACGTTTTCAGGCAGGCGCTTCGGCTGCACGTCCTTGGCCGACGGTGGCGGCGGCTGATCGGAATAGACGACGCGGCCGCTCGGATCGAGGTAGCGGTACAGCGTTTGCGCATTCGCCGCCAGCGCAAGCGCTCCGCACGCGAGCGGCAAGCAGGCAGGTGATCGACGGTCGGTTCATGGGGATGGCCAGAGTCAGGTCTCGACCATCCCATTATGGCGCAGAAGCGCGTCGAGTTGCGGCGGCCGGCCGCGGAAGGCGACGAACGACTCCAGCGCCGGTCGGCTGCCGCCACGCGCCAGCACTTCGTCGCGGAAACGGGCGCCGACCTCCGGCGACATCACGCCGCGCTCCTCGAACAGGCTGAACGCGTCCGCCGACAGCACCTCGGCCCACTTGTAGCTGTAGTAACCGGCCGCGTAGCCGCCTGCGAAGATGTGGCCGAAACCGTGCATGAACCGGTCGTACGCCGGACGCGGCACGACAGCGACCTCGCGCCGCACGGCGTCGAGCACCGCCTGCGGGTTCGGATACCGGCCGTCGCCGCCGGGCACGTATTCGCTGTGCAGCAGCATGTCGAACAGCGCGAGCTCGAGCTGGCGGACCATCGCCATGCCGCTGCCGAAATTCCGTGCGGCGAGCATGCGATCGAACAGCGCCCGCGGCAGCGGCGCGCCCGTTTCGGCATGCGCGGTCATGTGCGACAGCACATCCCACTCCCAGCAATAGTTCTCCATGAACTGGCTGGGCAGCTCGACGGCATCCCATTCGACGCCCTGCAAGCCGGACACGCCGGCGACGTCGACGTCGCGTCAGCAGCTGATGCAGGCCGTGGCCGAACTCGTGGAACAGCGTCGTCACTTCGCGATGCGTGAAATACGCCGGCCGCCCGCCGAGCGGACCGGAAAAGTTGCACGTCAGGTACGCGACCGGATGCTGCAGTCCGGTCGTGCGCGTGCCGGCGGTTGATCGCATCGTCCATCCAGGCGCCGCTCTGCTTGCCTTCGCGCGCGTAGAGATCGAGGTAGAACTGGCCGACCAGCGCATCGGACGCGTCGAGGATCTCGAAGAAGCGCACGCTCGGATGCCAGGTCGCCGCCGTTCCCGCGCTTGACGGTGACGCCGTAGATCGTCTCGACGACGCGGAACAGCCCGGCGAGGACGCGATCCTCCGGAAAATACTGCCTCACTTCCTGCTCGGAGAACGCGAAGCGCTCGGCCTTCAGCTTTTCCGCGACGTAGGCGAGGTCCCAGGCGGCGAGATCGTCGAATGCCGAGCGCTGCGTCGCGCGAACGCGGCGAGCTCGGCGTAGTCGCGCTCGGCGAACGGGCGTCGCGCGCGCGCGAGATCGCGCAGGAACGCGAGCACGCTCGGCGGGTGTCTGCGCCATCTTCGGCACGAGCGACAGCTCGGCGAAATTCGCATAACCCAGCAGCCGCGCTTCTTCGCGCCGCAGCTCGAGGATGCGGGCGATGACCGCGGTGTTGTCCCATGCGGGCGAGGCGCCGAGATCCGACGCGAGCGTAGCCGCGGCGCGGTGCATCAGCGCGCGCAGCGAGCGATCGTCCGCGTATTGCATCACCGGCATGTAGCACGGGTAGCGCAGCGTCAGCTTGTAGCCGGCGCGGCCATCGGCCTCCGCGGCGGCCCGCGCAGCCGCGATCACGTCCGCCGGAACGCCGGCGAGCGCATGCTCGTCGTCGACGTAATGCGCCCACGCGTTCTCGCTGTCGAGCACGTTGTCGTCGAACGGTCGCCGACAACGTCGCAAGCTCTTCCTGGACCGCCTTGAATCGCGCCTTGTCCGCGTCGGACAGCTCGGCGCCGCCCAGGCGGAAATCGCGCAGCGCGTTCTCGACGACCTTGCGCCGCGCGGCATCGAGCGCGCCGAACGACGGCCCATCGGCCAGCGCGCGAAAGCGCGCAAACGACGCGGTGGTCCTGCGCGATGTCGGCATGGAACGCCGTGACCATGGGCAGCGCGGCGTTGTAGGCGTCGCGGATCGCCGGTGTGTTGACGACTGCGTTCAGGTGCCGCACCGCGCCCCACGCGCGGTCCAGGTGGTCGAACGCCGCTTCGGTCGGAGCGACGACCGTCTCCCACGTCGCCGGCCCGGTGTCGCGCGCCACGCCGTCGACCGCACGCGCGCGCGTCGTCCAGCAGCACGTCGATGGCGGGCACGATGTGCTCGGCTCGGATGCGACCGAAGCGGGGCAGGCCGGAAAAGTCGAGCAGCGGGTTTTCGATGACCATCGGCGTTCGGCGGCGTGTAGGGGCTCGCGCCCGCGGCTTCAGGGGATGGGATTGGCCGTCAGGGCGGCGTCGAGCGCGGCCAGTTCGGCCGGCGTGCCGACGTTCGCCCAAGGGCCGTCGTAGCGCTCGCCGGAGACGAGCCCGCGCGCGATCCACGTCGCGATACAGCGGCAGCATTTTGAGTTTTTCACCGCGGGGAAGTTCGCGGAACAGCGCCGTGTCGTAGACGCCGATGTTGCCGAAGGTCAGCCGCGGTCCGCCGTCGAGTTCGACGTCGATCGGCCGGCGAGCGCGAAATCGCCGCCGGGATGATAGGGCGGGTTCGGCACCATGACGAGATGGACGCGCGGCGGCGACGCCGGTGCACGGGCCATCGTGTCGATGCGCGTTGCGAGCGACCGGTAGTCGAAGCGCGTCCAGATGTCGCCCGAGACGATCAGCGCCGGACCCGGCGGCAACAGCGGCGATGCGGTGGCGATGCCGCCCGCCGGTCTCGAGCGGCTCCGGCTCGCGCGACCAGCGAATCCGCACGCGCCACCGCGCGCCGTCGCCGAGCGCGTCGATCAACTGCGTCGGCGCGATGCGCGGCGTTGATGACGAGGTCGGCGAAGCCCGGCGCGCGCGAGCGCCTCGATCTGCCAGACGATCAGCGGCTTGCCGCCGGCTTCGAGCAGCGGCTTCGGCGTCGCGTCGGACAGCGGGCGCATCCGCTCGCCGCGGCCGGCCGCCAGGATCATCGCGCAACGCGCCGCGTCGGCCATCGTCGCGCGTCAGGCCGGAGCCGGCGACGCCGGCGTGCGCGTCGTCGAGCGCGTCGAGCAGCGCGGACAGCGGATCGAGCTCGCGATAGCGTGCCGACGGCGCGTCGCAGATAGCGCCGCACGCGCGGCATGTCGTCGACGTAGCCGGCCTTGCCGTCGCGGATGCTTGAGCCGCGCGAAGATGCCGAGCACCTTCAACTGCCGCTGGACGCCCATCCATTCGAAGTCGCGCCAGAACGCTGCGAAATCCGCTGCCGACCGGCAGCCGCGCGTTGCGCGCGCGCTCCCAGTAGCGGACCGCCCAGTCGAGCTGACGCTCCTCGTCCCACTCGACGTACGCGTCGCGCAAGCAGCGACACGAGGTCGTAGGTGATCGGCCCGTAGACCGCGTCCTGGAAGTCCAGCACGCCGGGATTGGGCGTCGGCCACCATCAGGTTGCGCGAATGGTAGTCGCGATGGACGAACACGCGCGGCTGCGCGAGATTGTTGGCGAGCAGCGACGTCGAACACGCGCTCGAGCGACGCGCGCTGCGCTCGGACGAGCTCGCGGCCGAGATGACGCGCGACGTACCAGTCGGGGAAGAGCGCGAGCTCGCGCCGCAGCAGCGCCTCGTCGTAGGGCGGCAGCTCGCCTTCGCGCGAGGCGCGCTGCCAGCGGATCAGCGCGTCGATCGCGTCGCCGTAGAGCGTGCGCGCCGACGTCGCATCGAGCGCCGACGCGAACGTCGTCGTGCCGAGATCGCGTCAGCAGCAGGAAGCCGCGCTCGAGATCCGACGCGAGGACACGCGGCGCATGGACGCCCGCCTGCTCGCAGCAGCCGCGCGACGTGCACGAAAGGCCGGCAGTCCTCGTGCGCCGGCGGCGCGTCCATCGCGATCAGCGACGACGGCGTCAGGCGCGCCGGCGCCAGCGCGCTCGCCGAGCGTTACGCGAAAGTAGCGGCGGAAGCTCGCGTCGGCGGACGCGGGCGCGAGCGCGAATGCGCGGCAGCTGCACGGTCGTCGCGCAGCCAGTGCGGCGCAGTTCGTCCGGCGCGAGCGTCGGCGTCGGTGAGCGATGATCCGGGCACTCGGCGGGCTAGAATGCGCGCAATTTTAGCAAACCCGGTTCTGCAGTTCCCCTCCACTCGATGAAGCTGCCCGCCGGCCCGTTCGTCGCATGGGCCGCCCTGTACGGCGTGCTGTGCGCGCAACCGGCGTGCGCCGACACGCTGGCGCTCAAGCTGTCGCGCGAGATCGACGTCCTCGCGCCGAAGCCGGCGTCGCCCGACGTCCTCGTGACGCCGCCGTCGGCGGGCAGCCGCGCGCTCGGCCGCGAGTCGCGCGGCGACGCTGAAACGCGCGGCGCGCTGTTCCTGCGCGCCGACCGGCTCGAAGGCACCGAGCGGCAGATCACGGCGGAGGGCAACGTCGAGTTGCGCACGCGCCGCGAGACCGTGCTCGCCGACTGGCTGTCGTACGACGATCGACGACCAGACGATCCACGGCGACGGCAACGTCGTGCTGCGACGCGGCTTCGACTGGATCACCGGGCCGCAGCTGCAATACAAGCGCGACACGGAAGTCGGGTTCTTTCGCGAGCCGCGCTTCTTCGTCGCCGAGGCCAACGCGCGCGGCGATGCGAAGGAGATCCGCTTCACCGGCCCGGACCACTACGAGGCGACCGACGCGAGCTACACGACCTGCGTCGCGCCGCACCCCGACTGGTACCTGCGCGGCGAGGAGCTCGAGGTCGACAACCTGCGCAAGGTCGGCACCGCGCGGCGCGTTTCCGTGCATTTCCTGGACGTGCCCGTCCTGTATGCGCCGTGGCTGCAGTTCCCGCTGTCGAACGAGCGCAAGTCCGGGTTCCTCACGCCGACGCTCGGTTCGACCGGCGTGCGCGGCTTCGAAGCGACCGCACCGTACTACCTCAATCTCGCGCCGAACTACGACGCGACGATCACGCCGCGGCTCATGACCAAGCGCGGCCTGCAGATCGGCGGCGCAGTTCCGCTACCTGCTCGGCGACGAGACGTCGACGTTCGGCGAGGCGGCCGGCGAGATGAACGCCGAGTTCCTGCCGCACGATCGCGTCGACCGGCGAGAACCGCTACGCGCTCGCGTGGAAGCACAACCAGCAGTTCGCGCCGTGGCTCGGCGGCTTCTTCAACTTCAACAAGGTGTCCGACGACAAGTACTTCGCCGACTTCGCCGACCGCGTCGCGGTCACGTCGCAGAAGACGCTGCCGCGCGAAGCGGGTCTCGCTCGCGACGTTCGGGCCCGTGGTCGCTGCTCGCGCGCGCGCAGAGCTTCCAGACGCTGCAGGATCCCGAACGCACCCGTCGTGCCGCCGTACAACCGCGTGCCGCAGATCCTCGGCATCGCTGAACGAGACCGACTGGCTCGGGCTCACGTGGAGCGGCGTCGGCGAGTACGCGCGCTTCTCGCAGGACCAGCTCGCGCCGACCGGCGAGCGATTCGTCCTCTACCCGACGGCCGCCTGGACACCGGCAGGGCGCGGCGTGGTTCTTCACCGCGCGCGCCGGCGTGCACATGCGCGAGTACATGCTCGACCGCACGACGGCCGGCGCTGCCGGAGCGCCATCCGGGCTACGCGATTCCGATCACGAGCCTCGACGCCGGGCTCGTGTTCGAGCGCGACTTGCAGGTGCTCGACACGCCGCTCACGCAGACGCTCGAGCCGCGCGCGTTCTACGTCTACATCCCGTTCAAGGACCAGACCGACTGCGCCGGTGTTCGACACGGCGCTCGACGACTTCAATTTCTCGCAGCTCTTCGCGGAGAACCGCTACATCGGCAACGACCGCATCGGCGACGCCAACCAGCTGACGCTGGCGCTGACGTCGCGGTTCCTCGACCGCGACACGGGCGCCGAGCGGCTGCGGCTCGCGGTCGGCCAGCGCTTCTACTTCCAGGATCAGCGCGTGAGCCTGAACGAGCCGCCGCGCTCGGCGTCGACGTCGGATTTCCTCGTCGGCGGCCGAAGGCCGGCTCTCCGAGGCGTGGTCGCTCGCCAGCCTGCTGCAGTACAACCTCGATTCGCACGACGTCGAGCGCCTCAACGCGGGCGCTCGCTATACGCCGGCGCCCGGACGCGCGCTGAACGCGACCTGGCGCTACACGCGCGCGCTCGTCGACCCGACCGGCGGCCATCGAGCAGATCAAGCAGGTCGACCTGTCCGGCCAATGGCCGGTCAGCGATCGCTGGACGCTGCTCGGGCGCTGGAACTACTCGCTGACCGACCGCAAGACGCTGGAGGCGGTGGCGGGCATCGAGTACAATGCCGACTGCTGGGTGCTGCGCATCGTCGGCCAGCGGCTGACGACGACGACGCAGCAGGCGACGACGTCGGTGTTCGTGCAGCTCGAGCTGAACGGACTCGCGCGCGTCGGCACCAGCCCGCTCGAACTCCTGCGTCGCAGCGTGCCGGGCTACCTGCCCACGAACGATCCGTCATTGCGCGATCGCGACCGGCGTCTCGATCCGCTTCCCGAATTCTAGGAGTTGCACCCGATGGCATCCGGCCGTCTTCGCTTCCTGATCTTGCGCCGTGCTCGCACTCGTCGCCGGGCGCGGCGCTCGCGCAGCAAGCCGCCGCGCCGCCGCCTGCGCGCACCGCGCGGTGGTGCCGCTCGATCGCGTGCTCGTCGTCGTCAACGACGAGGCGATCACGCAATGGGACCTGAGCGAGCAACGGCGCGTCGTGCTGCAGCAGATGAAGGCGTCGAACATCACGCCGCCGTCCGAGCGACGTGCTCGACAAGCAGGTGCTGGAGCGGCTGATCATCGAGCGCGCGCTGCTGCAGTTTGCGAAGGACACCGGCATCCGCGTCGACGACACGACCGTCGAGCGGACGATCCTGCGCATCGCCGAGGAGAACAAGCTGACGCCCGACGAATTCCGCAAGGTGCTGGAGCGCGAGGGCATTCCGTACGCCAAGTATCGCGAGGACATCCGGCGCCAGATCATCGTCCAGCGCCTGCGCGAGCGCGAGGTCGACAGCAAGGTGCACGGTCTCCGACGCCGAGGTCGACAACTACCTCGCGACGATCGCGTCGCAGGCGGGCGGCGAGGACGAGTACCTGCTGTCGCACATCTATGTCACGGTGCCCGAGCAGGCGACGCCCGACGTCGTCGAGTCGCGTCGCCAGCGCGCCGCAGGAGGCGCTTGCCGAAGTCAAGGCGGGCAAGGACTTCGCGCAGGTCGCCGCGTCGTTCTCCGACGCGCCGGATGCGCCGTCGGGCGGCAACCTCGGCTGGCGCACCGCGGCGCGGCTGCCGTCGGTGTTCGCGGACGTCGTGCGCACGATGAAGCCGGGCGACGTATCCGGCATCCTGCGCAGCGCGGGCGGCTTCCACGTCGTCAAGCTCGTCGACGTGCGCAACCGCAACCAGCCGACGGTCGTCGAGCAGACGCACGCGCGGCACATCCTGATCAAGGTGAACGAGACGACGTCGGAAGCCGAGGCGAAGGCGAAGATCGATCGGCTGAAGGATCGCCTCGCGAGCGGCGCCAAGTTCGAGGACCTGGCGCGCGTCAATTCGGAAGACGCGTCGAACGCGCGCGGCGGCGATCTCGGCTGGATCTCGCCGGGCGACACGGTGCCCGATTTCGAGCGCGCGATGGACGAAGCTCGCGATCGACGAGGTGTCGGCGCCGGTGCGCACGCCGTTCGGCTGGCACCTGATCCAGGTGCTCGAGCGCCGCAAGCAGGACGTCACGCAGGAGCGCCGTCGCGAACAGGCGCGGCAGGCGCTGCGGCAGCGCAAGAGCGACGAGCAGTTCGAGGAATTCGTCCGCCAGCTGCGCGACCGCACCTACGTCGAGTACAAGACCGACGAAAGGTGATCGCGTCGAGCCGCGCTGCAGGATCGCGACGGCGCGTGATGCGAAACGCGTCAGCGAGCGCGTCGTCGGCAAGCGTGAGCTCGATTCGCAGCTGATCGAGCGTTTGTCGCGGCGCGGGTGCCGTGCGCCTCACCAGCCGGCCCGCGTCGACGGCTTCCATCTCGGCCGCGACGCAGCGCCGCGAGCGGTTGCCATTCGCGCGGCGCTCGCGGCGCGCGCGGCGATGCGAATCGAAGCGACGCGGCGCGTCGGCGTTCGAACCCGAGGACGATCGTGCCGATCTGCCCGGGTGCGAGCGCCAGGCCGGCGGGCGACGTCACCGCGACCTGGCCGCGGCCGTCGGGCTTCATCTGCAGCGCGCCCGGCGTCGACTGCACCGTTCCTGCCTCGCTTCGCCAGCCATCGTCGTCGGCGTGCGACGTGCGTGCCGAACGTCCACAGGCGCGCGCCGCGCGGCAATCCTGATCGCGCGAGCAGAAAATCGCGGGCGGCCTCCTCGAGCGGCGTGTTGCGCCACGCCGTGTAGCTCACGTAGTCGCGGGCTGTCTGCATGCAGGCCGTTCGAGCCGTTCCATGCCATCGGCGAGACGAAGCGCGCGCCCGCATTCCACAGGTCGCGCAATGCGCGGTACGCGGCCGCGTACGACGGTCGCCGCTGCGGGATGCCGCAAATCGGCCGTGTTGAACTCGACGATCGCAAATTCCGGGATCGATCGCCGCAAGCGTGGCGAACAGCGTGCCGCCGTTCTCCATCGCGATTTCATTCGACGCCGCCGTCGCCATAGAGATCGCGCCGAGCTGGCCGTCGCGCGGCTTGCTGCCTTCGATCGACACGCCGCCCGAATCGTAGTTCTTGACGGGACTCGTCACCGTCAGCGCGAGCGGCATGCAATCGTCGGCGGGCGCCATCAGTCCCTGCGACGACCAGATGCGCTCGCGTGGAATGCCGGCTTCGACGAGCCATTGCGCGAGCTCGTCGTAATGCAGGCTCACCAGATGGCGTCGAAACGTTTCCCATTCGCGCACCCACGGGTCGTGCCAGAACGGGCGCGCGGCGTCGCGCGAAAATTCGCGCGGCGGATCGACGTCGTCCCACGCCGCGAAAGGTCGCCGCGCGATGGCTGCCACTTCCGGCAGCGACAACGAGCGGCGTCCGACGATCGCGCGCAAGGTCCGGTACGTCGGGCATGCGCTTCCCCCGCATACGGTCCGGTACCGGCGAGCCAATCGCGGAACTGCTGCAACGTGCCGGGGTTGTAGTCGTACCACTGCGTTTCGGCGAAGAACGGATTGATGTAGACGTCGGGATCCAGGTTGACGCCGATGAGGAGGTCCGGATGCGCCTGCATGAAGCGCACGATCGGTTGCGCCGCCTGCTGCAGATTGCGCTTCTTGTAGCGGCGCACGTCGCTCGCGTGGACATTGAGCGTCAGCGCACGGGCAAGCTCGGGTGCGGACTGCGAGCCAGGCAGGTGCCGCAGGTGATCATCGGGCATCACTTCGTCGCGCTCGTTCCACTGGCAGTTCGCCGGGTCCTCCTCGAGCCGGTCGTTCAGGTCCCACTCCGGCGCGGTGCCTGCCGCATCGGCCCAGATGCCGCCATTGAGCGTCACCAGCACGGGCAGTCGCTTGGCAATCGAATCCGCCAGGACGGCGCAGAGCGCATCGTCGGCGATCGCGCGTGCGCCGCAGCGCCTCGTGATGTCGAACGCCGGATCGAACTGGTAGTCGCCCTGCGCGCCCGTCGTCGTGCGCAGGTACAGGATGGGCACCCGCATGCCGATCCTCACCGACGGTGACACGTACGCGGAATAGCGGGTGTCGAGCCCGAACGAGCCGCCCGCCGCGATGCCGGATAACGCAGGCAGCACGAAAAACGGCGGTACATCGCTGCGCGCGGCGAACCGCCAGCGTGCATGGACGGCGGGCTCGACCAGCGTTCTTTCGGCGAGCAGCGTTTCGCTTCCATCGCGCGCGATCGCGACGATCGCGAGGCGGCGACGCTCGACGCCCGGCCGCGCCGGGCAATCGCCGAGGTCGGCAATCCACTCGAAGCCACTCGCCGGGTTGTCCGGATAGCCCGGTCGCACGGCGGCGACATCGTGGCGCGGCAATCCGATGCGCGCGTCGAATGCACGGCCGTCGACGCGGATGACGACGGCGCGAATGCCGGACGGCGCGAGCGCCCACCCGGTGATGCGCACGCGCGGGCCGACGATGCCTTCATCGGCGGGCTCGTCGACCCAGCCGATCGTTCCCGATGGCATTGAAGGCGTGGCGGCGGACGATGTCATGCGGCGGCAATTATCGCGTGTCGTAGAATCGCGGCTCCTCGCTGTTGCCGTTGACGCTACCCACTCCGCCCGTCCATTGCGCGATGCGCGCCGATCTCCTCTCGCGACTGAATCGATGGCTGCGCGGTCCGCCGCCCGCGCAACGACCACCCGACGAGCTGATCGTGCCGCGCCTGGTCGCCGAGCCGTGGTATGTCGACAAGGTGACAATCGAAGGCACGCGCCTCGCTGCGGCGGGCTGGTCGATGCCAATGGCTCGCGCGACCGAACCGCCGGACGGCTGGTTCACGGTGAATGGTCACCGCTTCGATGCCATCCGGTATCCGCTGCTGCGCGCCGATGTCGGCGAAGTGTTCTGGCAACGCGCCGGTTCGGCATTGTCCGGCTTCGAATGCGCGATCGACGACCTTCGCGAGCCCTTTCCCGACGGCATCCTGGAAATCCGGCGCGTCGTCCCCGACACGCCGGCCGTCGAACGGGGACGCGATTCGTGGTTCAAGCCCGATCCGGCGTTGCATGCCGACCTTCCCGACGACGATCGGCGCTTTCGCGTCATCGGTGACCGGGATCCGGTCGGATTCCTGATCTCCGGCGCGACGGATTACCACCGGCTCGATCGGGTGCTCGTCGCGGTCTGCGGAAAGCATCTGCACGAGTTCGCTCGCGTGCTCGACTGGGGCGTGGGCTGCGGCCGCGTCGCCCGGCATTTCCCATCCGCGCATTCACGTTCGTTGACCGGGTGCGACATCGACCGCGACAACGTCGAATGGTGCAGTGCGCACCTCGCCGGATCGTTCGTCGCATCACAGCTCACGCCGCCGCTGCCGTTCGACGACGCGGCTTCGACCTGGTCTACGGCATTTCGGTATTCACGCATTTCCGCGAAGCGATGCAGCTGCGCTGGCTCGAAGAGCTCGCGCGCGTGACCGCGCCGGGCGCGATCCTGCTGATGACGACGCACGGCCAGACGGCGATCGATTTCTCCCGACTGTCGCCCGCGCGAATATCGGCGCGTGCAGGACGAGGTGCGGCGCGCCGGCATCGCTGGTGAGCGGCACGAACACGCAGCTCGACGGACACGCCGAGCACGCGGGCGAGTACGTGAACGTCTATCACAGCGCCGACTACGTGCGGCAGACCTGGGGCCGCTTTTTCGACGTCGAGCACATCCTGCCCGGCTACATCCTGCATCACGACCTGGTCGTTCTGCGCAAGGCGTAGCCGAGCTGCGGCCGCCACGCGGCGAGCGAGCGCTTCATCGCGAGCGCCGGCTTCTCGATCAGGTGCCAGGACAGCGCGGCGAGCGGCAACGTCAGGAGCAGTGCCAGACCAAACAGCACCAGTGGCTCCCGGATCCCGAAGCGCCACACCAGGAATTGCTGGACCGCGAATGCCAGCAAGTAGGTGCCGTACGAATAGTCGCCGACGCGCAGATAGGCGGCGAAGTGCAGCTTCGGGTGATAGGCGATCACCAGTGCAACGTACGCGATGCCCGCGTAATAGACGTAACGGAATACCGGCGTCGCCGCCGAGTACACGACGAGGCCGATCACCGCGGCCGCAGCGACCCGCGACATCGAGACCCAGCGCCCGCAGACCTGCAGCCACGCACCCAGGAGGAACGTCAGCATCAATCCGGGAATCGTTCCCTCGCCGCCGGAGGGCAGCCACGACGCTATCGGCTGCGGAAAGGCCGCGTAGCCGGCGATCGCCAGCACGGTGACGACCGTGAGCAACGCGGGGCGGCGCAGGATCGTGGCGGCCGCGAGCACTGCCGCGCCGGCATAGCACCAGACTTCGATCGGAATCGTCCACAGCGAGCCGTTGACGGCACGCGGGTAGGGATTGGTTGCGAAGACACCGGGCAGGTGATCGCGCATGCCGAAGAACGGCGTGCCGAGCAGGAACCGCCACGTGTCCGGGTGTTGCCAGTAGGCGAGGCTTGCAAGCGACGTCGCGTACCAGCCGACAACGAAGACGCAAAGGATCTTCGCGAACGCGAGCCCCGGCACGATGCGCAGCGCCCGGGCGACGGCGTACGCATAAAGGGACTTGCGGCGCGCAAGGCTTTGTGCGATGAGGAATCCGCTGATTGCGAAGAAAACGACGACGCCGATCGTTGCCGAATCGGTGCGCTGTTCGCTCGCGACGGCGAGCGGCTCCTCCAGCATGTGACCGGTCAGCGCGTACGAGTGCGAAAATAGCACCGACGCCGCTGCCACCATCCGCAGCAGGTTCAGGTTGTTGTCGCGGCCCGGCGCAAGGTCGCCGAACGTCCGGCCGCGAAGCCGGATTCCTCCACTGTTCACGCGCGAGATCCGAAGATGAGCGAGACGCCTGCCCGCAACGATACGCTGCCTGCCGCAGCGGACGACGCGGCCCTGCTCGCCGACCAGGTCGCGTACTACCGCGCCCGCGCGCCGGAATACGACGCGTGGTGGTTTCGCACGGGACGCTTCGACCGCGGCGAGCAGAACAATGCGGCGTGGCGCGCCGACGTCGCGCTGGTCGAGCAGGCCGTCGCGGCGATGCTCGCGACGACGCGGCCGTCGACCGTGCTCGAGCTCGCCTGCGGCACCGGCCTCTTCACGCGGCACCTCGCGCCGCGCGTCGCCGCGGTCACCGCGGTCGATGCGTCGCCCGAAGTGATCGCGATCAATCGCGGCCGCGTCGCGGCGGCGAACGTCCGCTACGTCGAGGCCGACCTGTTCGCGTTCGAGCCGGAAGCGCGATACGACTGCGTGTTCATGAGCTTCTGGCTCTCGCACGTACCGCACGCGCGATTCGACGGCGTTCTGGTCGATGGTGCGGCGCGCGCTCGCGCCGGGCGGCTTCGCGTACCTGATCGATTCCGCGCACGATCCGACGTCCACCGCGGCGAACCATCCGCACGCCCGACCGGCACGCGGGCGTCGTCACGCGCCGGCTGGACGACGGCCGCGAGTTTCGCATCGTCAAGATCTTCCACGAGCCGCAGGCGCTCGACGCGAGCCTGCGCCAACTCGGATTCGGGTCGACGCATCGCGCAGACGCCGCGCTACTTCGTCTACGGCGTGGTGCGACGCGACAGCGAGCGAGGCTGACAGGCGATCGGCGCGCGTTACGGGGTCCCGTTCGAATAGACGTAACCCTTCTGCGGAACGCGCCTGCGTCCATGTCGCCGCTGGGCCTGGACCTCGGCGGGCAGCTTGTCCCACCAGATCGCGCGCCCGGTACGCTGCTCCGCCTCGAGCTGCGGCTTTTTCTCGAGCAGATCGCGAATGAAGCGCGTGTGCTCGGAGACGTAGTGGCGGGACGGAAGGAGCGGCATGATTCAAAGCTGCGTAGCGTCGACGGCGAACGCCGATCTTATCATCGACCGCGCTCGCGCATCGAGCCGGCGACGAGCGGGAACGCGAACAGCCGGCATTCGATCGCGCCGTTCCACAGCGGCGTGCGCTTGTCCGGCCTTGAGGCCGATCAGTTTTGCGAGTCGCAAGTCGCCGGTGAAGAAGTACGCGGTCCACCCGCTGAAATGCCGCTTCAGCGCATCGCCGAGCCGCGGATAGAACGCAGCCAGTTCGTTCGCTTCGGCGAGCCGCACGCCGTACGGCGGATTGGCGAGCAGCACGCCTTGCGGCGCGGGCGCGGCGCGCGTCAGGATGTCTGCCTGCTCGACGCGCGACGAACGCGTCCACCTGCGCGGTGCGCAGGTTCGAGCTGCGTCTTGCCGAGCGCTGCCTCGAGCG
Organism: uncultured Pseudomonadota bacterium; assembly: GCA_963768545.1. Classification (GTDB taxonomy): domain Bacteria; phylum Pseudomonadota; class Gammaproteobacteria; order Burkholderiales; family Casimicrobiaceae; genus VBCG01. Next base: position 650,030 of record CAVYIC010000011.1, on the reverse strand, counting down.
ATGTCGCTGCGCGACGATCGACGGCGTCGCGGGCGCCGGCTTGACGCGGTCGCGCGCCGCCTGCTTGATCCGCTGCCAGGTCGGGCCGTCGTACCACGCGAGCTTCTGGAACCCGAACGTTCGCGCGAGCCCCGGCGCGCGATCGGCCGCGATCAGCGCCGCCTCGGTCACGATCGTCCCGCTGCCGCACATCGGATCGAGCAGCGGACGTTCCGGCGTCCATCGGCTGAGCGCCAGCAGGCCGGCGGCGAGATTCTCGCGCAGCGGCGCTTCGTCGGCGTCGCGCCGATAGCCGCGCTTGAACAGCGGCTCGCCCGACGTATCGAGGTAGACGGTCGCTTCGCGATCGGTCAGGTGCACGTGGACGCGCACGTCGGGCGCGCGCTTGTCGATCGACGGGCGCACGCCGCGATCCGCGCGCAATCGGTCGCACACCGCGTCCTTGGTGCGCAGCGTTGCGAACTCGAGGCTGGTGAGCGGCGAGCGCGTCGCCGCGACGTCGACGCGCAACGTGCGCTTCGGCGTCGAAGTGGCGCGACCAGTCGATGGCGTGCACGAGCTCGTACAGCTCGCGCTCGTCGCGATACGGGCCGCCGCCGACGCGCCAGAGGATCCGGCTCGCGATGCGCGATTCGAGGTTGGCGCGATAGGCGAGCGCCAAGTCGCCGGCGAAGCCGACGCCGCCTTCGGCGGACGCGACGTCCGGTCGCGCCGAGCGCCGCAAGCTCCGCTGCGAGGGTCTGCTCGAGGCCGCGCGGGCACGGCGCGAAAAAGCGTTCGGTCATGCCGATGCGCGGCGCGTCTGGACGGCGACGATGTCGAATCGCGCGCGTGGCCGCTTCAGAACGGCTTCGCGACGACGAGCCACACGATGATCAGGAGCAGCGGCAGCGCCGGAATTTCGTTGAGCCAGCGATAGAAGACGTGACCGTGGCGGTTCCGGTCGCGCGCGAAGTCCCGCAGCAGCAAGCCGAGGTAGACGTGAAACACGATCAGCAGCACGACGAACGTGACCTTCGCATGCAGCCAGCGCGCCGGTCGACCCCGTAGCCGAGCCACAGCCACGAGCCGAACACGACGGTCAGGATCGCGCCGGGCGTCATGATGCCGCAGTAGAGCTTGCGCTCCATCGTCTTGAAGCGCTCGATGCCGATGCGGTCGTCGCGCGGCGCGAGCGCGTGATAGACGAAGAGCCGCGGCAGGTAGAACAGGCCGGCGAACCACGTCACCATGAAGATGATGTGCAGCGTCTTGACCAGCGCGTATCCCAGTCTCGATCATTCACCGGATCGCGCGCTGGACTCGGAGGGCGACGCGAGCTTCGAGTCCCGCGATGCCCGCGACGATCAAGGCGAGGCTCAGCCAGACGGCCGGGCGTGACCGGCTCGCCAAGAAGCATGATGCCCAGAAGCGCCGTGCCAACGGCACCGACGCCCACCCAGACGGCGTACGCCGTGCCAACGGGCAGCGACTTCATGGCGATGCCGAGAAGACCCAGGCTGACGATCATCGCGAGCACGGTGCCGACACTCGGCCACAAGCGGGTGAAGCCTTCGGTGTATCTTGAGCCCGATCGCCCACCCGATCTCGAACAGGCCGGCAAGAACGCAGAATGCAGCCAGGGCATGCGTCGCTCCCTCACTTCTGCAGCCGGCGCCGCGTCAGCAACAGCGCGACGTAGTACGCGACGACCGAATACGCCAGCAGCACGGCGACATGCAGCACGATATTCGGCGGCAGCCGACCGAGCATCAGCGGACGCGCGATGTCGATCGCGTGCTTGAGCGGCAGCGCGCTCGCGATCCGCCGCGAGCCACGCCGGCATCTGCTCGACCGGAAAATACACGCCGGAGAACAGCAGCATCGGCGTCAGCACCAGCGTGAAGAAGTACGTGAAGAAATCGTAGCCGGGCGCGAGCGCGTTCATCACCAGCGCCGAACGCCGCCGAAGCACAGCCCGACGAGGAAGCCGAGCGGCAGTATCCACAGCGCGAGCCACGTGTGGCCGAACCCGAGCGCCAGGATCACGAGCAGGATCGCCGTGGTCGACATCACCGCCTTCGTCGCGCACCAGATCCATTCGGCGAACATCGACGTCGTCGAGCGCGATGGGCGCGTTGATGATCGCATCCCATGTGCGCTGGACGTGCATCCGCGAGAACGCCGAGTACATGCCTTCGAAGCTCGACGTGAACATCGCGCTCTGGCACACCATGCCGGTGCCGATGAACGCGATGTACGACATGCCGCCGACCTCGCCGACGAGCGAGCCGATGCCGTAGCCGAGCGCCAGCATGTAGAGCAGCGGGTCGGCGATGTTGCCGAGCACGCTCGCGATCGCGAGCTTGCGCCAGACGAGCAGGTTGCGCCGCCATACCGGGATGAAGCGGCCGGAAAGCTGCGGCGAGACGAGCGTCAGTCAGTCGAGGGCCGCCCCGAGACTGGCCGCCCCCTGGGGGCAGCGAGCGAGCGTGCATGGTCCTAATCGCGCAGCTCGCGCCCGGTCAGCTTGATGAAGAGGTCCTCGAGGTTCGCGGGGCGGTGCAGATAGCGCACGCCGGCGTGCGTCGCGAGATCGGCGAGCAGCGGCGCGGCATCGGTCGCGTAGCAGAACGCCGTCTCGCCGGCGATTTCCAGCCGCTGCGCGAGCGCCCGCCCGCTGCGACTCGGCCCACGTCCTCGCCGCCTCGCCGTACACCTCGACGACCTCGGGCTCGACGTGCGCCTCGAGCAGCGCGCGCGGCGTGTCGCACGCGATCATCCTGCCGTGATCGATGACGGCGAGCCGCGTCGCGAGCCGCTCCGCCTCGTCCATGAAGTGCGTCGTCAGCAGGATCGTCTTGCCCTGCTTCAGCAGCTGCCGCAGTCCGTCCCAGATCAGGTGGCGCGCCTGCGGATCGAGTCCCGTCGTCGGCTCGTCGAGGATCAGCAGCTCGGGATCGTTGATCAGCGCGCGCGCGAGCGTCAGCCGGCGCTTCATGCCGCCCGACAGCGTGCGAATGCGACGTCGCCGCCTTGCCGGCGAGCCCCGCGAATTCGAGCAGGCGCGGGATGCGCTCGTCGAGGATGTTGCGCCGAATGCCGGAAATAGCCGCCGTAGATCAGCAGGTTCTCGCGGACGGTGAAATCGGGATCGAGGTTGTCCATCTGCGGCACGACGCCGACGCGAATGCGCGCCTCGCGCGCCGCCTTCGGGACCGGCTCGCCGACCAGCTCGATCGTGCCGCCGTCGGGATCGATCAGGCCGAGGCAGCAGCGCAGCGTCGTCGTCTTGCCGGCGCCGTTGGGGCCGAGCAGCGCGAAGCACTCGCCGCGGCGGATCGCGAACGACAGGCCCGCGGACGACCTCGAGCTCGCCGTAGCGCTTGCGCAGGTCCCGCACGCGCAGGACGTGCGCGTCACCGGGTTCTTCGGCGATACCCGCGGCGTTGCGCGACGCTTGCCGTCGCCGTATCGTTCATTCGCGACGATCCGCGTGCGCATCGCGCGGCCACAGCGATGTCACGACGCGTGCGAGTTGCGGCAGCCGGCCGTGGAAGAAATGGCCGCAGCCGGGGAAGACGACGATCGGCAGCTGCTGCGGACGCGCCCACGCGAAGACGTCGGCGAGCGGGACGACGTCGTCTTCTTCGCCGTGCACGACGATCGTGTCCGCCGGCACGTTCCGCACGGCGAAGCGGTTGACGGCCGGACCGACCAGCACCAGCCCCTCGGCGGGCACCTGCTCGGCGACGCGCGTCTGCACGAACGAGCCGAACGAGAAGCCGGCCAGCGCGACGGGCAGCGCTTCGCCGAATCGCGCGCGCACGTGCGCGAGCACGGCGAGCGCGTCGTCGGTCTCGCCGATGCCTTCGTCGAACGTGCCGGCCGATTGGCCGACGCCGCGGAAATTGAAGCGGGTCGCGACGTAGCCCAGCGCGAAGAACGTCTTGGCGAGCGTCTGCACGACCTTGTTGTCCAGCGTGCCGCCCTGCAGCGGATGCGGATGGCAGACCAGCGCGATGCCGCGCGGCGACGCCGGAAGGCGCGTTGACGACGACTTCGAGCGCACCCGCCGGGCCGTCGACGCGCGAGCCGCTCCGCGCTGCGCGGCGTCAAATGCGCAGCCTCTCGACGATCTCGCCGCCGACGATGTGGCGGTCGATGATCTCGTCGATGTCCTGCTGGTCCACGTACGTGTACCAGATCTCCTCCGGATACACGACGATGCACCGGCCCTTCCTCGCAGCGATCGAGGCAGCCCGCCTTGTTGATGCGCACGCGATCCTTGCCCGACAGGCCGAGCGCCTTGATGCGCTGCTTCGCGTATTGCTGCATGGCGAGCGCATCGTTGTTCGCGCAGCAACGCTCGGGCGGCTCGCGCTGGTTGCAGCAGAAGAAGACGTGATGCCGGTAGTAGCTCATCGGGGAGGGCATGACGCCCGCGGGGACGCGCGTCAGCCGAACATGGCGCGCACCCGTGATTATAGCGGCTGCGTCCCGCACCGACGCGCGCGTACCCCGTCGCGTGCAACGCGCGCGCGTGGCGGCGGAAGTCACGTCCGATCGGCCGGTTTGCCCCACGCGGGCCGGCCTGCGAGCGCGAACAGCCACGCGGCCGTGAGCAGCGGCCAAACGAGCAGCGCCGCGCGCGTCAAGCCGTTGTAGTTGAGCAGTTGCCCGTAATGCCAGTCGAAAATGGCGAGCGGCGCGCGCGCGGACAGCGTTTCGGGCGCGAGCACGGGTGCGCCGAGCGACGACAGAAGCGCAATCGCGCACAGCGCGACCTGAACGGGACGCGGCAATGCGATCGCGATGAGCAGCAGCGACCGCGCCGACCGGCGATGCCGATCAGCGCGCCCGGCTTGAACCATGATTGCCAGATCGCCGGCTTGAGCATCACGGCCGCCGCCACGCCCTTCAGCAACAACGCGCCGACGATGAGTGCGACGACGATGGTCCCCGTGTTGCGGCGCCGACGCAGCAGCAGCGCGGCGAACAAGCCCACGCCGAGGACCTGGAACGCGGTACCTGCCGCCTGGACGACGGTGCTTGCGCTTTCGTGCGCGGCGGCGCTCGCCGCGTCGTCCTGGAGCGGCGGCGCCGTCGCCACGACGCCGGCCGGCGCCACCAGGTCGCTGTCGAACGTCACCGCGAACAGCGGAATGCCGGGGTTGGTCTGCGCGGCGAGCCACAGCAGCATCAGCGCGAGGCCGACGTCACCCAGATGGCCCGGCAGGAACAGGCGCGCGCGCGCACGGTAGAACAGGTCGCGCGTCGATTCGCTGCGCGCAAGCGCGGTCGCGACGAGTCCGCCGAGCATCGCGCCGACCGCGTTCGCGGCGAGGTCCAACGGGCTCGCCACGCGGGGCGGAATGTACATCTGCAGCGATTCCATCGCGAACGACATCGCGGCGCCGATCGCGATGCTGTAGCCGATGCGCTGCGCCGGAGAAGCGCCCCGGCGCAGCAACGCGACGAAAAAGCCGAATGGCGCGTACGCGAGCACGTTCAGCAGCGTGTCGTAGCGAATCCAGCGTGCCGTACGGGCCGAACAGGAAGAACGGCGTTCCCGCGGGCGGTGCGAGCCATGGATGGAACGGCTCGAGCGATACGTAGACGATCGCGAGGCCGTACAGCGTCGCGAGCACGTGCGGCAAGCGCGTGCGCAGGCGCGTCGACTCGGACGCCATCTCCATGGCGCGATCATCGCACGGCGTGGCGGGATCCCGCGTCGGCAGCGCCGGCGCGCGACCCTTCGCCACCTCGCCTATCGGGCCTTGATCTCCGTCCACAGCTTGTTGCGCAGCCGCCGCTGCGCGACCGTCAGGTCCTTCAGCTGCTCGAGCTTCGCCTGCACGTCCTTCGGCGGGAAGATCGCCGGGCAGTCTTCAGGAGCTCGGGCTTGATGTACTTCATCGCGTCGGTGTTGGGGTTGCCGGAGCCGATCAGGTTCGTGAGCTCGGCCGAGTTGCTGGCCGTCGAGCATGAAGTTGATGAAGCTGCAGCGCGAGATCGGGACGCGGCGCGGCCTTGTGGATCACCATGTTGTCGACCGCGAGCACCGCGCCTTCCTTCGGCACGCCCTGCAGGATGCTGGAACTTCCGCCCGGCGGCCTGCGCGTCGAGGTTCGCCTGGAAGATGTCGTTCGAGTAGCCGTGCACGAGCCAGATGTTGCCGACCGTCAGCTCCTTGATGTACGACGACGCGTTGAACGCGGCCCAGTAGGGCTTCGCCTTCTTGATCGTCGCCGCGGCCTCGTCCCAGTGCTTCGGGTCGACGTCGTTGGCCGAGTAGCCGAGGTACTTGAGCGCGGCGGCGAAGAGCTCGTTCGCGCTGTCGAGCACGGTGACGCGGCCCTTGACCTTCTCCAGGTACTTCGGATCGAAGATCACCGCCCACGTGTCGGTGGGCAGGCCCGAGCTCCTTCATCTTCTCGTCGTTGTAGCCGATGATCGTCGTCGACATCGCGTACGGCACCGAGTACTTGTTGCCCGGATCGAACGGCGTGTTCAGGTACGGCGGGATCGACGTTCTTGAGGTTCGGGATCGCGGTCTTGTCGATCGGCTTCAGCTGGCCGCCCCGGATCAGCGCCTGCACGGCGTTGCCCGTCGGCACGAGCACGTCGTAGCCCTTGGCGCCGGCGGCGAGCTTGGCGAGCAGCTCCTCGTTGTCCGAGTAGTAGGTCTGCACGACCTCGCACTGGCAGACGCCCTCGAAGCGCTTGATCGTCTCCGGCGCGATGTAGTTGTTCCAGTTGTAGAGATGCAGCTGGTCGCGGGCGCCGGCGGGCGCAGAGAAGGTGAATGCAGCGGCCAGGACGGTGGCGAAGGCGGCGGCAAAGGCGCGAAGGGTCATGGTCATGATTCCCGGTCGGAGCGAAGCAGGGTGGGAGAGAGCTTGGCGGCAATGACGATCAGCAGCAACGTCAGCAGCATCAGCAGCGTTGACACGGCGTTCACCTCGGGCGTCACCGAGATCTTGATCATCGAGTAGATCTGCAGCGGCAGCGTCACCGTCCCGGCGCCCGCGGTGAAGAACGTGATGACGAAATCGTCGATCGACAGCGTGAACGCCATCAGCGCGCCGGCGATGACGCCCGGCATGATCAGCGGCAGCGTCACGTAGCGGAATGCCTGCGCACGGCGTGGCGCCGCAGTCGCGCGCCGCCTCGGTCAGGCTCTCGTCCATGCCGGCGAGCCGCGCGCGGACGACGATCGCGACGAAGCCGATGCAGAACGCGATGTGCGCCAGCGCGACCGACACCAGCCCGAGCGTGAAATTCAGCAGCACGAAGAAGATCAGCAGGCGACACGCCCATCAGGATCTCGGGGATCGCGATCGGCGTCAGCACCAGGATCGGCAGGAGCCGCAGCTTGTAGCGGTGCATCGCGACGCCGGCCATCGTGCCGAGCACCGTCGACACGAGGCTCGCCGTCAGCGCGATCAGCAGCGAGTTGCCGGCGGCCGCCAGCATGTCGTCGTTGTCGGCGAGCTTGCGGTACCAGTCGAGCGTGAACCCGACCCATTCGGCGTTGAGCCGCGAGTCGTTGAACGAGTAGACGACGACGATCGACGAGCGGCACGTACAGGAACGCGTACGCGGCGAGCGCCGCCGCCCACAGCCATGGCGAGCGCCTACGCACGCGCCGCTCCGCGTCCGCGCGCGCGGCCGACCCATGCGGCGACCCCCGCCAGCGCGAGCGCCGCGACGGTCAGCACGATCGACAGCACGCTGCCGAACGGCCAGTCGCGCGTTTCGAGGAACTGCTGCTTGATCAGGTTGCCGATCAGGGTGTCGTCGGGGCCGCCCAGGATGTCGGGGATGGCGAAGATGCCGAGCGCCGGGATGAACACCAGCGCGCGCGCCCGCGTAGACGCCGGGCAGCGACAGCGGGAACGTGATGCGCCAGAAGCGCTGCCACGCGTTCGCGCCGAGGTCCTGCGCGGCGTCGAGCAGCGCCTGGTCGTGCTTCTCGAGGTTCGCGTAGAGCGGCAGCACCATGAACGGCAGATGCACGTAGACGAGGCAGATCGAGCACCGCGAACGCGCTGAACAGCAGCGGCACCGGCTCGACGCCGAACCAGCGCCAGCGCGCCGTTGACCGCCGCGCGCGAGCGCCGCATTGCGGACCGAGGATGATCATCCACGCGTAGACGCGGATCAGGAAGTTGCTCCAGAACGGCAGGATCACGAGCAGCAGCAGCAGGTCGCGATGCTTGCTTCGGGCTCCTGCGCGATCAGCGCCGCGAGCGGATAGGCGAGCAGCGAGGCAGAGCAGCGTCGTCAGCGCCGCGTACCAGACCGACTTGACGAACATCTGCAGGTACACGCGGCTCGGTGAAGAAGCGCGCGTAGCTCTCGAGCGTTGAGGTCGAGCGTTCCCGCTTCGTCGATGCAGCGGCGCGAGGCCGCCGAACTCGCCCGGCGTGCGGAACGACGCCAGCACCATGATCAGCGCCGGCATCGCGAAGAAGACGAGCAGGTAGAGCGAGCGGCGGGCCGCTGACGAGCCATTTGCCGATTCGCGCCGGGAACGCGTCACGTCGCGCATGACGGTCTACTCGTCGATGAAGTGGCCGGCGTCGACGTGCCAGCTCATCTCGACGGCGTCGCCGACCTCGAAGAACTTGGCGCGGCCGCTCGCGGAGTTCGCGAGCAGCGCCTCGATCCGGCTGCCGCCCGGCGTGTCGACGCGGTACACGGTGACGTCGCCCATGTACAGCAAGTCGGCCACCGTGCCGCGAAGTGGTTGTCGGGCGTGTCGCGCGGCGCGCCGGCGGCGATGCGGATCTTCTCCGGGCGCAGCGCGATCGTCCCCGTTGCGCCCGATCGCGATCGACGATCGGCGTCGCGACGCGCACCGGTCCGAGCCCGGCGACGTCGATGGTGACGACGCCGTCGCCGTTCGCCGACCACCGGGCCGGCGAAGCAGGTTGCACTGGCCGATGAAGTCGGCGACGAACCGGGTCCGCGGAAAGCCGTAGATCCTCGACGGCTCGTCGAGCTGCTCGACGCGGCCGTGGTTCATCACCGCGATCCGGTGCGACAGCGCCAGCGCCTCGGTCTGGTCGTGCGTCACGTAGACGAACGTGATGCCGACTTCCTTCTGCAGGTTGATGAGCTCGATCTGCATCTCCTCGCGCAGCTTGGCGTCGAGCGCCGCGAGCGGCTCGTCGAGCAGCAGCACCGTCGGATGCGTGACGAGCGCGCGCGCGATCGCCACGCGCTGCTTCTGCCCGCCCGAGAGCTCGTGCGGATAGCGCTTGCCGAAGCCGATGAGGCGGACGTCCTCGAGCGCCGCGGCGACTTGCGCGCCGGACGCTCGTGCGCCGGGACGTCTTCGCCATCTGCAGCGGAAACGCGACGTTGCCCTCGACCGTCATGTGCGGAAACAGCGCGTAGCTCTGGAACACCGTGCGCACCGGGCGCGCCTCCGGCGGCCGGCCGGCCAGATCCTCGCCGTTGAGCAGGATGCGGCCGCCGTCCGGCAGATCGAAGCCGGCGATCATGCGCAGCAGCGTCGTCTTGCCGCAGCCGGAGGGCCCGAGCAGCGTGAAGAATTCGCCGGCCTCGACGGCGAGGCTCACGTTGTCGACGGCGGCGAAGTCGCCGAAGCGGCGCGTGACATCCTGGATTTCGAGTAGCGCCACCGGCGCTTGCGCCTCTTGACGATGCGATCCGATTGCGCGGCGGATTGTAGCGGAACGCGAATCGTCACGACGGCATCGCAGCAGCAGCAGCGCGATGACGATCGCCAGCAGCACGGCGATGGCCGCGAGCCAGCGGTTGCGCGATCGCTGCGCCAGCGCGAGCGCCTTCAGCGCGGCGTCCGACGACGGGCGGCGGCGCCGACAGCCGCTGGTGAAGCAGGCGCGGCAGCTCGGGCAGCACCTGCACGAGCGACGACGCTTCGGCGAACAGCCGGCGCTCGAGCGCGCGCAAGCCGATCTGGTCCTCCATCCAGCGCTCGAGGAACGGCTTCGCCGTCACCCACAGGTCGAGGTCGGGATCGAGCTGGCGGCCGAGCCCCTCGACGTTCGAGCAGCGTCTTCTGCAGCAGCACGAGCTGCGGCTGGATCTCGACGTTGAAGCGGCGCGACGCGCGGAACAGCTGCACCAGCACCTTGCCGAGCGAGATCTCCTTCAGCGGCCGGTCGAAGATCGGCTCGCAGACGACGCGGATCTCGCTTTCGAGCTCGTCGACGCGCGTGTCCGCGCGGCACCCAGCCCGACTCGAGGTGCGCCGTCGCGACGCGGTGGTAGTCGCGGCGGAAGAACGCGAGGAAGTTCTGCGCGAGGTAGCTCTTGTCCTGCTCGGACAGCGTGCCCATGATGCCGAAGTCGAGCGCGATGTACTTGCCGTGGTTCGACCGCGTCGACGCCGACGAAGATGTTGCCGGGATGCATGTCGGCGTGGAAGAAGCCGTCGCGGAACACCTGCGTGAAGAAGATCTCGACGCCGGCGCGCGCGAGCCGCTTCAGGTCGACGCCGGCCGCGACGAGGTCCGCGATGCGGCCGATCGGGATGCCGGCCATCCGCTCCATGACCAGCACTTCGCTCGCCGTCCAGTCCCAGTGGACCTCGGGCACCCGCAGCAGCGCCGAACGCAGGAAGTTGCGCCGCAGCTGCGAGCAGTTCGCCGCCTCGCGCGTGAGGTCGAGCTCGTCGTGGATCGTCTTGTCGAACTCGGCGACGACCTCGCGCGGCCGCAGCCGCTTGCCTTCGCGCCACAGCCGCTCGACCAGCGACGCGGCCGTGTGCATCAGCGCGAGATCGTGCTCGATCACGTCGGCGACGTTCGGCCGCAGCACCTTGACGGCGACCGGCGTGCCGTCGGGCAGCTCGCGCGAAATGGACCTGCGCGACCGACGCGCTCGCCACCGGCGTCAGGTCGAACGCCCTGAACACGTCGGCGAGCGGCCTGCCGAACACGCGGACGATCGTCGCTTCGACCTTCTCCGACGGGAACGGCGGCACGCGATCCTGCAGCAGCGCGAGCTCGTCGGCGATGTCGGGCGGCAGCAGGTCGCGCCGCGTCGACAGCATCTGGCCGAACTTGATGAAGATCGGGCCGAGGTCCTCGAGCGCACGGCGCAGGCGCACGCCGCGCGGCGGCGACAGGTCGCGCCAGAACAGCACGGTGCGAACGATGCGGCCGCAGCGGCCGCACGCGCGCGTGCCCGAGCGCGAGGTCGTCGAGACCGTGCCGCAGCGCAACGACGACGATCCGGAGAAGCCGACCCAGGCGCATGCCGGATTGTAACGGTGCAAAGTGGAAACCCTTTTTGCACCGGGATAGTCAGCGTCCTCGCCAGAACCGGCGTGACGCGCCCAGAGATTGCTCGCTACAAGACGAAGCGCGGTCGGCGCTTGCGTGGGGGCCTGGCAGGTGTCGCAGGAGAGTCGGCGGCAGGGGCGGGTAGCTGCTCCCGCGGGGCGGGTGATGCCGGCTGCCGTGTCGCGGCAGGCTTTCGCCGGCGGTCGAGCGGTTTTTGTGGCGCGATCATCACGTGGCGACGCGCGTGCTAAGCGAAGCGCGCTGGAATCGCGGCGATGGACGGATGCAGCGCAGCGAGCATCCTGCCAAGTTCGTAGTCGGCGTCGCGCGCACGGCGGTCGCTGCGAAACGAGGCGAACAGGGTTGCAAGCGGCCTGGTGTGCTGCGTGGCATAGGCGCCGTATACGCCGCGCGTGATCGCAAGCTCGGCAAGGACCGACGTGACGACGTCCATCTGTCCGAAGTTGCCTTCGAAATCGGCCAGCGCCGGCATGCGCGCATCGAATGTGGTGGCCGCTTCCGCGAGCGACCCGACCAGCCGCAGTCCGCCCGGATCCGTTTCACCGAGCACGGCGACCAGCGCGTAGTTGGCGAACGCTTCCTCGAGCCAGCGCTGCGGAAAGCCCACGCCTTCCTGCGCCGCCAGCAGATGGGCCACTTCGTGGGCGATCAGCGATTCCGCGAGCGCGCTCAAGTCCGGACCGCGTCGATTGACCGCATCGACGCCATGGACGGCGATGAGCTGCGCGAGCGCATCTGCAGGCGACTGGCGTGCGAAGTAATCGCTCACTGCGTGCCACTCGGCGGCGGGCTCGGCGCCGACGACGAGGTCGCCGCTGCACGAAACGTGCGTCACGCCATACGATGGAACGTCGGCGTGCCGAGCCCAGTCCTCGCGATCCAGGATGCGCAACGATAGCCGCGGCGCAATGCCGACGACGGCGCGAAGCAGGTCCGCTGCGGCGAGCGCTCGTCGGGCGATCCGCCGCGCGGCGGGGCGCTCCCGTCCGCTCGCGAGCACCGGGAATGGAAAACCGGGGATGGTCACCAGTCGGCTGCCCCGGCGCATCAGCGCGCGGCGATCGCCGCGCAAGGACGATCGATGCACAGCACGCGAAGTTGTCAGGTCGAGCATCGTTGTTGTCCTTCCGGGACTACGGGATGATGAAAAACGTGTGCGGCGCGCGAATCCGGCCGGTTCACCGCCAGCGTTGGCGCCACTTCGATGCCGAGCCCCGCTGCGGCAATCAATGCCAGCGCGGCCCAGCCCGCGAGCTTTCGCTTCCATCCGCTCATGTCGTTCTCCTTCGTGGCCGCCCGCCGCGGTTGCGGTTCGGGGAAGCCATGGGAGGCATGGTCACCCGCCAATGCTCACCGATCGCTGACGGATTGCGTCAGGGCGGCCCGGCGCCACCGGGCCGACCGTTACGCCGTAACGAGGGACGCGCGGATCGCTTCGGTCTCGGCCGCGGGTTTGCGGCCAAGCACGATCGACAACAGCTCGCGGCAACGACGGTAAGTCGTCAGCGCGCCGGCGGGGTCGCCGAGCTCGCGCTGGCACACCATCAGTCGCCGGTATACCGCTTCGGCGAGGTTGTCGAGCTCGAGCGCGCGCTCGTAGAGCACGCGCGCCGCCGCGAAATCCCGCTGCGCTTCCAGCGCCTGCCCGCGTGCCAGCACGGCGCGCGCGAGCCGCGCCTGCAACCGGTCGCGCAGCGGCAGCGCCCACGGCGCGGGCGCTTCGAGACCGAGAAAATGGCCGCGATAGATGCCGAGCGCCGCGTCCACGTCGGGCGGCGTGGCGTCGAGCGCGTGCTCGAACGCCCACACGTCGAGCCAGACGACGCTGCCGTTCAGCGAAAGCTTGCCCTCGGCGAGCATCAGCGCACCGTCGACGGCGAGCAGCTTGCGCAAGCGATACAGTCCGCTGTCGAAGGAAGTCTTCGCGTCGTCGCCTTCGGCATCGGGCCACAGTTGCGCCGTCAGCATCGCCGCGTCGACGTGGCGTCCACCGAGCGCGACGAGCGCCTTCAGCATGTCGAGAGGACGTTTCTGCGCCTTGCCTTTCGATACCAGCGGCACGCCGTCGCGGATGACGACGAACTCGCCGAGCGTGCGCAGCGCGAGCGGCCACGGCCAGTCCGCGGTCGTGGGCGACGGCGGCGCCAGTTGGCGCTCGCGAATCAGCGACTGCGTATATTCGGGCTCGATCCGATGCAGGAGCGCAAGCGCGAACAACGGCGCGGTCAGCTCGGGCAACTGGCGCAGGAATCCGAGGTAGCGCCGCTCGCGGCATGCAGGCAGCAGCTCGCGCAACAGCGCCACGGCGTCGCCGGTGCGGCCTTCCCTGCGCGCGCGATGCGCTTCGACGAACCCGCGCTGGACGCGAAAGTTGTCGGCGTCCACGCCGACGGCGATGGCGATCGCGTCGTCGTAGCGCGCAAGCGCCTCGTCGATCGCATCGCGTTGCAGATGCGAGAGCGCTTCGCGGACGAGGAAGTGCGGGATCTGCATCGCCGGCAACCCGGCGTCGCGACCGATCGGCCACCGCTTCGTGCGCCGCGCGGACAGCGTCTTCCGCGCGCCGCTCGAGCATGCGCACCGTCGATTCCTGGAACTTGAAGTAGGCAACGTCCATCCGGCGCGACGGGTTGAGCACCGTGCGCAGCCTTTCGAGCGCGGCAATCGATCCGGCAACGTCGCGCGAAGAAACGATCGGCGCGACCTCCGCATAGTAGATCTCGAACAGCACCGAGCGAAGCCCGTGCTCGCGGGCGATCGATTCGGCTTCGTCCATCGTCCTGCGCGCTTCCGGGTAGCGGCCGAGGATCTGATGGTTGAACGCAAGGTGGACGCGCCACCAGACGCGGTTCAACGGTGTCGCGCGCGGGTCGGCGAGCCACGGCGTGACGCGTGCGATCAGCGCATCGGCCGTATCGCCCTTCGTCTTCCAGTTGTAATAGTTGAAGAGGATCGATGCGGCGTTCAGCCGGAAATTGAGCGGGACTTCCAGTGCCGATTCGTCGGCGAGCTGGCGCGCGACCTCGGAGGCGACGTCCGCGATGCGCGGATGCTCCGGCTGGCGGAACAGGAGTGCGATCAGGAACGCGGAATGGACGCGCATCGCATCGTACGGCGCGTCGAGCGGCGCCGATTCGGTCAGGCGCTCCTCGAACACGGCGATCCACCGGTCGAGCGGCGTGAAATCCGCCCATTCGAAGTAGTGGCAGTCGACCGCATGCGCCGCGGTCATCAGCATGCGCCGCACGTCGCCGTTCGCGACGAACCCGTCGTATGCGGTGCTCAGCAGCTGCTTGGCCCGGCGCGGATCGCTGTAAAGCAGTGCGACGCCGAGATAGAGCGATAGCCGCGGCTCGCGTCGCCGGTATTCGTCAGGCAGCGCGTCGATCCACTGCGCGAGCGTGTTCGCGCGTCCTTCCGCGATCAGCGCGGCGCCCGCATGCATGCGCGAGGCCGGTCAATGCCGGCCATGCCTGCGCCTCGCGATAGAGCGCCGCTGCCGCGTCGAACTCGCCGCGCGAAACGAGCTGCCCGCCGGCGCGATCGAGCGCATCGCGCCGCTCGTCGGGCGTAAGCCGCTTGCGTCCTTCGTCCAGCAGGAATTCGCGAAACAGCGCATGGAACTGATACACCGGCTCGGAGCCGCTGCGCCGGCGATCGGTGAACAGATGCTGCCGATACAGGTAATCGAGCACGCGCGGCGCCATCGGCATCACCGGTGATCGCGGCCGCATCGCTGCCCGTCACCGACGGCAGCAGCGCCGACAGCAGCAGCGTGCGCTGGTTGTTCGGTCGCGCGCGCTCGAAGATCTCGCCGGTGAAATACGCGAACACCGCTTCCTTGCTCTCCGGCACGCGCGCGCGGGTGTCGAGCGCGCCCGCGCGCGCCAGGTGCTCGCGCATGAGCACGATGCCGGCGGCCCACCCATCGCTTGCCCGGTGGATCTCGCGGGACACGGACGGCTTCGAGACGTGCGCCGGCCGTCATCGCGTCCGCTTCGTCCTCGGTGAAGCGCAATTCGGCCCAGTCGATCTGCGTGATCGATTGATCGGCGATCAGGCGCGACATTTCCGGCGGCGGAGGCATCCGCGACACGAAGACCAGGTTGAGTCCCGTCGGCAGCTCGCGCAGCCCTTCGCTGAACGCATGCCGCCATGCCGCGTTGGCCGGCGGCTCGTGGAAATTGTCGATGACGAGGATCGACTGCGGCGGAAACAGTCGCGAAGAAAGCGCGCAGGAACCGTCGCGCGAACGACGGCAGGTCCGCGGCGTATTCGGGACCGAAGCGCGGCAGCCCGGCGAGCGCCTTCGACTTGGCTCGCATCACGTCGGCTGCCGCGAGCGTCAGATAGTGGAAGAAGGTGCCGGGATCGGCATCCCCGGCGTCGGCCTGGAACCAGACGCCCGGAGCCTTGCGCGCCTCGACGTAGCTTGCGATCAGCGTCGATTTGCCCGCGCCCGGCGGCCCGGCGATCCACACGATCGGGATGCTCGCGCGCGACATCGAGCCGCGCGAACAGCCGCTCGCGCCGAAGCACGTCGTACAGACGCGGCCGGCTGAACTTGGCGAGCGTGATCGGGGGCGACTGGAACGCGGACTTCGGCACCGGAACCTTTCTCGGATTCAAAATTGTAGCGCCATCAGGCATGCAACTTGCCATACAGGCTGCCGTGTCCGTTCAATCCTGAAGTCAGCCGAAAAAAAATACATGTCGAATTTGAGCGAAGAGCAAGCCCGCGGATACATGCACAAGCTTCTGGCCACGATGAGCGAGGCCGGTGGATCCGATCTTTTCATTGCGAACGATTTTCCGCCCAGCATCAAGGCGCACGGCAACATCAAGCCGCTGGCGAGCCAGAAACTTACCGGGCAGGTCACCCGCCAGCTTGCCTGCTCGATCATGAACGCACGCCAGCGCGAGGAATTCGAGCGCGAGCTCGAGTGCAATTTTGCGCTGGCCATACCGGGGCTTTCGCGCTTTCGCGTGAACGTCTTCATCCAGCAACAGCATGTCGGCATGGTCGTACGAACCATCGCGTCCGAAATTCCCAACTTCGAGAAGCTCGGGTTGCCGGACATCCTGAAGGACGTGGTCATGAACAAGCGGGGCCTGGTGCTCGTCGTCGGCGGGACGGGCTCCGGGAAATCGACATCGCTTGCGGCGATGATCGACCACCGCAATCGGACATCGTCGGGTCATATCATCACGATCGAGGACCCGGTGGAGTACGTGCACGAGTCGCGGAACTGCCTGATCACGCATCGGGAGGTGGGCGTCGACACGCATTCCTGGCATCACGCGCTGAAGAACACGCTGCGCCAGGCACCCGACGTCATCCTGATCGGTGAAATCCGCGACGCGGAGACGATGGAGCACGCGATCGCCTTCTCGGAGACCGGCCACCTGTGCCTTGGCACGCTGCACGCCAACAACGCCAACCAGACGCTCGATCGAATCATCAATTTCTTTCCGGAGGAGCGCCGCAACCAGCTGCTGATGGATCTCTCGGCGAACCTGCGCGCCATCGTGTCACAGCGTCTCGTCCGCACGGAGGACGGTGAAGGGCGCAAGGCCGCGATCGAGATCATGCTCAATACGCCGACGATTTCGGAACGCATCTTCAAGGGCGAGTTCCACGAGCTGAAGGCGATCATGGGCAAATCGCGCGAGCTCGGCATGCGAACGTTCGACTGGGCGCTGTTCGAGCTCTACAACGACGGCCACATCTCGTACGAGGAAGCGATTCGCAACGCCGACTCGGCGAACGAGCTCCGCCTGAACATCAAGCTGAGGAGCCCGCGCGGCGAGCCCGCGTCGACGAGTGGCCTGTCGCTGTCGATGCACGAGGAGCCTACCGAAGAGCAGCGGAAACACGAGCTGCAGAAGCAGCAGGAGAAGAAACGGCAGGTCGAGCAGGAGCGGCTATTGAAGCTGCAGCAGGAAAGGAAAGTGCAACTGGAGAAGCAGCGGGCGCTGGAGGACCAGCAACTGGAGGCGCTACGGCTGCAGAAGGAGCAGCGGCTCGAACAGGTCGGGAAGTAATCTCAGCGGGGCTCGTCGCCGGCCACTCGCGCCGCGCATCGCCTCTATGCGGGCGTCGAGGGCTTCGATGCGCGATGCCAGCAACGCCGTTTCGTCGATCAGCGTGCGCAGGTCCGCCGGATGCGCCAGGATCTGCACTTCGTCGCGCGCGTAGCTCCCCACGTTCTCGCCGATGCGCGTTGCCGCGTACTCCGGCATTTCCAGCATCCGGCGGCCGGCGTCGGCGGCGCGTTGGCCGATGATCGGCCCGAGCGCGCGCGCGGACAGCTTCTCGACGAACCAGGGCAGCGTTTGCGCGAGCTCCTTCAGCGTGCCGCCGAGTTCGACGTCGCCTGCCTCGGTGACGAATTCGTTCCACCGCCTGGGATCTGCCAGGAACGCGGGCACGTTGAGCGGCGACATCGACAGGACCAGGTCCGGCGTCGCGCCGGCGAGCGGCGCGCTTTCCAGCGAGCCGCGGTCGTCGATCTGGAACCCGGTGCGGAGCGGTCCGACGCGAACCATGAACGCGCGGCCGGCATGCGCGGCCAGCCGCTCGCGCGCCCACGGCTCGCCCGCAAGCATCCGATTGACGGCAGCGTTGGTCAGCGCCATGCGATACGCCCGCTCACGCCGCGCTCAACACCCCGCTCAGGCAAACTGCTGAATTCCGGCCAGCAGCCAGCCCGACGAGCCATCGACCGGCTTGACGAGGTTCCACATTTCCTCGAACGGCTGCGCGTCGCGGGCGCCGTCTTCACGCAGCGACCCGTGGAAGCGCACGCTGGCAACGTATTGGTCGCCTTCACGGACGACTTCGACGATTTCCGCGTCGAGCGACACCACTTCCGTCGGATGCTGGGTGCCGCGGGTGGCGATGTCGCGCGAGATTTCCGCATGCATGCCCGGGGTCGTCACGTCGGCGAGCAGCTCGCTGTCTCCCTGGTCATACGCCGCCTGCAGCCGACGAAACTGCTGCTTGGCCTGTTCGGCGAACGGCGCCGGGTCGAATCCCGGCGGATAGCGCCCTGCCGGCGGCCGGGCGTGCTTGCCGGCGATCCCCATGCGGGCTCGATCACCGGCTCGCGGGCCTCGCCGAACGGTGGACGCGGCGTCGGTCCCGCACCCGCGTATTGATAGCGAATCGCTGCGGGCGCGTCGAGCGGCGAACAGGCGGAACAGGACTATCGCACCCACGACGAGCAAACCGAGCAGCAGCAGGCTGCCGAGCCCTTCGGAAAGACCGAGATGCGAGAAGAGCGCCGCCAACCCCAGGCCGGCCGCGAGTCCGGCGATCGGTCCAAGCCAGCGAGACGAGCGCGAGGCCGCTCCGGCAGCGGCAGGTGCCGCGGCCATCGCGGGATTTCCTGCCGTGGCGCCCGGCTTTGCGGGCATCACCGGATTGGCGGCCGGGCCGGAGACCGCCGGGTTGCCGGTCGAAGGCGCGGTCCGGGCAGCAGGCGGCGTGATGCTCCGCTGCATGCCGAAGCTGCGGCCGCCGCCCATCCGCGCCGCGTCGGCGAAATCGGCATGAACCATCGCAAGCGAAGCGAAAGCGGCGAGGGCGAGAACAAGCAGACGATTCACGTGAGTCCTCCAGGGAGTCAAGCCGCCGAAGCGGCGTCCGGCGAAAACGCCGGTTTCAAGCCTATATGCGGGCAATGGCTGCCCGCGTCAATCGGCGCCCGCATTTTGGCGGGTACAACCTTGCTTCGATACCCGCCCTCAATATACGCGTCCGGCGTGCAGCGCCACGACGCCGGCGACCAGGTTGTAGTAATCGACGCGATCGAAGCCCGATCGTTCCATCATCGTCTTCAGTGCCTCCTGGTCGGGATGCACGCGAATCGATTCGGCGAGATAACGGTAGCTCGCCGCGTCGTTGGCGACGAGCCGCCCGAGCGCGGGCAGCACGTTGAAGCTGTACCAGTCGTAGAGCGGCGCGAGCGGGCCCCGACATGCGCGAGAACTCGAGCACGACCGCAATGCCGCCCGGCGCAAGCACGCGCGCCATCTCGGCAAGCGCGCGTTCCTTGTGCGTGACGTTGCGCAGGCCGAAGCCGATCGACACGCAATCGAAGCTGCGATCGGCAAACGGCAGCGCCTCGGCGTCGCATTGGACGGTGGGCAGCACGACGCCCCGGTCGATCAGCTTGTCGCGTCCGGCGACGAGCATCGCGCCGTTGATGTCGGTATGGACAACCGTGCCGGCCGGACCCGCACGCTCTGCGAACAGCCGCGCGAGATCGCCGGTGCCGCCGGCGAGATCGAGCACGCGCGCGCCCGGGCGCACGCCGGCGACCTCGACCGTGAATCGCTTCCAGCCGCGATGCAGCCCCGCCGACATCAGGTCGTTCATCAGGTCGTACTTGTCCGCGACCGAATCGAACACGCCGCGCACGCGCCGCGTCTTTTCGTCGGGCGTCACCCGCTCGTAGCCGAAGTAGGTCGGATCGGTCATCGACGTGGATCAGGGATCGCGGCTCGCGCCGGCCGCGGCCGAGGCGCTCGAGATAGCGTCGCCACAGGTCGTCCTGTCGCTCGCCGAGATCGTACAGGTAGTCCCAGGAGTAGATGCCCGTGGCGTGGCCGTCGGAAAACGTCGGCCGCAGCGCGTAGTGGCCGACCGGCTCGACTTGCGTGATCGTCACGTCGCGCTTGCCGGTCTGCAGCGTCTCCTGGCCCGGCCCGTGGCCGCGCACCTCGGCCGACGGCGAATACACGCGCAGGAATTCGTAAGGCAGCCGGAAACGGCGGCCGTTCGGGAACACGAGCTCGAGCACGCGCGAAGCCTGGTGCAGCTTCACCTCGGTGGGGATCAGCGTGTTGGCGTCGAGGCCGGCCATCGATGCGCGAAATGGGGTCGGAGTTGTTTTTCGCTCGCAACTCGATCATACGCGCAGCGGCGAAAAACAACTCCGACCCGCATTGTCGCTCGCCGCGACTTCGGCGGACGGCTACTGCTGATTCGCCTCGGGGACGATGTCGAGGTTGCCGATGCCGGAGAACATGTTGCGGTTCTTCGCTTCCTTGCCCTGCAGCTTGATGTCGAGGCGCAGGTCGTTCAGCGAATCGGCGTTGCGCAGCGCGTCCTCGTAGGTGATGAGCCCGGCTTCGTAGAGGTCGAACAGCGACTGGTCGAACGTCTGCATGCCGAGCTCGCGCGACTTCTTCATGATCTCCTTGATGCCCGCCGACGTCGCCCTTGAAGATCAGGTCGGAGATGAGCGGCGAGTTCAGCATCACCTCGACGGCCGGCACGCGGCCCTTGCCGTCGCGGCGCGGAATCAGCCGCTGCGCGACGAACGCGCGCACGTTGAGCGACAGGTCCATCAGCAGCTGCGCGCGCCGCTCTTCGGGGAAGAAGTTGATGATCCGGTCGAGCGCCTGGTTCGTGCTGTTCGCGTGCAGCGTCGCGAGGCACAGGTGGCCGGTTTCCGCGAACGCGATCGCGTAGTCCATCGTCTCGCGCTCGCGGACTTCGCCGATCAGGATCACGTCGGGCGCCTGGCGCAGCGAGTTCTTGCAGCGCGATCTGCCAGCCGTCGGTGTCGACGCCCACCTCGCGCTGCGTGACGATGCAGTTGCTGTGCTCGTGGACGAACTCGATCGGGTCCTCGATCGTGATGATGTGGCCGTAGCTGTTCTCGTTGCGGTAGCCGAGCAGCGACGCCATCGACGTCGACTTGCCGGCGCCGGTCGCGCCGACGAACATCATGATGCCGCGCTTGGACATGATGATGTCCTTCAGCACGGGCGGCAGGCCGAGGTCCTCGAACTTCGGGATGTCGGTCGTGATCGTGCGCAGCACCATGCCGACGCGGCCCTGCTGCACGAACGCGTTGACGCGGAAGCGGCCGACGCCGGGCGGGCTGATCGCGAAGTTGCACTCCTTCGTCGATTCGAACTCGGCCGCCTGCTTGTCGTTCATCACGCTGCGCACGAGCTCGATCGTGTGCTGCGGCGACAGCGCCGTCTTCGACACCGGCGTGATCTTGCCGTCGACCTTGATCGCCGGCGGAAAGCCGGCGGTGATGAAGAGGTCGGAGCCCTTCTGCTTGACGAGCAGCTCGAGCAGCTCGTGGATGAATCGTGTGGCGTGTTCTCGTTCCATTGTGCGTCTCCTCGTGCCGCGGCGTCAGGCGGCGCCGAACATTTCCTTGTTGACCGCGCGCTTCCGCGCTTCGGCGACGGTGATCACGTTGCGGCGCACGAGCTCGACCAGGCACTGGTCGAGCGTCTGCATGCCGATCGACTGGCCCGTCTGGATCGACGAGTACATCTGCGCGACCTTGTTCTCGCGGATCAGGTTGCGGATCGCCGGCGTGCCGATCATGATCTCGTGCGCGGCGACGCGGCCCTGGCCGTCCTTGGTCTTCAGCAGCGTCTGCGAGATCACCGCGACGAGCGACTCGGACAGCATCGCGCGCACCATGTCCTTTTCCGCGGCGGGGAACACGTCGATGATCCGGTCGATCGTCTTGGCGGCCGAGCTCGTGTGCAGCGTCGCGAACACGAGGTGGCCCGTTTCCGCCGCCGTCAGCGCGAGGCGGATCGTCTCGAGGTCGCGCATTTCGCCGACCAGGATGTAGTCGGGGTCCTCGCGCAGCGCGCGCGCAGCGCGTTCGGGAACGACAGCGTGTGCGGCCCGAGCTCGCGCTGGTTGATCAGGCACTTCTTCGATTCGTGCAGGAACTCGATCGGGTCCTCGATCGTCAGGATGTGGCCGTACTCGTTCTCGTTGACGTGGTTGACCATCGCGGCCAGCGTGGTCGACTTGCCCGAGCCGGTCGGCCCGGTGACGAGGATCAGCCCGCGCGGGCGGTCGGTCAGCTCGGCGAACACCTTCGGCGCGTTGAGCTCCTCGAGCGACAGCACCTTGGACGGAATGGTCCGGAACGCCGCCGCCGCGCCGCGCTGCTGCATTGAACGCGTTGACGCGAAAGCGCGCGAGGTTCGGCACGGCGAAGCTGAAGTCGCACTCGAGGTTTTCCTCGTACATCTTGCGCTGCGAGTCGCTCATGATGTCGTACACCATGGCGTGCACGTCCTCGTGCTCCATCGGCGGCAGGTTGATGCGCCGGATGTCGCCGTGGACGCGGATCAGCGGCGGCAGCCCCGCCGACAGGTGCAGGTCCGAGGCCTTGTTCTTGACCGCAAACGCGAGAAGTTCGGTGATGTCCATGCGATAACCATCCGTCCCGAGCTTGCGAATCGCACCGCGGCATGCGCTTTTGCCATGAGTGGGCGCGAATGATCGCGCCGGGATCGCGGTCGAAAGGACCCATGCCGGCGCATCGGCAGCGCAAATGGCGCCGTTTTTCACGGCAATGACGGCGGTAAACCGCATCGGCAGCGAACGATCGCGTATCAAACGAGCTGTAGTATGCAATTCATGTGCCAATTGCTGATGGTCTAATGCGGCGGTCGATTATGGGCCACTACGAGAAAGCGTGGCAAGTCGCGCGCCAGCGCATCGATGACGCGCTGCGCGCGGCATCGGCCGTCCGCCGGATTCGGTGCGGCTGCTGGCGGTTTCGAAGACGTTTCCGGCCGACGCGATACGCGCCGTGCACGCGCTCGGGCCAGCGCGCGTTCGGCGAGAATTACGTGCAGGAGGCCAGCGCCAAACGGACCGACGCTGGCCGACCTGGCGGACATCGAATGGCATCTGATCGGACCGCTGCAGAGCAACAAGGCGCGTGCCGCGGCGGCATGCTTCGACTGGGTCGAAAGCGTCGACCGGCTGCAGATCGCGCGACCGGCTGTCGGCTGCGCGCGCGGGTGCCTCGAGCGCGCTCGACGTGCTGGTGCAGGTCAACGTCAGCGGCGAGGCGACGAAGAGCGGCGTGGCGCCCGCCGAGGCGCTCGGCGCTCGCGCGCCACGTTGCGCGCGCTGCCGAACCTGCGCCTGCGCGGCATCATGGGCATCCCCGGAGCCGACCGGCGGACATCGAGCGGCTGCGCGGCCAGTTCCGGCAGCTGCGCGCATGCTTCGACGCGTGCGCGCGACGCGGGGCTCGCGGTCGATACGCTGTCGATGGGCATGTCGGCGGATCTCGAGCTGGCGATCGCGCGAAGGCGCGACCGAAGTGCGCATCGGCACCGCGATCTTCGGAGTGCGCAAGCAAGCCGGAGGGTAATCGTGCGAACGACGTTCATCGGCGGCGGCAACATGGCGACCGCGCATCATCGGCGGCCTGATCGCGCGCGGCGCGCCTGCCGCGCGACTTCCGCGTCGTCGAGCCGTTCGCCGACGCAGCGCGAGCGCGCTGGCGGCGCGCTTTCCCGGCATCGGCATTGCACGCGGCAGCCGACGCGGGCGCCGTCGCCGGCGCCGACGTCGTCGTGATGGCGGTCAAGCCGCAGCAGATGCGCGACGCCGCGCGTCAGCTATCGCCGTTCATCGGCGAGGTGCCGCTGGTGCTGACGATCGCCGCCGGCGTTCGCTGCGCCGACCTCGGCCGGCTGGCTCGGCGGCTACCCGCGGATCGTGCGGGCGATGCCCAACACGCCGGCGCTGATCGGCGCCGGCATCAGCGGTTTGTATGCGACGCCGGACGTCGCGCCGCGGCGGCCGCGCCGGCCGTCGCAGGTGCTCGAGGCCGTGCGGCGAGGTGGTCTGGTGCGACGCGAGGGCGATCTCGACGCGGTCACCGGCGTTTCGGGCAGCGGCCCGGCCTACGTGTTCTATTTCCTCGAAGCGCTCGAGCAGGCGGCGCGGGAGCTCGGGCTCGCGCCCGGCGGATGCGCGCAGGCTCGCCTATGCGACGTTCGCGGGCAGCGTCGCGCTCGCGCAGCAGAGCGCGGACCCGCCGGCGACGCTGCGCGCGCAAGTCACGTCGAAAGGCGGCACCACCGCGCGCGCGCTCGACGTGCTCGAACGCCGCGCAGCGTGAACGACGCACTTCATCGCCGCCGTCAAGGCGGCCGCCGCGCGCGCCCGCGAGCTCGGCGACGAAATCGCGCGACTGATCGCCTCGACCCGTCACCATGCTCGACACCGCGCTCGCGTACCTGATCGACGTCGTCTTCGGGCTGTTCACCTACGCGCTGCTGCTGCGCTTCGTCATGCAGGTGATGCGCGCGCCGTTTCGCAACCCGCTCGGGCAGGCGGTGATGGCGCTGACCGACTGGATCGTGAAGCCGCTGCGCAAGGTGCTGCCGGGCTTGGGCGGCATCGACTGGGCGTCGCTCGTCGCCGCGTACCTGTTCCAGTTCGCTGTGGCTGCTCGCGCTCTATCTTCGCGTTCGGAAGCGGCTTCGCGTTCGCTCGGGCCGGGGCTTCCGTTCCTGCGCGTCGGCGCCGTGATCGCGCTCGTCAAGGCGCTGCTGTGGCTTACGATCATCGTCGTGTTCGTGCAGGCGATCCTGTCGTGGGTCGCGCCCGACGGGCCGCTCGCCGGCGTGCTGAACGCGCTGACGTTTCCGCTTCCTGCGGCCGGTGCGCCGGCTGGTGCCGCCGATCGGCGGCACGCTCGACCTGTCGCCGCTGATCGTCATCGTGGTTGCGCAGCTCGTCCTGATCACGATCGTGCCGTGGCTCGAAGGCACGACGACGAAACTGTTCATCTAGCCCTACCTTCGCATGGCAGCGAGGCAAATCGACGTTTTTTCATGGTTTAACTGGTCGAGACGTCATACATGAAAGAATATCTGGAAACCAACGCTCCAGGTCGAATACTCGTACCGCGCGGCGCTGCCCGGTCGTGAGCTCCGGCGCCAGCATCACCGTTGGCCGTCGCCCCGCGCTACCGGTTGTTGTACGCACCAACGTCGCGCGGATTTCGGCCAGGCTCTCCATCGTTTTGCGCACCGAAGGGTCCGTTCCGAGCGCGATCTTGGCCAGACTCACCAGCATCAGTCCGACGCGGTAGCGAAGGTGTGCAGACGTAACGATCCATCGGCCCACTGATGCGACTGCCCCCACGGCACCACGCCGCCTTTCTTCGCCCTGCGGTACATATCGTCGACGATCCACTGGCCGCGGAAGGCATGCACAATCCGGCCCGTTCTCCAGTGTGTCGATCGGTGCACGCACGCGTCGATCGAGCCGCGTAGTCTCCGACTGACGGCGAAACCGGCATCGACGTAGTGCTTCCTTGGCGCTTCGTCGGTTCCATGCCGACCAGCGATCACCACGAAGAGCGACAGAAGCCCGTGGGACTCCTTCTTGGTCCGCTGCGTCCAAGCTGCTTCGCGAGATGCGGCCCTTTCCGCTCAGCCGCTCGAGCATGCGCAGTTCCAGCTCCGCTTTGCGCAGGTCGAGCGCGATGTCGCGTTTCTGCCCCGCCAGCAACGCTTCGCTCTCGACCACCACGAGCATACGCTCCAGCTCGCCGACCGCGGTTCGCATCCGCGCCGCGCGCACCGCGCTAAGCTGGCCCGAGAGCCTTTTCATGGCGCCGCGTCGTGCCGCCATCTGAGGCTTGTTCCGCGGCTTGGTGTCCGAGCGGCAACGAGATGAGGCTGTATAGCCGGCGCGGTAAGCTTCAGCTCCGTTCCGTGCTCCAGAAGCCGCCGTCACGGACCAACGTACGCTGCGCCCGGACGCACCTCGTCTCTGCTAGCCCCTCGTGCAACTGCCGCAGCCCGCCCAGGCACGCCCGCAGCACGCCTTGGTCGAACCGTTCCCGCCATAGATGCGATACAGCTGCGGCACGTGCCCTGTTCGCTCACCATCAGGCCCGGCCCGTCCACCCGCGATCGCTCACTTGCTCTTGCGTGCCAACGACGGGCGAGCTGCCCCGCGGTAAGCATGGCGATATGCGTATCGAAGTCCGCGGTTCGAGCGCGAGCACGTCCGTGCTGAGCTCGAAGCGGCAACGGCCGCCTTCGAATCGCCTCTGCGCCTGCTTCATATCGCGCTCGGTGATCTGCTGCGCCACGCGATGGTACGCCTTCTCGTGAGCCGAGCCCGGCGAACACTTCAGGCGCGCACGCTCGCGTCCAAATTCCCCCAGATCGCACTTCGGCCCCGACACGCGTCGCTCTCGATCTCGAAGGCGACCGCCAGTTCACCCACCGAAGGGCCAGCCTTGGCGCCGAGCTTGCCTCCATTCTCGATCGATGTGGCCAACCGGATCCCGTTGCTCGGCAACCAGATCAAGGCCCCGACACCGCCGAGCGCGTCCGTGCCCACCGTACGCGTGGCGCGCAAATCCGCCACCGGTGGAGATGTCGCTGGTCCCAGCACAACTTGGCGTGCGACGGAGCGACCTCGAACGGGATCCCACACCGATTGGGCCGCGATGCGGTAGCGATGGCAGTTGACTTTCCACTCGATACATCTGCTTTCTTTCATGTATCACATCCAACGACCGGAAATCAAGCGATATTCATAATTCCACGGGCTTTCCGGCTTCGCGTGCCTTCAAGCACCTCAATGTGCGCCGGTAGGGCTAGGACTACGCTGCAACCGCCGAGCTCGTGACTGATTCCAGCGCGCTGATCAGCTTCTCGACACCGTCGAACGCGAAGATCGCGTCGGGGCCGGTAGGCGACAGGTCGGTGAACGGCGATTCGTAGAGCGCTGCCGGGAGCAGCACACCGCGTTCGGTCAGGTGATCGACGATCAGGTTGACGAACTCGATCTGGCTCGCGCGAAGGCGGGATCGGTGTAGGTGACAGCCGCGCGTTCGGTGACGCTGGGTTCGCCGTTCATCGCGATTCGCGGGTCCAGCTCGCCGATCAGTGAAAGCCGCGTGGTGAACAAGCGCTTGCCCACCGATCCCGTAACCACGCCCTCGGTCGTCGGCGGGTTCTGGCTGAAGAACTCGAGGTTCTGGCAGTAGTCGAAGAGGTAGAAGAACTCCTTGTCCTGGCCGGGGCCGAACAGGTCGGGGCACAGGCGCGTGCCGCGGCCGACCATCTGCCAGAACTTCGTCTTCGAGCGCACGAGCTTGAAGAAGACGAGGTTCACGACCTCGGGGATGTCGATGCCCGTGTCGAGCATGTCCACGGAGATGGCGATGTGCGGCGCCTTCGTCCGGATTGCGAGAAGTCGTCGATCAGGCTCTGGGCGTACTCGCGTCTTGAACGTGATGACGCGGGCGAACTCGCCCTTGTAGTGCGGGTAGTTCGCGTCGAAGCGCTCCGCGATGAACTCGGCGTGCGCCTGGTTCTTGGCGAAGATGATCGTCTTGCCGAGCCGGTCGCCGCCGGCCACCGTCTGCCCGCGGGTCATCAGGTGCTCGAGCACCTTGTCGACGGTGTCCTCGTTGAACAGCCAGTTGTTGACGGCCGCGGCCTCGACGCTGGTCGGGGACGCTGCCGTCGTCGTCCCATTCCAGCGCGTCCCACTGCTCCTTCTCTTCCTCGGACAGGTCGTCGTACGTGATGCCCTCGCGCTGGAACTTGAGCGGCACGGACACGGCCTTCGGCGGGACGAGGAAGCCGTCGTTGCACCGCCTCGTCGAGCGCGTAGGCGTCGGTCGGGACGCCGCGCTCGAGGTCGAACAGGCGGTAGGTGTTGCGGTCGACCTCGTCCTTCGGCGTGGCGGTCAGGCCCGACCAGCAAGCGAGTCGAAGTAG
This sequence comes from uncultured Pseudomonadota bacterium, assembly GCA_963768545.1. Classification (GTDB taxonomy): domain Bacteria; phylum Pseudomonadota; class Gammaproteobacteria; order Burkholderiales; family Casimicrobiaceae; genus VBCG01. Next base: position 622,188 of record CAVYIC010000011.1, on the reverse strand, counting down.
TCGAAGATGGCGCGGTACTTCTGGTAGACCGAGCGGTGCGCCTCGTCGATGATGACCAGGTCGAAGTGCCCGACGCCGAAGCGCCGCTGCCCGTCCTGCGTCTCGTCGATCAGGCCCATCATCGTCGGGTAGGTCGAGACGAACACCCGGCCCTCCGTCGTCCTTCTCGGTGACGAGATTGACCGGCGACGCATCCGGCAGGTGCGTCTTGAAGGCGTTGACGGCCTGGTTCACCAGCGCGACGCGGTCGGCGAGAAACAGCACGCGCTTCACCCAGTTGCAGCGCATCAGCAGGTCGCACAGCGCGATGACCGTGCGGGTCTTGCCCGCGCCGGTCGCCATGACGACCAAGCGCCTTGCGCTCGTGGTCGCTGCTCGAACGCTTCCGCGATGCGGCGGATCGCGCGCGTCTGGTAGTAGCGCTCGACGATCGTCGTCGTTGATCGTCGCGCCTCGCCAGCGCTTGCGGGTCGTCCGCCGCTGGATCAGCAGCTCCAGCTCGTCCTTCTTGTAGAAGCCCTGCACCGCGCGCGGCGGATAGTTCGTGTCGTCCCACAGCCAGTGCTCGTAGCCGTTGGAGTAGAAGATCACCGGCCGCTGGCCGAACTGCTGTCTCCAGGCAGTCGGCGTAGAGCTTCGCCTGCTGCTGCCCGACGCGCGGATCGCGTCGTGGTCCGCTTCGCTTCGACGAGCCCCAGCGGCTTGCCGTCGTCGCCCCACAGCACGTAGTCGACGAAGCCCTTGCCCTGCGTCGTTGGGCATGCCCGCGACCTCGAACTCGCGGTCGCGCGGCTGGTCGAGCGGCCAGCCGGCTTCCTTCAGCAGCAGGTCGATGAAGTAGTCGCGGGTCTCGGCCTCGGAGTAGTCGTGCGTGTCGGGCTGCGCGGCGGCCGCCTTCTTCGCCTTCGCGACTTCGTCGCGCAGTCGCACAGCTCGGCGTCCAGCGCGCTCTTGTCGGCGAGCAGGGCAGCGAGCTTCTCGTCCCGCTCGCGCAGGCTCGTTTCGAGCCGCTCGAGCTGCTCCGCCGTCTGCTTGGCGGCGCCGCCGTCGCTCTTGGCAGCGCCGCGGGTCGAACGCGAGGCCGGGCGCTGGCTCGCTCCGCGCGGCCGTAGGTGCGCGCGAGCCAGTAGCAGACATGGAACAGTTCGCGCACGGCGACGAGCGCGTCGTTGCCGGGATCGGGCGATGGCTGTGGACGGCGCGGTTGCCGAGCGTGTCGATGACGCGCGCCTTGTTGAACACCGCCTCGCCGGCGGCCTGCTTGAACGTCGGCTCGTGGATCAGAGCGCCGACAGGTTGTCCTGGTACGGGAGCCTGAGTGCCGGGTCGTGCTTGTAGAGCCAGGCAACGCCAGCTCGAGCGCCCGTCGGGCGTAGAAGCACGCGGTGCGCGGGTCGGAGTGGACGGCAGGTTTCGGCCTTGACGGCCGCGTCGTACTGGTCGGCGCAACTCGGTCTGCAGGAACGCAAAATTACTCACGCGTTTTCGCGCCGGCGTGGTCCGCCGTGCGTGCGTCATGGGCTCCTGGACGAAGGCTGCCAACGCTTCGACCACCGCGTCGAGCGCCGGCGCATCGAGGCGATTTCTGGCAACGAAGGCGTTCCACTGCTGTTGCTTCTGCGTGTTTTCCGAGAACGCCGCGGTGAGCCCGGTCGGCATCGGCGCCGGAAGCGGAGTTCCGCGGCGCGCGAACGTCGCAGCGATAGCTTGGCCAAGCTCGTGGATTCCATCGCGCCTTCGCGCGCCAATGCCCACAAGATCGAAGTAGTCCTTCATGCGGCTGTTGGCGATTCCGAGTTGCGCGATTGCCTCGAGTTTTTCGGCGAACACAGTTTCTCGCGGGTAGGCGCGCAAATTTGGTGCCGGGAGGTCATCGAGCAATCCCGGATAGGTGATTTCCACCGGTCCCGGCGTAACTGCGTCGCCATACCCCACGTCCAACTGCACCATACAACGAGCTTTGTCGAGTTCCGCACGCAACGTGACGCGCAGCCCTGGTAAGTCGCGTTCTCCCGAATCTCGACCACCTTGATCGAATCGGGATCGTACACAATGCCATCTTCACACTCGATCGCGCAAATTCGTCGTACCGTCTCCGCCAGAGCTTGAGCGTCACGCGGACCATAACCCAGGAAGTCGGCATCGCGCGTCGGCCGATGTGGGGCATTGAACCAAAGCGTGAACAGGAGTGCGCCCTTCAGCAGGAACTCGTCGCGCACGTCCGAGATCGACAGTCGGTAGAGGAACCGCTCCACGGCGTAGCGATCGAGCAGCAGCTGAAAGTCTTCACCGCGGGCCGCGAGCGCGATCAAGGAGTCGCTGACGGACGGAAGCGGCGAGGTTGTGCGGCACACGCGCGGCGCTCATGTGAGCGATTCCAGGTACGGGCGCATGACATTCGCCACGCGGTTCACACGGGCGTACTCCCAAACGTCATCGATGCCGACCTTGCGCTCACGCCATCCCTCACGCAGCGCCTCCAGCGCAACATCGAGCCCGATCTTGTTGCGAAACTTGAAGCAGTCGGCAACGGTCTTGGCGGCGTTGAAGACGGGAACGCTGACGCCGTCGACCTTGATGCTGGTCGACGCCCGCAGTCAGTGACGCGCGGGACATGCGGACCACGCGAATCTCGGGTGCTCGCAAGCCGCGGCGGCACGCACGCCCGCGCGGCAGCGCCAGCCAGACCGCGAACGGCGCCTGTGTTCCGATTTCGTGCACGCGCAAGGCCGAGAGCAGGCAGATCACGCCGCGCGGCGCACGCAGCGACACCTCGGCCAATGAGCGATGGGCACTGCCGGGTCGACCAGCCAGCGTATAGATGCCACGGCCGGTTCGCTCGAGCTTCCCCGCGCGCGCCAGGCGGGTCAGTATTACGGTCGGTATTCCCAGTCGCCGCCACGTCGCGCGAGCGGAGCAGCCCCCGCCTCCGCGCGAGGTGCAGTACCGCGCGCTCATGCGGCGCAGCGGAGTCCGCCTTCACGGCCGGTAGTATGTTGCGAATTAACATCAATTGTCAATAATTAATGTGTATTTCGCAACAGACCTCTACTACCGCATTGGGTGGCATAGCGCTCTTTGCCGCGCGCGTGTCGCTACCTGAAAAGAATGCCCTTCAAATAGCGTGCGGCGTTAATTTAGGATCGATGCCGATCCTAATTTGACGCCGACCTAGCAACTCACCTCGGAAGGCGCGGTGCTGGAGGGAGGCGAATAGCGAGTCAAGTCTGGTGATCGCGTCGACGTTGCATCGTGTTGTAAGACACCTCTACAGCGTTCAAATCGTCGCGCGAACTCTCGCTGATGCGCCAACGCGCGGGACAGATGGTCTTCACCCCGAGAAGTTTCTCTTGCGATAATGTTCTTCATAGCGAGCCGCTGGTGTCCAGTTGCGCGCCGCCCGATTTCGGTATCGGATACGAGGCGATTATGAATCATATGCCCATACGAAGAACAGCTCCACGCATGAGTGGATCATCGCCATATAAAGCGCCAAATCTTGTCGGGCAGGAGCAGATTGGGTGGGCAGTTGTCCACGAACGCGACCGCACCGATGAGCTGTCGTATTGGCTCGGCTGAACAGGAGATCACCAGTTCCTGCAGCGAAATGCTCGGTCTGTCGGCTTGTGCTGATTGGGTATAGGCTTGCTCGTCTTCGGGAGAAATCTCATCTCCGTGACAGCACTGACCTTTCCAGGATGCGATTTCTTGTCACTGCATTCTCTCCGCCCTCCACGTCAATGCTCTTACCGACCGCTGAAACCCTGCGTACGTAATCTGCCACAGGGCGCTCGGGCCACCTCTCTGGGATTTGTTGCGGGGTCGCCGAACATCTCGAGGAAGATGGCTTGCGTCAGTGTGTCAGAGTTCGGCGAGGGCGGCGCGGCGCTCGGCCCGTAACGCCTCCGCCTTGTCCATGATCGTCCGCGATCCGCCGCTGCTCAGTGAGCGGCGGCAAAGGAAATTCGTAACGGGCGAGGTCTTGACCCGTCAGATGCTTGATGGTCGCGCCTGTGTAGTAGTCGGCAAGTCGACCGCTCGAGTAGTCGGCCATCAGCTGGTGTACGAAATAACGATTGAGGAGCTTTGGCCCGGAGCGAACGCGGTGAATTGCCTTCTGAAACTTCACGTGCGGTCGACGCCCGTCCCAGATCGCTGCGCGACCGGCCTCTCCGCCCTCGCAGACACGATGTCGTCGCGCTTCAGACCATAGCGTCGTCTTCGTGCTCCTCGAACGGCATGAGGTCGTGCAATTCGGTCGTATCGACGTCAAACCATAGCGAACGTTTGGATTGCGAAGGTAGCGGCAGATGCCGGCCCTTGTTCTTCTGAGCATCGAGCATCTTCCTCTAGAGCATTGCTCCGTGACCTCACGCGGCGTCCGCCCGTTGGCCAGTCGCGAATGGCTTCTTCGCGTGAGCTTCTCACTTCAGCATCCCCTCCAGCTCCTTCATCCCCTCTGGATCTCTGCCTCCAGCTTCGCCGAGGTCGGCGAGGATCTCCTTCGGCGGAGCGGTGTTCGACGTCCTCGTGGACGACTTCCTTGTAGCGGTTGAGCGACAGGTCGTAGCCCTGCGCGGCGATGTCGGCCTTCGGCACGCAGAAGCTCTGCGCGGTGCGCGGCCGCTTGCGCTCGGCCCTGTCGCGCTGCGTGCCAGCGCGCGAGCACGTCGGGCAGGTTGTTCTTCGCGTGCTCGTCGGCCGTCAGCGCGTCGCGCGGGCACGGGGCCGAGCTTGTCGTCGGGCAGCAGCGGCGTGCGCTTGTCGTCGAGGCACCAGCCGTCGGCGTCGCACGTCGTAGAACCAGACGTGATCGGTGCCGCCGGAGTTGGTCTTGGTGAAGAGCAGGATCGCGGTCGACACGCCGGCGTACGGCCTGAACACGCCGCAGGGCAGCGAGACGACGGCGTCGAGCTTCTGGTCCTCGACCAGCATCTTGCGCAGCGTCCTTGTGCGCCTTGGACGAGCCGAACAGCACGCCGTCGGGCACGATCACCGCCGCGCGGCCGCCGGGCTTGAGCAGCCGCAGGAACAGCGCGAGGAAGAGCAGCTCGGTCTTCTTCGTCTTGACGATCTGCTAGCAGGTCCTTGGCGCGTGTTCTCGTAGTCGAGCGACCCGGCGAACGGCGGATTGGCGAGGACGAGCGTGTACTTCTCCTCCTCGCCCGCGTGGTCCTGGGCGAGCGAGTCGCGGTAGCGGATGTCCGGGTTCTCGACGCCGTGCAGCAGCATGTTCATGCTGCCGATGCGCAGCATGGTGTTGTCGAAGTCGAAGCCGTGGAACATGCCGTGGTGGAAGTGCTTGCTGCAGCTTCGCGTCGCGCAGGATCTCGGGATGGTGCTCGCGCAGGTACTCGCCGGCCGCGACGAGGAACCCGGCGGTGCCGCAGGCCGGGTCGCAGATGACGTCCTTCGGGCTGCGGCGCGGTCAGCTCGACCATCAGCCGGATGATGTGGCGCGGCGTGCGGAACTGGCCGTTCTGCCCGGCGGTGGCGATCTTGCCGAGCATGTACTCGTAGAGGTCGCCCTTGGTGTCGCGGTCCTCCATCGGCACGTCGTCGAGCATGTCGACGACCTTGGCGAGCAGCGCCGGCGTCGGGATCGTGAAGCGCGCGTCCTTCATGTGGTGCGCGTAGGTCGAGTCGTCGCCGCCGAGCGTGCGCAGGAACGGGAAGACGTGCTCGCCGACGACGGTGTACATCTCGGCCGGCGCGAAGTTCTTGAACCGCGACCAGCGCAAGTCCTCGTAGGGCGCGCCCCTTCGTGTCCTTGCCCTTCGGGAAGATGCGCCGCTCGATCGGCTTCTTGAGCCGCGCGGCCTTGTTCTCCTCCAGCGTCTGCAGGTCGTCGAGGCGCTTGATGAACAGCAGGTAGGTGATCTGCTCGATCACCTCCAGCGGGTTGGAGATGCCGCCCGACCAGAAGGCGTTCCAGATGCGGTCGATCTGGTTCTTGATGTCGCCGGTGATCATTGGGCAGTTCCGTAAGTCGGTTTGCGGGCGCCATCGTATCAACGCGGAAGCGGTTTCCCAAAGTTTCACGTCGAACGCCGAGCCGGGCCGACCGGTGGGGTTCTCTTCCACGTTCGGGTTAGCAATTCTGCTAAGCCGAGACGCGAGGAACACCTCCAACAGATGGGTCTTCGGCCGTCCGGCCTATGGTGGGACCTCCGGCGGCCGGCTTAGCATTTCTGCGAACCCAAACGGAAACAGCATACCCAGGTCACGGGTCTCACGATGAAGCGAATGGCCGCGCACCTCTCTATCGAGCCTTGTTCATCCGGCCCATGCATGATCGGCCGGCGCGTGATCGCCGATGCGACCTATCACCGCGTAAGCCGGCATCTCCTTGCCGCTCGCATCAATGCCGGTCTGATCCAGAGGCAGGTCGCGAAGAGGATGGGCACGACGACGAGCGCGGTCTCGCGGCTCGAAAACGCCGCCGGACATCCGCCGACGTTGCTGACCCTCGAGCATTACGCAGCCGCGGTCGGGTGCTCGCTGGAGATTCGTCTCATCCCCTTGCCCTGACGATCGGATCCGCGCCCGTCAGCGCTCGCCGGCGAGGCGGTTCGCGAGCCGCACGAAATCGGCGACCGCGAGCGTCTCGCCGCGCACCGCCGGGATCGATGTCCGCGGCGCGCAGCGCCGCCTCGTCGGCGAGTGCCGGCGAGCGCGTTGCGCAGCGTCTTGCGCCGCTGCCCGAACGCCGCGGCGACGAGCCGCGCGAACAGCGCCTCGTCGGCGATCGCAGGCCGCGCTGTCGCCGAGCGGAACGAGCCGCGCAACCGCCGACTCGACCTTGGGCGCCGGCCGGAACGCGCCCGGCGGGCACGGTGAACAGCCGCGTCGACCGCGAAGCGCGCCTGCAGCATCACGGTGAGCCGCCCGTAGTCCGGCGTCGCCGGCAGCGCCGTCATCCGCGCCACGACCTCCCGCTGCAGCATCACGTGGATGTCGCGCAGCTGCGCATCGAACGACGCGAGGTGAAACAGCAGCGGCGAGCTGATGTTGTACGGCAGGTTGCCGACGACGCGCAGGTCGCGGCCCGAGCGTCGCGAAGTCGAACGTCAGCGCGTCGGCCTCGTGCAGCGCCAGGCTGATCCGGTGGAAACCGGCCGCGCAGGCGCGCCGCGAGATCGCGGTCGATCTCGATCGCGCGCGATGCGTCCTGCGCGCTCGACCAGCGCGCCGGTCAGCGCGCCGAGCCCCGGTCCGATCTCGACGATGTTGTCGCCGGGTTGCGGATCGATCGCGTCGACGATGCGCGCGACGTAGTGCGCATCGGCGAGGAAATTCTGCCCGAAGCGCTTGCGCGGCTGATGACCCTGCATCGGACAAATGCGGTCGGAGTTATTACTCGGGCGTCGCCGTCGATGCATCAAGTAACTCGACCCATTTCCGCTCACGCTTCCGCGCGCGCGGCGAGCTCGATCGCGAGCTCGACGGCCGCGACGAGGCTTCCGACATCGGCCGTTCGTGCGCGCGCCGCGTCGACCGCGAGATCGAGCGCGGTGCCGTGGTCGACCGACGTGCGGATGAACGGCAGGCCGAGCGTCACGTTGACGCCGTGGCCGAAGCTCGCGGCCTTCAGCACCGGCAAGCCCTGGTCGTGGTACATCGCGACGATCGCGTCGAAGCGTTGCGCGATGTCGGGCACGAACACCGTGTCGGCGGGCAGCGGGCCGGTCGACGTTCGCGCCACGCGCGCGCGCGGCCTGCGATCGCCGGCGCGATGACGTCGATATCCTCGCGCCCGAGGTGGCCGCCTTCGCCCGCATGCGGATTGAGTCCGCAGACGGCGATGCGCGGCTCGGCGATGCCGAATGCGCGCGACCAGCTCGCGTCGCACGATCGCGATCGTCTCCGGCCACCGCCTGCGGCGTGATCGCGTCCGGCACGTCGCGCAGCGGCAGGTGCGTCGTGACGAGCGCGACGCGCAGCGGCGCGTTCGGCCGGCCGCCGACGAGCATCATCACGACGCGCGGCGTGTGCGTGCGCTCGGCGAAGAACTCGGTGTGGCCCGAGAACGGTATGCCCGCGTCCTGGATCGCGCTCTTCTGCACCGGTCCGGTCACGAGCGCGGCGAACGCGCCGGTCGCGCACGCGTCGCAGGCGGCTTCGCAGCATCGACAGCACGCTGCGCGCGTTGGTCGGATCGGGATGGCCCGGCAACGGCCGGTGCGGCCAGCGGCTGGTGCCACACTTCGATGGCGCTGCCGATCGGCGCGAATGCGAGCGGGTCGTAGCGCGCATAGCGCGGCGCGAGCGCCGATGCGCCGCGCGCGCTCGGCGAGCAGCGCATCGTCGCCGAGCACGACGAGCCGCGCCGCGAAAGTGCTGCTGCGCATGGCGCTCGGCGAGCATCGCGAACAGCTCCGGACCGATGCCGGCCGGCTCGCCCGACGTGATCGCAATGCGTCGGATGCGCCGCCATGCGTCGCGTCACAGCGGCAGCACGTTGATGCGACGGCGCGTCGCCGAAGATCTGCACGTCGACGTTGAGCGCCGCGCGCACGATGCACGTGCCGTTGCGATCGAGGTCGATGCGCAGCTGCCGATAGCCGTCGAGCGGCTGCGCCGGCTTGCCGAACACCCACAGCAGCTCGAGCGGATTGTTCTGGCTCGATCTCGCCGGTATGCTGGACGGCGCGGCCGAGCGGCAGCGCGTAGCCTTCGCGCCCGAACACCGGGAACTGATCGAGCCGCGCGCGCATAGCGCAGCACCTGCGATCCGGGATAGCGCGCGCGCGAATTGAGGTCGTACCACGCGCCCGGCGGCAGCGCGATGTCGACTTCGCCGCCTTCGCGCACGATCGGCGCGACGAGCAGCGCGTCGCCGCACATGAACTGCGTTTCGAAGTCGCGCGCGAGCCGGCTTGTCCGGAAAGGCGAGCGGCATCGCGCGCATGACCGGCATGCCGGTCGCGATCGCCTGCGCGATCAGCTGCTCGAGGTACGGAATCAGGCGATAGCGCATCGCGAGCCACTTGCGCACGACGCCTTCCGCTTCGGCGCCGAACGCCCACGGCTCGCGCTCGCCGATGCCGTGCAGGCGCATGTGCGAGCAGAACACCGCCGCCTGCAGCCAGCGGACGAACAGCTCGGCCGACGGTTGCGACGAGCCGTAGAAGCCGCCGATGTCGGAGCTGTGGTACGGGTTGCCGCTCATGCCCCACGACAGTCCGCCGCGGATCGATGCGGCGAGCCCTTCCCAGTCGCTTTGCGGATCGCCGCCCCAGCCGAGCGGATAGCGCTGGCTGCCGGCCCACGCCGAGCGGCTCCAGACGATCGGCGGGCCGTCCGCCGGCGGCTGAAATCGCGCGGTCGCCTCGAACACGCAGCGGTTGTAGAGCAGCGGGTAGACGTTGTGCAGGCGGCCGCCGTCGTCGCCGTTGAACGCGACGGCGTCGTCGGGCACCTGCTCGCCGAAATCGCTCTTGATGACGTCGACGCCGTCTTCGAACAGCGGCTGGTGCGCGTCGCGCCACCACGCGTAGGCGTCCGGATTCGTGAAGTCGACGATGCCGCTTTCGGGCAGCGGCGTCAGCACGCTCGCCGAACGGGCTCGATGCCCGGCGCCGGTATCCCAGCCGAACACGTAGGGATCGCCGTTCTGCGTCAGCAGCAGGTATTCGCTGCGACGCGAGCTCCTGGAACAGCGGCGAGTTGACCGACACGTACGGATACTCCCAGACGCAGACGCGCAGGTCGTGCGCCTTGATCTTCGCGAGCGTGCCGCGCGGGATCGGGAAAGCGCTGCGGATCCCAGCTGAAGTCGAAGCGCGTCTCGGTGTCCCATGCCGCGCGGCCGTCGAGCGTCAGCACGTCGCACGGGATCCTGCGCTCGCGCAGCTTCGCCGCGACGGCGATCGCGTCGTCCGGCGTCGCGTAATACGCGCGCGAAACCCACAGCCCGAGGCTCCACCGCGGCACCGCCGCCGGCGCGTCCGGTCAGCTGCGTGTAGCGGTCGATGATGTCGGCGGGCGTGTCCGCCGGCGAACAGGAACAGGTCGAGCGCCTCGTCCTCGACCATCGACCGCGTAGCTGCGATGCGACCAGTCCGGGTGGCCGACGCCGTGCGTCACCATGCCCGGCGTGTGGACGAACGCGCCCCACGCGCCCTTGCCGGTGCCCGGGCTCCACGCGAACGGCGTGTTCTTGTAGGCGAGGCCCGTGTTGACGCCGAGCGCATCCTCGACCTGCGAATGGATCAGCTGTCCGCGCTTGTCGAGCGGCGCCGAATTTCTCGCCGAGGCCGTACACCGGCTCGCCCGAAGCGAGCGCGAACGCCGCGGTCCACAAGCCGCCCTGCCGCAGGCGGCCGAACGTCGGCAGGCGCGTCCAGCCGCGGAAATGCTCGTCGGTGATCGAGCGCAGCACCGAGCGCGTCCTTCCACAGTCAGCCGGATGCGCAGCGGCGCGCCGCTGATCTCGAGCACGGAGTCGCCCGCGGTGAACGTCCACACGCCCGGCAATCGCTGCGCGACGGTGCATTCACTCGCGCGGCCGACGACGATGCCGTAGTCGGGCCGCGTGTTCGGTCCGAGGCGCAGCCGGAACATCCCCTCGCCGAAGCACTCGACTTCGAGGATGTCGCCGGTCGACGTGGCGAACGACGCGCCGGCGGCCGTCGCGCCGAGGCTGTGCGGAACGTCGAGCCGCAGGTAGTCGGAGGGATCGAGCTGCATCACGCGGCGTCAGCCGCGGAACGCGCGCTTCGGGCAGGCCGGGCACGTCGACGCGCATCGAGAAGATGCCGCCGCTCTGCGGCAAGCGCGCGAGCTCTTCGGCGTCGCGCTGCTGCCGCGCGATCGTCACGTAGAGCGTGCGGAGGTCGGGGCCGCCGAACGCGCACATCGTCGGGCACATCGCGGGCACCGGGTATTCGCCGAGCGAGCTCGCCGCGCGGCGACAGCTGCACGACCTTGCCGCCGCGATAGAACGCGCATCCAGTAATTGCCGGCGCTGTCGACGGCGCCGCCGTCGGGGCGCTCGGTTTCGCCGTGTCCATTGCGCGAACGTCGCGCCGCTCGCCGGCGTGCCGGATCGCGCGTCGTAGTCGTATGCGCGAACCGTGCGCGCAGGCGTGTCCGCGTGATACATCGTGCGGCCGTCCGGGCTCCACGCGAGACCGTTGCTGATCGTGATGTCGCCGAACAGCGCGCGTCAGTCTGAAATCGGCGATCGAGCCGATAGAGCGCCGCCGTCGTCCGCGTCGCGCTTCTCGTTCATCGAACCGACGACGAAGCGGCCCTGCGGATCGCAGCGGCCGTCGTTGAAGCGGTGATGCGCCGGATCGTACGGCGGCAGCGCGACCTTGCGCTCGAGCGTGCCGTCGGCGTCGGCGAGCCAGATGCCGTCGCGCAGCGCGACGACGAAGCCGCCGCGCTGCGCGCAGCGCGAAGCTGCCGATCGACGCGGGCATCGGCATCGCGACGTTGCGGCCGCTGGCCGGATCGAAACGGTTGAGCGATGGCGCATTGATGTCGACCCAGTACAGCACGCCTGCTCGCGCGCGGACCAGAGCGGACATTCGCCGAGGCTCGCGCGCACGTCGAGCACGCAGGTGAACGGACTGGTGGCAGTCATCGGGAACGGAGCGGGAAGGAGCGGTCAGTCGAGCGGCGCGGCGGCAATGCGCATCGTACAAGAAAAGGCCGCGCCGGGCGGCAGCGTGCGGAAACCGGTGTTCATGATGCCGTGTCGCGCTGCGATTGAACGCATCGGTTTCGTGCGTGACCGGCTCGAGCGCGATGAAGTCGCGCCGGGCGGCGCATAGACGACGAGGTAGCGGCACGCGCGATCGGCCGTGAGCGTCGTTCGCAATCCGGACGTACGGTTCGCGAGGCTCGCAGCACCGCTCCATCCGGTGAACACGTTGTCGAGCGCCGATCCGGCGAACGCACGCGGCGGCTCGAATCGCCAATGCGCCGGTACGGCGATGCGTCGCTCGCGGCAGTTGCGTCGCATCGTTCAGCCAGACGGCCTCGGCGCTGAAGCAGAGGGTAGTCGCCGCATCCCCGGGAAAGTACGGATGCCAGCCGAGTCCGAACGGGAACGCTTCCGATCCCACGTTTTCGAGCGTCAGTGTCGCGTGGAGACAGGCAGCGCGCGACTCGTCGGCGCCGCCTGTTTCCCCGGCGCCGACGAGCTCCAGCGTCTGCGTCGCACGAAACGGCCATGGCCAGGCGGCGGCGCCGGATCCGAGCGCGTCGTGCGCAAGAACCAGCCGGGCAAAACGGGGCAGCGCTTCAGCGACCGACCATGCGCGCTGCCAGCCGACGCCGTGAATCGCATGCGGATGCGTGCCGAAGTTCCGCGTCGAGCGCGTATTCGCGGCCGCCGAACGCCAGCCTCGCGTCGCGAATCCGGTTCGAACAGGGAACCAGCGGAAAGCAGGACGCGAGCCTCACGTTGCCTTCGCCTGATCGCCTGTTCCGGCGTCGGTCGCAGGACCGGCACGTCTCGCAACGTGAACGCCGTGATCGCGGCGCCCATGTCCGGCGCAACCCGGACCCGCGCCGCGCCGCATGCAAGCTCGATGATGCTCACGTTTTGCTCCGGCTCAGATTAAGATGGCGTCCCGCGCCGGGGTAACGAATCCGCCGGCGCCGAATCATCCAACAAGGAGAGAACATGCACGATCGACATCGCGCGCTGGTGATTGTCACCGCGCTTGCGACGGCAATGCTTTGCGCATCGGTCACTGCGGCGGACAAGAAGCCGGCCGATCCGCTGCGCGAGCGGGGGCGTTACATCGTGATCATCGCCGGCTGCAACGACTGTCACACGCCCAATTACGCGCCGAGCGGCGGCAAGGTCGAGGAGAAGGACTGGCTCGTCGGCGATACGGTCGGCTGGCGCGGACCCTGGGGGACGACGTACCCGGTGAACCTGCGCCAGTACATGCAGAACATCAGCGAAAAGGAGTGGGTCGCCAAGGCGAAGACGCTCGAGACCCGTCCGCCGATGCCGTGGTTCAACCTGAATCATATGACCGACAACGACCTCCTCGCCATCCATCGCTATGTCCGCTCGCTCGGAGCGGCGGGGGAGCCGGCACCGGCCTATGTTCCGCCCAACCAGGAACCCAAGCCGCCTTACGTAACGTTCCCCGCGCCTCCGAAGTGACGGCGGAAGGCCAGCCCGGCGAGCGGCATGGCGATCATTGCCGAAAATGCAGCCGGCGATCGATCGCGAGCAGGATGCGCGTTCACGCCGGCCGCGAACACGACGAGCAGGAACGTCACCGACATGATCACGTCGACGTTGTAGAGGCCGATGGCATTCATCAGCAGGTAGCCGAGGCCGTGCTGCGCGGCGAACATCTCGCCGAGCACGGTCCCGATCAGCGTCAGCGAGAAGCCGACGCGAAGGCCGGTGAAGATCTCGGGCACCGCCGCCGGAAACAGGATCGAGCGCACCATCATCGTCGGAGTCGAGCTTCAGCACGCGGCCGGTCTTGAGCAGGATCGGCTTGATGCCGCGCACGGCGTTGAGCGTGAACAGCGCGACCGGGATGATGCCGTGGATCGCGCCGAACGCGACCTTGGCCGACATGCCGAGCCCGAAGGCCAGCAGCAGGATCGGGTAGAGCGTGATCTTGGGGATCGAGTAGAGCGCGACCAGCATCGGCTCCATCGCGTCGGCCGGACAGGCGGTGCAGGCCGAGCGCAAAACCGATCAGGAGCCCGAGCACCACCGCGATCGCGAGCGCGGCGGCGAACGCCTGCAGCGTGTTCGCGAGATGGAGCCAGAAGAGATGCGGTCTGCGTCGAGCTCGCACGGTGAAGCGCATCGTCTGCCAGGGCGAGCGCAACGCCACGTCGCCGACGACGAAGTACATCGAGCTGCCAGAAGACGAGCAGGCCGACGATCAGGACGACCGTGTTGCGCAAGCGGCCTCGTCTCGTCGCCGCATCACTGCTGCCCCCTCCTGGCGAGCAGCACCTTCTCCCAATGCGAGAGCACGCCGTTCATGACGATCGACAGCAGCAGGATCAGCAGGATGAGCGGATACATCGTCGCGTTGTCGAAATTGGTGTAGGCGAAGCCGATCTCGTAGCCCATGCCGCTGCGCGCCATGATGAACTCGGAGCCGATCACGCCGATGAACGCGTAGGCGAGCGCGAGCTTGGCCGCGGTCAGCAGGTACGGCGCGCAGAACGGCAGCGTGACGCGCATCGCCGTTTCGAACGGGCTCAGCCGGTTGATCAGCGCCGTCTTGCGCAGCACGGGCGGCACGCGGTCGAGGCCGTTGAGCGTCGTGACGATCACGGCGACGACGCCGAGCAGGAAGCCGATCAGCACCTGCGGCCCGTCGCCCAGGCCGAAGATGACGATGAACAGCGGATAGAACGCGAACACCGGGATGGCGTAGTACGTGGCGAACAGCGGATCGAGCGTGTCGCGCACGGTCCGGTAGCCGTGCAGCGACGGTGCCGATGACGATCCCGAGCACGTAGGCCAGCACGAACGCCAGCATCACGTTCGCCATGCTCTTGCCGATCTCCGGAATAGAGCGCCCCGGACGGCATCAGCTTGACGAAGTCGATCGCGATCCGGTGCGGCGGCGGCATCGTGATCTTGTCGATGACGCCGGCGAGGCAAAGCACTTCCAGCAGCAGCACGAAGCCCGCGATCACGCGCTACCTGATAGAGCCGCACGCGCTTCATGGCGCTGTCGCCATGCGTCCCATCGTCTTCATCGACTCTTCGCGCAGCGTCTTCCACAGGCGGCTCGTCACCGCGCCGAAATTCTCGCGCTCGACGATCCGGCTGTCGCGCTCGCGCGGCCAGTCCGTCTCGACGACGTCGATCAGCGTGCCCGGCCGCGCCGACATGACGGCGATGCGGTCGGCCAGCATCGCCGCCTCGTCGAGCGCATGCGTGATCAGGAAGACGGTGGCGCCGGTCTCGCGCCACAGCCGCAGCACCTCGTCGCCCATCAGCAGCCGCGTCTGCTGGTCGAGCGCGCCGAACGGCTCGTCGAGCAGGATCAGCCGCGGCTGCGCCACCAGCGTGCGCGCGATGCACACGCGCTGGCGCATGCCGCCCGAAAGCTGCGCCGGATAGCTCCGCGCGAAGTCGCCGAGCCCCATCATCGCGATCGCGTCGTCGACGCGCCGCGCCTGCTCGTCCCGCGTCGAGCGCGGCCTTGCGCAGGCCGAACGCGACGTTGTCGCGCACGTTCAGCCAGGGAAAGCAGGCGTCCTCCTGGAACACGACGCCGACGCCGTCCGGAATCTCCTGCCCGATCGCGCGTCCTTCGAATTCGATCCGGCCCTCGGTCGACCGGCAGCAGTCCGGCGATCAGCTCGAGCAGCGTCGACTTGCCGCAGCCGGACGGCCCGACGACCGCGAAGAACTCGCCCTTGCGAATCTCGAGATCGATCGGCCCGAGCGCGTGCACCGCCTGCCCGCCCGCGCTGGCGGGGAAGACGCTTGGTGACCCCGCGCAGCGTGACGTGCGCCGCAGACATGCGCGCGCTCATGTGCCGCGCGTCACTTCGGCGTCTTGATGTCGTCGGGCAGGAATTGCGTGTCGATCATCTTCGACAGATCGATCTCGCCGGTGATCGCGCCGACGCTGCGCTGCACCTCGATGATCCGCTTCATGCCCTCGAGATGGATCTGGCCGTTCGCCCCAGTACGGGATGCCCTGCGTGTAGCTCGTCGTCAGGTTGCGCACCGCGCTCGCGCCACTTCGGGCGTGATGTTGAAGGCCTTGGCGACGATGTCGCCGGCTTCGTCCGGATTGGCTTGATCATGAACTCGACGGCGCGGCGGCGCGCGCGGATGACGCCGCGGATGAAATCGCCGCGCGTCTTCGATCGGCTTCGCCGGTCGTCATGCCCGACGACGTTGTCGAGCGGCGGCAGCGCCTCGGCGCCGGTGATCAGCACGCGATACTTGTCCTTGACCTTCGACCACAGCGGCTCGGTGACGGCGGCGACGTCGATCTGGTCGAGGTCGAGCGCGGCGAGCATCGGGCCGAAGCCGCCGGTCTTCACGAGCTCGGCGTCCTCCTCCTTGTAGCCGGCCTTCCGCAGCAGCAGGATCGCGAGCGCCTGGCTGGTCGAGCGCGGATTGGTGTAGCCGATCTTCTTGCCCTTGAGGTCCTTGATCGTCTTGATCGGCGAATCCTTCTTCACCATCCAGGCGAACTCGGCGATCGGTGAGCACGTTGTCGCTGACGATCTTGATGTCGGCGCCCTGCTGGATCGCGACGGCGATCGCGCCGGGATTGGCCTCGCCATAGGCGACGCCGGCCATCGCGTTGCGCACCGACGTGCCGCCGCCCTGCGACGAGATGATGCCGGTGACGTTGGCGCCTTCCTCCTTGAAGTAGCCCTTGGCGAGCGCGACGGCGAACGGCATGCCGTTCGCCGACGAGCCGTAGTTGCCGACGGCGATGTTCTTCCGCCGTGGCCGCGTCGAACGCTGACGAACAGGCCCGACAGCGCCGTGATCGCGCAGGCAAAGACCTTGGTTTGACGAGTCAGCATGATGTCCTCCTGGCATTGTCCTGGTTCATGGCTGCGGTTGCCGGCGCAAGCGTCACGTTGACGTTCTTGATCTGCGTGCAGGCGAGGAGCTCCTCGATCGACTCCTCGCGGCCGATGCCCGACTGCTTGTAGCCGCCGAACGGCACGCCGACGTGATGCGTGCTCGCGCCGTTGATCCAGATGTAGCCGGCCTCGACGCTCGACGCGAGGCGATGCGCGCGGTCGAGGTCGTGCGTCCAGATCGATGCGGTGAGGCCGACAGTCGAGCGCGTTGACGCGCGCGACGACGTCGTTCTCGTCCGACCAGCGCAGGATGCTCACGACCGGTCCGAAGATCTCCTCGCGCGCGATGCGCATGTCGTCGGTGACGTCGGCGAAGACGGTCGGCTCGACGAAATAGCCGTTCGCGAGACGCGGATCGGCGGGCCGCTTGCCGCCGTAGACGAGCCGCGCGCCGTCCTCCATGCCCGAGCTTGATGTAGCTCATCGTCTTGTCGAACTGCGCCTTGCTCGAAAGGCACCCCATCTCGGTGTCGCGATCGGTGGGCATGCCGACCTTCGGATCTGCCGACACGCTTGCGCACGATCTCCGGCAGCGCCGCGTCGTGGATCGCGTCGTGCAGGAAGACGCGGCTCGTCGAGTTGCACGACTGCCCGGTGACGTAGCGGAAGTTCATGCCGCGCACGACGCCGTCGGCGATTTCGGCCGGCGACGCGTCGCGCGCAGGCGATCAGCGCGTTCTTGCCGCCGAGCTCGAGCGTCAGCGCCTTGAGCGTCGCGCTCGCCGCCTGTCATCACCGCGCGGCCGGCGGCGACGCTGCCGATGAAGCCGATCTTCGCGACGCTGCGGATGCGCGACCAGTGCGGCGCCCGCTTCGCGTCCGCCGGTCACCACGTTGAACACGCCGGGCGGGAACACGCCGTCCCACAGCTCGGCGATGCGCAGCGACGACAGCGGCGTCTGCTCCGCGGGCTTGATGATCAGCGTGTTGCCGGCGGCGAGCGGCGCGCCGCACTTGCCCGCCGACGAACAGCAGCGGATGATTGAACGCGCCGATGCGCGCGACGACGCCGAGCGGCTCGCGCAGCGTGTAGTTCAGCATGCCGGCGCGATCGGGATCGTGCCGCCCTTGATCTCGGTGACGAGGCCGGCGAAGTAATCCATGTAGGCGGCGCTGATCTCGACGTCGTAGCGCATCGCCTGGAACGGATTGCCGGTGTCGACCGCGTCGAGCCACGCGAGCTCGTCGGCGTGCTCGCGCAGGATCGCCGACGCCGCGCGGATGCATGCGGCGCGTTCCTGCGCCGGCGTGTCGCGCCATCCGGCGAACGCGCTCGCCGCCGCGGCGACGGCGCGGTCGACGTCCGTCGCGCCGCGCGTCGCCGGCCGTGCCGAGCGCTTCGCCCGTCGCGGGATTCTCCACGTCGGTGACCGCGTCCGGACTGCCGACGCGATGCCACGCGCCGCCGTAGTAGTGCTCGCGCCTGGCGGGGAGCGCGAATCGTCGTCATTGCCTGTTCACGGGACCTGGCTTCGCTCGGGTGCGCTCGTGCCGGAATCTGGCGCAACAGCGCCGACGATACCGCACGCGCGTATTCCGGCGCGACGTGGACGTCGATGACGACAGGTGCCGCCCGCTTTCACCTCGCGCGATGGCCGATGCGAGCAACGCAGCGTCAGCGCGTCCACGCGTGTCGACGGGACCGAGCCCTTCGCGCCCTGGCCTTCGCGCGAGGTGCGCGAGGTCCAGCGGCGGATCGCTCATGCGCATGCCGATCCAGCGATTCTCGACCGGCCGGCCGCGCACGCGCGCCATGCGCTCCTGGTGCAGCTCGTCGTTGAAGAACGATTCGTTGTTGGCGACGACGATCAGCACCGGCACGCGATAGTGGACGCCGGTCCAGAGCGCGGTCAGCGCCCATCAGGTAATCGCCGTCGCCGAGGACCGCGACCGGCAGGCGATCGGCCGTCGCGCAGCGCGAGCGCCGCGCCGACCGCCATCCCGGGTCCCGAGCCGATCCCGCCGCCGCCGTCGAAGCCGATGTAATCGAGCGGATGCGCGAAGCGGCAGATGCTCGCCCGGCCAGCCGAGCGGCAGCCGGATGTACGAGGGATGATGCGCGCGCGAGCGTTTCCGTCGTCACGCGCGCGAGATCCTCGAGCGGAAACGCCGGGCGTCGCCGCTGCAGCGTCGGCGCGTCGCAGGCGCCGCCGCGTTGGCGGCACGCTGCGAGCCACGGCGCGCTGCAGGCGCCGCGCGCGTGCGACCCAGCGTCGACGACGAGCGCGCGCGACCAGCGCGTCGGGGTCGGCGAGCATCGAGATATCGGTCGGGCGGCAGCGCCTGATAATCCATGCTCCAGCCGTTGTGGACGTACTGGTCCAGCGAGCACTGGATGATCGTCGCGCCGCGGCCAGTTCGCCGCCGCACGCCTGGCGTGAGCGCGCCGGCCAAGGTCGATCCAGTCGAGGCTCAGGATGACGTCGGCTTCGCGGATGAGCGTCGTCGCGTCGCCGCTCACGAAGATGCCGGGCGCATACGGATGCAGCGGATGCTGCGTCGGAAAGCTCGCGCCGGTCTTGATGTCGGTCAGCACGCGCGCGTTCAACGCGTTCGGCGAGCGTCCACGCGACGCTGCCAAGTCGCGCTGGATCGGCGGATACGCGGCCGATCATGAGCAGCGGCTTCGCCGCCCGCGCAAGCGCGTCCGCGCGACCGCGCGCACCGCATCGGCGGGCGGCTCGGCCGGCGAGCGCGGGCCGGAATCGCTCGAGCGGCGGCAACGCGAACGCGCGCTCGACGACCTGCTTCCTGGAGCGATGCGTCGAGACACACGTAGACGGGTCCTTGCGGCGCCGTCATCGCGATCTGGTGCGCGCGCACCATCGCTTCGAGTGCCGCTGCCGACCGACGCGGGCTGGTCGTCCCATTTGGTGTATCCGCGGACCAGCGCGCCGAGATCGCGCGACGTATGGATCCAGTCGACCCAGGGCCGGCGCTGCACGGCATCCATCGGGCCGACGCCGCCGAGCATCAGGATGGGAACGCGGTCGCACCACGCATTGAAAATCGCCATCGTCGCGTGCATCAGCCCGACGTTGCTGTGCAGCGCCACGGCCATCGGCCGCCCGGTGACGCGCGCATAACCGTGCGCCATCGCGACGGCGTGCTCTTCGTGCAGCGCGAGCAGCATCTCGGGCCTCGTGTTGCCGAGATGATTGACGAGGCTGTCGTGCAGTCCGCGAAAGCTCGCGCCGGGCGTGAGTGCGATGAACTCGACGTCGAGCGCACGCAGCATCGCGGCGATCACGTCGCTTCCCCAGCGCGTCGTACCGGGTGCTGCGGCTCGCGGACGGTCGACGGCGCTCATGACGTCGTCGTTCATCGCCGTTCGCTCGTGGATTCGGCGGAATCATCGAGCGACGGGTAGTCGGCTTCGACCTGCTGCCATCGCGCGAGCGCGAGTGCATCGTCGAGCACCCGCCGGTTTTGCCTGCTGTCCGCGGCGGGCGCCATGGCTTCGACGCCATCGGCGTGCCGCCGCAACGCCGCCAACGTTTGTTGCATGACGCCGACCGCCCGGAAAATGAGCGACGCGGGGAACGAGACATGGCTGTAGCCCATTGCGCCCAGTGCGGCCGGCGTGAGCCACGGCGTATCGACGCCTTCGAAGATCGCTGCCGAGAGGGTCGCGCCGTGCAACTCCCGGCCGACGCGTTCGTATTCGGCTTCAGCCTTCAGTCCTGCAATGAAGATTCCGTCCACCCCCAGTGCCAGAAACCGCTCCGCGCGAGCGATTGCCGCGTCGAGCCCCAGTGCGCCGTAAGCATCGGTTCGACCGATGATCAACGTGTCGGCATCGCGGCGCGCTTCCATCGCCGCACGCAGTTTCTGCGCGATGTCCGCGATGTCGACGACGCCTTTGGCGCTTTCGGCGCGCGGTTGCTTGCGGTCCCGCCGCTGGTCCTCGAAGAGAATCGCACCCACCCCCAGCCGCTCGTACGTTTCCACCGTTCGCGCGACGTTCCTGACGTCGCCGTACCCGTCGTCACCGTCGGCGAAGAACGGCAGCGGGGTCGCGGCTGCGATATCGCGAATGCCGTCGGTCATTTCGCCGAGTCCGGCAAGCCCGATATCGGGCAGCGCGAACCGTGCGGCCAGCATCGCCGACCCTCCGACGGCAAACGCGCGAAATCCCGCCCGCTCGATCAGGCGCGCGGACAACGCATCGTGGGCGAGCGGCGTGACCAGCGGGCGCTCGATGCGCATGGCACTGCGCAGCGATGCGCGCTTCATGCGCCACCCCGGGAATCGTCGCCCGCGTACAGCCAGGGCTTTGCCTGCCGGTGCTGCTCGCGAAAGGCGCTGATGCGCGCGATCGACGCGAGCGTCGATCCGATTTCATCGATGCCACTGACCAGAAGCGAGCGCTTGCGATCGTCCAGGTCGAACAGGAAAACGTCGCCGCCCCGCGCCAGGATGATGCCGGCTTCGACATCGATGGTCACGACGTACGGGGCGCCCGCGGTGCTGCACCGGACCAGCGCTTCATGATCGCGGGTGCGAACGACGATCGGCAGCACGCCGTTCTTGAAGCAGTTTTCGTAGAAGATGTCGCTGTAGCCGAGTGCGATGACGCAGCGGATGCCGAACCGGCGCAGCGCCCAGACCGCGTTCTCGCGCGAGCTGCCGCAACCGAAATTCGCGCCGCTCAGCAGGATTCGAGCGGACCTGAAAGCGCGAGTCGTTCAGGACGAAGCCGGGCTCCTCGCTGCCGTCGGGCCGGTATCGCCAGCGGGCGAAGAGCCCGGTCGCCGGATCGGTTGCGAGCGAGCGCATGATAGGCCGCCGGAATGATCGCGTCGGTGTCGATGTTGTCGAGAACCAGCGGCGCCACGACGCTCGTCAGTCCGACCAGGGGTTCCATGGGTGGCTTACGCAATCCTGCCAGGATCGGTGATGCATCCGGCGATGGCGGACGCGGCCGCCGTCAGCGGACTCGCGAGATGCGTTCGTGCGCCGGGTCCCTGGCGTCCTTCGAAATTCCGGTTCGACGTCGAGACGCAGCGCGCGCCGGGCGGGACGGCGTCGTCGTTGATCGCCACGCACATCGAGCAGCCCGACTCGCGCCACTCGAAGCCTGCATCGGTGAAGATCCGATCGATGCCTTCCCGCTCAGCCGCCTTGCGCACCGCGCTCGAGCCGGGAACGACGATCGCGCGCACGCGCGGCGATACCACGCGCCCGTTGACGATCGCCGCCGCCGAGCGCAGGTCCGACAGCCGCGCGTTCGTGCACGAGCCGATGAAGACGACGTCCACCGGCAAGCCCTGCAGCGTCTGTCCCGGCACGACATCCATGTACGCGAGCGCCTTTGCCATGCTCGCCCGTCGATCCGCCGCGGCGGTTTCGAGCGCGGGTACCGCTTCGTCGATGTCGACGACGTCGCCGGGTGTGGTGCCCCAGCTGATCTGCGGCCTGAGCGACCGGACGTCGATTTCCAGCGTGCGTGCAAACGGCGCGTCGCCGTCGCTCGCCAGCGCTCGCCATGCGACGAGCGCGGCGTCCCAGGCGCTTCCGCTGCGGCGCGAACGGCCGCCCGCAGAGATATTCGAACGTCGTGTCGTCGGGTGCGACGAATCCGAAGCGCGCGCCGAGCTCGATCGACATGTTGCAGATCGTCATGCGTCCTTCCATCGGCATCGACGCGATGGTCGAGCCCGCGTACTCCACCGCGCAGCCGACGCCGGCGGTCACGCCGAACGTCCGGGCGATCCTGAGAATGATGTCCTTGGGCGTTACGTTGCGCGGGAGCGCCCCTTCGATGCGGATCCGGAGCGGCTGCGGCTTTTTCTGCGTGCAGTGTCTGCGTGGCCAGCACGTGCTCGACCTCCGACGTGCCGACGCCCCACGCCAGCGCGCCGAACGCGCCGAGCGTGGCCGTGTGGCTGTCGCCGCACACCAGCGTACTGCCGGGAAGCGCGATCCCGAGCTCGGCGGCGACGACGTGCACGATGCCTTGGCGCGGATCGCCGATGTCGAAGAGCGTGATGCCGTAGTCGGCGCAGTTGCTGCGCAGGAACCGGACGAATTCAACGCCCTGCGCAAACGTGGCGTCGGTCCGCCCGGGTGCGCGTCGACAGGATGTGATCCTGCGTCGCGAACGTCTGTGCCGGTGATGCAACCGTTCGGCCCGTATCCCGGAGGCTGCTGGAACGCCGCCGCACTGCTGACCTCCTGCAGTACATGGCGGTCGATCTGCAGCAGGCTGACACCGCCGCCCAGTTCGTCGATGACGTGGTCGTTCCACACGCGATCGAAGAGCGTCGCAGGAGGCGCCTGCGTGCGCGGAGCGACCTGCCGCCGCGGATCCCGGGCCGGGCGACGTGGACGGAGTGAGCACGCGATGTTGGCAACGATGAAGGTAGCACCGCAGATTAACGACGAAGAATCGGCCCGTATAGAACGATCCTGCAACGCCACGATTTTTTTCGAACGCGCCCGAGGATCAGCAGCGAGCGGTCGAACGCGCTACACGCCGGGCTTTTCTTCCATCTTGACCGCTTCGCGGAGGATCCATCCCTCGAACGCCGCGACCCGGTCTGACTTCGGGCGCTCGGTCGGGTACGCGAAATAGTAGCTGCCGTCGGTCGGAACCTGCAGCGCGAACGGAGCGACGAGACGCCCGTTGCGCAAGTCCTCGTCGACAAAGCTGCGCTGCGCAATCACCACGCCGACGCCGTCGATCGCGGCCTGATACGCGAGCGCCGAGTTCTCGACCCGGATGCCGTTGTTGCCGTCGATGTCAGTCGTGCCCGCGGCCGCGAGCCACGTCGGCCAATCGCGCGGCCGGTGCATCGAGGAAACCAGCACGTGTCGGGCAAGGTCCTGCGGCGTCTTCCAGGCGGGGCTCGCGCTCCAGGAGACCGGGGCTGCACACGGGGAGGATGACCTCGCCGAACAGCCGATGGAAGCGCGCATCGGGCGGAGGCCGCGTATCCGAATGGATGCAGGCATCGACGTCCTCGCGGTTGAAATCGACCGGCTGGTGCGACGTCGTGATCTGCAAGTCGAGCGTGCGGTTCAACGCATGGAAGCTGCGCGAGGCGCGGCACCAGCCACCGGATGGCAAACGTCGGCGGAATCTTGAGCCGCAGCGTGTTCCCGTCCGGCTCCTGCTGCAGCTGGCGGGTTCCGTACTCGAGTTGATCGAGCGCTCCCCGGATGATGCGGGAGTAGACGACGCCTTTCGGCGTCAACGTGATGCCGCGCAGGTTGCGAACGAAGAGCTTGACGCCGAGCCAGGCCTCCAGCGCCGAAACGTGGCGGCTGACCGCACCTTGCGTCACGGACAGCTCGGAGGCGGCATGCGTGAAGCTCGCGTTGCGCGACGCGGCTTCGAAGACACGCACGGCGTTGAGGGGCGGCAGGCGGCGGGCCATGGTCGACATGACATTAATTCATGCCAGTATGAATAAAATGTCGTTTCGAATCAATCCGATGTGGCTAGTATGTGACGAAATGGGAATCGGCCGCAGCGATCGGGAGCCGTCGGACGCCATGTACGGGCGCCTGCCGTACGGCGCGATCGTCCACCATATCGGGCAGAATCTCTCGCGTCGAATCACCGTCGCAGAGCTGGCCGGCATTGCGCGTCTCAGCGTGTTCCAGCTCTCGCGCGCGTTCCGGCGCGAGCATGAAACGACGCCGTATCGGCTCGTGCTCGAAATCCGGATCCGGCACGCGACCGACATTCTCGGTGCGGGTGCGACGATCGCCGAGACTGCCTTGCGCACGCGGATTCGCCGACCAGAGTCATTTCACGCGGCATTTCAAACGGCTGACCGGCATGACGCCAAAGCAATACGCGTCGTGGCATCCGGCATCCATGCGGGCAGCCGCATCCGGATTCGCCGCCTGACCACGCCGCTCTGGGCGCTGCAGACACTCGTGTGATCCCCGTCCGCGTTCATCGGGCGCATCGGCTAACATCGAACCACGCGCACGCATCCCGTCGTCCGGAGCACCCATGCGCTTCGAAGGATCCGCCACCTACGTCGCCACCGACGACCTGAAGCTCGCCGTCAACGCGGCGCTCGCGCTCGAGCGGCCGCTGCTGGTCAAGGGCGAGCCCGGCACCGGCAAGACGCTGCTCGCCGAGGAAGTCGCGCGCGCGCTCGGGCGGCCGCTGCTACCAGTGGCACATCAAGTCGACGACCAAGGCGCAGCAGGGCCTCTACGAGTACGACGCCGTGTCGCGGCTGCGCGATTCGCAGCTCGGCGACGGCCGCGTCGGCGACATCGCGAACTACATCAAGCGCGGCGTGCTGTGGGAGGCGTTCGAGAGCGAGACGCCGGCGGTCGTGCTGATCGACGAGATCGACAAGGCCGACATCGAGTTTCCGAACGACCTGCTGCGCGAGCTCGACCGGATGGAGTTCTACGTCTACGAGACGC
Source organism: uncultured Pseudomonadota bacterium (assembly GCA_963768545.1). GTDB lineage: Bacteria > Pseudomonadota > Gammaproteobacteria > Burkholderiales > Casimicrobiaceae > VBCG01. The sequence continues at coordinate 597,216 of CAVYIC010000011.1, read as the reverse complement.
AGCAGACGATCGTCGCGCGGCACCGGCCGCTCGTCGTCATCACGTCGAACAACGAGAAGGAGCTGCCGGACGCGTTCCTGCGCCGCTGCTTCTTCCACTACATCCGCTTCCCCGACCGCGAGACGATGACGCGGATCGTCGACGTCCATTTTCCCGGGCTCAAGAAGGCGCTGCTGCAGGAGGCGCTCGAGGTGTTCTTCAACCTGCGCGACGTGCCGGGGCTGAAGAAGAAGCCGTCGACCTCCGAGCTGCTCGACTGGCTGAAGCTGCTGCTGGCCGAGGACATCCCGCCGGAGGCGCTGCGCAGCACCGACCGGAAGGCGTTCATTCCGCCGCTGCACGGCGCGCTGCTCAAGAACGAGCAGGACGTGCATCTGTTCGAGCGCGTGGCGTTCATGGCCGCGCGCAGGGCGCTAGACGACTGGACAGCGCGATTCATCGAGCCCGTCACGCTGCGCGGCGCGCACGCGTCGCTCGAGCCGCTCGCGCGCCGCGCACGCCGACGGGATCCGCGCCGCCGCCGCCGACGGCGAGCTGTGGCGGCTCTGGTACACGTCGGTCCCGGCCCCGGAGACGACCGCCGAATGGCTCGACGTCGGCGCTCGACATGCGCGAGCGGCTGGGCGCGATGCCGTTCGTCGTCCGCGACAACGCGAGCGGCGACGATCGTCGGCAGCACGCGCTATTTCAATGTCGATGCCGCCAACCGCCGGCTCGAGATCGGCCATACGTGGTACGCGAAGCGCGCGCAGCGCACGGCGATCAACACCGAATGCAAGCTGCTGCTGCTGACGCACGCGTTCGAGACGCTCGAGCTGCATCGCCGTCGAATTCCGCACGCACTGGTTCAACCAGGCATCGCGCGCCGCGATCGCGCGGCTCGGCGCCAAGCAGGACGGCGTGCTGCGCAACCACCAGCTGCTGCCGGACGGCAGCCGGCGCGACACCGTCGTGTTCAGCATCATCGACGGCGAATGGCCGGCGGTGAAGGCGCACCTGCGATTCCTGCTCGATCGTCCGCGCTGAACCGTCTGCGCCGGGTTGGCTCACGGCGCGAAACGCAATACCCGATAGCCGCCGCATTCGAACACGGCCCCGTCGCGCAGCGACGCCGGCCATGCAACGTCACTCGTGGGTCGCAGGACATACCACGCGATGTGATTCCGAACCGCGAACGCCTTGATCTCGGCCGCGTTGGCCAGGCGTTTGAACGCGGCGAGATCGGCAAGACGTCGATCGAGCCCCACCGGCGGACGATTCGCGGCGTACATCGCGAAGTCCGCCCGCTCGGCCAGCGCCGTGACCCACACCCGCGGATCGTTGTCGGAATCCTGCACGACGTCGCCGGGCGCGCTGTGCTGGCGAATGTATCGCGCTGCGTCGACGAGGCACGTTGGCATCGCACCCGCCTGCCTGAAGCTCGCGAACCGCGGCCAGTGAGGAAACGTCTGCAGATTCGTGGCGAAAGACAGTGGCACGACGAGTGCGAGCAGCGCGACCGCTCCGAGGATCGAACGCGTCGCGGTCGCCCGCGGCAGGCCTTCCCCGAAGAGCAAGATGGTAGACGGCGCCTCCTGTCCAGGCCACGACCGCGAAATACGCCCATACCAGTGGGCGGTTGAGCAGCTCATCGGGGCTGCCGATCTCCTTGGTGTCCATCGCGAGTCCGAGCGCCATGATCAGATAGTTCGCCATGACGAGCAGCGGGAAGGCCCACACCGCCGCATGAACGCGCTTCCGAATCCACATCGCCGCGGCCATGGCGATGACGCTCCAGTAGCCGAAGGTGCCCAGCAGGACGAGGGCAGCGCCGCAGACGACCAGGGCGGGCGCCGACCACGGCGGATCGCCGAGCGCGTATTCGATGACCGACTTCGCGAGGCCCGGATCATGATTGGCAAGCAGATAGGCGATGTACGTGCGCGCGCTGCTGCCATCGAGGCTCAGCGTCGGAACGCGATCGAAGCGTTGCGACAGCATCACGGCAAGCACGAAGCACGCAGTCAGCGCCGTCGCGATCGCCACGCGCCAGCGCGGCCCGGGCTTCGCAAGGAAGAGGCACGGATAGACCATGATCAGGAATGCATTGGCCACGAACACATGCGCCTTGTAGGGCAACGCAACGAAGGCAACTGCCCAGCCCAACAGGATGGAAGCGACATTTCGCGACCGGCATCCGTGCAGAACGAAGATCCATGCGACTGCCATGCAGGCCACGCCGTACAGGCCGCCGACATTCACCTGCTGCATGAAGTTGTAGCTGAGGTATTTGTTGCCGAATCCCTGCTGGTACGCGTCGGGGACCAGCAGAATCGCGAAGCTTGCCGCCACCGCCGGCCAGCGGCCCCACACGCTGCCTGCAAACGCGAATGCGGCGAGCCCCGTCAACAGGACGCCGACCGGTAGCAGGAAGCTGGCAAATACTTCGTAGGCGGCGCCGGGCAGCATGGCGCTCACCGCGGCCGGAATCGCGTAGCTCGCGTAGTGATAAAGATAGGGAGGTGAACCCCACATGCGTATGTCCGACATGCTCGCGAACCCCTGTGCCTGGGCGAAGGCGCTGATGTGGCGCGCATGCACGAAGCTGTCGCCCCACAGCTGAACGATGGTCGTCGAGCCGTCGCGGATCATTGGCGTCAAGCCGTCGGTACACCACAGCGTCACTGCCACGGCGCCGAGAACCAATGCAAGAGCGACGGTAGCCCCGTCGAGGGGCCCGTTGACGGTGGCGTCCACCGGCGAGCCGTAAACCACGCGGCAATGCCGCAGCCGCCCAGGATCCAGAGGTTCGCCGTCATGCCGAGCGGCGAGGCGAGCGTCAGTACGAATAATGTCGTATTGAGCAGCAGGTACCCGCAGAGGAACTCGAGCGTGAGGCTCGAATGGGACCCGTTGGCGAACGCCGTAATGCGCAGAAAGAAGCGTCCATACGCGAACGACGCTCCGGCGAGCAGGGCAAACACAACCGCTGCACGAATGGGCGTCGAATCGAAAACCATGCGATGCCACAGCGTCAGGAAGAAGACGATCGATCCGCCGTAGAGCAGGCGGTATGCGCTATCCTCGTGTTTCCGGATGACGGAACCGGGCGCGAAAAATCTTCCGGGAGATGCCGTGACAGATCGAACGTCGAGTGCCGGTGCGCGCGATCTGGAGACGCGACTCGCCATCGTCGTGCCCTGCTACAACGAGCAGGACGTGCTGCCGGAAACCTGCCGGCGCATGACCGCGCTGCTGCGCGACTTGCGCACGGCGGGGAAGGTCGGATCCGCGAGCCGCATCTACTTCGTCGATGACGGCAGCAACGACGCGACGTGGCGCATCATTGCCGGATTCGCGCACGACGGGCTGCCTGTCAGCGGCATCAAGCTATCGCGAAACCTGGGACACCAGAATGCGCTCCTTGCCGGATTGCTCGCCGCGGAAGGCGATGCGCTGGTCAGCGTCGACGCGGACCTTCAGGACGACCTTCAGGCCATCGAGCAGATGGTCGATCAGTTCCACGATGGTTGCGACGTGGTCTATGGCGTACGCAGGCGTCGTGACAGCGACAGTTTGGGCAAAAGGCTCAGCGCTGGAATCTTCTACCGGGTGATGGCCGGCTTTGGGGCGCGAACAGTCTACAACCATGCCGATTTTCGCCTGATGAGCCGGCGTGCAATCGAGTCGCTGCGCGGATTCCGGGAAGCCAACCTGTTTCTGCGCGGCATCGTCCCGCTCATTGGATTTCGCGCCGGCGTGGTGGAGTACGAGCGCAGCGCACGCTTCGCCGGCAAATCCAAGTACGGCATGCGCAAGATGCTCGGTCTCGCGCTCGAAGCCATCACGTCGTTCTCCGTGTTGCCGCTGCGACTCGTCAGCGTCCTCGGGCTCACGGTTTTCGTCGGCGCAACCGGTGTCACGCTGTGGGCGCTATGGGTTGCGCTCTTCACCGACGCGGCAGTCCCGGGATGGGCCTCGGTGGTGCTGCCCATGTACTTTCTCGGTGCCGTCGAGTTGCTGGCACTCGGTGTGATCGGAGAATATCTCGGCAAGATCTATCTCGAGACCAAGGAAAGGCCGCGCTATTTCGTCGAGCAAATCATCGGTGATCCGACCTCGCGGACGAGCGTGGAACGCGCGCCGGCGCAAGAGGCAACCCGAACGCCGATCGAGGGCTGAGCGCCTCCCCTGCGATCGTACGCGAGCCCTCGCCAATGCTGACCGGATTCTTCCTCCACCTGAAGTCGTTCCGGCTGCCCGTGTCGACGGGGGAATTCCTGACGCTGCTCGAGGCGCTCGACAAGCGCGTCGTGTCATCGTCGCTCGACGACTTCTACGTGCTCTCGCGCGCCTGTCTCGTCAAGGACGAGCAGCATTTCGATCGATTCGACCTCGCATTCGGCAGCTATTTCAAGGGCGTCGATTCGCTCTTCGACATCCGCGCCGACATTCCGGACGAGTGGCTGCGCCGGCACCTCGAATCGCACCTCTCCGATGCGGACAAGCGTGCCGTAGAGGCGCTGGGCGGGATCGACAAGCTGCTCGAAACGTTCCGGCAGCGGCTCGCGGAGCAGCGCGAACGCCATCAAGGCGGCAGCAAATGGATCGGCACCGGCGGCACGAGCGCGTTCGGCGCGTACGGCTTCAACCCGGAAGGCATGCGCGTCGGTCCGGAGGGCGGATCGCGCAGCGCGGTCAAGGTCTGGGACGAGCGGAGCTTTCGCAACCTCGACGGTGACGTCGAGCTCAACACGCGGAACATCAAGGTGGCGTTGCGCCGGTTGCGCCGCTTCGCGCGGGAAGGCGTTGCCGAGGAGCTCGATCTCGACGGCACCATCGCGGGGACTGCGCGCAATGCCGGTTGGCTCGATCTCAGATTGCAGCCCGAGCGGCGGAACCGCGTCAAGGTGCTGCTGTTCCTCGACGTCGGCGGCTCGATGGATCCCCACGTCGAGCTCTGCGAGGAGCTGTTCTCCGCCGCCAGGTCGGAGTTCCGTCATCTCGAGACCTTCTATTTCCATAACTGCATTTACGACCACGTCTGGCGCGACAACGCGCGACGGCGCAACGAACGCGTGAGCACGCTGGAAGTCATACGCACGTACGGGCCCGACTGGAAGGTGATTCTCGTCGGCGATGCAGCGATGAATCCCTATGAGCTGACGCAGATCGACGGCAGCGCCGAATACCGGAATCTCGAGCCCGGCATTGCGTGGCTTGCACGGATCTTCGCGCATTATCGCCGGGTCGTCTGGTGGAACCCGGAGCCTGCGCGTACGTGGGAGTACACGCGTACGACGCAACTGATCCTGCAGGCGCTGGGGCCGCGAATGTTTCCGCTGACGCTCACCGGCATCGCGCAGGGGATCGACGCGCTGCGGCACTGACGTCACGAATTCCAGAGCAAGACCCGGAGTGCCGCATGGCGAGGACACGGCTAAATTGCAGCCATCGACCATGCACCCATGAAGGACAACGATGAACACGACTACCAGGACGGAAATGCTGGCGGCAGCGACGGTGAGCGATCCGCGCTGGGCCGCCGTCGTCGCGCGCGATTCCACCGCCGATGGCAAGTTCTTTTATTCGGTCGGCACGACCGGAGTCTATTGCCGCCCGTCCTGCGGCGCACGTGCGGCGCGGCCGGAGAATGTCGCGTTCCACGCGAGCGCCGCCGACGCCGAGCGCGCGGGATTCCGCCCATGCAAACGATGCAAGCCGGACCAGCCGGCGCTCGCCGAGCAGCACGCGGCGAAAGTCGCGGACCTATGCCGGCTCATCGAGCGTGCGGACGAGATGCCGAGCCTCGATGAACTCGCGAAGCATGCGGCCATCAGCCGCTACCACCTGCATCGCATCTTCAAGGCCATCACCGGCGTCACCCCCAAGGCGTATGCAACGGCACATCGCGCGGCGCGTGTTCGATCCGAACTGCGCCGGAGCAGCACGGTGACCGAAGCGATCTACGGCGCAGGGTACAACTCCGGCGGAAACTTCTACGGGAAGTCGAACGCAGTTGCTCGGGATGACGCCGACACGCTTTCGGAGCGGCGGCGCCAATACCGAAATGCGCTTCGCGATCGGCGAATGCTCGCTCGGCTCCATTCTGGTTGCGGCCAGCGAGCACGGCGTATGCGCGATATTCCTGGGCGACGATCCCGATGGTCTGGCGCGAGAGCTGCAGGACCGTTTCCCGCGCGCAACGCTGCGGGGCGGTGATGCGAAATTCGAGCAGCTCGTCGCGAAAGTCGTCGGTTTCGTGGAAGCGCCCGCGCTCGGCCTCGACCTGCCGCTCGATGTGCGCGGCACCGCGTTTCAGCAACGTGTGTGGCAGGCGCTGCGCGAGGTTCCGGTCGGCGAGACGGTCAGCTACACCGACATCGCGGCGCGCATCGGATCGCCAAAATCCGTTCGCGCGGTCGCGCAGGCGTGTGCAGCGAACGCGCTGGCCGTTGCGATTCCGTGCCATCGCGTCGTGCGCAACGACGGCGCGTTATCGGGTTATCGCTGGGGCGTTGCCCGCAAGCGCGCGCTGCTCGACCGCGAGGAGAGACGCATGGGTGCGCACGACGAATGAACCGCCGTTCCCGGAAACCAGCAAAAAAGGCCGCGAAACTTCCGCGGCCTTTTTGCGAATCAGGCGCCGCATGCACCGGCGCCGTCGTGCGTTACATCGAATCAGCCGACGCGCACCGGCACGAAGATCTTCTGGCCGTTGCGCTCGATCAGCAAGGCGACGTGGTCGCCGGACTTTTCGATCTGGCGCTTCAGTTGCTCGAGTGTGGCAACCTTCGTCGAGCCGACGCTGACGATCACGTCGCCGGGTTGGATGCCCGCCCGTGCCGCCGGTCCCGTCGCATTCTCGACGACGAGGCCGTCGTGGCCGATTTCGGACTTTTCCTCCTTCGTGAGCGGTCGCACGGCGACGCCGAGCTTGCCCTGACCTTGCGCGGACGTCTCGGCGCTCGCGACCTGCTCGTTCTCGTCGAACGATCCGATCGTCGCCGTCAGCGTGACCGGCTTGCCCTCGCGCCACACTTCGACGTTCACCTTGGTGCCCGGCGCGGCATTGCCGACGCGGCTGGTGACATCGGTGCTGTCGGTGACGGCCACGTTGTCGATCTTGCGGATCACGTCACCGGTCTTGAAGCCCGCTTTCTCGGCCGGGCTGTCCTTTTCGACGGTGCCGACGAGCGCGCCGTTCGCATCGGGCAGATCGAAGCTCTGCGCGAGCGCCTGGTTCAGCGCCCTGGATGCCGATGCCAAGCCGGCCGTGGCTCACCTTGCCGTGCGTCCTTCAATTGCTGTGCGACGTTCGCGGCGACGTTCGCCGGAATCGCGAACGACAGCCCCATGTAACCGCCCGAGCGGCTGTAGATCTGCGAATTGACGCCGACGACCTGACCGGACGCGTTCAGCAGCGGGCCGCCGGAATTGCCGGGATTCACCGCGACGTCGGTCTGGATGAACGGCGTCATCTGCCCGCCCGGCAGCGCGCGATGCACGCCGCTCACGATGCCGGCCGATATGCTGTTCTCGAAGCCGAACGGCGAGCCGATCGCGACGACCCATTCACCCTGCCGCGGCGCGGGCGGGTTCGCGAGGTCGAGCGCCGGAAGGTTGCTCTTCGCGTCGATCTTGATCAGCGCGATGTCGGTCCGCTTGTCGGCGCCGATGACCTTCGCGGTGAATTCGCGCCGATCGGTCAGCCGCACGGTGACTTCCTTCGCGCCGTCGACGACGTGCGCATTGGTGACGATGTAGCCGTCGGGGCTCACGATGAAGCCCGAGCCTACGCCGCGCGACGGCATCGGCCGCTGCGGCTGGATGTTGAGCCCGGGACCGTTCGGGCCGCCGAAGCGCTTGAAGAATTCGTTCAGCGGATTGTCTTCGTCATCCGGATCGAGCCCCGCGGCGCGCGTGGTGCCGATGGTGCTGATGTTGACGACCGCTGCACCGGCGCGATCGACCAGCGCCGTGAAGTCGGGCAGCCGCGCAGCCGCGGTTGACGCGACGACGGGTGCGGTGACGGCCGCGGGTGTGGCCGCGTTGGCAAGGGATAGCGCGTTGGTGTCCAGCCGGTTGTAACCGGTGCCGACCGCGAGGCCGAAGCCCGCCGCGGCAAGCGCCAGCGTAATCTGTTTCATGCGCAGTTTCGGTTGCATGTTGCTCTCCTGGAAAGTCGAGGGGCCCGGTCATCGATGGGGCCGGCACGCTGCAATATACGGACGCCTGCTTAACCCGACCTTAAGGCGCGCGCTGCACGATCGGAAAATGCACGCGGACGATCAGGCCGCTGCCTGCATCGGGCGAGCCGAGCGTGATCGTCGCCTGATGCGCATCGGCGATGCGCTTGACGATCGACAGCCCCAGGCCGCTTCCCGACTCGTGGTTGCCGCTGCCGCGAACGAATCGATCGAACACGCGCTCGCGGTCCTCCGGCGGGATGCCCGGTCCGGTGTCCGCAACGCTCAATGTGGCGCCGTCTTCGTCGCGATCAACCGCGACGTCGATGCGACCGCCCCGCGGCGTATAGCGGAGCGCGTTGTCGATCAGGTTCGACAGCAGGATCGCGAGGCTCGCCGGATCTCCGTTCACCGTTGCCGGCGTCGCGCGTGCGAGGCCGAGGTCGATCGACTTGTCGGCCGCGAGCGCGGCGCGCGCGACGATCGCGTCGCGCGCGAGGGCGACGAGATCGCAATCGGTTCGCTGCTGCGCGAGCGACTCGGGCTCGACGCGCGCGAGCGTGAGCAATTGCTCGACGACGTGCGAGGCGCGCGCCACGCCCGCTTCGACATCGTCGAGCGCAGCCGGCGCCGCTCGCCGCCGCGCCGTTGCGCCGCGCCAGATCGAGCTGCAGCTTGAGCGCCGCGAGCGGCGTGCGCAACTCGTGCGCGGCATCGGCGGTGAAGCGGCGTTGCGCAGCGAGCGCGTCCGACAGGCGCGCGAGCAGCCCGTTCAGGCTCGCGGCCAGCGGCTGCAGTTCCTCGGGCAAGCCGCGCTCGCCGAGTGGCGCCATCGCGTCGGGACGGCGCTTCGCCACCGCGCGCGACATCGCTTCGAGCGGTTCCAGCCCGCGGCCCACGCCGAGCCAGATCAGCGCGCCGAAGATCGGCAGCAGCGCGAGGAAGGGGATGAGCGTGCGCATGCGCCGTTTGCGTCGCGATCGCTTCGCGCTCGTCCTGCGCCTGTGCGACCTGCAGCGCGTGGGTGCCTTGCACCAGCGTGTACACGCGCCAGTTGCGGCCCTGCCGGTTGACGGTCGAATAGCCTTCGGTGGCGGGCACCGGCAGTCCGGTGCCCGGTTGCGACCAGTAGACGAGCACGCCGTCGCGATCCCAGATCTGCGTGACGAGTTCGGTGATGCCGGCGGCGTTCGGGGGCGTGCGGGCGTCGAACCCGGGCCGGCGTCCGCGCAGCAGGTCGTCGATTCGCGTCGAGTACGCGAGCTGTTTCAACTGCAGATCGAGGAGGTCGCCGACTTCGCGCCGCGCCGCGAGATAGGTTGCGCCGCTCGCCGCGAACGCGATGACGGCGAGGCCGGCCAGCAGCCAGACGAGCAGCGTGCGACGAATGGAGTTCATCGTTCACGCGAGCGCGTAGCCGACGCCGCGCAGCGTACGGATCGTCTCGCTGCCGAGCTTCTTCCGCAGGTTGTGGACGTGCACTTCGACCGCATTGCTTTCGACCTCGTCACCCCAGCGATAGATGCGCTCCTCGAGTTGCGCTTTCGACAGCGCGGCGCCCGGGCGCTCCAGCAGCGCGGCCAGCAGCGCGAATTCGCGCGCCGATACGTCGACCGGACGGCCGTCCTTCGTCACCGCGCGAGTGACGGTGTCGAGCGCGAGATCGCCGTGCCGAAGCACGTTGTCCTCGCGCACGACGTCCCGCCGCAGCAATGCGCGCATTCGGGCGGCGAGCTCGTCGAGGCTGAACGGTTTTGTCAGGTAGTCGTCGGCGCCCGCATCGAGGCCCGCGACGCGATCGGCAACTGCGTCGCGCGCAGTGACGACAAGCACGCGCACGCGGTTGCCTTCGCGCCGCAACTCGCGCAGCAATTCCAGCCCGCTCTTGCGCGGCAACCCGAGGTCGAGCAGCACCATCGCGTAGGCGTCCTGTGCGGTCGCGATCGCCGCTCGCGCGGCCTCACCGTCCGCAACCCGGTCGACGGCGTACCCGTCCTGCTGCAGCGCCTGCTGCAGCGTCTTGCCGATCATCGGGTCATCTTCGACGAGAAGAATGCGCATGGCGCTGCCTGGCCCTCAACCGCCAGGAACTGTTGCAACGCCGACGATTCTAATGCGCCTCGCCTTAAGGGAGCCTGAACGCGCTCGCGCAATCACCGATGCCGGCCGACGTGCATCCAAACCGGGCGCGGCGACGTATGCCAAGCCAAGGAGGATTCCATGTTCGGATTGATTGGCGCGGCGCTGGCAGCCAGTCTCGTCGCGATGCCGGGCGGGGTCCTGGCGAAACCATTCGTGCCGCAGACCGATGCCGTCGTGCTCGAGCGGCTGCCGGAGAAGGGCGATCCCGCACTCGCGCAATTGAAGCGGATGCGCGTCGCATTGACGGCGAACCCGCGCGATCTCGAGATCGCCACGGCGGTCGTGCGCCGTGCGCTGGAAGCGGCGCGAACGCTCGGCGATCCGCGCTTCCTTGGACAGGCGCAGGCGGCGCTGGCGCCGTGGTGGACCGGCGACGACGTGCCGCCTGCCGCGCTGCTGCTGCGCGCGACACTGAAGCAGAGCCAGCATGACTTCGAAGGCTCGCTCGCCGACCTCGATCGGCTGCTCGCTGCGCATCCCAGGCTGCCGCAGGCACGGCTGACGCGTGCAACCGTGCTCGGCGTCGTCGGACGTTACGCCGACGCGCGGCGCGATTGTGCGCAACTGGCGGGTCGCGTGTCGGCCCTGGTCGTGGCCGGATGCAACGCGGCGCCGGCAAGTCTCTCCGGCGATGCCGTCGCCGCCTACGACGCGCTGGTGCGCGCGCTGGCGAATCCCGGCGAGGACGCCGGCATTCGCGAATGGGCGCTGACGCTTGCCGCCGAAATTGCCGCGCGGCGCGGCGACTCCGCTGCGGCGGATCGGCATTTCAGCGACGCGCTCGCGCTCGATCCGCGCGATGCCTACCTGAAAGGAGCGTACGCCGATTACCTGCTCGATCGCGACCGTCCGCGCGATGTGCTGGCGCTGCTGCGCGAAGACACGCGCAACGACGCATTGCTGCTGCGGCTCGCGCTCGCCGAGCAACGATTGCCCGAGCAGCGCGACGCGTTCGCCGCGCATCGCGCGGACCTCGCGGCGCGTTTCGACGCCGCGCGCCGCCGCGGCGACAGCCTGCACCGGCGCGAGGAAGCCCGGTTTCGCCTGGCGATCGAGAACGACGCGGACGCCGCACTGGCGCTCGCACGCGACAACTGGGCGGTGCAGCGCGAACCGGCCGATCTGCGAATCCTGATCGAAGCCGCGCGCGCGGCACGCAATGCGGATGCACTGAAGATCGCGTCCGACTGGGTCGCAGCCAATCGGCTCGAGGATGCGGTCACGGTCGCCGCGCTGGGCGCGTCGCGATGAGCCGGCTTGCGATCGTGCTGCTGGCGTTCGCGTCTTTCGCGTCGCCCGCGTTCGCGCACAAGGCGAGCGACGCCTACCTGACGATCGAGCGCAACGCGCAATCGCTGCACGGGCAATGGGACATCGCGCTGCGCGATCTCGACAATGCGCTCGGGCTCGATGCCAATGGCGACGGCGACATCACGTGGGGCGAAGTGCGCCAGCGACAGGGCGACATCGCGGCGTATGCGCTGCCGCGGCTGCAGGTCTCGTCAGGAGGCGAACGATGCGCGCTCACCGCGGGCTCGCAGCTCGTCGACACGCATACCGATGGAACCTACGCGGTATTGATGCTCACGGGCGCGTGTCCGCACGCCGGGCCGACGCTCGCGATCGACTATCGGCTGTTCGAAGGGATCGATCCGCAGCACCGCGGGTTGCTCAACTTCGTCGAGGACGGCGAGAGCCGCAGCGTCGTGTTCAGCGCGGATGCGCCGCATCGGATCGTCGGCGGCGGCGCGGGCGGTCCGCTGACGCAGTTCGCCACGTATCTGAACGAAGGCATCCGGCACATCTGGACCGGCTTCGACCACGTGCTGTTCCTGCTGTCGCTGCTGCTGCCTGCGGTGCTGGTACGCCGCCGGCAGGCGTGGCAGCCCGGCGCAGTCGTTTCGCGATGCGTTCGTCGATGTCGCGAAGGTCGTGACCGCGTTCACGATCGCCCACTCGATCACGCTGTCGCTCGCCGCGCTGTCGATCGTCGTGCTGCCGTCGCGCTGGGTGGAGTCGGCCATCGCGCTGTCGGTCGTGCTGGCCGCGCTCAACAACGTATTTCCGGTCGTGGCCAACGGCCGCTGGATCGCCGCGTTCGGATTCGGCCTGCTCCACGGCTTCGGCTTCGCCGGTGCGCTGCACGACCTCGGCCTGCCAGCCGGGTCGCTCGCGCTGTCGCTCGCCGGATTCAACCTCGGAGTGGAAGTCGGGCAGCTCGCCATCGTCCTGCTCTTTTTGCCGCTGGCCTTCGCGCTGCGGTCGACGTGGACTTACCGGCGACTGCTGGTGGGTGGCGGCTCGCTCGCCATCGCCGCCATCGCGTCCGTCTGGCTCGTCGATCGCGCGTTCGAGGTCAGTGTCTTCAGTGCGCTCGCCGCACGGTAATTACCACGTCAGGAGAGAAGTCATGAAGCATCTTGCAAGCATCATCGGCGCCGTCGCACTTTGTGGCGCCGCGCTGTCGAGCAACGGCGCGTTGGCGGCCAGTCATCGCGAGGCGCCGCTGATCGCCAACGATCCGGCGGCGGACAACACGGATTTCTACATGTTCCGCAGCTGGACCAATCCGAACAACGTCGTGTTCATCCTCAACACGCTGCCGGCGCAGGAGCCGGGCGCCGGACCGAATTATTTCAACTTCGGCGACGACGTCCTGTATCGGATCAACATCGACACCAATGCCGACGGCGACGAGGACCTGAGCTACGAGATCCGCTTCAGCACGGAAGTCCGCGGTCCGTTGAAAAACCTGCAGTTGCCGCTGTCGTATGTCGCGCTTGCCGCCGATCACCGCACTCGACGGGGGCGGGTCGGAGGGCCTGATCCTGCGCCAGCGCTACACGGTGACGCAGGTCCGGGGTCACGTTCGCGTGGATCTGGGCACGCACACGATGTTCGCCGTGCCGTCCAACGTGGGTCCGCTGACGATGCCCGACTATGAAGCGCTCGCCGCGCAGGGCATCTACACGCTGGCGAACGGCGGCAAGGTCTTCGCCGGCCAGCGCGACGAGACGTTCTACATCGACCTGGGCGCGGCGTTCGACACGCTGAACTTGCGGCGTACGCCGCCGGTACTGACGGCTTCGGAAGATGCCAACGATGCGGCCAACCCGTTCGGCAACGATCAGCTCTCGGGCTACAACGTCAGCACGATCGCCATCGAGGTGCCGATCTCCTCGGTGACCGCGCACGGCAGCGGCGTCATCGGGGCCTATGCGTCGATGTCACGGCAGAAGGTCCGCGTGCTGAAGGAGGCGCAGGACGACAAGGCCAACACGTCGGCAGGTCCGTGGGTGCAGGTCTCGCGCATGGCGAATCCGCTGGTCAACGAGCTGATCATCGGGACCGACCGGAAGGACCGGTGGAATGCGACCGATCCGAGCGCGGAAGCGCAGTTCCTGGGTTTCTATCTCAACTCGCGGCTCGCGACGGCGATCAATCTCCGCTTCGGCACGAACATTCCGACCACCAACCGCACGGACCTCGTGAACGCTCTGCTCAAGTATCCATCGCAGCCTCAGAGCGGAACGTGCGGGCGGAACGACTGCTCCGAACTGCTGCGGCTCAATCTCGCGGTTGCGCCGACCGCCGCCCGCGCAACAGAAGCGGTTGACGATTCTCGCCGGCGATGCCGCGGGCTGGCCGAACGGGCGGCGTCCCAATGACGACGTGACGGACATCGCGCTGCGCGTCGTCGCGGGCAAGCTGATCGGCACGCCGGAAGGCAACCTGGCGCTCGGCGACGGCGTCAACTTCAACATCGGCGCCGAAGGCAGCAACCTCACCGGGAACGGCATCTACACGGTATTCCCGTACTTGCCGACGCCGCATGATGGGCGCAATCGCCGTCACATCGACTGCGAAGAGCCGGACGCGAATCCGTGTAACTGAAGTATCGTCAAGCCGCCGGGTCACGTCCACCGTGATCCGGCGGTTCCCTTCCCGATAGCCGGACTGTCTCGGAAGGCGAGCGCATTCGCACGACGCACAAGTGCAACGCAACGTGCGGAAGCGCACAAAGCGTCGCAAGTCCATGCCTCTCGCTACATCGCCTCCCCGCCTTATATAATTTGCGGTCGTGATGGATACTCCCTCCGCATCAATGCGCGACCTGGCCCGGCGATTGCTGGCTGCGGAAGCAGCGAACCAGCCCGCTGCCGATCCGCACGTGCATGAAGCGGTGCGGGTCTGTGAGAAGCTGCGCATTTCCCTGACACGATTTGCCGGCGCAGACGGCTTCGCATCGCTCCTGCGGCGGGCGTCTGGCTCTGGCCCGGGCGGAAGTCCCTTCGCTGCAACCGCGTCAAGGTCAAGCCCGACGGCTCCCTGGAAGGACTTGAAGCAGCTCGCGGCTGATGCGGCCGAACGGTGGAGTCGAGGCGGCGGTCGCGATCACCGCCCATCTGCTCGGGCTGCTGGTCACTTTCATCGGCGAACCCCTCACGCTGCGCCTGGTGCGCGAGGCTTGGCCCGACGCATCGTTGGACGAATAGCATTGAAGAATCGAGGCTGATTCATGAGCACGACAAGGACAAGATCAACGACAAGATCGAGTGACCATTCGGCAACTGCCCACCGGCGTGCCGGGCCTCGACGAGATCCTCGGCGGCGGCCTGCCCGAGTACTCCTTCAACATCATCGCCGGCGCTCCCGGCTGCGGCAAGACCACGCTGGCGCATCAGATCATGTTCGCCAACGCCAGCCCGGAGCGCCCGGCGCTGTACTTCACCGTGCTGGGCGAGCCGGCCATCAAGATGCTGCGCTACCAGCAGCAGTTCACGTTCTTCGACCAGGCCAAGCTGGACGGCGCGATCCGCTTCGTCAACCTCAGCCAGCTCGTCCTGGACAAGGACCTCGGCGCGGTCCTGGATGAGATCATCAAGGAGGTCGAGGCGTCCAACGCCGGCATCGTCGTGGTGGACTCGTTCCGCACCGTGGTGCGCAAGGCGCTGGCCAGCGCGAGCGAAATGGAGCTCCAGGGCTTCGTCCAGCGCCTGGCGCTGCACCTGACCAGCTGGCAGGCCACCACGTTCCTGATCGGCGAGTACGTCGAAGGCGAGCTGCGCGACAACCCGGTCTTCACCGTCGCCGACGGGCTGCTCTGGCTCTACCAGAGCGTCGAGCGCAACTCGATCGTGCGCAAGATGCAGGTCATGAAGCTGCGCGGCCAGGAGTCCGTGCCCGGGCCTGCACACCTTCCGCATCACCGACGCCGGCCTGCAAACCTTCCCGCGCACCTTCGGCCTCAGCGAAGAAATCAGGCCACGTCAAGGGCCGGCGGCGTCTTTCCACCGGCATCGCGCGAACTCGACGCGCTGCATGGGCGGCGGCATCCCCGAAGGCGACAGCCTGCTCGCTGGCCGGGCCCTCCGGATCGGGCAAGATCGACGCTCGGCATGCAGTTCATCGCCGAGGGCCTGCGCCAGGGCGAGCCGGGCATCGTCGCCATCTTCGAGGAGCTGCCCGCCGAGTACGTCGCAGCGGGCCGCCATGTTCGGCTTCGACTTCGACAAGCCCCAGAAAGACGGCACGCTCAAGCTCATCTACCTGCGGCCGCTGGACCTCTCGGTCGATGAGACGGTGCACGAGATCGTCAACGCGGTCAAGGAGATCGGCTGCAAGCGGCTGGTCATCGACTCGCTGGTCGGCTTCGAGATGGCGCTGGCCCCCGGCTTCCGCGACGACTTCCGCGAGTCGCTCTACCGGATGATCGGGGCCCTCACCCGGCTGGGCGTGACCATCGTCAGCACCGTCGAGATCGAGGAGAACTTCACCTCGATGGACCTGAGCAACTTCACCGTCTCGTTCCTGGCCGACGACATCCTGCGCCTGCGCTACGTCTCGATCAACGGCCAGCTCCGCAAGATGCTGTGGTGGTGAAGATGCGCCGCAGCCAGCACAGATCGACATGTGCGAATACCAGATCACCGCCAAGGGCCTGGTCATCGGCGAGCCGCTGCGCGGCTACCGCGGCCTGACCAGCGGCATCCCCGGCCCGTGGTCGGTCGAGTCCGGGCAGAATGATCCCGAGCTGCGGCAGGACCGTCCGCCCAAGACTGCTCCCGTCAAGCCCTCGCGGACGCGCGGGAGGAAAAGACAATGAACGACCCTTCGGGAAACGCGCGGGCGGGCGACTTCGAGCGGCAACTGCGCGACATGAACGAGGCGCTGCTGGTGTCCTCGGTCCACCAGCACGAACTCACCGAAATGGCGCAGCGCGCCGAGGCGGCGGCGGCCAACGAGATTGCCGAGCGCAAGCAGGCGGAATCGCTGATCCAGTGTCAAAAGGCGTCGTTGGAATTGCTGGTCAACGGTGAGCCAATCGAGCGGGTGCTGGATTTCCTGGCGCGCTCGATGGAGAGCCAGTCGCAGGGCAAGTTCCTGGTCGCCATTCACCTGATGGAGGCCGACGGCCACCATTTCGGATACGTCGCAGCGCCCAGCTTGCCGGCGCAGTTACGCGCAGGCGACCCGGGGAATGGACGCGCGCCTGGAGTTGGGCGCGTGCAGCTCGGCCGTGGTATCGCACGAGCCGACGGTCGTCCGCGATTTCGCGGTAGAGATGCGTTGGCCTGCGTTCACCGCGGAGATGCTTTCGCTCGGACTGCGTGGCTGTTTCACCACGCCCATCGTGTCGGTCCCCGACCAGCGCACTCTGGGCACTTTTGCCATCTACTACCGCGAGCCGGGCGACCCCAGCGCGCGCGATCAGCAGTTGGTGGATGTCGTGAACCACACGGTGGCGCTCGCGATCGACCGCAAGCAGATCGAGCAGGCGCTGCGCGAAAGCGAGGAGCGTTTCCGCATGCTGGCCGACAACATGTCCCAGTTCGCCTGGATCGCCGACGCCAAGGGCTGGATCAACTGGTACAACCAGCGCTGGTACGACTACACCGGGACCACGCTGGAAGAGATGCAGGGCTGGGGCTGGAAGAAGGTGCATCATCCCGATCACGTCGATCGCGTGGTCGAGCGCCTCCAGCGCTCGTGGGACACCGGCGAGCCGTGGGAAGACACCTTCCCGCTGCGCGGCAAGGACGGCGAGTACCGCTGGTTCCTTTCCCGCGCGCGTCCCATCCGCGATGAACAGGGCAACGTAGCTGCGCTGGTTCGGTACCAACACCGACGTTACCGAGCAGCGCGAGATGGCGAACAAGATCACGCAGCAGGCCGAGCAACTGGCGGACGAATCGCGCCGCAAGGACGAGTTCCTGGCCATGCTCAGCCACGAGCTGCGCAACCCGCTGGCCCCCATCCGCTCGGCGGTCCATCTTTTGCGCATGCACGAGCGCGGCAGCGAGAACGCGGTCCAGCAGCGGGCCCGCGAGATCATCGAGCGTCAGGTCGCCAACATCACCAAACTGGTCAGCGACCTGCTGGAAGTCTCGCGCGTGGTCAGCGGCCGAATCCACCTCGACCTGACTACGCTGGACCTGAGCCAGGTCGTGAAGCACGCGGTCGAGACCGTCACGCCGCTGATCGAGCAGCACAAGCACGAACTGGTTTTGCATCTCTGCGATGAGCCGATCTGGACGAACGCGGATTCCACGCGCATGGAGGAGGTTCTCATCAATCTCCTGAACAACGCGGCGAAGTACACGCCCGATGGCGGGCGCATCGAAGTCTGGTGCGAGAGCACTCCTGGCGACAGGTTCGTGCAAGTGCGGGTGCGCGACAACGGCATGGGAATCGATGAGAAACTCCTGCCGCTCATCTTTGATTTGTTCACGCAAGCCGACCGCTCGCTGGCCCGCAGTGCAGGGGGCCTGGGCATCGGGCTGTCATTGGCGCATCGGCTGGTCGAACTGCACGGCGGGACCCTCGAAGCGCACTCTCCTCCGCAGGGAAGCGAAGCCGGAAGCGAGTTCATCGTCAAGCTGCCGCTGGCTGCCTCGCCGCTTGCGGCGCCGCCGGTGCTGCCGGACGAGCCCGCGCCCAATCCCAACGGAATGCGCGTGCTGGTCGTCGATGACAACGTCGACTCGGTGATGATGCTTGCCAGCGCATTGCGGGAGAAGGGCTACGCGGTGCAGTCGGCCTGCAACGGCCCCGACGGTCTGAAGGTCGCAGAGCAGTGGCGGCCGGATGTCGTGCTGCTCGACATCGGCCTGCCGGGGCTGAGCGGTTACGAAGTCGCCCGGCGACTACGGACGATGCCGCTCGGTGAGGCGGACGGCGGCAAGAAATTCCGGGGGCGGATCATCGCTGTGACCGGCTACGGCCGGGACAGCGACATCGCCCGGGCCCGCGAAGCCGGCTTCGACGCCCACTTGGTGAAACCCTATGAGTTCGATGAGCTCGAGAAATTGCTGACGTCCGCGCGGAAATGAGGAGTTGGCACCGATCCGGTCGAGCTTCTTCGGCGCGCTTCCATGGGCGCAGATCGTCGTCCGCCGTTCGCGTCCGAACTACATCGACGCGGTCGTGAACGTCGACGCAATCACCCGCGGCGCGTGGCCCGATGGCGCCGGCTCCTTCAGCGTGATCCGCCACAGCGTGCGCGGGTCGTCGGGATCGACCAGCGTCGCCGAATGCAGCAGCGACGCGTTGTCCCAGATGACGACGTCGCCGACGCCGTACGTGAGGCGCAGCTGGTATTTCGGCTGCGTCGCGTGCGCGGCCAGCTCGTCGAGCAGCTCGCGCGCCTCGTCGTCCGGCATGCCGACGATGCCGAACGAGCTGCCCGACACCGCGTAGAGCGCCTTGCGCCCGGTGACCGGATGCGGGCGCGCGAGCGGGTGCGTGATCAGCGGCATCTTCGCCTTCTGCTCGTCGGTCAGCACCGAGGCGACGGTGCGGCTCGTCTCGTCCTGGTTGTTGCGGTTGCCGTAGTGATGGATGCCGAGCAGCGGATCGATGCGCCGCTTCATCGCGTCGGGCAGGTCGTCGTACGCGGCGTACTGGTTGGCGAACAGCGTGTCGCCGCCGACTGCGGGCACCTCGATCGAATACAGCGTCGTCGCGCGCGCCGGCACGTCGCAGGTACGAGTAGTCGGTGTGGAAGTACGTGCCGGCGTCGGCCAGGCCGAGCGGCCTTGCCGTTCTCGACGCGTTGGACAGGATCAGGATGTTCGGGTCCGCCGGGTGATGGAACTGGTCGATCACGTGCGGCTCCGGCGGGCCGAAGCGGCGCGCGAACGCCGACGAACTGCGCGGCGTGAGCGTCTGGCCGCGGAACACCAGCACCTGGCGCGCGGAAGAACGCGTCGCTCGAGCTCGGCGAATGCGTCGTCCGACGAGCGGCTGCGACAGGTCGACGTCCGCGGCTTCGAGCCCGAAGCCCGGGCGACAGCGGATCGCGTGTCTGCGAGCCATGCGCGGATGATACCCGCATCGGCGAGCGCGCGTCGCGCTACTTGCAGGAACTCGGGACGAATCAGCCGCGGCAGGAACAGCGGGATCTCGGGCCAGATGATCAGCATCGCGAGCACGAGCAGCATCGGCACCAGCATGATCATCGTGTCCTTCAGCGCGTAGCGCAATCGCACCTTGGCGATCGCGCACGAGATCATCAGGCACAGGCCGTACGGCGGCGTCACCAGGCCGAACGCGAGCGCGACGATGCCGATGATCGCGAACGACACCGGATGCATGTCGCACGGACGCGGCCAGCGGCTGCAGCGTGGTGCCGACGATGATGATCGCCGGGATCGCGTCGAGGAAGCAGCCGACGACCAGGAACACGAACGCGATGAAGAAGCCGACGCCGATCGAGCCCAGGCCCCAGGACGTGACGTTCTCGAGCAGCGCCTTCGGGATCTGGAAGTAGGCGAGCAGCCAGCCGAACACCGACGCCGTGCCGACGCAGAACAGCGCGATCGCGGACAGCTTGCCGGTCTCGAGCAGCGCGTGCCACAGCTCCTTGCGGCCCATCTCGCGGTAGAAGCACGAGCGACAGCACCGCCGCGTAGAGCACCGCGGCCGCCGCCGATTCGGTCGCGGTGAACCAGCCGAGCAGGATGCCGCCGACGATGATGAACGGCGTCATCAGCGCCGGAATCGAGACCGCGGCGGCCGAGAAGAACTCCTTCAGCGTCGCGCGCGGGTACGTCGGGTACTTGCGGATCTTCGCGTAGACGTGGACGGTGCGCCATCTGCGCGAGCCCGATCAGCAGCCCCGGGATGACGCCGGCGAGGTAGAGCGCGCCGATCGACACCTGCAGCACGCCGCCCCAGACGATCATCAGGATCGACGGCGGGATGATGACCGCGAGCACCGCCGACACCGCGGTGATCGCGATCGAGAACGACAGGTCGTAGCCTTCCTTGACCTGCGCCTCGATGAAGATCTTGCCCTGGCTCGCGGCGTCGGCGGTCGACGAGCCGGAGATGCCGGCGAAGAACACCGACAGCAGCACGTTGATCTGCGCGAGCGCGCCCGGGAAATTGCCGACCATCGTTCGCGACAGGTGCACGAGCCGGTCGGTGATGCCGCCGACGTTCATCAGGTTCGCCGTCAGCAGGAAGAACGGCACCGCGAGCAGGATGAACGAGTTGTAGGCCTTGAACGTCGTGTTGAAGACGACCATCGGCGACAGCCGCGGCTCGATGAACAGCACCGGCAGGCACGCGAGACCGAGCGCGAACGCCACCGGCACGCGCAGGATCATCAGCAGGAAGAACGTCGCCGAACAGCCACAGGGCCGCGACGGCCGGCGTCAGTGCGGCGCCGGTCATTGACGCTCTCCACGCTCACACCTCGCATATGGCGCTGCTCATACGACGCTTCCCGTGCCGATGTCGCGGGCCTGGCGGCGCGTCGCCCGGCAGCGGTCCGTCGCGCACGATGCGCAGGTCGGCACGAGGCGCTTGCCGCCCGAACAGCAGCCACGTGAGCCCGGTCAGCGGCCACGCGACGAAGATCCAGGCCATCGGCAGGTCGGCGAGCTCGGAGGTCTGGTCCCAGCCGAACTGCACGAACTTGATGCCGTACCAGACGAACACGAGCGCGAACACGAGCACGAAGATCATCGAGACGATCCGCAGCACCGCGTTGGCGCGCGGCTTGAGCTCCGGCCAGACGTCGACGTCGAAATGCGTGCCGTCGCGCACGCCGATCATCGCGCCGAGCATCACCATCCAGATGAACAGGAAGCGCGCCATCTCCTCGGTCCAGATCCAGGCCGGGATCAGTGCGGTGAAGCGCGAGATCATCTGCAGCGTCACCGGAACGATCAGGATGCCGACGCTCAATCCCAGCAGGACGCTGAGCAGCCGGTAGTAGCCGTCGATGAACTTGCGCATGCGCTTCCTCGAAGACATTGCCGCGCGGCGGCAAAAAAAGTCCGGCGGAAGCGATCGCCTCCGCCGGACTCTCGTGATGCGTTCGCTTACATCGAGTTGATCTTGTTGTAGATCGCGTCGGCGCCGATTTCCTTCGCGTACTCGGCCATCACCGGGTCCGCGAGCTTCTTCATCTGCGCGCGGTCGGCGAACGGGATCTTCTTCAGCCTGCCGGCCGTTTCCATCGCGTCGAGCTTCTTGGAATCCTCGCCCGACTCGATCTGGCGGCCGTATTGGCCCGCTTCCTTGCCGGCCTTGAGGATCGCGGCCTGCAAGTCCGGCGGCAGCTTCTTGAACGTCTTGCCCGAGAAGCAGATCGGCCGGATCGTGATCGCGTGCTGCGTCATGTTGAGGTTCGGGCCGACTTCGTAGAACTTCATCGCCTCCACGCCCGCCGCCTCGTTCTCGCCGGCGTTGATGACGCCGTTCTGGATCGCGTTGTAGATCTCGTCGTACGCGATCACCGTCGGCGACATGCCGATCGCCGGCGAACGTCTTGCTCCAGATCGGCGCGCCCTGCACGCGAACCTTGAGGCCCTTCATCTCGGCCAGGTTGCGCACCGGCTTGTTGGCGAAGATGTTGCGCGTGCCGCCGCCGGCGAAGCCGATCAGCATCACGTCGCCCTTGGCGTTGACCTCGTCGGCGATCGGCTTCAGCGTGTCGGCGTCGAGCACCTTGTTCCAGTGGTCGAGGTCGCGGAACAGGAACGGCGCGTCGATGAACGGCGCGGCCTTCGAGAACGTCGACATGTGCGCGGGCGACACGATGCCGTAGTCGACCGAGATGCCCTGGTTCATGAACGCGAAATAGTCCTTCTCGAGGCCGAGCTCGCTGTTCTTGTGCAGCACGAAATTGATCGGCTTGCCGTAGTACTTGGCGGTCAGCTCCTGGAATCTCACCAGCGCCCGGTTGAAGGCGTGGTCGTCGTTGAACTGCACGGCGCCGTGCAGCGTGATGGGTTGCTGGGCGGATGCGCCGAACGCGACGACGAGCGTGGACGCCGCAAGACAGCGCGCGAGCGCGCGGATGAGCGATTGCATCGGGTACCTCCTCGATTGGGCTGGCCCTGTCGGCGAATTGCGCCGCAGCCCGGAAGGCATCGGCGAAGCGCTCTGGTCAGGTGGCCGGGCCAATTAGACGGCGAGCCGGGCGGCCTGTCAACGATCACGGGTAAAATTCGCCTGATGCGCCGCCTGTCTCGCTTCGCGGCAGTCGTGGCCGCATGCCGCGCTTGCGCCGGTCGCCGCGCTCGCCTCACGACTATGCGCTGAAGAGCCTGCGCATCGAGCACCCGCACTGCGCGTCCGACGCCGCCCGGTGCGCGCACCGGCGGCGTCTACTTCACGATCGCGCAATGACGGGAAGGCTGCGGATCGCCTGACGCGCGTCGCGTCGCCGGCGGCGCGTGCCGTCGGAGCTGCATTCGATGCACGATGGAGGGCAACATGATGAAGATGCGCGCCGTCGCCGCCGTCGACGTTCCGGCCGGGTCCAGCGTGACGCTTTGCGCCGGGCGACGGCTACCACGTGATGCTGCTCGACATCCGCGCATCCGCTCGTCGGCAGGCGACGAGGTCCCGCTGACGCTGACGTTCGAGAAGTCCGGGCAGCGTCGACGTCGTCGCGCATGTCGAAGCGCCGGCGCGCAAGCGGCGCGCATGGCGCATCGACATTGACGCGCAGTTCGCTTCGGCGGCGTCGCCGCCTGGCGAGTCGCGCACTCGACCGCGACGCGCGCGGCTTCGATGCGGCGTCGACCCGCGCGATCGTCGCGCTGGCTCCTCGTGTGCTGCGCGCTGGTGTTCGCGATGGTCGTCGTCGGCGGCGTCACGCGGCTCACGCACTCGGGACTGTCGATCACCGAGTGGCAGCCGATCGTCGGCACGCTGCCGCCGCTCGATGCGACGCGACTGGAACGAAGCATTCGCCAAGTACCAGGCGACGCCGGAGTTCCGCGACGTCAACCACGCGATGACGCTCGCCGGAGTTCAAGCGGCATCTTCTGGTGGGAGTATGTCCATCGGCTGCTCGGCCGCGCGATCGGCATCGTGTTCCTCGTGCCGTATCTGTGGTTCCTCGCGCGCCGGCGCATTCCGCGCGGGCTACGCGTGGCCGCTCGCGGGCATCTTCGTGCTCGGCGGGCTGCAGGGCGCGTCGGCTGGTACATGGTGCAAAGCGGACTCGTCGACGATCCGCGCGTGTCGCAGTTCCGGCTGACCGCGCATCTCGGGCTCGCGTTCGTGATCTTCGGCGCGATGCTGTGGACCGCGCTGTCGCTCGCATTTCCGCGCGCGTCGATCGCGCGTCCGCACGCTGTCGCGCGCCGGTTGCGCCGCTTTGCCGATGCGATCGCCGCGCTGGTCTTCGTCATGGTGCTGTCCGGCGGCTTCGTCGCCGGCATCCGCGCCGGCTTCGCGTACAACACGTTTCCGCTGATGAACGGGCCGCATCGTTCCGCCCGAGATCCTGATGCTCGAGCCGTGGTGGAAGAATTTCTTCTGGAACATGGCGACCGTGCAGTTCGATCACCGGCTGATCGCCTGGCTGCTCGCGTTCGCCGTGCCGCTGCTATGGTGGCGACTGCGGCGCGCCGGACGTCCCGCGCGCGCGCGACGGCGCGCGGCACGGCGCTGCTGGCGATGCTGGCCGTGCAGATCGCGCTCGGCATCGCGACGCTCGTCAACGTCGTGCCGCTGCCGCTTGCCGCGCTGCATCAGGCGGGCGCCGTTGCTGTTTTCGCGCTCGCGCTCGACGCTCGCCCATGCGCTGCGATGAAACGGATCCGGCCCGGTCGTTGCCTAAGCGGCGGCGAACGGCGATGATGCGCGGTTCACTCCTGAAGCGATCATGACCATGGCCGATCTCCGCGCACTCGACGAACCCCTGTCCGACCCCGAGCTCGACGAGCTCGAAGGCTTTCTCGCCTCCGACCCCGTGCCGCAGGACTGCATGGACCTCGAGATGCTCGACGGTTTCCTGACGGCGATCGTCAGCGGGCCGGAAAGCGTGCAGCCGTCGGAATGGCTGCCGCAGGTGTGGAGCGACGGCGGCCGCACGTCGAATCCCGCGTTCACCGGCAACGACCAGGCGCAGCGGATCATGGGGCTGATGCTGCGGCACATGGTGGGCATCCAGCGCACGCTCGGCGAATCGCCGACGCGCTTCAAGCCGCTGCTGTACATGCCGGACGAGAAGGCGCGCACCGACAAGACGCCGCCCGAGGCGTCCGCGTGGTGCGAGGGCTACATGTCGGGCGTCAAGCTGCGCGACGACGAGTGGCAGCCGCTCTACGACGCGCAGGACGCGCGCGACTGGGTGTTTCCGATCGAGGCGCTGGCGTTCGGCGATCAGGATCCCGAGTTCGCCGAGTGGGTCGACGACAAGGAGAAGCGCGCGAGCCTCGTCGACGAGCTGCCGGTCGCCTCGGTGCTGATCTATCGCTTCTGGCAGGAGCGCCGCCGCGCGAGCGACGCGCGCGGCAGCGGCTCGCGCCGGGAACTGCAACGAAACGACGCGCAAATCCCGGCAGCGGCTTCATTAGAGGGCCATAACGCCACGCGGTTTCAGGCGGCGTACCTGAACGACTCGTCCGACCAGTCGGGCACGAAGCGCATCGATCCCTCGTAGTTTTCGATGAGCTCGATCAGCTCGTCGATGCGGTGCCCGCCCGGCATGTCGAAATCCGATCCGAGCAGCTCATCGAGTTCTCTGCGCGCGGCGCGGTACTCGTTGTCGGTGCAGATGCGATGAGGATCGAGCAGGTGTGCCATGGTGCCTCCGAAGTCGCTGGTTCGCAGCGTGGATGCGGGCGCGCGCAGTCGCGGTCAGTAGCGGTAAACGCGGCTGTTGACGATCCTCACGCGATCGCCGACGCGCAACTCGCCTTGCCCGACCTGGGTCAGCGCCACGGAACCGCCGGAATCCAGACGGACGATCACGCGATAGCGGTCGCGTTCGTTCGCCTGCTCGACCTGGTTGCCGACGACCGCGCCGCCGACCGTGCCCGCGATCGTCGCCGCGGTGTTTCCTACGCCCGCCGCCGATCTGGTGGCCCAGGATGCCGCCCGCGATGCCGCCGATGATCGTGCCAAGTCCGATGGTGCGAGCCGCCTCCATTGCGGTACATCTCGATCGATTCCACGACGCCGTATTCGGTACGCTGCTCAACGACGGGGCGCGTGTCGTACACCGGGTAAGGTTCCGGATATGCGCAACCGCCGAGCAGCGCGCCGCTCGCCACGAGTATCAGTGCTGCAGAACGGACTTTCATCTCAAAATCTCCAGCCAGAGGATCAGGCGCTGATTGAACACCTCGACACTGTAGGGACGAGACGCGCTCGGCACGATCGGCCCCGGCCCTATTCCCATGTCGGACAGCGGCCGACATGGGTCGATCCCGCGTGCCAGCGATGGATTTGTAACCATTCGTTAATCATGTCCGGGCAGTGCGCGTCGCGCAACGCGAATATTCGCGCCGATGGCCGAGCGCCGATCGATCCGGCAATCGCCAGCGTGGTTCTGCACGCGCCGGAGCGCTACGCGTCGAACATGAACGAGTCGCGCGACAGCGCGCCGTTCTCGTAACCGTCGACGACGCGCTCGACGGGCGTGTGATCGCCTGCTGCCCCATATGCGACGAAAAGCGGAAGGAAATGCTCCTCCGTCGGATGGGCGCGCGCGGCCGCGGGCGCGCGGTCGCGGTAATCGACCAGCGCCCGCTCGTCATGCGCCGCAAGCGTGGATTCGAGCCAGCCCGAGAAGTCGACGGCATACTGCAGCGGCTGCGACTGTCCACGATGACCGATCCAGTCGCGCAGATTATGCGTTGCATGTCCGGAGCCGATGATCAGCACGTTTCGCGCGCGCAGCGGCGCGAGGGCGCGTCCGAGCGCGACATGATGCGCGGTGCCGCGCGCCGGCTGCACGGCAAGCTCGACGACCGGAATGTCCGCGTCGGGATACATCCAGCGCAGCGGGACCCACGCCCCGTGGTCGAGACCGCGGCAGCCATCGATACCGGCCGTGATGCCGGCGTCCTTCAGCAGCGCGACGGCGTCGGCAGCGAGATCCGGCGCGCCGGGAGCCGGATAGCGAATCGCATAGAGCTCCTCCGGGAAGCCGCCGAAATCGTGGATCGTCTCGGGTCGCCGGTTGCCGGTGACCATCGGCAGCGACGTTTCCCAGTGCGCCGATGCGATCAGCACCGCATCGGGCCGGCGGATCCGTTTGCCGAGCGCAGCCCAGGCGTCACCGACGACACCCGGAGACACCGCGTGCATCGGTGAGCCATGCGACAGGAACAACGTCGGCATCGGTTTCATTGCATGGTTCGCGGTCGGCTTCGCGTTCGCCATTCAGTCTGCGGCTGCCGCCGCTGCGGGCTTCAGCAGATGTTCGGCCGCGAGTGCTGCCTGCACTTTCGGTCGCGCTGCGACGCGCGCCTGGAACTGCTGCAGGACGGGCCACCGATCGATGTCGAACTTGAGAAACTCGTGCCAGTTCACGATCGTGAACAGGTATGCGTCCGCTATCGTGAAGCGCTCGCCGGTCAGGTAGGGCTTGTCCGCGAGCGACTCGACGACGAAATCGAAGCGCTTGCCGACGGCCTCGAGCACGATGGCCTTGTACGCGTCCGGCGTGGTCGGCTTCCACAGTGACGAAAGTTGCTTGTGGATTTCGGTCGCGATGAAATTCAGCCACTCCATCACGCGATAGCGGTCGAGCGATCCGAATTCCGGCGCCAGCGTGCCCGGGTTGCGGTCCGCGATGTATTGCAGGATCACCGCCACTTCCGTGAGCCGTTCGCCGCTGTCGAGCTCCAGCAGCGGCACGTAGCCCTTGGGGTTGATGCGGTAATAGTCGGTGCCGTCGGCGAGCGTGTGGCTGCGCAGGTCGACGCGCTGCGCAGCGAAGGGCAATCCGGATTCGTGCAGCGCGATGTGCGCGGCGAGCGAGCAGGCGCCCGGTGAGTAATAGAGTTTCATGGCAGCTCCATATCGGTTGGACAAAGGGTTCGAACGGCTACGCGACGCAATCATCGCACTTGCCTCGGGAGCGATAAAGATGGTGCAAGGCGAAACACTGTTGCAATTAATGCAACAATCCTCCAACATGAGTCCCAGGCGGTACTTCGGGTACACGGGCCCCGCACCGTCGTTTCTTCGTTGATCCCACGGACGTGCCGCCATGGACCGGTTTCAGTCGTTGCTCGCATTTGCCAAGGTGGTCGAGGCCGGCAGCTTCGCGCGCGCGGCGGACCGCCTCGATCTCTCGGTGTCCGCCGTGTCCCGCCAGGTGTCGGAGCTCGAAGCGCACCTCGGCGTGCGGTTGCTGAATCGAACGACCCGACGGCTTTCGATGACCGAAGGCGGTCAGGCGTTCTATGAACGCTGCGTGCAGTTGCTCGCGGACCTGGACGAAGCCGAACAGGCCGTCACGGCCTCGGCCGTCGTGCCGCGCGGAACGCTGCGGCTCACGGCGTCGATCAGTTTCGGCGTCGGCTATCTCGCGCCCGCGATCGCCGAGTTCCAGCAACAGCATCCGCAACTGCGATTCGACATCGAGCTATCCGATCGCGCGGTCGATCTCGTGGACGAGGGCCTCGATCTCGCGATCCGTATCGGCGACATCGGCAGCCAGGCACTGATCGGGCGCAGGATCGGCGTTGCGCAGATGATCTGTTGCGCGTCGCCGTCGTACCTCGCACGTCACCCGGCCCCGCGTACGCCCGCCGACCTCGCCGGTCATGCCTGCCTGACGTACGAGTATTCGTCGGACGGCAACATCTGGCGCTTCACCGATGCCGAGCGCCGCGTGCATGAAGTGAAGGTGACCGGGCACGCGCATGCGAACAACGGTGCGATGCTGGCAGCGCTTGCCGCGGCGGGCGTGGGCGTCAATCTCGAGCCGGACTTCATCGTCGCCGACGACGTCCGCGCGGGGCGGCTGGTGCCGCTGTTGCCCGGCTACACGGCGCCCACGATCGACATCAACGCCGCGTATCCAAGCCGGCGACACCTGTCCGCGAAAGTGCGCACGTTCATCGACTTCCTCGTATTGCGATTCGCGCGCAATCCGCAATGGCGATTGTCAGGGAATCTGGATCTTTCCGCCTCCGCCGAGCGCACCGCCGCCAGCCGAGTCGGACGCACCGGGGCCGAGCGACGCGCCCGGCCGGCGGCAACACGATCGATGACGACGCCTGCCGGCGCATTTCCTGGATTTCGCGCATCGCGCGCTCGATGCCCGCCTTCGTCGCTTCGGGATACTTCGCAATGGCATCCGCAAGGTTGTCGGCCTCGATGTCGAAGCTGATCGGCAACGGTCCCATGTTCGTCATCAGTTGCGCTTCGCCCTGGAATACCGTGCGCCGCGCGTGCATCCGGGCTGCCGTCGCTTTTTACCGGCGACAGCATCCGCAGCGTGCCGACCTTGCGATCCGTGTATATCTCCTCCCGATACAGCGATGCCGCGTCCATTGCCGCTTCGCTCGTCCGGTTACCGGGGTCAGACGCCATGTTTTCCTTCCTTCCGTCGTTGATTTCCACAGACGCAAGCGTAATGGAATCGGGCATTGCAGGGCAACCAAGGCCGCAAGCGCGCATCGCGGCAAATTGTTCACACGCCGTCCGGTAAAGGTTGCGCGCGGCGATTGACGACGTTTCGGCAAGTCACTGAATAAGCGCCCGCTTTCGGCGTGGTACGCGGCTTGCGCCGGTTTCGGTCCCGAGAGGCAGGACCGATGGCGATACGAGCGATCCGCAGAGCAGTCGCGACGACGACGAGGCGCGCGGCCGGGGGCAACGGCGCGTCTGGCGGTGGACGTGCGCGGCGCCTCGAAGATGCGATCGAGCTCCTTGCCGATGACCATGTGCGTGCTGCCGAGCTCTTCGCGCGCTTCGCGGCGCTCAAGTCCAACGGGCCGCAAAAGGCGGCGCTCGTCGAGCGAATCTGCGACGAGCTCGAGCTGCATGCGCGCATCGAGGAGGAAATCTTCTACCCGAGCGTGCGCGCGCTGATCGGCGATGACGACATGATGGACGAAGCGGCCGTCGAGCATGAGATCGCAGGCTTGCTGATCCAGCAATTGCGCGCGCTGCGGCCCGGCGACTTCCGCTACGACGCGAAAGTCACGGTGCTCCATGAATACGTTCGTCACCATGTCGACGCCGAGCAGCTGCAGATGTTTCCCAGGGTGCGCGAGGCAGGCATCGACCTGGTTGCGCTCGGGCGCGCGCTGAAGGCGCGCAAGCGCCAGTTGAAGGCGCCGGCGCCGGGTGCCGACCTGCTTGCGATGGCGGCCGATACCGGCGGCATCGGGCCATAGCCCACGCCGGACTTCCGACCATGGCACAGCTACGAACCGAAATCGACAAGCCGGCGCCGCCGGCGTTACGGGTCGCCGGCGTTGCGATCAGCCATCCGGAGCGTCCGATCGCCGAGGCGCCCGGCCACACGAAGCTCGACGTCGTTCGCTACTACGAACGGATCGGGCGATGGCTGCTGCCACAACTCGCGCCGCGCCCGATCGCCGTCGTCAAGTGCATGGGCGGCCGCTTCGACGACTGTTTTTTCCAGAAGCATGCCGCGCGTGGCGCGTACCGACGACGACGACAGCTCACCGCCATTCCTGCGCATGTCCGACGTCGCCGACGTCGTACGCGCCGTGCAGAACGGAAGTTTCGAATTCCATACGTGGGGCGCGAGCTTCCCGCGCCTCGAGCGCCCGGACCGCATCACGCTCGACCTCGATCCCGATACCGGCTTGCCTTGGGCGGCCGTGCAGGAGGCGGCCAACCACGTTCGGGCGCTGCTCGACTCGCTCGAGCTGCGCTGGTTCGTCAAGACGACCGGCGGCAAGGGCCTGCATTTCGTCGCTGCCGATCACGCGGCGCCACACGTGGGCGGAGGCGAAGGCGTTCGCACGCGGCATCGCCGAACATCTTGCGAAGCGCATGCCCGCACTCTTCACCGCCACGGTCAGCAAGGAATCGCGGACCGGGCGCGTCTACGTCGACTACCTGCGCAACGCGGACGGCGCGACAGCGGTTGCAGCGTATTCGCTGCGGGCTCGCGCCGGCTTGCCGGTCTCGATGCCGATCGCATGGGACGAGCTCGCAGGCGACGACGTGCGCGGCGGGTCATTACAGCATCGACAACGTCGGAAGCGGCGATCGCGCGACGCCGGCTCGATCCGTGGGCTGACTACGACCGGTCGCGCCAGACGATCTCGGCGTCGATGCGCCGCGCGCTCGCCGCTTGATACGGCGTTGGTTGCGCGCTAGCGGCGCAGGAAATTCTCGATGCTGGTCGCGAGCGCCACCGGCGTCTCGTGCATCGGATAGTGACCGGCGTTCGCCATCACCTCGAGCTCGCAGTCCGGATAGCACGCGAGGAACGTCGCCTGCATGACGGTCGTGTTGAGCGCCGGGTCGTGCTCGCCGACGATCACCTTCACCGGCAACGGCAAGCCCTGCACCGACGCGCTGAAATCGGTCTTCGCCCACGCTGTCAGATAGCTCGCGAAGGCGTCGCGCGAAGCGTGCGCGAGCGAATAATCGACCATGTGCTGGATCCAGGCGCGCGAAAGCCGGTTGCCCGTCGTGTAATCGATGATCGCGTAGCGGTTCTCGGGCTTGTCGGCGGCGCCGCTGAACAGCGCCCAGCTCGCGTCGTCGAACGGCACGCCCGAAGCCGGAACCGGCGTCAGCGGCGACCAGCTTGCGTATCCGATCCGGCGCCATCGACAGCACGCGCTGCACCGCCATGCCACCCATCGAGTGACCGACGAGGCTGAATCGGCGCAAAGCCGAGATGGTCCGCGAGCGCCAGCGCATCGGCGGCGATCTCGTCCATCGTGAACGCGCCCGGCACTTCGCGCATGCCGCCGTAGCCGCGATAGTCGATGAACGCGTACGTGAACTCGTCGCGCGTAGAGCGAACGCTCCATCGGCGCGAAGGCATGCGCGTCACCGAACCAGCCATGCAGCACGACGACCTCGTTGGGACCGTTACCGACCAGATGGTGCGTGTTGGGCATGCTGACGACTCCTCGGCATGATGGGACCTCGGCATGCACGACGCCCGGCGCGGCGGCGCTACTGCAATTTCCATTTGCCGCCTTCGATCCGCACCATCACGCGGGCGCGCGAATCGAGACCCAGGTGGTCGGTCTTGCTCATGTTGACGACGCCGTTCGTGACCGCGAGGTTCTTCGTTGCCTTCCAGCGCCTCGCGCAGCGCTCGACGGAATTCGACCGTGCCCGGCTGCGCGACTTCGAGCGCCTTCGGGATCGCGTTCATCAGCTCGAGGCACGCATCCCACGTGTAGGAACCGAACGCCGACACGCTGCCGGCGCCATGCGCGGCCTCGTACAGCTTCGTGTATTGAAGCGCCTGCTGTTTCGCCGGATGGCTGTCCGGCAGCTGGCTTGCGACGATCACCGGGCTCGCCGGCACGTACGCGCCTTCGACGTCCTTGCCGCCGACGCGCAGGAAATCGTTGTTCGCGACGCCGTGGTTGAAGTACAGGCGGCCCTTGTAGCCGCGTTCGGTCAGCGTCGTCGCCGGCAGCGCGGCGGGCGTACCCGACGCGCCGATGACGATCGCATCCGGCTTGGCGGCGATCAGCTTCAGCGCCTGGCCGACGACGCTCGTATCCTTCGGCGCGAACCGCTCGTTCGCGACGAGCGGGATCTTGCGTGCCGCAGCCGCCTTCTCGACCTCCACGAAGAACGCCTCGCCGAGCGCATCGGAGAAGCCGACGTATCCGATCGTCTTCACGCCCGCCGCGGCCGCGTGCTCGAGGATCGCGCCGGCCATCATCACGTCGGTCTGCGGCGTCTTGAACGACCACGCGCGCTTCGCGTCGACCGGCTCGATGATGCGCACCGACGACGCGAGCGAGATCACCGGCGTCTCGGCGTCGGCGAACACGTCGAGCATCGCGAGCGAATTGGGCGTCGTCGTCGAGCCGATGATCGCGTCGACCTTCGATTCGCCGATCAGCTTGCGCGTGTTCTGCACGGCCGTCGTCGTGTCCGACGCGTCGTCGAGCACGATGTATTCGACGCTCTTGCCGGCGACCTCCTTCGGGCACATCGCGACGGTGTTGCGCTCCGGAATGCCGAGCGAGGCGGCCGGGCCCGTCGCCGAGACGGTGACGCCGACCTTGACCTGCGCGAACGCGGCGGCCGCAAACGCGACCGCGGCCAGCGCGACGCCGCCGCTGATTGCCTTCTTCATGCCGTGCTCCCTCGCTGTCTGCGTTGTTCTTGGCCGAGTCCGGCCGTCCGGCGCACATGATACGGTGTAAGGGGACTTCCCGTGGGCCGGCGGTAGCGGCGGTTGGCGCAGTCATGCCTGTCGCCGGTCAGCCACCGACGACTGCCGGCAAATGCAGGAAGCCCCGGAATCGCGCGCGCCCGCCCGCTTACGGCTGCACCCGCCAGTGCGTAACCCGGGAAAGCGCGCGAGGAACCGGGCAATCGCGACGCGCCCTTCCAGCCGCGCGAGATTGAGGCCCGCGCATGTATGGATGCCGAAGCCGAATGCGATGTGCCGATTCGGCGAGCGTCCGAGATCGAGTCGGTCGGGATCGGGAAACTGCGCGGGGTCGCGGTTGGCCGCGCCGATGCAGAGCGTGACGCGCGATTCGGCCGGCAGCGCAACGCCGCCGACGACGGACAGGCTGCGTGGAAATCCGGTTGCCGAGCTGGTTGGAGCTTTCGTAGCGCAGGAATTCCTCGACGGCCGAATGAATCAGCGAAGGATCGTCGATCAGCCGGGCCTTCTGATCCGGCCACTCGGGTAAGCGCGTGGAGCGCATTGCCGATCAGGTTCGTTGTCGTTTCGTGCCCAGCGTTGAGCAGGAAGATGCACTGGTGCAGCAGCTCGGCCTCGGTGAGCCGCTCGTCGTCGCTGTCGCCTTCGATGAGCCGCGTCAGGACATCGGTGTCGGCGTCGCGCGGCCGCGCGCGGCGCTTCGCGACCAGCGTGCGCAGGTACTCGCCCATGTCCGTGACGGCGCGATTGCCTGCGCTGGCGCGCTCCGGCGTCAGCACCGGCTCGAGCGCGCCGAGGATCGCCAGCGACCACGCGCGCAGCGGCTCCGCGCTCGTCGTGCGGCACGCCGAGCAGGTTGCCGATGATCTCGACCGGAATCGGCGCCGGCATAGTCATCGATCAGGTCGACGCGTCCGCCTTGCGGCCAGGCGGTCGAGCAAGCGATCGACGAGCGCGACGAGGCCCGGCTCCATCGCGGCGATGTGCCGCTGCGACAGCGCGCCGACGATCGCGCGCCGCACGCGCGTGTGCAGCGGCGGATCGTTGAAGACGAGGCTCGTCGTATGGTGCTCGAAGAGCGGCGTCGCGCCGTACTTCGGACCGAATTCGCGCTTCTTGTCCGAGCTCCACAGCTTCGGATCGCGGTAGATCGGCACGATGTCGTCGTAGCGGGTCAGGAACCAGGAGCCGTCCGGCATTCGCTTGACCGGCGCGTGTTCCCGCAACGCGCGGTAGTACGGATACGGATCCGCGTAATAATCGTCCGGCAGATGCGCGAGATCGAACTGCGCGGCGCGCTCGGCGTCGTTCATCTGCCGTGGCCGCGATCTACCCGCCGCAGAAGAACTCGACCGTTTCGGACGGGTCTTTCGCGTACGCGTGACCGAAGCTGATGTGGCCGTGCCCGCGCAAAATGAACTCTTCGCGCCGCAACTGGATTTCCGGCTCGCCTTCGATCGAGAGGAAGGTGCCGTTCGAGCTGTGGTCGACCAGCACGAAACGGTCGCGGCGTCGCTCGATGTGCGCGTGCATCCGCGAGGCCATCCGGTCGGCGATGACGACGTCGTTCTGCGCATCGCGCCCGAGCGCGACGCGTCGCCTGCCATTCACCCAGCACGATTTCGCGGGCGCCATGGCGCACGAGCAATCGCGCGATCGGCGTGATCACGCGGGTCGAAAGCGTCGTCAGGTCGTCGGCCGAATCCTGCCAGATCAACTCGAATACGCTCATGTCGCGAAGCTTGCCCTTGACGGTGAGCGCCGTCAGCTCGCGCGTGCGCACCCGCAGCCATGGCGAGAGCGCCGACGCGGTTGCCGCCGACGTGATCACCTGCGCGCCATGCGCGACACCGACGAGCCGCGCGGCCACGTTGACCGAATCGCCGAAGACATCGCCATCCGCGTGCAGCGCCGGACCGTAGTGGAATCCGACGCGGATCGCGAGCCGATGCGTCCCGATGGCGGGTTCGCCGCTGATGCGCGCCTGCATCTCCGCCGCCGCCTGCGCGGCGTTGTCGGCCGCCGGGAAAACGGCCATCACCTCGTCGCCGATCGTCTTGATCACGCGCCCGGCGTGTCCTTCGCAGGCGGCCTTGACGAGATCCAGGCAGTGGCGCGATCGTCGCGAGCGCCCGCTGATCCCCGAGCGCTTCGTAAAGCCGCGTGCTGCCGCTGACGTCGGCAAAGAGGACGGCCAGCTCGGATGTCGCGGTAGGTGCGGTTTCCATTCGGAATGCGGCCAGGGTGCCGCCTCCCCGAGTATAAGTCCCCGCCTCGACCGGGGACCTGGCGCCAAAACCGCTGCGCGGAACCGTAGTATTCGCGTTGACCTCGTTTGCCGGCGGGGCCTAGTATCGTTTTTGCCTGCCGATCGCCCGTCCCGAACGTGATGAAGCGTTTGCGCAATTTGATGATATTCGTGCTTGCGGTGCCCGCGACGCTGGCGGCTGCGGCCGATTCCGGCATCTATACGCTGGTCGATGGCGACGCGCGCGTGCTGCGCGGTACGACGTGGTATCGGCTTGCGGCCGGCGCGCGCGTCCTGGAAGGCGACATCGTCGACGCGGGCGAGCATGCACAACTGCAGATCGAATTGACCAATGGCGGCACGCTCAACCTGCAGGGACCCGCGCTGGTGCATGCGGTCGATCTTCCGTCGGGCGACGACAAGCCGACGGCCTCGGCGGAGATCGCTGCCCAGCGGGGGTGGTTCAAGGCGGCCGTCCCGTCGGGCAAGCATCCGTTGCGGCTGCGGCTACCCATCGTGGCGGTCGACGTCGCCGACGCGATCGTCGTCCTGCACGCAGACCCGGGACTCGCCGAACTCTTCCTCGAGTCGGGCGGCGCCAGGCTCTCCGTCCCGGTTGCGCGCGGCAGAGAAGGCCCCCCGCGCGAAGCGAAGTCGGGAGAGTTCTGGTCGCGAACGGGCGATCGGGCCTTCGTCACGGCAAGCCGTCCGCCTTCGGCTTTCCTTTCCGCGATGCCGCGCCAGTTCCGCGATGCATTGCCCGGTCTCGCGAAACATTATCCGGAGCCGCCGGAGCTTGCCGCCGGCCGCGACCTGACGCTGGCCGAGGCGGAGCCGTGGCTGTCCGGCTCGAGTCGCAGAATGTTCATCAGGCGTTTTACGCCACGCCTGGCCGACCCGGCCTTTCGTGCCGGTGTCGCCGCACGGCCCGCTGCATTTCCGGAGTGGGATCGAATCCTGCATCCGGAGAAGTACCGGCCCAGGGAACCGAGCGAGGTAAAGTGAATCGCGCCGATCGCCGCATCCGGCGGGCGCAGGAGAGGGAACCATGAAGCTGATCTGGAAGTTCAACCTGGTGCTGCTCGGCATCTTCCTGCTCGGCTTCGCGCATCGCCGGCTACGTGTCGTATGGCGTCGCTCCAGGCAAACGCGCGCGAGGAGATCGTGCAGAACGCGCGGCTGATGATGGAGGCGGCGCTCGCCTCGCGCACGTACACGAACACGCAGGTGAAGCCGCTGCTCGAAACGCAGCTGAAGTACGCGTTCCTGCCGCAGACGGTGCCGGCCTACGCGGCGACCGAGGTGTTCAACGAGCTGCGCAAGAGGCATCCGGACTACGGGTACAAGGAGGCGACGCTCAATCCGACCAATCCGCGCGACCGCGCGAGCGACTGGGAAGCGGACGTCGTCAACGTGTTCCGCCAGGCGCCGACCAACAAGGAATTGATCGGCGAGCGCGATACGCCGACGGGCCGCGCGCTCTACCTCGCCCGGCCGATCGAGATGTCGAGCGCCGCGTGCCTCGTGTGCCACAGCACCGTCGAAGCGGCGCCGAAGACGATGATCGACCTCTACGGAAGCGCGAACGGCTTCGGCTGGAAGTTCAACGAGGTGATCGGCGCGCAGGTCGTTTCGGTGCCGATGTCGGTGCCGATCGAGCGGGCCAACGAGACGTTCCGCACGTTCATGCTGTCGCTCGCGCTGGTATTCCTCGCGACGTTCGTGCTGCTGAACGTGATGCTGCACACTGATGGTCATCCGGCGCGTCACGCGGCTCGCCGCGATCGCCGACCAGGTGAGCCTCGGCAACCTGGACGCCGGCGAGTTCAAGACGAGGAGCAAGGACGAGATCGGCGTGCTGACCGAGGCGCTGGGCCGGATGAAGGTGTCGCCTCGTGCAGGCGATGAAGATGCTCGAATGAGCGAGCGCGCAACCGACCATGACAGCGCGCATGACCGACGCATCTCGGCAAGTACGAGATCGAGGGCGTCCTCGGCAAGGGCGCGATGGGCATCGTCTACAAGGCGCGCGATCCGCACATCGAGCGCAGCGTCGCGATCAAGACGATCCGCAAGGACCTGCTCGACGCCGACCTCGCCGCGCAGTTCATGGCGCGCTTTCGCAACGAGGCGCGCGCCGCCGGCCGGCTGCATCATCCGAACATCGTCGGCATCTACGAGTACGGCGAGGCCGACGAGGTCGCCTACATCGCGATGGAGTACGTCGATGGCACCGGGCTGCGCGAATACCTCAACCGCAAGGCGCGGTTCGAGTTCCAGCAGATCCTCGCCATCCTGACGCAGCTGCTGGCTGGCGCTCGAATTCGCGCATGCGCAGGGCGTCGTGCACCGCGACATCAAGCCGGCGAACCTGATCCTGACGTCGTCGGGCGCGCTCAAGGTCGCCGACTTCGGCATCGCGCGCGTCGACGCATCGAACCTGACGATGACGGGCATGGTGATGGGCACCCCGTCGTACATGGCGCCCGAGCAGTGCCAGGGGCTGCCGAGCGATCATCGCGCTGACCTGTTCAGCGTCGGCGTCGTGCTCTACGAGCTCCTGACCGGCGTGAAGCCGTTCGACGGCTCGATCGAGTCGATCGCCTACAAGATTTGCCACGAGACGCCGCGTCCGCCGTCGCAGCTCTCGTCACTCGACCTTCCGCCATCGATCGACGGCCTGATCGCGACGGCGCTTGCCAAACGTCCCGACGACCGATTCCAGCACGCGCGCGCGTTTCACTTCGCGTTGCGACTCGCGGCGGGGGATGCGGCGCCCCGTTGCCGGCGGCGAGACGACGGTGATGAACCTCGCCGAGGTGCCGCTGCAACCCACCGCCGGCCATGCATGGGAGGACTCCCTGCTCGCGACGGCCGAACGGCAGACTGGTCCGGTTCGTCGGGCCGATGGCGCGAATTCTCGTGCGGCAGGCCGCCGCGCAGGCGCAGGACACGCGTGAGCTCTACGCGCTTCTCGCCGATCACATCGACGACCCGCAGGAGCGCGAGCGCTTCACGCGCTCGGGAGCCGGGGATGCGAGCGGCGCGCGCACC
Organism: uncultured Pseudomonadota bacterium; assembly: GCA_963768545.1. Lineage (GTDB taxonomy): Bacteria > Pseudomonadota > Gammaproteobacteria > Burkholderiales > Casimicrobiaceae > VBCG01. The sequence continues at coordinate 559,034 of CAVYIC010000011.1, read as the reverse complement.
CAGCCAGCGACGCAGCAGGCAACGTCGGCGGCGCGCGGCGCCACGCGCTCGGGCGGAACCGCACACGCGACCGCGAGCCGTACGCGAACGCCGCGTCCGCTCGAGCAGGCGTTCATCGACGAGACGACGTCGCGGCTCGCGGTCTACCTGGGGCCGATCGCCAAGGTCGTGACGCGCAAGGCCGCGCAGCAGGCGCGCGATTCCGACGAGTTCGTGCAGCTGGTGGCGGAGCACATCGGCACGCAGGAGCGGCAGGCCTTCCTGCGCGAGCTGGGCGCCGGCGACAGCTGAACGCACCCGATCCGTCCCTGTTCCATCAGCAAAGCGAGGTTCGCCATGGCCCATCTCCGCTTCGTGTTCGGCGTCGTGCTGGCGGCGCTTGCGTTTGGCGCAGCCGCGCAGGAGTATCCGGCGCGGCCGGTCAAGATCGTCGTGCCATTCGCGGCGGGCGGCCCGGCGGACGTCTATGCGCGCTTCCTGGCGCAACGGCTGCAGGAGTCGATGGGTCAGCCGTTCGTCATCGAGAACCGGCCCGGCGGCGGATCGGTCGTCGGGACCGACGTCGTCGCCAAGAGCGCGCCCGACGGCTACACGCTGCTGCTCATGTCGAACACGCACACCGTCAACGAGTCGCTGATGCCGAACAAGCCGTTCCAGCTGATGCGCGATTTCACGCCAATCGCGCCGATCAACTACTCCGACCTGGTGCTCGTCGTGAATCCCGCGGTGCCCGCCAAGACGCTGCAGGAGCTGCTCGCGCTCGCGAAGGCGCAGCCGGGCAAGCTCAACTATGCGTCGTCGGGTCCCGGCACGCCGTACCACATGGCGGGCGAGCTCTTCAAGTCGATGGCGGGCGTGGACATCGTGCACGTTCCCTACAAGGAAAGCTCGGCAGCGCGCACCGGCGTGCTGGGCGGACAGGTGGAGATGATGTTCGACGCCGTAACGGTGATGAACGAGCACGTGAAGGCCGGCAAGGTGCGCGCGCTCGCGACGAGCGGCAAGGCGCGCTCGAGCGTGATGCCCGACGTGCCGACGGTGTCCGAAGCGGGCGTTCCCGGCTACGAGGCGGTGATCTGGCTCGGCCTCATCGCGCCGAAGAACACGCCGCCCGCCATCGTGAATCGGCTGAACGCCGAAGTCACGAAGATCGTCGCACGCCCGGACGTCCAGGCCGATTGGGGGAAGCAGGGCGCCGTCGCGATGACGATGACGCCCGACGCGTTCCAGCGTTACCTGGCGGACGACATCGTCAAGTGGGAGCGCATCGTCAAGCTGTCGGGTGCCCGAGTGGATCGGTGACCGGCGCAAGGACGCTGCACGTACTTTCCGCCGGCGCCGCCAAGGCGCTCGTCCTGCGACTCGCCGACGAGTTGCGCCGAAACGGCGGCTGTGACGATCGCCGGGACTTTCGATGCGGCCGGCGCCATTCGCGCACGCTTCGTCGCGGGCGCTCCCTGCGATGTCCTGATACTCCCGGCCGCGATGCAGGACGCGCTCGGTGCGAAAGACCTCGTCGACGTCGCATCGATCGCATCGCTTGGTCGCGTTCCGACCGGCATCGCCGTGCCCGAAGGCGAGCCCGCGCCGACGATCGCCGATTCGGATGCGTTGCGTGTCAGCCCTCGAGCGCGCCTCGGCGCTCTACTGCCCGGATACGGAGCGCTCGACGGCGGGCATCCATTTCGTGCGCCTGCTGCGGGAAATGGGCATTCACGATCGCGTTGCATCGAAGCTGCGCGCATATGCCAACGGCGCAGCGCGCGATGGCGGCGCTCGCCGCCGACGGGGGAGGCGGCGATCGGCTGCACGCAGGTCACCGAAATTCTCTACACGCCCGGTGTCCTGCTCGTGGGCTCGCTGCCCGCGCCTTTCGAATTGACGACGACCTACACGGCCGCCGTCGGCAGGGCGCGCCACCGATGCGGCGCTTGCGTTGCAGTTCGTTGCGCGGCTGACCGCCCGCGACACGGCGCCGCTGCGGGAATCGAGCGGCTTCCTGCAGCGATAAGTCGCTCGCACGGAACCACCAAAGCGGTTCGGCGGTCTGTCGGTGCATGCCGCGCGTGTCGCGTCGGCCGCCTGCCAGTCGCCTGTCGGCGACTTTTTTGTGCAAGGAATCATCGATGGATCGAACTTCTGCGGCCTGGATGTGGAGCAGGCCGGTGCGCTGGATCGCGCTTGCCGGAGTCGTCGTCACCCTCGGCATCGGCGGCTGCTCGCATCTCGCCGAGAAGGAGCGCGAGCTGACGTTTCGCGTCGTTCCCGGCAACGCCAGCTGGTACGCCGGCCTGCCGGTCGGTGTCGAGGAGCTGAACCTGCCGGTGACTGCCACCGCGACACCCGGGCACATTCACGCATGGTGGTGGCCCGCCGACCGAGCGGATGCGCCGGCCGTGCTGTATTTCCATGGCTCGCGCTGGAACCTCACCGGTCAATTGACGCGGATCCGGCAGCTGCACGATTTCGGATTTTCGGTGCTCGCCATCGACTATCGCGGCTTCGGCCAGAGCCCGGGTGGCGTCCCATCGGAGCAATCCGTGTACGAAGATGCGCGCATCGCATGGAAGCGGTTCACCGAGCTCGTCCCCGACAGCAGCGAGCGATTCATCTACGGGCATTCGCTCGGCGGTGCAGTCGCCGTCGACCTTGCGGCCGAGCTCGATCGCGTGACGGCAGAAGACGGCGCCGAACCGGCGCGCGGATTGATCGTCGAGTCATCGTTCACCACACTCGTCGACGTGGCGAAGGCGCTGTCGTACTCGTGGGTGCCCGCGCAATGGATCCTGTCGCAGAAGTTCGACACGCTCGACAAGATCACGCAGGTCAAAATGCCGGTGCTGTTCGTCCACGGGGCTGCGGATCGCTTCATTCCCGCCCGATTCAGCCAGGCGCTCTACGATGCCGCGCGCGCACCGAAGAAGCTGCTCGTCGTCGAAGGCGCCACGCACAACAACAGCATGCGCATCGGCAGCAGCGAATACCGCGACGCGTTGCGGGCGCTGTTCCGCCTGCCCGATGGACGCCGCCGCCTCTGCGGCGCGCCGCTCGCGCGATCAGGAAAACGGAACCCTCCGATCGGAAACTATGATTCGCCTCGGCCGCTCCATCCCCGTATGGTGACCGGTTAGGTCCCGTTACCGGGCGCCTTTTCGGGAGTCGAGGATGCAGGCAGTCATTCCAAACACCACGCGCAAGCCGGTTGGCCTGGCGTTGCAGGGCGGCGGATCGTGGGGCGCCTACACGTGGGGCGTTCTCGACGCGCTGCTCGCGAGCCGCACGATCGGCATCGCGCAGCTTTCCGGAACCAGTGCCGGTGCGATCAACGCAGCCATTGTCGCGAGCGCGCTCGCCAAGGGCTCGTCGACAGACGCGCGGAACGCATTGCGCGCATTCTGGGCCGGCATCGCCGATCCCGCGGTTTCGGAGGTCATCGGCCGGATGTGGCGGCCGGTCGAGCGCACGCTGCGAGCGTCGGTCAGCGAGTGGTTCATGTCCGTCGGCCTGTCGCCGTACAACGTCAACCCGCTGGGCATCAATCCGCTGCGTGACGCGATTGCAGCGCACGTCGATATCGACGCGATACGAAGTCGCGCGTCGCCCGCGGTTTTCGTGACGGTGACCAACGTCCGGACCGGATTGCCGCGGATCATCTCGAACGGTGAGCTCACGATCGACGCGCTGCTGGCCTCGGCATGCGTGCCGCAACTCTTCCACGCGGTCGAGCTCGATGGAGAAGCGTACTGGGACGGCGGCTACAGCGGCAATCCGACGCTGTGGCCGATGATCCACGATGGGACGGCCAGCGACGTCGTCGTCGTGCAGCTCGCGCCGGACGTCGCCGACGAACTGCCGAAGGATGCGGTCGCGATACGGCGCCGTGTCGGCGAAATCGTCTTCAATTCGAGCCTCGTCGCCGAAATGCAGGCGATCGGCGCGATGCGCGCGATCGCCGCACGCGGCGCGGCGTCCGGCGAATGTGGCCGGCCTGCGGCTGCATCGCATCGGGCCGCCGAGGCGTGAGCTGTTCGAGCAGGGCTCATCCCTCGAGCGTTCGCGCGCATGGCTCGAATTGCTCTTCGACGAGGGGCGCCGGGCTGCACGGCAGTTTCTCGATCGCCATGGCGGCGACGTCGGCGTGCGCGAAACGCTCGATGTCGCGCATGTATTCACCGACGGACACAAGCCGAAGGTACGCATGAGCGCAGCGGGCGAGGCGCCAGCCGAGCCGAGGCCGAAGGGCCCGACGCAGCGCGATTGCGGCGAGGCCGACTCGCGGTCGTATCCGTGGCGCAGTAGCGCAGGGAGCCTCAGCGCGGCAGCGTCTGGCCCGTCACCGCGGTGCGGATGTCGCGCAGCTTCGCCTTCACCCGCGCTTCATTGACCGGTCCCATCCGCATCAGGCTCTTCTGCCCGGCGGAACGCTGTTCGAGCGCCGGATCGGCGAATTCGTAGAGCACCTTCGGCTGCACGAGCGCGATCGGCGCGGGCACTTCCGGCGTGGCGAGCAGATGGTCGATCACCTCGACCAGCCGGTCGTTGAAATAGCCCTTCGGATAGCCGAGGTCCTCGTAAGCCTTCTGGAACAGCGGGTACAAGCGGACATAGGTTTGCACGAGCCTTCTGCGTGTCGGCCTGCTCCATCACGCGCAGGTACGTCGTGTAGCGCGTTGCGTTGTCGGCGCGCAGCAGGATGCGTCCATCCGTCCTGCGTCGTCTCGACGGTGCCGCCGATGGGCTTCACCGACATGCGCGACAGCGCGACCGTTTGCCGCGGCAGGTTGTCGATCGTCGCGACGAAGCGCGGCACGATCTCCTGCAGATGGAAAATGCGGTCGAGCGGCGCGGCGCTGAACAGCGACGCCATCATGTCCTGCAGCGTGGCGTCGCTGTCGGCGACGGCGGGCAGCGGCGCCGTCTCCTCCACGGGAGGTGCTGTTGCCGCCTCGATCGGATAGCGCGGTGTCGACGGGGCAGGCGTCGCGTCGCCCGTCGCCGGCGCGGCCGACTGCACCTCGGGTGCCGGCGCGGGGACGGGTGCGTGAAAGCCGCGCCACACGAGGAATCCCGCAAGCGCGACGGCGGCGAGCATGAGGAGCGGCCAGACGATGCTTCGGCGCGCTTTGCGATGCGGGTCGATCGGCCGCTCGAAATCCGGGTCCCGCTCAAATGTTTCGACGCGTTCCATGCTGATCTCCGAGGGGAACGGGATGACGCGAGCCCATGTTTGACGAAGCCCGACGGTATTGGACTGAAGCTTGCGCGGATCGGTTCGCGAGAGCAAGCGCCACCGGCGTGCGGAACTTGCGACGCGAGGCGCCGGCCCTCTGCGCGAGCCTCGCCTCCGGGATGCAGCGTCCGACGTCCTTCGACCGCAGCTTGCGCGGATCGGTCCGTCGGGCACTCGGCTCGGCTACGCCTCGCCCGCCTCGCTCACTCGAGCCGCTCGCCGTGCTCGCGCGTCGCGTGAAAGCCGACCTTCGGCCAGCGCTCCATCGTCACCTGCAGGTTGTACTTGTTCGTCGCGAGGAACACCGGGTTGCCGTCGACGTCGGTCGCGAGCGACGCCGCCTGCTCGCGCTCGAAATTGCGCCGCGTCGATGTCGTCGGGAAACGTCAGCCAGCGCGCGGTCGAGATGTTCGCCGTCTCGTAGATCGCGTCGACCTTGTATTCGCTCGCGAGCCGCTGCGCGACGATCTCGAACTGCAGCGGGCCGACGGCGCCCGAGCAGCAGCGTGTTGCGTGTGCGACGACGCGAACACCTGGATCGCGCCTTCCTCGCCCAGCTCCTGCAGCCCCTTCGGCAGCGGCTTCGCCTTGAACGGATCGCGCGGGCGCGCGACGCGGAAGAGCTCGGGCGCGAAATACGGGATGCCCTTGGAACGCGAGCGACTTCGCCTTCGGTCAGCGTGTCGCCGATCTGCAGCTGGCCGTGGTTGTGGATGCCGATGATGTCGCCGGCGACCGCGTCCTCGCTCGCGACGCGCTCGTTCGCCATGAACGTCAGCGCGTTGCCGAGCTTCATCTCGCGGCCGATGCGCAGGTGGCGCACCTTCATCGCCGGCTGGTAGCGGCCCGAGCAGACGCGGAAGAACGCGATCCGGTCGCGATGCCGCGGATCCATGTTCGCCTGGATCTTGAACACGAAGCCGCGTGAACGGCGTCTCGGCCGGCTGCGACGACGCGCGTCGTCGCCGTCGCGCGGCTGCGGCGGCGGCGCCCATTCGATCAGCGCCTGCAGGATCTCCTGCACGCCGAAGTTGTTGATCGCCGATCCGAAGAACACCGGCGTCTGCCGCCCGGCGAGGAACGCTGTCGAGGTCGAACGGATGGCTCGCGCTGCGGATCAGCTCGACGTCGTGGCGCAGCGCGGCGGTCTCGTCCGGGAACAGCGTCGTCGAGGCGCGGATTGTCGAGCCCTGCGATCACGCTCGGTGTCGGTCGCCACCCGCTCCTCGCCGGGCGCGAAGCGCAGCAGCCGGTCGTTCAGCAGGTCGAACACGCCGCGAAAGCGCTTGCCCATGCCGAGCGGCCAGCTGATCGGCGCGCAGTCGATGTCGAGCACCGACTCGATCTCCTCGAGCAGCGCGAGCGGCTCGCGCACTTCGCGGTCCATCTTGTTGACGAACGTGATGATCGGCGTCGCGCGCAGCCGGCACACGTCGAGCAGCTTGATCGTCTGCGCCTCGACGCCCTTCGCGGCGTCGATCACCATCACCGCGGCGTCGACCGCGGTCAGCACGCGGTACGTGTCCTCGGAGAAATCCTCGTGGCCCGGCGTGTCGAGCAGGTTGATCGTGTGGCCGCGCGTACTCGAACTGCATCACCGAGCTCGTCACCGAGATGCCGCGCTGCTTCTCGACTTCCATCCAGTCGGACGTCGCGTGCCGCGCGCTCTTGCGCGACTTCACCGTGCCGGCGAGCTGGATCGCGCCGCCGAAGAGCAGCAGCTTCTCGGTCAGCGTCGTCTTGCCCGCGTCCGGGTGCGAGATGATCGCGAACGTGCGCCGGCGCGCGACGTCGCGCACGAGATCCGCGGATTGTGGAACCAGGGCCATGGCGGTCGAACATCGCCGGAGACGCGGGATGCGCCCGGACAAAAACAAAGCCGCCGGCCGGGAGGCAGGCGGCGATGAGTTGCGAATTATACCAAGTGCTGCGCGGGCGTGCGCGCGGGCGGATATCTCCCGGTCAGTCGATCTCGCGGCTTGCGCTCACCCGAACGGGCGCACGCCGATCAGCGGGCCGTGCAGGAACAGCGCGAAACCGATGCGAGACGACGACGCCGACGACGACCGCGATCGCATCGTGCGACGAAGCGTGCCCGCGGCATACGTCGTCCCCGCCTGCCGATCGCGGCGGCGTCGCGATGACGAACGTCGACGACGGCCCAGACGAAAAACGCGCCGAACAAGCATGACCGCGTTGAGCCGGCCGTTCGCGAGCAGATGGCCGAGCGCCCACAACGCGACGCCGGCCGTCATCGGATGCCCGAGCGCCGCCTTGATCCGCGTCGCCGGAACGTAGGCCGCTGCGATGAGAACGAAGCCGATGACGGTCAACAGCGCGGCCGCGTGCCGCCCCCAGCTCGGCGGCGCCCACACGATCACCGGATTTGCGCGCGCCGCGCCATATCCCCAGACGATCGAGCACCAGCGCGATGAGGGAGACGGGCGAGTAGGCGAGCTTCCAGCGACCCGGGCCGATGCGCGCGATCTGGCTCGCGCGCGCCAATCCGGCGCGGCGATGCCGACGGAATGCGCCACCGAGAAATACCAGAAGACCCGCGATCATGAGTGCCATGGATGCGTCCCGGGTGAGCGTTGCAACGGCGGTATCTTAATATGGTGCCCGAGCCGTCATGCTTCGTTGCGTTCGAAATCGTGCCGGAGCCGTCAATGCCTTTTGCGCGATAGCTGCTCGACGGGGTAACCGGCATTGCGGCTCCGCCCCCACTCATGCTGACCATTCGCGATGCCGAGCTTGCGTTCGGCCTGCACCCGCTTCTCGATCGCGCCAACCTGACGATCGGTGACGAACGAGCGTATCGGCCTCATCGGGCGCAACGGCACCGGCAAGTCGTCGCTGTTGCGCGCCATTGCCGACCAGCAGGTGCTCGACGGCGGCGTCATCGAGCGACCCGACAATCTTGCCGTTGTCCTGGTCGAGCAGGAGCCGCAGTTGCCGCCGGCGTCGACGCTGCGCGAAAGCCTCGTGCAGCGCGGCGCACTTTCGCACGTGCACGATGATCGCGACCGCTGGCGCATCGAGGCGCGGCTTACCGAATTCCTGCATCGCTTCGGCCTCGACGAGGCGCAGGCGCCCGAGCGCGCATCGGGTGGCGAGCGCAAGCGCGCCGCCCTGGCCCTGGCACTTGCCCTCGAGCCGGACCTGCTGTTGCTCGACGAGCCGACGAATCACCTCGATATCGATGGCATCACGCTGCTCGAGGGCCACGTGCGCAACGTCCCGGGGGCGATCATCGTGACGCATGACCGCGTGTTCCTCGATCGCGTTTGCACGCGGATCGTCGAGCTCGACCGCGGTTTGCTGCGCGGTTATCCGGGCAATTTCTCGGCCTACGAAGCGCGCAAGACGCTGGAGCTCGCGGCCGAAGCAACGGCCGCGCGCAAGTTCGACACGTTCTGGCGGCAGGAAGAAGCGTGGATCCGCAAGGGTGTCGAAGCGCGTCGCACGCGCGACGAAGGCCGCGTGCGCAGGCTCGAGGCAGCTTCGTCGCGAACGGGCGTTGCGCCGCGACCGGCTCGGAAGCGTCAAGCTGACGCTCGATGCGGGCGAGCGATCCGGCAAGCTCGTCGCGGAGCTCGAGAACGTCTCGAAACGCTTCGGCACGCGGGACATCGTTCGTGACCTGTCGCTGCGAATCATGCGCGGCGACAGGCTTGCGTTGCTCGGACCGAATGGCGCGGGCAAATCGACGTTGCTCAAGATCATCCTGGGCCGACTCGATCCCGATACCGGCACCGTGCGCCGTGGCACGCGGCTCGACGTCGCGTATTTCGACCAGTTGCGCGAGGTGCTCGACCCCGAGCGAACGCTCGTGGAGACGATCAGCCCCGGCTCGGAATGGATCGAGACCACGAGTGGGCGCAAGCACGTGCTGAGTTATCTCGGAGATTTCCTGTTTCCGCCGCAGCGGGCGAACGCGCCCGTGAAGACGCTGTCGGGAGGTGAGCGAAATCGGCTGCTGCTTGCCAGGCTGTTTGCACAACCGGCGAACCTCCTCGTGCTCGACGAACCGACGAACGATCTCGACATCGAATCGCTCGAACTCCTCGAAGCGACGCTCCAGGCGTACGCCGGCACGCTGCTCGTCGTGAGCCACGACCGCGCGTTCCTGGACAACATCGCGACGCAGACGCTCGTGGCCGAGGGTGGCGGCGTGTGGAACGAATACGTCGGCGGTTACAGCGATTGGCTGGCCCAGCGTCGCCCGGTCGCTGACGAGGCGCGGCAACCCTCCGCGAAAAAGATAAACGACATCGCCGCGCGCGCGCATGCCGGCGCGCGTGCGGTTGACGTTCAACGAGCAGCGCGAGCTCGAGGCGCTGCCCGGCGAGCTGGAGGCGCTCGAGCGCGAGCAACATGCGCTGAGCGAGCGGATGAGCGCGCCGGATTACCACGCGCAGGACGTCGACAGGATCAAGGCGGAGCGCCGGCGCGCCGAGGAAATCGAGCGGCTGCTCACGGTACGCTTTGCGCGCTGGGGCGAGCTCGACGCCAAGGCGCAGCAAGCGGACGGTTGAAGTCGCGGGCTCGCGGCGGCATCTTGGCGCTGGCAGCACGGCATTCCGCCCGCGAAGGCATTGCGCTACTCGATTACTTTCCGAACCCGCGCGTAGAATCGCGGGCCGATGACCGCGTACCCGCATCTTCTCGCGCCGCTCGATCTCGGCTTCACGACGCTTCCGAACCGCGTGCTGATGGGGTCGATGCACACGGGACTCGAGGAAGCGCCGAACGGTTTCGAGAAGCTGGCGGCGTTCTACGCGGCGCGCGCACGCGGCGGCGTCGGCCTCATCGTCACCGGCGGCATCGCGCCGAATCTCGTCGGGCGGCTCGAGCCGCGCGCGTCGCAACTGTCGTTCGGCTGGCAGGCGGCGAAGCACCGGCAGGTCACCGACGCCGTGCACGCGGCCGGCGGACGCATCGCGCTGCAGATCCTGCATGCGGGCCGCTACGCGTATCACCCGCTGTCGGTCGCGCCGTCGGCGATCCGCTCGCCGATCACGCCGTTCAAGCCGCGCGCGCTGACGCGCTGGGGCATCGAACGCACGCTCGCCGCCTACGTGCGGTGCGCGCAGCTCGCGCAGCGCGCGGGCTACGACGGCGTCGAGATCATGGGCTCCGAGGGCTACCTGATCAACCAGTTCATCGCGCCGCGGACGAACCATCGCGACGACGACTGGGGCGGCGCGTTCGAGAACCGGATCCGCTTTGCCGTCGAGATCGTGCGCCGCACGCGCGAAGCCGTCGGGCCGAATTTCATCATCATCTATCGGCTGTCGATGCTCGATCTCGTCGATGGCGGCAGCACGTGGGATGAAGTCGTGGCGCTCGCGCAGGCCGTCGAAGCGGCGGGCGCGACGCTGATCAACACCGGCATCGGCTGGCACGAGGCGCGCATCCCGACGATCGCGACGATGGTGCCGCGCGGCGCGTTCACGTGGGTGACCGCGCCGGTTGCGCGGCGCGGTGCAGGTTGCCGCTGATCGCGACGAACCGGATCAACGATCCCGCCGTCGCGGACGCGATCCTCGCGCGCGGCGACGCCGACATGGTTTCGATGGCGCGGCCGTTCCTCGCCGATGCCGAATTCGTCGCCAAGGCGGCGCAAGGCCGCGCCGACGAGATCAACACGTGCATCGCGTGCAACCAGGCGTGCCTCGACCACATCTTCGAGCGCGAGATCGCCACCTGCCTCGTCAATCCGTTCGCATGCCGCGAGACCGAGATGAAGCTGACCCCGACGGAACACCGGAAGCGCATCGCGGTCGTCGGTGCGGGACCCGCGGGACTTGCGTGCGCCGCGACCGCCGCCGAGCGCGGCCATCGGGTCACGCTGTTCGATGCGGCGAGCGAGATCGGCGGCCAGTTCAATCTCGCGCGCCGCATCCCCGGCAAGGAGGAGTTCGCCGAGACGCTGCGCTATTTCGATCGTCGGCTCGCCGCGCTCGGCGTCGAGCGTCGGCTGGGCACGCGGGCGGCGCCTGGCGGATGTGCGAGATGCGGACGCGGTGATTCTCGCGACGGGCATCGTTCCGCGGCAACCGGCGATCGAGGGCCTCGCGCACCCGAGTGTCGCGAGCTACGTCGACATCGTCGAGGGACGCCGCACCGCCGGGCGCAACGTCGCGATCATCGGCGCCGGCGGCATCGGCTTCGACGTCGCGGAATTCCTGACGCACGCCGGAGCGCGACGGACGGACATGCGAGCGCGGGTGCGCTGCACGACGCGCGCGATCGAGGCATTCCGCGACGAGTGGGGAATCGATGCCGCCTATTCGCGATCGTGGCGGATTGAAGGCCGCGCAGGCGAGCGCCGCCGTCGCGTAACGTCTGGCTCCTGCAGCGCAAGACATCCAAGGTCGGCGAAGGGCTCGCGAAGACGACCGGCTGGATCCGTCGCACGCTGCTGCGCCGGCGCGGCGTGACGATGCTTTCGGGCGTCGTCTACGAGCGCATCGACGACGCAGGCCTCCACATTCGCGTCGACGGGGAGCCGCAAGTGCTCGCCGTCGACACGATCGTCGTCTGCGCGGGCCAGGAGCCGCGGCGCGAGCTCGCGCATGAACTGGCGCAGGCGGGCATCGCGTACACGCTGATCGGCGGCGCCGATGTCGCCGTCGAGCTCGACGCGGAGCGCGCGATCGAGCAGGGCACGCGCGTGGCCCTGCGGCTTTGATCGCGGTTTGGCGACGAACGCCGGCCGGATCGCCGGTCTCGCGAACGACCTCAGGGCAGTCGCCTGAAGCCGCTGTTCTGCGCAGATTGCGCGCTGGTGCCGCCGGGACCGGTGGCGGCAACGCCATAGAAGTACAGGTTTCCGGCCACGGCCGTGGTGTCGATGAAGCTCGTCGTCGCCGAAGTACCGATCGTGACGCTCGCCGTCGAAGTGCCGTCGGAGGCGCTCACATTGGCAGGGGGCGACGGTGGAAGCGCGCTGCCGCCTTGGGGGTCCACCCAGCCGACCGGCTTGTAGATCCAGATGTTGCCCTGCACCGGGTCCTGCAATCCGATGAACGCATCGAGGCTGGAGATGTATTTCCACTTGCCGAGTATTCCCGTGCCTTGCCGTTTTCATCGGCGTAAGCGGTGCAGCCGTTGACGTGTGTCAGCGCCACCACCGGGTTACCCGGAAGGTTGGCGAAGAGGTCGCGGTTGGTCCACATGTTGCCGCCGACCACTTCGGGATGCGGCGCAACCCGCTTGACGTGCGAACCGGTCGTGCCGCCCACCTTGTTCGGATCGGCTTTCGCCGGATTGAAAAAGTACGGGCCGGTCGGGCGGCTCGTGGTCGGCGTCAATTCGCGTCGGTACCCGCTGCCGCTGTCGTACGTGGCGCCGCCGAAAACGACCAGGCGATCGATATGCGGGAAGAAGATGTTGTTGTCGTAGGTGTGCGCGGAGGCGGGTGCCGCATTCCAGCCGTCGATGGGCGGCCAGTTCAAAAAGCTGTCCTGCTTGACCTCGCTGGGCAGCGCTGCGCGCTCCCAGCGCCGCGTCGTGCCGCGCCAGCGGTAGACGTCATTGCCGGAATAGTTCGCGTGCCCGCCGCCGAAGAGCAGCAGGTCGCCGCGATTGGGGTCCCACGCGAAGCCGCTCCAGGCGAGGATGATCTTCATCGGGTCGGGATTGCCTTGGCCGACGAGCGGACGCAGGTCCGGCGGGGTCCACGCGCTGGAATAGCTGTTGAGACTCGCCTGTGCCCATCCGCCTTCCGGCAGCGCGGCGATCAACCCGATCAGGTTCGCCAGATTGGGCGGCGTACCCGATGCGACGCCGTCCTTGGTCGCGGCGCCGCCCGATTTCGCATCGGCGGGCGCGCTCGGTTCAGCCGCCGGCGTCGGCGTGACTTCGAGCGCGAAGCGCCGTTGCGCGCGTTGCCCATTGCCGTCGAATGCTTCGACGTCGAACTCGTAGTGGCCGGTGACCTCCGGAACGCCTGCCAGCGTTCCGCTGGCTGGATCGAGCGTCAATCCGGCGGGAAGTTGGCTGGCGTCGACGGCGAAGCGGGGCGCCCCGATGTTGCCGATGACTTCAATCGCCGCTTCGTATGGAAGCCCGGCAACCGCGATCGGCAGCGCGTTCGTTTCGAAGGAAAGCGGCGGCGCCTGCGCGCCGACGTATTGCAATCGTAAAGCATCGACGACCAGTTCAGCGCCCGGCGATCCGACGATTTCAATCGCTGCGCCGGTCGCAGGCAACTCGAAGATGCCGACGGCATTCCATTGCCCGCCCTTCGGCCGATCGAATGGGTGAGACGCGCTTCCACTCAAATGATGGACCGTGACATCGATGCCGCTCACGGCCGGGATCTGCGGCCACCAGACGAACACCCGGTAATAACCCCGCTCTCCCGGCTCGAGCGCGACGGTGACCCGGTGCGCGCCGCCGCCGACGCCACGCAGGACCGCGGGACTGCGGGACAGGTACGCATCGGTGCGCTCGAACGCGCCCTCGGCTCGCACGCCGGGCGCATCGTTCGTGATGATGACGTCGCGGCCTTCCGCCCGCGCCGGTTGCAGGATGGCGACCGCAAGGCAGGCGATCGCCCCCAGACAGAACACCCCGATGTGGCGCGACAATCTCATGTCGAGCTCCTCTGCGGTCCGGCGAGACGCGCGGCCCGCTCGAGATCAGCCAGCAGCGTCGCGCGGAGTTTCACTCGCGCATCCGGATCCGGTACGCGCAGGACTGCGGAGGGATGGTAGGTCGCGACGATCGCCGCGCCCTGCGGGCTTTCAAGCTTGCGCGTACGCGCCTCCGTGATGGAGATCCTGGCGCCGTAAACCGCCGCGAGCGCGGTTGCGCCCAGCGTCACGATCACAGCCGGACGCACGCGCACGAGCTCGCCCGCGAGCCATGCATGGCACGCGGCGATATGCCGCTGCATGGGTGTCTTGTGAATGCGCCGCTTGCCGCGCGGCTCGAAAAAGAAATGCTTGACCGCGTTCGTGAGAAAGACTTGCTCCGCGGGAATGCCGGCTTCTTCGAGCAGCGTGCGCAACAGGCGCCCGGCGGGCCCGACGAACGGACGGCCCTGCACGTCTTCCTCGTCGCCCGGCTGTTCCCCGACGAGCATCAGCCGCGCACCACCGGCGCCTTCGCCGGGAACACCCTGCGTCGCGCGCTCCCACAGTTCGCAGCGGCGGCAGTGGTCGAGGTTTTCCTTCGAAGGCTCGTCGTCCGCGGCTTCCGTATCGTCCGCAGCGGGAGGACCCGGCGGCGTCTTGCGCGGCGCCGCGTAACGCAGCCGGACGATTTCGATCATTTGCGCACCGTCACGACGTGCGCCTGCATCTTGCCGTCGATCGCATCCTGACCGAAGCGCCGGGCGAGCGTCTCGGTGGCCGCATCGACGACATCGCCGAGGCGTGCAGGATCGCGGGCCGCGATTTCGCTGCGCAACGGTGAGCCGTGGCAGAACCCCAGCGCCGGAAAGCGCGGCGATGCCGCGCGGCTTCGCGCGGTAACGATCGCGATGTCGGCTCGATTCGCGAACCCGCCTTGCGCGAGATCGCCGCGGATGCGGTCCTGGTCGAAATAACCGTGCGGGGTTCGCAGCAGGAATCGCGGCGGGTCGGACGGGAACACCGATTCGGCGGCAGCATGCACGCACGCGGCGAATTCGTTGTCGTCGATCCGGTCCCAGACGTTGAACAAAAAGGTACCGCCCGGCTTCAGCACGCGGCGAACCTCGGAATACGCCTTGGGCCGATCGGGAAAGAACATGACCCCGAACTGGCATGCGACCACATCGAACGCGTCGTCGTCGAACGGAAGCGCCGTTGCATCCGCCTGTCGCCATTCGACCGGACGCCGGGTTCCGATCTGCATTGCATGATCGAGCATCGCCTGGTTGAGATCGGTCGCGACGATCGACGTTTGCGCCGGCAGCGCGGAGGCCATCGCGCGGGTCACCACGCCGGTGCCCGCGGCAATCTCGAGCACGCGCGTCGCGGGCAACGCTTTCAGTCTTGCTGCAATGTCGTCTGCGTAGGATTCGAAGATCAGCGGCACCAGATAGGTTTCGTAGATCTTCGGGATCGAACCGGTAAACGCCTTATCGGTCTCGAGCGAACTCATGGCGGACTCCTTCCCGAACCGACCGGTGCTCCCCGGTCGGGAACTCGAGTCACCGCATGAACGGCAACCCCGGCACGTCCGCCCCCGGCGCAGCAACGATTCGCTGCCGGAGCATCCTGCGAACGCTTTGCTGCAACCGTTCCTGCCACGCAGGCGTCATGCGAGAGGCTTTCGCTTCACCCGCACGATACGCCGACTTGACCTGCCCGAGCGCCTGCCCGGCTGCCCCGCTCGAGCGGAACACCGACGCAACCACGTCGGTCGGGTTCGCCGGATCGGCGTTGGTCTGTGCGAAAAAACCGACGAACTGTCCATTCGCGCTCGCCAGTCCCTGATAGTCGCCGACGAACAGGCCTCCCGGCGTGAGCGGTGCATGGTTCAGGTCGAACGGTCCCGAAACGTGGCGCTCGGTCCACGTCACCCCGTCGCTCGACGTCGTGAGCCACACGTCGACCAGCAGCGTCGCAGGATCGGCCGTGTCGTTGCGCATGTCGTAATACAGCACACCGATCGTGCCGTCGGCGCGCACCGTCACGGCGGGCATCAGCGCCTGCACGCCCGGGACTGCGTTGATCTGCACCGGCGCGCTCCACGTGTCGCCGCCGTTCACCGAGCGCGTAAATGCAACGCCGTCACGAACACCGCCGCTGAAACGGGAGTCCTGCCACACACCGACGAGCACCCCATTCGCGCCGCCTGCGAACGATGCGATGCCGGCGCCGTCGCGCAATGGCCGCAGCGGGGTTCTGCGGGTCGTACGTGCCGACCGCGCGCAGGTCGGAGATCGGGGTCGACCCGCTCCACGTTTCGCCGTGATCCGTGGAGCGCACGAGCGCCAGGCGCGGTGTCACGATGTTGTTGCTGCCGGTGAGGAATTCGGTGAAGACGTCGAACAGCGTGTGGCCTTCGCCGCTGCCATCGGAGGTGACGACGATCTGGTTGTTGAGCGTCTGGTTGCGCTCGCCCGGGTCGTAGATCGGCCGCGCGGCTTCCCAGCTTTGCCCGCCGTTCGTCGTGCGCGCGAAATACGTGGGCCCGCGACCGGTCTGCTCCAGTCGGTCCCAGACCGCATACGCATGGCCCGGCGTGACAGGATCCGCGGTGATCGACTCCTTGTCGTTGAACGCGCTGCTGCCGTCGCGAATCAGCGTCGCGGGCACGCTCCACGTGCGACCGCCATCGGTCGAGCGGCTTGCGAGCACGGCGCTCGACGAATCGTTCGCAAACGTGGCGCCATTGAACGCAATGGCGACCTGGTACGCGATGCCGTCCGCACCGATCGTGACCCAGGGGTCGCTCGCGCGTGCGAAGTCGGCGCCGTTCGCGGGATTGCCGCCGGTGCATCGCGAAAACGCGGCCTGCGTCAGCGACCAGGTCAGTCCGCCATCGAACGAATAGCCGGTACGAAGGCCGCGCGCGCCGCCGTCCGACCACCGGTCCTGCTGCCACACGCCAATGAGGTGCGACGGGTCCTGCGGATCGATCGCGACGTACGGTTCGACTTCGGCGCCCGCATAGGCGACGCCGGTCGGCGGAACGCCGTCGCACGCGGCCGCGAACGGCGCCAGCCCGGTCACGCGAACCTGCGAATCGGCGATGCCGGCGCGTGTCGTGCACATCCCGACGCCGAGCGGTCCGTAGCCTTCGGACGCGTAGCCGCGCGCGATCATGACGTCCCGCGTCGCCGCGTCGGCCGTGTAGCGGTGGTTCGAGTCGGCCCGCTGGTTCCAGAGCCGATAAACCGGCATGGTGCCGGTCGGACACGCGCCGGTCGACGTGTCGGGCAACGCGATGTAGAACTCGGCGGGCGTCTCCTCGACGTAACCGCTGAAGTTCGGATCCGTCGCGATCTTGTCCCGCACCGTCGCGCACTCCGCCGGTGAGCCGGACAGGAAATGCGAATCGCCATGCTCGGGCGGGATGTAGAACCGGCATACCGGGTTCACGGCGTTGCCGCCGGCCGCAGCGGGAGAAGCGGACGCGTCGAAAACGAGGCCGGTGCGCCCCCAACCGGCAATCCGTCCCGAATCGAGCGCGTCGATTTCGCGCGGAAGCGGCGTGATGAAGTAGTGATCGAGCGCGGCATGGTAGTACTCGACGACCGTTTCCGCGTGCGCCGGCGTCGCCGCGAGGCAGGCGGCGAGTGCGATCGCGGTTCGAAGCGCGCCGGCACGCTGCGGCGGCCAATGCAAGGAACGGAAGCGGACCAGGAGCGTCGGCAACGTCAAGCCTTTCGTGGCGGGACGAGGGACGTGCCCGCTGCAGCATTTGCGTGAGTTGGAACCGAAACGCCGGCTAGTTTACCGGCGTGCGCGGGTCGAGGTGGACTTGGGCGGGCCGGTGCTGCCGCGCTTGACCAGCTCGAAGGGCAGCTGCTGCTGCAGCTCGGCCGGTTCGCCTTCGAGCCGCGCGAGAAGCTGCAATGCCGCGGCGCGGCCGATCTCGACGATCGGCGTCCGAATGCTCGTGAGGCCCGGCGTCTGCGTTGCGCCGAGGTCCGTGTTGTCGACGCCGGTGATCGAGATGTCGTCGGGGATCGCAACTCCCGCCTCGCGGCATGCCAGCATCGCACCGACGGCGAACACGTCGTTCGTCGCAATGACCGCGGTGGGACGCGGACGCCGCGCAAGCAGCTCGCGCATTGCGGCGGCGCCTGATTCGAGCGCGATCGGCGCATGCCGGATCGCCTCGTCTTCCAGCGTGAGGCCGG
This sequence comes from uncultured Pseudomonadota bacterium, assembly GCA_963768545.1. Lineage (GTDB taxonomy): Bacteria > Pseudomonadota > Gammaproteobacteria > Burkholderiales > Casimicrobiaceae > VBCG01. The sequence continues at coordinate 540,993 of CAVYIC010000011.1, read as the reverse complement.
CCGTGGCGAGCGCGGCACGCACGCCCGCGCCGCGTTCGCGCGAGCGGTCGTTGCCCGCCGTCGGTGCGCTGATCAGTGCGAATCGGCGGTGCCCGAGATCGAGCAGGTGCCGTGTCATTGCGTAAGTCGCGGCGCGGTTGTCGAAGCCGATGCTCGGATGCAGGCCGGAATGATCGACGCCCCACGTCAGCACATAGGGCCGTCCATACCGATCGAGCAGCGAGTAGAGCGCCGGGTCGTGGTCGAGCCCGACGAACGACGAACGCGTCGACACCGTGCTGGACCATCTGCTGCGGTCACGCGGACTTCGGTTTGCAGGTCGTAGTGATGCGCGGCCAGCACCAGCGCGTAGCCGCGCGTGTCGGCTTCGCGCTGCAGCGCGCTCGTCGTGCGCGCATACAGCGCGTAATCGAACGACGGCACGACGGCGCCGATCATGTCGCTGCGCCGGCTGCGCAGCGCTCGCGCGGCGCCGTGCGGAACGTAGCGGAGCTTTTCGATCGCCGCGCTGCACCCGCGACAGCGTTGCCGGGATCGACGCTATCGGGCAGGTTCAGCGCACGCGATACGGTCGCCGTCGACACGCCCGCCAGCCGCGCGACGTCGCGCGCGCTCGAGCGTTCGAGCGTTATCGCAGTTTCATGGCTCGGCGTCCGGATCATTCCAGTACGGGTCTCGCTTCAGCGGTCGATCCGCGCTTCGAGCATACCGCTGCGATGGTATCGATTGCATAGCGCGCAGCGTGGCGGCCCTGCGCCGGACCTTGCAATGATAATCGCCGTGGCGGGTTGACATCCGGCGCCGGTATTGGCGATGATATGTAATCGAATACATCGAAGCGGCGGACGCGAGAGCGAGCGGAGATGCGCAATGGCGGTAGCGCCGGTGCGGCACGTCGTCCTCGTGGTTTTCGACACGCTGCGGCGAGACGCCGTCGGCTGCTACGGCACGCCGCCGCTTGGGCCCCGTCGCTCGCGGCGCCGATCGCGACGCCGCATCTCGACGCGTTCGCGCGCGAATCGGTCCGCTTCGATCGCGCCTATCCGGAAGCGCTGCCCACGCTCTGCGCGCGGCGGACGATCTACACCGGGCGGCGCACGTATCCGTTCCACAACGGCGACTTCCGTCACATCAAGGGCGACTTCGTCGGCATCGCGCCGGGCTGGGGGCCGATTCCCGAGTCGCAGGCGACGCTCGCCGAAATGTACGAGGCCGACGGCTTTCGCACCGGGCTCGTCTCCGATCTCTACCACGAGTTCAAGCCGTCGAAGAACTTCTGGCGCGGCTTCCATCAATGGACGTTCATTCGCGGCCAGGAAGCCGATGCCGCGCGCAGCGGGCCGTTTCCTTCGCAAGCGGAAATCGACTACTGGGTGCCGCGCGAGCTGCAGGAGCTGCGCGGCAAGGCGACGGGGCTCGAGCAGCCGGGGTACGGCGCCGCACTGGTTCTCGAGCCGCATCCTGCTCAACATGCGCGATCGCGTGCGCGAGGAGCAGTGGTTCAACGCGCAGGTCATGCAGGAAGCGGCGCGCTGGGTCGAGCAGAACCTCGATGCCAAGCGCCTGTTCCTCACCGTCGAATCGTTCGATCCGCACGAGCCGTGGTTCGTGCCCGAGCATTACCGGCGGCGCTACGACGATGGCGACGGCCGCGAGCAGGTCATCTCGCCGTACGCGGAGATGCCGTGGCTGCCGCCGGACCTGGTGACGCGCACGCGCGCCAATTACGCGGGCCTCGTCGAGATGTGCGACCGCTGGTTCGGGCACCTGATCGAGACGTTGCGCGTGACCGGCGTGCTCGACGAGGCGCTGGTCATCGTCACGTCCGACCACGGCCACAGCCTGTGGGAGCGGCGCGGCTACATCGGCAAGCGCGGCTATCCGTCCGATCCCGAAAGCTACGAGGTGCCGCTGCTCGTTCGCCATCCGCAAAGGATCGGCGCGGGCACCACGTGCAACGCGTTCGTCCAGCATCACGACATCGCCGCGACGATGCTCGACGCCGCCGGCGTCACGCCGCCGGAAGCCGATCGACGGCAAGTCGTTCTGGAACCTCGCGTTCGCCGATGGCGCGCCGATCCGCGATCATGTGACGGTCGGCTGGGGCGGCGCGATGACGGTGATCGACGACCGCTGGTGGTTCAACTGCAAGGTGAACGGCCGCGGACCTTTCCTGTACGACTCTCCGCGCCCGGCGCCCGACGCACCCAATCTCGCCGATCGGCATCCCGACGTGGTGAAGCGATTGTTCGACATCGGCAAGGCCGACGCCGGCGGCGGATTTCCCGAGTACCTGCTGCTGCAAGCCGAAAGCGCCGAAGACGCGCCAGGCTGCAGCCCGTTTGCCGCGATTCGCTGATGTGCACCTGTAGCGGCGTCTCGATGCGGCGCCGCGCCACGAGGAGAAGACAACGATGAAACGACGTTCCAAAGCCACGCTCGCCGCCCCTGGTCGCCGGCGGATGCTGAAGCACACGGCTGCGCTCGGCGCGGCCGCGATCGCCGCGCCGTACGTGATTCGCAGCGCGCATGCGCAAGCCGCCGCCGATATCGCGCCGTACACGCAGGCGAAGATCAACTGGCGTCAGGCGGAAGGACGAGGAAATCGCGGTGGCCGTCATCCCGGCGAGCTATTTCGACAACCTGATCGCGATCGCACCGACGTTCGAGGCGCTGTCCGGCGTGAAGGTGCGCTTCGAGAAGGTGCCGCCAGGCCAGATCCGGCAGAAGGCGATGCTCGACCTTTCGTCGAAGACCGCCACGTACGCGACGTCGGCGACCGACCCGATGTACTACCCGTTGTACGTGTCGAACAAATGGATCGAGCCGCTCGACCGCTATCTCTACGACAGCGCGCTCACCGACAGTGCGTGGTTCAACTACAACGACATCTTCAAGGCGTGGCGTGACGCCAATTCATACGAGGGCAAGCCGTACGCCGTTCCGTACGACGGCGAGGTGACCGTGCAGGTGTATCGCAAGGACCTCTACGACGCGAAGGGCCTGAAGCCGGCCGACACGCTCGACGAATTCCTCAAGAACGCGGCGGCGCTGAACGATCCGGCGAACCGCATGTATGGAATGGCGTTGCGCGGTTTCGCCGGCGCGGGGCAGAACATGTACATCTACCCGTCGCTCTTCAAGGAGTTCGGCGGCAATGGTTCAGCGGCAAGAAGGTCGTCGTCAACTCACCCGAGGCGGTCCGTGCGCTCGACTGGTACGTCGACGCCGAAGCCGAAATACGCGCCGCCGGCAGTGCGCAACTGGAACTGGCCGGACATCGCCGATGCGTTCTCGCAGGGAACGCTCGGCTGCTACATCGACGCGCATTCGTCGGCCGCGGTGCTGATGAATCCGGAGAAGTCGAAGGTCATCGGCAAGATGGCATTCGCCCGCTGGCCGAAAGGACCGACGGGCAAGCGCGTCACGTCGATCTGGAACTGGGGCTTCCCGATCAACGCCGCGCTGTCCGAGAAGCAGAAGCGCGCCACGTGGCTGTTCATCCAGTGGGCCGCGTCGGCGGAAACGCAGGCGCGCACGTCGTGGAAATTCGCGGGACCGGCGAAGCGCTCGGGAATCAATCGCGCGTCGCTGTGGAAGTCGCCCGAATTCCTCGCGATGACGAAGGACATCGGCCCCAACTTCGTGGAAGCTGCGCTGACGTCGCTCGAACAGGACACCGACGTCGATTGGCGGCCGCGCGTCCCGCAATGGCCGGCGATCGGCGATACGATGGCGCACGGCGATCCAGGCCGCGCTCGTCGGCCAGAAGAAGTCGAAGGAAGCGCTCGACGAGGCGCAGGCGCGGATCGAGCAGATCGTGAAGTGAAGGGGTCGGATACCATTTTCCTTTGCCTTTCGGAAAAGGGTGTCCGATCCCATCCACGAAGACGCCATCGCAAAAAAGGGGTCGGATACTCTTTTCCAATGCTTTTCGGAAAAGAGTGTCTGATCCCTTCCACGAAGACGCGATCGCAAAAAAAGGGGTCAGATACTCTTTTCCAATGCTTTTCGGAAAAGAGTGTCTGATCCCATCCACGAAGCTCAACGACGCGACGGGATCAGACACCATTTTCCCGGCAACGCCGGCGAATCGGACATGACTGCGCGCGGGAAAATGGTATCTGACCCCTCCCGGCGCTTCGCGCTGCTCCTCTTCCTTCCCGCGCTCCTCGCGCTCCTCGTGACGACGACGGCGCCGCTCGTCTACCTCGCATGGACAAGCGCGATGCGGATCGATCTCTCCATGCCGTGGCTCGGCGGCTTCGCGGGGATCGACAACTACGTGAAGATGGGCGGCGATCCGCGCTTCTGGAATTCGCTGTGGCTCACGGTCGTCTACACGGCGAGCACCGTCGTGCTGCAGGTGGTGCTCGGACTCTCGCTCGCGCTGCTGGTGCTGCGGATTCCGCGTGGCCAGGCGGTGCTGCGGATCGCGGCGATCCTGCCGATCGTGCTCGCCCCGGTCGTCGTGGGGCTTTTCTGGCGAACGCTGGTGCTGTCGCCGGACGTGGGCCTCGTCGATGTCGTCACGCGCGCGCTTGGGTTCGGCAGCCACAACTGGCTCGGCGATCCGCAGCTCGCGCTGATTTCCGTCATCGCGATCCACACGTGGCAGTGGACGCCGTTCGCGTTCCTCGTGCTGCTCGCAAGCCTTTCCTCCCTGCCGCCCGATGTCTTCGAGGCGGCGCGAATCGACCGTGCCAATGCCTGGCAGCGATTTCGCCATATCACGCTGCCATTGATCCGTCCCGCGATCGTCATCGTGATCATCATGCGCACGATGATCGCGCTGTCCGCGTTCGCGGCGATCTTCGCCGCGACCGGCGGCGGGCCCGGAACGTCGACCGAAATCCTCAACCTCTACGCGTACCGGACGTCGTTCTCGGAGCTGAATCTCGGCTACGGCGCAGCGCTCGCGATGGTGCTCCTCGCGATCACGTTCGTCGTGTCCCTTGTCATGTTCCGCGTGCGGCGGGGTCGGCGAGCATGACGGCGGCGCGCGCGCCGATTGCGCACGTCGTCGCTCGCTCGATCGTCGGCGTCGCGGCGCTGCTGCTCGCAGTGTGGGCGTTTCCGGTGCTGTGGGCGCTGCTGACGTCGTTCAAGACCGAGCGCGACGTGCTCGCGTATCCGCCGACGATCATCTTCGAGCCGACGCTTCGCAACTATCGCGACGTGCTGTTCGGCTCGGCGAGCATCCTCCCGAACCTGATTTCGAGCACGATCGTCGCGGGTGCCTCGACGATCCTGACGCTGCTCTTCGCCATCCCCGCGGCGTACGCGCTCGCCCGCCTCGAGTTTCCGGGCAAGCGCGCATCGGGGTTCTACGTGCTCGCCACGCAGATGCTGCCGCCGGTCGGCCTGATCATTCCGTATTACCTCATGCTGCAGAAGGTCGGCGGTCTCGACACGTACGCCGGACTGATCGTCATCTACCTGACGTTCTCGCTGCCGTTCGCGATCTGGCTGATGGTCTCCTACTTCGAGGACATTCCGCGCGAGATGGAAGAGGCGGCGCTGCTCGACCGCGCGGGCCGCATGCGCGCGTTCTGGTACGTGATCCTGCCGCAGGTGCGGGGCGGCATCGCCGTCACGACGATCTTCGTGTTCCTCAACGCATGGAACGAGTTCCTGTTCGCCGTCGTGCTCGGTGGCAATCGCGTCCGGCCGGTGACGGTCGCGATGTTCAACTTCATCTCGGTCGAGCAGACGCTGTGGGCGAAGCTCGCCGCGGGCGCGATGCTCGCGATGGCGCCGGTGATCGTGCTTGGGCTGCTCGCGCAGCGGCACATCGTCAAGGGCCTCACGGTGGGCGCCGTCAAGGGCGGTGGCCGGTGAGCCGCGCCGGGCGCGTGAGCCTGCGCGGAATCGTCAAGCGGCACGGCGCAGTCACCGCGCTGCACGGCGTCGACCTCGACATCGAGCCGGGCGAATTCTTCGCCCTGCTCGGGCCGTCCGGTTCCGGCAAGACGACGACGCTGCGCATTCTCGCGGGCCTCGAGCCCGTGAACGGGGGCCGCGTGCTGCTCGATGGCGAGGATGTCACCGATCGCGAGCCGGGAGAACGCGACGTCGCGATGGTGTTCCAGAGCTACGCGCTCTATCCGCACATGTCGGTGTTCGACAACATCGCGTTTCCGTTGCGGATGATTGCAACGCCGAAGGAGGAGCTCGACCGCGCGGTGCGCGATGCGGCGGCCAAAGTGCACATCGATCACCTGCTTGCCCGCCGCCCGGGCCAGCTTTCGGGTGGGCAGCAGCAGCGCTGCGCACTCGCGCGCGCGATCGTCCGCAAGCCCCGGCTGTTCCTGCTCGACGAGCCGCTGTCGAACCTCGACGCGAAGCTGCGGCTCGAGACGCGCGTCGAGTTGCGCAAGCTGCAGCGCGCGCTGGACGTCACCACCGTCTACGTGACGCATGACCAGGAAGAGGCGATGACGATCGCCGATCGCGTCGCCGTCTTCATGGACGGCCGCATCGTGCAGGTCGGCCCGCCGCAGGAAATCTTTGCGCGGCCGGCCTCCGCGGTCGTCGCGGATTTCATCGGCAGCCCGCCGATGAACCTGTTGCCCGCCGAAGTTCGCGGCGGCGCATTGCACGTCGCAGGGACGATGCTCGAGCTCGATCGGCCGCTCGGTCCCGATGGCGCCGTGACGCTCGGCGTGCGACCCGCGGCGCTGCGCATCGCGCCGACGGGCCTGCCGGCTCGTGTCTACCTGATCGAAAATCTCGGCGACACGTCGATCATCGATCTCGATGTCGCGGGCCAGGTGATCAAGCTGCGCACCGACCAGTGGCCAAACGTGCGCGAAGGCGACAACGTTCACGTGACGTTCGCCCCGCAGGCCTGCCATCTGTTCGAGCGCGACAGCGGCGATCGCCGCGAATCCTGAGCGGCCGCTGCCATCGACGCCGTGATGCTGCGTCGGCGCACGAGCACGATGGCGCGTGCCGTGCCGCGGATGTTGTGTTTTCGCACCAGCGCGCAAAACGCGACCCGCAAATTGCTTGCGCACGAAATGGCACCGCCGGTAAAATGCTCGATCGCAACGTCAACTGCCCAGGCGCATTCGATTACATGACGACCCGACTGCACATCGCCCGATTCCTCGCTCCGGACTTCCGTGTCCGCGGCGCAGCCATCGGCTGTGCGAAGAGCGTCATGCAGCGACCGGCATCGGGCGCCGCCGTGTTCGGCGGCCGCGCGACGACGTAGCTCCCCGACCGGACGACGTCCGCCGGGTGGCCGGCGGAACCGTCGAAAGGTCCACAAACTCCTTTCGATTCCGCCGCCGGCGAAGTGAGCCGCTGTGGCGAGCGCGCGCCTTACGCGCACGTGCAATCCGAAGAGGAGCATTGAACGCATGACCGGCACATCCACACACGTCATCGAGTTGCGCGCGCGGGCAGGCGCGGGGAGAGCCGTCGGTTAGGCGGACGCATCGTTCCCTGGCAGAGCCCGGCGCGCCGAATCTGGTACCGGGCTTTTTTTGTTGCCCGGAATATGCAACGACCACCGAACGAGGCATCCAAATGACACACGAGCAACGAGCGTATCGACGGCCCTACGGCCGCGGCGACTACCACCTCGTCGATACGACGCGCGCGGGCACTTATTGGCGATCGCCGGACGGCGTCGTGGTCCGGCTGGCGAGCGGCGACGCCGAGCGGACGACGGTGCGAAGCGAGGCGCCGGCATGGGTCAATCCATTCGGGCTGTTCGCCCGCATGGCGGGGCAATGAACTCACCGCGAAAGCGGAGCGAGTGAACGGCGATTTCGAGTGCTGTGCGCGGCACTCCTAACCCGCATTGGGGGATCGCCGCCGCGCCGACGCAGCGACGTCGACGCGGTCACCAGTCGCGGCAACCCCGGCGAGGCGACTCGCCGGGGCCGTGACGAAGGCCCGTCCCGGGATCGACTTCGCCGCGGCATCGCGTCCGGGCGGTTCGAAAAGCCCAGTCCGCCCCCATCTAGGCAAGACCGGCATTGCCGGATCGGCCCTACGCAGTTTCACCTTGGTCATCTTCAGCGCCATGACGCCCGCAACGCCCGCGATCATCGACAACGTCCGGATGTGGACCGAAGGCGTCCCCGTCGAAGCGGCGGCGCGCGCGCAAATTGCCAACCTCGCGACGTTGCCGATTCTGGGCGGCCCGGTTGCGATCATGCCGGACGTTCACCTCGGCAAGGGGGCGACCGTCGGCAGCGTGATCCCGACGCGGGGAGCGATCATTCCGGCCGCGGTCGGCGTCGACATCGGTTGCGGAATGGTCGCGCTGCGCACCACGTTGACGGCAAACGACCTGCCGCAATCGCTGGCGCGCATTCGCGCGCAAATCGAGCGCGACGTCCCGGTCGGATTCGATGCGTACGCCCGCCCGGTGCTCGAGCAGGCGGCAGGCGCGCCCGCCGATCGCCTGCGCGGGCGGATGTCGCATCTGCGCGGCCGCTATGAGGGGCTGCGGGTCGTCCGGACCCTCGGCAAGTTCGATCATCAGCGAGTCTGGAACCAGGTCGGCACGCTCGGCGGCGGCAACCATTTCATCGAGCTTTGCCTCGACGAGCAGGGTCGCGTCTGGGTACTGCTTCATTCGGGCAGCCGCAACGTGGGCAATCGGATCGGCGAAGTGTCGATCGCGAATGCGAGGCGGCTCGCCGAGCGCGAGCAGATGCACTTGCCCGATCGCGATCTCGCGTGGCTCACCGAAGGCAGTTCCGAATTCGATGACTATGTCGCCGGCTTGCGCTGGGCGCAGGATTACGCGGCGCTCAATCGGGACGTCATGCTGCAGCGGGTCCTCGATTCGCTTGCGCGTTTCTTTCCGCAGGACATCGCGATCCGCGAATCCGCGGTCAACTGCCATCACAACTACGCCGATCTCGAGGAGCACCTCGGGCGCAAGCTGTGGATCACCCGCAAAGGCGCAGTGTCCGCGAGGAAGGACGAGCTCGGCATCATTCCCGGCAGCATGGGCGCACGCTCGTTCATCGTGCGCGGCAAGGGCAACGCCGCGTCGTATCACTCCTGCAGCCACGGTGCCGGCCGGACGATGTCGCGCAACGAAGCGCGCAGGCGATACACCCGCGCCGACCTCGCGGCCCAGACGGCGGGTGTCGAATGCCGCAAGGATACGGCCGTCATCGACGAGCTGCCGGCCGCGTACAAGGACGTGGACGCCGTCATGGCGGCGCAATCCGACCTGGTGGAAGTCGTTCACACCCTGAAGCAGGTGCTGTGCGTCAAGGGTTGAGAAGACGTGCCCGACCCCGCTCGTCGCGCCGCGACAACACCCGCCCGGCCGTCCGGCGTCTCGTCACCTGACTCGTTGCGCGCCGTTTAGCTACAATTCGGCGCATGGACCCGCTTGTCCTGACCGTCGACATGGCCGGGCTCCCCCAGGCGTGGGTGGAGCTCGAGGAAGCCATTACGTACCATGCCAAGCAAACGGTCGCCTGGTCGCTCGGCGCAGTGGTCCGCGAATTCCGGGGTGGCTGGCAGCGCGACGGCTCTCGTTCGCGGATCTCGACGAAGTCGATCCTGGCCATCAAGGGCAGTGCCGGACGTCCGCTGTCGCATACGCCCGGCCTGACCAACCCGATGCTGTTCGCGCGCGACCGCCAGGTTTGCGCCTACTGCGGCGGCCGGTTCCTGTTCCGCGATCTGTCGCGCGATCACATCATTCCTGCATCGCGCGGCGGACGCGACACGTGGATGAATTCCGTCACCGCCTGTCGCGGATGCAACACGCGCAAGGGAAACCGCGCGCCCGAACAGGCAAACATGCCGTTGCTCTACGTTCCGTACGTGCCGAACCGGCACGAGCATTTCATCCTGCGCAATCGCCGCATCCTCGCCGACCAGATGGAGTACCTGCTGGCCGGCGTGCCCCGCACCAGCCGCCTGCACCTCGTGCTGCACGCCGCGTAGCTCGAGCGCGCTGGCTGCGCGTGCCGCCGCGGCGCTTCGCTGCGCGCCTTGCGCACGAAGGTCGCCAGGTCCGCTCGATGTGTCGCCGCATATCGGCGGAGGCTGAAGACCTCGCTGCCGTGGCCGCGTGACAGACGAGCGGGCGGATGGTCGATCCGCCCGCTTCGTCTCTGAAACAGGCAAAACGACTGGACGCCGACCTCAGCGCGGTACGCGGGTCATCGTCCGGCAATGCCGTTTCGACAGCGCAAACGCGAGCGCCAAGGGGCCTGCGACGATCGGCCACGTCAGATAGCGCAACTCGGCGCCCGGCGCGACCAGAACGAACGTCGCCGCGTACAGCAGCGCGCTGCTCGACACCGCCAGCGCGACCCGTGCCGTAGGTCGGGCGCGACGCCGCCACCCGACGGTCAAGGCGACTGCGTCGAGCAGCAGATACGGCAGCGCCGCGAAGAGCCAGCTGGACTGCAGATCGGCCGCAAGTGCATAGAGCGTCTGTTGCGCGGCCGGCGCCAGTGGCGGCGGGAACGGCGGGTTGTCGCGATACTGCATGCGATCGACGAAATACGTCTTTCCCTGGACGTCGCCACGGTGTGGGCCCACCAGGAGCCAGAACGTGCGCGCGCGATGGCGAGCGTATTCGATCGGATGCTGCTGCACCGCATCGATCCACGCCGCGCGCAAGTCACGCAACTGTTCGCCCGCATACGGAGCCGTCAGCCCGTCGCGCATGCCTGAACGCGATTTCTGGAACAGCAGCGTGTTTGACGCGCTGTCGAACGCCCCTGTATCGCGGAGTTCGGCAGCCGTCATCCCCGGTCCGTGGGTGAAGGACGGCAGCAGCAGCGTGTTGCTGTCGACGGATATCGCGGCCAGATCCCACAACGCAATCGTCGGCCAGACACTCACGCTTTCGACCACCAGCCCACGGTTTAGCGCAACTCCGGCCAACGCCGAGACAACGGTCAATGCCGCCGCGCCGAGCACCGCGGCAAGCCGGCGACGATGCTGCCCATCATTCGCGGCCAGGGCGATCACCGCGCCGTAAGGTGGAATCGCAAGCAGCGCGTTGTGCCGCACGCAACCCGCGTAAATCAATAGCAGGCTGCAAGCCAGAAGCGCGCCGCGCCGTTTCGACGTGATTCCCCACGCGAGCAATCCGGTGGCGAGGACCAGGATCGCTGCGAGATGCGCGTCGGACAAGAGGTGCGCGAGCTCGACGAGTGCCAGCGGCGAGGCGCCCAACGCGCACAGCAGGGCCACCCGTACCAACGCGTTGCTCGCGGTCGCCGCGACGCACAGCGCCAGGCCGGTCCAGAACATGACCAGATTCATGACGAGGAGCGTCGCGGGGTTCGACGTCAGCTGCAGCAGCAACGACCAGAGCGCCGTCATCGCCACCGGCGAAACGTCGTTGAACTCGCCGCTTCGCGCCTGCCAGAGCTGATAGGCGGAATCGAACGGGTACATGCCGGGATAGAGGACGGCGAGGGTCGCGAGCGCAGCAGCGGCCGCGCCAGCCCATGGCACGAGACCTGAGATCGGCTTCATGGAACTTCTTTCCGGAGGGGGCCGCAGATCCGCAGCGGCGATGAGTACAATGTCGTGGAAGTCACCCGCGCTGCCGCTCGCGGGTTCCGCAGCGCTTCACAAGCCTCCCGAACCGAGCATGGAATGCCTGACCACGGCCGTGTCGCCCCGGAACACGCTCTCCGTCGTCGTACCCGTTTACAACGAAGACGCGGTGCTCGAAGCGTTTCACCAACGACTGCGCGCCGTCCTCGATTCGCTGGACTGCGCGGCCGAGATCATATACGTCAACGATGGCAGTACCGACGGTTCGTTGACCGCGCTGACGGAGCTCCATCGATCCGATGCCCGCGTGGGGCTGATCAATCTTTCCCGTAATTTCGGCAAGGAGCTTGCGATGACCGCCGGGCTGGACGCTGCCTCCGGCGATGCCGTGATCATCATGGACGTGGATTTGCAGGATCCTCCCGAATGCATTCCGCAGATGATCCGCGAGTGGCGCGCCGGTTTCGACGTGGTGCTGATGCGGCGAAGGAGTCGCGCGAAGGACGGCTGGCTGAAGAAGCTGACTGCCCTCGCTTTTTACCGCACGATCGGCCGCCTCGGCGTGATCGACATCCCGGAGAACGTGGGCGATTTCCGTCTGCTGTCGCGGCCCGCCGTCCTTGCGCTGCGCCGCTTTCCCGAACGAAGCCGGTTCATGAAGGGACTTTTCGCCTGGATAGGGTTCCCTTCGCGCGAAATCGATTACGATCGCGACGGCCGGTTCGACGGAAAGACGAAGTGGAACTACTGGCGCCTGTGGAACTTCGCCCTGGAAGGCATCACTTCCTTTTCCGCGGTGCCTCTGAAGCTGGCCAGCTACATCGGCCTCGGAACGTCGCTCGCAGCATTTCTTTACGGCGGGTACGTTGTCGTCAAGACCCTTCTCATCGGCGATCGCGTCCCGGGTTACCCGACGCTCGTCACCCTCGTCCTGTTTCTCGGCGGACTGCAACTGATGGCGCTCGGCATCATCGGGGAGTACCTTGCGCGCATGTTCGTCGAGGTCAAGCAACGACCGCTCTATCTGGTCCAGCGACAGCTCGCACCGCTACGTCCGCTTGTGAGCGATGAGCCGCGGCAAAGCGAAAATGCCTAGACTTCCGTTTCACATGATCGGCGGTGCGCCGGATCCCGTTGCACCGTTCTGCCACGCGGTAGAAGCCGAGGGTCGGGACTTCGTGACCGACCGGATGCCGTTCAATGCGATTCAGCTCAAAGGGAGCAAAACGCCAATGCACACACGTCGCAGCTGGTTGCAGATCATCGTCGTCGGCCTCGCACTCGCCGCAGGCCCATCCGTCGCGCTCGCGCAGGGGAAGACCAAGGTCGCGGCCGTCTACACCGTGCCTGTCGAGCAGCAATGGGTTTCGCGCATTCACAAGGCGTTGAACGAAGCGAAGGACCGCGGCGAAATCGAGTACGTCTTCTCCGAAAAAGTCGCGAACCCCGACTACGAGCGCGTGATGCGCGAATTCGCCGAAAAGGGGAACCAACTGATCGTCGGCGAATCGTTCGCCGTCGAGGCGGCGGCGCGCAAGGTCGCGAAGGATTATCCGAAAACCGCATTCCTGATGGGCTCGTCCGGCAAGCCGCAGGCGCCGAACTTCGCCGTCTTCGACAATTACATCCAGGAGCCGGCGTACCTGACGGGCATGATCGCCGGCGGCATGACCAAGAGCAACCGCATCGGCATGGTCGGCGGCTACCCGATTCCCGAGGTCAACCGGCTGATGCACGCGTTCATGGCGGGTGCTGCGGAAGTGAACCCCAAGGTGCAGTTCACCGTCACGTTCATCGGCTCGTGGTTCGATCCGCCGAAGGCCAAGGAAGCGGCGTTCGCCATGATCGAGAAAGGCGCCGACGTGCTCTACGCCGAGCGCTTCGGCGTTTCCGACGCGGCGAAGGAACGCGGCAAGTTCGCGATCGGCAACGTGATCGACACGCAGACGGGAGTATCCCGAACACCGTCGTCGCGTCGGCATTGTGGAACATGGAGCCGACGATCGACCGCGCGCTGAAGGCGGTGAAGGGAGGCACGTTCAAGGCCGAGGACTACGGCCAGTATTCGATTGATGAAGCACAAGGGATCGGAGCTGGCGCCGCTCGGGACGTTCGCGAGCAAGGTCCCCGCCGACCTGCAGGCGAAAGTGAAAGCCAGGGCAAAGGAGATCCTCGACGGCAAGTTCAAGGTTGCCGTCGTCGAGACGGAGCCGAAGTCCACGGCGAAGTGACCGCTCGCTTATCAGGCGGAACGCCCCGGAGGCCGGGGCGTTTCGGTCAGGCGGCCGACCCCAAGACGTGACGGATTCACCCGAACCGGTCCTGCGGCTGGCCGGCATCACCAAGCGCTTCGGCGAGCTCGTTGCGAACGACGCGATTTCCCTGACGCTCGCGCGCGGGGAAGTGCTGGCGCTGCTCGGCGAGAACGGCGCCGGGAAGTCGACGCTGGTGTCGATCCTGTTCGGGCATTACGTCGCGGATGCCGGCACGATCACGGTGTTCGGCGAGCCGCTTGCGCCGGGCGATCCGGCTGCCGCCCTCGCCGCCGGCATCGGGATGGTCCATCAGCATTTCACGCTCGCCGACAACCTGTCGGTGCAGGACAACATCGTGCTCGGCACCGAGCCGTTGTGGCGGCTCCGTTCGGACCGTGCGAGCGCCCGCGCGAAGCTCATCGCGACGGGCGAGAAGTTCGGATTGCGCGTCGACCCCGACGCGCGCGCCGGCGCGCTGTCAGTCGGTGAGCGCCAGCGCGTCGAGATCCTGAAGGCGCTTTATCGCGACGCGCGGATCCTCATCCTGGACGAGCCGACGTCGGTCCTGACGCCGCAGGAGGCGGCCGCGCTGTTCGCGACGCTCGCGCGCCTGGTGGCCGAAGGGCTTTCGATCATCTTCATCAGTCACAAGCTGAACGAGGTGCTGCGCGTGTCGGATCGGATTGCGGTCCTGCGCGCCGGCAGACTCGTTCAAACGCTCGACTCGGCCGCCGCGAACCCCGCGCAGCTCGCGGAGCTGATGGTGGGTCGCACGGTACGAAAGCCGGTTCCGCGGGATCATCCGCGGGGTGACACCGTCTGCACGATCTCGAACCTGCGCGTCGCCGGCGCCGGACGTGGCGTCGCGCTCGACGGCGTATCGCTCGCATTGCGCGCCGGCGAGATCGTCGGCATCGCCGGCGTGTCGGGCAACGGACAGGACGTGCTCGCCGACGTGCTGTCCGGGTTGCGGACGCCGGCGTCGGGGACCGTTCACCTTGCCGGGCGCGCGATGCCCGCCGATCCCCGCACGTGGATCGCTGCGGCGGTCGCGCGAATTCCGGAAGATCGCCACGCAGTGGGCGTCATCGGCGATTTCGCGGTCTGGGAGAATGCGATTGCCGAGCGCTATCGGCGGCCATTCGCAAGCGCCGGGTTCCTGCGGCGCAGCGCCGCGCGCCGCTATGCGCGCGCGCTGACCGATCGTTTCGACGTGCGTGGCAGAGGTCTCGATGCGCCGGCTCGCGCGCTATCCGGCGGCAACGTGCAGAAGCTGATCCTCGGCCGCGCGCTGACCGGCGGCTTTGCGCAGGGCGACGACTTCGCGCCGCTGCTGATCGTCGCCAGTCAGCCGACGTGGGGACTCGACGTCGGCGCCGTTGCCTACGTGCACCAGCGTCTGCTCGATGCGTCGGCGCGCGGCGCAGCGGTGCTGCTGATTTCCGACGATCTCGACGAGATCCTCGCGTTGGCCGATCGCGTCGCGGTCATTCATGCGGGACGCCTCACGCACGCGCATCGGGCCGCCGAATGGACGCGTGCCGAGATCGGTCTCGCGATGACGGGCTCTTCGCCGGCGCCGCAGGCGGTGCATGCGGCTTGAAGCGCGTGCATCGCTGTCGCGGGTGGCGCTGGTCGTTGCGCCGTTCGCCGCCATCGCGTTCACGCTGGGCGTGACGATGCTGCTCGTCGCGTGGGCCGGTGCGCCGATCGGCGAGACCTACGGGCTGATGTTCGCCGGCGGATTCGGCTCGCGCTTCGCCTGGAGCGAAACGCTCACGCGCGCCACGCCGCTGATCCTGACGGGGCTCTCGGCCGCGATCGCCTTCCGTGCGCGGTTGTGGAACATCGGTGCGGAAGGGCAGCTCTATGCGGGCGCGCTGGCGGCCGTCGCGGTCGGCGGCCTGCATGGGGGCGCCGGGTTCGAATTGCCCGCTTCGGTGCTGTTCCCGCTCATGCTCGGCGCCGCGGTTCTCGCAGGCGCCGCGCTGCTGCTGATTCCGACATTGCTGCGGACGCGCTTCGGCGTCGACGAAGTGGTGACCACGCTGCTGCTGAATTTCATCGTGCTGCTGTTCGTCTCGATGATGCTCGACGGTCCGATGAAGGACCCGACCGCGCTCGGCTGGCCGCAAAGCGTCGCGCTTCGCGACGACCTGCAGCTCGACAAGCTGATCCCCCGCACCCGGGTCCATACGGGCCTGATCTTCGCGATCGTGCTCGCCGCACTGCTGGCGTTCATGATGCGCGTCACCACTCTCGGCTTCGAGATGCGCGCCGTCGGGGCGAATGCACGCGCTGCGGCGTTCGTCGGCGTGCCTGTCGCCCGCACGATGGCCATCGTTGCGCTGATCTCCGGTGGCCTGGCCGGGTTCGCCGGTGCAATCGAGGTCGCCGGGCGGACCGGGTACGTCACGCTCGACATGTCGCCCGGTTACGGATTCAGCGGCATTGTCATCGCGATGCTCGCGGGATTGAATCCGCTCGGTGTCGTCGCCGCGGCGATTTTCGTTGCAGGCGTGCTCGTCGGGGCCGACAGCATGAGCCGCGGCGTCGCGGTTCCGACCTACATCGCGGATGTCATCGTCGCGGTGTCGCTGGTGTCCATGCTCGTCGCCACGTTGTTTGCACGCTACCGTGTGCGCCGGGCATGAGCGTCGCCGGGCCGCCCCATGACGCAATTTGCGCCCCCTGGGGGCACCGCAGTGACGGGAGTCGACGTCCTCGAGCTCTTCGGCAACGTGGACTTCTGGTCGGCGGTGCTCCGCATCGCGACGCCGCTGATCTTCGGCACGCTGGGCGTGCTGCTGTGCGAACGCGCCGGCGTGCTGAACCTCGGCATCGAAGGCATCATGGTCGCCGGCGCATTCGCCGGCTGGCTGGCGGTCTATCAAGGGGCGAACCTGTGGGCAGGCGTCGGCGCAGCAGCGTTGACCGGTGCGGCGTTCGGGCTGCTGCACGCATTCCTGACCGTCGCGCTGGCGCTGTCGCAACACGTGTCCGGCCTCGGCATCACGCTGCTTGCGACCAGCGTTTCGTATTACGCCTATCGGGTCACCTTTCCAAACGTGGCGACGCCGCCGACGATCCAGCCCTTTGCGGAACTGTCGGCCATCCCGATCCCGGTGCTGTCGTCGCAAACGCCGCTGACCTGGCTGGCGCTCTTCGCCGTGCCGATGCTCGCGTGGCTGCTCTACCGGACGCCGCTCGGCCTCGCGCTGCGGATGGTCGGCGAGAATCCGGCGGCCGTCGAAGGCCAGGGCATCGACGTCGTGCGGCTGCGCACCGGGGCGGTCGTGGCGGGCTCGGCGCTGATGGGCATCGCCGGCGCGTTCCTGACGCTGTCCGCGTTCAATTCCTTCTATTTCAACATGGTGAACGGACGCGGATGGATCTGCATCGCGCTGGTCGTGTTCGCAGGCTGGCGGCCGGGCAAGGCGCTCGCGGGTGCGCTGCTGTTCGCGTTCTTCGACGCGCTGCAATTGCGCCTGCAGCAGCAGGCGGGCGGAGTCCCGTACCAGCTCTACCTGATGGCGCCCTACCTGCTGTCGATCATCGCGCTCGTCGTCGTTGCGAGGCGGGCTACCTACCCGCAGGCGCTGATGAGGCCCTGGCGCAAAGGCGAGCGCTGACACCGCGCCGTCTTTATACTGCGCGCTGCCGTGCGCGAAGCTTCTCCCGCGAGGAAACATGTACGCTGATGCAAAGCATGCGGTACCACGCCCGGTGCTCCCGGCGCGCGCCATGGACCTTGTCACGTTGCAATCCGGCCCGCTCGATCCCGAGCCCGCTGCGCGAGCGCGCATGCCGTGGCGGCTGATCGCGCTGTGCTGCCTCGGCTACATGCTGGTGCTGGCGGCGTGGTCCGCACCGACATCGGGTGGCGACGACGGCAAGCCGCAGCCTGAACACGGGATCAAGGCAGCGTTCCTCTACAAATTCCTGGGCTACGTCGAATGGCGCAGCGCATTCGATAAGCCGACGTCGCCAATCGTCATCGGCGTCCTGGGCGCCGATGACATCGGCGCGGAATTGCGCACGCTCGCGAGCGGCCGCCAGGTGGGCGGTCATCCGATCCTGGTCCGGCGCGTCGGCAAAGGCGATGTCCTCGCAGGGGTCCACATGCTGTTCGTCGGCCGTGCGGAGTCTTCGCGCGTGTCGGATCTCGCGCCGGCCGCGCACCGGCGCGGCGTGCTGCTCGTGACCGATTACGAGGGCGCGCTCGACGACGGCAGCGCGATCAACCTGGTCGTCATCGCGAATCGCGTTCGATTCGAGGTATCGCTCGATGCGACGGAAAGGAGCGGGCTCAAGCTGAGCTCGCGGTTGCTCGCCGTCGCGCTATGGGTGCGGCCGGCACAATGATGCGGGGCCCCGGGCAGTCGCTACGCAGCAAGCTGATGCTCGTCGTGCTGGCGACCACCGTCGCCGCGCTCGTCGTCGTCGCGATCGCGCTGGTGATCTACGAGTCGCGCACGTACGAGCAATCGACCGCCGCCGGACTGATGACGCAGGCACAGAGCGTCGGCCGGGCGAGCGCGCCGGCACTGGTGTTCGACGATCCCGCTGCTGCGCGGGAAAACCTCGCGGTGCTGAAGGGGCAGGCACAGATTCGCGCGGCCGCGATCTATTTGCCGGGCGGACGACTGTTTGCGAGCTACGGAGCGACCGACCTTTTCGGTGCCGGCTTCTCGCGCGTGCCGCAGGCGGACGGCTATGTGATCGAAGGCGACGAGATCGTCGTCTTTCGCCGGATCGTCGAAGATCTCGACGTGCTCGGCACCGTGTATCTGCGCGCCAGCTACGACCTCGGCGCTCGGCTCCGGGACTACCTGGGGATACTGGGGCTCGTCCTGATCGCGAGTCTTGCGTTCGCGCTGCTGTTTTCGGCGGCGCTTCAGCGGGCGATCACCCGGCCGATCATCGCGGTGACGGACGTGGCGCGGCAGGTCATCGAGCGGCGCGATTTTTCGCTTCGCGTGCGCAAGACGACCCACGACGAAGTCGGCTATCTGGTCGATGCATTCAACGCGATGCTCGCGGAAGTCGGTCGGCGTGCCGATGCACTCGAGGCGTCGAACGCAACGCTCTCCCGCGAGAGCGCGGAACGGCGCGAGGCCGAAGAGGCGCTGCGCGTCGCCGACCGGCGCAAGGATGAATTTCTCGCGATGCTCGCGCACGAGTTGCGCAACCCGCTCGCGCCGTTGCGCAACGCACTGGAAATCCTCAAGCGGCGCGGCGCGAGCCCTTCGATGGCGCAGGAAGCGCGGCAGATGATGGAGCGGCAACTGCGGCAGATGGTCAGGCTGGTCGACGACCTGCTCGACGTTTCACGGATCACGACCGGCAAGCTCGCGCTCAAGACGGAACCTGTCGAATTGCGCGACGTCATTCGAAGCGCCGTCGATACCGCCAGACCGCTCATCGACGCTCGTCAGCATGCATTGACGGTTGCGATGCCGGATGAGCTGGTATGTGTCACCGCGGACCCGACGCGGTTGTCGCAGGTCTTCTCGAATCTGCTCAACAACGCCGCCAACTACACGGAGCCGGGCGGGGACATCGACGTACGCGCGACCGCAACCGCCGCCGAGGTCATGGTATCGATCCGCGACAACGGCATCGGCATTGCGCCGGACATGCTGGGTCCGGTGTTCCAGATGTTCGCGCAGGCCGATGAATCGCTCGAACGCGTGCACGGCGGCCTCGGCGTGGGACTGACGCTCGCCCGGCACTTGATCGAATTGCACGGCGGCTCGATCGAGGCGCGCAGCGCAGGCATCGGCCAGGGCAGCGAGTTCATCGTCCGCCTGCCGCGCGTCGCGGTCGATGCGAAGGCGATGCCGTTGGCTCGGCGCGATGGCGTCGCGACGGCCGCTCCGGGCCAGCGTCGCATCCTGATCGCGGACGACAACGTCGATTTCGCAACGAGCCTCGAATCGATTTTGCAAGCGTTGGGGCACGACGTACGCGTCACGCACGACGGGCTTGCGGCACTCGACGTCGCCGCGGCATTTGCGCCGCAGGTTGCGTTTCTCGACATCGGCCTGCCCGGCCGCAACGGCTATGACGTCGCTCGAAGCCTGCGCGCATCGCCACGGACGGCGACCTGCCATCTTGTCGCGGTGACGGGATGGGGACAGGACGACGATCGGCGACGCTCCCGGGAAGCCGGATTCGCATTGCATCTCGTCAAGCCCGTCGAGCCGCAGCAGATCATCGACATCATCAACGAGAGCACGCCGACCCGCGAAACCGCCTGACATTCCGCCGTCGATTCCGTCTGGCATGCCCCTTGCGAGTGAACGACGACGATGGCGTATATTCAAGCATCAGGCGGAGCAACAGATGGGCATTGACCTGCCGTCACCGGCAAAGCACATTCGGCTGACGTCGCATCACCCGATCGAAGGGGTTGCCGGCGCACCGCTCATTCGCTGGGGCGCGGAGGATCCGCTGCTGCGCGCTCCGGTGATCGGCAGCACGACGCATCGCGGCCAGCGCAACGTCATCGGCTCGCATAGCGGCAGTTATGGCGTATATCGCGCGTTGGCGGTTGCGGCGAAGTCCCTTACGCGCGGGCATCGGCCCGATTTGACCGACACGTCGCCGACCGACCTCATCGGTCCGCACCCGCAATGGTCCGACGCCAATCGAATCGTGTCGATGGACCCGTGGGGCGCCGTCGTCGCTGATGTCTACAAGACGTACCTCGCAGACGGTTACGACATCCGCCCGACGATCGCAGTCACCAAGGCGCACATCGACATGCCCGAAGTGCGTCATGCGATCGCCGCCGGTCGCCTGGCGGCGGACGGAAAATTCCTGTTGCGCAACGGTTCGGCGGTCGTTACCAAGGCCGCGATCGAGCCGGTATGGTGGCTGCCGGGAGTTGCGCGGCGATTCAATGTGTCGGAAGCGGATTTGCGGCGCGCGTTGTTCGAGGAAACGGGTGGCATGTATCCGGAACTGGTGACACGCGGCGACCTCGAAGTGCTGCTGCCGCCGGTCGGCGGGCAGACGGTCTACGTGTTCGGCGATCCACGCGACCTGTCGAATCCGGACGTCACGTTGACGGCGCGGGTCCACGACGAATGCAACGGCTCGGATGTGTTCGGCTCGGACATCTGCACGTGCCGGCCCTACCTGACGCATGCAATCGAGGAATGCATTCGCGGCGCACAGGCCGGCGGCGTCGGACTCGTCGTCTACTGCCGCAAGGAGGGCCGCGCGCTCGGCGAAGTGACGAAGTTCCTCGTCTACAACGCGCGCAAGCGCCAGGCAGGCGGAGACAGCGCGAACAATTACTTCCTGCGCACCGAATGCGTCGCCGGCGTGCAGGACATGCGATTCCAGGAATTGATGCCCGATGTGCTGCACTGGCTCGGCGTGCGCAGGATCCATCGGCTCGTTTCGATGAGCAACATGAAGTACGACGCGATCGTCGGCTCCGGCATCGAGGTCGGGACGCGCGTCAAGATTCCCGAGGACCTCGTGCCCGCCGATGCGCGCGTGGAAATCGATGCGAAGAAGGCGGCCGGTTATTTCACCGGCGGCGACGTGCCGGACGCACAGCACCTGTGCAGCACGAAGGGACGTTCGCTGTGATGCTCGCTGTCGCGGCGGCCCCTGCCACCGAGCTCCTTTCGACGCGCGCGATTCGCGAGCGCTGCGGCAACATCACGCGCGCGGTCGAGGCGGGACACTCGAATCATTTCCGGATCGATCGCGCAAAGCTGCAGCCCGCCGCGCGTGCCGTCGCGGACGTTACGCGCCGCCGCTACCGCGATCTCGACATTCCCTATCACAGTCGGTGGCGGCATTTCGCCGCCGGTGGCGTCGATCGCAAAGGCGAGCTCGACCGCCGGCTCAAGCAGGAAACGGCAGCCGAGCGGATGCGATCGCAGCTCGACCTCGCCGTCATCAGCGTGTTGCTCGATGCCGGGGCGGGTCCGGCATGGAGTTATCGCGAGCCGGGCACGATCGACGACTACACGCGCTCGGAAGGCCTGGGCGTTGCGAGCTTCTGCGCATTCCTGGCCGGTGCGTTTTCGGCATCCCCGGGCGAACTGATGCGGGTCGACGCGGCCGCGCTGACCGAACTCGACGCGACCGCGCTCGGCCGCTGGTTCCAGGTCGGCCGCGAAAATCCGCTGGTCGGCCTCGAAGGGCGCGCCGCGTTGCTGCGCCGGTTGGGCGATATCCTCGAAACGCGCCCCGACCGGTTCGGCCTGACGTCCCGACCCTGCGCGCTGTTCGATCGAATGCTCGGCGCACGAACGATATCGGCGCCCGCAATCCTGCGTGCGCTCCTCGAAGCGTTCGGCCCGATCTGGCGGGCGAACGACGAGCAGCGAGGCGAGCCGGACGACGATCGAATGCCGGGTGATGTCTGGCGCCACCCGTACGCCGGCGGCAACGGTCCGACCGCGGGTTTCGTACCCTTCCACAAGCTGTCCCAATGGCTTGCGTATTCGCTGTTCGAGCCGTTCGAATGGGCGGGTTACACGATCGCCGATCGCGACGCGCTGACGGCGCTTCCGGAATATCGCAACGGCGGCCTGCTGATCGACAGCGGCGTGCTGCAGCTCACCGACGAGGCGGATCGCAACACCGTCTGGGACGTCGGAAGCGAGATCATCGTCGAATGGCGCGCGCTGACCGTATCGCTGCTCGACGATCTCGCGGAGTTCGTGCGCGCGGAGCTCGACCGTCCGCAGTTGCCGCTCGCCTGCGTGCTCGAAGGCGGGACATGGGCCGCCGGGCGCGCATTCGCGTCTCGCCTGCGTGACGGGGAGCCGCCTTTGAAGGTGCGCTCAGACGGGACAGTGTTCTAAGGCTACGCACCGCGCGCTCGAGCGATCGCCGATTTGCCGAGCGCGGGGTGGTCCACCCCGCCTGACACGCCGGTGCTGAATCGCCGCACCGAGCGGCCGCGCGCTGCCTGGTCAATGCGAGCTCGATCCGCGGTGTAACGTCCTGTGCCGGTAGTGTAAGGTTCTGCCTCCGGCTGGAGCGAGGGAGAAGCGATGTCCGCGCAGGTCAAGGTGCTCGATCATCCGCTGATCCAGCACAAGCTCACGCTGATGCGCCGCAAGGAAACGAGCACGACGAACTTCCGGCGGCTGCTGAACGAAATCGGCTTGCTGATGGCGTACGAAGTCACGCGCGACATGCCGATGCACGAAGTCGAGATCCACACGCCGCTCGAGACGATGCGCTCCAAGCTCATCGACGGCAAGAAGCTCGTGTTCGTGCCGATCCTGCGCGCGGGCACCGGGCTGCTCGATGGCTTCCTGAACGTCGTGCCGGGTGCGCGCGTCGGCCACGTCGGGCTGTATCGCGATCCGAAGACGCTGGTCGCGGTCGAATACTATTTCAAGCTTCCGGGCGGCATGCACGAGCGCGACGCGATCGTGCTCGACCCGATGCTCGCAACCGGCAATTCAGCCGTCGCCGCCGTCGAGCGGCTGAAGGAAACGAGGCCGCGATCGATTCGCATGGTATGCCTCGTCGCGTGCCCGAAGGCATTCGCACGTTCCACGACGCGCATCCGGACGTACCGATCTATACCGGCGCGATCGATCGCGAGCTGGACGAGCACGGCTATATCCTGCCGGGACTGGGTGACGCCGGCGATCGCATCTTCGGCACGAAGTAGAAGCTCGCGACGCCATGTCCCGTCAATGCGGCGTGCTGGCTTAATGCACGATCTGCTGATCCGCAACGTCAGCCTGCCTGACGGACGCGCGGCCCAGGACGTCCTGATCGGCGAAGGGCGCATCGTTGCGGTCGGGCCCGCGCTCGACGCCCGCGCGACGCAGACGCTCGATGGGGGCGGCTACCTGCTGTCGCCGCCGTTCGTCGACGCGCATTTCCACATGGACTCGACGCTGACCTACGGGATGCCGCGCGTCAACGAGAGCGGCACGCTGCTCGAAGGCATCGCGTTGTGGGGTGAGCTCAAACCCACGCTCGTGCAGGACGCGATCGTCGAGCGCGCGCTCTCGTATTGCGACTGGGCGGTCGCAAAGGGGCTCCTTGCCATTCGCTCGCACGTCGACGTCTGCGACTCGCGGTTGCTCGCCGTCGAGGCGTTGCTCGACGTGCGCGAGCGGGTGAAGCCCTACCTCGATCTGCAACTCGTCGCTTTCCCGCAGGATGGCCTGTTGCGCAGCCCCGGCACGCTCGCGAACCTTCGCCGCGCGCTCGCGATGGGCGTCGACGTCGTCGGCGGCATACCGCATTTCGAGCGCACGATGTCCGACGGTGCCGAAAGCGTGCGAATCCTGTGCGAGCTGGCCGCCGACGAAGGCCGGCTCGTCGACATGCATTGCGACGAAACGGACGATCCGCTATCGCGCCACATCGAGACGCTCGCATTCTGGACCCAGCGGCTGGGGTTGCAGGGCCGCGTCACGGGCTCGCATCTGACGTCGATGCATTCGATGGACAACTATTACGTTTCCAAGCTGATTCCGCTGATCCGCGAGGCGCAGGTCAGCGCGGTTGCCAATCCGCTGATCAACATCACGATCCAGGGCCGTCACGACACGTATCCGAAACGCCGCGGAATGACGCGCGTGCCGGAGCTGCTCGCGGCCGGTGTCACCGTTGCATTCGGGCACGACTGCGTGATGGACCCGTGGTATCCGCTCGGCAGCGCCGACATGCTGGAAGTTGCATCGATGGGGCTGCACGTCGCGCAAATGACGAGCGCCGACGGCATGCGAGCGGCGTTCGATGCCGTCACCGGCAATGCGGCGCGCATCCTGCATCTCGACGGTTACGGCATTGCGCCGGGATGCCGCGCCGACTGCGTGCTGTTGCAGGCGCGCGACCCGATCGAGGCGATCCGGCTGCGCGCACCCAGGCTCGAGGTGATTCGCGCCGGCAGGGTCATCGCCGAATCGCCTGCCGCCGCATCGGTGCTGCACCTCGACGGCCGTCCGGCGCGGGTAGACTGGACGACATGGAATCGATCTACTACGTGATGGCGTGGGCGTGCCATCGCCGATGCACGCATTGCTACGACGATCGCTTTCGCCCTTACGCGCGGGGCGATCTGGAAGCGGTCGTCGCCGAGGCCGAGCGCAATTTCCCGCGCATCGTCGACCACTTTCCCGATCGCATGACGTATCTCGATCTCGACGATCCGCATCCCGACGGCACGCTTCCCAGAGAAGATCGGCCGCGTGATCCTCTCCGGCGGAGAGTCGCTGCTCGATCCGGTCCGCGAGCGGGTAACGTATCGCGTCATCGAGTCGTTGCAGGAAAAGTACCGGAGCGCCGGCGGTGTCCGCGTCGTCGTGCAGACGACCGGCGACCTCGTCACCGACGCGATCGTCGACGACCTCCTGTCGCGCGGCGTCTGGATGATCTCCGTGTCCGGCGTCGACGATTTCCACGTCGGTCTCGCAGGTCCCGCGCGACAGCGGCAATTCATCGACACGCTGACGCAGCGCTTCGAGCGGCACGGCATGCGGCGCCGCGGGAGTCGCCGGCGCCCGCGCGAAACAAGCTCGAGCAGGAGGGCCCGCTGTACAGCTTCTTCGGCGCGACCCCCGATTCGTGGATCGGCAAGCTGTGGCCGCGGGGGCGCGCGTGGCAGAACGGACTGTCGACGGCGACGCTCGCCGACAATTTCTGTAATCGCTGGTCGGGAGGGCTTAATTTCCTGCGCCACCGCCACAACGGTTCGGAGGTTTCGGTCGAGCCGGACGGCAATGTCTATCCGTGCTGCGTCAAGACGCGGTTCCCGGTGGGCAATCTGCTCGACGACCGCCTCATCGACATCCTGGAGTCGCTCGCAGGCGTTCCGGCGTACGAGGCGATCACCGCGGGCCACCCCGAGCGGATGGGGATCGCCTACGGCTGGGACGAAGCCGAATTCATCGCCCGATCGGAAACGTCGACTCCGCAAGGTACGACGTATCGGAATCTCTGCATCGGCTGCGATCGTTTTCATGAACAGGTCCTGGGTCCGGTGCTCGAAGCAGCCGAGATGCGCCGGCGCTCGGCGCGCAAAGCGTTGACATCGTCGAACGATTGACGATGCGCAGTCGTTGGGTCGTTGCACCGTTTCGCGCCTTGCTGGTGCTGCTGCTCGCGACGAACGCAGTGGGCGCAGGACGCGCAATGGCGCGAAGTCCTCGCGAAGGCGCGAGGACAGACGGTGTACTGGAACGCGTGGGCCGGCGACGACCGCACGAACGCGTTCATCGCCTGGGCAGGTGCCGAAACGCTGCGCCGATTCGGTGTCCGCGTCGTGCATGTCAAGATTGAACGACACCGCTGAAGCCGTCGCGCGGATCGTTGCGGAAAAAGCTGCCGGACGCCACTCCGGGGGCAGCGTCGATCTGGTGTGGATCAACGGCGCGAACTTTCTCGCGCTGAAGCAGCATGGATTGCTCTACGGGCCGTTCGCGCAGGCGCTTCCGAATTACCGTTTCGTCGACACGACGCACGTGCGGTCGAACATCGTCGATTTCACCGTCCCGGTCGACGGTTTTGCAGTGCCTTGGCGTCGCGCGCAAATCGTATTCGTCGTCGACGGCGCGCGTGTCGAGGATCCTCCGCGGTCGATGCGCGAGCTGCTCGCGTGGGCGAGCCGCCATCCGGGGCGTACGACCCATCCCGCCGTGCAGAACTTTCTCGGCGTCACGTTCCTCAAACAAGCGCTCTACGAGCTGACTCCCGATCCCGCCCGCCTGCAGCAACCGGCGACAGATGCCGATTTCGACGCCGTGACCGCCCCGCTCTGGACGTGGTACGACGCGCTTCGGCGCAATCTCTGGCGCCGCGGAGACCAGTTTCCGGCGAGCGGTCCCGCGCAGCGGCAGTTGATGAACGATGGCGAAATAGACGTGATGATTTCATTCAATCCCGCTGAAGCGGCGGTGGCGGCGAACGCGGGCTTGTTGCCGGCCAGCACGCGTACGTATGTGCTCGACGGCGGGACGATCGGCAACACGAGCTTCGTCGCGATTCCGTACAACGCAACGAGCAAGGAGGCAGCGATGGTCGTCGCCGATTTCCTGCTGTCGCCCGCGACGCAGGCGCATGCGCAGGACATCGGCCAGACAGGGAGTTTCACCGTGCTCGATCTCGCAAGGCTCGCACCGGCCGATCGCGCGCGTTTCGATGCGCTTCCGCGCTCGGCTGCGCTGCCGACGCTTGACGAGCTCGGCAGGCAGCTGCTCGAGCCGCATCCATCGTGGATGACGCGCATTGCCGCCGAGTGGGAACGCCGGTACACGCGATGAGCCGAACCGCGACGCGCCGCGGGTGGCTGATGTTCGCGCCCGCGCTGACGGGTGTATCGTTGTCGCTACCCATCGCCGCGGGGCTCGCCGGAACGGCGCTGATGGCGTTCGGCTACCTGCCCGCGATCGGCGGGCGCGCGATCACGATCGAGCCATGGCGTACGCTGGTGTCCACACCCGGGCTCGCCACGAGCGTGCGCGTGACGTTGCAGACGGGTCTCGCGGCGACGCTCGTCTCGCTCACCTTCGCCGTCGGCTTCTGTGCGTGGGCGAGCCGTCGCCGGACATGGCGGCGTCTCGCCGGCTATCTCGCCCCGGTGCTGGCTGCGCCGCATTCCGCACTCGCGATAGGTCTTGCATTCCTGATCGCACCGAGCGGGTGGATCGTGCGCGCGGTGTGGCCGTGGGTGGGCGTGGGGTCTGCGCCGCCGGGCATCGCGACGGTCGGCGACGCGCAGGGTGTCGCGCTGATCCTTGCGCTGGTGCTGAAGGAAACGCCGTTCCTGATCCTGATGATCGCAAGTGCGCTCCAGCAGGTCGCAGCGCCGCATGCGATTGCCCTGTCGCGCTCGCTCGGCTACGCGCATACGGATGCGTGGCTGAAAACGGTTCTGCCGCAGGTGTATCCCCAGATAAGGCTGCCGGTTTACGCGGTGCTCGCATTTTCGTTGTCTGTCGTCGACGTCGCGCTGATCGTCGGGCCGACGAACCCGCCGACACTCGCGGTATTGGCATTGCGCGGGTTTACCCACGCCGATCCGCAACAGTGGTTTCCCGCGGCCGCCGCCGCATGCGCGCTGTTCCTTGTCGTCGTCATGGCGATTGCGGCATGGCGATCGATGGAGCGCGTCGTCGCCGTCCTCGGACGCCGCTGGATCGAGCGGGGCCGCCGCGGCGCTGTCGCGTCGTGGCTGGCCGCAATGCTTACCGGCCTCGTCCTCGTGGCGTTCGTCGCGAGCGCGCTGTCGATCGTCGACCTTGCCCTCTGGTCGTTCACCGGGCAATGGCGCTTCCCATCCGCATGGCCGCAGTCGTGGACGCTCGACAACTGGACCACACACCTGCCGCGCGTCGGCGCATCGGTGATCGCAACGCTCGCGATTGCGGGCGCGTCGACTATGCTGGCATTGCTGCTGGTGGTCGCCTGCCTCGAATGCGAGGACCGGCGCCGGATGCGCCTGCCGCGAACACTGCAATGGCTGATCTACCTGCCGCTGCTGATTCCGCAGATCGCGTTCCTGTTCGGCGTCCAGGTGCTGTTCGTGCGGGCCGGTGTCGACGGCACGCTGTCAGCGGTGATCGCGATGCACGTGCTGTTCGTGCTGCCCTACGTGTTCCTGGCGCTCGTCGATCCGTGGCGCGCGCTCGATCCGCGCTATGCGCGCAGTGCGCATGCGCTCGGCGCATCGCCGCGCCGCGTTTTTGCAAGGGTCAAGCTTCCGCTGCTGCTGCCGCCGATCCTGACGGCGTCGGCGGTCGGCTTCGCCGTCAGCGTCGGGCAGTACCTGCCGACACTGTTCGCCGGCGCCGGACGGATCGCCACGCTGACGACGGACGCGGTCACGCTGGCGTCGGGCGCTGACCGCCGCGTCGTTGGCGTTTATGCGGCGTTGCAGGCGGCACTGCCGTTGCTGGCTTACCTGCTGGCCGTCGGCATGCCGGCGTGGCGACACACCGCCGCTCGCCTGCCGGCTCGCTACGGCGAGGTACCAGCGTGAGTGGCGCGCTGTGCCTGACCGGCGTGCGGATCGATCTTCGCTCGCGCCCGTTGATCGAGCCGCTCGACCTGACGGTCAATCCCGGCGAATGCGTCACCGTGATGGGACCGAGCGGTTCGGGCAAATCGACGCTCCTCGCGCACATCGCCGGCACGCTCGACCCGGCGTTTCGGGCTCGCGGACGATTCTTCATCGGCGGCGACGAGATCACGCATCTCGCGCCCGAACGGCGCCACATCGGCATTCAGTTTCAGGACGATCTGCTGTTTCCGCATCTTTCGGTCGGCGGCAATCTGGCGTTCGCGCTGCCCGCGCACATTCGTGGGCGCGACGCGCGCCGTGCGGCGGTCGAGCAGGCGCTGCGCGAGGCCGGTCTCGACGGATTTGCCGATCGCGATCCGGCAACGCTTTCCGGTGGACAGCGCGCGCGCGTCGCGCTGATGCGCACGCTGCTCGCGCAACCGCGCGCACTCCTGCTCGACGAACCGTTCAGCAGGCTCGATACGCCCTTGCGAAGCGATTTGCGCCGGTTCGTATTCGAGCACTCGGCGGAGCGCGGACTGCCGGCGCTGCTCGTCACGCACGACGAATCCGACGCGCAGGCCGCTGGAGGCCCGGTGGTAATGTTGAGGGCCGTGGCCTGAGGCAACACTCGCGCCGCGAGTCATCGTCGGCGGGTGTTTGCATCCGGTTGCGATTCGGAACTGGGCTCGGCGTTTGCCGGGCAGCAGCGAATGAACTTGCCTCGCGCCCGATCGTCGTAAGGTTTCGGTAAGCGCATCGCACTAAGCACTGCCGCCCGTGCGACCCTACGCTGCTGTACGGCTGTCGCCGCTCGCACTGCCGCTGAATGGCAACTCGCACGTGGAGCGGTTGCGACGTTCATGACCAGGAGATCAGCAAATGCGCTGGAACCGATTGACTTTCTTTGTAATTCTTGCCTTCTGCGGTGTCGTTCGCGCCGCCATCCCCGATTTCGCGGCCGCGCCGCCCAAGCCGGCGACGCCGGGTGAAGCGACCGCGGTGTTCGCCGGCGGCTGCTTCTGGGGTGTCGACGCCGTATTCAAGCATCTTCAGGGCGTCAAGAGCGTCGTATCCGGCTATTCGGGCGGCAGCGCCGCAACGGCGAAGTACATGCTGATCGGCACCGGCACGACCGGCCATGCGGAAGCGGTCAGGGTGACCTACGATCCATCGAAGATCGCGTATGCCGATCTCCTGAAAGTTTTCTTCTCGGTGGCGCACGACCCGACCCAGCTCAATCGGCAGGGACCCGATGTCGGACCGCAATATCGATCGGTCATTTTTTATGCCGATGCCCAGCAGAAGGACCTCGCGGAGCGTTACATTACCCAACTCGATGCGGCGAAGTCGTTTCCGAAGCCGATCGTCACGGAGGTTGCAGCGCTCGACAAGTTCTACCCGGCCGAGGATTACCATCAGAACTACCTTGCGTTGCACCCCAACCAGCCGTATATCGTCTACCACGACTTGCCGAAACTCGAAGCACTGAAAAAGCAATTCCCGGCCTGGTATCGGCCGTAGCAGTCGTCCGGGCGGCGGCAGACCATGCGCGCGCCGCGTCATTCAACCGCAGTTCGAGCCATTCGACGGGAGGAGCCTGTGAGCATCATCTGGACGATCGTGATCGGATTCATCGTGGGTCTGTTGGCCAAGTTCGTCATGCCGGGGAAGGATCCAGGGGGCTTCTTCATCACCGCGGCCATCGGCATCATCGGCTCGCTCATCGCGACGTATGGCGGCCAGGCGCTCGGCATCTATGGCGGCCAGGAGACGGCGGGCTTCATCGGCGCCTTCATCGGCGCGATCATCCTCCTGATCATCTACCGCCTGATCATGCGCAATCGCACCCCGTGATGCCATCGCGACAAAGGAGCGAACATGCCACCGCTGGACATTGGAAACCTGCTGCAGAAATACCTGAACCCGACCAATCAACCTTCCGAAGAGGCGTCGACGCATTTCGACGAAATAGCGCAGCACGCGTCGCCGCAAGTGATGCGTGAGGGCATTGCCGACGCGCTTCGCTCCGATCAGACACCGCCACTCGGCCAGATGGTCAGCGAGATGTTCGCCAAGGCGACGCCGCAACAGCAGGCGGGGATGCTGAACCAGATTCTCGGGTCGGTGAGCCCGGAAGTCATCGCGTCGCTGGGCGGCGGAGCACTCGGCGGTCTTGCCGGACAGCTTGGCAGCCGTGGTAACGCACAAGTCACGCCGCAGCAGGTATCGCAGATCTCACCGCAACAAGTGCAGGATCTCGCCAACCGCGCCGAGCAGGACAGCCCCGACATTTTCGACAAGCTCGGGAGCTTCTATGCGGAGCACCCTCAGCTCGTCAAGACGCTGGGAAGCGCGGCCGTCACGATCGCTCTCGCCAAGATGGCGAATCGGATGCGCAGTTGAATTGAAGTGATCCGTTTCCGGGCCGGCCGCCGCACGCGCGGCCGCGCATCGGAGCGGGATGGCGCCATCGCGCCGTTGCCTGTGCAACGCCTGACAACTCGCGCGGAACGATGAAGGTCGCCACCTGGAACGTCAACGGCATACGCGCCCGCGAAGCGCAGCTTTGCGACTGGCTCGAGCGGGACCGGCCGGACATCGTCTGCCTGCAGGAGCTGAAGGCGACGCCTGAACAGGTTCCCGCCCGTTGCAGCCATGCCGACTACCATGTGTTCTGGCACGGCATGCGCGCTTACTCGGGCGTTTCGCTGCACGTTGCGAAGTCGCTGCACGACGCGGAGCCCGTGTTCGCCCATCCCGACTTCGACATGGAATCGCGAATCGTGCAGGTCACGCTCGGCAATCTCGTCATTGCGTCCGTCTACGTTCCGAACGGCGGCAAGGACTATGCGGCCAAGCTGGATTTCTTCGCGCGGCTCGCCGCATGGGCGAGCGCCCTGCACGCGGATGGACGCGACATGATCCTGTGCGGCGATCTCAACGTGGCGCATGCGGACATCGACGTTCATCCGCGCGAACGAAAGCCCGGCATCATCGGACAGCGTCCCGAAGAGCGTGAGCTGTTCGATCGGCTGCTCGGCACGCACCTGGTCGATGTAGGCCGCACGCTGCAGCCGGATAACGACGGGACTTTTCACGTGGTGGCCGCCATGGCGCAACATGCGCCAGCGCAACATCGGCTGGCGCATCGATTACATCCTCGCGTCGAAATCGATCGCCGGTGGCGTCACCGATTGCGTCGTGCTCGCCGAGCTCGGCACCAGTGATCACGCACCCGTGATGATGACGACAACTTCTCTTCCGGATTCCGTCCGGTAAGCGGCACGTTTTTAGCTACCGAAGCAACGTGTGCGCACGACGACGCGCGTGGCCCAGAGGCCGGCGTCGATCCCGTCATTCGGCAATCTGACAAAGCGTCAGGAATAATTTGCCGATCCCCTTCGGCGTTCCGGCGTGCGCAGCATCCGATCTGCGCGTCGTGCCGGACCAACGCCCTGCCATCAGGAGAAACCCATCATGGGAATGACAGACACACGAGACTCGCACGGACAAACCGGCGGCTTGCATGACGATCGCGCGCCGCAATATCCGGTGCGATACGGCAACCGGCAATCGAGTTTGTCGCGGCAACGCGACGCCGAGCGACTCGCGCGCGGCCTTGGCTGGTTCAGCATCTCGCTTGGCCTGGCAGAGGTGCTTGCGCCGCGCTTCATCGCTCGGCTCGTCGGCGGCCGGGGCGAGAACCTCGGACTGATCCGCGTCTACGGCATGCGTGAAATCCTGAGCGGCATGATGATCTTCGGCCTCGGCTCGAAGCCCGCCGCGGGAATCTGGTCGCGCGTCGCCGGTGATGCCATCGACATCGCGACACTGGCCGCGGCAGCTTCGTCATCGAAGAGCCGCAAGAGCGCGCTGGCATTCGCCACGGCAAACGTGCTCGGCGTCACGGCGCTCGACGTGTACTGCGCGCAGGAATTGAGCCGCGACGAAGCGTCGGCGCCCACCGGCGAGATTCGCATGTCGCGCAGCATCGTCATCAACCGTTCGCCGGAAGAGCTTTACCGCTTCTGGCACGACTTCGAGAACTTCCCGCGTTTCATGTACCACCTGAAGTCGGTGCAGGCGACGGGACCGCGCACGTCGCACTGGGTTGCGAATGGCCCTGTGGGCACGAACGTCGAATGGGATTCGGAGATCACCGCCGATACACCGAACGAGCTGATCGCGTGGCGGTCAGTCGAAGATGCCGACGTCGCCAACGCCGGCATCGTGCAGTTCGAGCGCCGGCCCGGCGGTCGCGGCACGATCGTCCGCGTCGAAATCGAGTATCGCCTGCCCGGCGGCGTGGCCGGCGCAATTGTCGCGAGACTGTTCAACGAGTCTCCCGAGCAGCAGATCTACGATGACCTGCACCGGATGAAACAGGTGATCGAGACGGGCGAAGTGGTTGTGTCCGATGGCAGCCAAGGTCGGTCGGTGTGCAGCATGCCGCCGCCGCATCGCGATCCGAATCACCTGATCCGTACGAACGACCGCACGACACAAGAGATGAGAGCAACCTGCTGGCACGGCAAGCGCGACATGCGGGTCGACAACGTGCCCGACCCGAAGATCCTCAATCAACGCGATGCAATCGTTCGCATCACCTCGACCGCCATCTGCGGCTCCGATCTGCATCTGTACAACGGCTTCATGCCGACAGTGAAGAAGGGCGACATCCTGGGCCACGAGTTCATGGGCGAGGTCGTCGAGCTCGGCCGGGAAGTCCGAAACCTCAGCGTCGGCGACCGCGTCGTCGTGCCTTTTCCAATCGCCTGCGGCAATTGCCTCGCCTGCGAGGCCGAGATGTATTCGCTGTGCGAGAACTCGAACCCCAATGCGTGGATGGCGGAGAAGATGATGGGACATTCGCCGGCCGGCATCTTCGGTTATTCGCACATGCTCGGCGGGTTCGCGGGCGGACAGGCCGAATACGCGAGAGTGCCGTTTGCCGACGTCGGACCGCTCGAGGTGCCGCAGGGCATGCCGGACGAGCAGGTGCTCTTCCTGTCCGACATCTTCCCGACCGGCTACATGGCCGCGGAGATGTGCGATATTGCCCCCGGAGACACCGTCGCCGTCTGGGGTTGCGGTCCCGTGGGGCAGTTCGCGATCGCCAGCGCCAAAATGCTCGGTGCCGAGCGCATCATCGCCATCGATCGCTTCCCGGAACGCCTCGCGATGGCGTCCGGCAAGGCGGGTGCGACGGACACGATCGACTACGAGGACCAGGATGTGCAGGACACGCTGAAGGATCTCACCGGCGGCATCGGGCCGGACGCGTGCATCGATGCCGTCGGCAGCGAAGCACACGCGCCGGGGATGATGCATGCGTATGATCGGTTCAAGCAGGCACTGATGCTCGAATCCGATCGTCCGCTCGCATTGCGGCAGGCGATCATGGCGTGCCGCAATGGCGGCACGGTCTCGGTGATCGGCGTCTATGGCGGCTTCATCGACAAGTTTCCGATGGGGTCGTTCATGAACCGGTCGCTGACGATGAAGACGGGTCAATGCCACGTTCATCGTTACATGAAGCCGCTGCTCGAACGCATCGAGAAGGGCGACATCGACCCGAGCTTCGTGATCACGCACCGGATGCAACTCGACGATGTCGCGGACGGTTATTCCATGTTCTCGAACAAGCAGGACGATTGCGTCAAGATCGTGCTGACGCCGTGACGTGAGACTGTCGGTCCTCGACCAGTCGACCGCCGCGGAGGGCGTCAGCCAGCATGTCGCCATCCGCGAGACGCTCGAGCTCGCGCGGCATTGCGAGGCGCTCGGATACCACCGCTACTGGGTATCCGAGCATCACAACAGCGACAGCATCGTCGGCACCGCGCCGGAGGTGCTGATGGCCGCCATCGCGGCGACGACGTCGCGCATCCGCGTGGGCAGCGCCGGCGTCATGCTGCCGCATTATTCGGCGCTGAAAGTGGCCGAGCAGTTCCGCGTGCTGGAAGCGATCGCGCCGGGGCGCATCGACCTCGGCGTCGGGCGCGCACCCGGATCGGACCGGATCACCGCGTACGCGTTGAACCCGCACGCCAATGCGGCCGACGATTTCCCGCGGCAGGTGCACGAGTTGCGCGCCTGGGTCAGCGGCGAGCCGCTCGAAGAAAACCACCCGTTCGCGGCGATCACGGCGCATCCGACCGGGCCCGACGAGCCCGGAGCTGTGGATCCTGGGAAGCTCTGATTACGGCGCGCAACTCGCCGCGCATTTCGGGCTCCCGTACGCGTTCGCGTATTTCTTCAGCGAGGGACGCGGCGTCGAGGAAGCGCTCGCGCTTTACCGGCGCAACTATCGTCCGAGCGCCCGCTACCCGGCGCCGCAGGCGACGATCTGCGTCTGGGCGCTGGCCGCCGATACCGAAGCGGAGGCGCGCCGCCTTCTGCAGACGCGCGAATTCTGGCGTGTCGGGTTCGAGCAGGGCCTTCGCAAGCCACTGGTCACGCCGGACTACGCCGCCGAGTACCCGTACACGCAGGCGGAGCGTGCGACGATCGAGTCGCTGCGGCACAAGGCGATGGTCGGCACCGGCGAGGCGGTTGCCGGCCGCCTGACGGAGCTCGCGCAGCGGCTGCAGCTCGATGAGCTCGTGGTCGTGACATGGACGCACGACCCGCAGGCCCGGCATCGATCGTATGAACTGCTGGCGCGTGCGTTCGGTCTCACTGCCGCATGAGCGCCGCAAGGCTGTCCCACAGCGTTACACGGAGAAAGGAGCATGGCGATGGAGCGCAAGAAGGCAAGTGACTTTCACCCGGACGTCCTGAAGCTCTTCGACGGTTACGTTCACGGCGGCATCAGCCGGCGCGAGTTTCTCGATCGCGCGGCGAAGTACGCAGTCGGGGGCGTCTCGGCTGCCGCGATGCTCGAGAGCCTGCGGCCCAATTTCGCGCTCGCCCAGCAGGTGCCGAAGAACGACGCCCGCATTCGCACCGAATACCTGACTTATCCGTCGCCGCAGGGATCCGGATCGATGCGCGGATACTTCGCGCGTCCCGCGACGGCGACCGGAAAGCTGCCGGGCATCGTCGTCATCCATGAGAACCGCGGTCTCAATCCGTACATCGAGGACGTCGCGCGCCGCTTGGCCGTGGAGAATTTCGTCGCCTTCGCGCCGGATGCGCTGACGCCGGTCGGCGGCTATCCCGGCGACGAGGAAAAGGCGCGGCAACTTTTCGCGAGCCTCGACGAGCGCAAGCGTACCGAAGACCTGCTCGCCGCAGTGCCCTTGCTGAAGTCACGCCCCGAATGCAACGGAAGCGTCGGCGCCGTGGGCTTTTGCTTCGGCGGCGGCATCGTCAATCAGATGGCCGTCCGGTTTCCCGACCTCGCCGCGGCCGTTCCGTTCTATGGCCGCCAGCCGAGTGCGGACGACACTGCGCGAATCAAGGCGCCGCTGCTCATTCATTACGCGGGTGCCGACGAAGGTATCAACGCCGGATGGCCGGCATGGGAAGACGCGCTCAAGAAGCACCGGATCCGGTATCGCGAATACATGTATCCCGGCGTCCAGCACGGCTTCCACAACGACACGACGCCCCGTTACGACGAGGCGGCGGCGAAGCTCGCATGGTCGCGAACGCTGGCGTTCTTCAACGAGAATCTCAAGCGCTCCGGCGCGTAGCGCCATCACCGCCCGTGAGCGCGTCGCGTAATGCGAGCGCGATAGCCGCACGCTCGTGCGCGGCTATTGCGTGACCGTTGCGCACGTGCTTCTGGTTGATTTCCAGTTCGATGCCGCAGTAAGCCGCATCATCGAAGCGGGCGCGCAGGTAGCGCGTCAGTCCGTCGCCGCGCCCCTGGTAGGGATAGTTGCGCCGCACGATCCAGCCGGGCGCGCGTGAGCGCAGCGCCGCCTGCCAGTGAGTGCACAGCGTTCGTTCGCAGGCTCGGTCGGGGTCGTACAGCAGGCCGACGTCCGCGCGGCGCGTCGCGCCGTTCAATGCCGGGGTGAACGAGTGCGACGAAACGTGCACCACGCGCTTGCCCATCACGAGCGCTTTCCTGACGAAATCCTCGACGCCTGCCCAATACGGAACGTAATAGCGCTTGCAGATTTCCGCGCGGAGCGCCCGCGGTGCGACGCGCATGATCGGCGAGTACCGGAACTGCCGGCCCGGTGACCGATTCAGCTCGACCAGCAGGCGGCTGACGGTCGCCGTCACGAGCGTCGCGTCGAGCGCACGGGCCAGCGAGCGCGCCATGACGAGCGCGCCGGCGTCGTATCCCCGGTGCGACGACAGCAAGCGTCGCTGTCCTTGAAACAGCGACGCATACGGCGCCGGGATCCGGTTGCCGCCATGCTCGCACGTGACGAGATATGCGACGGGGGAATTCGTCCGCGCGGCCGCTGCGACATGAGCGCCGCCGGTTCGGGAACGGCTCACTCGAACATCCGTCCGTCTTCCAGGCATTGGCAAAGCGCGCCGTAGACCTCGCGCAGGTGATCGCGGCGGGTGTCTTCGCCAACAACGTGCAGGATCCGCCGCGCAAGCGGTCCCCGGCGCAGGATCGTCTCGATGGGGGCATGCCACCATGCGGCTCGCGCGAGCCAGCGCATGCCTCGATCAGCGCGCGCCACGCGTCGCGGAGGTTGCATTTTGATCCGCTCGAAGCCAAGCACGCGAAGATACGCGACGTCGTCGACGATTGCCTCGTCGGCGTCCCTGATCGTCGCGAGCAACAGGTGCGACAACCGGTCCGTCCGGATCGCCTGCTGGTCGGCAAGCGCCGCCGCCTGCTCCGAATACAACGACTGGACAACCGCGACGATCGCGGCGGCGATCGCGACGTCGACAAGCGGACACTCCTGCACGTCGACGAGCCGGATCTCGATCGCGTCGCGGTCGAAACGCGGAATCGCGCCCCGCGAGTTGAGCCATTCGTGGCGCAGCACGCCGGCAGCGTCGTGCGGAGCGATCTCCTCGTACATCGGCGCCAGGATTCGCGCTTCGTATTCTTGCCGCGTGCCGACGGTGTCCGGAATGACCCGTCCAACCACGCGTGGGGTGAGCGAGCAGATCGAGCGGTAGGCCTCCAGCCGATAGTCGAGGAGCCCGGTCGGAATGCCGTCGGCGATCGGCGAACTGGCGGCAAGCGCCGGCAGCAGCGGCAGAACCAGCCTGCATCGCCGCATGCAGTCGCGCGAACTGCGTATCGTCGGCAAACGGCAGGTTGACGTGCATGCTCTGCAGGTTCGCCCAGCCATGGCCGCGACAATCGTAAATGCGGTCATACGTCCGGTAGATCTCGCCGGGATCTTCCCAGAGCACCGTCTCGTTGACGGGGTCCATCCACGGATGCATCGCGGTGGGCATCAGTCGGGCGTTCACCGTGCCGAGCAACCGGTTCGCGTCCCGTATCTCGTCCTGGAAACGCTCGCGCAACGCGTCGAGCGCGAGCGTGGGCGCGATGTTCTTGATCTCGACGACGTGGCGCACGAGCTCGTTCGACCAGCCGAGCGTTCCCCGCGTGACGTTCGCTGCGTCGTGGCCCGCGAACGCGCGCAGCAACTGATCGGCGATCGGCCGAACCGCGAGCGATTCGCGATCGACGATCATGTACTCGAGCTCCAGCCCGTAGCCGGAAAACGCCGGGATGGTCCAGCGCGCGGTCACGTGCCCGCCCGCTTGCGTTCCTGGACGCGGCGCAGGAAGACGCCCATCACTTCGCGGTACAGCGCGTCCTTCAGCACGGCGTCCTCGTTGCCGGCGTCGACGTTCGGGTTGTCGTTCACTTCCATCACGTAGCACTGCTGGCCGTCCTGCTTCAAGTCGACGCCGTAGAGGCCGTCGCCGATCAGGTTCGCGGCGCGAACGGCCGTCCGCACGACGATCTCCGGCGCTTCGCCGACCGACAGCGCGACCGTCGACCCCTCGAGCTTGTGTCCGGATTCGCGCTTCACCACCTGCCAGTGTCCCTTCGCCATGAAGTACTTGCAGACGAAGAGCGGCCGCCGGTCGAAGACGCCGACGCGCCAGTCGAACTCGGTGGGCCGCCATTCCTGCGCGATGACCAGGTCCGATCTGGCGAAGAGCTTTTCCAGGCAGCGCTGCAGTCCCTCGGCGGACTCGATCTTCGTGACGCCGAGGCGAGAACGCGCTATCCGGTTCCTTCAGGATGCAGGGCACGCCGAGCACCGGAAGAATCTGCTCGACGTTGTCCCGGTGCACCATCAGCGTCCTCGGCACGGGAACGCG
Organism: uncultured Pseudomonadota bacterium; assembly: GCA_963768545.1. Lineage (GTDB taxonomy): Bacteria > Pseudomonadota > Gammaproteobacteria > Burkholderiales > Casimicrobiaceae > VBCG01. The sequence continues at coordinate 502,008 of CAVYIC010000011.1, read as the reverse complement.
ATGGCGCGACAGGATTTCGTTCAGATACACCTTGTTCATGCATTTCAGTATCGAATCGGGATCGTCGACGACGACGAGCCCCTCGCTGGCCGCACGGCGCGCGAACTGGTACGTGTAGTGATTCACACCGGTGGTGTCGCGGATGAAAAGGGCGTCGAATTCGCGCAGGCGCTCGATGTCGTCCCGGCCGATCATCGACGAACGCATGCCGACCGCGCGAGCCGCCCCGGCAAACTTGTCGAGCGCGGCGCGATTCGATGGAGGATCGGGCTCGTCTTCATTGTAGAGAATGGCGATCGCCGCTGACGTGCGCGGCGCTTCGCGAGCGCGGGGCCGGTTGCCGCGTTGCACGTAGTCGGTGGCTGCCTCGAGCAGGAACGCTCGCTGGTCCGGCGGAACCTCGTGCGGACTCGCGATGCCGACGCCGCCAAGGCGCCAGCGGCCCTCCTCGCGCGTGAACGTCGCGCGCATCAACGGGACCCGCAAGGCCGCGAACAATTGCTGCGCAAGTGATTCGTTGCGCCGCTGCGGGTCGCGGCCGAACCACGCATCGACGGTGCAGGCATCACCGCCATTCGCCGACAGCGCGCGCTGCAACTGGTCGATGAACTGGCCGCCGAGCAGCCGCTCGAGGTGCTGCGTCTGCAGGTCGCCCAGCGTCTTCACCTCCGGCAGTGCGCGGTGACCGCGCGCTTCGGCAAGCAGCGAAACGTAGTACCCGCGACCCTGGTAGCGATCGGTACGGCATAGATTGACGATCCGATACGACTGGGGTTCGCTGTACGCCGGATCGGTCAGGTATTCGCGGGCGGTGACCACCCGCGCGCCTTCGATCTCGAACGGCCAGTCCCGCGGATGATTGACCACGAAAAGAATGTTCATCGAAGCGGCTTGCCGTTCTCCGGATAGATGACGAGCAGGTTGGCGTCGTGGGTGACGATGCCGAGCAGGATCGCCGCGAGCACGCGGTCGACGCTGATCCAGTATTCGTGCGACGGCGCGTACGGATTGGGCTGGTACGGATCGACGATCAGCACCCGGCGCCGAGCGTCGTCCCAGCCTGCAATGACGACGAAATGTCCGACCGGGTGCCCGCGCACGTCGTCCGGCCGGCCTTCGTCATCGAGTTCACGCGCCGATCGGTACAGATACGTGGAGGACAGTCCGGTCAGGATGGGAAACCGGCAGCGCAGGATGCCCCCGAGCAGGTGCTGGGACAGGCTCGCGAGTCGCAGCCGCCCGCCCTGGCGCAGGAATTCGAGGTAACCGTCCGTCGCGTGCTGGATGCGGGCGTCGCGCTTGAACTCCCGCTGGCGTGCAAGGCGCGCGGCGATGTCGATGTGCGGTTGGGTGAACCACGTGGGATCGAACACCGTGATGTTGTACGTGTAGATCCGGGCGCGGTAGCCTTTGCGGAGCGCGTCGCAGCCAAGGAACACTGCGTAGGTGCCGCCGTGCTCCAGCCGCCACATCCGCTCGATCACCGCCTGCAGCGGCTCCTGATCGCCCCAGTACCGGTACACCGCATGCAGGCACGTGGGCCCGCACGTCGTTTCGTCGGGCTGGGGCAGCGTCGTGACGGGCAGGTGCAAAGGATGCCGCCGGGCGGGCGACGCACGTCGCTCCGGCATCACCCCGCCATCGGTCACTGCAGCTATTCTGCGACCCACCTGCAAAGCCTGGCTTGTCCGCCGTGCGGCCCACGGTCCACGCGCGCGGCCCCTCCGGCGGCTCCTGTGTAATTACCAACCACGTCGCCTGAACTATTGCCGCGTTCGGCGTGGTGCGAACCCGGAGAATCGCGGAAACGCCTGTACGCATTTTCCTACCGCCAGTCCTGCGGATCGCCGGTTCCGTCATCATGTCGGCACGCCGATCCGCGCACTGACCGCGATGCCATCCCCCGTCTCCGGCGACGACCTGCGCCGCCATGCCATTGCGCGAAGTCTCTTTGCGCCCGTCGACCTCTGCGCTGCGATCGACCGGCTCGGGTTCGTGCAGGCCGACCCGATTCGGGCGCCGGCGCGCGCACAGGACCTCACATTGCGGCATCGCGTCATCGACTATCGTGCCGGCGACCTGGAGCGCCTGTATCCGGCGCTGCCCGTCGAAGAGGATGTGTTCATCAACTACGGCTTCCTGCCGCGATCCCATTACCTGCTGATGCACCCGCGCGTGGTGCGGACGCGATGGCCCGCCGCGAAGCAGAGGCGCGCGCAGGCGGTGCTCGAGTTCGTCCGCGAGCGCGGCGAAGTCCATCCGCGGGAAATCGAGGCGCAGTTTGCGCACGGCGCCGTGCGCAACTACTGGGGTGGCTCGTCGAACGCGACGACGCATTTGCTCGACGGCATGCACTATCGAGGCCTGCTGCGCGTCACCCGGCGCGACAGCGGAATTCGCTGCTACGCGGTGCGCGAGCAGACGGGAGCGGTGCCCGCCGATGCCGCTGCGCGCCGTCGGCAACTCGACGCGCTCATCGACGTCGCTGTCCGCAAATACACGCCACTGCCCCTGACGAGCCTCAATCGGCTGGTCAGGCGCTTGCGTTATGGTGCGCCCCAGCTGCGTGGCGGCATGGAGAGCGCGCTCGCCCGCGCCAAACGGCGGCTCGCGGGTGCGCGTGTCGATGGCATCGACTGGTACTGGCCGGAAGGCGAAGATCCGAAAGCGGATCGCGGTGCGATGGACGACCGCGTGCGGCTCCTTGCACCGTTCGATCCGGTCGTGTGGGACCGCACGCGCTTCGAGATGTTCTGGAGCTGGCGCTATCGCTTCGAGGCGTACACGCCACCGGCGAAGCGCAAGCTCGGTTATTACGCGCTGCCGCTCCTGTGGCGCGACGAGGTCGTGGGCTGGGGAAATGTGTCCGTGCGCGGTTCGTTGCTCGCAGGCGAGTTCGGGTACGTGACGGGGCGTCCTCCGCGTCACCGTGCATTCGCTCGCGAGCTCGAGCAGGAGCTCGCGCGGATGCAGCGCGTTCCTGCGCCTGTGACCGACCGTATGGACGACGCCGTTCATCGGACGTCATGCGAACGGGGCAGGAGTCCCGTTGTTTCAGCCGCGTCCGTTTGCGCTACACTCGCCGCCGAACGCGGGGATTTCCGCGCCACGCACGCACGGACTCAGGAGGAGATGATGCGGATGTCAAGCTTGCTGCGCGGCATACTGCCCGCGCTGCTGTTCGCGCTGCCGCTGACCGCGGCCGCCCAGGGCGAGCTGGTGCTCTACTGCACGGTGCAGGAGGAATGGTGCCGGCCGATGGTCGCCGCGTTCGAAAAGGCGACCGGCATCAAGGTGCTGATGACGCGCAAGAGCTCGGGCGAGTTCTATGCGCAGCTCAAGGCCGAGGCCGCGAATCCGCGCGGCGACATCTGGTGGGGCGGCACCGGCGACCCGCACCTGCAGGCCGCCGAGGAGGGCCTGACCGAGCCCTACAAGTCGCCGAAGCTCGCCGAGCTGCAGGACTGGGCGGTACGCCAGGCGGAGCAGTCGAAGTACCGCACGGTCGGCGTGTACGCCGGCGCGCTCGGCTACAGCTACAACACCGAGCAACTCAAGAAGAAGAGCATCCCCGAGCCGAAGTGCTGGTCCGACCTGACCAAGCCCGCAGTTCAAGGACGAGATCCAGGTCGCCAATCCCAATTCCTCGGGCACTTCGTACACGATGCTCGCGACGCTGGTGCAGCTGATGGGCGAGGACAAGGCGTTCGAGTACCTGAAGGCGCTGCACAAGAACATCAACCAGTACACCAAGTCCGGCGCGGCCCCGGCGCGCGCGGCCGCCACCGGCGAAAGCCTGGTCGGCATCACGTTCCTGCACGACGCGGTCACGCAGGCCGTCGGCGGCGCGCCGGTGAAGATCGTCGCGCCGTGCGAAGGCACCGGCTACGAGATCGGCAGCATGAGCATCATCAAGGGCGCGAAGAACATGGAGAACGCCAAGAAGTGGTACGACTGGGCGCTCACGCCCGAGGCGCAGGCGATCGGCGCACAAGCGAAGGTCGTACCAGGTGCCGTCGAACAAGAGCGCGCCGGTGCCCGCGCAGGCGCCGAAGCTCTCCGAGATCAAGCTGATCAACTACGACTTCGCCAAGTACGGCTCGTCGGCGGAGCGCACGCGGCTGCTGACCAAGTGGGACAAGGAGGTCTACGCGCTGCCGAAGTAACGCGCGTGCACCGGCGGCGCCATTGGCGACCAGTGGTCGCTGCACCGCGGACGTCTGATTGGCCACGCCCGCGGCGGCGCTGCCCGCACCCGGCGCCGGGACCGGAGTCGCGATCTCGCCACGCCGCTGATCGCGGCGCTCGGGGTCGGCGCGCTCGCGCTGGTGCCGTGGGCGGCCGACGGCGGCGCGTCGGCGCTCGGACTTGTCGTGGCCGGTGCGAAATGGCCGCACTACGCCGCGGCGATCGCGCTCGGCCCGCTGTTCGCCGCGGCGCTGGCGACGCTGCGTCTTCGCGTGGCTCGGCGTCGCGCGCATGACGGCGCTCGCCGCGGCGTTCGGCCTCGCCTGGGGGTTCGGGCAGGGCTTCGTCGCGGGCGCCGACGGGCCGCCATTCGGCGTCGGCGCGGCGCTGGTGCTCGGCGCGTTCACGCTGTGTCTTGCGCGCGGGCTGGCGCGCCTCGGCCTGTTCAGCGGCAACGTCGACGATCGCGACGATCGTCGTGACGATCGCCGCGCTGCTCATCGTCTTCATCTTCTATCCGGTCGGCAGCGCGCTCGTCGCGGCGGTGCTCGACGCGCGGGGGACGCTTCGCGCCCGCGCTCGCCGCGCGAGCGGCTGCTCACCGCGGACATCTGGGGACTCGGGTGCCTGGGCGGCGGCACGCGCTGCGGCGTCGCGATCAACTCGGCGCTGCTCGCGACGATCGTCGGCGTGCTGTCGACGCTGCTCGGACTCGTGCTGGCGCTGGTCGTGCAGCGCGGCGGCCAGCGCTATGCGGGCCTGCTCAAGGTGATGTCGATCCTGCCGATCATCACGCCGCCGTTCGTCATCGCGCTGGCGCTGGTCGTGCTGTTCGGCCGCACCGGCCTCGTCACCGGCTGGCTCGACTCACTGTTCGGCATCCCGCGCTCGCGCTGGATCTACGGCCTGCCCGGCGTGGCGCTCGCGCAGCTCCTGACGTTCACGCCGATCGCGTTCATGCTGCTGTACGGCGCGCTCGGCGCGATCAGCCCCGCGCTCGAGGAAGCGGCGCAAACGCTGCGCGCGTCGCGCGGCCGCGTGTTTCGCACCGTCACCTGGCCGCTGCTGCGGCCGGCGCTGGCGAACGCGTTCCTGCTGGGCTTCGTCGAGAGCCTCGCCGACTTCGGCAATCCGATCGTGCTCGCCGGCAACTTCGACGTGCTGTCGACCAAGATCTTCTTCGCCGTCGCCGGCGCGCAGTACGATGCCGGTCGCGCGGCCGTGCTCGCGATGGTGCTGCTCGGGCTCACGCTGCTCGCGTTCTGCCTGCAGCAGCGCTGGGTCGGGCGGCTGTCGTACGTGACGGTCAGCGGCAAGGGCGACGGCGGCGCTGCCGGCGAAGCCTGCCGCGCACGCTGTGGCTCGACGTGCTTCTGGATCGCGGCCGTCGTGGATCGTGTTCACGCTGGTCTGCTACGCGGTGATCCTGACCGGCGGCTTCGTGCAGCGACATCGGCCGCGGCGACATGACGCTGACGTTCGCGCCATCTTCGGCGCAGGCTTCGGCGTCGAGTGGGGCTCGCGCGGGCTGTTCTTCACCGGCTCGGCGTGGAACAGCCTGTTCACCACGATCGAGGTGGCTGCGATCGCGGCGCCGCTGACCGCGCTGGTGGGCCTGCTCGCCGCCTACGTGATCACGCGCCATCGCTTCGCCGGGCGGCGGGCGTTCGAGTTCCTGACGCTGGTCAGCTTCGCGATTCCGGGCACGGTGATCGGCGTCTCGTACATCGTCGCGTTCAACGTCGCGCCGCTCGAGTTGACCGGCGGCATGGCGATCCTCGTGCTGTGCTTCGTGTTCCGCAACATGCCGGTCGGCGTGCGCGCCGGCGTGGCGGCGCTCGCGCAGATCGACAAGACGCTCGACGAGGCGTCGTCGACGCTGCGCGCGTCGACGCTGCGCACGCTGACGCGCAGTCGTCATGCCGCTGCTGCGCCCGGCGATCCTCGCCACGCTGGTGTTCAGCTTCACGCACGCGATGACCGCGGTCAGCGCGGTGATCTTCCTCGCGACCGCGCAAGTACAACCTCGCCACCGTCTACATCATCAATCGCGTCGAGGCCGGCGAGTATCCGCTCGCGATCGTGTATTCGTCGGTGCTGATCGTCGTTCATGCTGGCCGTGCTGCTCGGCATGCAGAAGCTCGTCGGCGAGGCGCAGCTCGGGCGGCGCGCAGTCGCCATGATGCCCACGGGACATTGAAGGGAAATCGATCCGATGAAGGCATCCGGCGGCGTCGTCTTCGAGCACGTCACCAAGCGCTACGGCGACGTGGCGGCGGTCGACGACGTGTCGTTCGACGTCGCGGCCGGGCGCAGCTCGTCACGCTGCTCGGGCCCTCGGGCTGCGGCAAGACGACGACGCTGCGGATGGTCGCGGGGCTCGAGCCGGTGACGAGCGGGCGCATCTTCGATCGGCGGCAACGACGTCACGCTGCCGCGCGGCCAACGAGCGCGACGTCAGCATGGTGTTCCAGTCGTATGCGCTGTTCCCGCACATGAACGTGCTCGAGAACGTCTGCTACGGCCCGCTGTCGATGCGCATCGACAAGGCGAAGGCGCGCGAGCTCGCGCACGCGAAGCTCGCGATGCTGGGACTTGCCGGGCTCGAGGCGCGGCTGCCGTCCGAACTGTCCGGCGGCCAGCAGCAGCGCGTCGCCGTGGCGCGCTCGCTGGTGCTCGAGCCGGCGGTGCTGCTGTTCGACGAGCCGCTGTCCAACCTCGACGCGAAGCTGCGCCGCCGCGTGCGCCAGGAGATCCGCGAGCTGCAGCAGTCGCTCGACCTCACCGTGATCTACGTCACGCACGACCAGGAGGAAGCGCTGGCGGTGTCCGACCAGATCATCGTGATGGATCGCGGACGCATCGCGCAGCAGGGCACGCCCACCGAGCTCTACGAAACGCCGGCCAGCCGCTTTCTCGCCGACTTCATCGGCGATGCGAACCTCGTCGACGGCGAGCTCGATCCGCGACGCGAACGGTGCATCGTTTCGTGCGGGCGAACGTCAGCGCGCCGGTTGACGCGGACGGCGTCGCGCCGGGGCCGGCGACGCTCGCCGTGCGCCCGCACCGGCTGCGCCTCGTAGCCGCCGGGGACGGCGTGCTGCCCGCGGAATGCCTGCGTGCCGCCTACCTCGGCAGCCGCATCGAATACGTGCTCGGCACGCCGTGGGGCGAGCTTCTCGTCTTCGATGCGGGCGTGCGTTCAGCGCTACCGCGCGGCGCGAGCGCAGGGGTTTCGTTCAGCCCCGACGATGTCATCGTGCTGCCAGGGACAGCCTGATCCACCGCAACGCTTTCCCGGGGCGGGGTGACGCGCCGTCATGAGCGCGGCATCCGGTGCGCCGCTGATTGGCAGCGAATCAGGGATTCCCGGAAACCCGCGGCCTCACCGCGTGAGCCAACGCTTCCCGCGTCCGACGGGCAGCGAACAGAATCAGGAAGTCGTGGACGCTCGCGCCTTCCTTCAAGCGCGCAAACTCCGCACGATAGACCTTCGCGACGACGCTGATTGGCTGCCCGCTCTCGTGAGCAAGACTTTCGATCGCATCCTGCTGGAGTTTCGAATTTCCTGCAATTTCATGACCCATGATTGCTGCTCACTCCGTGAATCGGGTGGTCTGTCGGCGATGGTCGGACGGTCCGGATGCGTTAGCCGTAAACGGCTCCCGCATCACCGATTCAATGGAATCGGCACTCGCCAAATTGTGGCAAAGATTTGACCGATTGGGTTACGGGGAAATCACGTTCGCAGGCAGCGTGAATGCGCTGACAATCGCTTAAACCCACGCGGCAAGTGCTTGCGTCGACAATGATTGCGTCGGTCGACCCGGAATGGTGCATCTTCGAATAGAACGAATCGATCTAACTGACGATGATCCGCGGATAGTCAGCGCCTCTTCGCGGAACATTCCTCCCGGACCGGCACGTCACCCGGCCAGCGCTTCACGCATTGAGCCCAGTTTGCGCGCCTGGTCCGCATCGAGTGTCGGGTAGCTCATGTCGAGCTTTGCCAATGCGTCCGTGATGACCTGCGAGACGATCAGCCGCGCGTTCCGCTTGTCGTCCGCGGGGACGACGTACCAGGGCGCGTGCGACGTGCTGGTTGCGCCCAGGCAATCCGCGTATGCCGCCATGTAGTCCGGCCAGAAATTCCGCTCGTCGATGTCCGCGGCGTTGAATTTCCAGCTCTTCTCCGGATCGTCGATGCGTTCCAGAAGCCGCTTGCGCTGTTCTTCCTTCGAAACGTGCAGGAAGAACTTGACGATCTGCATTCCGCTGCGCGCCAGGTGACTCTCGAGGTCCAGGATCGAGCGAAACCGCGCCTTCCAGACTTTGCCGTCCCTGACCGAGGCATCGGGCAGTCCTTCCGCCCGCAGGAGCTCGGGATGGACGCGGACGACGACGACCTCCTCGTAATACGACCGGTTGAAGATCCCGATGCGGCCTCGCTCCGGCAGCTCGCGCGTCGTGCGCCACAGGAAATCGTGCTGCAGCTCCGTGGCGCTGGGGTGCTTGAAGCTCGTCACCTGGCATCCCTGCGGATTGACGCCCGACATCACGTGCTTGATGGCGCCATCCTTTCCGGACGTGTCCATGCCCTGGAAAATCACGAGCAGCGCGCACTGGTTGGACGCATACAGGAGCTCCTGCAACGCGCTCAGCCGCGAAACATGGCGGGCCAGCAGCTTCTCGTACTCGTCCTTCGTGCGATAGACCGGCGGCACTTGCGTCGGCCATTTGTTGAGACGTACGCGCGCGCCTTCCGGCACGAGATAATCCCGCGTCGAGATTTTCATTCCCGATCCGAACGGTCGTTGTGGGTCCGCCGAGTATAGAATAGCCGCCGCAATTCATCGTCCCTCCGCACAGACCATCCGGCTTCACTGTGACCACTGCACCCGCGACACTGGCGGTGGTCGACATGGGGTCGAACAGCTTTCGGCTGGAAGTCGGCCGCGTCGAAGCCGATCAGATCTATCGACTCGACACGCAGCGCGAAATGCTGCGCATCGGCGCCGGCCTCGATGCGAAGGGCAATCTGACCGCGAACGCGCGCCGCTCGGCGCTTGCCTGTCTCGCGCGTTTCGGCGAGCGGCTCGCCGGCCTGCATCCGTCCGCGGTGCGCGCAGTCGCGACCAACACGTTCCGGGTCGCGCGTAACGCGCATTCGTTCCTCGCCCAGGCCGAGCGCGCGCTGGGCTTCCCGATCGACGTCATTTCCGGACATGAAGAAGCGCGACTGATCTACCTCGGCGTCGCTCATGTGCTTCCGCCTTCCTCCGGGCCGCGGCTGGTCGTCGATATCGGTGGCGGCTCGACGGAGTTCATCATCGGCCGCGGCCTGGAGCCGCAGCTCCTCGATTCGCTCAAGATCGGTTGTGTCGGCATGTCACAGCGTTTCTTCGCCGATGGTGCGTTGACGGCAGCGGCCTTCGCTGCGGCCGAGACGGCGGCGCGCGTCGAGATCGAGGCCATTGCGCGCGATTTCGATCGTGCTCACTGGCACGATGCGTACGCATCGTCGGGCACCGCACTGGCCCTCGCGGAGATTCTCGAGCAGAACGGACTCTCGGCCGGCGGTATCACGCCCGAGGGACTGGCGCGCTTGCGTCATCGCCTCATCGCCGCCGGACACGTGAGCCGATTGAAATTGGCCGCGCTCAAGCCCGAACGCGCACCGGTTCTCGCGGGCGGCTTCGCCATCATGAGCGCAGCACTCGCCCAGCTCGGCGTGTCCCGCATCAACCCGGTCGGCGGCGCTTTGCGGCTGGGGGTGCTGTACGACCTGCTGGGCCGTTCCGTCGAACGCGACGCGCGCGACGCGGCGGTCGAGCAATTCATCACGCGCTATCGGCTCGACCGTGACCACGCGCAGCGCGTCGCCGGCATGGCCGTCGACTTGTTTCGCGGGGCGAGGCCGAACGCGAAACTCGCGGTCGTCCGGCAACTGGAGCGCGCGGCGCTCCTGCACGAGACCGGCTTCTCGGTGTCCCATACCGGGTTCCACAAGCACGGCGCGTATATCCTGCGCAATGCCGACATGCCGGGATTTTCGGCCGGCGAGCAGGAGCGGCTGTCATGGCTGGTGCTCGGATGCCGGGGTGGCCTGGCCAAGGTCGCCGCGATGCTCTCCGATCTCGAGTTTCGCGCGCAGCTCTGCGCGCTCCGCCTGGCGGTGCTGCTTCCACCACGCGCGCCGGTCGATAAATCCGCCTCGCATCGCGTTGTCGGTCGGCAGCAGGATCCAGTTTGAAGTACCGGGGCGCTGGCTCGCCAGGCACCCCCTCACGGAGCATCTGCTGCAGAAGGAAGCGCGCGAATGGCGGGCCTTGGGCTACGCCTGGCCCGCATCGCATTAGATCTTGCGCCTCGCGTCGGGGCTCAACGGGCGCCGGCCACCATGAAATCGGGACTGATTGCGACGCGCAACAGGACTGCGGGCCCGCGCGAGCGCTCGCGGTTCGTAAGCCACCAGATCGCCCCTTTCTGGATCGACCATTCGGCGTCGGCGCCGGCCAGCAGCAGCGACGCCACCTTGCCCAGCGTCGGCTGGTGACCGACGATCAGGACGGCTTCGCGCGATTCGGGCCAGTTCGCGGCGGCGAGGATGCTCTCGGGCGCGACATCCGGCGCGAGTTCATCCTTCGTCTTGAACTTGCGCGTGAGCGCGAGCGCAGTCTGCTGTGCGCGCTTCGCAGGCGAGACGAGGATGCGGCAGGTGTCCGGCACGTGATGTTCGAGCCATCGTGCGGCGCGCTCGGCCTGCTTCATGCCTTTCGACGTCAGTCGTCGGTCCATATCGGGTTCGCCGGATTCCGCCTCGGCGTGCCGCCACAGAATCAGATCCATTATTTGTCTCCTTCGGTCGCTTGCATCGCGTCGATAAGCTCGGTCTGCGCGGATCGCACCGGGATTCCCTTCCGGCGTGGCGGCTTGCGCCAGGCACCATCGGAACCGAGCAGCCAGGTGTCGCGATTGTCGGCGAGATAGGCGGTGAGGCCCTCGGCCACCACGCGTTGCGCGAGCTCGGGGTCACGCACCGGAAACGCGACCTCGATGCGCCTGAAAAGGTTGCGTCCCATCCAGTCGGCCGACGCCAACCAGACCTCCGGTGCGCCCGCATTCTCGAAATACCACACGCGATGGTGCTCGAGAAAGCGACCCAGGATCGAGCGCACACGAATGCGGTCGGAAACCCCTGCCACGCCGGGTCGCAGCGCACACGCCCCGCGTACGATCAAGTCGATCTCGACACCCGCCTGCGAGGCCGCCGTCAGCGAGCCGATCACGCGCTCTTCGAGCAACCCGTTCATCTTGGCGATGATGCGCGCCGGCTTTCCGATCGCGCGCATTGCGCGCTTCCCGGTCGATCAGCGCGAGCACACGCCGATGCATCGTGAACGGTGCGAGCAGGAGCCGTGACAGCCGCCCTGCCTTCGCGAGACTCGTGATATGCAGGAATACTTCGTTGACGTCAGCGCAGGTCGCGGGATCGGCGGTGAGAAGCCCGAAGTCCGTGTACTGCCGCGTCGTGCGCAGATGATAGTTGCCGGTGCCGAGATGCGCGTATTGCACGAGGCGCATCCGGCCGTGCCGATCGGGCTCGCGTCGCGTCAACAGCGCGAGCTTCGCGTGCGTCTTGAAGCCGAATACGCCGTAAACGACTTGCGCCCCGGCGCTCTCCAGCCGCTCGGCCCAATCGATGTTCGCTTCCTCGTCGAAGCGCGCAAGCAACTCGACGACCACGGTCACTTCCTTGCCGCGCCGCGCGGCGTCGAGCAGCGCTTCCATCAGGACCGAGTCCACGCCGGTGCGATAAACAGTCTGCTTCACCGCGACGACATCGGGGTCCTGCGCGGCGCGGCGGATGAACTCGACGACGGGCTCGAACGACTGGTAGGGATGATGCAGCAAAATGTCCCCCGCACGGATCGCCGCGAGCAGATCCGGCGCCGCACGCAGCCGTTCGGGCAATCCCGGCACGAACGGCGGATACTTGAGCGGTTCGAGCGCCACCTGGTCGACCAATGACGCAAGCCGCGCCATGTTGACCGGGCCATCGCAGAGGTACAGGTCCGCATTCGTGAGACCGAACTGCTCGAGCAGCAGGCGCGCCAGCGGCGCAGGGCATCCTTCCGGGACCTCCAGACGAACGGCGGATCCGAATTGTCGCTGCCTGAGCTCGCCCCGCAGCGCCTGCCGCAGGTTCTTCACTTCCTGCTCGTCGATCCACATATCGGCGTCGCGAGTAACACGGAACTGCGCGTAGCTGCGCACCTCGCGACCGGCAAAAAGCTCGGACAGATGCGCGTGAATGATTGAAGACAGCATGACGAACGCGTGCTCCGAGCCCCCGACGTCGGCGGGCATCCTGATGACGCGCGGGAGGACCCGCGGCGCCTTGACGATCGCAATCGCCGTTTCACGGCCGAAGGCGTCTCGACCACCGAGGTCGACGATGAAGTTCAGCGTCTTGCTGGCGACCTGGGGGAACGGATGCGCGGGATCGAGGCCGATGGGTGTCAGCAGCGGCCGAACTTCGCGCCTGAAGTACTCGCCCGCCCACTCGCGCTGCGCCTCCGTGAACTCGGTGCGGCGGATCAGGTCGACGCCCGCGCGTGCGCAAGGATGGCAACACACTGGCATTGAGCACGCGATACTGGTCCGCAACGAGCGCGCGGACGTCATCGCCGATCCGCTGCAGCAGCGCTTCCGCTTCGGGCAGCGTCATCCCGGCGGGTGGCGTCTTTTCGCGGACCTGCTGCTTCAGCCCAGCGACTCGGACTTCGAAGAATTCATCGAGATTGCTCGCGAGTATGCAGAGGAAGCGCAGCCGCTCGAGCAGCGGGACGTCGGGATCCTCGGCCATCGCGAGCACGCGGCGGTTGAACGCGAGCTGCGACAGCTCGCGGTTGAGCAGCACGATATCGGGCGGTTTCATGGACGGGCGACGCGCGCGCAACAACGACCGCGCGCCGGCAGGAGCGAACCCCTCGACTCTGCTGTCGCAATGTTACGGTAGTGTGACAGATGTAACACGCGACGGCTGCGAACGCATTATGATCGGTCCATGACAGGCGCGCGGCACAGGCGCGACCCAATCGTGACGCCATGATGCATTCGCCGGACACATGAGTCGGAAACCGGAGGAGATCGAGCTCCGGCTGGCCACGACCGATGCGGCGATGCGGAGACTGCCAAATCTCGCCGCACTCGCGTCGCTCACCGTTTCGTCCGCGGAAACGCGCGACGTGCTGTCCGTCTATTGGGACACGCCGAAGTTCCACTTGCATGACTCGCGGCTGGCGCTTCGCCTGCGCCGTACCGGCAACGGCGGCTGGATCCAGACGCTGAAAGCGGAAACACAGGTCCCTCAGACCCGCGCGGAGTATGAGGGGCCCGTCTCAGGGACACGCCCGGACCTCGAACTCGCTCATCGCCAGGGTTGGCCCCGCGATGCGGACCTCGTGACGCTCGAACACCAGTTACGGCCGATATTCCGCACGCGCGTCAAGCGCACGGTGCGCACCCTTCGATTCGACGACGGCACGGTCGCGGAGCTCGCGCTCGACAGAGGCGAGCTGTCCGTCGAGTCCGCACGAACCACCCCCGAGCGGATCAGCGAGATCGAAATCGAGCTCGTGACAGGAAATGCGTGCAGGCTCTACGAACTCGCGCTCCGACTTATCGCGGACCTTTCGTCCACGCGGGTCCTGTTCGCGAGCAAATCCCAGCGCGGCTACGAACTGCTGGCGGCCACGCCACCGCCCGCGCGCCGTGCGCGGGCAATTCACATTCCCCGCAAGTCGACGGCCGCGCTGGTCGCGTATCGCGCCACCGCGGAGAGTCTGGTGCACGTACAGAGCAACAGCGAAGGCGCAAGGGCGGGCAACGATGCCGAGGCCGTCCACCAGATGCGCGTTGGCGTTCGCCGTCTGCGCGCCACCGCGGCAATCGCACGCAAGGCGGGTCTCCCCTCGTTTTCGGACAAAATGCGTGGCGAGCTCAAGTGGTTGTGGCAGTTGCTGGGCGAAGCCCGGGACTGGGACGTCTTTGAAACGGAGACCTGGCCCGATGTCAAGCGCAAGGCGCGTAACGAAGCCGGGTCGGCGACGGCTTTCGAGGCGGCTGTTTCGGCGCTTCGCGATACGAGTCATCGAGCACTTCGGCGCGCGCTGGACGGCCGGCGATTCCAGGGCATCGTGCTGGCGCTCGGATGGATCAACACGCTGCAGCGAGAGGAGATGTCGCGCGATGCCGGGAAGCGCTCCTCGAAGCAACTGGCGCGACAGCTATTATCGAGACGTGCGAAGCGCATCCAGAACGTTGATATCGCCGGATTGTCGAGCGAGGAGCGCCATCGGCTTCGCATCGACGCGAAGAAGCTGCGATATCTCGCCGAATTCGTCGCCGGACGTTACCCGGCGAGCTCGACCGGCCGATATCTGCGCCGGCTCGCCGCTGTTCAGACTTCGCTTGGGGCGTTGAACGACATTGCAGTGACCGGGAAGCGAATTCAGGTGGCGGCGTCTTCGTTACCGCTGGCCGAACGAAGCTCAGTCGCAGAAAACTGGAAACGCTATGCGACGGGCCGTGCGCCGATGCTCGAAGCGCAGCTCGTCGAGCAATGGAAAAAGTTCGCGAAAGCCCGGCCGTTCTGGAAATGACAGCGCGTACCGCCTGGCGTCGTTCCATCGGGTGCCACCTGACGGATCACCTCACCAGGCAGCGTCGGGTTGCCGTCATTTCTTCGCGACGGGCTTTCGTCGCGGCGTCGCGTTAGCCGTTCGTTTCTTTCCGGGACGCTTGGCTCCCTGCCCGGATCGCGTCGATTGCCTGCCTGCCGAGGCGGGCGCAGGCGCTGTCTCCGAGCCGGCGGCATTGCGTATTGACGCCGCGGCGGCTTTCGTGGTCTTCGCTGCGCTTTTCGCGACGCCTCCATCCTGCATCGCATCAGGGTCTTTGCCAGGCGTGAGGCTTGTCGAAGCACCCGGGGCCCCGAGAAGGTCGGCGTCTCCACCGCCTCGGAGTAGTCGATCCCATACCTGGTCGCGATCGACGTTCAGTTTGCGCGCCTTGCGCTTGGAAACGAGCGCTTTCCAGAGTTTTCCAAACGACTCGTAGCTTAGCGTCAGCGAAGAAGCATCGCTTGCCATGGTGACCTCCGATGTCCGGACTGGGGACGGATCAGGTTAGCACGGCGCGACCGGAACGCGGCGCGACTTCGCATCATCCAATGGGCCAAATCACCTGCAAACGCCGGAACGAATCGCGCACGCAACTCGTGCGAGCGTAATCCGCTCGCGTCCCGCACTAATCCTGAAGGAGCATTCGCATGGCACGCATGTCGGTCGCCAGAACCCCGCGCTCGCCCGAAACCGTACGATCGGTCGCGAACGCGCACGTTGGAGCCGGCCCCGATCGGCCGTCACTGCTGTTGTGCCTGCTGATCGGCATGGCCGCCTTGGTGCTGACCGCGTGTGGGGGAGGAGACGGGTCACAGCAGTCGGAGGCATCGAGCGATGACGCCGACCTCGTGGCGAAGGGCAAGGAGATCTTTCGCTACGACACGTTCGGCGATGAGACACAGTGGACCGACACGTTGCGGTTGCACGAGGTCATTCGCACTGCGGTGGATCCGACGACCGCGCTGTCGGTCGGACTCAAGGTCGACGCCGACGCATTGCCGCCGGCCGTCGTGGAAGGCATCCGTAACGGCAGCATCGACCTCAAGAGTCCGGATACGACGGTCGCGCTGCTGAAGCTGAACGCCGTCGTGGGGGTCAAGGGTACCGTCGAAACGATCAACGGACATGACACGCTCACACGGGTCGGCGTGACGTGTGCGTTGTGTCATTCGACCGTCGACAATTCGTTCGCGCCCGGCATCGGCAAGCGGCTCGATGGATGGCCGAACCGCGATCTGAACCCCGGCGCGATCATCGCGCTGTCGCCGGCACTCGATGCGAAGACGAAGCTCGTCTACAACTCCTGGGGCCGCGGCAAATACGATCCGCGCTTCAACCAGGACGGCTTGAATGGCCCGCAGGTCATTCCGCCCGCGTATGGCCTCGCGGGACTGCACCGCATCACGTCGACGGGAGACGGCGAGGACATCGCATACTGGAATCGCTACGTGGGCGTCACGCAGATGGGCGGCCATGGAACGTTCACCGACCGGCGTACCGGCGTCAACGTGACCAACGGCACCGATGACCTCATCACGTCGAAGCTGCCCGCGTTGCAGGCGTACCAGTTGACGCTGGTCGCGCCCGCACCGCCCGAAGGCAGTTTCGACGCGGCGGCTGCCGAACGCGGCAAGGCGCTCTTCAACGGCAAGGGCACATGCGTCACCTGCCATACGGGAAGCGAATTCACCGATGCGAACTCGCGGCTGCATCCGCCCACCGATGTGGTGAGCGAGCCGGAACCCGATGGAGCGCCGAGTTACGCATCGCGCAGCGCCACGAAGCAGTATCGGACGGCGCCGTTGCACGGACTCTGGCAGCACGCGCCGTATTTCCACAACGGCAGCGCCGCGACACTCGAGGATGTCGCGCGAACCTACAACAACCGCAGATCGCTCGGCATGTCGGAAAACCAGGTCGCCGATCTTGCGCAGTATCTGAAGTCGCTCTGACGCAACTGCCGAACGCATGAGCCGTTTTTCCACGCCGACATTCGTGGCGAGGAGTTCTACGGCTCTATTGAGAGGCAAGAGGGGATCCTTCGCCGAGGGTAAGATGCGCGGATGGCAGGTGCACGTACCGGGAATGAAGCGAAGGCATGAGGATCGTCCACCATTCCTTCCGGGCGATCGGATGGCTGGCGCTGATCGTCGCGCTGATGCTGTCCGGGCCGCTGTTGACGCTTGCGTTCGGCAACGCATCGCTGCGCGGCGACTGGCGCACGGCCACGCACAGGGCCACGGGCCTCGCGCCCGATCCCGCCGTGCACCCGGAGGCCATCGTCCAGGTCTATGCGAGCCGCACGTTCGGCTGGCGCGGCGCCTTCGCGGTCCACACGTGGGTCGCCGCGAAGCCCGCCGGCGCGGATCGCTACACGCGTTACGAGGTCATCGGCTGGAGAATGCGCGGCGGCGGATCCGGGTTGTCGATCTCCGATGACCGCGCGCCGGATGCCGAATGGTACGGCGCTCCGCCGCGACTGATCGACGATCTCCGGGGCGCGGACGCCGAGATGGTCATCGCGAGCCTTCCTCGAGCCGCCGCTGCTTATCCGTACTCCACGACCTATGACGCGTGGCCCGGGCCGAACAGCAACACGTTCGTCGCGCATCTGGGGCGCTCGATTCCCGAGTGGCGCCTGACGCTGCCGTCGCTCGCGATCGGCAAGGACTATCTGCCGGCGTGGCAGTGGATTTCGCCGGCGCCGAGCGGAACGGGCTACCAACTATCCATCGGCGGCGTTTTCGGCGTGATGGCGGCGCGCTACGAAGGTGTCGAGATCAACCTGTTCGGCTTGGTGACCGGTATCGACTTCCGGCATCCGGCGCTGAAGCTTCCCGGCATAGGGCGCGTTCCGGGCTGAGGCGGGTTTGACCGAAGTGGACGACCGTGTGTTAACGGGCTTCAGCTGACACGATTTGTTGACCCTCTCAGCGCGCCGGCGTAGCGTCGCCTTCTTGTCCGCCCAAAACACGCCCGCCCGAGAAACGAACGGAACCCGACTGGTTCTTCCGCCGAGCGTGATGATCCGGCAATCAGGGCCACTGCGCGCACCCGAGTGATGGATAGGCGGGCGACCCTTGTCATGGCGAGCACGCTCGTACTCGCCGTACCGCTCATCGCGAGGGCGCAAATCGGAGCAACCATCCGCCGCATCGGCTTCCTGGCCTCCGGTTGGCCCGCGCCTGCTGCGGACCTCAAAGAGATGTTCGTACCATTGAAGGAACGCGGCTGGATCGAGGGCGAAAATTTGCTGGTCGAGCGTCGCTACGCCAACGACAGATCGGAGCTACTCCGAGTCTTCGCGGAGGAACTCGTTCGGCTCAACGTGGAACTCATCGTTACGGAAGACACAGACGCGGCACTGGCAGCCAAGAATGCTACGAACACGATACCAATCGTAATCAGGTTCGCAACCGACCCCGTGCGTACGGGCCTGGTTTCGAGTCTTGTCCGGCCCGGCGGCAACATCACCGGGTATTCGACGTTTGGCGTAGAGCTCGATGTCAAGAAACTGACGCTGCTCCGAGAATTGTTGCCTGCACTACAACGCGTCGGTCGGCTTGACACATCGACCAACGCGGACTATCGCGCGTTACGCGAAGAACTGGAGGCGGCGTACTGGTCACAGGGAATCCAGCCCATCTTCGTCGAAGTCGATCACCCCCGTGAGCTGGACAATGCGATCGGGCAGCTCAGCCGGCGAGCGCAAGCGATGGTTATAGGGGATGCCAACTTCTTCTGGGACATCCGGAACGAGCTCATGCGCACCTCGCTCAAGTACGCGCTGCCCACCGTGGGTGGTGGGAAATACGAACTTGCGGCTGGCGCGCTGGTTACATATGGCTACAGCATGGCAGAGCTACGCCGGCGTAACGCTGCCCTCATAGACAAAATCCTCCGAGGGGCAAGACCGGCCGATCTCCCGATCGAACGGCCGACTCAATTCGAGCTGGGGATCAACCTCAAGACCGCAATGGCACTCGGAGTCGTCGTCCCGCAGACCCTGCTGGCGCGCGCCGACGAAGTGATCCAATGATCGAACCCCGTCCGTAGGGGACTCGTCGCAAGTCTCGCCCGGCCCGGCGGGTCAGGCGTTGCGGTCATGGCAGAAAATCCTTGATGGTCGTGTTTTCGAGGAAACGGGATGTCGGGTTCGTCGGAGAAATAGACCTTCACGAGGTACGTGGATTTGGGTGGCAATCCGTTGGTCTTGAGAAGCCAATCAGAAGCGAACTCCTCGACCGTTTTGCGAGCGTCGCCTCGGGCGAGGTCCATGTAGCTCTTGCTGCGGGCTTTGGCTGCGAGGAAGGGCGAAATCTCCTGACGGAGTGCCTGGAGCTGATCCCATTTGTCGAAGCGGCCCCAACCGGAAGATGTCCATTCCTGGACGGTCTTTGAATCGACCGCCACCGGAAGCTGGGGTTTGTAAAGCGGGGCGACGATGAGGGCTGTCTTGCGCGTGTCGTCGATGTAGAAGTTCCAATTGGAGCGAAGTTCGATCTCGTAGCGGTAGGTGGCATCGAGACGAATGCCGGAAGACGTAGTGCCGCGCCACGAACCTTCGTCCTTCCGAAGTTCCTCGGTCTTGACGATGCCGTTCGTGTGCAGAGTTCCGCCCGGCGTGCGAAAAGGCTCGAGCCTTCCGATGCCAACGGGGCCGTTCGAGGCAGGTTGCGTGCCGCCGCTGACATGCGGACGGAGCCACCAGAAGAGCAACGCGCAAACGATCACCAGGGCGAGGAAGCTGACTGGGACGACAGGCAGCGAGAACTTCCCGGATGTGTTTTGGGTGTTCATTGAATGGCGAGCGTAGCAACGCCTACCGTGGCGGGTAACGGACGCACCGGGTCGATGTTGGGGAACGAGTAGACATGTGCCGGCGCGTCCGGTTGACCGCCCAACTTGCGGCGGAGCCTCGCAAACACCTCGTCACCGGGAACGGACGAGCTGAACTTCACCGCGCTCGATTTGAGCTATGCAGCGAGCGACCACGATCCGCCGCGCTTCGTCAATTCCTGCTTCGGTTCGCGATCGAGTGGCTATCGCCATGCTCGAGTCGTTCGGCAATTGTACGCGCGCCGCAGATGTGGCGCCCAACCGTTGAAGGTCACCGGCGCGACACGCTGACGCTTGCAAACAGGAAGGCATGGACGAACGATCTTTGTCGCTGTTCGACTTTGGTCTAATGGACTTTAACGCGTGACTGTCGGATGATTCGCCACGTTGAGCAGAGGGAAGGAAGCCGCGTCCGACCGCGGTGTAGCCCGGACTAGAAGGGCATTTTTCCAACCTGGCAGGGCAGAACAACAATAAGCTGGTCCACAGATTCGAGGAGGGCAGTTGCGCTGGAGATCAACCGCCGCAGGCGGCAATCGCTTCGTGGCGTCGCGGTCGGCGTGCACGCTCCGGCAATTCCATCGAACGACGCCAAGCCGGCGACTTTTCCGGCGGATCGCGATGACGCTGCGATCCGCAGCAATGCGCGTCCTCACAAACTGATTGACCAGAAATTCCATACGAAGACGTCACCGTTAGCTCTCGTGCTGCCGACCGGATGCCGTCGAGCAATTTCAAACCACTGAGGAGGCTATTCATGAAACAGACGAAAGTTCGGTTGATCTCGCTGCTCGCGTGCGCGGCGCTCGTCGGCAGCGCAACGTACTTGCGCGCAGACGACACGCTCGCACAGGATTTCGCGGGACCCGCAAACCAGAACGACCTGACGGGTCCGACCAAGGACATCACGGTCGAGATGCACGAGGGCACGAACATGGCGGCCGTGCCGTCGCCCGACGGCACGAAGATGGTCCTCTCGCTCCAGGGCGGTCTATGGATCATCCCCGCGGGCGGCGGCAAGGCGACGAAGATCACGTCGTGGGACGTCGAAGCGACGCAGCCCGCATGGTCGCCCGACGGCCAGTGGATCGCATTCCAGAACTATTCGATGGAGGCGAACTACGCGATCTGGGTCGTGAAGGCCGACGGATCGCAACTGCACGCGCTGACCAGCGGTCCTTTCGACGACCGCGAGCCGTCGTGGTACCCGGACTCGAGCAAGGTCATCTTCTCGTCCGATCGGAGCAACGACAAGCAGTACAAGATATGGTCGGCCACGCTCGTCGGCGTGCTGCAGCAGTTGACGACGGGCACGGGCGCGGAGAGCAATCCCGTCGTATCGCCCGACGGCAACAAGATCGCGTTCGTCAACAACGGCAACACGATCCTGACGATGCCGGCGGACCTTAGCGCGGCGCCGGCAGTGTTCGGCAGCGGCAACTACCCGCAATGGACGCCGAACAGCGCAAACCTCGTCTACCAGAACGGCGGCGATCTCATCCTGAACGGCAGCGCGGTCACGAACGACGAGGACCTGTTCCCGTTCCCGGTGCAGTTCACGGGCGCCTCGCGATTCGTGTACACGGCAAGCGGCAAGATTCGCACGCGTGACGCCAACGGCGGCAGCCTGCAGGACATCGCATTCAGCGCGACGCAGGTCCTCCATCGGCCGAAGTTCACGCCATCCGCGAGCCGACCCAGCCTGGGCAGCACGGGAACCCAGCGGGTGAAGGGCATCAACGGGGCCGTCATCTCGCCCGACGGCAACAGCGTGGCGTTCATCGCGCTGAACGACCTCTGGGTGATGAAGATCGGCCAAAAACCCGAACGTCTCACCGACGACATCGATCGTGACGTCGATCCGCGCTGGACCGCCGACGGCCGATTCGTCTACTGGTCGAGCGACAAGAACAACGCCGGAAGCCTCGCCGTCGACAAGATCGACGTCGTCACGCGTGCGCGCACGCGCGTCGCGGCGATCCCGAGTGTTTCGATGATCCAGCCGACGTTGTCGCCTACCGAGGATCGCTTTGCCTATTCGACCGGTTCCGGCTTTGTCGAGGTCATGGACATCGCGACACGGACGCGCACGCCGATCGTCGACCACCTTTCGCCGCAGCCGCAGGTGAGCCGGCCGTTCTGGTCGCACGACGGCACGAAGGTGATGTTCGTCGACAACGACCGCATCAATCCGCGCTTCCGCGAGGGTTACAACAAGCTGCGCGTCGCCGACATCGCGACGAAGACGGCGACGTGGTACCCGGTCGGCCCGATGCCCGCGGCGGTTTCCGACCGCACGGAAGGCGCGGCCGCGTGGTCGCCCGACGGCACGAAGGTCGCGTTCATCAGCGACTCGGTGCTCAAGGTGATGCCAGTCAACGCCGACGGCTCGCCGTCGGGTCCGGCGGTGCAGCTCACCACCGCAGTCGCCGACATGCCGTCGTGGCAGGCCGATTCGCAGACGCTCCTGTACATGTCGGCCGGCAAGCTCAGGAAGATCAAGGTCGACGGAACGGGACAGCAGGACGTCGCGCTCGAGCTGACGTACAAGCCGGCGGCGCCGAAGGGCAAGACGATCATCCATGCGGGTGCGCTGTGGGATGCGATCTCGCCCGAGCTCAAGCACGACGTGGATATCGTCATCGAAGGCAACCGGATCACTGCGATCGGGCCGCACAAGGAGCGTCCGCGCACGCCGAACACGACGTTCGTCGATGCCTCCCACCAGACGGTGCTGCCCGGCTACTGGGATCCGCACTTCCATCCGCTGAACGTGTACCAGGGCAGCCAGTTCAACCTGGTGTGGGCGGCGATGTTCGCGTACGGGTTCACGTCGGTGCAGTCGGTGGCCGGCCCGATCTACGCGAGCACCGAGATCCGCGAAGCGCTCGACGCCGGCAACATGATCGGCCCGCGGCTCTACACGTCGACCCCGCTCATGGAAGGCAATCGCATGTCGTACGACATGTCGCGAGCGGTGCGCAACGCGGAGGTCGCTGACCTCGAAATCTCGCGCTTCGAAGCCGTCGACATCGACTGGATCAAGACGTACGTGCGCGACCCGATCCCGGCCATGCGGCGGTTCGCCGCGGCGGCGCACAGGATGGGCATCCCGAGCGGGACGCACCTTCTGTATCCGGGCTACTCGACCGGCATCCAGGGGCTCACGCACCTGCAGGCGACGCAGCGCATGGGCTACGGTTGGGCGAAGTCGCCGCAGGGCATCGCATACCAGGACGTGAATGCGCTCCTCGGCCCTGGCGACGTGCATCTGATGGAGACGCTCGGGTCGATCCGACTCGCCGCGCAAAGTCCGATCCTGCTGAGCGGCGACCGCTTCAACGTCCTGATGCCGATCCCGTACGTGAGTGGCCTGCTTGCGCAGAACCCGCCCACGCCGGCGCAGCTCGCGACGCTCAAGATCGCCACCGACGACGATGCACGCGCGATCGAAGCAGGTGCGCTGTTCGCGATCGGCACGGACGTCCCGCTGAATCCGCCGGGCGTCCAGAACCACGCAAGTCTGATGGCGCTGGGGCTGAGCATGTCGAATCACCTGGCGCTCCAGGCGCTGACGATCAACGCCGCGAAGATGAGCTTCAAGGACAAGGAGCTCGGCAGCGTCGAAGTGGGCAAGCTTGCGGATCTGACGATCGTCGATGGCAATCCGCTCGACGATCTCAAGTACGCGGCAGCCGTCCATTACGTCGTGAAGAACGGCGTTCGCGTACTCGCTGGAGCAGATCATGGCGCCGTTCAAGTCGCCGGTTCAGCTCGCGGCACGCCGGAAGGCCCTGGTCGCATTCGACACGGCGTGCAAGGAGGACTCCAGCAAGTGCTTTGCCGAGGCGCACGTTTCCGCAGGAGACTGAGCGCGTAAGCTCCCGGCACCATCGAGACGGCGGCCACTCGGCCGCCGTTTTTTTCAAGCGGCCGCGGCGTGCGCTTCGCGAGCGCGCATCGGCCAGCGGCGCACAACCAGGTACGCCACAGGCACGACGAACATCGAGAGGACGAGCGCTGTGATCATCCCGCCCACCATCGGCGCGGCAATGCGGCGCATGACCTCGGATCCCGTTCCGCTGCTCCACATGATGGGCAACAAACCCGCGATGACGACGGAGGCGGTCATCATGATCGGCCGCACGCGAAGCGCCGCACCGTCGACGATGGCCTCGGCGAGCGCATGCTCGTCCGCGAGCGTGCCGGCCGCCCCGCGCGCATCGATCGCGGAGTTGATGTACACGAGCATGACGACGCCGATCTCGGACGCGACGCCGGCGAGCGCAATGAAGCCGACCGCCGATGCAACCGACATGTCGTAGCCGAGGAGGTCCATGAGCCACAGGCCGCCGACGAGCGCCAACGGCAGCGTCGCCATGATGATCAAGGCATCGCTTGCACGGCGAAACACGACGACGAGCAGCACGAAAACGGTGGCGAGCACCGCCGGCACGACGATCGTCAAGCGGCGCGTCGCACGCTCGAGATACTCGAACTGACCCGACCACGAGATCGAATAACCGGGCGGCACCCTGACTTGATCCGAGACGGCGCGTTGCAGATCGCGCACGGCGGAGCGGAGATCGCGCCCGCGGACATCGACGTATACCCAACCGGACAGGCGGCCGTTCTCGCTCTTGAGCATTGAAGGTCCGTCCGTCACGGCAATGCTCGCGACATCGCTCAAGCGAAGCTGTGCGCCGCGCTCGGTCAGCATGGGCAGCCGCCGCAGCGCCTCGACTGAATCGCGTGCATCACGAGGGTAACGCACGTTGATCGGGAAGCGCTGCAGGCCTTCGACCGTTTCGCCGATGTTGTCCCCGCCCACGGCGGCCGCGATGACGCTTTGAACGTCGCTGATGTTCAAGCCGTAGCGCGCCGCGCTCGCACGGTCGATGTGCACGTCGATGTAGCGCCCCCCGGAGAGCCGCTCGGCGAAGGCCGAGCTCACGCCGGGAACCTGCCTCGCGACGTGCTCGATGTCGGCGAGCACGCGGTCGATCTTGCCGAGATCGGCACCCGCCACCTTCACGCCGACGGGACTCTTGATACCGGTGGCGACCATGTCGATGCGCGCGCGCACGGGCGGCAGCCACACGTTGGAGAGCCCGGGCACGCGCACGGTGCGGTCGAGCTCTTCGACGAGCTTCCCGGGCGTCATCCCGGGCCGCCATTCGTCGAGCGGCTTGAACTGGATGACCGTTTCGATCATCTCGAGTGGCGCAGGATCAGTTGCCGTATCGGCGCGTCCCGCCTTCGCGAACACGCGCGCGACCTCCGGCACCGAGCGGATCAGCCGGTCGGTTTGCTGCAGCAACTCGCTCATCTTGCCCGCCGAGATGCCCGGCAGGGCCGACGGCATGTACAGGAGGTCGCCTTCGTCGAGCGCCGGCATGAACTCGCCGCCGATGCGGCTCGCCGGCCACAGCGCTGAAGCCGCGATCACGAGCGCGACGGCGATGGTCACCATTGGCGCGCGCAGCACGGCGCGCAGCGCACGTCGGTACCCGCCCACGAGCACGCGATTGACGGGATTCGCGAGCTCGCCAGGGATGCGCCCGCGGATGAAGTAGCCCATGAGCACAGGAACCAGCGTCACCGAAAGCGCTGCGGCGACGGCCATGGCGTACGTCTTCGTGTACGCGAGCGGCGAGAAAAGGCGTCCCTCCTGCGCCTCGAGCGTGAAGACCGGAACGAACGAAAGCGTGATGATGAGGAGCGAGAAGAAGAGCGCGGGACCCACTTCGACTGACGCCTCCGCGATCAGGTGCCAGCGCGTGCGCGGGTCGGGGCTTGCGCCGTGGTGCGTCCGCTGCCACGACTCGATGTGCTTGTGTGCGTTCTCGATCATCACGACGGCGGCGTCGACCATGGCGCCGATCGCGATGGCGATGCCGCCGAGCGACATGATGTTCGCGTTGATGCCTTGATGCCGCATGACGATGAACGCGATCGCGACACCGAGCGGAAGCGATACGATGGCCACGAGCGCCGATCGAACGTGAAGCAGGAACACCAGGCACACGAGGGCCACCACTGCGAACTCCTCGACGAGCGTGGTGGCGAGGTTGTCGACGGCGCGGCGGATGAGGCTCGAACGGTCGTACGTCGTCACCACTTCGACGCCCGGCGGCAGCGCGCTCTCGAGCGACGCGAGCTTCGCCTTGACCGCGTCGATCGTCTCGAGCGCGTTGCCGCCCGAGCGCATGACGATGATGCCGCCTGCGACCTCGCCTTCGCCGTCGAGCTCCGCGATGCCGCGGCGCATCTCGGGGCCGACCTGCACGCGCGCGACGTCGCCCAGCGTGATCGGCACACCAGCCTCGCTGACGGTGAGCGGAATGCGCCGGAAATCGTCGAGCGACTGCAGATAGCCGGACGCTCGGACCATGTATTCCGCTTCGCCGAGCTCGACGACCGAGCCGCCCATCTCCTGGTTCGCGCGCTGCACGGCATCGATCACCTTGCCGTGCGGAATGTTGTAGGCACGCATTCGATCCGGATCGAGAACGATCTGGTATTGCCGCACCATGCCGCCGACGCTCGCCACTTCGGCGACGTTCGTCACCGTCTTGAGCTCGTACTTGAGGAACCAGTCCTGCAGCGCACGAAGCTGCGAGAGATCCATGCGGCCGGTGCGGTCGACGAGCGCATATTCGTAGATCCACCCGACGCCGGTCGCATCCGGACCGAGCGACGCCTTCGCTTGCGCGGGAAGCCTCGATTGCACCTGGTTCAGGTACTCGAGCACGCGCGAGCGCGCCCAGTAGAGATCCGTCCCGTCGTCGAAGAGGACGTACACGAACGAGTCGCCGAACATCGAATATCCGCGCACGGCCTTCGCGCCGGGCACCGAGAGCATCGTCGTCGCGAGCGGATACGTGACCTGGTTCTCGACGATCTGCGGCGCCTGGCCTGGAAACGTCGTGCGGATCGTCACCTGCACGTCGGAGAGATCCGGGATCGCGTCGAGCGGCGTCCGCACGAGCGAGACGACGCCCCACGCCGCCAGGAGCAGCGTGGCGAGCAGCACGAGCAGCCGATTGTCGATCGACCAGCGGATGAGCCGCGCGATCACTGCGGTTACTCGGCGCGCGGTGGCGCGCCTCGTGCTGCGCGTCGTGGTGCGCGTCGTGCTGCGCGTCGTGCTGCGTGCCGTGCTGCTTGCCGTGCGCATGTCGTGCTGCGCGTCGTGCTGCGCGTCGTGCTGCGTGCCTTGCGCGTCATCGACGTTGCGCTCGCCGGTCATCGGTGCCGGCGTATCGTTCGCAGCGTTCGCGGGCATCTCGCCCATGCGCGTGATCGCAGCCTTCAAGTTCGCTTCGGAGTCGATGAGGAATTGCCCTGAGACGACGACGCTGTCCCCGGCGCGAACGCCCTTGCGGATCTCCGTCTGCCCGTTGCTTTCGATGCCCGTCTCGACGTCGACGGGCGCGAAGCGCCCTTCCCCCTGGGCGACGATGACGACGGTACGCTTGCCGGTCCGGATCACGGCTTCGCTCGGCACGAGCACGCTGTCTTTTCGATGCGTCGCCGCGAAGTCGATGGTCGCGAACATGCCCGGGACGAGACGGCGGCCGGGGTTTGCGAGCTCGATGCGCGCCTTGAGCGTTCGCGTGGTCGCGTTGACCTCGGGCAGGATCGCGCTCACGCGTCCCTTGAATACGGACCCGGGGAGCGCGGGCGTGCGCGCCTCGACGGCGTTGCCGGGACGCACCTCGGCCGCAGCGCCCTCTGGCACCTCCGCGTTCACCCACACCGTCGCAAGACCGTTCAGACGAAAGAGCGGCGCGCCTGCAGCGATCGTCATGCCTTCGCGTGCGGAAAGCTCGCCCACCACGCCGTCGGTCGGCGAAGTGATCGTGAACCGCGGCTGCACGGTGCCCCGGACGTCGACCTCCCGAATCTGCTCGTCGCTCATGCCGGCGAGGCGCATGCGCTGCGCGGCGGCGTCCGCGAGTCCGCCGAGCGCAAGGCCATCGACGTCGGTACGGAGCCGCTTCGCCGCGAGGTACTCTTCCTGCGCGGCGACCCATTCCGGCATGTAAAGCTCCGCGAGTGCCTGGCCCTTGCGCACGGGATCGAGCGCGGCGCGAACATGGAGCTTCTCGACGAAGCCGTTGCTGCGAGCCTGCACGACGACGACGTCGCGCTCGTTGTAAGCGACGTTGCCGACCGCGGAGATCGCGCTCGAGAGCGACCCCGCCACCGCCTTCGCCGTGCGTACGCCGAGGTTCTGCTGGAGCCGAGGGTCGATGGCGACACCCCCTCTGTCGGGCGCGTCGTCGGCATAGACGGGGACGAGCTCCATGTCCATGAAAGGCGACTTGCCGGGCTTGTCGAACTTCGTCCCCGGCACCATCGGATCGTGCCAGTAGAGCACGCGCTTTCCGGTTGACGGATCGACGTCGCCCGCCTTGGCCGGGGGCGAGCTCGCCGTGGCCGAAGGCGCAGGGCGCGTCACATTCGCAGTCGCGACGATGCCCGCGGCCTTCGTGCGACCGCGCTCGACGCCCGCTTCAAACGCTGCGTATGCGACGAGCGCGAGAACGACAGTCGCGGCGCCGCCGATCGCGAACGCTCGGCGGCTCATACGACCCCCACGCTCGCGGCCTCATTGGCCAATTCGGCCGCTTCGCTGCCCCCGGAGGGGGAGCAATTAGCGCCTTGGGGAGGCCCGGCGGCACTCATCGCGCACGCTCCTCGGACGAAGACGCGCGTGACGCGGTCGGCAATGTCTCGGGGAGTGCGAAGTTGATTCGCACCCACATCCGCGCTACCTCGCGCTCCATCTCGACGGTCTGCATTTGCGCTTCAGTCTCCGCCCGGCGAGCGGCGAGCACGTCGGTGAGCGTCGTCTTGCCACCGCGATACGCGACGAGCGTCGCCAGCGTGCGCTCGCGCGCGAGCGGCACGAGCTGGCGAGCGTAGCGGTCGCGCCGGTCGCGCGCGTGCTGCCACTCGTCGATCCGGATGCGCATTTCCGCCACTTCCGCACGAAGCTTCTCCTCGCGCGCCGCGCGCGCTTCGTCGCGCTTCGCGAGCGTCGCCGCGATCTCGGGCGGCGATTGGCGGTCGGCTTGAGCGACGCGCACGTCGCTCGCCGCGATGTCCTCCTGCTTCGCGAGGAGCGCGACCTCGGGATGCCGTGCGAGGTCCCCTTCGAGCGCCGCGGACCTCAGCAGGATGCGATCGATGTTCGGCAGCGCAGCGAGCGGCGCATCGCCCGCGTCGCCCACCCAGCGCTCGAGCGCGATCCGCGCGGCGCGCCCGCGGTGCTCGAGCTCGCTCGACTTGTCCTCGAACGAGACGAGCATGCTGCGCGTGGCGTAGAACTCCGCCTGCGTGAGCCGTCCGGCCCAATACATGTGCTCGGCGCCCTCGACTTCGACCTGCGCGAACTTGAGTTGATCGGCGGCGACACGTGTCAGCTGCTCGACGTAATGGCACTCGAACCACGCGAGCGCGGTCTCGCGCGCGATGTCGACGCTCGTGGCGGTCTTCCGCGCGGCGGCGCGATCGGCTTCACGGGCGTAGCGCTCCGCGAGCGCCTCCCGATCAAGAGGACTCGATAGCTGCCGGGCGACGGGCAGGTAATCGACGCCGAGCTGGAGTGTTGGTTCGGGCAGACGCGGGGCCGCCACCGCCATGTCGCGCGCCGCGGCGATTGCCGAGTCGTACGCCGCCATCTGCGGCGAGCGCTCGATCGCGAGCCGCTGCGCTTCGGTGAGCGCGAGAGGCGCCGGCGCGGCGACCGCCGTGCCCAGCACCGCGACCGTTGCGCACGATGCGAGCGCTTGCACGAGGGCGCTCCGGACGGCACGGCGTCGACGGCGGCCGCACAACGCCGAGCCGTGGACCAGCGCACGCGGGCGACAGGACGCTGCGGGGAGCTTCGGCGGGTATGTAGACGGGACGTACGACAAGCGTTGCTCGGCCGAGATTGCGCTCAGCGCGGCGCCGGACCGCATCGACCCGGCGATGAGCTCGACATTATGCATGCAAGGCACGGTTGCAGCGCCTTGGATGCTTACGTGTCGTTCGCGAATTGAAGGATCGAAAGACCATTGCCTTGACACATGCTGCTCGTTTGCTGATTACCGCGACGTCTACTTCGCCGCGCCGTACCACTCATGGGAACGCGGCAGCACGAGAACTTGAACGGCCTGCTGCGACAATACCAGCCGAAAGGTTTGTGCATGCGCGACGTGACCCAGGCGCGCTGCGACCACATCGCCGACGCTCAACAACCGACCACGAAAGCGATTCGGCTTTGACACACCGGCAGCGTTATACCTTCGAAACTAAACCGTGTTGCACTTGCTCGTTGAATCTACGCCCCATCTCGCTTACCCCAGCGCCAATGGGGCGGCTCCCCTTTGGCCCAGCAAACGGCGATCAGCACGAAGGTGAGGAATGTGAGATAGGCCGCGAACATGCCAGGTTGTCTGGAAGGGGAGATGACGACGGCCCCGGCACCGATGAGAACCACGTAGAGGGCGATCACCAACCACCCCTGCCAAGTCGTAGGAAAGCCCCATCCCCAGCCGTATCGCTTCGCGGGAAACCAGTATCTCGATTGCTCCGTCATGGTGAGAGCCTCCGGTCTCGTAGCCGTTAGTCTTGGCGCGTGCGCCGTGGCAATAGAAGCTCACTCCACGTCAAAGCCGTGACCGAGTGAACACTCGGAACCACAAGGCCGTGTAGCAAACCGCGAAGAGTGAGAGCAGCGCCAATAGGGTAGAGATCGTCTTCTCCAGACCCATCAATGACACGAAGCTGCTAGCGCTTCGATGCTTCGTAGTCTGGGAGAACAACGTAGAGCTTCCGCAGCTCTAACGACGCGCGCTTTGGCCGAAGGCCACCGGGTCACGCGGCTGCGACAGAAATGGATATCGACTCGGGCCGGCTCTCGCCATGCTCGAGTCGTTCAGCAAGTACGCGAAGCGCAGGAACTTGGGCCCTGGCCATGGTCTCGTCGCGAGTTGACCCGTAGGCCAGTACACCTGGCAATTGAGGCGCTTCCGCAAGCCAACGACCGTCGTCTTCGAATTCGCACTCAATTGCGAAGTTCATGATGGACTCCACGGGCACTGTCGCAATTGTACGCGCGCCGCAGATGTGACGCCCAACGTGCAAGGTAACCGGCGCCGCCCCGTTGTTCGCGAACGAGAAGGCATGAGCCGGCGCGTCCGGTTGACCGTAAGGTTAGGGCCCGCCAGGTAGGTCATAGGCAAGCTTGGTCCCATCGATTTTGACAATGCCACGCTCGCGCAGGGCGCCCAACAATCCCGAGAGTTGCTCCTCGGAGAGCTCTTTCTTGAACAGAGTCTGTAAGGTGCTGCGCAGGGTCTTCTGGGTTCGAGGCTTGCCGCTTTGAGCTTGCTCAGATGGGCAACCGCCATCTGAAGCCGATCATCGCCCATGAAAGGAAGGACTTCCTTCGCGGATGGGATGCTCATGATGGAAGGAAACCGCTGAGCTACGACGCCCCTCAGCTTAAGGTGTCTGATCAACGGATCGAAGCCCTTGTCCTTGGAAATGATGTGAAATTGGGCGGCGGGGTCTTGGGCGGAAAGTACGCCGATGTAGTAGGCGATGTGAAAATCGAGAGCATTGGAGCCTCCGGATTCAAGGAGCACGTACTCGGCGTTCGGTCCCAACGCGTGAAGCGCTGCCGCGAGGGCGACCGGAATCTTCGCCTGACTCGCGCCCAAGAACAGTTTGACTTTGAAACGGCCGCCACGAAGTAATGCGAGCTCCGTAGGCTGCACATTCTCATAGTCGATCAGCACAAAGTTGGTTGTCATTGTTCTGCTCGGCTCCACGTTTGCCCGGCTTTAACGCTGGGGGTAACCGGCGCGCCGCGCCGACGTTCGCGAGCAAGAAGCCATGTGCCGGCGCGTCCGGTTGACCGGAAGGTTAGGCATGAACCGGCAGCATGTGGCTCACGCCAACCGCACATACATATAGGCCAACCCCGAAGGCGGTGTGCGCCATGAGGCTTCTGAGCCTGGCCTGCGTTGGATTGGGCGTTCTGGATGCGCCGACGCCGAGTCCGAACGAGGGGTGCATGATGAGAAATGGCACGAGGACGGTGCCAACGCCGAAGAGGAGGGCGGGCAATAAAGTGGGCCGCGCAAGCCAGCTACCGGAAACGAGGGCCACGAGCATGAGTGCGTAAATGGCACCAATGAGATAGTGGGAGATCCAGCCCACCGCGCACTCGAGATGTTTTGGCGAGGCGTTGGCGATACTCGCGTGCGTGAACGTACCTTGGGGCATGTGGCAAAACCAGCGCCCGACCAAACAATAGTTGGGCGACGCAATGCGGAAGGCACGCTCCAGGAGCAGTGCCCAAAGGTCCATGAACAGAGTTGCGCCAAGCCCAAGGGCAAGTGTGCCCAAGGCATGAGTTGCTTCAGTAGTCGTGATCTGCCTCGAGTTGGATGTTCATGCCTAACGGCCGAATTGAGCGGCCGGCCGCAGGCATCGAGCGTTAGCGAGGGGCCGAGGACTGGTTCGCTCGAATGAGTTGTTAGGCGGCATCTTCGGACCGAATGTCCTTGGCAACATCAGTTAAGTCGTTTCCAAATTGATGACCGCGGTCGTCGACTGCGCGAACAGTTGCCTGCGGGAGCCTCGCTCCATGGAGCGCAAGGTGAGCAAACGGGACAACAACATCGTCGCGGCTGTGATAAAGAAAGATGCGCGGAATAGAAGCAAGCTTTTCAGCGATGTTACGCGGTAGCTTCAGATGTCCTAAATGGTATTCGACCCTACGGACACCGCCCGATTAGATTCAAACGTGCAGGGAAGGACCGTGATCGACCCTCAGCAGTCAGTCGACGTTCTCGAAAGCGGCCATTCAACGTTGGACTTGAGACGCGGTCGCGCACAGTTGCGCGAAAGCCGCGAACGACCGGAACGTTCGGCTACTGAATTACCTCGTCCGCGCGCAGCAGAAGCGTGTGCGGGATAGTAATGCGAAGTGCCTTGGCCGTCTTGCGGTCGATCACGAGCTCGATCCCCTGCTGTTGCAGGTAAAGGTCGTTCTTGCTCGCATGAATGTCGGCGAGAAACGCAACAAGGTGCTGAAGCGAGCGACCGAGCCGGTCGACGGACCATGCCGCGATGACGTCGAAGTGCCGACGAGCAGCGTCTCTCGCGAGGCAGTCGAACTCTTTGGCCGCTTGTCCGCAGCCTTTCGCACCGCGCCCATGATCGAGCCGCTTCGCCAGCGCGCTCAGGTACGGCTGCCGCCCGGCGCGGGCCCGCGTCAGGCGGCCCAGACTATTAGGCCAACTCGGCGCAAATATCCCTCTGCTGGCCGGACGTGCTGAGCAGCGTGGTTACCCCGGTTGTAGGATCCTGGTTCCACACAACCTTCCCGATGTATTGCGTGGTGGTCGGACCGGCGGGCACGTCGGTGGGAAACATGACCAGTCCGTTGTGTCCGGTCGCCGTGACGGTCAGCGTCCCGTCCGGATTTGTCCTGGTGATCGACACGGAGCCATCGGTGCGGATCGTTATTGATTCTCCCGCTACGGGATTGTCGGGGTTGGGCCCGTAGTTGGTGTACGTCAAGAGGACGCCCTTGCCGGCAGTAATGATGGTGGGGCCGTTCGCCTTGCTATCCCCGAAGTTAATCGTGTGCAGGTTGCCGCCGGTTGCTGTTATTCCCAGACTGAAGTCCGGGCAAGCTACCCCCGCTGGAAGGAAAAAAAACTGGTCGGCGGCGGACGCCGGGTGCGCAGCAGCAAGCATCAGAGTTGCCAGCGAGGCTGCCGGGGCGAGCCGGCGCAAAGTCTTTCGAATCATGGCATTTCTCCTCTTTCAATTGTTTTTTTATGAGCACGCGACCACGAGATGAGTGGACGCAACGTAGCCAGGGCGGCGTAAGGGAAATACTTCACTCGGCCGCCGCCGCTGCATCTCCCGCAGACATTGAACACTATGTGATCCAGATTGGGGTGTGTCAAGCGGCACAGCGGTCCGCGCTTTCTCTGCCGTAGCGTGCTTCGCGCGCGATTGATTTGGCATGCTGCATGAAGCCCTTCATCGCGTGCAATAGTTCTGCCAGCGTTGGCATCCTCGGCGGAACCGGCTTGATGCCGAGGCCCGCAGGTCAATGACGTAATGTGGACAGTATTGGTGCGGATTTTCGAACCCGTGATCGATTCATTAACGTCCGAATCTCGTAGAACGTTTGTTGGACGAGAAGTCCGTGCGATTCGCGCGAAGCATTGCCTGCGAATAGGAGCCGGCCTCAGCGTATTCCAAGAAAACGTGCGGAACCCTGCGCCAGGCAAGGTCCCGCAAATGCCTTCCAATTGGCACCCTTGGCGAGGCTCAGCATTACGGTATCGACGGGCATGACAATTTTTTTCCTATCTCACGTATTCCCGGTTGCTGGCTGAAAAATTCGGAAAACACTAACAGCAAGTGCAATTGGCATCCCTGGCACTTCCGACGCGACTGGGCGCTTCGGGGCGTGGCCCGTAGGGCTGCTCTTGGCCCGATCGCAGACGGCCAAGACCAGATAGGATTGGCGTACTACGTTGCGATCATCGACCGACGTGTGGACTAAGCGCGCTTCGCGTCGGAAAGAAAGTCGACCGCACAGAGGCGAAGCAACGCGCGCTTGTGATGGCGGTAGCAGAGATTCTTCATACCCACCCAGATTTTCATCAGGGTCCGCATGGGGGCTGACCCTCGGGTCCGCGAGCGTCAACATGGACGACCTTACACGCGTCGCTGCACTGATCCGCGAGTACAACGGCATCTCCGACCGGATCGCTACGCTGGTGGGTCGCCTTGCTCCGGCCGGCCATGTAAGCGAGTTCATTGCGTAGCATCTTCGACGTTCGCCCCGCAGCCTGGGCCGCCGAGCGAGCCATCGACGGGCATCTTGCACTCGGTCCGTCAGTCGGCCACTCCGTCTTCTCCCAGCGCGACTGGGTGAACGGCGGGTGTACGGAATCCTCTCCGAAAAGCAGCGGTGCGTAGCCCGGCGAAATGACGCTCGTCGAATGCCATACGGAAACAGTCAATTGAATCCGTACGGACCGCTCACGTTACGGAGGGCAAACTCGCGACCCGAAGTCGGGCCGCTGGACGACTCTCGTCTGTTCCTCCGCTGGCTGCTGTCCTAATCAAGATTCGACCTTACAGAGGACATCGGACTGCGTCGAAACTGGTCTGCTCGAGGCCGAGAACGACCCCGAAGCGGAAGTTGCGCGCGCCGAAAAGCGGACGTAACGCTCCGGTTCACGGGCGACAGGCGCGCACCGAGAGTTTCTGTCGGGGTGAAGAATGCGAAAGAATCGAGGCGCCGTTCCGCTTCCGGCCCCGGTCGACAAAGAGAACGGGCGCCAGGCGTACTTTCACACCCTTGCACTGGCGCCAATCCTTGGTTCCTTAACGAGGGCTTACCGTAATCTCATAGGTCACGTCCAATGAAAACCCGGACGCAAACCCGCCGGCGAAGTGAATCGTGTGGTTCCCGACCGACAGCGGCGGCAGCAAGGCCCAATAGCCATCGGCAACACACTCATGAGGCACCGGGTCAAGGGGCACCCCAAGGATGCTGTCGTCAGGCAGCGTACACGCGCCGACGGCACCAGACACGCGAAGGCTATCGAGATTTGCAACCGTCCGTCCATCGATTTCCAGAATTAGGTTCTGGGCGGTATCGACGGTCGCCGCCAATAGTTCACGCACCGAAGCCTCGTGCTCCGGTGACCAAGCGGGATCACCAAACTCCGGTGTGTTAACCCAGAAAAAATTCACGATTGGGAAGAATAGGGCCGTGCCCACTGGGACCGTGACGGTACGCGTAGCTGCACCGCCGGTTGTTCCCGCCAAGAACCAGACCTTGCCGAACTGTCCGATGGCAGCATCACCTCCGTCCTGATCAAATAGCGGATTATTCGGGAGCGGGATTGCCAAAATCCACTCCAACCAACCAGCAGTCAATTCGCCGTAGCCTTCGCCGTAAGCGTTCGAGTTTGGCGGCAGCGGCTTTGGACTCGCTTCGGCAAGGAGCGTCATCACTGAAAGCAACAGTGCAAAAGCACCGGATAGGACGAAGCGCGAGTATTTGTTTCTCATCAGTCTTCCCCTTTGCCATCCTTCGCGCCGCTTAAAATGCGCCGGTGTGGGTCGTGCGGCACCCCACCACATCGATCGCCTCAGTGGGCATCGTGATAAGTTAAGCCGCGTTGCCGTAAGATGCGCCAGGCGAGCGGGCACCGTACACCCCGTTGCAACGTACTTCAAGCCGCTTCGTCTGCTTCTGGGCCGATTC
This sequence comes from uncultured Pseudomonadota bacterium, assembly GCA_963768545.1. GTDB lineage: Bacteria > Pseudomonadota > Gammaproteobacteria > Burkholderiales > Casimicrobiaceae > VBCG01. Next base: position 465,981 of record CAVYIC010000011.1, on the reverse strand, counting down.
GGTCGCGTCGAGGCCGCTTATGATCTGACGCTGCCTGCCAGATTAGTATCGGCTACGACACGTCATGCACCCGCGCGCGTGCAAATGTACCCGGCTGGAACCAAACGCCCACTGCCCAATGCGCCGTGGGTCCACAGGGGGGGCCGGCGTGCGCGTTACGTAGGCGCGTCGAATACTGCCACGACCTCGCGATGTAGGCGCGCAGCCCCCTGCATCTCCGCGTATCGACGGAGCCGAGCGCAGTACGTGATGTACCGCCGCAGGAACAGCGAGGTCAGGAAGCATTCGGCTTCGTCGACTGCTGGCGGCCGATTAAGGTGCGGGTTGATCTGCGGCGCCGGTTCCTGCAACCGCGTCAACTCGGCGTGCGGGACGACGCGATACGGATTGAACCAGCCACCGATGTCCGTCCGAATCTCGGCTGGGCCAATGATTTCCCACTCGGCATGGCGCGCAGCGATTTCCTCCGGCGCGGCCTTGTAGCGCGCCTTGATCCAGCGGCCGGTCAGCGGGTCGCGGTAGCGAAAGGGGAAGAGCGAGATGGTCACGACGTGGCTGGTGCTGCGTGAGAAATGTCCGTGTTCGACCCGTTGCGGACCTTGGACGGACCCTCAAGCGGCCATTGGACGCGGATATAGCTGCCGTTCGGGGTTTGCTTCTGCCCGAGCGCTCGGCAGTCCCTAATATGCTCTCGTGAATCCGCCATCGTGAAGGACATTGAGTCCGGTCATGTGATCAGAGAACGTCGACAGCAACCCTTCGACCGCAGCGGCCACCTCATCGGGAGTGCCATATTTCCTGAGTGGAACGTTCGATGTTTCTTCGGCAAGGCGTTGCTCAATCGTCGTTCCCGCGTTGGTAGCGCGCTTCTCAAGAGAAGCTGCATATCCTGGCGTGAGCGTGCCCCCGAGGGACAACGTATTCACGTGAATCCCTCGCTCACCCAACGCCAATGCCAGCGTCTTGGCTTCGGCCAGCCACGCGCAACGAAGCACATTGCTTGAAGCGTAGTGGCCCATGACTTGGGCCGATGAGATTCCAGAGATGATGACGATCTTGGATCGCTTGCCATTTGCAGGATCAGGCTCCATGGCCGCAATTGCCGCTTTCAACAGCGACAGCGGGCCTACAAAACTGTTCTGAAGTATCTCGCGCCATTTGTCGCTACTGGGGAGAGGGTCGTTCGTCGGCGGATCCTGGGGCGGCATGAGGACTACCCCATCCAGGATCACGTTTCTTGCGGTCAGTTCCTCGGAAAATGTCTTAACCGAGTCATCCCGTGTCATGTCGACGGAAATCCACGAGCAGGAGGCGGAAAAGGTGTTGGACAATTCAATGCAGAGTGACTGCAGCTTGCCCGCATCACGGGCTGCAAGAATCAAGGAGAGTCCCGCTTTCGCCAGCCTGTTGCAGACGGCCAACCCGATACCACCAGTCGCTCCTGTCACAAGAATCGTTTTGGACATTCCGTGCATTCCCCACTTCCGCATCGGCAAAGGAAATTCAACCACCAAGGCACACTATCGCCAGTGGCGCCGCCTGTGTCAAACGCCATTTACGTGTCGGAGCAACCGTGCTGCGCCTACCAGTGGGTCATGCGGAAGCTATCGGCGACTGCTTTCGGGAAGGTTTCCGCGTCGCGGCCGAATGTCTCGGTTTGGCCGAACCGAGACTGATGCGCTCGCGATTAACGCACGTTGCGCTCAACGTCTGCAATTGGGACGAATGAGGGGCCGTAGTCGACCCTTCTCGGACATAGGGCGTCGTGGAAAGCGGACGCTCGTGGGCCAAACGACGTTGGGCCGTTCCGTTCGGACCGCTACAGGGGAACGGCTCGCCACCTCCGCGGTAGCCCGCGACGATGGTGACGCCCACCTCCTACCACGCAAGCGACATCGCCCAGGCTCTTGCCAGCCCCTTGCTCGCCGCGCAGACGAGCGACGCCTGGCCTATGATGCCGGAATCGACTACTGCGTTCGGCCACGCATCGACGCCGGTTTGCCTGGCAGGTTGAGCAGCGCCCCGGTGTTGGTGACGCTGTCGCCACTTACACGCAGCACGGAGATGTCGGAGTCCATGAAGTTGCCGATGTACAGCCAGTTCCCGTCCGGGCTGAACACCGCGCCTTCCGGCAGACCGCGCACCTCGACCTCGCCGACCTTCGTGACTTTCTTGCCATCAATCCTCAGGACGGCGACGCTGCCGTTGCGGTTGTAGAACCAGTCGGTCTTCGCATTGTTCGAGCCGCGCAGCAGCACGGCGACGGCGAGCCTGCCGGTCGGGCTGATCGCAATGCCCTCAGGGGCCTCGCCGACGACGACCTTGTCGATCACGCGCGGCGGGCTTGCTTCCATGTCGATGACCGACACGGTGTCCACGTTGCCGTCGGAACCGCCCGCGTTGCCGTTGTCCGCGGTGAGGGCGAGCTTGCCGTCGGGCGTGATGTCGAGGTTGTACGGCCAGAGACCGACGGCGAGGTCGCGCTTCGTGTAGGTGACCTTCTGGCCGTCCACTTCGAGCAGCGCGACCTTGTGGTCGGGGAACTTCGCCGCGAGCGCGCGTTTGCCGTCCGGCGTGAACGCGACGTGCGCGACCTGCTCTTCGATCGTCACGGTGTCGATGAGCTTCACCTGCTTGCCCTGGATCGAGAGCACGCTGATGGAGTTGTCGGCGCGGTTCGCGATCGAGCGCGAGACTGCCGGCGCGGTTGATCGCCATGCCCGAGGGCTGCTTGCCGACCGCGACCGTGTCGATGCGCGTCGGCGGATTGGTCGTCAGGTCGATCACATACAGCTTGTTGTCCGGCGACGCCTTCCAGCCCGGCCCGTCGGCGACCCAGTCCATCGAGTTCGCTACCAGCGCGAGTTGGCCGTTCGGCGTGATGGCAAGGTTGGTCGGCGGGCCGAAGACCGAGTTCATCAGCGGGAGGCTGGCGACGACCCTCGGATTCGCGGGATCGGTCCCGATGTCGACGATCGTCACGGTGTCCTTGCCAGGCGCAAGGTTCTGCACCTTGCCGTCCTCTCCCCAGATGACTTTAGTGTCGATGCCGACCAGCATGTACTCGGCCTTGCCCGGACCGCCCGGCCCGGTGGTCGCGCATCCGGCCACGGCCAGCAAGGTGGCCGCGATCAGGCCCGAAGCAGTAATGCGATTGCCCATGGTTTTCCCCGCTATTGAAATATAGGACAGGAAATGCAACCCGACGACGCGCCGACCGACAAAATGTAGCACTTCTTCACTCGACCGGGCGGATGGAGAAAGGTGCGTTGGACACGCCCGGTCAAAGTGCAGTTGTTGCCCGAGGGTGGGTGATCCGCACGCCCATAACCGGCTGCTTTGGAGAACGAGGTGCGACGACTGCTTCTGGCCGATCTGAGACTGATGCGTCCGCGAATAGCAGACGTTGCGGCGAACGTCTGCGGTCGGGATCAGTGAGGACCGCAGTCACCTTGAAACTATGCGCACTGTTTTATGGTGCGCCGGGCGACATGGGCGGCCTTGCTGGACGGCAGGCGCATAGGGTCTAGCTGAAGTCCGCATAGTTTGACGTTCGTCGCACCATCGTGGCTCTGACTTCAAGGAGATCACGATGGCACATCGTATCGAACGTCTTCCGGGCGTCGCCGGCGACGCGACGCACAAGCCATACATTGAGGCACTCAGGCGGTACTTGTTCGAGCGCCGGCATGCGGGGCACACCGTCCACAGCTACGCCAACTGCGCCGGCCATTTCCTCAGGTGGACGCAGGGGGCACGGCTCGAGCTGGATCACATAGACGAGGTTGCCGCTGCGCGTTTCGCCGACGAGCATTTGACGCGCTGCATGTGCGGATGGCCGACGCACACGGACCGCCACGAAGCGCGTGCGGCGCTCGGCCATTTGCTGGTGGTGCTGCGCACGCTCGGTGTCACGGCGGCGCGGCCGGTCACTGCAACGCCGGTCGACGAAGAACTGCTCTGCTTCGACGAACATATGGATCACGTTCGCGGGTTGGCGCCAAGGACGCGGCGCGCCATGTTGCGCATCGTGCGGGAGTTCCTTCGGTGGCGGTTCGGCGATCGCCCGGTCGTGATCCCTGCGATCAAGCCCGAGCACGTGCGATCTTGCTTCGTGCGTCTGACCGAACGATGCCACGCGCCCGCGAGCATGGGAGCGGTGGTTTCGGCACTACGCGGCTATTTCCGTTACCGCGCAACGTGCGGCGACACGGTCTATCACCTGGTTGGCGTGCTTTGCTACCCGGCGAACTGGCAGCAGACGTCGTTGCTGCAGACGCTTGCGGATGAGGAGGTTAGGCGGCTGCTCCAATCGCTGGATAGCCCGAGCCCGACCATGCGCCGCACCGCCGCGATCGTGCGGTGCGCCGCGGATCTGGGTCTTCGCAGCGGCGAGATCGCCGGGCTCAGCCTGGACGACATCGATTGGCGCGACGGCATCGTCACGCTGCGCAAGACCAAGGGCCGACGTGAGCAACGTGTTGCCGCTGCCCGAGTCGACGGGGCGTGCGATCGCTGCCTACCTCCGGTACGAGCGGCCCAAGAGCCGACATCGCGGTGTGTTCGTACGACGCGTGGCGCCGCATGACGAACCGATCGGCCCCGATCTCGTGCGCAAGACCATTCGCCAGGCCTATCAGCGGGCCGGCCTGCCTTACACGCGATCGCACCTACTGCGCCACACGATCGCGCGCCGGCTGCTCGACGGCGGCAGTTCGCTGAAGGAAGTCGCCGACGTGCTGCGGCATCGTTCGCTCAACACTACGCTCGTTTACGCCAAGCTCGACAGCCGGAATCTGCGCTCGCGTAGCCCTGCCTTGGCCAGGGAGGAGCGCATGAGCCAGTCCATGAACTAGCGTGCGCGTGTTCGCCAGTATCTGCGCGAACGGCGGCATCTGGGCTTTGAGTTGCGGAGCATGGGATACGCGTTGCGTAGCTTTGCGCCTTCGTACGCCGAGAACCGAAGACCCCTGACGGTCGAACTGATGACCGAATGGGCGCGGCGCGACCGCGCCGGCAGCAGCGACCCGCGCACCTGGGCGCGCCGGCTGAAACTGTTGCGCCCATTCACTGCGCTGGCTGCAGCAGTTCGAGCCGCGCACCGAGGTCCCCGACGATGCCGATCTTCGGCCGCATCGGCGAGCGCCAGCGCCGCACATCTATACCGAGCAGGAAATCGCCGAGCTGCTGGCCGCCGCGCGTCAGCTCGGTCCCTGCGGTCTGCGCGGCGCGACCTACGAGACGCTGTTCGGGCTGCTCGCCTGACGCGGGCTTCGCGTCTCCGAGGCGGTGCGCTTGCGCAACAGCGATGTCGATCTGAAGGCACGGCATCCTCACCATCCGGCGAACCAAGTTCGCCAAATCGCGCCAGGTGCCGATGCACCCGAGCACAGCCGAGGCCCTGCGCAGATACCGCCGCCTGCGCGATCCACAGACCGAAGTGCACGCGAAGACCAGCCGTTCTTCGTCGGCTGCGCGCGGTCGGCGCCGAGGACAAATGCTCAGCGGACGCCAGGTCGATCGGGTCTTCGCGCAGTTGCGCACGCAGCTCGGCTGGACGAACCGCGGCACGCACCACGCGCCGCGCATCCACGACCTGAGGCACACCTTCGTGGTGAGGCGCATGCTCGCCTGGCATGCCGACGGCATCGACGTCGATCAGGCGATGCTCGGCGCTGTCGACCTATGTCGGCCACGCGATGGTGACCAACACCTACTGGTATCTATCGGCGGTGCCGGAGTTGATGGCAGCTGGCCGCGCAGCGCTTCGAGTCGCACATGACCGGAGGCCGGCCATGCGTAACGCAACGACCTCCCAGCCGCCATCGTTCGCCTCGCTGGTGCAGCAGTTCTTCACCGAGTACCTCGTCGCGCAGCGCGCGCTCAGCCCGCGCACGGTGGCCTGCTACCGCGACGCCATGAAGCTGTTCCTGGATTTCGCCGGGCACCGTTGGGCAAGGCGCCCACGGCGTTGCGGCTAGCCGACATCACGCCCGAGCTGATCCTCGCGTTCCTTGATCACCTGGAGCGCGCACGGCATAACGCGGTGCGCAGCCGCAATCTGCGGCTTACTGCCCTGCGCGCGTTCCTGAAATTCGCCGGCCGCCGCGATGTGGCCTCACTGCACGCCGTCGAGCAGGCGCTGGCCGTGCCGATGAAGCGCTTCGAGCGGCCGATGTTGGGGTTTCTCACGCGCGAGGAGATGATGGCCGTGCTCGGGCAGCCCGGCTCGAGTTGGACCTCGCAGCGCGACCATCTGCTGCTGGCCATGCTCTACAACACAGGCGCACGCGTGTCCGAGATCATCGGCGTGCGCGTCGACCGACGTGATCCTGGACGGCGCCGCCTGCGTGCATCTGCATGGCAAGGGACGCAAGCAGCGGTCGATTCCCCTGTGGAAATCGACGGTGAAGGAGTTGCGCGCCTGGCTGCGTCTGAATCCCCACCTGCGCGGCGAGGCCGCTCTGCTGCCCAACCGCAACGGCACACCGATGACGCAGATCGAACGTAGCGCAGCGCCTGGAGCTGGCTGTGAAACGAGCACCAGGCCCAGCTCCCGGATCTAAAGAGGAAGCGGGTTTCGCCACACTTACTGCGGCACACGACCGCGATGCACTTGTTGCAGTCCGGCGTCCCCTTCAACGTCATCGCGCTCTGGCTCGGACATGAAAGCACGACGACGACCCATCGCTACGTAGAAGCGAATCTGGCGATGAAGGAAAGGGCCCTGGCCCGGCTCGAGGCACCTGACACAAGGCTGCAGCGCTTCCGCGCCTCCGACAACCTCATGCAGTTCCTGCAGACCCTCTGAAACTATGCGCACCATGCTCCGGCCTCAATGAAGTCACCTCCGAGAGGCCGGGGCCCCACTCAAGCCGCAGGTCCGCATAGTTCCGAGGTGAGCATAGGGGTCGTTATGCTGATCTCAGCATAACGACCCATTTCGGGCATCCGCGCCACGAGAAAGCAGACGCTTGTTCTTCGAGCGCCGTTGAATTTTCTACCTGTCAATGATTGGAGCGATCGCCGATGTGATGGTCTCGAACGGTGAAGTCAGTTGTGCCAATTGTCTGACTTCAGCGTCGTCGAAAGCGCACGAGTCGCGCCTTGTTGGCAGAAAATATAGGATGCTCCACAATTTTGCTCCCTCTGAATGGGGCAAGCGATGAACCGAACCGCTCCACGCCTTGCCGCCGTCCTTTTGTTCGCAGGCGCGAGCTCCGTCGCCGCCGCCGACCCGCAGCTACCGTACACGCCCAGCCTGGACGTGCCCGCGATGGACCGTTCCGCGGACCCTTGTATCGATTTTTACCGGTATTCGTGCGGAGGCTGGCAGAAGAGCAATCCGATCCCGCCGGACCAATCGGCATGGAACGTGTACCGGAAGCTGTCCGAGGATAACGTGGCATTCCTGCGCGGTGTCCTGGAGCAGGCCGCGGAAGCGAGCGACCGGGACGCGGTGACCCAGAAGATCGGCGACTACTACGCGGCGTGTATGGACGAGACGGGGGTCAAACAGCGTGGTGCGTCACCACTCAAGGCCGACGTCGATGCGATCATGGCGGCAGAGTCCATTCGGGACCTCGCGCCCTTGCTGGTGAGGCTGCAGCGGGGTTCCGTTGCCCGCGGCATCCTGTTTCTCGCTGGCTCGGGCCAGGACCCGGACGACTCAGAGAAGCAGATTCCCAACTTCGATCAGGGCGGCCTCGGCCTGCCGGATCGGGACTACTACTTTAGGGACGACGCGAAGTCGAGGGACAACCGTGAGAAATATCAGGCGCACGTCACCAAGGTGCTCGAGCTCTTGGGTGATGCGCCCGACGCAGCCAGGATGAGCGCGGCCGAAATCCTGCGCCTGGAGACCGCGCTTGCCGGCGCGTCTCTGACGAACGTCGAACGGCGCGACCCGTACAAAATTGAAGCACAAGATGAGGCCCGCGCAGCTCGGCGAGATGGCGCCGAACCTGGCGTGGAACGCGTACCTCGCTGAGCTCAAGGCGCCCGCTTTCGATGTCGCCAACGTGACGGCCCCGGCGTTCTTCGCTGAGGTTTCTAGGCGCTTCGACTCCGAGCCACTGCAACTATGGCAGGACTACCTGCGCTTCCATCTGCCAACGGTTACGCCCCGTACCTTTCGGCGTCGTTTGTGACCGAGGACTTCGACTTCTACCGCAAGTACCTGCGCGGCGCCGAGGAGCTGCAGCCGCGCTGGAAGCGCTGCGTGCAGCTCGGTCGACCGCGACCTCGGCGAGGCGCTGGGCCAGGTGTTCGTGCGAGAAGATCTTCACGCCGAGACGCAAGGAGGCGCACGCTGGACATGGTGCAGCGCATCGAGAGCCGCGATGGAGCGGCGGCATCAAGAGCGCTGCACTGGATGAGCGCCGACGACCAAGCAGGCAGGCGCTCGCCAAGCTTCACGGCATGCGCAACAAGATCGGCTACCCCGACAACTGGCGCGACTACTCGGCGCGTCGATGTCGAGCGCGGCGACTTCGTCGGGCAACGTGCGCCGCGCCGCCGTCTTCGAGTTCGCAGCGCCAGCTCGACAAGATCGGCAAGCCCGTCGACCGCGGCGAGTGGGGGATGACGCCGCCCACCGTCAACGCCTACTACAACCCGCAGATGAACGACATCAACTTCCCGGCCGGCGTGCTCCAGCCGCCGCTCTACGACCCGAAGATGGACGACGCGCCCGAACTACGGCAACACCGGCGGCACCATCGGCCACGAGCTGACCCACGGCTTCGACGACGAGGGCCGCCAGTTCGACGCCGAGGGCAACCTGCAAGCGACTGGTGGACGCACGAAGGACGCGGCGGAGTTCGAGAAGCGCGCCAAGTGCGTCGCCGACCAGTACGGCGCAGTACATCGTCGTCGACGACATCAAGATCAACAGCAAGCTCACCCTGGGCGAGGACGTCGCCGACCTGGGCGGCACGATCCTCGCCTACGAGGCCTGGAAGGACGCGACGCCGGACCAAGACGCTGGCGACCGTGGACGGCCTCACGCCGGACCAGCGCTTCTTCGTCGGCTTCGCGCAGTGGGCCTGCGACAACGAGCGCGCCCGAGAACAAGCGCGTGAACGCGCGCTGACCAACCCGCACTCGCCCGCGAAGTACCGCATCAACGGCGTGGTCGTGAACATGCCCGAGTTCGCGAAGGCCTTCTCCTGCAAGTCCGGCGCAGCCGATGACGAAGCCCGCGGGCAAGGCGTGCTCTATCTGGTGACGCACCACCCCTTTTTGGGGAAAATCAGCAGCTCGCGGAACTAATCTAGATTGGACGAGCGGCGGCTTTGAGCTAGTCGATCGACTGTCTCCTCCTGGCCGATCTCGGCCGGTGAAGCGAAGTTGATCTGACGGTGCCCGTTGGATCAAATCATGGCTTTTACACTCAGATCGTCAAAATTCCACCGATCGTCGTCCCATGACGGAGCAGCGAGCAAGAACAGTCCTGCAATGGGTTTCTTTACTTCTTCCTCCGATAAGTACTTCAGCAGAATAGAGCCGCCTACAGAGTGCCCGACCAATAAGACCTTCCCGCGTAGCCGCGATAACTCAGCAGAAATCTTTCGTTTCCAGGACTTGCCATTCGGATCTGCCTCATCCGGCATTCGCGGAAAGTGCACGTCGTATTCGCCGCCTAGTGCTCGCTCTAGAGATGCGGCGAGCGCTGCGTCTTCGTCGTATGCGCCCTTGCCTCCACCTTGCACAAACAGCACGTCAGTCTTAGTCATTTGCGCTTCTCAAGTCCAAAGTTCGCCGCAACAGATTGTCACTTGCCGCCTAACGAATCCAAGCCAACCGGCCCGCGCCACCGGCGACCGCCGAGTAGAAGGCCCGTACCGGCGGGTCCGGTTGAACGCGTGGTTAGGCCACGGCATTGCAACGAGCGGGACCGCGCCACTGGACAGAACGCACCGTTGCGCACCGCGCCAGTATTCTGTTGCCGTTAGCCCATGACGACACGTCGTTGGAATCTTGGCCTACATGGAGTCGCCTGCGCACCTGGCCGAGAAGAGCAACCCTGCAACCGCTTCCCAGCTCGGCGAGGCGACATTCTGAGCGGCTTCGGTTGGCGATTCGTAGTACTTCTCGAGGTTCCTCGTTGCATGAACCAATGCTTCAAGAAACGACTCCATTGTTGCGTTCTGCCACGGCGGTCCCGGCTCATTGAACGATTCGACCAACAGCTCGACGAACCGGGCAAAGTCGTCTCGCGTGTGAAGTGAATCGAGTGCTGCGTGAAGTTTTTCCTCGGCTGGCGACATAGTCGGATGGGGCCTAGCAAGACCAAGTTAACCGGCCCGCCGCCACCGGCGATCGCCAAGCAGAAGGCCCGTACCGGCGGGTCCGCTTGAACGCGTGGTTAGGCGTCACGTCTCCGGTGGGAACGTACAGACTGGTGGATGCCTGCGTGATTGCCGGCCCTGTGCTCTCCGACGTAGGATCTGCGATCAAGGCCTCCCCTTGTTGCCTGGAGCACGCTATGACGATAACAGGTCGATGCCTCTGTGGGGCAATTCGCTGGGAAAGCTCGGCGCCCCCGGTTGTCACGCGCGTGTGCTGGTGCAGGGAGTGCCAATATATCGGTGCCGGCAGCGGAACGGTCAACGCCTGCTTCCGTACAGCGGCGTTCACGGTGACGGGCAAGACCAGCGACTATCCAAGTGTCGCGGACAGTGGCAACCAAATGCACCGGCGATTCTGCCCGACGTGCGGGACGCCGCTCTTCAGCGAGGCAGAGGCGCGTCCTCATCTGATCTTCGTCCGCGTCGGCACTTTCGACGATCCGAATCTCGCCAATCCTGCGATGACGATCTGGACGTCATCTGCGCCGCGCTGGGCCTGCATCAACGCAGAGTTGCCGCAAGTGGTGAAGCAACCACCGCCAGCGGCATGATGAGTGACGCCTTGTATATTGGAATTGCCTGATTGATTTGTCGCGCTCGCTACGGACGGCGAAACTATGGTTTCTCCGGGGAGGCCGTTGATGCCTGAAGGCTCGGACCTTGTTCGTTAGATCGGCCCCCCGCCTTCTTTGCCAATACCGTGGAGTATCACAGACGTGAGAGTCTGCATCACAAGGTCGGTTTCGCAAGGGTGCAAGGTCGGGGGAACCGGAGTTCAGCGTAGTACGGGAGCCGCCATGAAGCAAGTCAACCAGGTTGGGGTCGATGTGGATTCGGAAAAGTTGGTGTGCGCGATGCAGCGCGCGGGGCAACGGATGCCGCTAGCGACGTTTGCGAACACCGCGGCCGGGCACAAGAAATTCATTCGTTGGGCGACCAAGGGCGCGCACCCGGCGCGGGTCTGTCTGGAAGCGACCGGGATTTACAGCTTGCAGTTCGCGCTCGCCTTGCACGACGCCAGGAACGTGGAAGTGATGGTGGTCAACCCGCGGGCGATCAAGGATTTTGCCCGCGCATGCATGCAGCGGGCCAAGACCGACGCCGTGGACGCCGGCGGCATTCTGGAATATCTCGAACGCATGCCGTTTACCGCATGGCAACCGCCGGCGCCGGAGATCCTGCAGCTACAGGCGATCAATCGCCGCATCGTTCAGCTCCAAACCGAGCTCACGCGCGAGAAGAATCGCTGCCATGCTGCGGAGTTCGCCGGAGCGAGTAGCCGACGCGATTGCCAACGATATCGAAGTCAATATCCGTCACTTGGAACGGCGCATCGAGCGCATGCACGACAGCGGCCTGCAACTGGTGCGTGGTGTACCCGCACTGGCCACCAAGCTCGCCCATCTGGTCTCGGCCAAAGGCATCGGCGAAGCCTCTGCGATGCGCTTGTTGGCGGAACTCCTGGTGCTCCCGGGCGATCTCGCCGCCCCGCAATGGGTGGCCCATGCCGGGCTCGATCCACGTCCCTACGAGTCGGGCACCTCGGTTCATCGACCGCGACGCATCAGCAAAGTCGGCAACCGCCATCTGCGCGCCGCGCTCTACATGCCGGCGCTGGTAGCCATTCAACACGAGCCCAACGTCAAAGCGTTCTACGACAAACTCGTCGCTGCCGGAAAGAAGCCGATGCAAGCAGTGGTCGCGGTGATGCGTAAATTGCTGCACGCCATTTGGGGCATGCTCAAGCACGACCAGGACTTCGACGGCAATAAGTTCTTCAAGCTCGCAGAAAAAACTGCTTGACAGGAAAGAGAGTATCTAACGAAAGGCACGAGCGGACGGGACCCCGTCGAGCGTGTTACCGGCTCGCTCGCGTTTGGCGCGTTGGCGCGCGTCGTGCTGATCGCGGCGACGCTGACCCGACGGCGCGGGCGACAAGCCGGGCAGACACGAATACTCGCGCGCGCGAAGTCCAACATCCGACCGGGAGCACCCGGCGGCTCGGCTATCACCTTGCGGAAGTTGAACTGGTGGAACACCGGGGACTGTTTGCGCCGCGCGTGGTCTGGTGCGAGGCGATCTCGGGGAACTCGCCGCGATCTCCTCGCCGAAGCCGAGCCCCTCCCACCGACGACAAACGGCGAAGAACCCGATCAGTCGATGACGGACATGAGGCGATTGAGTTGCTGAAGACCGTGCTCGAACGCGGCGCGGTGCTCTCGAAGGTCGTTAACAGCTGGCGGCGGAAGCAGGGATCTCCGCGAAGGCACTCCGCACCGCACGCGATCGCCTTCAGGTCATCGTCGAACGTGATGGATTCGGCGCGGAGACGAAGACGCACTGGAGCTTGCCCGACTGTCCATTTGTGCCCTCCCCCGCCATTAATGCCCACCAAAATGATGTGGCACAAGTGGGCCGCAATGGCACAAGTGCTGAATTGCGGACGCGGAACCGCCCGCGGCGGAGATCTGCGGACGGGCGGAATGAAGCAGCACCCAGACTGAGAGAGCGTCGACGCTACTACCGCACCGGCACCTCTCGCTGCGGGGAAGCGGGAGGTAGTTCGATATGCCGCACGCTGCTATCCGAAGCATGCCGCGAAGGAAGGCTGGACGCGTGATCCAAGCGCGAAGATCCGCGCCAAGGCGGACGTCGACACGGTATCCACTCCAACGGTATCCACCTCGGCGGTATCCATGGAAAGCGCGCTGGCTCGCACTGAGGTTCGCATGGAAAGCGCGCAAACCGAACGCGAAACCATTGCAAGCACCAGAGTCAAGGCGGGCTACAAAATCGGGTCTGAACACCTCAGAAAACCTCAGGTCCGTGCCGAGGTCGATCCTGCAGTTATGAACACGGCGACGCTAGACCGACAACGCGACTACGGTCAAATCAGCGGCGATGACGAAGGCCGGCACTACGAGCAGGACGGCAAGTACTTCGACGTGGACGGCCAGAGATCTAGCCTAGCCCGAACTTTGCGGCTGCGGTGCGTCCAGGCGCTTGATCGCATTGAATAAGCGTGGATGAGCTGCGGCCGTTACTGGGTACAGGCCGGGTTGACGCCGAGTAGGCGGAAGGCCTTCTGCTGGACCGCCGTGGGCCGGGTGGTGATCACGATTTTCGCGTCGCGATTTAGCGCAGTGTGCGCGATGTTGAGCGTCAGCGTGGCGAGATCCTTGAGGAGCGTGCGGAAGCTGTGTAGCGGCAGGCCATCGTCGCTGCGCTTGGTCGCGTCCTTGCTGCGCGCTGACGCACTGCGCTTGGCCTTGAGCACCCGAACTTTGCGGCTGCGGTGCATCCAGGCGCTTGATCGCATTGAATAAGCGTGGATGAGCTACGGCCGTTACTGGGTACAGGCCGGGTTGAGGCCGAGCAGCGAGAAGGCCTTTTGCTGAAGCGGCGTGGGCCGGGTGGTGAGGACGATCTTGGCTTCGGGATTGAGCGCAGTGTGGCGATGTTGTAGGCCAGCGTGGCGAGATCCTTGCAGCAGCGTGCTGAAGCTGTGCAGCGGCAGCCCATCATCGGCGCGCTTGCTCGCATCCTTGGCCTTGCGCGTGCTCGATCGCTTGGCCTTGAGCACCGGCGAGGCGCGCTGGCGCTGGCCTCGTCGAGGTACTCGTCATCGAACAGCAGCGGCTTCAACCGCTCGCGCATGTGCCACTCGACGTAGTAGGCGAGCATGCACAGGAACACGTGCGCGCGCACGCGCTGCGGCGTTGTAGTGGAAGACCGGGCGCACGTGCAGATCGACGGTCTTCATCGAGCGGAACGCGCGCTCCACCATCGGACAGGCTCTTGTAGGCGGCCACCGCCGCTGCGCCGTCGAGCTGCTTGCGCCGGCACGCTGGTGCGGATCACGTACAGGCCGTCGAGCGCCGCTTCGGCAGCGATCTGCTCGCGCTTGGGCGCAAAGCTGCGATGTCGACGCCGAGCGGCGGAGCGAAGGCTACGCGATCCGATCGGTCCGATGTTCGATTCCGTTTTCGTTGATGTCGCGCACCGTGATGGCTTCGTCGTCGAAGTCCAGCACGGCGAATCCGAACAACGTCCAGCGCTCGAGCCCCGTGCGTTTGCAGCTCGCCGGAAAATGACAAAGGCCCAGCACTTGCGCACTGAGCCCTTGAAGGTGTTGGTAGGCCGTGTAGGGATCGAACGTAGATAGTTCTACACTGGCGAATCCGTCGCGAGCGAAGGTTGCGATCTAGCGCCGGCGGCAACGGATGTAGCGCGTGTGCAACGCTGGTGACCCCGGCGTGACGTACCCTCGTGCCACACGCGCAAGATTCAGTCATTAACCCGCGTCGGTAGCCAAAAGACTTTCACTTCTGTACCCCGTCAGCCCTGCGGCCTCGACAGCGGCGGTGAGAATCGTGCGCATCCGCTCGCAGCTCAAATTCGTGTCCACGTACCAGCCGTCCACCAGCGCCTACTGTACCGTTGGGCCCACGCTCTCGGTTGGCCACGGACAGTGCAATGAACGTCTTGGCGACTCAGGCGCGGGCCGCGCCGTAGCGGCCCACGGCCTTCGCCATCGTCCCGGCATACCGGAACTTGCGTCCACAGCCGGCCTATAAGGTCATGCCGAGCAAGGGATGTGGCGACCAAATCCGGTCAGGTGAGAGCCGGTCATCCCAACGGCGCTGCAGAAGCCATCGAGAACGGCGGCCCGTTCACGATCCGCGAATGATACGAAGTGTAGGCAGGCGATTCGGGCGGCCAGGTGGACTCGAACTTGCGCAGCCATCGCGTCTGGTCGAATTCAACCGGAATGGCATCGACGAACGCGGACGCGATCTGTATTCCGTACAGGCGGCGACCTTCGACAGGTCGCACGGAAATGCGCGTGATAACGCCGAAATGCGTGTCCGCAAAATTCGGCAGCCCCGCGGCGCCGTTGTTGGCAACGGCCAGTCGTTCACCGTTGAACGAGAACGACCGCATCACGGGACGACCGGTGTGGCTGGACGCGAACAGGTCGATGGTCGATTCGCGGCGGATCTCGCGAAGCCACGGACCATTCGATTCGTCGTCGAGCGCTTCGTGTCCGAATCGCCAGCCGGCGAGCGATTCGGCGTCGCCATGCACGATGCCGATCCTGCATCCGCCGACGTGACCGACGACATGCATGGGCAGCGCGGCGAGTTGGTCGCGGCACGCGGTCAGGTTCGAGGCAGTCCGGCGCAGCGTGTGCAGAATCCTGTTCGACCGGTCGACGTCCGCATCGGGTACCGAATCGGGGTAAGCGCAGCCGCAGCCCGCGCGCGCCTCATCGTCGCTGCGTGAAAGTTCGGTCTCGACGTTGCCCCTCGACGCGCGACGTGAAAGCACCCTTCTTTGCACGGTTTCGAAATCGTGCGGGTCGATGTCGAACCAGTGAAAGTCACCGTTGAAGATGACGTCGATCTTGCCAGACTCGCCTTCCGCCATGCGCTCGATGGCGTCGAGCGCCAACGGGTTGCCGTACAGTCCGCCAACCACGTAGAGTCGTTTCTGCCTCGAAGTCGGGGTTGCGCGCAAACGCCGCCGGTGGATATCGGTAATCGGCCGGACAGAAACGTCCCGCGCCGAGGTCGTCGTTCATGATCGCGGAGGCCTCGAGTCGCCAGCGAGAAGTTGCGCTGCGAATTGTGCCGAGGCGGTGCTCGGCGCGCAAGCTGCGGTTTCGCGTGCGACCTGGCAAACCGCGACCCCGCCACCGTGGTCGCGGTTTGGCGCGGAGAGCTGCTTCGGATGCCCGCCGGCGGGCCCCAAGTTGACAACGCAATGCAGCGACATTAGATTGCAAAGCACCCCTGTTTTTGTCCTGATCGTCAAGTCGACGCCCTGCGTGAAGATCAAAGGGAAAGCTTGAGGGCGCGTACGGTAGTCATCTGAGCCTTACTTTCCCATTTCGGAGGACGTGATGCAGAACTCGAAACGACGGCAGGTGATCAAGGCAGGTGGAGCACTGGGTGCGACAGCTGCGATCGGCCCGTGGTTCATCAAGAATGCCCGCGCCGCGGACACGGTGACGGTAGGGATCCTGCACTCGCTGTCCGGGACGATCGCAATCGCGGAAGCCTCGATCGTCGATGCCGAGAAGATGGCCATCGACGAGATCAATGCGGCCGGCGGCGTGCATGGCAAGCAGATCACCGCGATCACCGAGGACGGCGCGAGCGACTGGCCGACCTTTGCGGAAAAATCGAAGAAGCTGCTGGAGCGCGACAAGGTGGCTGCGGTATTCGGCTGCTACACGTCGGCTTCGCGAAAAGCGGTGCTGCCGATATTCGAAGGAACAACGGTCTGCTGTACTACCCGACGTATTACGAGGGCCAGGAGCAGTCGAAGAACGTCATCTATACGGCCCAGGAAGCCACGCAGTCGGTCATCGCCGCGCTGCGAATGGCTGGCCGCGAACAAGGGCAAGAGCTTCTTCCTGGTCGGCTCGGACTACATCTATCCGAGAACCTGCAACAAGATCGCGAAGCCGACGATCGCCCGCGTGGGCGGCAAGGTGCTCGGCGAGGAATACATTCCGCTGGGCAACACCGAGTTCGCGTCGATCATCAACAAGATCAAGGCGGCGAAGCCGGATGTCATTTACAGCACCGTCGTGGGCGGCAGCAACGTCGCGTTCTACAAGCAGCTCGTCGCCGCGGGGCTGTCACGGCGACAAGATGACGCTGCTCAGCACCGTGGTTTCCGAGAACGAGATCTCGGGTATCGGCCCGGAGAATGCCGTCGGCTATTACGCCTGCATGGGCTACTTCCAGAGCCAGAAGAATCCCGCCAACGCCAAATTCGTCAAGGACTTCAAGGCCAAGTTCGGCGCCGACCGCGTCGTCGGCGACCCGATGGAGTGCGGGTACACCGGCGTCTATTTCTGGAAGCTGGCGGCGGAGAAGGCGAAGAGCTTCGACGTCGCCAAGGTCGTTGCGGCCTCGTCGGATCTGCCGCTGGATGCGCCGGAAGGCGCGATCAAGCTGCACAAGTCGAACCACCATACGTGGAAGTACGCGCGCATCGGCAGGGCGCTGCCATCGGGGCAGTTCGAGATCGTTCACGAGTCGGCCATCATCGAACCGAACCCCTACCCGAAACTCTAAGTCCGCACACTTGCGATGAAATAGACCCGGTTGGCCAGCACATTCGGCCGACCGGTTGTCGCGCGAGACTCGCGCGTTGCGCTGCATCGTTGTCCACCGCCGCGCCTTGTAGAACCGTCTTAGGGCCACCGTGAACCTTGAGATCGCCGCGATGCAGGTTTTCAACGGCATCAGCCTGTTCTCGATTCTGGCCCTGATGGCACTCGGACTCGCCATCGTCTTCGGATTGATGGGCGTGATCAACATGGCGCACGGCGAGCTGATGGCGCTGGGCGCGTACACGACGTATTACACGTCGCGTGCTTTTCCTGAGTTACATGCCGGGCCTCATGGCCATCTACCTGCCAGTGGCCATCGTGCTGGCATTCGTCGTCACGTTCATCTTCGGCTACCTCGCTCGAGCGGGGTCTCATTCGATTTCTCTACAACCGTCCGCTCGACACGCTGCTCGCGACATGGGGCCTGAGCCTCATCATGCAGCAGGGGTTTCGGTCGCTGTTCAGCCCGCGCGAAGTCCCCGTCCCGCTTCCGCAGTGGCTGACGGGTGCCTATCAGATCACGCCGATCATTCAAATACCGCTCAACCGGATGTTCCTGATCGGACTGACGACCGTCGTCGCGGTCGCGGTGTTCCTGCTCCTGTTCAAGAGTCGCTGGGGCTTGAAGCATTCGCGCCGTTACGCAGAATCGCGTCATGAGCGGTGCCGCGGGCATCAACACGAGCAGGGTGGACGCGCTGACTTTCGCGCTGGGTTCCGGACTGGCCGGTGTTGCGGGGAGCTCGTTCACGATGCTCGGCGCCACCGGTCCGACGGCCGGGCAGGCGTATATCGTCGATACGTTCATCGTCGTCGTGTTCGGCGGCGTGCAGAACCTGCTCGGGACCTTCCTGTCGGCGTTCACGATCGCGGAGATACAGTCGACGCTCGAGTATTTCCTGACGGGCTCGATGGCCAAGGTCAGCATTCTCGCTCCTCGTCATCATTGCGCTCTACTTCAGGCCCAATGGATTGTTCGCGTCAAAGGTGCGCAGGTGACACCCGTTGCGGCTGCGAGGCTGGTTGCGCGGAGGCTGGATGTTGCCGGATGGATCCTCCTGGCCGTCCTGCTGCTGGTGTTCCCGCTGGTTCTCGACGAATTCCGATTGAGCATCGTCGCCAAGTACCTGAGCCTCGCGATTGCCGCCGTCGGCATCGTCCTCATCTGGGGATACAGCGGGATTCTCAGCCTGGGCCAGGGCGTATTTTTCGGCATGGGCGGCTATTTCATGGCGATGTGTCCTGAAGCTCGAGGCTTCGGCGCCGAACATTCCCGACTTCATGGACTGGAGCAGCGTCGAAACGCTGCCGTGGTTCTGGGAGCCGTTTCACAGCCTTTGGTTTGCCATCGCCTGTATTCTGGTCATTCCTGCAGCGACGGCATTCGTGTTCTCGCTGCTGATGTTTCAGAAACGCGTTGGCGACGTCTACTTCTCGATCGTCACGTTGGCGCTTTCGCTGACGTTGTCGGTGTTCATCGTCGGGCAACAGGGTTACACGGGCGGAATCAACGGCATCACCGACTTCAGGACGTTTGCCGGCTGGGACATTTCGTCGGACACGTCCAAGCGCACGCTCTACTTCATCACGGTAGCGATACTGCTGGCCGTGATCGTGATCGGCAGGACGATCATCCGGACGCGGCTCGGCAAGGTGCTCGTCGCCATTCGCGATCGCGAGGATCGCGTGCGCTTCTCGGGCTACAACCCCGCGACGTTCAAGGCGTTCGTGTTCGCGGTCGCGGCGCTCTACGCGGCAATCGGCGGCGCCCTCTACACGATTCAAGTCGGGTTGATGTCGCCCACGCTGGTGGCGCCGCCGTCATCCGTCGAGATGGTGATCTTTGCGGCCGTCGGCGGACGAACTGTCGCTGGTGGGGGCCGCATTCGGAACGCTGCTGGTCGGCATGTCGAAATCGTTTCTTTCCGAGACCTTTCCGGCGCTGTGGCTCTTCCTCCTCGGCGCGCTGTTCATTGGCATCGTGCTGATCCTGCCCGCGGGGCTCGCCGGCGTACTCAACCGGCTGGCGGCAAAGCTGACGGCGAAACGCGTTGCGCACGAAGAGCCCGAGACCGCCCTCGAAGGCGGACGCGGTATTCGGCAAACCCCATGAGTGCGGTGATTCTGTCCGTGAAGGACCTGACCGTTTCATTCGACGGATTCAAGGCGGTCAGCAATCTCGACCTCGACGTGGAAGAAGATGAACTGCGCGTGGTGATCGGTCCCAACGGCGCCGGCAAGACCACGTTGCTGGACATGATCTGCGGCAAGACGAAGCCGACGTCGGGCAGCATCAGGTTCAAGGACCTCGAGCTGACGAAGCTCAACGAGTACAAGATCGTGCGGGCGGGCGTGGGCCGCAAATTCCAGACGCCGTCGACGTACGAGGACCTTGTCGTCTTCGAGAACCTGCAGATCTCGTATCCCGGACGCCGCGAGGGGTCGTCGGGTCGCTCTTCTACCGCCGCGATGCGAAGCTCGTCGAGAAGATCAACGACGTGGCGCAACGAATCTATCTGCGCGACCACCTGCACACCAAGGCGGGCCGGTTGAGTCACGGCCAGAAGCAATGGCTGGAAATCGGCATGCTGCTCATGCAGGATCCGGAACTGATGTTGCTGGACGAGCCGGTAGCCGGCATGAGTCCGCGAGAGCGCGAGCAGACGGCCGCGCTGCTCAAGAACATATCCAAGGGCCGGTCGATCGTCGTGATCGAGCACGACATGGAGTTCGTGCGCAAGATCGCGCACACGGTGACCGTGCTGCACCAGGGAAGATTGCTGAGCCACGGCAGCATGGATGCCGTCCAGAACGATCCCAAGGTCATCGAGGTCTATCTCGGCGTCTGATGCATGTTTACCGTCGACCGCCTGAACGTCTACTACGGCGAAAGCCATGTCATTCGCTCCGCCAGTTTCGCGCTGGCCGAAGGCGAGACGGTGGCGATTCATGGGCCGCAACGGGATGGGCAAGACCACGCTGCTCAAGTCACTGATCGGCATCATCCCGTTGAGAAGCGGGTCGATCGACCTTTCCGGCAAGGACCTCACGCGCCTGAAGAGCTATGAACGCGTCGCGCGCGGACTGGCGTACGTTCCGCAGGGGCGCATGATCTTCTCGCAGCTGACAGTCGAGGAGAACATCCTGACCGGGATGGAGCACTTGCCGGGCCGGCCGGTGCCTGAGTACGTGTATTCGTTTTTCCCCGTGTTGCGCGAGATGAAACGCCGCCGGGGAGGCAACCTTTCCGGCGGCCAGCAACAGCAACTCGCCATCGCAAGGGCGCTGGTCGCCGAACCGAAGGTCCTGATTCTCGACGAGCCCACCGAGGGCATCCAGCCGTCGATCATCAAGGAGCTCGCCAAGACGCTGAATCAGATCAAGGCCGAGAGGAAGCTTTCGATCATCCTGGCGGAGCAGGTCTTGAGCTTCGCGCTTGAAATCTCAGACCGGTTTGTCATCATCGAGAAAGGCGAATTCGTGTATGAGGGCGCCCGCGCCAGTGTCGACAAGGCGAGGATTCATTCCTACCTCACCGTCTGACGTGGGCAATGTTGCAAATCGGCGCCGCCCGCGCCGCTTCTTGAACCGCAGCTAGGGAAGGTGCGCAATTCTCCGAGGAGCTTTCATGCCCAAGACCGTAATCAGTATCGACAGATCGAAATCGCCGGTTGATCAGCCCGATCCCGTGATCGTCAATCGCTGGCACCCGGATACGCCGATGGCGGCGAGCGTCAAACCCGGTGAAAATTTCCGCATCGAATGCTTCGACTGGACCGGAGGCCAGATCGACAACGACGACAGCGCCAACGACGTCCGTGACTGCAACCTGTTGCCGTGTCACCACCTGTCCGGTGCAGTCGCGATCGAAGGTGCGCAACCGGGCGACATTCTCGTCGTCGACATTCTGGATATCGGTCCTTTCCAGGGCCAGGAGTGGGGATACACGGGAATATTCTCGACGCAAAACGGCGGTGGCTTCCTGACCGACGTCTTCCCCGAGCCGAGGAAGGCCATCTGGGACCTGCAGGGCATCTACACGACGTCGCGCCATATTCCGAACGTCCGGTTCGCGGGCATCACCCATCCGGGCATCGTGGGCTGCCTTCCTTCACGCGATCTGCTCCAGAAATGGAATGAGCGCGAGCGCGCGCTGGTCGCCACCAATCCGGATCGCGTGCCGCCGCTGGCACTCCTTCCGGACCCCACAGGGGTCATCCTCGGCAGCCTGAAAGGATCCGAGCTGGCGGCGGCGGCTCGCGAGGGCGCGCGCACGATACCGCCGAGGGAACACGGCGGCAACTGCGACATCAAGAATCTGTCGCGTGGCAGTCGTGTCTATCTCCCCGTCTACGTCAAAGGGGGCGGATTGGTGACCGGCGACTTCCACTTTTCCCAAGGAGACGGCGAAATCACGTTCTGCGGAGCGATTGAAATGGGCGGCTGGATCGACTTCCACGTCGACCTGATCAAGGATGGACTCAACAAGTACGGGATCACGCAAGCGATGTTTCAGCCTGGACCGGTCGAGCCCCGCTATTCCGATTTCCTCGTGTTCGAGGGTATCTCGGTAGACGACGAAGGGAAGCAGCACTACAACGACGTCACCGTTGCGTATCGCCGCGCATGCCTCAACGCGATCAACTATCTGAAGAAGTTCGGCTACTCCGGCGAGCAGGTCTACACGATTCTCAGCACGGCGCCGGTTGAAGGTCGCGTGAGCGGTGTCGTCGACATCCCGAACGCCTGCGTGTCGCTCTACATTCCGACGGCGATCTTCGACTTCGACATACGTCCGAATGCGCAGGGGCCGACGAAGAAAGTGGGAGCAGGCTCGCTCGCGTCTTGACCTCAACAGGGGCGACGGATTCCGTCGCCCCTTACCCCGGAGAACCTGACCGATGCCCGTCTACGACTACAACTGTGCCACCTGCGGCCCCTTCGAGTCGAATCGTCCGATGAAGGAGTCGAGCGATCCTGCTGCCTGTCCGCAATGCAATGCGTTGACGGCAAGAGTACTTGTCGCGCCGAGCCTAAATCTGATGAAAGCGTCAACGCGCAAGGCCGAGATTCGCAACGAGAAAAGTGCGAACGCTCCCGAAGTCGTGAGTCGGATCACACCGGACGCTTCGCACCGCGCTCATGGCCACTACGACGCGCATGATCACAAGCGCCACAAGCCCGCGAGGCCCTGGATGGTCGGACACTGATTTTCGGATCCAACCGAGCATTCGGGCGCGCCCGGCGCGCGGGCGAAGCCGCCGTTGCGTGCCTTTGGCTGACGGTCAGCGAAGGCTACCGGAGTTCGGCATAGGGTCGGCCGCGGGTTGGCGATTCGGGTGCTGGCAAAACTGCGTTGCGTTTCTTCGAGTTATGATCAGGCCGGCGCGAGTGCCTTGGACTCTCAATCCGTTGGTCGTAGGTTCGATCCCTTACACGCCCTACCAACACTGACAGGGCCTTAGCGCAAGCGCGCTAGCTGCTCTTGCGGCTACCACTTTCCGGCGTCGGCCGCGTCGTCGCAGAACTGGCAGAAGACCTGCTTGTCGCGAACCTTGTCACGCCAGTCATGTGCTCGCCTGTTGCGCCAAAAACGCCGTGACTTGGCGCTTCCCCACCTTACGGAGCTGTGAAAGTTTTGCGATCTGGTCTTGGCGCGGACGAGCTTTTCCGCTTTCCCAGTTATAAACAGACTGCGCGCTGACGCCCAACACCTTCCCTAAACCTTCGGCGGATAGCCCTAGACGGTCGCGCTGCGACCTCAAGCCTTTCGGTACGAAGCGCACTTTCAGTCCAGGCTCGCGCGTTTGCGGTACCGACGTATTTGGTGAGCAGCGCATCAGTGATTTGACTTGACGCTCGAGCAGTATTACTTGGCGCTTTAGCAGCGCTATGTCGCGGCGATGAATTGCGGTAGCTTTTTTGGTCGGATCCATTTGGGTACGACTTTGCTGTCGCGAAAGTCGCTTTATCTCGTCACGCAATGCGGTCGCGATATTTGGCATCTTGCTTCCTTCGGTGTTTAACTATGCGAACTGTACCAAACTTGGTTTTTGGCGGCGTCAATGACGCACGATTCCTCCACGCCATGGCGGAATAGCTTCGGAACATTAATCCCCGTGTCGTCAAGCGGCCCGCGATAAATTCTTTGTCGACGCCATCGGACAGGGAAATGCGTCGTAGTCATCCATGCTCACGGACTTTCGGTTCGACCCTTACCGAGGCGCGCGGCGCGAGCGTCAGTTCAACCAGGCGTCTCTTGAACGCCGCGTCGTGCGTGCGACGCGTGGCCACGTGTGGTCACGATCCGCGGCGACAGCTACCGGTTAAGGGAGAAGCGGGAATCACAGGAGTCATGCCGCAACGCTCCGGGACAAGGAGTTGGAGAGGTTGACTTAAACCAGCGGTCAATTCCAAATGTCGCCCGGGGTCAAAACCTTATGTCGCTTGACAGTTTTTACTACAGCTCGCGCCGCTTCAACAGCCTGACCAAGTGCTCAGAGCTGCGAATGGCGATTGCCTCTATCGTCAACGAGGGAGACTCCCCGCCACCCGAGCTGGGAAAGACGCTCGCATCCATGATGAAGAGGTTGCGCCAGCGGTGACTGCGTCCGTACGGATCGACCACCGATGCACTCGGGTCGTGGCCCATGCGGCAGGTGCCGAAGACGTGCGTCGAACTGAACGTGTCATAGGTGCCGTACTCCTCAAAGATTTGCTCGACCCCCGACGCCTTCAGAATCTCGCGCGACTTCCTCGCCATGAACTCGAGCCGCCGGAGTTCGCGCTCGGGAAGGAGGCTGTGGATCCGCGCCAGAGGAAGCCCTTGGTCGTCGCGCGCCTGCGGATCGAGGTCGATGTAGGAGCCGTCGTTGGGCAAGTTCTCTCCGATTGCCCCGACCGAAAGCACGTTACCAAAGACTTTGCGTAGCGCCTGCTTGTGCGATTTCCCCCAGCCTCCGACCACCCGTGTCGCGTAATTGATCGGCCCGACCAGATCGGCCTCGGCCATGCCCGGCGCGAATCGGCAACCCCCGATAACACCCGGAATGGCATCCGGAGAATTGAAGTCCCAGCAAATGCTGTCGACGGGTAGTCCACGGTGGCTGCCGAGCGGACCAGCATGGAGGCCGCTGCTCTTCCACGCCAGTGTCTCCATAAAGTTTCTGCCGACCAGGCCACTCTCGTTGGCGAGCCCGTCGCGAGCATTCGATCCCTCGGAGAGCAGGAGAAGGCGCGGCGTCTCTATCGCCCCGCAGGCAACCACTACCACCTTGGCGGCGATACGGTGTTCGCTGCCGTTGACGTCTCGATAAACGACGGACGACACCCGGTCCCCGTCCCCCGCCTCGAGCCGCGTCACCGCGGACCGTGCCTTGACGGTACACCGCCCGGAAGCAGTGGCCTTGCGCAGGAACGTGACGTCTACAGTCCCCTTGTCCGTGAGCGGGCAGCCGCGGTTGCAGTTGCCACAGTAGTTGCAGCGAGGCCTGCCGTCGTAAGGAGCGGATAGCGCAGCCACAGCGTTCGGTGCCCATGTCAGCCCCAGCTTGCGACAGCCGGCGCCCAGGTGCTGGCTGGCATAACTCAGCGGGTGCGCGGGCAAGGGGTAGCGTTCGCTGCGCGGGCGCAGCCTGTCCTCGATGGGTCCTGCGACTCCGATCAGCCTCTCGGCCTCGCAGTAGTAAGGCTCGAGCGCGCCGTAAACGAAGGGCCAGTCGGCGGCGACGCCAAAACTGCTCTGCATCGTCATCGCCTGCGGCAGAAGCCGGTGCGCCTCGCCCGTGAAATGCAGCGTCGACCCGCCTACGCCGCGCACGTGGTGGTACGCGTGTCCGCGGCGTCGATCACCGGCGATCATCGCGCCACTGTGACGATTCCAGGATCGGAGGTCCTGCCAACGTGACTCCAGCGCCTGAAGGGGTGCGAACGTGTACCTGCCCGTCGACCCCGGTTTCTCGGGAAAATTGTGCTGCTCCCAGCCGGGAGTGCTTAGGCGGTAGTCCTTGAAGGGGTCGAATGGGGGGCCGGCCTCGAGGACAAGCACCCGCACACCGCGGCGCGACAATGCCCAGGCGGCAGCACCGCCACCCGCACCAGAACCGATGACGACTACGTCGTGTGTCGGATCGGGCATCAGCGCGACGTGCGCGGAGGCCCCGCGTAATCGAGGAAGCCCACCGGCTGCGGCGGACCGCGGTATCCGGTAATGCCGCGCCAGGCTTCAGGGCGGGCGTAGTAGTGGTAGAAGACGTCCGCACGCGTTCGCTCGAAGAATGCGCGCGGCAGCGTGTCTGCTCGCGCGGCGGCAGCTTCGCGCACGATGGCGTCGCGACTTTCCTCGGTTAGCGCCTGGAAATCGCGACCGTACCGTGCTCGCGCCTGCCGGTTCAGCCATTCGACGCCCCACCTGAGCAGCCGCTGATAGTCGTTCCGCCCGCTCGCCACGACCAGGAGCTCTTTGTCTATACCGAGCGCCGTCGCACTCGGTGTCTCATCCGCAGGCACGAGCACGTCGACGTATGCGGCGAACGTGGGATCGGTGGATGCCGACGGCGCGCGCGATGCCGCACGGGATGGCAGCACTCTGACAAGTGCCCAACCGAAGGTGGTTCCCAGCAAGAAATGACGGCGCTTTACTGGCATCAGTCCATCGTAGCATCGAGGCGCGCGACCGAGATTGTCGAGCGACTCGAGATCAGGCCTATTCGCCTCCGCGCGGATCTGATCGCGTGCGGTCCGCCGGCGATGGACTCTATTGGAGGCGGCAGGCAACCGCGCTCGCGTGTCGAATTGCTTTACATTCGACCACACTCGAGTACCGAAGAACCGCGAGGAAACATAGATGAAGTGCTTCTTGCTTGCTCGCGCTGGAGGCGGGGCGCTGCTCCTAACGGCAAGTCCCGCGACCGTCTCATCGGGGAGGAACCAAATGCAAGCACGACCGAGCCGTTCGACTCTGGCGTCGATCATCTTCGTCATCGCCAGTTTGAGCCCTTGGTGGATCGCACCGCCTGCAGAGGCGGGTGTCGGCCCCCCGACCGTCTTCGCCTTTGCGGGCGGGCCGTACACGATTTCGGAAGGGTCCGCGCTCATGCTCAACGGCAGCGGTAGCTGTCTCCTTTTAGTTTTTGCGGATCGTCGGTTGGGATCTGACCGGGGATTCGTTCCCAGACGTTGCGGGTTTCACTCCCATCATCCCTTTTACACAGCTGACTGCCCTCGACATAGACGCGCTCGGGCCGCACGGCATCACCCTCATGGTGACCGAGTTTCTCCGCCAACCAAGCCACGAGCGCAACCACTTTTACCGTCACCGCTGCGGCTGTTCCTGAACCGGCGACGCTTGCATTGCTCGGAGTTGGGATCGCTGGCCTTGCGTTCTCTTGCCGACGAAAGCCAATCCGCTGATCCACGACTGAGCGAGCGTCAGAAGCCTGCTTGCTCAGGCTTCTCGAGGCTCGTTTTTTGAGACGACGACCCCAAAGCCCGGGACGACGAATACAACTTCTGGCTCGAGTATCACGCCGACCTGGCGGGGTCGTGGGACGTGTTCAGCGGCTTGGAGCAGTTGATCGCTGCCGGTCTAATGGTTGCGGCTCCGGTCGGCGATCCGCACAGTCCGAGCGCGTAATCGAGCGCCGCGTGCAGCCCCATCGTACGGCCCTGGGCGCGGCACGCGTCGCGTTGTTGCTGTGGGACGGCGGTGGCGAAATCGAGGAGCTCGTGTTCGATCTCCTGCTGGCGCGAAGGCGCGCGTGGCATGTCGTTCGCGTCCCGCAACGCGTCGGCCGCGCCGAGGAGTTCGTGCGCCGCTGGAACGTTGCCGGTCGCCGCCACCAGCATGCCCAGGTCCTCG
Organism: uncultured Pseudomonadota bacterium; assembly: GCA_963768545.1. Taxonomy (GTDB): domain Bacteria; phylum Pseudomonadota; class Gammaproteobacteria; order Burkholderiales; family Casimicrobiaceae; genus VBCG01. Next base: position 438,641 of record CAVYIC010000011.1, on the reverse strand, counting down.
AGCAGGAACGCGAGCGCCCATGCATCCTCATAGCTTCGATACGCCCTGAGGCTGGCCGCGTAGTGGCTGCGCGCGGCGTCATGCTCGCCGAGCCCGCGGGTGGCGTTGGCCAGATTGTGATCGCACAGCGCGACCATCCAGGCGTCACCAACTTCGCGGTTCAGCATCATGGATTTCCGGAACCAGTCGCGCGCATCGGCGAACTGCTGCTGCAGCACCGCGATCATGCCGAGATTGGTGGTCGAGTTTCCGATGCCGCGGCGGTCGCCGATATCCGTACGAAGCTGCAATGCGCGCTCGTGCAGGCGGCGCGATGTCTCGTAGTCACCGCGGTATTCCGCGATGATCCCGAGATTGGACAGCAGGCTGCCCATGCTCACCTTGTCGCCGATGCGCTCGCGTATGACGAGACTTGCCTCGTAGTTCTCCACCGCCTTCGGGTAGTCGCCGCGCTGGGCAGCGACGGTCCCTGCCAGGTGTTTCACCAAGCCGACGCCGCTTTCGTCGCCCACCGTTTCGAATCCGCGCGCTGCGCGATCGAGCCGTTCGAGTGCCTCATCGAAGCGGCCTTGCTTGCGAGCGACTTCTGCGAGCGCGGTCTCGCACGAGGCACGCCATTTGACATCGTCGAGAGACACGGCAAGGGCCAGCGCCCGCGCATCCACCTCCTCGGCACGCTTCCAGTCGCCGACAAGCTCGACCACCTTGCCGAGCTTCAGCAGCAGCTCGACGCGCTCCTTGCCATCGACCAACGGCGCCAGCCGCTCGAAGTAGTCGATCGCCACCGCGTTGGCGTACGCCGCTTGCGCCGCATCCCCGGCGCGGCCGAGGTACTCGCGCTTCTTCGCCACGTTCTCGCTGTGCCAGTAATGATGCGCGAGGAGGTCCAGATGACGGTCGATCGCACCCGCTTCGGTGCTCTCGATGAAGGCACCGACGCGCTCGTGCAGCGCCGAGCGGAATGCGAAGGGCATGCTCTCGTAGGCGACCTCCTGTGTGATGGCATGCTTGAAGATGTAGCTTTGCTCCGCTTCGATCTCGGGGTGCACGAGGTCGGCCGTGGTGAGCATCGCCATGTGGTCGACGATCTCGATGACGCCGCCGAGCTCCGGGTATACGCCCCGCAGCGTCGGTACACGGAAGACACGACCTACGACGCTCGCCACCTTGAGCGCGTGGCGAGGCGCTTCGGTGACGGCATCGATTCGGCTCAGGATCAGGCTATGCAGGCTGCCGGGAAGCTGGAGACCTTTCAGGCTAGCCGCGTCTGCCGGATCGACGCCCTGACTGCGGATGTAGCTGAGCAGTTCCTGGATGTAGAAAGGATTGCCCTGGGCGCGATTCGTGATCAGTTCCACGAGTGCCGCAGGCGCGTCGCGTTCCGTAGCAAGCATCTGCCGCAGCTTCAGCGTAATCAGGCTCGCCGCTTGCGATGGGTCGAGCTCGGTCAGCGCGACCTCCTGAAAGTGACCCAGCTTCACGAGGCCAAGGCCGCCGCCGGGCTCTTTCTCCGGCCGATAGGCAACCACAAACAGGCACTTGATTCCTGGCAACGCCCGCGCGAGCACCTGCAGCAGATCTCGCGACAGCGGATCGAGCCAGTGGCAATCCTCGAGCACCACGACCAGCGGCTCCGCGCCGGTGCGGGCACGAAGACAGTCGGCGAGCAATGTCTCCAGCGATGTCTTGCGGAGCTTCGCGTCGAACGAAGCGGTGAGATCGTTGTCCTCGATCAACACGTCGAGCACGGCAGAAAGCAGCGGCGCGCGAGCGACCAGCGCGGTGTCGATCGCCGCGAGCTCGGCCTCGACGTTGCGCGCCTTGTCCTCGTCGGGCAATGCATCGTCGACGCCGAACAGCGTGTGCCAGATCTCGCGCCAGGCGAAGTAGCTCGTATTGCTGCCGAACGCCTGGCATTCCCCGGTCGCCACGAGGACGCCGCGCGTGCGCGCCTGTCGCGCGAACTCCGCGATCAGCCGCGACTTGCCCATGCCGGCGTCTGCCGCGATCCCGATCACGGAGCCATTCCCCGCCAGCGCGGAATCCAGCCCCGCCGTGAGCAGATTCAGCTCGACCGCGCGTCCGATCATCGGCAATTCCGACGTCGCGGCTTCGCTCCGCTGCGCGCGCTTGACCGACGCCGTCAACGCATAGGGCTGCACGGGCTCGCGTTTGCCTTTTACGTGGATCGGCTCGAGCGCGTTCCATGCGAACTTTTCGCGCGCGGCATCATGGACCGCAGAGGAGACGAGGATCTGTCCGTGCGGTGCGTGGCTCATGAGCCGTGCCGCGACATTGACGGCGTCCCCGAGACACGTGAATGCCTGCCGGTGCTCGTGGCCGTACATGCCGCTGCGCAAGCGCCCATACGTGATGCCGATCTGCAGCTCCGATACGGCAGTGACCTTGGGCAGCTCGCGCAGCTCCAGCGCCGCCGCCAAGGCACGTGCTGCGTCATCCTCGTGCGCCTGGGGCGAGCCGAAAACGCCGTACAGATAGGCGCCCTTGTCCCCTACGGAAAGGTGCACGAGATTGCCGCCGTAGGCGGCGAAGATACGCTGCACGTGACGCACGAACGCATCGAGCTTCGCCGGCGCGGCATCGTCGTCGTAGTCGATGCCGCCGAACCGGGCGAACAGCGGGTAGGCAGGGCGCAGCTCCGTCAGGAATTCGCCGCTCCCCGTCCGCAGGCGCTCGTAAAGCGCAGGCAGCACCCATCGGCGCGCCGCGTCTTCGGCCAGCGCCTCGGGGCCTTCGGGCGTGGCCAACTCGGGCACCTGCATGAGCGTCCGGACGACCGTCGCGTACTCGCGACTGCTGTGGTCATGTCGCACGTCGCCGACCACGATGCGATCGCGCAGGGCATCCAGCGCCGTTTGATCCAGAATCACCTCTCCCGGCACGGCGTGGTGCTCCGCGGTCGCAAGGGCGTCGATCAGGCGACCGGCAAGAACATCGATCAGTTGCACGTCCGGATCACCGACGACGAACCGGCGCGCCGGTCCCACGGCGATAGCGGCTTTCATCGCGAGCGTCACACGCGTTCCGCGCGGCGTCACGACGTCGTGCAGGCCGCGCATCGTCTGCTGCATCGCGAGGCCGCAGGTGGTCGCGCGCGCGCCGTCGTCGCGATCGAACCAGCACGTGATGGCGTCGCCGCTGAAATAGATGACCTCACCGGCGAAGCGATGCAGCTCCTCGATCAGGGCGTGAAACACCCGGTTCAGATGCTTCGTCAGCTCTTCGGCCCCGCGGTGCGCGCCAAGCTCGGCGGAAAGCGCCTCGGTCAGCGGGGTGAAGCCGGAGATGTCCGCGAAAAGTGCCGCGCCGTGAATGCGGTCGGGCATGGCCTCCCCGCGCGCGAGCGCCCGACGGCGGTCACGGGGAATGTATGCCTGAAGATGCTGCAGCAGTTCGCTGACGCGCATTGCGCACGTCACTAGGCCGTCCCGAAAGCGGGACCTTCTGGCAGCGCGCCAGCCATATCCGTTGGTTTAGTGTGAAGGACGAGTGAAAACGCAATTTAGGGCAAAGCCGCGCGCGATACAAGGCCGCAGTCTGTCGGCAGTGGCCGTGCAGCGACCGTTTGACCTTGCCTCGTTTTCACGTACAGCAGGTCATACCGCTTCCTCATTAGCGATGAGCCTCAGCAAGCCGCAGTCGATGCTCTGGAGAAGGCGGAGCGGCGACAAGAGCGACGAGCGATGCCGCGCCCGCCATCGATGATCGTGGTGCGCGGCGAAGAGCAGACGACGTACCGCTCTCCTGCGAGCGCCTTCAGACGCTTGGCTCGCGGCGCAGCACGGCTCCTAGCGCGGAGCGCCGATTCGACTGCTGCGGAGGGGTTCGCGCCGGCGCAAGGTCGAGTGCTCGCATAAAGGAGTTGGCGTCGCGATCTCGGTTCGAGACGGACATGAAGAAGAAGCGCTTTACCGAGCAGCAGATCATCGATTTTTTGAAGGAAGCGGAAAGCGGGGCGCCAGTGAAAGACCTGTATCGCAACCACGGTTTCAGCGATTGGCTTCATTGAGTGCACCCAGGGGGCAGCGGGCCGACGCGGTTCAAGGCGATGGTCCCTGAGAGGCCACTGCTGCTCCCGCCGGTGAAGTTGTAGCTAAACGCCGCGGCCGAGCAACTCTGGAATGCCATGGTCGCGGTCCCGACTGGCACACTGGTTTGGCCAGGAGGCGTGGGTTGGTCGAACACTCCAGCGGTGGTTTCGTAAATTGACGCCGGGATCGAACGGGAGCCGGGCGCAAAGGTGGCTTCCACGGTGTACCAACGTTGTCCGGCTGCTCCAGCGCCGGCGCCGTTTGGCGCATAGGTGTACCAGGCTGCGAAGAACGCCCTGGAATTCGGGTTGACCTCCACTGCCAGTCCCTGGCCCGACGTTGCGGGGTCGTACCAGTTCCCCGAAAGGGCGAAGTCCGCATTGGTGGAATTCGCGGTCGTACTATCGCAGGTCACGTTCTGTGTCAGGCGCGTCAACGGTATCGTCCCAGTGCGTCCCGTGCCGTCAGTGAAGCTGTACGAAAGTTGACCGCTCGAGCACGAGTCGAAGCTCAACATCGCGGTCCCGACCGGCTGTGCGGTAGTGACGGGCGGAGCATTGAAGTTGCCACCGGTGTTCTGATAGATCGTCAGTGAAGCGTTGGGCTGTCCAGTTACCACTTGGCCCAAGGCCGTGTACCAGCGCTGGCGCTCTGCTGCACCGACAACGGTGTCGTAAGTGAACCAGCCCACAAACACCAAACCCGTTCCAGTCGACCGATTGGGAAACACTTCGACTTCCACCCCCTGTCCGGCGCTCACCTGTTCGAACCAGGAACCGGTCAAGCCATGCTGGTTAAGATCGGGGCCCGGGGTACCGCCGCTGCCGGTCGGATCGACGTACAGCACCTTGTGGTCGTCGAGGCCGCCGTCGACGTGATCGACCTGCGTCAGCCGGCCCTTGACAGATGCATTCCCATTGACCCAGGCGTCGAGGAATGCGAGCGACCAGGTGATGATGTCCGCCGCGCTTCCCGGGTCGAGATCGTGTCCCTGGCCATTGAGCAGCACTTGCCCGCGCGGACCCGCCATTCGGTCGAGCGCCGCGCGCACCACGTTCACGGGTGCGATCGGATCGGCACTGCCGGAAATCGCGAGAAACGGCAGCGTCACTCCCTGCGCGCCGGCCTGATCGCTGCCGAACGCGGGGACGTTTTCGACGCCGAAGTACGGGACATATCCGACCGCGGCTTTCACGCGGGTGTCGTGCGTCACGCGCTTGTGGTCGAAGGTGGAAAGGTTGTAATTGAGTTCCGCACCGCCGAGAAGCAAGAGCGTCTCGCCCCCCTGGCTGATGCCGAATGCGCCGACATGATTCGGGTCGATGCGATCGCGCCACTCCGCACGCGAGAGCATGACGTCGAGTCCGGCCGAGAGCGACAGCGGACGAACCGCCTGCATGGCGACGAACTCGCTCCAGATCGGGATGTACGCCTTGCCTTGGAACGCTTGGGCATCCTGCGGGCCGAACACGGAGTAGCGCAGATCGCCGTGGAACGGCGCGACGGCGACGTATCCCCACGACGCGAAGGCGATCATCGCGCGGAGGTAGTTGCCCGTCAGCGGGCTGCCGCCGTAACCGTGCGAGTAGAGCAGCACGGGCAGCCGCGCGGGGCTCGCGGGGAGGATCGGGGCCTCGCTACCGCGCTGCATCCTTGGAACGACACCAGCACCAGGCAGCGCGTAGTCGGTGCGTATGTTCGCCGCGGTCGTCGGGTAGCACGCGAGGAAGACGTAGGTAACCTGTTCGCCGGCCCAGCGATCGTAGAGGTCCTCGTCGGAAGGTGCGACGAACATCGACACAAGCGCACTCGCCGGCGCGACGAGCAATGCGTCGACGTAGCGCTCCTTGCCGCCGCTCGCGTCGCCCCGCCAGTACATTTCCGCGGTCTCATCGCCAGGCACGCGCGAAAAGTCCTGCTCGACGTTCGTACAAGCTACTGGGTAGGGGCCCGTCGTTGGCACCGGTGGCACGATGGTCTGGCCCTGAGCGGCGGCCGCCAAACACGTCGCCGTGACGGCGAGCACAACAGCGCTAATACGGCAAAAGGTGAACATCACGCGTCCCTCGCAGGCTCAATGTATCGCGGCCGCCATTTGACCAAGATCCACTGCGCGATCGTATGCGCGTTCTGGTCGACCCGCAATTCAGCCGCCTCACCTCGCTTTGCAAGCTTCAGGATGAGGTCGCAGCACTCCTTGACGCAGCCACCATCAGCCGCCAGGAAGCCCAAGCGATTTCTGATAACAGTTGACCGTGAAATGATTCAGAAGCAGTCAGACCTGTTTCGTTCACTCGCCGGATTGGTAAAGAAGACTTGGCAAGGTGATGTGTGACCGTCGGTTCTTCTGACCGTTATCGCGACTGAAGCCTTCCTTGAATTGGATGATCATGTAGAGGATGACAGTGAAGGGGGCGAGGCCGACGGCAAGCCGGATCACTGCACAAGGCTGGACAGGAACCGGGCGACACAACCGCCCGGCTCTTCTTACTAGCTGCCGGGCTTCGATTCCCTCCGGTCCCGGCTCGACTAAACGTCAGCTTCCGACAGACGCGAATGACCGGTGAGGGGTCGATAGCGCCATCGAATGACCGCTGTCGGCGACTTCGCGGTACGACCGTTGCTTAGCAATGCTCGCGATGCCAGGCCCGAAATCGGCTCCCACGTCCAGACGCTGCGTGGCCGACGGGAAATATTTACGCGCGTCAACGCGATCGATTGACGCTCGCGCTTGTCGTCGACACGGGAATGATCTCCCGCGGGTTCTTCACCTCGAAATCCCGCAGCGCCTCGTCGCGCATGATCGGCTGAAACCTGTACCCTCGCTGCAGCAGCCCACGCTCCCTTTGCAGGAACTCGAGTACTGCTGCGGATGAATGCACCCAATTTCGAGCGCCGGATTCAGCGAAACCGGGACCTCCGGTCGAGCCGCGATCGCCGAGCGGATGATCCTTGGAGTCCTTTCCCATCTAGAATCCGAGCATGATGCCGCGTTCCGGATGCTCGGGCGGTCCGGGAACGAACAACAGCAGCCACACGTCGGACGTCTTCCCATCAGCATTGGTCGCGGTACCCGTCTTACCTGCGATCTCTCCTGCCTTCTCGAGCGGAAATGCCAGCGTCCGCCTTTTTCTTTCTTCCGGGATTAACTTCCAGATCGCGTCGCTCAACGGATCCATTCCTGGGATGACGCCGCTCCTCAGAGCCGATGCCGTACCGGTAGACCCGATATCGAGGGGTCCCTTGAGGAGTTCTGTCATCGCCGCGGATACCGCCGGATGCATGAGCCGCTCCTGAGGCGGGTGATTTTGTCCCTTGATGTCGCAATCCTTCGAACGCCCGGTGGCATCGTTGTGCAACAGCGACTTGCCGTCCCGGCAGACATCGTTTGCGAACCGTGGCGTCACGCGAAACCCACCGTTGACAAAGGCCGTCGTCGACGCCATCGACAGCGGATTGTCCTCGGATGCGCCGATTGCGGTCGTCGGGTAGGGCTGCAGGAGGTGCTTCTCGTCGCTGGGCATTCCCAGGCGATACGTGAGCGCGATCACGTTCTTGATCCCGGCACGCGCGCCTGCCCGCATCGCAGCCGTGTTTCGTGACTCGCCCAAGGCGATTCGGCAGCTGATCACGCCGCGATACTGCGGCTCCGACCGGGAATGGAAATTCTCGATCTTCTTGACGCCTCGACCGCGACCCAGCGGCACTTCGATCGGTGCGTCCAGAACGCTACAGCGCTCGAGGACTTTCGCGGCGATCGCTTCTACAGTCCCCGGTGCTGATTTGTCGGCGAGCACTTCGTTGGTGAGCTGCTCGACCAGGCCTCCGTACGTGAAGATCTTGAATGTCGACCCCGGCTGGCGCCAGCCGGTGGCGATCACGTCGTACTTCAGTTGCTTGAAGTTGACATTGCCCACTTCGGCGAGCACGTCCCCGGTGAAATCGACCGCGAACGCTCCGGCGCCGCAGCTGGTCGTTGTCGGCATCGTTCGGGTGGCGAGCCAAGTAGGTTTGCAGCGTCAGATCGACCGCCCTGGCCAGGACATCCTGAAGCGCGTCGTCGCGGGTGATGGAGATCGTCAGCCGCCCCTGTTGATCGGAAAGCGATCCTTGTAGAGAATCCGCACCCGTTCGAGGAAGTGGTCGCGCGTGCCACAGCCGTGCCCGATGGCACGATCTCTTTTCGTAGCGACTTCTCGACCAGCTCGCCGCCGCGCGTGCTCGGCGTCGGTGATCCGCTCTGTCCAGCATCAGATCGAGCACGCGCAGCGCACCGCGCGCTGCTTCTGCCCAATTCGCATCGCGGATTGCTCACGCCCTTCAGCAGCGGATCGGTCGCGAATGATCGGTCAGGCAGTGCCGGCTTGTTGATGAGCGCGACGATGAAAGCGACCTGGTGCAGCAGGAGGTCCTTCGCGGGCTTCCCGAAGTAAGCCCGGCTGGCCGCTTCGATGCCGTACTGTCCGCGACCGAAATACGGCATGTTCACGTATTTCAGCAGCAACTGTTCCCTCGAGAACTCGCGCTCGATCCGAAGCGCGGTGACGATGTCGCCGATTTTTTCGATCTCCGTCGACGCACGCCCGGTGCCACCCCGAAGATGCTTGGCGATCTGCATCGTCAGCGTCGATGCACCCGAATGGCTTTCCTGCAGGGCTCGCTTGGCCATTGCGCGCACGATCGCGCCCTTGTCGATTCCCTCATGGCTGAAGAAGTTCTTGTCTTCCGAGGCGAGGATCGCGCCGATGAAGAGCGGCGGGATCTCGGCCGCGTCGCGGATCAGGATCCGACGTTCGGGTGAGGAAATGCAGGCGACGGTTCGCTGATCTTCCGTGACCAGCACCGATTGCTGGGCGAAATAGGCCGGGTCGTGCAGTCGCGAGATCGCCCTCTTGTCGATGCCCAGGTAAGCGTCGATCTGATCCGAGTACCGGGAATCGATCGCCTCGATGATCGATTCGAATTCGACGTAGCCGACAACAGCCAACGCCGCCACCACGCCGACGGCGACAAAAAAGCGCCGATGAGCCTGCCGAAAAAGCGCAGGATCTGCCACGGACGGGTCGCGAGGACCCACTCGAGCTTGCCGTGCTCGACCTTTTCCGCCATCCCTTCCCTCAGCTGAGACTGCGCGAGCCATCGCTCGCCAAACAGCCAGGGCAGAAGCAGGCGTTGTACCAACTGCGGGCTCCGTGCCGGTGCTCATGCAATCGATGTCGATGCCAGCAAGCAGCAGTCGAGAGTGACGGCATGCGATTCACGATCCCATACGCGCCGACTCGTGCAATTTACTGCCGTTGCGGTTGTAGAACGGAGCGTGTCGACGGGCGTCCGCCGCCACATTCCCTGCAATAGATTTCCATCGCGTACGTAAATGCGGTAGCTTTACGATCGAGATTCGAAGACTCCGTCAAGCGCGCGGTTTCGTGTGTGACTTGACGTCAAAGCCTTCCGCATCGGCAAGCCACTCGCGACTTGGCCGCGATTGGCGCGCGGTGGCAAAACGACGTACACTTTGTAACGCACATGACCGCGCGGATGCGCGGTCGTCATGGTCGCCGATTGTTAGCCAATAAGGAGTCAACATGCACGCCGATCGCTCGTTCGCTTGCCGCCTTGCCGCTGTCCTCATCGCCGCTGTGCTCGCCTCTCCCGCCATCGGGCAGCCGGCGAGCAGCATCGAGCGCGGGCCCGGCACCGCGACCGCCTCGCGCGTGGAGACCGCGTCCGCGACCGTCACCGCGATCGACATGACCACGCGCCAGGTGACGCTGCGGCGCGACGACGGTAGTACCTTCACCGTCGTCGCCGGTCCGGACGTACGCAACCTTCCCGCAGCTCGGCGTCGGCGACACCGTGCATGTCGATTTTTACGACGCGCTGACGCTCGAGCTCAAGAAGGGCGGCACCGGCGCACCGGCGAGCCGCGCCGACACCGTGACCGGATCGCGCGCCGAGCTTGGCCAGCGGCCGGGCGGAATCGCCACTCGCGAGAGGGTGATCGTTGCCGACGTCGTCGCTGTCGATGCAACCGGCCAGACCGTTTCGTTGCGCGGCCCGGGCGGCAGGGTGGTCGTTCTGCCGATCAGGGATCCGGAGCAGTTCAAGCGGATCGCGGTCGGCGACCAGGTGGAGGCGACCTACGTCGAGGCCGCCGCGCTTTCCATCACACCCGCCGCGACTCCGGCGCCCGCCGCAGCGGCGGCTACCGCGATGCCGTTGGGCAGGTGGATGATCGGTGCCCGCGTTGTCAACATCGACCCCGACGTGAGCTCCTCGGTCTCGGGCTTCGACGTCGAGAATCAATGGACCGGAGAGCTCGACACGACCTACTTCTTCACGCCGAACGTCGCGGTCGAGGGCAGCATCACCTGGGCGAAGCAGGACGTCAGCTTCAATGGCAACGGCCTCGGCAGCCTCAAGATGATGCCGGTGACATTCACGCTCCAATATCACTTCACCAACATCGGACGCAACAGTCCGGCCCTCGCGAACTTCAAGCCGTACGTCGGCGGCGGCTTCAACTATACGTACTTCTACGAGACCGACCTCGGCAGCAATTCCGGGGCATCTGTCGGCCGTGACAGCTGGGGCGGCGCGCTCCAGGCGGGCTTCGACTACCAGTTCCAGCGCAACTGGTTCTTCAACCTCGACGTCAAGTACCTCTGGATTGACAATGATGTGCGCTTCAACCGGACCGGTGCGAACGCCAGCTCGCTTGACCTCGATCCGTGGGTGTTCGGCGTTGGCATTCGTTATCGCTTCTGACCTTCCGACAATCGGCGCGCAGTATAGGATGTGGGGTAACCGGTTGAAGCAGCGGTTTTCCAACAGCCAATTTTTTCACGGAGCCACCATGCCAACATCCAAAAAGTTCTCAACCTGTATGCGCTCGGCTGCATTGATCGTCGTTGCTGGAATGCTCACTGCATGTGCCACTGAATCCGGCAGGCCGGCTTCCTCTGCCGAGGCGGACAAGCTGGTGTCCGACGCCCGTGTCACCTTGAACAACTTCATGCGTGATCCGGACCAGACGTGGATCCAGCAGAATATCGACAGGGCGAAGGCGGTTTTGATCGCCCCCCAAATCGTGAAGGCCGGCTTCATCTTCGGCGGATCCGGCGGGCGGGCAGTGCTCGTCGCGAAGGATGCAGGCACCGTTGCCCCGCACCCAGCCATTGCGGTCCCCTGGGTCGGACCCGCGTTCTACGATCTTGCAACCGCCAGCGTCGGCTTTCAGGCCGGAGTTGAAGTTTCGGAGGCGGTCATCGTCGTGATGACCGAGAAGGGTCTGAATTCCCTGCTATCGAGCTCGTTCAAGATCGGTGGTGACGCGAGCATCGCGGTAGGTCCGGTGGGTGCTGGAGCGAAATCGACCGTTACCGCGGATCTCATCTCCTTCACCCGGGCGAAGGGCGTTTACGGCGGACTCAATCTGGACGGCACCGTCGTGCATTCGAACGTCGCTTGGAACGACGCTTTCTACGGCGGCACCAACATACTGCCGCCCGACATCCTGATACGAAAGACTGCGACGAGTCCGAAGTCGTCGGCGCTGCTGGGTGCTGTTGCACAGGCCACTCGGTAAGGGGTACGCTGGGGCAGAAGCCTCGGCAAGGACAACGCACTCGGGGGAAACTGTCGTCGTCTGTGCAACCGCCGGCAGCGTAGAGCTCGCGGCTGCGGACGCTGAGAAAGGTCTCGGCAGAAGTCGACGCAGGATTCGCGCTTCAGCGCACGAACGTACCGAGCGCGGCGTACCATGAATGCATTCGACGCCCGCGCCCTGGCTTCGCATTGAGCAGCGTCAAGAATCGGCCGGCCGGGCCGACGAACTATCGATTTCGGTGTCGACGGACAACGCGGACTCGCCCCTCGCGCAGCGGCTTCGCCGGGGTGGCACTTTTCGAAGAGTAGGCCGCGTCGCGATTAGGTATCGGCGCGTCGCGCCTCGCAATCCCGGAGCGGGAACTCCGAGATACTCGCAGAGGCTGCGGTGATAGTCGCTTGTGGCTGGGCTTGCAAAGGAGCGACGAATGAACCCTTATGACAAGCGTGCAGTTGAAATCGATCCCAGTGGCGCTCCCGGTCTCCTTGAAGTTCTCATACGCGCCGGGCTCATTTTCGCCCTGGCAGTACTTTGCTTTCAGGTCTTTTCGCCGTTCCTGCCGCTGATGGCATGGGCGCTGATTCTGGCCGTTACCCTTTATCCGCTGCAAGAGTTCGTAGCCGCGAAGATGGGCGGCAGACAGGGCCTTGCGGCCACCGTGCTCGTGATCCTGGGCATCGCATTGATTGTCGTGCCGACCGCGATATTGATGAGTTCACTGGGCGACTCGGTCCATCGATTGGTCAACGACGTGCAGAGCAATGCACTGGTGATCCCGGCGCCACCGGAATCTGTCGCAGGGTGGCCCGTGATTGGCGAGAAAGTGCATGCCATATGGTCGCAGGCGCACGATGATCTTCCCGCCCTCGTAAAGAGCATGCAGCCGAAGATCGGCGATCTGGCAAAGTCGGCTCTTGCTTTTGTCGCCAGCATTGGGGGCGGCCTTCTACTATTCATCGCCGCCTTCATCATTGCCGGCATATTCATGGCGTTCGGCCAATCCGGCAGCCGTGCAAGCGTTGCCATTTTTGAGCGCTTCGCCGGGACTGCGCGCGGCCCAGAGTTGGCCAAGCTCTCCACGGCGACCATACGGGCCGTCGCACAGGGCGTCATCGGCGTCGCGTTCATTCAAGCGATCATCGTTGGCCTCTGCCTGTTGATCGCCGGCGTGCCTTGGGCTGGCGTCCTGGCGATGATTGTTCTCGTGCTCGGCATCGCCCAGGTACCGGCGCTGATCGTGACGTTGCCGGCGATCGGCTACATCTGGTGGCGCGGGGACTACGGGACGGTCGAGGCAATCGTCTACACGCTGCTGCTCTTTGTCGCCGGAATGACGGACAATATCCTCAAGCCGCTCATGCTTGGCCGCGGCGTCGACGCGCCAATGCCGGTCATCCTGATCGGGGCGCTCGGTGGAATGGCTACCGCAGGAATTCTTGGAATGTTCGTCGGCGCCACCCTCTTGGCGCTGGGCTACCAACTCTTCATGGGTTGGGTCGCGGCCAACCGCCGTGTGGAAGCGTCTGCCCAGGCGACCGATACCACCGGGGCACTTTGAACGAATGCGTGCCATCGCGCGGTTGAAAAACGATTCGAGAACGAGCGCGAGCAGCTCCTTGATCCGGTCGACCGGGTCTCGGAACTCCTACTCGGTCTCGTTACCCTGGACTGCGGCGGGCGATCCTTGCCTCGAACTGCTGCGGTTGCAGCGCCCCGGTTTCGACATCGGCGCGGAACGCCCGCCATCACCTATCCCTTCGTCTTGGCTTCCTTCTGGGCTTGTGCCTTGGCGATCGCCATCGGGACGACGGCTTCGAAGGCCGCCTTGTAGTCTGCCTTGTTCGCCTCCGTGAATCCGGGCGCCGAGACCATGACGGTGCCGGTCTTCTTGGCGTGCTCGATGGTGAAGGCCACGGGTTTCACATCCTTCGGCCAGCCAAAATTGATGTTGCCCCATGGTGAATGCACTTCGATGGAGCGCCCACCCTTACCCGGCGTCGCGCTGATCTTCAGGATGCCAGCCGCAACGGCTTCGTTCACACGAGGACCCGTCACTTCCAGCAGTCCGGGCTGGACGGCCTTGACCGTCCGTACGGGTGCCGTCGCGGGCGCAGGCTGCGCATTTGCGACAGCCACGCCTAACGCGGCGGCCATGAAGGCGATTGCTGATAGCTTGTGCATTGGTTACCTCTCTCTAGAAGCGTCTTAGTTACACACGGTTTGTCCCTCGAACGCGCGGCTTCCGCGTCCGAGGGCCCATTATGCCGCTTGATTCAGGACAAGGAACCCACTCGGGAGGTGGCCGCCTCGCGTTTGCGCGGTGCCACCTCGTCGCGAACCCGATAACTTGAAGCAAGTCCGACGCGGACGCAGATGCCACTGCGCCTGGTCGGGTTCCGAGGTCCGGTTGCAGAAAGCAGTGATGAGGTTTCTAATAACGTCTCTCGGATTCAACGCTGCGTGTCGTCACACGAAAACGAGCGCGATCGTCGCTGCTCTTCGAAAAGGAGGGATCATGGGCCCGAAACTTTTCGCTGAGTTTTTCGGAACGTTCTGGCTGGTGCTCGGCGGCTGCGGAAGCGCTGTGCTGGCTGCCGCATTTCCCTCGCTCGGCATCGGCTTCACTGGCGTATCGCTGGCGTTCGGTCTCACCGTGGTGACCGGGGCCTACGCATTCGGTCCGATTTCCGGCGGCCACTTCAATCCCGCGGTGTCCGTGGGCCTGTGGGCAGGCGGACGCTTCCCCGGACGACTGCTTCTGCCGTACTTCGTCGCGCAGGTGATCGGCGCGGTCGTCGCTGCCGGCGTCCTCTATCTGATCGCGAGCGGCAAGCCGGGATTCGAGATCGGCGACTTCGCGTCGAACGGGTACGGCGAACATTCGCCGGGCAAGTACGGACTCACCTCCGCGCTGATCTGCGAAGTGGTGATGACGTTCATGTTCCTGATGGTGATCCTCGGCACGACGCACAAGCGTGCGCCGGTTGGCTTCGCCGGACTGGCGATCGGTCTGGCGCTCACGCTGATCCACCTGATCAGCATTCCGGTGACCAATACCTCGGTCAACCCTGCGCGCAGCACCGGACCCGCGGTGTTCGTCGGCGGCTGGGCGCTGTCGCAGCTATGGCTGTTCTGGCTCGCGCCAATCGCCGGCGCCTTGGTCGCGGGCTTCGTCCATCGCGGGCTGATGGAGGCCGATGTGGCGGAACCGCCGATCGTGGGTCGGCCGAAGCGCGTTCGAGTGAAACCGCGAATGGCGCGCTCACGTCGAGGGCGAATCGCTGGTTCAGCGCACCGCAGTTTTCCTCGGCCGCGATTGCATCGACCTCGGAACCGCCGTCTGACGGCTGCCCGTATTGCTCGACAAACGCTTCCCAATCCGGGAGACAACCATGGTACGAAACGTTCTGGCGCTCAGCCTGCTGGCGATGTTGCTTGCGGCACCGAGCGCCCCTGCGCAGACCGCGCCGGCCGGCGCTCCGCAGGCCGCGGCGAGTGCGGTTGATCCCGCGTCGCTTCAGGCCCTCAAGGACATGGGTGCGTTCCTGCAGACACTGAAGCGCTTTCGGGTGTCGACGGAACTGACCGGCGAGCGCGTCCTGGCCGATGGCCAAAAGCTGCAGCATACGGCGACGGCGGATATGGACGTCGAGCGTCCCAACAAGCTGCGCGCCCTGATGCATAGCGCCCGTTCCGAACGCGAGCTCGTCTACGACGGCAAGACGGTCACACTCTATGCACCCGCGCAGAAATATTATTCGACGGTCGAATTCGTCGACACGATCGGCGGGCTGATCGACCTGCTGGAGCAGAGGTATCGGCGTGGAACTCCCCTTGTCGGATCTCTTCCTCTGGGGTACCCCGGCCGCGCCGCTCGACAAGATCGAGTCGGCGATGAATGCCGGGCAGGATTTCGTTGGCGACGATCTTTGTGACCACTACGCCTTTCGCCAGGCGAGTATCGATTGGCAGATCTGGATCACCACCGGGAGCAAGCCGTTGCCACGCAAGGTCGTGATCACCAATCGCGCCGACGAAGCGCGTCCTCAGTCGGTTTCCCTGATCGACTGGAACCTGAAACCCAACTTCAAGGACACGATTTTCAAGTTCACGCCGCCGAAGGGCGCTTCCAAGATCGAGATCGTTCCGGTGAAGACAAAGTAGAGGAGCGTCAACATGAAGAGATCATTCGGCAATTTGCTTCCGGCGTCGTTGGTCGTCGGGGTTCTTGCGAGCTTCGCCATGAGCCCCTACGCTGATGCAGCAGGTCGTGGTGGCGGCGGTGGCGGCGGCGGGGGCGGGGGCGGCGCTCGTGCCACAGGTGGCGGTGGCGGCGGCGCTCGTGCCCAAAGCGGTGGCGGCGCTCAGGCAGGGGGCGGCGGCGGAGCCAGGCAGACTGCGCAGGTCAACAACACCAAGGCGGATGCCCGTACCAACAATGTCCGCAGCAGCAGCGTCAACAATGTCAACAACGTCAATGTCGACCGGAACGTCAACGTGAATGTCGAGGGGCACGGTTGCTGTGGCGGCGGCTGGGACAACGACTATCATCCGGTCGCGACCGCAGCGGCAGTGGGCACTGCCATGGCCGTGACTTCCGCCGTCGTGGGGTCCATGGTCCGTACCGTGCCGCCAAGCTGCGTGCCGGTAAATTACGGCGGCATGATCTATCAACAATGCGGAAGCACTTGGTACCAGCCCCAGGGATCGCAGTTCGTAGTAGTCAATCCACCGTATTGATTGTCATGCGATAAGGCCGCGAAGCTTGCGGTGGTGATGTCCGATGGGAGCTATTGAAGCTAGCTTGGACCCACCGCATGCGCACTCTTGCGGCGGCGCAACTTCTCGACGGCAAACTTGGCGGCCGGCGTAGTCGTATACATCTGCATCTCGCTCGAATTCGGTGTCCTGCACGGGCGTCATCGCTACGTCCATGTAGGGATTCGAGTCGCGTTCGACGCGGCGAAGAATGCGCCAATGTTGCCAGACCATTCGAGCGAAGCGCAAGTGCTTGGACACGATTTCCAGAGCGTACCGGGGATAGAACACGAATGGACTTTCGAGCGGCATTCCCGGCCGGCGGTCGCGGCGATACTTGCGCCGAAATAGCCCGCCTTCCAGCGGATGCACGTGCTCGATGCGCGGGACGGCGTGGAAAGTCAACAGCTTCAGTCAGCATGTTGCGCGGATCGTAGCCCCACGCCTTCGACCTTCGGACCACGCGTTCGACGTGCTCGGGCGAATAGTAGATGTCCCAGGCCTTGCGGTAGACCGCACGCAGCTCGTCGTCCGACATGACGGGATGGCGAGTCGTGACGTGCACGAGGTCGTATTTGTTCAGGTCGCGCGCCATCTCCACGCCCGCCAGATGCAGCTTCTTGTGATCGGCGGAACCCGGCAGCGGCGTAAGGATGAAGAACTCGAGCAGATCGATCGAGAGCTCGCGCTGGATGATGCGGATGTCGCGCTCGATCGAGGCCGGCGTATCGCCCGGAAATCCCAGGATGTACCCCGCGTACGTCAGCGTGCCCACGCGGTGCCATGCCTGCAGCATCGCACGGTATTCGGTGATCTGGTTCTGGCCTTTCCGCGCCTCCTTCAGCGCATCCGGATTGATGCTTTCGAGGCCGATGAACACCCGATTGACCCCGGCGCGGCCCGCCTTTGCGATGAAGCCGCGGATCTTGTGCGACATCGTGTCCACCTGCGCGACGATGTGGATGCGCAGGCCTCTCCTCTTCGCGCATCCTGATCAGCCGGTCGAAGATCGCCTCCCAGTTCTGGTTCCGCGCAAGGTTGTCGTCGGTGATGAAGAAGTTATGCACGCCCTGGGCGAGATTGGCGCGCACGAGCCGCTCGACGTCGTCGGCGCTGCGCGAGCGCGATTTCCGGCCCTGGACGTTGATGATCGTGCAGAAGCTGCACAGGAAACGGGCAACCGCGTCCGGCGTCGAAGCTCGTGCGCGTGCCGCTGGTCCGGCGAACGACGTCGCGCGGAAGATACGGAACCGCCGCGCCCGCCAGCCCGGTAGATCGTTCATGAAGTTGTAGAGCGGCTGCAACTCGTTGCGATACGCGGCACGCAGCAAATCGTCGAGTCGCCCCTCCGCTTCGCCCGCGAACAGCGTGACGCCGAGATCCATCGCTTCCCGAAGCTCCGGCGGCACCTCCGGCAGCATCGCGATGCAGCCGCTGACATGGAAGCCGCCGATGCAGACCGCGATGCCCGCGGCGCGCAGAGGCCGGGCGATGTCCATCGCGCGCGGAAATTGATTGGTCTGCACGCCGACCAGGCGCAACCAATCCGCGACCTCCGCCGTTGCGTATCTGGTCGACGATTTCGGCGGGTCGGATGCGGGTGTTGGTCTCGTCCGCAGCGGTGATCCGGATCTCGACGTGCTCGCCGAGCACGTGGCGCTGGGCGCAATCCAGTGCGAGGCCATACAGACGTCGCCAGCGTATTCGCAGGAATCGACGAGCGCGCCCACTGGATGACGTAGCCATCATCGTCATAATGCGAAGGCTTGATGAGGAACAGGTGAAACGTTTCCTTCGCGATCGCGGCGCACCCGTCATGTTGGCGCTCCCTACTCCTGTTCCGGCGGCACCGACTCCGCGTTACGCAAGTCTACCGATTATTCGTCGTGCGAAAAGGTCGAAAGCACCACTGCGACGATGAGGACGAATGCTGATAGCTTGCGCATGGGTCACCTCTCTCTGCTATGAACATCTACGTGCACGCGGTTTAGTCCTTCGAATGCGCAGGTTCCGCGTTCGAACGCCCATTATGCTCGTTGATTCATGTTCGCAAACCCCCGTTTCGGGCGGACGCGACAATCCGCTCATGTCCAGATTTGCGTATTTGATCCGACCTATCGCATCCGGCGCAGGCGTCGACGGCCAACCCCGGTCAACCGACGCCATGTCCGCTTCAAGGTGATCTTGAAGATGCTGCGCGTCACCGGTAGAATCCGCAGCCGATTGTGGTCGGCAGTAAAAAGGCTCACACTCGGCTCTCATCCGAAGTGCCAAGCCCGGAACGACGCCGAGCGCCACGTATGCGGTTCACACAGTGAGCCGCGCTGACGCTGATCGTCTTCATGCGCCGGCGCAAGCGGCCGTAAAGGGTCTTGCGCAAATCGCTGGCGGGGATGCAACGTGCAGCCAGGATTTGTCTTTCGAAACTCGCAATTCACCAACAAAAGGAGTGCGAAAATGAAAACGAAAGCATTGGGCAGGATTGTTGTCGGTGCGACGCTGGCGTTCGTCTGGCACACTTCGATTGCGGCCGGGGCGGCCGAGCTTGGCCGCGATGCGAACGCAAGCTTGCAAAAACTCTATGCGAGCGTTCCGGCGGCCAAGGCTCTCGGCGCGAAGGCGCAGGCTATCCTGGTGTTTCCCAAAGTCACCAAGGCTGGCCTCGGCGTTGGCGGCCAGTTCGGCGAGGGGGCGTTGCTGAAGAGCGGCAAGGCGGTCGCGTACTACAACACTACAGGTGCGTCGGTCGGCCTGCAGGCTGGCGCCCAGCAATTCGGCTACGCGATGTTATTCATGAATGAAAACGCCCTGGCGCAACTCGACAAGGCGGGCGGTTTCGAGGTCGGGGTCGGCCCGACCGTGGTCGTGGTGGACGAGGGGAAGGCGAAAACGATGACGACCACGACTGCGAAGGACGACATCTATGCGTTCATTTTCGGCCAGAAGGGGCTCATGGCCGGACTCGGCATACAGGGCAACAAGATCACCAAGATCAATCCGAAATAGGCTGCAATTCGGGCCTCGTCGACCGGCTCGGCCGCGAGCGCCTGCTGTTCAACGTCCGCGCGGCGATCGAGAAATATCAGGAGATGCAGGCCGCCGCGTGTGCCGCACGGGCGCACTCAGCGAGGACATGACGTGCAGCAGCTGAGCTATCATTTCGATTTCTTGTCATGTGCGAGGAATGACGGACGTCCCGCAATCGGTGCGGGACGTCCACGCCATCCTGGCGAGCATCGTCTTTCGAGGAGAGCCTAAATGACCGTATCGAGCTGGGCGCGGAGCGCCTTGGCGGCGCTGGCCGTCTGTACCATGCTGGGCCACGAAGCGGCCGCGCAGTCGACTGCGCCATGGCCGACAGGTACCTGGCGCTTCGCCGGAACCCTCTACCTCTACGGCCCGTCGATCGACGCGGACTTCTCTTTTCCGAAGCGATCGGGGGAGGGCAATATCGTCGTCGACGCGAGCGACTTGTTCGATTCGCTCAACGGCGCATTCATGGGGGCGTTTGAGGCGAACAACGGCCAGTGGGGCGTGTTCACCGATTTCCTGTATGTCGACGTAAGTGGATCGAAGTCGGCAACACGGGACTTCTCGATCAGCGACGTGAACGTGCCGGCGTCGGTCACGGCCGACCTCGACCTTGGCATCAAGGGCTCTGCCTGGACCATTGCCGGCGAGTACCGCCTGCAATCGACGCGCGAGGCGACAGTCGATGTGCTCCTAGGCGCGCGGTATCTCGACGTCGAGCCGAAGCTCAGCTTCGGCTTGCATGGCGATGTTGGGTCGATCCCTAGCGCGAGCCGTGGAGGAAGCTTCGAGATCAACGCCAGAAATTGGGATGCAATCGTCGGCCTCAAGGCACGATACGCGTTCGGCGACCGTCTGCAGTGGTACGTTCCCCTTTACGCGGATATCGGTGCCGGGGATTCGGAACTCACCTGGCAGGCGGCTGCGGGGCTCGGCTATTCCTTCGGCTGGGGCGACGTCGTCGGTCTGTGGCGGTACTTGCGCTACGATTTTAAATCCGATCAGACTATCCAGAATCTCGCGTTCAACGGCCCGATGATCGGCGTCACGTTCCGCTGGTGACACGGACACCCCGTTGTCGTAGGTTCGATCCTGACGCGGGTGCCAAGCTATAGCTGACTCTCGACGGGCAGCAGGCGAATGAACCCGGCGTTCCAGCGCTGCCAGAACGTGGACAGGGGATCGACGTCGTAACGCAGCGGCTTGCCTCCGTCCTCGGTCACCCAGTACATCTTGCCGCGCTCGTCCAGCAGCACGTGGTAGCTTCGATCGGGCTTCACGCCTTCGTCCATGTACTGCGCGACCATCGCTGCAAGCTCGGGGCTTTCGACATAAAGGCCGGCCTCCGTGTTGATCAGGCTCGAGCGCGGGTCGAGGTTGAAGCTCCCGACGAAGACATCCTTCCGGTCGAAGACCATCGCCTTGGTGTGCAGACCGGCCCGGGAGCCGGCGGACACGATTTCCTGTGGAAACGGTCCCGGCTGCGGTCGCACCTCGTAAAGCTCCACCCCGGACGCGAGCAACTGGTCACGGACCTTCGAGTAACCTGCAAAGGCGGCGAGCACGTCGTTGGAGGCAAGCGAGTTCGTGAGCACCCGGATCCGGACGCCTCGGCTGACCAATCCCTTCAGAAACTCGACACCGGGCCCGAGTGGGATGAAATAGGCCGACTCGACCAGCAACTCCCTTTCGCAGTCGTTCGAGGCGATTCACCAGCAGCCGGCGCATCGTGCGCAGCGAGGGATCGTTGATCGAGGCCGGATCGTCCCAGACCACCTGGCCGCGCGCCCATATCCCGCCGACGACGATGTCGTCCAATTGCGACCTGAGCTTGGCGACGTCCTCGTTCAGCGGATGCGGGTACGGTTCGCGCGCGATGTTCTCGCGTAACCGTTTCAATGCCTCCTGCAGGTCCGCCTCAGTGTACGGCCGGTCCACCAGCGCGGCTATCGGAACCGACCATGAGCCGTTCCAGAAGCGGTCGAATACAGAAGAGAGGTCGCGTACCACCGGGCCGGCCGCAGCGATGTCCAGGTCGCGGAAATTGAATTCGGGATGCACTTCGAAATACGGGTCGCTCATGTTGCGCCCGCCAACGATCGCCATCGCGTTGTCCATCACCATCAGCTTGTTGTGCATCCGGTGGTTGACCCGCTCGAAGTCGGTCAGGAAGCCGATCAGATGCGAGCCGCGATGCGCGAAGGGATTGAACAGGCGGACCTCGATGTTCGGATGGGCGTCGAGCGCGGCGATAGTCGCGTCGAGATCCTTCAGGTTGAAGTCGTCGATCAGGATCCGCACGCGCACGGAGCGGTCGGCTGCGCGAACGAGGTGGTCGACGAGGTTTCGGCCAGTCGCGTCGGTTTCCCAGAGGAAGTACTGGACGTCGAGCGTCTTTTGCGCGAGGTCGGCGAGCGCGACGCGGGCGGTAAAAGCGGGGCGCCCGTACCGAATGATTTGGAATGCGGAGTTGCCGGGATGCTGCGCGGCGATCTCGGCGACCCGTCTGCCGATCGGCGTGGACTCGTGATCCTGCATCGCCGTCGACGACGAGCGCGGATAGTCAGTCGGGAGACTTGCGCAGCCTGCAAGCACCGCGAGAACGAGCGCGAGAATGACGTGCCGCCCCACCGGTTTGCGGTCTCCGTGGTGAACAGAGCATCGCGTCGGCGCGGGCCGCGGCGCGAACGCTTGATTCTCGTCGGATCGGGACCGTTTCCGGCTGTCCATCTAGATCGCCACGTACGAGGGAGGGGAATCCGCAGTTTACGTTGACGCGATGCGGGCAACTCGCGCCGCGGTGGTCACGCCGTTTGGTCGGCAGCAACGCGATCCGGCAGGCGCGTGCAGGAAGGCATGCTTACTGAGATGACGACTTCTGGCGCTGGACCGTGACGCGCACGGTTGCCGCCAGCCGTCCGGTACCTTCATTTCGGTTAATCCAAAATCCCAGCGCAGGTGCACGACCTTTGACTGCGGCAAATGGTGGCCGGCACGCGATGATGCTGCCCACCCTGGACCCCCGCCACCGCAACGCGGGGCAGGGAGGGCAGGCATGGAAATCGAGCGCCGGCCAGAGAGAACGCAACCTGCGCGTTATTGGCAGTGCCGCCAGAGCCAGGGCATGCTCTATCGCTGCGTCCGGGAACATCTCGAGCCTGGCTCGCGAATGCCGAGACGGTCACGACGACGGCGCGATACCCCATGAGGGAATGCTCACCGCCGGTTGCGACGGATGGACTGGCAGATGCTCCGCTTCGCCCCGCTCGGCTGGTGTCGCCGAGCCACGATCGTTGATATCGAAAACGGTCATGGCGGCGCGGCTTCGCTCTACCGACCCCTCGCAACGGGGTCCGTCGAAGTGAACGCCGCAGCCGTGCTCGACTCCAGCAGACGTGAACCCCGATCGCGTCGCCTTTGGCGCGTTGATCGCGGCTACACGTCCGCTGGCCGTGCTCACACCCCGCTTAGTCGTATCCCCAAACTTTGACGGTGGCCGTCGGCTTGTTGTTGAGGATCTTGTACTGGACGACCACCGACAAGAGCGTCGTCTCGCGTCCTGGAGAGTCCTTCGCAGCTGTTTCTCCTCCCGCCTTCACGACTCCGACGTTCGTGATGGTTTCGTCCTTACGACCCTTCCAGCGGAAGACGACGTTCTGGATCTCCACGTCAGCGCCCTCGACCGAGAGCTTCGTCTTCTTGACGTCCTCCTTCCACATTTTCCCTTCTTCGGCCTTGATCTCCGTGCTTGGATCCGTGGACTTGATGACCTTCTCGCTAAGCACGAACCACTGGTCAGCAGCGCTGGCCGTGCCAAGGGCGACCAGCAGCAAGACAACGGATGCGACGAGGCTAAGCCCTGTCCTTAGGTATCCTGTCTTCATGGTTCTCCTTCCTTTCTGATCCCCGAAAGCCGGAGATCGTTGCGCCTCCTATTCCGAGTTGCATCGCACTACTTGTATTAAACAACCCTTTTTCTGAATGTATTTATCCGCCAGCGTCGGCGGGCTGTCAACTTGTTTCTGATTGGAATGAAAATCCCAATTTGGCGAAGTTGAACCGAGCCGAACGCCGGTACGCCCGCCGATGGTCATGCGGCAGTGGGTACGCCCGCGACGTCGTCGCCAGGTGTCAGGTCGGAGGTTCCGCAGGCAATCGTCTGGGACTTGGGCGAGCCGACATCGTGCTGCGTCATCCTCGTGCGCCTGGGGCGAGCCGAAAACGCCGTACAGATAGGCGCCCTTGTCCCCTACCGAAAGGTGCACGAGATTGCCGCCGTAGGCGGCGAAGATACGCTGCACGTGGCGCACGAACGCATCGAGCCTGGCCGGCGCGGCATCGTCGTCGTAGTCGATGCCGCCGAACCGTGAAGCCGGAGATGTCCGCGAAAAGTGCCGCGCCGTGAAGGCGGTCGGGCATGGCCTCCCCGCGCGCGAGCGCCCGACGGCGGTCACCGGGAATGTACGCCTGAAGATGCTGCAGCAGTTCGCTGACGCGCATTGCGCACGTCACTAGGCCGTCCCGAAAGCGGGACCTTCTGGCAGCACGCCAGCCATATCCGTTGGTTTAGTGTGAAGGAGAGCGAAAATGCAATTTAGGGCAAAGCCGCGCGCGAAACAAGACCGCAGTCTGTCGGCAGTGGCCGTGCAGCGACCGTTCGCGGCAGCTTGCCAACGCGCCGCAACCCAGCTCGGCCAACCACATCAAGAGGTCAGCTTAGCGGCTGATCCCTTGTGCTTTCTGGCTAGGGCCAAAGAGGTTCAGGGGCCGACCGTCACCAAAGAGGTTTAAAGGCGCGTGCAGACTCCCTGCTGGTGCCGGGAAATCGTGCGCGGACGACCGTGCGGGTACTCGGTGGGCCGGACGAAAGCGATGGGATCCCGGTGCGTTCACGACGACGACACCGCCTGGATAAAAGCCGAAAGACCCAGGTGAAAAGCAGTTGCCCCACGGATCGCCGCAAGGCCCATATGTCGGCTGTGCGGTGGGGGCGACGATTGCCTGTGCCATGACGGACGGATACGGGGCCGGTGCCGGCATCGCAGGCACATACACGACCGGTGCGGGCGCGGGCGCCGGCTGCTTGGCCGTCTCGACGTCGTGCTCGAGCTGCGTCACGCGTTCGCGCAAGGCTCGTAACTCTTCACGCTGAGTGGCAGCGCGAGCGGCTTCTGCGCTGGCTTGCGCAGCGGGATCCTCGCGGAATACGTTGGTGACGCGCGCACCTTCGGGAGGCGCCCGGTTGCTGAGATTCACCTTGCCGGACGAATCCACCCACGTGTAGATATCTGCCTGCGCGGATGTCCACCCGAATGCCGTGACGAAGCCCATCGCCCATGCGACTTGGCGAATATGCAGGCGGGTCTTCATAGTCTCGGGGCGTTCTGGAACCGCATCATCATAAGATTGCCTCCGCCAGACGCGAGTTCCGCTCATCGAGGGCCGTTCACAGCTTAGCAGCAAGCAAGCGCAATACTGTTTCGGCGACCAACCGTGGCCACCAACTCCGGCGGGATCGTGGACACATGACTCAGTGCAGTTGTTGGTGAAATGCGTGCGGCGCAAGCGACGCTGGCCAGCGTATCAACAATCGCGGGCTTTCACGGGGATAGATCCCCTCTTGGTGATGAATCCCGAGTTGAATGCACAGGTTCTACTTAACCAAAAGCGCCGGAGACCTCTCGCCCGCTTTGATCACATAAGCGTGCGAATGTAGGCATTTTTTGGCACGATTGCAGAACTCGCTTCTACGCTCGTTCCGAAGGAGAATGTCGAACGCGTTGTGGTGCTGGCACTAGAGGACCTGGCTGGTTTGCACGAAGGGAATCTCGCACGCTATCGACTCAGGTTAAACGAGTACCTTGGCGGCACCCGCAACGGGAGGCCAATTAGGACCGGGCCAGTCGTTCTACTTTGCTCGTATCCCTCGCGTATCGAAACGAAGCTGGCGAGATCCGTTGGTCTTAGGTTCGACCCCCTGCACGGCGTACCAACGAAGCCTCGGATCTCCCCGCGATGCGGGGGATTTTGTTGGCCATTCACGCCAAAGACAAAAGAACCTCCAAGCTTCCAGAGCTTGGCTTTAGATTCTGAGAAATGACGTCATAATGCACGTTTGACGGCTATACCAGATCCCTGTAGAATGACGTCGAAAGCCTCATTTGACACCTTTGATCTTCCTCTAATGGTGACCCCCATGAAGCAACGTCAGCAGCTCAAATCTCCGCGCAAGGCAACCACGTTTCGCCTCGACCCGGACGTTCAGGAGGGACTGGCCCTCATCGGAAAAGTGCTCAGCGTGCCTCTGAACCGCCTGGTAAACGAAGCGGTGAAGGCGTACGTGCACAAACGAACCACTGAAGTAGCGATGAATATGGAGGAGACGCTAAAGCTTCTGAAGCAGAGAACGGCGAAAGATCCAAACTACGAACGCGCTATCGCCGAGTTTGCGGATGACGAAGCGACCTTTGCCAAGCAGGATCCTGCGGAGGGCGAAATCGAGCAGAACCGTGGTCGGATGCAAACGAGAGTACACGAGCTGCTGAATGGCTAACTGGGATGACGATGGCCCAGAACTGCGCGACAACCTTCAGCGAGTTCTGCGCGCCGTCAGGGATAGCGCACGTCGGAGGGACGTCCCCTCGGTCGACGATGCGCGAGCTTGGCAGAAAGATACGATGGCGGGCCTCGACGTGCCGCACGAGGACTACGTCGGCGGTTTCCGCGGTGAAGGTGGCAAACTCAAGCATTGCGAGGTGAGGATTGGCAATGCCTACGGAGTTCCGGCCGCGCGCGTGGCCGATGAGCTCAAGACGTTCGAGAAGCGTTTGCGGCGAGTTACCAAGGAGCTCGACAGAGCTTACAAGCCCGGAGAGGAGCTCGATGCCGATGGGCTTGCTGCCGTTTTGGAGCTAGCGGCATGGGCCCACGCCGAATGGGTGCGTATCCATCCGTTCGCCAACGGTAATGGCCGTACGGCACGTATTTGGGCCAATTCAATCATGATGCGCTACGGGCTACCACCCGTCGTGACGTTGCGCCCGCGGCCTGATCGAGGCTACGCGCAAGCAGCCGCGAGTGCCATGAATGGCGACTGGAATCCAATGGTCATGGTCTTTCGTGAAATGCTGCTGAACTATCTCCGCGACGACCGGCCAGCGACCAGAAAATCGCCTCCCACCAGCAAAGCGCGCCCGAAGTAGTCGCACTTTGCAACTACCCGCAGTCAGTTTGCCTGATGCTGCCGCAGCAGCGCCGTCATCTCTGTCGCATTGACCGGTCTGGAAAACACATAGCCCTGGATTTCGTCGCACGCGTTGGCCTTCAGGAAATGTAGCTGCTCGGCGGTTTCGACGCCTTCGGCCACGACCCTCAGCCCCAGCTTGTGCGCCATGCTGATTACCGCCAGGACGATCGCGGCATCGTTAGGATCCGTGGTGATCTCGTGCACGAACGAACTGTCGATCTTGATCGCGTCGAGCTTGAAGCGCTTCAGGTAACTCAGGCTCGAATAGCGGGTGCCGAAATCGTCGATCGAGATTCTCGTACCGGCTGACCGCAACACCTCCAGGATTCCGGCCGTCTGCTCGCCGGTAGACATCAGCAAACTTTCGGTGATCTCGAGCTCGAGCAGTTCCGATCGGACGCAGTGCTCGAGCACCGCGGACGTGATTCGCCGGGCCAGGCCTTCATGGCGAAACTGTCGAGCCGATACGTTCACGGAGATTGGGACGGGTTGCACGCCTTCATGCTCCCAGGTGTAGCGCATGCAGGATCTTGGTCGCGACCGCGCCTGCTTCATCGGCCAGCGCGTCGCCGACAGAACGGCCGACCAGCACGACGAGCTTCGGGTAGTCGTGGACGATCCGGACGCTGACGGTGCGCTCGATGTCGTCCACCGTGCTCGTCGCTGTGTACGTGGCTGCGGAAGAGTTCGTCAGATATTCCCGGAATGCTAGCGTGTCGGCGAACGACCTGCCGATCATCTCTTCGACCATGGGACTGCGCAGCATCAACGTGCCCTCCCGGGCGAGCAGCGCGATCGAGCCGTCCTCGCCGACGTCGACACCGCGCCACAGCTCCGCGAAATAGCGGCGAACGCGGCCGGAAGAGCTATGCGGAGCGAGCGCTCGCTTGCAAATCACGGGCGCGCGCTTATCCTTACGCGTCGCCCTGACAGCCATGCCGCAAGACATAGCGGCATGCGATCCAGATAAACCAAGCACACCGAATGCCAACCACGGAAGCGATTCGTATAGCCCATTTGAGCGACCTGCATTTCGGAATGCGGAACCAGGATGTCGTGTGGCGATCGCTCGTCGATTACCTGTTGCGCGACCCCAAGCCGCACGCGATCGTTGCGACCGGCGACCTCGTCGACACGCCCGATCCGGAGCTGCTCGGCAAGGCTGCTGAAGAGTTCCGCCGGTTCACGCAGGCGCGTATTTCGTGGACGGTCACGCCGGGCAACCACGACCGGCACGGACGTGGAAATGCCGGGTGGTTGGGACGAATGGCCGCCGCGTTGCAGCGACGGTCGACGGTTGGCACGGCGTTCGACACCGCATTTTCGGGACACGTGGCAACGCTCGAAAATCCGGTCAGGTGGCCTCCGGAAAATTCGACATTCGCAGACGCCCGGTCACAGTGGAGGATTCGTGTCATCGGGATCGACAGCAGCATCGATGCGCGCTATTCCGCGCAAGGTTTTGTCCCGCTCGGTCAGTTCGGGCGCCTGGCGGAACAGACGCAGACGTCGGACGACCTGGAGGATTCCTACGACCTGCTGATCGCATTGATCCACCATCATTTGCTGCCGATCGCGGCACTGGAGAAGAGCGCGCAAACGGCACGCGGTCTATTGAGCCCGACGGTGCTGGTCAACGCGGGTACGGTGCTGGAAGCACTGTCGGGCAACAACGTCAATCTCGTGTTGCACGGCCACGAGCACTGTCGCAACGTCGCCCGGTTCGGTGTGCTGGGTCGCAGCCGGGCCAGTGACGTGATCGTTCTTGGCGCGGGATCGGCAACGGGCGCGCATACCATGGCGGGCTGCGATGCAAGCCGCGCATCCTTCAACCTGCTCGAGCTGAGGCCGGATGCGAGCGTCTGGGTGCGTGAAGCGAGAATCGTCAGCGGTCAATGGACGGCCGATTCGCAGGACGTCTGCCTGATCGATGGCAGAGGGGTCCGCGAAGGGCGTGTATTGCGGCGCAGAAGCATCAAGGAGCGGCCGCACGCACGCATCGACCGGCACTTCACGATCGAGGAGTTCCGGGATATCGAGGTGCGGGAAAGCCGTACGCACTGGCCCGCGCGAGACGGCAGACTGATCTTCGAGGCGAATCGTCCATCCGGCTCGCCGGTGCTGGAACAACTGCGGGTGAATTGGCAGGGCGGCGCCAGCCGGGAATGGTCCCACGGCGCCGGCGAAGGTCAGGCGAGCTTCGTTCCGCGACGGGGAGGCGGGCGCGGCTTCGTGCTCGAGGTGGACGTCGACGACGCCGAGCGAATGGCACAGCGCCTCGAGATCGAATACCGGTGGGCGAGAAGCGCCGTGTTGACCGGTACCGACATCAACCAGCTTGCAAGCCACCAGGTGGACTTTTTCCGGCTGCAGAATCGGGAAAGCGTATCGATCCACGTCCCGGAACCGCTCGACGGCATCACGCTTGCCGTCACGATTCCTCCGGCGTACACGCCGCGCTCCGGCACGTGGAAGGTTTTTGTCGGCCGTCCAGGCCCTGGTCGCGAGACGATCGAGGAAAACCCCGAGTTGCAGTCCTTCGTGAACGTGATGCCGGGCGGGACCGCGATGCTGTCCGTCCCATTTCCGCTGCCGGATTATCGCTACTACCTCTCATGGCCCGTTCGCGCGGCATTCCCGTCGGACGCTGGCGTCATGGCAACGCGGCGCATGGCGGCGGAGCAGGGCAACGCATGGACCAAGGCAATCACGGATCGCGTGCGCAGCCTGATCGATCAGCGCAGCTTTTCAGCAACGCTGTACGTGCCCGAGTTCGGCGGCGAAATCACGGTGCGATTTCGTGTATGCGGCTTCGCGAATGTCGCGCGCGACGATGGCCCGAGCGGGATGCCGCGTCCGGTGGACATTTATCAACCGCGCACCGAGTTCGACGGTCTGCTCGGCGCCTGGTATGGGGAGGCGAGCTGGGCGGTTGCCGATCCCGACGAACCCGCGGATCCCGATGAAATATGGACGGGAGAAGACATGGTGCTGCTGCTTCCGGCCTATCACGTCGCGTGGACGCGAGGTCAGGAGCCGTGGGGGATCGTGCGCTTGGGTTTCGCGGCGGGGGAACCCATATCCGATGCGTTGGCCGAACGAATTGCGATGGCAGCGACGATAGTGATATAAGCGGTAAAAGAGGAGTGTAAGGTGTTCATTCGTTATCCAGCGCCTCCGGGCGGTTTAGCCAGAAGCCTGACGGTCAAGCGTTCGTCGGTAACGGGCGAGGTAATCGCGACGGCCGGTCCGCCGTTGCCCGCCACGTCCGCAGCGGTGTGGACGCCAACGTCGCCGTCGGATGCTGAAAACGATGCACCACTCGCAACTTCCTCGAACGTAGGCTACAAGTCCTGAGGTCGTTCACACCAGTAGTCCTCGCGTGAACGGCGCTGGTCAGTCCCGGCTGGGCGCAATCCGAAAGTTGATGACCTGCGGCTGCGCCCGCAGGCTCTGCTCGAGCGCCCGCACACCGCCCGGTTTGTTCGACCAGATCACGGTGCGGTATTCCAGAAGCTGCGATTCTCCGTGCAACTGGTAGGACAGTTCCCGCAGCGAAAACCCGTGACGCTGGATCAGTTGCCGTAGCTCGTCTTCGTCCATCGCGCGTCCGCGGTCGAATCCCACGGCGAAGTGGACGAACGACTGCGCGGGCAACCGATCTTCGAGATGCCGGAACAGCGCCAACGCGATCAGCGTCACGACGCAGGCTTCGGCGCCGGTCAGATACGAACCCGCGCCGATCACGATCCCGATCGCTGAAGCGACCCAGATCGACGCCGACGTCGTCAGCCCGCGTATGGTGAAGCCTTCCTTGAAGATGACACCCGCGCCGAGGAACCCGATCCCGGTCACGATGCCCTGAATCACACGCGTCACGCCGTCCCCGCCGTTCGTGTTCGAGAAAAGCTCGTACTGCGCGCCCGCCACCAGCAGCGCGGACCCGAAGCAGACGAGCGCATACGTGCGCATCCCCGCGGCGCGACCGTGATAGCTGCGCTCGAGGCCGATCGCGGCTCCCGCCACCAGTGCTGCGACCGTACGTGCAATCACGTCCCATTCGTTCATCATTCGGATCGGCCCCGACGTTAGTCGTCGACCGAGTACACGCGATCCGCGGTGCCCGTCAAGGCGGCGCCGCCATCCAGCCGATTCACGTTAATTCTCGCGCCCGCCGTATAATCGCGCCGCCTGCCACCCCACGACAGACGGTTCCGCCGAGCCCCTTGGAAATCACCAGCCGCCAGTTCGCGAACGTCGCCGTCGCGGCGCCCGTCGGCCGCATCGATCAT
This sequence comes from uncultured Pseudomonadota bacterium, assembly GCA_963768545.1. Taxonomy (GTDB): domain Bacteria; phylum Pseudomonadota; class Gammaproteobacteria; order Burkholderiales; family Casimicrobiaceae; genus VBCG01. The sequence continues at coordinate 407,654 of CAVYIC010000011.1, read as the reverse complement.
GCTGCAGCGGCCGCGGTCGAGGCAGCGCTCGCTTCGCACTGGGCCAATCCGGACACTGCCGCGCTGGTCCTCGATTTCTCCCGCGTCGAATACATCAGCAGCGTGGGCTTGCGCGTGTTGATGCTCGCGGCGCGGCAGATGCGCGGACGAAGTGCCCGCATCGCCGTCGTCGGCCTGCAGCCGCTCGTTGCGGAGATATTTTCCATCAGCCGCTTCGACAAGGTGCTCGAGGTGTTTCCGAGCCTTCGCGATGCGCTGGTCGCGCTCTCGCCGGAAGCGCTCGCCGCGTACGACGCGGCCTGATTTTTTCAGAAGGACATTCATGCAGCGCATCCGTTTCTGGGGCACGCGCGGATCACTGCCTGTCGCGCTGACGGCAGTCGCCGTGCGCCGCAAGCTCATCGCCGCGCTGCGTGACGGATCGGGGCGCACGTTCGCCTCGGACGACGAAATCGAGCGCTACATCGACACGCTGCCGTTCGACGTGGCGGGCACGTTCGGCGGCAACACGTCCTGCGTCGAGCTCGAGACCGGCGAATCCGAGTACGTCGTCTGCGATCTCGGCAGCGGGTTGCGTCCTTTCGGGCAGGCCGCGCTCGCCCGCCACGGGCCCGCGGCGCCGCAGACTTATCATCTGTTCGTCTCGCATCGTGCACTGGGACCACATCATGGGTCTCCCGTTTTTCGGCCCGGCCTACATTCCCGGGAACCGCCTGTTCTTCTACGGCGCGCATCAGGATCTCGAGGCGGCGTTGCGGCGGCAGATGGAGCCTCCGTCGTTCCCGGTCAATTTCTCGGTGTTCAACGCGGACGATCGAATTCGTGCACCTGGCAGCCCGACAGGACGCACGACGTCGCCGGCATGCAGGTCACGTTGAAGCGCCAGCACCATACGGGCGATTCGTACGGCTATCGGTTCGAGCGCAATGGACGCGCCGTCGTCTATTCGACCGACTCGGAGCACAAGTTCGAGGATCCCGGCGAGAGCGCCGCTTTCGCGAAGTTCTTCCGCAACGCCGACGTCGTCATTTTCGATGCGATGTATTCGCTCGCCGAGGCGATCTCCGTCAAGGCGGACTGGGGTCATTCCAGCAACATCGTCGGCGTCGAGCTGTGCCAGCTCGCGCAGGTCCGGCATCTGTGCCTGTTTCACCACGAGCCGGCACTTGACGACGCGGCACTGCTCACGATGCTGGGAGAAACTCAGCGCTACGAGGAGATCACGCGTACCGGCGATCCGATGCGCGTGTCCGCCGCCTACGACGGGCTGGAACTGACGTTGTGACCGGCGTCGCCTCCGGAGACGCCTGCGCTCCGGACGGCCAGGGTCCGCCTGATCGGCGCAGCGATCCTGATGGCGATCGCGATCGCGATTGCGCTCGACCTGCCGCGGCTGATGCCGTTGCAGGACGCGTGGTTCGATGCGTTCCAGCGGCGCACTCCGCGGGTCGTCGACACGACGCCGGTGACGATCGTCCAGATCGACGAAAAGAGCCTGTCGCATCTCGGCCGTTGGCCATGGCCGCGAACATTGCTCGCGCGACTCGTGCATTCGATCAACGCGTATAGTCCCGCCGCGATCGGCATCGACATCGTGATGCCCGAGTCCGATCCGCTTTCACCCGAGCGCGCGCTCGCGCAACTCGGGATGGATCCGCTGCTGCTCGAGCAAATCGCCGCGCTTCCATCGAACGATGCCGAGCTCGCCAGTGCATTCAGCGTGGCGCCCGTCGTCGTGGTGCTGGCCGGCGCGCCGGGTCCGTCCGATCGCGCCGATACGCGTTCCGCCGATGTTCGTCCGCGATGCCACCGGACAGCCGGGTGCGGCCCAACGCGCGCAGGACAACGTGATGAAGTACCCCGGCGCGCTGTCCAGCCTCGCGACGCTGAACGATGCGGCGTCGGGCTGGGGCCTGATCTCGGTGGACGACTCGCGAAGGGATCGTTCGCCGGATGCCACTCGTCGCGAACGTCAACGGGACGCTCGTGCCGGCATTCGCGCTCGAGATGTGGCGCGTGGCGCTGCGCGCGGCCGGCGGTACGCGTCATGACGGCCAACGACGCCGTCGACCAGCGTCGGTGTGGGCGATCGGAGCTTCCCCACCGAGGCCGACGGTAGCGTCCGGCTCTACTTTTCGCGCCGCAATGCGCGACCGCTCGGTATCGGCGCTCGACGTGCTGAACGGCAGCGTAACGGGCGATCGGCTGTCGCGATCGTTCGTGCTGATCGGTGTCACGGCGCTTGCGCTCGGCGACTACGTCTGGACGCCGGTGGCCGAGAAGATGCCCGGCGTCGAGGTTCATGCGCAACTGCTCGAGAACATGAACGACAGCGCGTTCCTCGTGCGCCCGGGCTGGGCCCCGCATGGTCGAGGCGGCCGTGTTCCTGTTGCTGGGGGCGCTGCTGGTATGGCTTACGCCGCGCTTGCCGTTCGCTACGTCGCCGCTGATCGCATTCGACGTGCGCCGTTGCTGCTCATGGCGTCGTCGTTCGGCGTCTTCGGCACGCGCCGGCTGCTGTTCGATGCGGCGACGCCCGCGGTTGGCCTGTTGGTGCTGTTCGGCACGCTGCTCGCGCTCACGCTCGCCGACGCGACGCGAAACCGCAAGGCGCTGCAGCAAGCGTGCAGCGCCAACGCGAGGAAAGCGCGCGCGTTGCGGGCGAGATGCAGGCCGCGCAACGCATTCAGCTCGACACGCTGCCGCGGCCGGAGTCGGTTCGCGATCCGCGCATCGAGCTCGCCGCGTCGATGGAGCCGGCGCTCGAGGTGGGCGGCGACCTGTACGACTTCTATCGGCTCGACGATCGCCGATTGTTCTTCATGCTGGGCGACGTCTCCGGCAAGGGGCTGCCGGCGAGCATCTTCATGGCGGTCAGCAAGGCGCTGTGCAAGAGCACGATGCTGCGGGCGCGCGACGCGGACCTCGGCGCGCTGCTCATCGCAGACGAACGGCGAAGTGTCCCGCGACAATCCCGGCATCGCTGTTCGTGACGGTGTTCGCAGGCGTGCTCGACCTGCATTCGGGCGACCTCCATTACTGCAATGCAGGTCAGGAGAATCCGTGGCTGGTTCGACGCGGCGACGAACGGATCACGCGGCTGACCGAAGGCGGCGGGCCGCCGCTTTGCGTCGTCGACGACTTTCGCATACCGCGCAGCGCGACGTGCGTCTGCAGCCCGGCGACGTGCTTTGCATCGTGAGCGACGGCGTCACCGAGGCGAACGATCCGGCGAATGCGCTCTACGGGGCGGCGCGCGTCGAACGCGTGCTGGCGGGCGACGAGTTCGGCGCCCGAAGCCGTCGATGCGATGCGCCGCGACGTCAAGGCGTTTGCATCCGGCGCCGAACCCGCGGACGACATGACGGTGCTCGCGCTGCGGTGGCGCGGTCCGTCGAGGGCCGACGCCTCGTGAAGCAGTGCACTCGTGAAGCCATGCGCTTGCGCTTCGGCGAGTGCGGTATTACCATATGACTACTCAAGGAAGAAACATGTCCGTTGTCGCTACCAGCCTCAAGTTGCCGAAGGGATTGAAATCACGCATTGCGCGACTCGCGAGACGGGCCGGCGAGAGTCCGCATGCACTCATGCTGCGATTGCTGGAAGAGCGCGTCGACGACGCCGAGCGGTTCCAGCAGTTCATCGAGGAAGCACGCCAGGCGGACCGACAGATGCAGGAGACGGGTCAAGGCTACGCCGCTGACGACGTGCACGAATATCTGAAGTCGAAGGTCGAAGGACGCCGGGCCATCAGGCCCAAACCCGTCCAATGGCCAGGATAATCTATGGCGGGGCAGCGGTCGGCGACTTCGAACGGATCATCGAATTCACATTGCAATCGTCTCCGGATTCGGGCAGCAGGGCGCTCGAACGCATTCGCACGGCGATCGAAATACTCGCAGCTCATCCATTGATCGGCCGGCGTGTCGACGGCGACTTGCGGGAGCTGGTGATCTCCGAGGGTGCGACCGGGTATGTCGCGCTCTATCGTTTCGATCTTGCCCGGGATCTGGTCCGCATCCTTCGCATCCGGCATCAACGCGAGGCCGGATACCGACCGTGATCCGGCCGACTACCGAACGATGATCTCGACGCGCCGGTTGCGCGGTTCGGCAATGCCGTCCGGGGTCGGGACAAGCAGCTCGCGCTTGCCGCGTCCGATCGCGACCACATCGGCCGGCGCGATGCCGCGACCGATCAGCGATGTCCGTACGCTTTCGGCGCGCTGCCGCGCAAGCGCATCGTTGAAGGGATCGCTGCCGACGGCGTCGGTGTGTCCGACGACCAGCACGTCCGGAACGGCGCGCTGCGACAGGTCCGCAAGCACGCTATCGAGGACCTGCTTCGACTCCTCGGTGAGCTGGTCGGATCCTTCGACGAAGTACAGCGTGAAATGCGCCGCGCGACTCGGCTGTGCGGCGAGTGCCTGACCGAACGTCGCTTCGACTTCGGCGGGGCTGGCGCGATAGGACCACGGATCGGCCAACGACAGTTGCGTTCCTGCGTAGGGCCGATCGAGAAGGACTTCGCGATCACGCTGCTTCACGACAACCGCGGTGGCGTGCCCGTCCTTCTCCGGCAACAACACGATGCGTTCGGTCGGCACCGCGCAACCGGCGAGGCAGACAATCGACGCCAGCGGGCCGAAACAGGATGCGATGCGTCTAACGCGCGTCATCGACACTGACGACGAACTCGGTACCGCGCACGCCGAGGATTGCCGAGGGTGTGCGCAACGTCATCGCGTCGGGCGACTGCTTGGCGAGGCGGCCGGATACGACGGCCAGCGTGCCGCGCTTCAGCGACGCATCGAAATGACCCTGGTTGGTCGTCGAGTCGAAGTCGTAACGGTCGAGCGCCAGCACGCTGTTCGGCCCCGCCGAGAGCAGCGAGTTGTCGGTCATCGTGATGCCGACGGAACCGTCAGCGCCGGTCCTCACCACATCCGAGGCCTGCACGCGCGTCCCCGATTCGTCCGGGGATCGACTGGCCGCCGCGCTCGATCGTCACGCTGCCTTTGGCGACCTTGATCTGGCCGATGTCGGCCGCGTGGCCGATGGATGCGGCGAGGGCAAGCGCAATGACGAGCATCGATCGGCGCATCGCGGACTCCTTCGGTTTCGAAATCGACAGCCGGTGAAATACGTACAATGCGGCGCACGCCACGCGTCGCTTCATCGAATGAAAACCGGCAAGCGGAACCAACCCGATTCAAGACCGTGATGACCGACCGCCCCGGTGGCTCGACTTCGCGACGCCGAACATTTCCGGCGCGGTTCGAAATCCTGCCCGAAACCGCCGCCTTTGTCGAAGGCTTCTGCGCGTCGCATGGCGTTCGGCACGAGGACGCGTTGCGCGTCGTGCTCGTGGTCGAGGAGCTGGTGACCAACACGATCACGCATGGCCATCGTCACGAATGCAATGCGCCGATCGCGATCGGGCTCACCTGTGATGCGCGCGAAATTGCCATCGATTACGAGGACACGGCGCCCGCCTACGATCCGACGGCCGCACTGGAGCAATCCGGCGCTCCGCTCGCCGCCCGCCTCGACGAGCGTCCGGAAGGACAACTCGGCATGCGCCTGATCGGGCAGCTCGCGAGCCGCGCGCTGTACGAGCATTCAGGCGGCCGCAACCGGTTGCGGCTGGTAGTGGAGCGACACGACACGTAACGCTGCGTCATGCACCGGCTGTCTGTTTCAACCTGCGATGGACGCGCTGTTGGTGAAAGTCGGTACAAATTACGAACACCCTGCGGAAAGATGTAATTTACAACCGCAAGAAGCTGTTTACATGGACTAAAGGACAAGTGGTTCGCGAATTGCGTTTGATCGTCTCATAAGGCGCTCGAGGCGCTCAGAGGGAGAGGGTCCATGCTTCGCAAGCTTGACGACCAGCTTTACTTCGTCAGCCTGTTCCCGATCATCGATAACGCCATCGCGTCGTTCCCGCTGCTTTCGAACGCCGAGTGCGCTGCAGCGGGTGCGAACGCCGGTTGCGTCGGCTTCACGACGATCGAAGGCCAGAACACGACGGTGCAATTCGGATTCGCCGTGACGGGCGAACCGATCACGGTGCCGCAGACGGTGCCCGAGCCGGGTTCGCTCGCGTTGATCGGATTGACCCTCGCGGCAGCAGCTTCGATGTATCGGCGACGTATAGTCTGACTCCGGCGTCCCGATCTCGAGACGGCCCGCGGCGACGGGCCGTTTTTTTAAATTGTTCGCCGGCCGCGAAGTCCTTGCAACTCCGCGCCGGGTGTGTTGCCTCACGATGACAACTCGAGGAGGCCATCATGGCACGCAGCACGTTGAACACCACCGGCGAAAGCGCCCCGGTGGTCCGCAAGGGACACGGAACCGGCGCACTCGGTCCGAGCGACTCCACCGACAGCGGCAGCGACATCGTGGGCGGACCGGGGCTCAATCGGGACGGCGGATTGCCGCTGCAGCGCGGTACGACGTCCGACCCGGATGAAGATCCGAAGGGGACCACGGCGGGTCCGGACATCGGCGACGCGGACCTCGATTCGGACAGCGATCGCTACGGCACAGGCGAGCGCGGCGCCGCGGGACGCGACTCCACCGAGGCGGTCGACGAGACGCTCTCCGAGGACGCGGAGACCATCGAATCCGACGATCGGCCGGACGAGGACGTCGAGGCCGCCGAGTCCATCGAGCAGCAAGCGCGACCGCTCGCCCTGAGGCTCGATCGGGCTACAACCGGCGCGCGGTGGGCGCGAGGCGCGCAAGGACGCGCCCGCCATAGACGTTCACCGCCAGACCGGCCAGGACGAGGGCGACGGCCACCGCCTGCAGCGGCGCCAGCGATTCGCCGAGGAAGAGCGCGCCGCTCGCGAGACCGGACACGGGGATCAGCAACGCGAACGGCGCGACGAGCGCGGTCGGATAGCGGTGCAGCAGACGCGCCCACGACGCGAATCCGAACAGCGTCGCGACATACGCCAGGAACACGACGCATACCCACGTGAGCGCGCTCGCCGACACGACGGCGTGCACCATCGCCGGCCCGCCTTCGAACAGCCAGGACGCCGCACGCGAGCGGCACCGGCGGCACGAGGCTCGACCAGACGACGAGCGCGAACATGTCCGCCTCATGCTCGCCGGCGGCGCGCTTGGCGACGATATTGCCGACGGCCCACGCAAACGCCGCCACCAGCACCAGCAGCAGGCCGATGAACGTCGATCCCGCGCCACCTGCGTAGCCTGTACAGCCCGAGCAGCACCATACCGAGCGTGGCGATCGCCGCCCCGACGACGTTCTCGCGATGCAGGCGATCGTCCAGGAACGCGATGCCGAGGCCGATCGTGAAAAACACCTGCACCTGGATCACGAGCGACGACAGCCCGGCCGGCATCCCGAGCTTCATGCCGAGGAACAGCAGGCCGAACTGGAACACGCCGATCGCAAGCCCGTACGCGATGACGACGCTCGACGGGCATGCGCGGCCGCCGAATGAAGAACACCAGCGGCACGGCGGCGAAGAAGAATCGCAATGCCGCCAGCGCAAACGGCGGCACTTCGTCCAGTCCGACCTTGATCGGGACGAACGAAAAGCCCCAGAGAGCGACGACGACGAGGATCAGCGCGAGATCGCGCGGTGCGAGACGTCGATCCACGGACAAAAGTCATAACATTAGCAGCGTTCCGGAGTTGCCGGCCGAAAGCCGAACGGTCTGACTAAGGCCACACAGTTCCTTCACCAGTACCGCCGGTGCAATGTCCCCAGTGCAATATGTACTGGCTCGATACACTTTCAGTATTGCCTCCGAGTACATCGCGCAGACCTGTACGCTCGATGAATACTTGACCGGCGCAATCGGTTCCTGCGATGGCACGCGGACGTCGTTGGGCAACTGGGCGACGCGCATCAGCAAGTTGCTTCCTTGACGCCGCGGCGTGCAGCGGAACTCGTTTTGTTGAATTCCGGATGAGCAAGAGGCCCGGCTTCTGCTGGCCTCTTGCGCTTCGGGTTCATCCTGCGATGAGCGCAGCCCTGCACCCTACACGCTGACGATCAGGCCAGCCAGCACGAGCGCGTACCGGCCAGTTGCATCGGCGCGAGCGATTCGCCGACGCATAGCGCCCCGCCGGCATTTCCGACACGTATCCCCGGCCGCCGCACGATGCAATGCGCCAGACGGGCGCGAGCGAGCTCGCGGCATAATGCGGGCTGCGGGGAGGCCATGCGCGAGAGGGTGGGATCATCGGCAGTCATCCTGAATTGGCGACTCCCGGCGCGCGCCGTTGACCGCCGTGCCAACGTTCCCATGGGTCTTCATGTGAATCGCAATGCGTAACGCCACCCGCTTTGCCGCCGGCCGGCCGCTCGACATCGTCTGCCTCGGCCGCTTCGGCGTCGACTTCTACGCGCAGCAGATCGGCGCGCGGCTCGAGGACGTCACGAGCTTCGCCAAATACCTGGGCGGCTCGTCGGCCAACACCGCGTTCGGCTGCGCGCGGCTCGGCCTCAAGGCGGGATTGATCTCGCGCGTCGGCGACGACGCGATGGGACGCTTCCTCGTCGAGACGATCGCGCGCGAAGGCTGCGACGTCAGCCACGTCGGCGTCGACCCGACGCGCCTCACCGGCGGCCGTCGTGCTCGGCATCAAGGACAAGGACACGTTTCCGCTGATCTTCCTGCGCGAGAACTGCGCCGACATGGCGATCGGCGACGACGGAGATCGAGGAGGCCTACATCGCGCGAAGCCGCGCGCTGCTCATCACCGGCACGCATTTCTCGACCGAGTACATCGACGCGCATCAGCAACCGCGCGCTCGATCGCGCGCGCGCGCAACGACGTGCGCACGGTGCTCGACATCGACTACCGGCCGGTGCTGTGGGGGCTCACCAAGCGCGGCGACGGCGAGACGCGCTACATCGCGTCCGACACGGTCACCGCGCATCTGCAGCGGATGCTGCCGCGCTTCGATCTCGTCATCGGCACGATCGAGGAGTTCAACATCGCCGGCGGCAGCACCGACATCATGCAGTCGCTCGCGCGCGGTGCGCCGCGTCACCGCCGGCGACGCTCGTCGTCAAGCGCGGGCCGATGGGCTGCGCGGTGATCGACGGCGCCGATCCCGCGATCGCTCGACGACGCGTTCAACGGCAGCGGCGTCAAGGTCGAGGTGCTGAACGTGCTGGGCGCGGGCGATGCGTTCTCGTCGGGATTCCTGTCCGGGCTGGGTGCGCGGCGAGGACTACGACGCGTGCGCGCGCTACGCCAACGCCTGCGGCGCGCTCGTCGTGTCGCGGCACGGCTGCGCGCCGGCGATGCCGACGCGCGTCGAGCTCGACTATTTCATCGCCAACGCCGAGCGCATTCCGCGTCCCGACCAGGACGCGACGCTGACGCGACTGCATCGCGTGACCGCGCCGCGCACGCCGCGCGACGAGGTGCTCGCGTTCGCGTTCGACCATCGCAACCAGTTCTTCGACCTCGCGCAGCAGGCCGGCGCCGACGAGGCGCGCATTCCGCGCGCTGAAGCAGCTCTTCGTCGAGGCGGTCGCCGAAATCGAAACGGCGCGCGGGCTGCAGGGTCGCGTCGGCATCCTGTGCGACGACCGCTACGGCCAGGACGCGCTCAACGCCGCGACCGGCCGCGGCTGGTGGATCGGCCGGCCGGTCGAATTGCCGGGCTCGAATCCGGTCGTGTTCGATCGCGGCCGCTCGATCGGCACGACGCTGATCGGCTGGCCGCGCGAGCACGTCGTCAAGTGCCTCGTGCAGTTCCATCCCGGACGATGCGATCGACAACCGCCTCGAGCAGGAAGCGCAGATCCGCGCGCTGTACGACGCCGTGCAGGCGAGCGGCCACGAGCTGCTGCTCGAGATCATTCCGCCGAAGTCGCTGCCGCGCGCGCCGGACACCGTGCTATCGCGCGATGAAGCGGCTCTACAACCTCGAGCATCTATCCCGGAGTGGTGGAAGCTCGAGCCGATGGACGCCGGCGCAGTGGCAGCGCGATCGACGCGCTGATCGCCGAGCGCGATCCGCATTGCCGCGGCGTGGTGCTGCTCGGGCTCAACGCGCCGGCATCGAGACGCTCGCGAAGGGCTTCCGCGATGCGCGCGGCAGCGCGACGTGCCGCGGCTTCGCCGTCGGCCGCACGATCTTCCAGGAGCCGGCGCGCGCAGTGGCTCGCCGGCGCGATCGACGACGCGGCGCTGACGCGCGCGGTGCGCGACGAATTTCGAGGCGCTGATCGACGCGTGGCAGGAGCGCGCGCCACGACGGTGGCCGACAGCTGGAACGATGCCGCGCGTGAGCGCCGCATGACGAGCACGATCCGACTGACGATGGCGCAGGCGCTCGTCCGCTATCTCGCCGCGCTGCGCGTCGACGGCGAGGACGGCGAGGTGCCGCTGTTCGGCGGCGTGTTCGCGATCTTCGGCCACGGCAACGTCGCCGGCATCGGCGAAGCGCTCTATCGCGCATCGCGACGTGCTGCCGACGTATCGCGCGCACAACGAGCAGGCGATGGCGCACGCGGCGATCGCGTACGCGAAGGCGCACATGCGCCGGCGGATGATGGCGTGCACGACGTCGATCGGGCCCGGCGCGACCAACCTGGTGACCGCCGCCGCGCTCGCGCACGTGAACCGGCTGCCGGTGCTGCTGCTGCCGGGCGACATCTTCGTCTCGCGCGCACCCGATCCGGTGCTGCAGCAGGTCGAGGATTTCCAGGACGGCACCGTGTCGGCGAACGACTGCTTCCGGCCGGTCTCGCGCTATTTCGATCGCATCGTCGCATCCGGCGCAGCTGCTGACCGCGCTGCCGCGCGCGATCGCACGTGCTGACCGATCCCGCGCTGTGCGGCCCGGTGACGCTCGCGCTGCCGCAGGACGTGCAGGCGATGGCGTACGACTATCCGGACGCAGTTCTTCGCGCCGGCGCCGATCCGATTCGACGCGTCCGCCGCCGATCGACGCCGAGCTCGACGCCGCGGCGTCGGCTGCTGCGCGCGGCGAAGCGGCCGCTGATCGTCGCGGGCGGCGGCGTGCTCTACGCGCACGCGACCGACGCGCTGCGCGCGTTCGCCGAGGCGCACGGCGTCCCGGTCGCCGAGACGCAGGCGGGCAAGGGCGCGCTGCGCGTGGGATCATCCGCTGCAGCAGGGCGCGATCGGCGTCACCGGCTCGCCGGCGGCGAACGCGCTCGCGCGCGACGCCGACGTCGTGCTCGGCGTCGGCACGCGCCTGCAGGATTTCACCACCGGCTCGCATTCGCTGTTCGCGCAGGCGCGGCTCGTCAGCGTCAACGTCAACCGCTTCGACGCGCAGAAGTGGCGCGGCGTCGCGCTGTGCGCGCGACGCGCGCGCCGGCGCTCGCCGCGCTGTCGCAGGCGTTGTCCGGATGGCGCGCCGACGCCGCGTGGACCGACGCGCGCGCAGCAGGCGGCCAACGACTGGCGCGACGACGTCGCGCGCATCACCGGCGAGCGCGACGTCGCGCTGCCCTACGAAGGCGACGTGATCGGCGCCGTGCAGCGCTCGGCCGCCGATTCGCCGGCGCGCGACATCGTCGTCTGCGCGGCCGGCACGCTGCCCGGCCGAGCTGCACAAGCTCTGGCGCACGTCGACGCCCGGCGGCTATCACATGGAGTACGGCTACTCGTGCATGGGCTACGAGATCGCCGGCGGCCTCGGCGTGAAGATGGCGCAGCCCGAGCGCGAAGTCGTCGTGATGGTCGGCGACGGCAGCTACCTGATGCTGAACTCCGAGATCGCGACGTCGGTGATGCTCGGCATGAAGCTCGTCGTCGTCGTGCTCGACAACCGCGGCTATCGGCTGCATCAACCGGCTGCAGCAGGCGTGCGGCGGCGCGCCGTTCAACAACCTGTTCGACGACTGCGTGCAGGGCGCGCCCGGCGCGCCGCGCGATCGACTTCGCGGCGCATGCGCGTCGCGCTGGGCGCGCGGGCCGAGCACGTCGCAGACGATCGCCGAGCTGGAGGCGGCGCTGGCGCGCGCGCGCGCGTCCGACCGCACGTACGTCGATCTGCATCGACACCGATCCCGCGCGCACGACCGACGGAAGGCGGCTGGTGGTGGGAGGTCGCCGTGCCCGAAGTCTCGACGCGCGCGAAGGTGCGCGCAGCGCGCGAGCAGTACGAGCACGAGCGCACGAAGCAGCGGCCGTGACGATGGCTGCATCGACCACGCGCAGGGCACGCACCGGCGATGACGCCAGGCTTCGACGTGCGCATCGGCATCAATCCGATCTCGTGGAGCAACGACGACCTGCCGTCGCTCGGCGGCGAGACGCCGCTCGAGTCGGCGCTTGCCGAAGGCGCGGCGATCGGCTACCAGGGCTTCGAGCTCGGCAACAAGTTTCCGCGCGAGCCGAAGGCGCTGCGCAGCGTGCTGGAGCGCGCATGGGCTGGCGCTCGTGTCGGGCTGGTATTCGGGGCGGCTCGCGCGGCGCATCGGTCGACGAGGAGATCGCCGCGGTCGGGCCGCATCTCGAGCTGCTCGCCGAAGGCGGCGCGAAGTGATGGTCTACGGCGAAGTCGCCGACAGCATCCAGGGCGCGACGCGTGCCGCTGTACAAGCGGCCGCGCTTCGTCGCGCGCGACGCAATGGCGCGAGTACGGCGAGCGCGTCACGCGCGTTCGCGCGCTACACGCTCGACGCACGGCGTGCGCCTCGCGTACCACCATCACATGGGCGCGTATGTCGAGAGCGCCGGCGGACGTCGACCGGCTGATGGAGCACGCCGGCGACGAAGTCGGCCTGCTGTTCGACAGCGGCCACATGACTGTTCGCCGGCGGCGATGCGGTCGACGATGCTCGCGAAGCACGTGCGGCGCGTCTGCCATGTGCATTGCAAGGACGTGCGGCCCGAGGTCATCCGGATGGCGCGCAATCGCAACTGGAGCTTCCTCGAGTCGGTGATCAACGGCGCGTTCACCGTGCCGGGCGACGGCGCCGTCGATTTCCGCGCGCTGATCGGCATCCTGCGCACGCAACGGCTACCGCGGCTGGCTGGTCGTCGAGGCGGAGCAGGACCCCGTCGTCGCGCCCGCGTATCGCTATGCCGACATGGGCTATCGGCATCTGTCGCGGCTCGTGCGCAACGGCAACGGGCGCGCGTGAGCGATCCTGCGCGACGAGTCGGCACGCGACACCTGGAGGGAATCCGCATGAACCTGCTCGTCAAGGCGCGGCGCGAAGGCCGCGACATCGTCGAAGTGACGCCGCAGTCGGCCGGCTGGCGCTACGTCGGCTTCTCCGCGCACCGGCTCGCGCCGGGCGAGTCGATGCGGATCGAGCGCACCGGCGGCGAAGCTCTGCATCGTCGTGCTCGGCGGCACGCGTCACCGTCGCGCAGGGCGACGGCTCGACCTGGCGCGACATCGGCGAGCGGCGCGACGTGTTCGACGATCGGCGCGCCCTATGCCGTCTACCTGCCCGACGGACGCGACATCGCGCGTGCAGCGCGCACACGCAGGCGGAGATCGGCGTCGCGCAGCGCGCCGGGCCGCGGCACCGCGGCGGCACGCGCTGATCGAGCCGGCGCAGATGAAGCGCTTCGCGCGCGGCAAGCGGCTCGAACGAGCGCGTTCGTCTGCGACATCCTGCCGCAGACCGAGCCGGCCGAGCATCTGCTGGTCGTCGAAGTGCGCACGCCGAGCGGGCACTCGTCGAGCTATCCGCCGCACAAGCACGACACCGACAACCTGCCGCAGGAAAGCTCGCTCGAGGAAACGTACTACCACCGGCTGCAACCCGGCGCAGGGCTTCGCGTTCCAGCGCGTCTACACCGACGACCGCTCGCTCGACGAATCGCTGGCGGTCGAGGATCACGACGTCGTGATGGTGCCGCGCGGCTACCATCCGGTCGTCGTGCCCTACGGCTACGAATCGTATTATCTGAACGTGATGGCGGGGCCGCGGCGCGAATGGCATTTCCGGAACGACCCGGCGCACGAGTGGATGCTGAAGGGGTCAGATACGCAATAATGAACGACCGCGGCAGACCGTAATCGGTCCCATTATTGCGTGCTGATCCCAGGTTCGGACAATCGATACGGAGAACGAATGATCGATGTCGCACTGTTCGGCGCGGGCCGGATCGGCACGATCCACGCCGGCAATGTCGCGCGGCAGCCCGGCGTGCGGCTGAAGTACGTCGTCGACGTCGATGCCGCGGCGGCCGGCGAAGCTCGCGCAGCAGCACGGCGCGAAGACCGCGGACGCCGAGACGCGTCTTCGACGATGCAGCGATCGCCGCCGTCGTCATCGGCTCGTCCACCGACACGCACGCGGACCTGATCCTGCGCGCGGCGAAGGCGCGGCAAGGCGATCTTCTGCGAGAAGCCGGTCGACCTCGCGCTCGATCGCGCGCGCGCCTGCGCGGAGGCCGTTCACGCGGCGGGCGTCACCTGCCTGATCGGCTTCCAGCGCCGCTACGATCCGACGTTCGCCGCGATCAAGCAGCGGATCACGCAGGGCGAGATCGGCGATCCCGAAATGCTGATCGTGACGAGCCGCGATCCCGGCGCGCCGCCGGTCGACTACATCAAGCGCTCGGGCGGCATCTTCAAGGACATGCTGATCCACGACTTCGACGTCTTCCGCTGGATCCTGGAGGACGAGGCGGCCACCGTGTACGCGACCGGCAGCTGCCTCACCGATCCGGTCGATCGAGACGGCCGGCGACATCGATGCGACGGCGGTGACGATCCGCACGCGCCGTGGCCGGCTTGCGCAGATCAACACGATCCGGCGCGCCGTGTACGGCTACGACCAGCGCTTCGAGGTGCTCGGCAGCAAGGGCATGCTGCAGGCGGGCAACCATCGGCCGACGGAAGTGACGCTGTGGTCGTCGGGTGCGGTCACCGCCGACAAGCCGGAATACTTCTTCCTCGAGCGCTATCGCGCCGCGTACGCGGCCGAGATGGCGCATTTCTTCGACGTGCTCGCGGGCCGCGCGCCGGCGCGCACGTCGATCGACGACGGCGTCAAGGCGCTCGAGCTCGCCGAAGCCGCGACGACCTCCTGGCGCGAAAAGCGCATCGTCGAACTATGAATCGATTGCGGGTCGGCATTGCCGGGCTGGGCCGGATGGGTCGCCGGCACGCGGAGAACCTCGCGCGGCGCGTACCGCAGGCGGAGCTCGTCGCGGCATGCGATCCGAGTCGCCGACGAGCTCGGCGTGGGCCGAAGCGCCAGCTCGGCGTGGCGCATTGCTATACCGGACTATGCGGCGATGCTCGCGCAGCCGGACCTCGAGGCGGTATTCCTCGTCACGCCGACGACGCTGCATGCGCAGCAGATCGTCGACGCGCTGCGCGCGCGCAAGCACGTGTTCTCCGAAAAGCCGCTGTCGCTCGACCTCGGCGAATGCCAGCGCGTGGAGGCGGAAGCCGCGTTGCAGCCGGACCTCAAGGTGATGATCGGCTTCGTGCGCCGCTTCGACACGAGCTTCCGGCACGCGCACGCGCGGATCCGGCAGGGTCATATCGGGCGGCCGCTGATGGTGCGCTCGCACACGCTCGACAAGCACGATCCGAGCGGCTATTTCGTCCGCTACTCGAAGTCGAGCGGCGGCATCTTCGCCGACATGAGCGTTCACGACATCGACGCCGCGCGCTGGCTGCTCGGCGCGACCGGTCGCGCCGTCGCGCGTGTTCGCGATCGGGCATGATCGCGTTGAACGAGGGACTGCGCGAATTCGAGGACGTCGACAACGGCGTCGCGACCTGCGAATTCGCGAGCGGGCGAGATCGCGACGATCTACGCGTCGCGCACGATGGCGCACGGGTTCGAATGCCTGACGGAAGTGACCGGCACCGAAGGACGGATCACCGTCGGCGGCGAGGGCCGTTTCGACCACGTCGATCATCGCGGACGCGCACGGCGTGCGCCACGAATGCACGCCGACGTTCTACGAGCGCTTCGAGGACGCGTTCCTGCGCGAGGATGCCGAGTTCGTCCAGGCGGTTCTCGACGATCGCGCGCCCCCGCTGACGCTGCGCGATGCAACCGAGGCGACGCGCATCGCGCGTCGCGATGCAGCAGTCGCTGCGGGAACGGCGGGTCGTGTCGCTTGTAAGCGGCCGCGGCGGATCGGCTGAACGGTCATCGCGCGATGCGCCGGGGCCGATAAAGGGAGATCGACCTGTTCTCGGTTGCACGCTGGCTCCTGATCATCGTGCTGTCGCGCGGCGGCGGCCGACCGCGCTCGCGCAAGGCGACATCAATGTCGTCTGCAGCGCGCCGATCCCCTGGTGTGAGGCGACTGGCGGCCGCGTTCCTGAAGGAAACCGGCATCATCGTCAACATCACGCTGAAGGACGCCGAAGCGACGCGCTCGCGCCAGCTCGCCGCGGAAAAAACGAGTCCCGAAGCACGACGTCTGGTATGCCGGCAACGGCGATTGCGCACCTGCAGGCGGCGGACGCGGGCCTCACCGACGAATACCGCTCGCGCGCAGCTGCCGCAACTGCACGACTGGGCGGTGCGCCAGGCGGAGCAGTCGAAGTGGCATGCGGTCGGCTCTATGCCGGTGCGCTCGGCATCGGCTACAACGCAAGTCGCTCGCGACGAAGCAACTGCCGGAGCCGCGGTGCTGGGCCGATCTTGCGAAGCCCGAGTATCGCGATGAAGTTCAGATGCGCGAACCCGATCTCGTCCCGGACCGGCATATGCGACGATCGCGACGTTCGTGCAGGTCTTCGGCGAAGACAAGGCGTTCGAATTGCTGAAAGGCATGCATCGGAACGTCAGGAACTATCCGCGCACCGGCACGGGCGCAATTCGCGCGGCGGCGCGGGGCGAAACGACCATCGGCGTTACGTTGCTGCACGATGGCGTGACGGAAATCGCCAACGGATTTCCGATCAGGCTGGTCGCGCCCTGCGAAGGGCACGGGCTACGAGGTCGGCGCGATGAGCATCGTCAGCGGCGCGCCGCATCTCGCGAACGCGAGGCGGTTCTACGACTGGGCGCTTACGCCGGCGGCGCAGCAAGATCGCCGGCGACACGAAGAATTTCCAGATGCCGTCGAACAAGGCGACGCCGATTCCCGCCGCGACGCCGGGTTTCGGCGAGCTGAAGCTGATCCGATACGACTTCGCCAGGTATGCGAGTGCGACCGAACGCCAGCGGCTGCTGGAGAAATGGGATCGCGAAGTCCATGCGTTGCCGCGATGAGTCCGACGCCCGGCATCCCGGATGTCGGCGAATGCCGTCTGGCCGTTTCGCGGCCGCGCGCCGAGAGAGGATGTTGAATGACCGCTGGACGTTATGCCTTCGCACAGTCCGTTGCCCGGCTCGCCGGCACGCTCGCGCTCGACTATTGGCGCAATCGCGAGCGGCTCACCGTCGAGCTCAAGGGGCCGCAGGACTTCGTCAGCCATGCCGATCGCGACGTCGAGTCATTGATCCGTCGCGAAATCGCCGCCGCATTTCCGCAGGATGCGTTCCTCGGCGAGGAAACGGCCGCGTCGTTCACGGGGCCGCTCGACCGCTGCTGGGTCGTCGATCCGATCGACGGCACGCACAATTTCCTGCGCGGCGTGCCGTACTGGAACGTCGCGATCGCGTACATGGAACAAGGCCGCGCGCAAATCGGCATCGTGTTCGATGCCGCGAACGGCGAGCTGTACCGCGCCGAGCGCGGCGGCGGTGCATGGTGCGACACCGAGGCGGGAACGAGGCAAGCTGCACGTCGCCGATACGGCGGCGCTGCCAGGCGCGTTCGTCGCGCTCGGACATCACGACCGCGCTCCGGATGCGCATCACCTCGAAATCCGGCGTCGCATGATGGTCGAAGGCGTCTCGATGCGCAATTTCGGATCCGGCGCGCTGCAACTCGCGCATGTCGCGTGCGGCCGGCTCGACGGCTTCATCGAATTGCAGCTATCGATCTGGGACGCGATCGGCGCGTTGCTGCTCGTCGAGGAAGCGGGCGGCCGGACGGCGCCCTTCATGCCATCGCCGACGACCGCCAAGGCGGCCTGCCTCGCCAGCACGCCGGGCATTTTCGACGCGCTGTTTGAGATGACCGGCGGGCTCGGCACGGCACTGCGTTAGCGCCAGCTCGTGCCTTGCGGCGTGAGCGACGCCCTGGCCGGCATCGCTACGCTGCACGCTGCACGACAAGCCCAAGCGAAGTGATCGTGAAGTCCTCGAAGCGCACCTTGATGTGCGGCAGGCCATACGGCGGGAAGTCGACGTGCTCGTCCAGCTCCGAGAATCCCGGGAAGTAGTTGACTGCCCACACCGCGTGACGATGAGCTTCGAGCGTTGCGACCAGCGCCTCGATGTCGCGCTTGCGATAAATCGAAACCCAACCGGCCTCGACGGTTTCCTGATTCGAGCTCAGGTTGAACTCCGTGGTGTGGACGGCGACGCCACCGGGTGCGAGGCATTCCATCGTCGACGTAATGAAGTCGATGCCGGCCTGCAGGCTGCCCAGGTGCTCGAGCGCGCAGGAGGACCACAGGAAATCGAACTGCCTGAGATGCCCCGGAACCTGCCGCATGTCCACGACTTCGAAGGTCACATGCTCGTTGAAACGTTCCGCGTCGACGATGGCTGGCTTGTGCAGATCCTGGAGCTGTTGCGCGTGCTGGTTCGACCCGGACCAGCCCTTGCCAATCTGCGCGGGAGCGTCGGTCGCGACGACGTCGACGCCGTACGAAGCGAGCAGGGAAACGATGGGCTCACGCCCAGTGCCGAAGCCGAGTCCGCGCGTCCCGGTCCGCAGCATCCCGGCGCGATGCAGTGCCTGGAGGATGAACACCCATTCCCAGTTCTTCCGGTGCACCACCGCAGGATCGATCGTCATCGCTTCCGACCAGCGGCGAAACGCCGGCTCCGAAAACTGCCGCGCGGTACAGAGTTGAGACGTTACCTCCGACAGCGTCGGTTCCAGGCGAGACAGCCGCTGCGCCAGCTCGGGATCGCCGAGCAGGAACGCGGGAATTCCGTAGGGCAGGCGTGGAGCCGGCATCCGCGCCGCCTGCGCTACTTCGCCTTCGCGAAATCGCCTGCGTACGCAAACGCGATTCCGGACGGATCCACGTACTTGCGCAGCGCAGCGTTCGCCGATTGCATCGTCACGGCGGCGATTGCCGCGTCGATCTTCGCCGACTCGGCCCAGGTGCGTCCGAGAAACTGCTGCGCGACAAGCGCGCCGGCGAGCGTGTCGTCCTGCGCCCGGCGCGATCCGCCGCTCCTCGAGCAGCGCGCTTTTCGCGGCGGTGATCTCCTGCTCGGTGAAGCCGGCATCGCAGCGCGCGCGATACTTCTTCGGCGGTCGCCGCGCGAACCTTCGGAAGATTCTGCGGCGCAAAGATCGCGTAGAGCAGGAACGTGCTGTTGAGATCGATCGACGCCGGCTGGAACACCGATCCGACCGCGTACGAAAGCCCGTCCTGCACGCGCACGCGCTTGAAGATCCGCGAGTCCGGATCGCCGCCGAGTATGCGATTGGCGACGACCAGCGCCGCGTAATCGGGCGCTTCGTCGTTGAGGGACATGGTCAGGCGGCCGAACATCGCCGCGTTCGCCTTGTCGGGCGTCTCGAAGGTCTGCGGCGCCGCCTTCGTCGGATAGAACGGCTGCGGCACGCGCGCATACGGGGTGGCGCTCGCGAAATCGCCGAAGAGCTCGCGCACCAGCGGGCGGACAGCGGCCGGATCGAAGTCGCCGACGATGGCCAATTCGGCGTGCGATGCGCCGTAGAACTTCGCATGGAACGCCTTGACGGCGGTCGACGTCGGTCGCTTTGACCTGCGCGATCTCCTCGTCGATCGTCGGTGTGTAGCGAACGTCGTCGGGCGGGTACGGATTGCCGGCGCGAGCCGCGGCCCGGCGGGCGATCGCCGTCGGGTCCGTGCGAGCTCTGCTCGAGCGCCGTCAGCCGTTCGCGCTTGAGCTGCTCGAACTCCGACGGCGCGAACGCGGGCTCGCGCAGCGCCTCGGCAGCGAGGCGCAGGACATCCGGGACGCTCGCCGCGCACGGTCGTCGCCGCGACGGCGACGGTCGCGCCGCCGCCACCGATGTCGAGCTTGGCGCGGAGCTTGTCGAGCGCGTCGGCAAACGCCTGCCGGTCGTGCTTGCGCCGTCCCGCGCGCGAGCATGGCGGCCGTGAAGCTCGAGACCGGGTTGCTGTTGCGCAGCGTCGACGTGTCACCGATGTCGAGCCGCAACTCGATCTGCGCAGTTTCGCCGCGCGTCTTCTTCGGCAGCAGCGCGACCTTCATGCCGTTCGGGAGCTGCAGGCGCTCGGTGCGCGCTTCGAGGTTGGCCGGCGTCGGATCGAACGCTTCGCCGGCCGCGACCGGCGGGTCGCCCTTGTAGCTGCGCACCAGCGCCGGGATGTCGACCGCGGCGGCGAGCGGCGCGCGATCGGGCTTCGCCTCCGGCAGGAACATGCCGAGCGTCAGGTTCGACGGTTTCAGCCACTCGCCGGCGACGCGGGTGACGTCGGCCGGCGTCATGTCGCGCCACCGATCGCGGTGGATGAAGAACAGGCGCCAGTCGCCGGCGGCGATCGCCTCGGCGAGCGCGACCGCCATCTTCTCCGGATCGTTGACCGTGTCGTCGAAGTCCTTCTGCGCCTTGGTGCGCACGCGGTCGAGCTCCGCCGTCGGTGATCGGATGCGCGGCGACGTCGTAGAGCGTCGCGAGCATCGTGTCGCGCGCGGCTTCGACCGATTCGCCGACCGGCACCTGCGCCCAGAAAATCACGAACCCCGCGTCGTGCTGCGGGAACAGTCCAGTTCTCGACGGACGACGCCTTCTTGCCTTCGACCAGCGCCTTGTACAGCCGGCCGGCCGGCTCGACCGTCATGATCTCGGCAGCGCTTCGAATGCGGTGGCATCGGCGTTGGCGCCCTGCGGCAGGTGGAACATCGCGCCGAGCCATTGCGTGCCGGCGACGCGGCGCACGGTCACCGTGCGCTCGCCATCCTGCACCGGCTCGACCGTGTACAGCTTCGGCAGCGTGCGCGTCGGCTTCGGGATCGCGCCGAAATGCTTCGCGATCGACGCGAGCGTGCGGTCGGCGTCGAACTTCCCGGCGATCGTCAGCACCGCGTTGTCGGGCTGGTAATACGTGCGGTAGAACGCGCGCAGCCGCTCGAACGGGACGTTCTCGATGTCCGAGCGCGCGCCGATCGTCGGCTTGCCGTAGTTGTGCCAGTCGAACGCGACGGCGGCCATCCGCTTCCAGAGCACGCTCTGCGGACGGTTCTCGCCGCTCTCGTACTCGTTGCGCACGACCGTCATCTCGGAGTCGAGCTCGGTCTTGCTGAACGTCGAGCGCGTCATCCGCTCGGCTTCCATCTTCAGCACCCAGTCGAGCGATGCGCGGTGACGCGGTGAACGTCTCGTAATAGGTCGTGCGGTCGTACGACGTCGTGCCGTTGAACTGCATGCCGCGCCGGCCGAGCTCGGCGAAGACGCTCGGCACCGACGGCGTGCCCTTGAACAGCATGTGCTCGAGCAGGTGCGCCATGCCGGTCTCGCCGTAGTTCTCCTGACGCGAGCCGACCTTGTAGGTGACGTTGACGGTCGTCGTCGGCTTGGTCGGATCGACGAACAGCAGCACGTTCAGGCCGTTGGCGAGGCGGTATTCGTCGACGCCTTCGACGCTCGCGACCTTGGTGACGCCGGGAGGCAGCGCCGCAAACGCTGCGGCGGGCAGGAACGCAAGGATCAGGAACAGAAGGCGCGACAGGTTGCGGCACGGGATGGCGGTCATGGATGGCTGGGGGTAGGGGGTCGGGGCGACGTTGGGACAGCGGGCATGGCGTGAAGTGCGTAGCCGGCGGTCGGCGGACGACGTTGCGGACAGCGCGGCGCGCGGGTGACGTCGCGATCCCGGTGCGTTGACGTTTACGTAAACGTCATGTACGGTGTCTGGAAACCGGCGCGCGCGCGGAGTGTAGCCGTGCATCGCGGCTTCCGGTAAGCTTTGAACGATTCTCGGCATGTACGCGAACTTATGGGTCGCGGTACTAGCACGCCGAGGCAGCACAACGCTCCTTCGCGAGGTCCGCGCATGACCGATCTTCCACCCGCCAGCCGCTCGTCTACCAGCCGATCGCCAAGGTGCGCTTCGTCACGGCGGCGAGCCTGTTCGACGGCCACGACGCGTCGATCAACATCATGCGGCGGATCCTGCAGGCGACGGGCTGCGAGGTGATCCATCTCGGGCACAACCGCTCGGTCGAGGAGATCGTCGACTGCGCGATCCAGGAGGACGCGCACGGCATCGCGATCTCGTCGTACCAGGGCGGGCACGTCGAGTTCTTCAAGTACATGCTCGACCTGTTGCGCGAGCGCGGCGCCGGCCACGTCAAGGTGTTCGGCGGCGGCGGCGGCGTCATCGTCCCGAGCGAGATCAAGGAGCTGCACGACTACGGCGTCACGCGGATCTTCTCGCCGGAGGACGGGCAGAAGCTCGGCCTGCAGGGCATGATCAACGAGATCGTCGCCGCGGCCGACGTCGACCTGACGCAGACGGTTCCCGACTCGATCGCGGCGCTGACCGATGACGACCGCTTCGCGCGCGACCAGGGCGCTCGCGCGCACGATCAGCGCGCTCGAAGCGGGTGTGGCGCCGGCGGCGTTCCACGCGGCGTTGCGCGAGGCGGCGCGCCGAGAGCGAAAACCCCGGTGCTCGGCATCACCGGCACCGGCGGCGCGGGCAAGAGCTCGCTGACCGACGAGCTCGTTCGCCGCTTCCGGCTCGATCAGCGCGACCGGCTGAAGATCGCGATCCTGTCGATCGATCCGTCGCGTCGCAAGTCGGGCGGCGCGCTGCTCGGCGACCGCATCCGCATGAACGCGATCCAGCGCCGAACATCTACATGCGCTCGCTCGCGACGCGCGACGCCGGCAGCGAAATCTCGAAGGCGCTGCCCGATGCGATCGCGGCGTGCAAGGCGGCCGGCTTCGACCTCGTCATCGTCGAGACGTCGGGCATCGGGCAGGGCGATGCGGCGATCGTTCCGCACGTCGACGTCTCGCTGTACGTGATGACGCCCGAGTTCGGCGCGGCGTCGCAGCTCGAGAAGATCGACATGCTCGATTTCGCCGACTTCGTCGCGATCAACAAGTTCGACCGCAAGGGCGCGCAGGACGCGCTGCGCGACGTGCGCAAGCAGTACCAGCGCAACCGCGAGTTGTTCAAGGCGGCGCCCGACCAGATGCCGGTCTACGGCACGGTCGCGTCGCGATTCAACGACGACGGCGTCACCGCGCTCTACCAGGCGCTTGCCGGTGCGCTGCGCGGAACAGGGGCTCGTGCTCGCGGACGGGACTGCTGCGCGCACGGCACGACACGGTTTTCGACGCAGCAGCAGGCGATCGTGCCGCCCGCGCGCGTGCGCTACCTCGCCGAGATCGCCGAAACCGTGCGCGGCTATCACGGCTGGGCCTTGACGCAATCGCGCATCGCGCGCGAGCGGCAGCAGTTGCGCGCGGCGAAGGCGATGCTGGGAAAAATGGGGTCGGAGTTATTTTCCCGCCAGCAAGCATCGCCGGAAAATAACTCCGACCCCATTTTTCCGGCGGCGCTCGATCGGCTGATCGCCGACCGCGACGCGAAGCTCGACGCGCGGTCGAGGAAGCTGCTCGACATGTGGCCGCAGACCCAGGCGGCGTACGGCGGCGACGAGTACGTCGTGAAGATCCGCGACAAGGAAATCCGCACGGCGCTGACGACGACGTCGCTGTCCGGCACGAAGGTGCGCAAGGTCGCGCTGCCGCCGTACGAGGACGACGGCGAGATCCTGCGCTGGCAGTTGACGGAGAACGTGCCCGGCAGCTTTCCGTTCACCGCCGGCGTGTTCGCGTTCAAGCGCGAGAACGAGGATCCGACGCGGATGTTCGCCGGCGAAGGCGACGCGTTTCGCACGAACCGGCGCTTCCATCTGCTCGCCGACGGCATGCCGGCGAAGCGGCTGTCGACGGCGTTCGATTCGGTCACGCTCTACGGCAACGATCCCGATCGGCGTCCCGACATCTACGGCAAGGTCGGCAACTCGGGTGTCTCGATCGCCACGCTCGACGACATGAAGGTGCTGTACTCCGGCTTCGACCTCTGCGCGCCGAACAACTCGGTGTCGATGACGATCAACGGACCTGCGCCGACGATCCTCGCGATGTTCATGAACACGGCGATCGACCAGCAGCTCGACAAGTTCGCGCAGGACAACGGCCGCGAGCCGACCGACGACGAGGCCGCGAAGATCCGCGCGTGGACGCTCGCGACGGTGCGCGGCACGGTGCAGGCCGACATCCTGAAGGAGGACCAGGGCCAGAACACGTGCATCTTCTCGACCGAGTTCAGCCTCAAGGTGATGGGCGACATCCAGCAGTACTTCGTCCATCACGACGTGAAGAACTTCTACTCGGTGTCGATCTCCGGCTATCACATCGCCGAGGCCGGCGCCAATCCGATCTCGCAGCTCGCGTTCACGCTCGCGAACGGCTTCACGTTCGTCGAGGCGTACCTTGCGCGCGGCATGCACATCGACGACTTCGCGCCGAACCTGTCGTTCTTCTTCAGCTACGGCATGGATCCGGAGTACGCGGTCATCGGCCGCGTCGCGCGGCGGATCTGGGCGGTGGCGATGCGCGAGCGCTACGGCGCGAACGAGCGCAGCCAGAAGCTCAAGTTCCATTCGCAGACGAGCGGCCGCAGCTTGCACGCGCAGGAGATCGCGTTCAACGACATCCGCACGACGCTGCAGGCGCTGATCTCGACGTACGACAACACCAATTCGCTGCACACGAACGCGTACGACGAGGCGATCACGACGCCGACCGAGGAAAGCGTGCGGCGCGCGATGGCGATCCAGATGATCATCAACCGCGAGTGGGGGCTCGGCAAGAACGAGAACCCCAACCAGGGCTCGTTCATCATCGAGGAGCTGACGGCGCTCGTCGAGGAAGCGGTGCTGAAGGAATTCGAGGCGCTGTCCGAGCGCGGCGGCGTGCTGGGCGCGATGGAAACGGGCTACCAGCGCGGCAAGATCCAGGAAGAGTCGCTGTACTACGAGCACCGCAAGCACGACGGCACGCTATCCGATCGTCGGCGTCAACACGTTCCGCAACCCGCACGGCGACACGGTGCCGCAGAAGCTCGAGCTCGCGCGCTCGACCGACGAGGAGAAGCAGTCGCAGCTCGCGCGCCTCGCCGACTTCCACGCGCGCAACGCGCAGGCCGCGCCGGCCGCGCTCGAGCGGCTGAAGCAGACGGTGATGGACAACGGCAACGTGTTCGAGGAGCTGATGAACACCGTGCGCGTCTGCTCGCTCGGCCAGATCACCAATGCGCTGTTCGACGTGGGCGGCCAGTACCGGCGGAGCATGTAGCGCGTCGACCGTATGGCAGACCGCTGAATTCAGGGGCGAGGCAGTGAGCCGAAAAGAATAGCGTGGCGCAAGACCTGGAAGTCCACCCGCTGACGCCGGAGCGCTGGAACGACCTCGTCTCGCTCTTCAACGGCCGCGGCGGCTCGCAGGTTCGTTCGTGCTGGTGCATGTTCTATCGCCGATCGGGCCGCGCCGGCATTCCCGCCGGAATGCCGGTTGCCGAGCACAACAAGGGCGCGCTGAAGGCGTTGGTCGATCAGGGTACCGTGCCCGGATTGCTCGGCTATCGGAACGGCAAGCCGATCGCGTGGGTGTCGCTCGGACCACGCGAGGACTACGCGAAGCTCGCGAAGTCGCCGGTCATGAAGCCGGTCGACGACAAGCCCGTGTGGTCGGTGGTCTGTTTTTATACGGCGCTGGAAGCGCGCGGCGAGCACATCGCCGAGGCGATGCTCGAACACGCGGCCGAATTCGCGCGCGCGAACGGCGCGCGATTGCTCGAGGCGTATCCGGTCGATAAATCCGCACGCGGTCGCGACGATTCGATGTGGTTCGGCGCCAAGGCGATGTACGACCGGGCCGGCTTCAAGGAGATCGCGCGCCGCAAGCCGCAACGGCCCGTCGTGCGCAAGGCGCTGCGCGCGGGTCGCTCGTGAGCAACGCGCGGATGCGATGGGTCGACGAGGGCGTTGCGATGTGCGTCAGCGCGCCGTGACGTGGAATCGGCGCGCCGTGACGTGGAATCAGCGCGCCCCTGCTTTCTCGAGCATCGCAGCCATGTCACCTGAAGCCGCGCCCGCGCGCCAGCGCGAGCGGCGTCGTCCCGCTGCGATCGGCGAGATTCACGTTTGCGCCGGCATCGATCAACGCCTTCAACGATGCCGTGTGGCGCGGGCCGCCGTCGCCGAGAACGATGGATTCGATCAGCGCCGTCCAACCGAGGTTGTTCACGTGGTCGAGCGGCGCGCCGGCGCGGATCAGCGTGCGCACGACGCTGTCGTGCCCCAGATGCGCGGCCGCGATCAACGCGGTTCCATCGTAGCGGCTGGTCACGCTTGCCGCACTTGCGCCCAGCGCAAGCGCGGTTTCGAGGGTCGGAACATCGTCGGCGACCGCGGCGATCGTCACGATGTCGTAGCGATCGCGCTCCAGCGCGTTCGGATTGGCGCCGGCCTTCACCAGGGCGCGCATCGCGTCGCGCTTGCCGCAAGTACGCCGCGACATGGAGCGGTGTGCGTTCATGGGCATCGCGGGCGTCGACCGGATCGCCGGCCGGCCGCGAGACGCGTGATCGCGGCGATGTCGCCGCGCACCACCGCCGCAAACAGGCCGGAATAGCTTGCGCGCTCGACGGCCGAAGGCGGGACCTGCGCAAGTGCGGGCAGCGCGCTCGCGAGCAGGAGACCGCACAATGGGATGATCCGCACCGTGAAGTCCATTTCGAGCGAAGCGGCGATTCTACCGGGGTGAACGTTCGGCTCGCGTCAATGCCGAAGCCTTGGCGCGGGCGCGTCCCGAGTAATATGAGCGGCCGTACAACTTGAATGAACCTTCGCAGCGTGGCAGACCAGACGCACTGGGCATTCCCCTCCGAATTGCAGCCGAAAAGCGGCGAGGTTCCATTCGACCTCGCGGCGGCGCTGAGTGCGGTCGTCGCAATTCGGACCGAGGTTGCCGAAGACGCGTTTACCGCGTCGATCCTCGGCACCGAACGGAGCGGCAACGGCGTCGTCATCAATGATGATGGCCTCGTGCTGACGATCGGCTACCTGATCACCGAAGCGGAATCGATCTGGCTGACGACGCATTCGGGCAACGTCGTTCCGGGCCACGCGCTTGCGTACGACCAGGTGACGGGCCTGGGGCTCGTACTGCCGCTGGGGAAGCTCGACCTGCGTCCGATTCCACGCACCGACCTCGAATCTGCCGATCTGGACGACGACGTGTTCGTCATCGGCCACGGCGGACGCGGCCACGCGCTGCGAGCGCGTATGTTCGCGCGGCGAGAGTTTGCCGGCTATTGGGAATACCTGCTCGACGAGGCCGTGTTCACGACGCCGCCGCATCCCGAGTGGAGCGGCGCGGCGCTGCTCGACGGCAATGGCCGGCTGATCGGCATCGGCTCGCTGTTCGTGCAGGAAGCCGACGACGACAACACGGTCAAGGGCAACATGTTCGTGCCGAGCGAGCTGATCGATCCGATCCTCGACGACATGCTGCGCCTCGGACGCGTCGATCGGCCGCCCCGTCCGTGGCTCGGCATCTTTACCGCAGAGTCGAAAGAGGGCCTCGCCATCCACGGGCTCGCGACGGGGGGTCCGGCCGAGCGTGCCGGCGTGCAGCTCGGCGATGTGGTTCGTGACGTCGCCGGCGAGCCGGTCGAAGACCTCGCCGATTTCTACCGCAGCGTCTGGCAGCGCGGTGCCGCGGGTACCGAGATACCGTTGACGCTCTCGCGTGAAGGCAAGATCAAGAACGTCACCATTCCCTCGGTCGATCGCAGCGCGCTGCTGAAAAAGCCCCAGCTGCAGTAGACGGCGTCGCGAGCGCCGCGTGGGAGCGCGCGGTTCGTCGATTCAGGGGGCGCTTACTCGCGTACCGGACACCGTCGCACGCAACGCGTTGCCGATCAGGCCGGACATCACCATCGGCAGGTAGCGGGCGCCCTTCTGGCGCCAGCGATGGAAATCGTCGGGTGTGAGCGCAAGCACGCCCGGCGCGACGCCATGCGCGAGTGCGCGCTCGATGCCGTGCTCGATGGCGGCGACGACCTCGGGATGGCCCATCTGCCCCGGATAGCCGAACGAGAACGAAAGGTCGTTCGGTCCGAAGAAGACCGCATCGATGCCCGGCACCGAGAGGATCTCGTCGAGGTTGTCGATGGCGGACCGCGTCTCCGTCATCACGATGACGGCGGTCCCGGTGTTCGAGTCCGCGACATGCCGATCGCCGGCGAAAAAACCGTATCCGGCCGCGCGCGTGGAGAACGCCGCGCCGCGCATGCCGAGCGGCGGATACTTGGCGGCGGCCACGATGCGCCGGGCCTGTTCGCTGGAGTTGACCTGCGGAACCTGGATCGCCGATGCGCCGATGTCGAGCACCCGCAGGATGTCGGATTCGAGCGTGCGCACCACGGGGATCACGCCCGTTGCGCGCGCGGCGCGCAGCATGTGCTCGGTCGATTCGATTCCCGCCGGGCCATGCTCGTTGTCGACGATGACGAAGTCGAGCCCCGCGTGCCCGCACATTTCGACGAGCGATGGCGAAGGTATCCCGACGAACATCCCGAGCAGCGCGCGCGTACCGCGCAACAGTTCGGGCAGTCGCGTGTCGATGACGTTCATCGGGCTCATTCGGTCAATCGTCCATTCCAGCGTAGCTCGATACGAGCGTCATTTGCCGACGGCGGTCGCGCTCGCGGTCGGCTCGACGGCCGTCTCGTAGTCCCAGCCACCGCCCAACGCCTTCGCAAGATCGACGAGTGCGAGGCGAACGTCGCGCGCGGCGAGGATCTGCAGCGTCTGCGCCTGGAGCAGTTGGCGTTGCGCATCGAGCACTTCGAGGTACGGTGAATAGCCCGCCTTGTACCGCATGTCGGAAAGCTGGTACGCCTGCTGCAGATTGTCGCTGCGCTCGGCCTGCGCGGCAAGCGCTTGGCGTGTCGTCTGGTTCGCGAGCAGCGCATCGTGCGCGTCCTTGAATGCCGACTGCACCGTCTGCTGGTAGTTGACTGCGAGCTCTGCGCGGCGCGCGGTCTGCGCTTCGACGTTCGCTTCGATGCCCTTGAAATTGATCAGCGGCTGCAGAAGTCCGGCGCCGAACGACCAGAGGAACGCGGGACCGCTGAAGAGACTGCTGAATGCGGCCGATTCCGTGCCGATGGAGCCGGTCAGCGCGACCGACGGGAAATAGTCGGCGCGGGCGCGGTCGATCCGCAGGCTGGCTGCCGCGATCTGCTTCTCGATTTGCCGGACATCGGGACGTCGCTCGAGCATGCTGGACGGAAGGCCGGCGGGAACGTCGGGAACCGCCAGCAGCCGAACCTCGGAAACGTTTCGCGCGAGCCGTGGCGTGAACACGTCGCGCGCCGAACGTCCGGTCAGCACCGCCAGCGCCGATTCGTTCTGCCCGAGCAGGCGCTGCGTCAGCGCAATGTCGGAGATCACGGCCGCGCGCTCCGCCTTCGCCTGTGCGAGGTCGTACTCGCCGATCACACCCGCCTGCGCGCGGTCCGTCTGCAGCTTCACCGTCTCTTCGCGCAGCGAGAGCGTGTCGCGGAGCAACTGCAATTGCGCGTCGGCGGCGAGCAGCGCGAAATAGGTCCGGGCGACTTCCGCGGCGACGGACGTCTGCACCGTTTCGCGCGCGTACTGCGAAGCGAGCAGATCGTTCTGCGCCGCGCGGCTCGCCGTCCGGTACTTGCCCCACAGATCGATTTCGTACGATGCGTTGAGGCCGATCCGATAGTCGTTGCCGGTATCCGGAAAGCCCTCCGGTACCGGAATCGGGCCGACTCGCGAAACGCGGCTGCGCCCGGCGTTCACGCCGAGGCTCGCACTGGGGTACAGATCCGCCGTGGAGAGCGTCACCAGCGCGCGGGCGGCATCGATGCGCGTCATCGCAGCCTGCAGGTCCAGGCTGTTCGCGAGCGCTTCGTCGATCAGTGCGGTGAGCGCCGGATCGTTGAAGCTCGTCCACCAGCGCTCGAGGTGAACGTCACCCGTCGTCGGCGTCGGCAGATCTACCGGCGGCGGGGCGGTTGGCGTCGTCGTGCACCCGGCGATTGCGGCGGCGAGTGCGCACAGGATCAAGGTTTTCCGCATTTCAGTCAGTCTCCGTGGGCGGGCACCGGCGGATGGCCCGGCGTGCGCGGCACGTGGTGCGGGCGTGGTGCGCGAGTGTTTCACTTCCTCCAGCAGCTCGTCGTGGCTGCGCCGTTCGATCAGCCGGCGCTCGGTGATGACGCGGTAGAACAGCGGCACGAAGAAGATCGCGAGGAACGTCGCAGCCAGCATGCCGCCCATGACGCCCGTGCCGGTCGAATGCCGCGCACCCGCGCCCGCGCCGGTGGAGATGGCGAGCGGCGTCACGCCGAGGATGAAGGCGAGCGACGTCATCAGGATCGGCCGGAATCGAAGCCGCGACGCCTCGATCGCGGCGGCCGACGGCGACAACCCCTCGTGGGTCTTCAGCACGGCGAACTCGACGATCAGGATCGCGTTCTTCGCGGCGAGGCCGAGCAGCGTGACGAGCCCGATCTGGAAATAAACGTCGTTGGTCAGCCCGCGCAGCCAGATGGCGGCAAGCGCGCCGAACGTGCCGAACGGCAACGCGAGCAGCACCGACAGCGGCAGCGACAACCGCTCGTATTGTGCGGCGAGAATCAGGAACACCATGATGACCGCGAGGCCGAGCGAGAACGTGGCCGCTCCCGATGCCTTCTTCTCCTGGTACGACGTGCCGCCCCAGTCGAAGCTGAAATCCGGCGGCAGCACTTCGCGTGCGATCTGCTCGACGCGCGCGATCGCCTGGCCCGAGCTGAAGCCGGGCGCGCCCTGGCCGATGACCTTGACCGACGGCAGGTTGTTGAAGCGCTCGAGCACGTCCGGGCCGGATGAATAGCGCACGGTCGCGACCGACGAGAGCGGAATCATCTCGCCTTTCGCCGAGCGCACGTACACCGCACCGATGTCGTCGGGCCGGTTCCGGTAGCCGGGTTCCGCGGACATCAGCACCTGCCATGCGCGGCCGTACTTGTTGAAGTCGTTGACGTAAAAGTTGCCGAGCGTCGCCGACAGCGCGGCGAAGATGTCCGAGATCGGAATGCCGAGCGTCTTCGCCTTCTCGCGGTCGACGTCGATGTTGAGCTGCGGCACGGTGGCACGCCACAGCGTCTGCGCGCCACCCAGTTGCGGGTCCTGGTTGGCGCGCGCAAGAAAGGCCTGCGTCACCTCGTTCATGCGTCTTGCGTCGGCATTGCCCCGGCTCTGGATGTAGAACTCGAAGCCGCCCGCGGTGCCGAGCCCGAAGATCGGCGGCGGGTTGAACGCCAGCACGAGCGCTTCCTTGATGCCGGCCGTCTTCGCGAACAGTTCGCCGACGAGCTGCGGCGCAGTCACCTTGCGCTCGTCCCAGTGCTTCTGCGTCACGAAGATCGTCGCGGCGTTGTTGCGGAAGCCGCCGCCGATGAAGTCGAAGCCGGTGAAGGCGATGATGTCCTCGTTGTTGGGATTCGAGCGGATCGCCTTCGCGACTTCGGCAACGACCTTGTCGGTACGCTCCAGCGTCGCGCCGTCGGGCAGGATCACCGCGCTGATGTAGAAGCCCTGGTCCTCGTCCGGGACGAGGCTTCCCGGCGTCGTGCGCCACAGCCAGGCGGTGAGCGCCACCATGCCGATGAACAGGATCGCGCCGATTGCGCCGCGCCGCAGCATCCAGACGACGCCGTCGCTGTAGCGCGCGGTGACGCGCGCGAACCAGCGGTTGAACCATGCGAAGAACCGGTTCGGGCGGCTCGTGGGGCTTCAGGATCACCGCGCACAGCGCCGGCGAGAGCGTCAGCGCGACGAGACCCGAAATGACCACCGACATGGCGATGGTCACCGCGAATTGCCGGTACAGCTCACCCGTCAGCCCGCCCAGGAACGCGATCGGCACGAACACCGCCGTCAGCGTCAGCACGATGGCGATGATCGGCCCGGTCACTTCGCGCATCGCTCGCAGCGCCGCATCGCGCGCGGGCAGGCGATCCTCGCGCATATGGCGCTCGACGTTCTCCAGCACGACGATCGCGTCGTCGACGACGATGCCGATCGCCAGCACCATCGCGAACAGCGTCAGCGTGTTGATCGAGTAGCCGAGCGCGTAGATCCCGGCGAACGAGCCGATCAGCGCGACCGGAACGGCGGCGAACGGAATGATCGCCGCCCGCCAGCTCTGGAGGAAGAGGTAGATGACCAGGAACACCAGGATCATCGCTTCGCCGAGCGTGAACATCACTTCGCGGATCGACACCTCGACGAACCGCGTCGTGTCGTACGGCACCGAATACGCGAGCCCTTCCGGGAAACGCTTCGCCAGCTCGGCCACTTCGGCCTTGACCGTCTTCGCGACCGAGAGCGCGTTCGCCCCGGGTGCGAGGAACACGCCGATCAGCGTCGCCGACTTGCCGTTGATGCGGCCGATGAACTCGTAATCCTTCGAGCCGAGCTCGACGCGCGCGACGTCGGAGAGGCGGACCGTCGAGCCATCCGGATTCGCCCGCACGATGATCTGCTCGAACTCCTTCGGCTCGGCCAACCGGCCGCGCGTCGTGACGGTGTAGACGAGGTCCTGGTTCTGGGAGACGGGCGCCTGCCCGACCTTGCCGGCCGCGAACTGCGCATTCTGCTCGTTGACGGCTGCGATCACATCGGCGGGTGTCAGGCGAAGCTGCGCCATCCGGTCCGGCTTCAGCCAGATGCGCATCGCATAATCGTGCGCGCCGAAGATCTGCACGTTCGTCGTGCCGGGAACGCGCTTCAACTGGTCGAGCACGTTCAATGTCACGTAGTTCGACGTGTAGAGATCGTCGAATCGGCCGTCGGAGTAGAACGCGATCACCTGCAGGAACGCGGAACTGCCGCGCTCGACGGTCACGCCCTGCCGGCGGACCTCCTCGGGCAACCGGGGTAGCACCTCGTTGACCCGGTTGTTGACGTTGACCGACGCGATGTCGATGTTCGTGCCGATGTCGAACGTGACCTGGATCTGCACGATGCCGTTCGAGGCCGACGACGAGCTCATGTAGATCATGCCGGGCACGCCGTTGATCGCATTCTCGAGCGGCGACGCGACAGTCTGCTCGAGCGTCTGCGCCGAGGCGCCCGGGTAGATCGCCTGCACGGTGACGACCGGCGGCGCGATCTCCGGATACTGCGCGATCGGCAGGGCGCGCATGGCCGCGAGACCGGCGAGCACGAGGAAGATCGAGATGACCGCCGCGAAAATCGGACGGTCGATGAAAAAGCGCGAGAACATGGGAAAGTTCTCCCGGCGGTTATTGTTTCGGGGGCGACGCGGACTTGGCGGGCGCTGCCTCTGCAGTCGCGGTGGGCGCGGCCGCCTTGCCGTCGCCGGCGGCTGGCGTACCGGGGGTACCCCCCGGCGTGGTCGCCTTGGCGTCACCGTCCGCGGCCGGAGTGCCGGGAGCGTTGCCGCCCGCCGGTGGCGCGCCGCCGACCTTCACCGGCGCGCCGGGCATCACTTTCGCAATGCCGTTGACGAGGACCTGGTCGCCCGGCTTCAGGCCCGATTCGATCACCCACTGGTTCGACGCATTCCCGTCGACCCAGTCGCCGACGACGATCGGACGCGGCGTGGCGACATCCTTGCCGTCCTTGTCCTTGCCGAGCACGTAGACGAACTTTCCTTGCGGACCGTCCATCACGGCGACCTGCGGAACGGCGATGACGTTCTGTCGCTCGGCGCCATGCAGGATCACGCGCACGAACTGTCCGGGCTTCAATGCACCGTCGGCATTGGCGAGTTCCGCGCGCATTTCATACGTCCCGGTCGTCGGATTGATCCGCGTATCCGAGAAGTTGATGCGGCCCTTGCGCGGAAGCGTCGAGCCGTCCGACAGCTTGACCGTCACCTCGTACGCATTGTCCTTCGGCAGTTCGAGCTGGCTCGCGGCAACGGCGCGATTCAGCCGCAATTGCTCGTTTTCGGAGACGCTGAAGACGACCCAGATCGGATTGATCTGCGAAATGATCGTCAGTAACGTCTCGTTGGCGGTCGCGAGGCTGCCCTCGGATTTCTGCGCACGGCTTGTCAGCCCGGAGATCGGCGCGACGACCTTGGTGTAGCCGAGATTGACGCTCAGCTCGGTCACCTTCGCCTGCGCGGCTTTCACCGCCGCAGCGGCGAGGTCCGCATTCGATGCGGCGTCGTCCGCTTCCTTCTGGCCGATCGCCTTGCGCTCGGCGAGCGGCCGCAGCCGCGCGAGCTCCCGGTCGGCCTGCGCCTTCTGCGCCTCGGCACGCGCGACGTCGGCGTTGGCGGCCGCGACTTGCGCCTGGTACTGGCGGGCATCGATGATGAACAGCGGCTGCCCGGCCTTGACGGCAGCACCTTCCTCGAACAGCCGCTTTTCGAGGATGCCGGTCACGCGGGCGCGAACCTCGACGTCCTTCGAGCCTTGGGTCTGTCCCACGTACTCGAAAGTCACCGGAAACGTATGAGGCTGCACGGCCTGGACGGTCACTTCCGAAGGCGGGAAGCCATGAAATCCACCCGCCTGCTGCTTGGACTGCCCGCACGCAGCCACGAGCGCGACGAGAGCGAAGGGCAGCAGGCGGGAAAATGAACGCGACGCGAAGGGCATCATGCAGCTCCCTGGATCGATGAAGGGCGCAAATTGTTGCAGTGCGACTTGTGGAAGAGCGAAAGGATACATACAATCGCGTCTGTTTGTAAAGTGGGACGCCGCCGATCGAGAGTTGCTGCCTGGGCGCGTGCGGAGCATCGCGAGCTGGCGCGCACCGTGGCGACTTGAACAGGAACGCAACGGCGAATCGAGCGCACGACCCGCCGTTGACGGATCGAGGGCATGGCACGAAAGACGAAAGAGGACGCGGCGATTACGCGGGAGCAACTGCTCGACGCCGCGGAAACGGTGTTTCGGCAACGCGGCGTCGCGCGGAGCTCGCTGGCCGAAGTGGCGGCGGCGGCAGGCGTGACGCGCGGCGCCGTGTATTGGCATTTTCGCGACAAGGCGGATCTTTGCTCCGCCATGTGCGAGCGCGCGATGCTTCCGCTGGAAACGCTGTTGAGCGACGCGGCGGCCGCCGAGCACGACGACCCGCTCGGCATGCTGCGCGACCTCGCACTCGGGGCGCTGATGCGATTGGCGCAGGACCCCCGGTCGCAGGCGGTATTCGAAGTGCTGTTGCACGAAAGCGAACGCACGGCCGAGATGGCGCCGATGACAGCGCGCAGGCAGCGCGAGCGCCGGCATTGCCTCGCGCATGTGGAAGACTTGCTGCAGCAGGCAGTCGGCAAGGGGCAGCTGCCGAAGGACACCGACACGCGCGCTGACAACTCTGGCGCTGCACGCGTACATCGGCGGCATCATGAACAGCTGGGTGCTCGATCCCGCGGCGTTCGACCTCGAGGCGTCGGCGCCGGCGCTGATCGATGCGTTCATGGCGGGCCTCCGTGCTGCGCCGCCGCGCATGACGACGCGGCGTGAAGCCGTCCGGTGCCCGTCGCGCGGCCGCCCGCACGGGCGAAGGAAAGTCGCTCGACAAGGCATAATGCGCGAACTTCATTGAACGTTGTCGGGTTGGCGATGCAGGCAATCGAGCGCGTGGGCGTCATCGGCGCCGGGACGATGGGCAACGGCATTGCGCAGGCGTGCGCCGTCTCGGGCGTCGACGTGGTGATGGTGGATGTGGCGCAGGCGGCCGTGGATCGAGGCCTTGCGGCGATCGGCGCGAGCCTCGAGCGGCTGGAGAAGAAGGAGAAGATTACCGCCGGTGACGCGCGCATCGGCGCTGTCGCGCATTCGCGCCACCACCGACTACGCCGACCTGAAGGCCGCCAATCTGATCATCGAGGCGGCCACGGAAAACCTCGAGCTGAAGCTGCGGATCCTGAAGCAGGTGGACGGCGCTGGCCATGCCGGATACCGTCGCTTGCATCGAACACGTCGTCGATCTCGATCACGGCGCTTGCCGCGGTCGTCAGCCGTCCCGAGCGGTTCCTCGGCATGCACTTTTTCAACCCGGTGCCGCTGATGGCGCTGGTGGAGCTGATCCGCGGCCTGCAGACCTCGGATGCGACGCTCGCCAGCGTGCGAGCCTTTGCCGAGCGTCTCGGCAAGACGCCGATCGTGGTGAGGAACAGCCCGGGCTTCGTCGTCAATCGCATCCTGTGCCCGATGATCAACGAAGCGATCTTCGCGCTGCAGGAAGGCCTCGCGTCCGCGGAGGACATCGACAACGGCATGCGGCTCGGTTGCAACCATCCGATCGGGCCGCTGGCGCTCGCCGACATGATCGGGCTCGACGTGATGCTCGCCGTCATGAACGTGTTCTACACGGACTTCAACGATCCCAAGTACCGACCGGCGCCGCTGCTGAAGGAGATGGTCGCCGCCGGCTATCTGGGCCGCAAGACGAAGCGCGGGTTCTACCGCTACGACGCATAGGACGGCGGCGAGCGAACGCCGTCCGTGCCATCGAGCGGGTTCCCGTTCGAACCGGACAAGGAGCAAGCATGGCTGGATTTCCGGCTCATCGTCACGCTGCGGGCGGCGGCCTGACCGGTTTCATTGCACAAGCTCCGGCATCGCACGTAACATACCCCGCCGCCGCCAGCTTCCCATTCCCTTAGAGGGAGCACCGGCTCGCCCGCGATGTGACGGGCGCAATTGCAGCAGGCAGACCTGCCGTCGGAGGCGCATTGGACGAACGAGTGACCGGGGAGCGGCGGGACACCTTTCCGCGGCTCCTGCTGCACCATGCGCGCGCGCGGCCCGATCATCCGGCCACGCGCGAGAAGGACCTCGGCATCTGGCAGACGTGGACCTGGCGCCAGGTCGCCGACGAGGTGCGCGCGCTCGCCTGCGGTCTTGCCGCCGCAGGGCTTCAAGCGCGGCATGCACCTCGCGATCATCGGCGACAACCGCCCGCGGCTCTACTGGTCGATGATCGCGGCGCAGGCGCTCGGCGGCGTTCCGGTGCCGATGTACCAGGACGCGCCGGCCGCGGAATTCGTCTACGTGCTGAACGACGCGGAGATCGACTACGCGCTCGTCGAGGACCAGGAGCAGGTCGACAAGCTGCTCGAGGCCGCGGCCGCAGGTGCCCACGCTCGCGCACATCTACTACGACGATCCGCGCGGCCTGCGCAACTACGAAGGCGTCGACGAGCTTCGAGCGGCTGCAGGAGAACGGCCGCGAGTTCGATCGCGCGCATCCGGGCTTCTTCGACGCGCGAGGTCGCGCTGGGCCGGCCCGACGACGTCTCGGTCATGCTCTACACGTCGGGCACGACCGGCAAGCCGAAGGGCGTGCGCCAGACGCACGCCGCGTTCATCGCCGCGGCGCGAGGGCGGCGCCGAGTTCGACCGGCTGCAGCCGCGACGACAGCGTGCTGTCGTACCTGCCGATGGCCTGGGTCGGCGACCACCTGTTCTCGTTCGCGCAGTGGCTGGTCGTCGGGTTCACGATCAACTGCCCCGAGTCCGGCGACACGGTGATGACCGACCTGCGCGAGATCGGCCCGACGTACTACTTCGCGCCGCCGCGCGTGTTCGAGAACCTGCTGACGCAGGTGATGATCCGCATGGAGGACGCGGGCGCGATCAAGCGCTGGCTGTTCGCGCATTTCACCGACGTCGCGCGCCGCTGCGGCGCCGAGATCCTCGACGGCAAGCCGGTGGCGCTCGGCCGACCGCATCCAGTACGCGCTCGGCAACCTGCTCGTCTACGGGCCGCTGCGCAACGTGCTCGGCATGAGCCGCATCCGCGTCGCGTACACGGCGGGCGCGGCGATCGGGCCGGACCTGTTCCGCTTCTACCGCTCGATCGGCATCAACCTGAAGCAGCTCTACGGCTCGACCGAGACCTGCGCCTACGTCTGCCTGCAGCCCGACGGCGGCGTCAAGTTCGACACGGTCGGCGAGCCGGCGCCCGGCGTCGAGGTGAAGATCGCCGACAACGGCGAAGTGCTGGTGCGCGGGCCGATGCTGCTGAAGGAGTACTACAAGCGGCCCGACGCGACCGCCGAATCGATCGACGCGCGACGGCTACTTCCACACCGGCGACGCCGGCTTCTTCGACGCCGACGGGCACCTCAAGATCATCGATCGCGCGAAGGACGTCGGCAAGCTCGCGACCGGCGCGATGTTCGCGCCCAACTACATCGAGAACAAGCTCAAGTTCTTTCCGCACATCAAGGAAGCGGTCGCGTTCGGCGACGGCCGCGACCAGGTGTGCGCGTTCATCAACATCGACGTCGGCTCGGTCGGCAACTGGGCCGAGCGGCGCGGCATCGCCGTATTCCGGCTACACCGACCTCGCGGCGAAGCCCGAGGTGTACGAGCTGATCCGCGAGTGCGTCGAGAAGGTGAACGCCGAGCTCGCGGGCGAGCCGGGGCTCGCCGACTCGCAGGTCCGCCGCTTCCTGATCCTGCACAAGGAGCTCGATCCCGACGACGACGAGCTGACGCGCACGCGCAAGGTGCGCCGCGGCTTCGTCGCCGAGAAATACGCGCGTGCTGATCGACGCGCTGTACGCGGGACGCAGCGTCCAGCACATCGAGACGCTCGTGAAGTTCGAGGACGGCCGCACCGGCATCGTCGCCGCCGACCTGCGCATCGAGGATGCGAAGGTGCAGCCGGCAGCGATGCCTGCGCGGCCTGACATGAGCGATCGCGCACGGTCATCGACCCGGTTTCGACCGGCACGCATGCGCGAAGAGATGCCGACGCCTGCGCGCCGCATCGGCGACGTCATCCTGTCGCTCGACGACATCTCGCTCGCGTTCGGCGGCGTGAAGGCGCTGACCGACATCAGTTCGACGTCCGCGAGCACGAGGTCCGCGCGATCATCGGCCCGAACGGCGCGGGCAAGAGCTCGATGCTGAACGTCATCAACGGCGTCTACCGCCCGCAGCAGGGAACGATCACGTATCGCGGCCAGGCCGCGCCGCGGCATGGACCCGCACGACGGTCGCCGACGCAGGGCATCGCGCGCACGTTCCAGAACATCGCGCTGTTCCGCGGCATGAGCGTGCTCGACAACATCATGACCGGGCCGCAACCTCAAGATGCAGGACGTCGTTCGTCGAGCAGGCGATCTGGTGGGGCCGCGCGCGCCGCGAGGAGCTCGCGAACCGCGCGAAGGTCGAGGAGGTGATCGACTTCCTCGAGATCCAGCACATCCGCAAGACGCCGGTCGGCCGGCTGCCCTACGGACTGCAGAAGCGCGTCGAGCTCGCGCGCGCGCTCGCGGCGGAGCCGTCGCTGCTGCTGCTCGACGAGCCGATGGCCGGCATGAACGTCGAGGAAAAGCAGGACATGTGCCGCTTCGTGCTCGACGTCAACGAGCAGTACGGCACGACGATCGTGCTGATCGAGCACGACATGGGCGTCGTGATGGACATCTCCGATCGCGTCGTCGTGCTCGACTACGGCAAGAAGATCGGCGACGGCACGCCCGACGAGGTGCGCGGCAACCAGGCGGTGATCGACGCGTATCTCGGCGTGGCGCATTCATGACGCTTCTTCTTCGAAGTGCTGATCGGCGGCCTGCTGTCGGGCGTGATGTACTCGCTCGTCGCGCTCGGCTTCGTGCTGATCTACAAGGCGTCGGGCGTGTTCAACTTCGCGCAGGGCGCGATGGTGTTCTTCGCGGCGCTGACGTTCGTCGGGCTGCAGCACGAGCACGGCATCCACTTCTGGCTCGCGCTGCCGCTCGCGCTCGTCGCGATGGTCGTGCTCGGCCTGCTGATCGAGCGCATCGTGCTGCGGCCGCTCGTCAACCAGCCGCAGATCACGCTGTTCATGGCGACGATCGGCCTCACGTTCTTCATCGAGGGGCTGGCGCAGATGCTGTGGGGCTCGCAACCGCGCGCGCTCGAGCTCGGCATCCAGGACGAGCCGCTCGAATGGATGATGGACACGGTTCAACCTGAACGTCAGCCAGTTCGACCTGTTCGCCGCGGCCGTGTCGCGGCGTGCTGGTCGCGTCGCTGGCGCTCTTCTTCAGCCGACGCGGATCGGCCGCGCGCTGCGCGCCGTGGCCGACGATCATCAGGCGGCGCTGTCGGTCGGCATCCCGCTGCAGCAGATCTGGGCGATCGTCTGGGCGGTCGCGGGCTTCGTCGCGCTCGTCGCGGGCATGCTGTGGGGCGCGCGCAACGGCGTCGCAGTTCTCGCTGACGTTCGTCGCGCTGAAGGCGCTGCCGGTGCTGATCCTCGGCGGCTTCGAATCGGTGCCCGGCGCCATCGTCGGCGGCCTGATCATCGGCGCCGCGGAAAAGCTCGCCGAGGTCTACCTCGGGCCGTTCGTCGGCGGCGGCATCGAAGGCTGGTTCGCGTACGTGATCGCGCTGCTGTTCCTGCTCGTGCGGCCCGAAGGGCTGTTCGGCGAAAAGCACATCGACCGCGTCTGATCGGCGGACAGCGGCAGGAATCGAGTATTCGGGCGTCAGGCGAGGCGCCCCGGAGCGAGCGACCGGAACGTACTCGAACGTACGTGAGGATCGCGAGCGAGGAGCAACGAAGCATGGCGCCCGAAGACGAAGGTTCCTGATGCTTTATCGCGAAGCCGGGCAGTTCAAGGTCACCTACGCCGAGGACCAGCAGATCTTCCCGATCCGCCAGGACCGGATCGCCGTCATCGCGCGTGCTCGTCGTCGCGTTCGTCGTCGTGCCGCTGATCGCGAACCAGTACTGGCTGTCGGCGATCCTGATCCCGTTGCTGATCTTCTCGCTCGCGACGCTCGGCCTCAACATCCTGACCGGGTACGCCGGCCAGCTTTCGCTCGGCACCGCGGCGTTCATGGCGGTCGGCGCGTTCGCCGCGTACAACTTCGTGCTGCGCGTGCCGGGCATGCCGCTTCCCGTCTCGTTCGTCCTCGCCGGCGTGCTGCGCCGCGCTGGTCGGCATCGTGTTCGGACTGCCGAGCCTGCGGATCAAGGGCTTCTATCTCGCGGTCGCCACGCTGGCGGCGCAGTTCTTCGTCGTCTGGGCGCTGGTCCGCGTTCCGCTGGTTCTCGAACTACTCGAGCTCGGGCGTCATCACCGCGCAGACGATGCACATCTTCGGCATCGCGTTCGATACGCCGGTCGAGAAGTACATGCTCACGCTGACGATCGTGGCGCTGCTGGCGCTCGCGGCGAAGAACATCGTGCGCAGCGCGACCGGGCGCGCGTGGATGGCCGTGCGCGACATGGACGTCGCCGCCGAGGTGATCGGCATCCGGCCGTTGCGCACGAAGCTCCTGGCGTTCGCGGTCAGCTCGTTCTATTGCGGCATCGCCGGCGCGCTGTACGCGTTTGCCTATCTCGGCACCGTCGAGCCGGAGGCGTTCACGCTCGACCTGTCGTTCCGCATCCTGTTCATGGTGATCATCGGCGGCATGGGCAGCATCCTCGGGTCGTTCCTCGGCGCCGCGTTCATCGTGCTGATGCCCGATCGCGCTGAACGTGCTGGTGCACTGGGCGAACGGCGTACTGCAGTCCGCGTTCTCCTGGTCGCTGCCCGGATCGATCACGTCGAACCTGGAGCTGATGGTGTTCGGCGGACTGATCATCTTCTTCCTGATCGTCGAGCCGCACGGACTGGCGCGGCTCTGGCAGATCGGCAAGGAGAAGCTTCGGCTGTGGCCGTTCCCGCATTGAAGCCGCGACCGGCCGGCCTTGGGGCTATCATGTAGCACGCGCGCGGCGTTAGACCCTTTGCGCTTTCTGGAGGAGGAAATCATGTTGCATCGCAATAAGCTGATGGCGGGCCTGTTCGGGCTCGTGCTCACCGCGGTCGCCGGCACGGCGGCCGCTGCGCGACCAGTTCGTGCCGCTCCTGTCGTATCGCGTCGGCGCGTATGCCGCCGGCGGATCGGGCATCTTCGGCGGCTACATCGACTACATGAACTACATCAACATGACGCAGGGCGGCATCAACGGCGTCAAGCTGACGTGGGAGGAGTGCGAGACCGAGTACAACAACTCGCGCGGCGTCGAATGCTACGAGCGGCTGAAGAAGAAGGCCGGCGGCGCCTCGATGGTGCAGCCGCTGTCGACCGGCATCACGTACAGCCTGATCGACCGCGTCGCGACCGACAAGATGCCGATGGTGACGCTGGGCTACGGCCGCACCGACGCCGCCGACGGCCGCGTCTTCCCGTGGGTGTTCCCGATGATCACGACGTACTGGAGCCAGGCGTCGGCCATGATCAAGTACATCGCGTCGAAGAAGGCGGCGAGGACAAGCTCAAGGGCAAGAAGATCGTCCACCTCTATCACGACTCGGCGTACGGCAAGGAGCCGATCCCCGTGCTCGAGGCGTATGCGAAGAAGCTGGGCTACGAGCTGACGTCGATCGCCGTGCCGCATCCGGGCAACGAGCAGCAATCGCAATGGCTGCAGATCCGGCAGATCAAGCCGGATTACGTGATCCTGTGGGGCTGGGGCGTGATGAATCCGACGGCGCTGAAGGCCGCCGCGAAGGTCGGCTTCCCGCGCGACAAGATGATCGGCGTCTGGTGGGCGGGCTCGGAGGAGGACGTGATTCCCGCGGGCGATGCGGCGAAGGGCTACACGACGGCCGTGTTCAACGTGTCCGGACCGAACCTGCCGCTGGTTCAGGAGATCAAGAAGGTCGTCTACGGCGCGGGCAAGGGCAATCTCGAAGACCAGTCGCGCATGGGCAGCGTCTATCACGTGCGCGGCATCGTGCACGGCATCATCACGGTCGAGGCGATCCGCAAGGCGCAGGAGCAGTTCGGCAAGGGCAAGGTGATGACGGCCGAGCAGGTTCGCTGGGGCCTCGAGAATCTGGATCTGACCGAAGCGCGGCTGAAGCAGATCAACGCCGCCGGCATGATGCCGCCGCTCAAGATGAGCTGCGCCGACCACGAAGGCTCGGGCCTCGCGAAGTTCCAGACGTGGGACGGCCAGCATTGGAAGGTCGTGAGCGACTGGATCACGCCCGACAAGGCGATGCTGCGGCAGATGATCGAGGAATCGGCCGGCAAGTACGCGAAGGAAAAGAACATCACGCCGCGCGATTGCTCGAAGGAAGCCGCGGCCTGACGCGGCGGGATTTCGTTGACAGCCAACGCCTGCCCCGACGGGAAGTCGGGGTCAGCGTGGAAAATCGGGTGGATGAAACAGGCTGGCATCGATGAGTTATAAGGTGGAAGTTGCGAAACAGCCACCATCACTCAAGGAGCCAGCCCGAATGCATGCTAACGGCAATGCACACGCACGGCAACAACGCGCTATTCGCGCCCACATTCCCAAGAGTGACGCTGGTGCATTTTTCAATCTGTTGACCGGGCCGGAATTGTTCGACAGCGTCGAGTCGATGTTGCCGCCGCACCGCGAAAGGCAGTTTCCGCCGACCGCGACGCTCTCGATGTTTCTCGCCCAAGCGCTGGGTGCCGACCGGTCCTGCCAGAAGGTGGTCGACGACGCGGCGATCAAGCGCCTGGCGGCAGGAATGCCACCCTGCAGCACGCATACGGGGGCGTATTGCCGGGCGCGCCTGCGCTTGCCGAAAGAGATGGTGTCCACGCTGGCGTGCCATGTGGGGCAATGGGTCACGGCGCACGCCCCGGGTGCTTGGCACTGGCACGGCCGCCCGGTCCGACTGGTGGACGGCACGACGGTCGCGATGCCCGACACGGCGGCCAATCAGGCCGCCTACCCGCAACCGCGCAGCCAGCGGCCGGGACTGGGCTTTCCGCTGTGTCGCATGGTGGGCCTGTTGTGCTGGGGCACTGGCGTAGTGCTCAATGCTGCGATCGGGGCCTGTCGCGGCAAAGGTGGCGATGAACACTCGTTGCTGCGTTCGATACTCGACACGATGCAACGCGGCGACCTGCTGCTGGGCGACGCGTTCTACGCCAGCTATTTCTTGCTCTGCGCATTGGGCGAACGCGGCGTTGATGCGGTGTTTGAACAACACGGTGCGCGCCAGCGCACGACCGACTTTCGCCGTGGTCAGCGGCTGGGTCAGCGCGACCATCTGATCCTGCTGCAAAAGCCAGTCATCAAACCCGACTGGATGAGCCAAGCCGATTATGAGCAGGCCCCGGAGAGCATCACCGTGCGCGAGGTTCGCACCGGGGGCAAGACGCTGGTGACGACTCTGCTGTGCCCGAAGCAAACCGACAAATCCGCCTTGAAAGCGCTCTACCGCAGTCGGTGGCACGTGGAACTCGATCTGCGGTCGGAGTTATTTTTGCCTGTCACCACGGAAATCGGGGTCAGAGATGTATTGCCGGGCGAATCGTGCACTACCTTTGCAGCGGCGCCGGAAATACATCGCTGACCCCGATTTCCGGTCTTGACGCATGAATCCATCGACCGCTCACGCGACTGCCACCGAGCCGGCGGCGCGCGCATATCTGTCGGTCAACAACATCGAGGTCATCTACGATCACGTGATCCTCGTGCTGAAGGGCGTG
Organism: uncultured Pseudomonadota bacterium; assembly: GCA_963768545.1. Lineage (GTDB taxonomy): Bacteria > Pseudomonadota > Gammaproteobacteria > Burkholderiales > Casimicrobiaceae > VBCG01. The sequence goes on along the minus strand of CAVYIC010000011.1, from coordinate 363,093 downwards.
TCGCTCGATGTTCCGGAAGGCGGCATCGTCGCGCTGCTCGGCGCGAACGGCGCCGGCAAGACGACGACGCTGAAGGCGATCTCCAACCTGCTGCGCGCCGAGCGCGGCGACGTCACCAAGGGCACGATCGAGTATCGCGGCGAGCGCATCGACCGGCTCACGCCGAACGATCTCGTGCGGCGCGGCGTGTGCCAGGTGATGGAGGGCCGCCACTGCTTCGCGCACCTCACGGTCGAGGAGAACCTGCTGACCGGCGCGTTCACGCGCAAGGGCTCGCGCGGCGACATCGCCGAGGCGCTGGAGAAGGTCTATCACTACTTTCCGCGTCTGAAGCAGCGGCGCGAAAGCCAGTCGGGCTACACGTCCGGCGGCGAGCAGCAGATGACGGCGATCGGCCGCGCGCTGATGGCGCGGCCGTCGATGATCCTGCTGGACGAGCCGTCGATGGGACTCGCGCCGCAGATCGTCGAGGAGATCTTCGAGATCGTCGGCGACCTGAACCGCAAGGAGCGCGTGTCGTTCCTGCTCGCCGAGCAGAACACGATGGTCGCGCTGCGCCACGCGGGCTACGGCTACATCCTCGAGAACGGCCGCGTCGTGATGGATGGCGCTGGCGAGCGAGCTCGCGAAGAACGAGGACGTGAAGGAGTTCTACCTCGGCCTTTCGACCGCGGGGCGCAGGAGCTTCCGCGACGTCAAGCACTATCGCCGCCGCAAGCGATGGCTCGCCTGATCGATCGCCGATCGCTCGCATAGGGCGCATGGCTGTTGCTGCGCGGCTTCGATGTCACGATGTCATATACGCTCCGCTCGAAGCCGCTGCGCCGCCTGCACCCGTCTGCTGACGCTCGCGATCGATGCCGGGATGACGAACATTACGACGCGCTGGAGACGCGCGACCCGGAGCAGCGGGAGCGCGAGCAATTCGCGCAGCTCGCGCGCCAGATCGCGCACGCGAAGGCCCATGCGCCGGCCTTCGCGCGCACGTTGGCCGACGTCGACCCCGCCGGCGTCACGTCGCGCGAAGCGCTGGCGAAGTTGCCCGTCGTGCGCAAGTCCGAGCTCGCCGACCTGCAGCGCGCGAGCGCGCCCGTTCGGCGGCCTCGCAGCGACGCGATGGGGCGCGGCGCGGCGCGTGTTCGCCTCGCCCGGGGCGATCTACGAGCCGGAAGGCGCCGCGCCGGATTACTGGCGGCTCGCGCGCGCGCTGTTCGCCGCCGGCTTTCGCGCCGGCGACCTCGTGCACAACTGCTTTTCGTACCATTGCACGCCGGCGGGCTCGATGCTCGAAACCGGCGCGCATGCGCTCGGCTGCACGGTATTTCCCGGGCGGCACCGGGCAAACCGAGCAGCAGGTCGCGGCGATGGCCGATCTGCAACCGGCCGGCTACGTCGGCACGCCGTCGTTCCTGCGGATCATCCTCGAGCGCGCCGACGAGCTCGGCGTGAAGCTGCCGAGCCTCACGAAGGCGCTGGTGTCCGCCGAACCGTTTCCGCCGTCGCTGCGCGATGCGTTCATCGCGCGCGGCGTCCAGGGCTACCAGGTTTACGCGACCGCGGACGTCGGCGCGATCGCCTACGAGACGCCCGCGCGCGAGGGCCTCGTCATCGACGAAGGCGTGCTCGTCGAGATCGTGCGGCCGGGCACCGGCGATCCGGTTGCGCCGGGCGAGGTCGGCGAGGTCGTCGTCACGACGCTCGTCAACGTCGACTACCCGCTGATCCGCTTCGGCACCGGCGACCTGTCGGCCACGCTGCCCGGCGTGTCGTCGTGCGGGCGCACGAACCAGCGGATCAAGGGCTGGCTCGGACGCGCCGACCAGACGACGAAGGTCAAGGGCATGTTCGTTCATCCCGCGCAGGTCGCCGCGATCGTCAAGCGGCATCCCGAAGTGCGGCGCGCGCGGCTCGTCGTCGACAATCCCGAGGGCAGCGACCGGATGATGCTGCACGTCGAGGTTTCGGCGGCATCGAGGCGCCGCTCGCCGAGGCGATCGTCGATTCGATTCGCGAAGTGACCAAGCTGCGCGGCGAAGTCGACGTTCCGCGCCGTCGACGAATTGCCGAACGACGGCAAGGTGATCGACGACCTGCGCAAGCTCGAGTAACGGGATCAGCGATGCGCAGCACGCCGGGCGACCGCTAGAGAGGCACGCCGCATGTGCGCCGACGACGATGCCGATTCCACCGTCGGCCGCTGCACGACGAGACGCTGCGCAGCATCGCGGCGTCCGGCGTCGTGCGCACGTTTCCGCGCAACACGGTGCTGATCAACGAAGGCGACGTCGGCGACGCGCTGTACGTCGTGCTGTCCGGCCGCGTCAAGGTCTTCTCGAGCAACGAGGCGGGGCGCGAGTTCGTCATCGACTTCCACGGCCCCGGCGAATACGTCGGCGAGATGTCGCTCGACGGCGAGCCGCGGTCGGCGTCGGTGATCACCGTCGAGCCGACGACCTGCGCCGTCGTCAATCGCGACGCAGTTCCGCGATTTCATCCTCGCGCATCCCGACTTCGCGATGCACCTGATCGAGCGGCTGATCCACCGCGTTCGCGTCACGACCGGCAACCTGAAGAGCCTCGCGCTTTCCGATGTCTACGGACGGCTCGTGCGGCTGCTCAACACGCTGGCGCAGGACGTCGACGGCAAGCTGGTCGTGCCCGAGAAGCTGACGCAGCAGGACATCGCCGATCGCGTGGGCGCGTCGCGCGACATGATCGGCAAGCTGATGAAGGACCTCGTCGCCGGCGGCTATCTCGCCGTCGAGGACCGCACGATCACGATCCTGAAGAAGCTGCCCACCGGCTGGTAATTTTCCGCATCGCCCGTTGCGATTTTTCCGTAGTCTTCATCCGCCGCGCGGCCGCTACAGTGGCATTGCGTTGGCGGCCGGTTGCATTACCCGACACCGACGCAGCAACGCAAGGAGATGATGATGAACGCACGCAATGCAAATGAATCCGGCTTTGGCTGGACGACCGGCGTCAAGACGGCGACGCTGATCGTCGTGGTGGGAACGCTGGCGGCTGTCTGGCACCCGCTGAGGCATTCGGAGGTCGCCGAGGTCGTGTCGACCGCGGCCACGCAAGCCGCCGCCAATGCGGCACCCGACATGTCGATCTACTTCCCGTCGCGTTTCGCCGCGCCGGAAGTCATCGAACCGCAGGCGCCGACGTTCTGACGTTCGGGCCAGCGATTCCGACGTCTTCACCCTGACCTTCACTCCGATTCAGCGAGACGGGAGCGGCAATGCTGAAGCATTCGACCCCTCTTTCCCTCTCGCGGACGGAGGAAGGGCTTGGGGTGATCGCGGTCCGGCTAGCAGTTATTTATCGACGCCGCCGAAGCAGACGTATTTCACTTCGACGAATTCGTCGATGCCGTACTTGCCACCCTTCGCGACCGAGGCCGGATTGCTTCATGCCGCCGAACGGCGCGACCTCGGTGGTGATGAGGCCGGTGTTGACGCCGACCATCCCGTATTCGAGCGCTTCGGCGACGCGCCAGATGCGGCCGATGTCGCGGCTGTAGAAGTACGAGGCGAGGCCGAACTCGGTGCGGTTCGCGAGCTCGACCACTTCGGCGTCGTCCTTGAACGGAATCAGCGGCGCGACGGGCCCGAACGTCTCCTCGCGGAAGATCTTCATCTCGGGCGTGACGCCGGTCAGCACGGTCGGCTCGTAGAACGTGCCGCCGAGCGCATGGCGCTTGCCGCCGGTGACGACCTTCGCGCCGCGCGCCTTCGCGTCGGCGAGGTGCTCCTCGACCTTGGCGACCGCATCGGCGTTGATCAGCGGTCCCTGCGTGACGCCGCGCCTCGGTGCCGCGGCCCGACCTTCAGCGCGCCGCACGCGCTCGGCGAGCTTCGCCGGCGAACGCGTCGTAGACCTTGTCGTGCACGAAGAAGCGGTTCGCGCAGACGCAGGTCTGGCCCGCGTTGCGGTACTTCGAGATGATCGCGCCTTCGGCCGCCGCGTCGAGATCGGCGTCGTCGAACACGATGAACGGCGCATTGCCGCCGAGCTCGAGCGAGATCTTCTTGATCGTCGGCGCGACCTGCTTCATCAGCAGCCGGCCGACCTCGGTCGAGCCGGTGAACGAGAGCTTGCGCACGGTCGGGTTCGCGCACATCTCGCCGCCGATCGACGGCGCGTCGCCGGTGATGACGTTGAGCACGCCGGGCGGGAAGCCGGCGCGATGCGGCGAGCTCGGCGAGCGCGAAGCGCCGAAAACGGCGTCGCCTCGGCCGGCTTGATGACGACGGTGCAGCCGGCGGCGAGCGCCGGCGAGACCTTGCGCGTGATCATCGAGCACGGGAAATTCCACGGCGTGATCGCCGCGCAGACGCCGACCGGCTCCTTGATGACGACGAGGCGGCGGTCGTTGGCGATGGTCGGGATCACGTCGCCGTAGACGCGCTTCGCCTCCTCGGCGAACCACTCGACGTACGCGGCGCCGATCTGCGACCTCGCCTTTCGCCTCGGCGAGCGGCTTGCCCTGCTCGGTGGTCAGGATCAGCGCGAGATCGTCGAGGTTCGCGAGCATCAGGTCGTACCACTTGCGCAGGATCGCCGCAGCGTTCCTTCGCCGTCTTCGCGCGCCACGCGGGCCACGCGCGGCTCGCCGCCTCGATCGCGCGTTTCGTCTCGGCCGCGTGAAACACCGGCGCGGTGCCGATCGGAGCGCCGGTCGCGGGATCGATGATCGGCATCGAGCCGCCGTCGTCGGCGTCGAGTCCATTGGCCGTCGACGTAGCACTGCTGGCGCAGCAGCGCAGGGTCCTTCAAAGCGAGGGGCGACGCGTTCGATCGTATCGGGGGGCATGCGGGTTCCATCGGGGACTGTTGAGGCGAGGCGAGGCGTGCAGCGTCAATTTTACGCCGCCGCCCGTTGCCTCCTCGGGCAGTGGCATTGTTCAGCAATCGCGCCGGCGATTTCTGCGTCGAATGGCGAGCGCGGGCTGATGCTTGCCGAAGGAATACCGGTCGTTTCGGCGACCGGCGTTCGGGATGCGGGACGTCCCGCGTGACGCGAAACGAGAACGACGCCCGCGAGCACCAGCGCGACGCCGATCAATTGCAGCACGTTCACCGGCTCATGCAGCAGCAGCGCGCCGAAGCCGATCGTGAACACCGGACCGAGCGAGCCGATGAGCGACGCGGTGCTCGCGCCGATACGCCGGATCGACTCGGCAATCATCCACGTCGGCAGCACCGTGCAGAACACCGCCATCGCCAGCGTCAGCGCGTGGACCGATGCCGGAAGCGCCAACGCGGACAGCGGACGCGTCAGCGCGAACTGGACGACGATGAACGCCGCCGACGCGAGCATCGCCCACGCGATGAAGCGCGACGAGCCGAGGCGCGCGATGATGCCGCCGGCGGCGACCAGGTAGATCGCGTAGCCGAGCGCGCTGCCGAACACGAGCGCGCTGCCGAGCGCGATGGATGCCGGGATCGCCGGTGATCCGGATGTCGTGCCACACCGCGAGCGCGATGCCTGCGTACGACAGCGCCAGCGCGATCGCCGCCCGCCGCGTCACCGGCTGCGACAGGAACAGCGCCGACAGCAGGACGACGATCGTCGGATAGAGGAACAGCACGAGCCGCTCGAGCGACGCGGTGATGTATTGCAGCCCCAGGAAGTCGAGCAGGCTCGACAGGTAATAGCCGATGAATCCGAGGCCGACGCAGCAGCCACCAGTCGCGCGGCTCGATGCGTTGCGCGTGCGGCGTGCGCGCCCGCCCACCACGCCATCGACGACGAAAAACGGCGCCGAGTACAGCATCCGCAGCGTCAGCAGCGACACCGGATCGACCGGCGCGCCAGCGTACGCGAGCTTGATCAGGATCGCCTTGAACGAGAAGCCGAGCACGCCGAGCACCGCGCAGCAGCGGTCCCGGCGCCACGCGCTCAGTCCCACCGGACGACTGCCGCTCCACGCGGTGAACAGGATCAGCAGCGCCGAAGGCGATCCGATACCACGCGAACGGCACGAAGTCGTGGCGGCTGACGTAACGGATCAGCCAGCGGACGCAGAAGAACGCCGACACGAACGCCGCGACGAAGCCGATGCCGAACGCCGGCAGGTCGTCGGTCGACAGCAAGCGCGCGCTTGCGCACGAGCTCGTAGACGCAGGCGGCGAGCAGCGTCGGAATGGCGAGGAAGAACGAGAACTCGGTGGCGGCCGGTCGCGACAGCCCGAACAGCATGCCGCCGATGATCGTCGCGCCGGAGCGCGACGTGCCGGGGATCAGGGCGAACGCCTGCGCGAAGCCGATCTTCAGCGCATCGGTCCAGCGCATCGCGTCGACGCGGTCGATGCGCACCGTCGACGGTGCGATCCGTTGCCGGCGCTCGACCCACAGGATGACCAGCGCGCCGACGATGAACGCGAGCGCGACCGGTACCGGCGCGAACAGGTGGCGCTTGATGATTTTCGAGAACAGCAGCCCGAGCACGCGCAGCGGGCAGGAACGCGAGCAGCAGGTTGACGACGAAGCGCTGCGCGTCGCGGCTCGTCGGAAGGCCGGCGGCCACCGCGAGCAAGTCGCGCGCGATACTCCCAGCAGACGGCGAGGATCGCGCCGGCCTGGATCACGATCTCGAACACCTTCGCGCGCTCGCCGGTGTAGCCCAGCAGCGATCCGGCGACGATCAGGTGGCCGGTCGAGGAGATCGGAAGGAATTCGGTCAGGCCCTCGACGACGCCGAGGACCAATGCAACGAGGACGGTCGGATGATCCAAAGGCGCGGGCAGTCAAAGTGCGAAGGCGAGGAGCGCGGATTGTCGCACGGGAAATCCCGCTCCGTTTCCCCGGTCATTGCATCCATTCGCGCATCGCGTTAGCGTACGCGCCTACGAGGCCATTGCGCGGGGAGCGGTCCATGGAGCATGAGCTGCATCAGCTGTTCGATCCGGAGTCGTCGACGTTCACCTACGTGCTCGTCGACGTGCCGACGCGCGAGGCCATCGTCGTCGATTCGGTCGATCATCGGATCGAGCGGGATCTCGGCGCTCGTGCGGCGTCTGGATCTCACGGTGCGCTACGTCGTCGAAACGCATGCGCATGCCGATCACGTCACCGGGCGCGGGGCGATTGCGCGAGCGAAACAGGCGCCAGGACCGCGGCGCCTTTCAAGTGCGGCATTTCGCCGGCGGACGTGCAGCTCGCGCATGGCGACAAGCTGACGTTCGGCGCGGGTGAGGAACTGCTGGCGATTCACACGCCCGGCCACACGTCGGGCAGCAGCGAGCTATCTGTGGCGCGGTAACGTGCTGACCGGCGACACGCTGCTGATCGACGGCTGCGGCCGCACCGATTTCCAGAGCGGCGATGCGGGATCGCTGTACGACAGCGTGCACGAGCGGCTATTCACGCTGCCGGACGACACGCGCGTCTGGCCCGCGCACGATTATCGCGGCAACACCGTATCGACGATCGGGCTACGAAAAGCGGCACAACGCGCGTCTCGCCGGCCGCGACCGGACATCGTTCATCGCGTTGATGGGGAATCTTCAATTGCCGCGCCCGAAGCTGATGGACGTGGCGGTGCCCGCCAACCGGCTGCTCGGCGTTACGCACGCCGCCTGACGGCGACGACGCGAATGCAGCCGGCGCGCCCGCGCTGCAGGATGGCGAGCGCCTCGCTGACGAGATCGTTGTCACGTTCGGGAATTTGCCCTCCCGGCGTCATGCTGTCGACGACGTTCGGCAGCGTCTGCGCGAGCTGACCGGCCGCTTCGTCGTTCGACATCCCGAGCTGTTGCGCAGCCTCGTCCAGTTGTCCCTGACCGAAGATCTGCGACAGCGCGCCGGCGTCGATCGGCATGTTCTGGCCGGTACCGATCCACGACTGCGCCTGCTCGCCATATCCCGCCTGCTGCATCTTGCCGAGCATCCCCTGCAGTCCGCCGTTCTGCTGCAGCATCTGCAGCGCAATCTGCAGCAAGGGGTTCTGCCCTTGCGCGCCGATGCCATCCATGGGACCCGTCGCGCCGCCGCGCATCAGCCCACCCAGAAGCCCATCCAGCAGTCCCATGGTGCATTCTCCCGACGCGCAAAAGCGCCAGTTTACGCGCCGAGCGCCCGAGAATCGACGCTGGCTATTCGGTTCCCGACGAGTCTTGCTGCCTGCCGACCTGGAGCGCCGCGACTTCCGTCCTGAGGGCAGCCACTTCGTCGCGCAGCGCGTCGAGTTGCGCTGCCAGCTCCGCGAGTGCCGGGGGTATCCGATGTATTGCCCGTGGTGATTCGATCGGTCGTCGGAAGCGACGCGGGCGCCGGACCCGTCAGGAGTTGCATCCAGCGGGTTTCGCGCATGCCGGGCGCGCGCGGAAGCTCGGCGACGAGGGCACCGGTCGTGCGCTCGGTCAGTTCATTCAGGAAGCCTTCCACCGCCGAGATGTCGGCGAATCGGTGGAGCCGCTCGGTGTTGAGGCGCAGCTCGCCGGCCGTCTGCGGTCCGCGCAGGATCAGCGTCGCGAGCAGCGCGACCGATTGTGCGGGCAATCCGAGCACGCGCTCGGTGTTGTGCGCGTAGCGCATGACGCGTCCTCCGCTGGTCTCGATCACCAGCGAGCGTCCATTCAGCGCGTCGAGCGCCTGCAGGACGTCCGCTTCCGTCACGCTCATGATCGGCGCGCGACTCGTCTTCTGATTGCAGCCGGCGACCAGCGTGTTGAGGCTGAGCGGATAGGTGTCCGGAACGCTGCGCTGCTTTTCGATCAGAACTCCGAGTACGCGGGCTTCGAGCGGGAGAAGGGTCGGTGCATTCATGGCGCAATGCGCGAAGGGAGCGCGACATCAGTGTAGCGCGCCCGACCGGGCTGGTATTGTGCGGGGATCGTTACGACGGCGCCTCCTCGGTCGCGCCCCATTTACATGGCCACTCTTCCCGAAGTCACCAGCATGGCGCTGTTCTGCGATTTCGAGAACATCGCGCTCGGCGTTCGCGACGCAAGCTACGAGAAGTTCGACATCGGCAAGGTGCTCGAGCGCCTGCTGCTGAAGGGCAGCATCGTCGTCAAGAAGGCGTACTGCGACTGGGATCGCTACAAGGCGTTCAAGGCGCCGATGCACGAAGCATCGTTCGAGCTGATCGAAATTCCCCATGTTCGGCAGTCGGGGAAGAACTCCGCCGACATCCGCATGGTCGTCGACGCGCTCGACCTCTGCTATACGAAGGCGCACGTCGACACGTTCGTGATCATCAGCGGCGATTCGGACTTCTCGCCGCTCGTGTCGAAGTTGCGCGAGAACGCCAAGGTCGTCATCGGGGTCGGCGTCAAGAATTCGACCTCCGACCTGCTGATCGCGAACTGCGACGAGTTCATCTACTACGATGACCTCGTCAGGGCGAAGCGAAAGGCTCCCGCGAAGAAGGCGGTGGCCAAGGCGACGGGTAACGGGGCGCCGGCGCCCAAGCGCGGTGCCGACGAGGATCGCACGCAGGAAGCGCTGGAGCTCGCCGTCGAGACCGTCGAGGCGCTGATCGCCGAACGCGGCGACGAGGAACGCATCTGGGGCTCGATGGTCAAGCAGGCGCTGCGCCGCCGCAAGCCGGGCTTCAACGAATCGTTTTACGGCTACCGCTCGTTCAACGCGCTGCTCGAGGACGCGGCGAAGCGCGGTCTACTCGCGCTGGACCGCGATGAAAAGTCGGCCAACTACCTGGTGCATCTGCAGGCGCCGGAGGAGTAACGATTGCGCACGGCGCGCGGTTCGCCGGCGGCTAGGTCTGCGTCCATCGTCAGGAAGCGATCGAATTCTCGCGGTCGCGCCAGTTCAGCGACGCTGCCACATCGCGCGGACGCCTTTCCGACGTTCGCCATGACGGTGGCGAAGAATTGTCGAATACCTGCGAGCCGTCAGCGCGCGTCGTGACGATCGTGGCGCCTTGCACGACGAAGAGTGCCTTGGCGGAGCACGGTGGAGGCCCGGGTATCCGTGACGCAGGTTTGCTGGAGTCAGCGCTCGCGAGGCCTCGGAATCGTTGCAGCTTACGGCGCGCCGGATATCGCAGACTTGGCCGCGTCTTACGGCGTTGGCCTTGCGCAAGAACCATCCCTTCGTCGACGGGAACAAGCGTGCCGCGTTCCTCAGCATCGGCCTGTTCCTGATGCTCAATGGCCGAAGGCTCGTTGCTACCCACGCTGGATACGACAATGACGATGCTGGGCGCCGCAGCGGGTGATATCGACGAGGCCGCGTTGGCGGCCTGGATCCGCGAGCACTCGCGCAAGCGCTACGGGATTCGACCGCTCCACCCGCAGCGTCATCCGTTCGCCGGTTTGGCTCAGCTCGATCTTGTTCAGGAAATTCTGCCCGAGCAGCGCCTGCCGCCCGGTCGCGCCCACGCCGACGCGAATGCCATCGACGCGAATGCCACCCACACGGACGCTGGCCTCGGGAACGATCCGGCCGGCGACGCGTCCCCCGAACGTGTCGAACACCGTGGGTGCGCCGGGAGACAGCCCGATCTTCTTCGCCAGCTCCTCGCTGACCGAAACCACGCTGGCCCCGGTGTCCACCATGAACGTCACCGGATAGTCGTTGATCGAGCCCGCGACGTAGAAGTGCTGGTCGTACGAGCGCTCGATCACGACCATTCCGGTTTCGTCGGTCGCCACGGCGCGCGCCACTTTGGGCGCAATGACCGCATCGACCGCGACGTAGCCGACGGCCGCGAGCAGCAGCCAGAACGCCGCGTAGCGAAGCGTGGATTTCACGGCACGGACGTTCATCTCGACGCTCCGCCCCGCCGAACGCGACGGTGGTCACGCGCGCCGATAGATCTCCGCGCCGGCCTTCACGAACTCCACCGCCTTCGCTTCCATGCCCTTCGCGAGCGCGTCGGCTCTCGTTCGAGCCCCTGCTTCGCCGCGTAGTCGCGCACGTCCTGCGTGATCTTCATCGAGCAGAAGTGCGGGCCGCACATCGAGCAGAAGTGCGCGAGCTTCGCGCCGTGCTGCGGCAGCGTCTCGTCGTGGAACTCGCGCGCCTTGTCCGGATCGAGGCCGAGGTTGAACTGGTCCTCCCAGCGGAACTCGAAGCGCGCCTTCGACAGCGCGTTGTCGCGCATCTGCGCGCCGGGATGTCCCTTCGCGAGATCGGCGGCGTGCGCGGCGAGCTTGTACGCGATGATGCCGTCCTTGACGTCGGCCTTGTTCGGCAGGCCGAGGTGCTCCTTCGGCGTCACGTAGCAGAGCATCGCCGTGCCGTACCAGCCGATCATCGCCGCGCCGATCGCGCTCGTGATGTGGTCGTAGCCGGGCGCGATGTCGGTGGTGAGCGGCCCGAGCGTGTAGAACGGCGCCTCGCCGCAGAGTCGCAGCTGCTCGTCCATGTTGTGCTTGATCAGGTGCATCGGCACGTGGCCGGGCCCTTCGATCATCACCTGCACGTCGTGCTTCCACGCGATCTGCGTCAGCTCGCCGAGCGTTGCGAGCTCGCCCATCTGCGCTTCGTCGTTGGCGTCGTCGATCGAGCCGGGACGCAGCCCGTCGCCGAGCGAGAACGCGACGTCGTACGCCTTCATGATCTCGCAGATCTCGTCGAAGCGCGTGTAGAGGAAGCTCTCCTGGTGATGCGCGAGGCACCACTTGGCCATGATCGAGCCGCCGCGCGACACGATGCCGGTCATCCGCTTCGCGGTCAGCGGGATGTAGCGCAGCAGCACGCCGGCGTGGATCGTGAAATAGTCGACGCCCTGCTCGGCCTGCTCGATCAGCGTGTCGCGGTAGATCTCCCACGTCAGCTCTTCGGCCTTGCCGTCGACCTTTTCGAGCGCCTGGTAGATCGGCACCGTGCCGATCGGCACCGGCGAGTTGCGGATGATCCATTCGCGCGTCTCGTGGATGTTCTTGCCGGTCGACAGGTCCATCACCGTGTCGGCGCCCCAGCGGATCGCCCACGTCATCTTCTCGACTTCCTCGCCGATCGACGACGACACGGCCGAGTTGCCGATGTTGGCGTTGATCTTCACGAGGAAGTTGCGGCCGATGATCATCGGCTCGGTTTCCGGATGGTTGATGTTGTTCGGGATGATCGCGCGGCCGCGCGCGACCTCGTCGCGGACGAACTCCGGCGTGATCGTCGCCGGGATCGCCGCGCCGAAGCTCTGGCCGGCGATGCTGGCGCGTGCACGCTCTCCGGCAGCTGCGCGAGCATCTCCTCGCGCAGCAGGTTCTCGCGGATCGCGATGAACTCCATCTCCGGCGTGACGATGCCGCGGCGCGCGTAGTGCATCTGCGTGACGTTGGCGCCGGCCTTCGCGCGGCGCGGCTTGCCGATGCAGGTCGAAGCGCAAGCCGGCAAGCGCGGGATCGGCGAGCCGCGCGCGGCCGTACGCCGACGTCGGGCCGTCGAGCTCGACGGTGTCGCCGCGCTCGTCGATCCACGCGCGCGCGCAGCGCCGGCAAGCCCTTGCGGATGTCGATCGTGCGCGTCGGGATCGGTGTAGGGGCCCGACGTGTCGTAGACGGCGATCGGCGGATTCTGTCTCGGCGCCGAACGATGCCGGCGTGTCGCTTTGCGCGATCTCGCGCATCGGCACGCGGATGTCGGCGCGCGAGCCCTCGACGTAGATCTTGCGGGAAGCGGGCAGCGGTGCGACCGCGGCGGAATCGACTTGCGCGTCGCGGGCGAAGAACTGGTCGTTGGCGTTCATGCGTGCTCCTCGTGGCCGGGCGGCAGGAGGAGCGGTGGACGACCCACGCTTCCCTGCGCCGGCATTATCCGAACAGGTTCCAAGGGTGTTCTCTCACCGACCTGCGACCTCGCAGGAAGGACCCCTAGCGTCAGCCGCAGTTTACGCCACCGGGGCGGCCGCGTCAGTCGCGGCTACCGCCCGAGCGGCGTTCCGGAACCTTCGAGCTACGCGCAACGAGCATCAGCGCGCCAAGCAGCACCAGCATCGCGGGAATGATGTAGCGCCACTGCGTTGCGTAGCGGTCGTGCAGAAGCCATGCGACGCCGATCGCGATCAGGAACGGTCCGATCACGACCGAATTCTTGTTGATGCCATCGATGGCCATCACCGCGGCTCCGGCCGCGATGAAGCCGAGCGAGATGATCCAGTCGACATCGGGGAAGAGCCGGAACTCCCACAGCAGCCAGCCAAGTCCGACGGCGATCAGCGTGACGGGAAGCGAGGCGTCCTTCATGGTTCCCTGGGGCGCGCATTGAACGAACCGCGAGAATAGCAAAGGCCCGGGCGGGACAACCTCGCGGCGGGTTCTGGGCGATGGAGCGGGTGAAGGGAATCGAACCCTCGTATGCAGCTTGGGAAGCTGCCGTTCTGCCATTGAACTACACCCGCGCGGCGCAAGCTTAAACCTTGTCCGTCAATGAATCACGCATCACGCGATTTGTCGACGGACAAGTGCTCGACTCGCGACCGGGCAATCGGACGCCGGCGCCTTACGGCCGCAGGTACGCCCATCCCTGCTGCTGCTTCTGCATGATTTCCACGACGCCGGCCGGCACGTAGCCGATGCCGCCCAGCATGTCGGACTTCTGCAGCTTCTGCCCGCGCATCGTGTTCTCGCAGGCGGCGACCTTGACGCCGCTGCCGAGCGCCTCGCCGATCCGGTTGCCCGACGACCGAGTCGGACTTCAGCATGCCGATGCCCGGGCCGTAGGCGACGATCTCGATGTCGACGTTGGCAGCGCCGAGGTCGGCCTGCAGGTTCCGCGCGTTGTTGAGCGCGAGGTTCCATTTGGCCGGGTCGTTGTCGCTGACCTGCATGACGACGCGATTCTGGGCCGCCGCTGCAGTCGATTGCGGCCGCCGCCGGACTCGCGACCAGCGCGGCGGCCAGCGCGAACGCGGTGAAACATGCGAGCGGAGAGCATGCGGTGCATGCGAGCGAGGGACATTGCGTTGCCTCCGTCGAAACGGAACCGCGGGCGACAGCGGCCCGCAAGACGACCATTATGCCCGTGTCGCCGCCGCGGCGTTCGGCGATAATCGCGCCGATGCGCCACGCCCATGTGCCGACATCGGCCATCCTGCTCGTCGTCGGCTCCGTCCTCTGCTTCACGCTGCTCGACACGATCACGAAGTTCACGACGCAGCTCTATCCGGTGCCGTTGCTCGTCTGGGCGCGCTACGCCGTGCAGATGCTCGCGATGCTCGTCTGGCTCGGCCCGAGCATGCGGCTCGGCCTGCTGCGCACCCAGCGCCTGCCGCTGCAGCTCTTCCGCGCGATGATCGTGCTCGCATCGTCGCTGCTCTTCGTCAGCGCGCTGCGGTCGCTGCCGCTCGCCGAAGCGACGGCGCTCAACTATTCGACGCCGGTCATCGTCGTCGCTCATGGCGCGGCTGTTTCTCGGCGAGCCGATGACGCCGGTTCGCATCGCGTTCGTGATCGCGGGCGCGGTGGGCATGCTGCTGATCGTGCGCCCGGGGAGCTCGGTGTTCCAGGGCGCCGCGGCGTACGCGCTGCTGGCGGCGCTGTTCTACGCCGGCTACCAGATCCTGACGCGGCTTCTCGCCGGCGAGAATCCGCGCGTGCTGCTGTTCTATCCGGCCATCATCGGTACGCTCGTCATGTCGCTGCTGGCGCCGGGCTTCGACTGGCCGGCGAGCATGCCGTGGACGCATGTGGTATTGATCATCTGCCGGCGGCCTGTTCGGCACGCTCGGCCACTTCCTGTTCATCCTCGCGTTCCGCCACGCACCGGCTTCGGCGATCACGCCGTTCACCTACATGCAGCTCGTCTGGGCGACGCTGGTCGGCTGGATTGTCTATCGGCATTTCCCGGACGGGTCCGGCGATCGCCGGCATGGGCGTCATCGCGGGCAGCGGGCTGGTGATCGCGCTGCACGAGCGCCGTCGCGCGCGGCTGCGTACGCTCGATCCGCTGACCGTGGAATGAACGAAGCGAACGATATTTCCCGCGCGCACGACCGATCCGATCGTTGCGCAAAGTCCATCTTGGAGGAGAAACGGCATGAGCAAACCACGAATCGGCTTCGTCGGCGTCGGCCTGATGGGGCATGGCATCGCGAAGAACCTGGTCGCCAAGGGCTACGCCGTGAGCGCTGCGCGTGCATCGCAATCGGGCGCCGCGCGAAGACCTCCTGGCAGCAGGGGCAACCGAGGCGGCGAGCCACGCCGAGCTCGCACGCAACGCCGATATCGTCATGCTGTGCGTGACCGGCGCACCGCAGGTCGAGGAAGTGATCCTCGGCGCCGACGGCATCGCGAGCGGCGCACGCCAGGGGCTGATCGTCGTCGACACGTCGACCAGCGAGCCGGCCACGACGACGCGCATGCGCGAAGCTGCTCGCGGACGAGGGCGTGCGCTTCGTCGACGCGCCGCTTGCGCGCACGCCGGTCGAAGCCGAGCAGGGCCGGCTCAACATCATGGTCGGCGCCGACGACGCGACGTTCGAGGAACTGAAGCCGGTGTTCGCCGCGTTCTGCGAGAACATCGTCCACGCGGGCCCCGCCGGGCACGGCATCATCCTGAAGCTGATCAACAACTTCCTCGCGCAGGCGATCTGCACGGCAACGGCCGAGGCGTGCGCCGCTGCGGCGAAGTCGGGCCTGTCGATCCGCGAAGCTGCACGCAGGTGATTTCGGCGGGCGCCGTCAATTCCGGCCTGTTCCAGATGCTGGTCGGCCGGATGCTCGAAAGCGGCGACCTGTCCGGGCTCAAGTTCACGCTGTCGAATGCCGCGAAGGACCTGCGCTATTACACGCACTTCACCGAGTCGATGATGATGCCGTCGATCGTCGGCGAGGCGGTCCATCAGAGCCTCGTCACGGCGAACGCGCTGGGCTTCGGCGACAAGTACGTGGCCGTCGCTGATCGAGGCGCAGGAGAAGCTCGCCGGCGTGTCGATCGTGCCGCGCCCGGCGTAATGGCCGCGGGCGATTCCCGGGGCCGGCCGTACCACCGGGCGCCACGCGCGGACCGCGCGAGGCCGACGAGGCGTTCGCGGAGTTCGCGCTGCACGCCGCGTTCGCAGCCGGCGACGCGATCCTGCCGCACTTCCGCGCGCCGATCGACGTCGAGGACAAGGGCGGTTCGCGCGGCTACGATCCGGTCACCGAGGCCGATCGCGCGGCCGAGGCGGTGATCCGCGCGGCGATCGCGAGCCGCTATCCGGATCACGGCATCGAAGGCGAGGAGCACGGGCGACTGCCGGGGCCGTCGCGGTTCACGTGGGTGATCGATCCGATCGACGGAACGCGCAGCTTCATCCTCGGGCATCTGCACTGGGCGACGCTGATCGCGCTGAACGACGGCGACGCGGCCGATCGTCGGCGTGACGCACCAGCCGTTCGTCGGCGAGTCGTTCATCGCCGCCGCACGGCGCGCAGCGAATGGCGGCGCGGCGACGAGCGCCGGTCGCTGCGCACGCGCCGCTGTGCGCGCATCGAGGACGCCGTCGTGGCGACGACCGATCCGCGCCACTTCAAGTCCGCGCGCCAGTGCCGCGCCTATGCGGCAGTGACGGACGGCACGCGGCTGCTGCGCTACGGCGGCGATTGCTATTGCTACACGCAACTTGCGATGGGACTCGTCGACATCGTCATCGAGACCGGGCTGCAGGCGTACGACATCCAGGCGCTGATTCCGCTGATCGAGAACGCAGGCGGTGCGGTCACGGACTGGGAAGGCGGACGCTGCGACGCGGGCGGCGACGTGCTGGCGTGCGGCGATCGCGCGCTGCACGCCGAGTTGCTGCGACGGATCGCCGGCGCGTAACGCCGCGGCGGGCGCGACGCAACAAGGCGCAAAGGGGCCGGCGATGAAACTGCTCGTGCTCGGCGGCACGCGCTTCCTCGGGCGCATGTCGTCGATGCGGCACTCGCGCGCGGCGACGACGTGACGATCTTCACGCGCGGCCGCCTGCCGGTGCCGTGGGCGAGCGCGTGACCGCGCTCGTCGGCGATCGCGATCCGCGCATCGCCGCCGGGGCTCGACGCGCTGGAAAGCGGCGACGTGGGACACGGTCGATCGACTGCTCGGGCTACGTGCCGCGCGTCGTCGAAGCGAGCGCGCGGCTGCTCGCCTCGCGCGTGTCGCGCTACATCTTCGTGTCGTCGATGTCGGTCTACGCGAAAACCGAGCGTGCCGGAGATGGACGAGACGCACGCCGGTCGCTGACGCTGGCCGATCCCGGCACCGAAGCAGGTGATGGAGCACTACGGCGCTCTCAAGGCCGCGTGCGAGTCGGTCGTCGAGCGGATCTTCGGAATGCGCGCGACCCAGGTACGTCCCGGGCTTGATCGTCGGTCCGTTCGACGGCAGCGACCGCTTCGGCTACTGGGTTGCGCGCTTCGTGCATCCGCCCTGCTCGGCGATCGCGCCGACCGTGCCGTCGTGCCGGCGCCGCGCGAGCGGCCGGTGCAGTTCATCGATGCGCGCGATCTCGCGGCGTGGATGCTCGACCTCGCGGCCCGCGACATCGCCGGGACGTTCAACGCCTGCAGCGCTGCATGGCAGTGGCGATGGGCGATCTCGTCGACGCGCTGGTCGCGGCGTCGTCGTCGCCGCCGCGTCCGGCGTGGATCGACGACGACAAGCTGGTCGCGCATGGCGTCGCGCCCTGGGTCGGCCTGCCGCTCTGGCTGCCGCCGAGCGAACCCGACAGCGCCGGCTTCATGACGATGGACTGCTCGCGGGCGCGCGAGCCGGGCTTTCGATCCGGCCGCTCGCACGCACGATCGAGGACACGGCCGCCTGGCTGCGCGCGCGACAACGCCGGCGCCTGGAAGACACGTGCTGCCGGCGCGACGTCGAGCGGCGCACCGGCGAACGCGCATCGAGCCGCGAGCAGGCGCGCCGCGCGATGCGAGAATTGGCGACTGCAGCGATCGACGATCTATAGCATCGGTCGATCATCGATCAGGCAACGACATGGCAACCGCCCCACCGGCAATCTGTGGGACAACCCGCTCGGGACCGACGGTTTCGAGTTCGTCGAGTACGCGGCGCCCGATCCGCAGGCGATGGGTCGGCTCTTCGAGCAGATGGGATTCACCGCCGTGGCGCGGCACCGCTCGAAGAACGTGCTGCTCTACCGGCAGGGCGACGTCAATTTCATCGTCAATGCGGAGCCCAATTCGTTCGCGCAATCGTTCGCGCGCGTGCACGGCCCGAGCATCTGCGCGATCGCGTTTCGCGTGAAGGATGCTGCGAAGGCGTACGAGCAGTGCGTTCGCAACGGCGCATGGGGCGTCGAGGCGCATCCCGGCGCCGATGGAGCTCAACATTCCGGCCATCAAGGGCATCGGCGATTCGCTGATCTACCTCGTCGACCGCTATCGCGACCGCCGAAGGCCGCGGCGTTTCGATCTACGACATCGATTTCGTGCCGCTGCCCGGCGTCGAGCAGCATCCGAGCGGGCGCCGGGCTTACGTACATCGACCACCTGACGCACAACGTGCATCGCGGCCGGATGGAGGAGTGGGCCGGCTTCTACGAGCGCCTGTTCAATTTCCGCGAAATCCGCTACTTCGACATCGAGGGCCAGCTGACGGGCCTCAAGCAGCAAGGCGATGACGAGCCCGGACGGCAAGATCCGCATCCCGATCAACGAAAGCGCCGACGACAAGAGCCAGATCCAGGAATACCTGATCGACTACCGCGGCGAAGGCATCCAGCACGTCGCGCTCGGAACCGACGACATCTACACGACGGTCGAGGCGCTGCGCGCGCAAGGCGTCGCGTTCCAGGACACGCCCGGACACGTACTACGAGGCGCTTGCCACGCGGCTCCCCGGGCATCGCGAGGACACGGCGCGCCTGTCGCGGAACCGCATCCTGCATCGACGGCGCGCCGGCCAGCGACGAAATGCTGCTGCAGATCTTCACGGCGACGGTCATCGGGCCGATCTTTTTCGAAATCATCCAGCGCAAGGGCAACCAGGGGTTCGGCGAAGGCAACTTCCGGGCGCTTTTCGAATCGATCGAACAGGACCAGATTCGCCGCGGCGTGCTGAAGGCCTGATGCGGCAGCCGTAATCGCCGGCAGAACTGCGGTCATTGGAATTCATCGGTTCGGCCGCACATCCCGTTGCGGCTGCGCGCCGACAAAAATCGTGCAATTGCATCGCGGGTCTGCTAGAATTTAACGCTTTCGACGTTCTGGTGGGTTAGTGCTTACTCCTCTGGGTTTCTCGTTGCTGCGCCAGCTTTCGGACGGCGCCTTCCACTCCGGCGAAGATCTCGCCGCGACGGTGGGGCTGACGCGCGCCCGCGTTTCGCAGCTGCTGAAGCAGGCCGAAACGGCCGGTCTTGCGCTCGAGCGCGTCCGCGGCCGCGGCTATCGGCTGCTCGCCACCCCCGATTTCCTGGACGCCGCAGCCATCCGCTCGGCGCTCGAGATCCATGGATCGACGTCGCGCCGCCGGACGCAAAGGCGCCGCTGCTCCCGGCAGCCAACGACGACGACGTCATCCTGCCGCCCGGCACGCCCGGCATTCCGCTGCATCCGACGATTGCGGTCGAGGTCATCGACCAGGTCGATTCGACGTCGAGCGAATTGCTGCGGCGCGCAGCCCGGCGCGACATCCACGGCGCGTTGCTCGCCGCCGAATGGCAAACGGCCGGCCGCGGCCGGCGCGGCCGCGCCTGGACCGCCGTCGCCGGCGGCAGCCTGACGTTCTCGCTGGGCTGGCGCTTCGAGCAGGGCGCGGGATTCGTCGCCGGCCTGTCGCTGGCGGTCGGCGTTGCCGTCGTGCGCGCGCTCGAGGCCGAAGGGTTGCCCGGCGTCGAGCTCAAGTGGCCGAACGACCTCGTCCACCGCCACCTGAAGGTCGGCGGCATCCTGGTCGAATTGAACGGCGATGCGCTCGGCCCGTCGACGGTCGTCGTCGGCGTCGGCCTCAACGTCCGGCTGCCCGCCGCGATCAAGCGCGACATCGCGCAGCCGGTCAGCGACCTGACGGCCGTCGCCGGCCGCGGCGCGCCGCCGATCGATCGCAACCGGCTGCTCGCGCGCGTCGCCGCCGAGCTCGCGGCCAATCTCGCCAAGTACGCGGAGCAGGGTTTCGCGCCCTTCGCCGCCGAATGGCAGCGCCGCCACGCGTACCAGGGCAAGCCGGTCAAGCTGCTGCTCCCCGACGGCGAAAGCGTCAAGGGCACGGTCGCCGGCGTCGACAGCACCGGTGCGCTCGTGCTGGCCGACGGCCCGCGCCGCGCGCGCTTCCTCGCCGGCGAAATCTCGCTCCGCCGCGCCTGACGCTACACTTCTCGCGTGTGCGGGGCACGCGATGCCAGTCACGACCCGCCTCCGGATAAGCTCCAAACCTGGCCGTGACCCAGATTCTCGTCATCGACGTCGGCAACAGCCGGATGAAATGGGCGCTGCGCGGTCCGCGCGGATGGACCGCGAAAGGTGCCGTCGCCAACCAGGACATCGGCATCGCTCGCCGTGCGCGACTGGCAAAACCTCGAGCGTCCGGCACGCGCGGTCGGCGTCAACGTCGCCGGCGAAGCGGCGCGCGTGCGCGTCGAGGGCCAGCTCGCGCGCTGGCGGTTGCCGGTCGAATGGCTTGCCGCTACCGCGGAAGCCGGCGGCGTCATCAACGGCTACGAGACGCCCGGCGCAGCTCGGGCGCCGACCGGTGGGCGTCGCTGATCGCCGCACGCCGGCGGGCGGTCGCCGCGAGCGAGGTCGGTGCCGCGCGCCTGCATCGTCGTCAACGCGGGAACCGCGGTGACGATCGATGCGCTCGATGCGGACGGCGTCTTTCGCGGCGGCCTGATCCTTCCGGGCATCGACCTGATGCTGCGGGCGCTCGCCGAAAACACCGCGGCTCTGCGCAGGACCGCCCGGCCAGCTTCGAGGCATTTCCGGCGACGACGCCGAATGCGCTGTTCTCGGGCGCGGTGCAGGCGGCCTGCGGCGCGATCGAGCAGATGCGCCGGCAGCTTCGCGGCCACGGGCCCGAGGTCACCTGCTATCTCGCCGGCGGCAGCGCGCCGGACATCGCGCCGCACCTCGCCGATCCCGTCGAGCTCGTGGACAACCTGGTGCTCGAAGGCGTGCTCGTGCTCGCGCTGATGCCGCGCTGATCCATCGCCATGCGCACCGCGATCCTGCTGCTGATCCTCGCGAACGTCCTGCTGTTCGGCTATGCGCTGCTCGATCGCGCCGCGCGCAGCGAAGCCGGGCGGCTGAGCGAGCAGGTGCAGCCCGACCGGATCAGCATCCTGACGTCGCAGCAGGTGGCGGCGCTCGGCCCGGGAAAGGTCGCCGCGCTCGCCGACGTGTGCGTCGAATGGGGACCGTTCTCCGACATCCGATCGTGCGCGCGCGCAGGCGGACCTCGAGCCGCTGCAACTCGGCCGCCTGCGTCTCGCAGCGCCCGGTCGGCGCCGACACCACCTGGTGGGTGAACACCGGACCGATGCCGACCGCGCGGTGCGCCGAGCGGCGCGCGGCCGAACTGCGCGCGCAGGCGATCGACGATCTTTCGGTCGTCGATTACGGGCGCGGCCAGTTCACGGTTTCGCTGGGCGTCTTCCGGACGGAGAGCGCCGCGAACGCGCGCGCGGAAGCGCTCGCGCGCGCGCGGCGTGCCCGGCGCGCGCGTCGAGCCGCGGCCAGCAGGCGCGGCGCAGTCGATGCTCGTCGTGCGCGATCCCGCGCAGCCCGCGGTCGCGCGCCTCAAGGAGCTGCAGCTGCAGTACCCGGGCAGCGACCTCAAGGTCGGTCCTTGCGCAGCGACATCGTGATCCGCGCGCGCGCGATTCCGGACGAGCATGCCCGCCGCGCGCCGCGCTGTTCGAGGAATACGCGGCGTCGCTCGACGTCGATCTCTGCTTCCAGGACTTCGCGCAGGAGCTCGCCGCGCTTGCCGGGCGATTACGCGCCGCCGCGCGGCTGCCTGCTGCTTGCCGACGATGCGACGCAGCGCGATCGGCTGCGTCGCGTTGCGGCCGCTCGGTGCGCGACGGCGCGCGGCCGGTCGGCGAGGTGAAGCGGCTCTACGTGCGCCGCGAAGCGCGCGGTCGCGGCGTGGGCCGCGCACTCGCCGAAGCGGTGATCGCGCGTGCGCGAGCGATCGGCTACCGCGAGCTCAAGCTCGACACGCTGGCAGACGATGGTCGAGGCGCGCGCGCTGTACGCGTCGCTGGGGTTTCGCGAATGCGCGCCGTATTACCGCAATCCGCTGCCGGGGGTCGCTTACATGGCCTTGGCGTTGCGCTGAGATGCAACGCCCGTTTCTGGCAAGTGAGCGTCCGCCGCGCCGCTACGTCAGGTCTGCTCCCACGGCAGGCCTTCCTTGCGCCAGCCGCCGATCGTGCCGCGATGGTGATTGTCGTCGAGCGGCCCCTCGAAGCCTTCCAGCACGTTGTAGACGTCGGCGAAACCGGCCTTCTCCAGCTCGACGCCGGCGGCGATCGAGCGTTGCCCGCTGCGGCAGATCAGCACGACCGGGCCGATTCATGCTCGCGACCTTCTTCACCTGGCCGACGAAATGCGGATTGACGTCCCAGTCGGGGCCGTCGTTCCACGCGACGTGATGCGCGCCGATCGGATGGCCGACGAACAGGTATTCCATTTCGCTGCGGCAATCGATCAGCACCGCCTGCGGGTTCTCGTGCAGGAATTCGCTTGCTTCGCTTGGGTTTCAGATGTTTCATCGTCGCGCGTCTCGTGTGTCGACGCGCTCGCTCGTCCAAAGCGCGTTGCCGGGCCAGGCGCAAGGGGTCGAATGCTAAACTCGCCGGCTCGTTCTTCCTTCGATGCCCCGCACGCAATGCAACCCGATCATACCGCCGAACTGACGCGATTGCTTGCCGAGCGCATCCTCGTCCTCGACGGCGCGATGGGGACGATGATCCAGCAGTGCCGGCTTACGCGAGCGCGATTTCCGCGGCCCGTTCCACGACCATCCGCGCGACCTCACGGGCGACAACGACCTGCTGTCGCTGACGCAGCCGCAGACGGTGCGACTCGATCCACGACGCCTATTTCGAGGCGGGCGCCGACATCGTCGAGACGAACACGTTCAACGCGACGCGCATCGCGCAGGCCGACTACGGGATGGAAGCGCAGGTGCGCGCGATCAACGAATCGGCCGCGCGGATCGCGCGCGAGTGCGCCGACCGCTGGACGCGCGCGGACGCCCGAGCGGCCGCGGTTCGTCGCCGGCGCGCTCGGGCCGACGAACCGCACCGCGTCGATCTCGCCGGACGTGAACGATCCCGGCGCGCGCAACGTCAGCTACGACGAGCTGGTCGCGGCGTACGCGCGAGGCGGCCGAGGGCTTGATCGACGGCGGCGCCGACCTGCTGCTCGTCGAGACCGTCTTCGACACGCTGAACGCCAAGGCGGCGCTGTTCGCGATCGAGCAGACGTTCGATCGTCGCGGCGCGCGGCTGCCGATCATCGTCTCGGGCACGATCACCGACGCGTCGGGCCGCACGCTGTCGGGCCAGACGCCCGAGGCGTTCTGGAACTCGGTGCGGCACGTGCGGCCGCTCGCCGTGGGCCTCAACTGCGCGCTCGGCGCGGCGCTGATGCGCCCGTACATCGAGGAGATTGTCGCGCGTCGCCGACACGTTCGTCTCGTGCTATCCGAACGCCGGCCTGCCCAACCCGATGTCCGAGACGGGCTACGACGAGACGCCGGCGGAGACCGCCCGGATGATCGGCGACTTCGCGCGGAGCGGCTTCGTCAACATCGTCGGCGGCTGCTGCGGCACGACGCCCGACCACATCCGCGCGATCGCCGCCGCGGTGCGCGGTGTGCCGCCACGGCAGCGTGCGTGCCGTAGCCGGAGCTCGCGATTGCCTGAGCCGTGCCGCGAAGTGAGCCGGCGTGCATGCGCCTGGCCGGCCTCGAGCCGCTCAACATCGGCGACGACTCGCTGTTCGTCAACGTCGGCGAGCGCACGAACGTCACCGGCTCGCGCGCGTTCGCGAAGCTGATCCTCGCCGGCGATTACGCCGGCGCGGTCGAAGTCGCGCGCCAGCAGGTGCAAAACGGCGCGCAGATCATCGACGTCAACATGGACGAGGCGATGCTCGACTCGAAGGCGGCGATGGTCCGCTTCCTGAGCCTGATCGCCGTCGGAGCCCGACATCGCGCGCGTCCCGTTGATGATCGACTCGTCGAAGTGGGAGCGTCATCGAGGCGGGCCTGAAGTGCGTGCAGGGCAAGCCGGTCGTCAATTCGATCTCGATGAAGGAAGGCGAGGACGAGTTCCTGCGCCAGGCGAAGCTCGTGCATGCGCTACGGCGCGGCGGCCGTCGTCATGTGCTTCGACGAGCGCGGCCAGGCCGACACATTCGCGCGCAGGATCGAGGTGGCGCGCCGCGCGCTACGACCTGCTCGTCGATCGCGTCGGCTTTCCGCCCGAGGACATCATCATCGATCCGAACGTGTTCGCGATCGCCACCGGCATCGACGAGCACGCGAACTACGCGGTCGACTTCATCCGCGCGACGCGCTGGATCCGCGAGCACCTGCCGCACGCGAAGGTGTCGGGCGGCATCTCGAACGTCAGCTTCAGCTTCCGCGGCAACGACGCGGTGCGCGAGGCGATCCACACGGTGTTCCTCTACCACGCGATCCGCGCCGGGCTGACGATGGGCATCGTCAACGCCGGCCAGCTCGGCGTCTACGACGAGCTCGATCCGCAGCTGCGCGACGCTGCGTCGAGGACGTCGTGCTGAACCGCCGCCGCTGCCGACGGCGGCAATCCGACCGAGAAGCTCGTGACGTTCGCCGAGACGCTACAAGGTCGCAGGGCAGGAAGGTCGAGGAAGACCTCGCGTGGCGCGACGCGAGCGTCGAAGCGCGCCTGTCGCACGCGCTCGTCAAGGGCATCACGACGTACATCGATCGAGGACACCGAAGAGGCGCGCTGCGCAGTCGCCGCGCGCGGCGGGCGGCCGATCGAGGTGATCGAAGGCCCGCTGATGGACGGGATGAACGTCGTCGGCGACCTCTTCGGCGCGGGCAAGATGTTCCTGCCGCAGGTCGTGAAGAGCGCGCGCGTGATGAAGCAGGCGGTCGCGCACCTCGATTCCGTTCATCGAGGCGGAGAAGGCGGCGTCGGGCATCGCAGCGCAGTCCGAAGGGCCGCGATCGTCATGGCGACGGTCAAGGGCGACGTGCACGACATCGGCAAGAACATCGTCGGCGTCGTGCTCCAGTGCAACAACTTCGACGTCATCGACCTCGGCGTCATGGTGCCGGCGCAGAAGATCCTCGCGACGGCGCGCGAGCACAACGCCGACGTCGATCGGCCTGTCCGGGCTCATCACGCCGTCGCTCGAGGAGATGGCGCACGTCGCCGGAGAAATGCAGCGCGAAGGCTTCTCGGTGCCGCTCCTGATCGGCGGCGCGACGACGTCGCGCGTGCACACGGCGGTGAAGATCGCGCCGAATTACGACAACGGGCCGACCGTCTACGTGCCGGATGCGTCGCGCGCGGTCGGCGTGGTGACGAGCCTCCTGTCCGACGAGCAGCGCGCGGCGCTACGTCGCGCGAGGTCGCCGCGGATTACGAGACGATCCGCGTGCAGCACGCGGGCAAGAGCGGGCCGAAGCTCGATCTCGCTCGCGGCGGCGCGCGCCAATGCATTCAAGCCGGACTGGGCGAGCTACGCGCCGCCGGTCCGCCGACGTTCATCGGCCGGCGCGTGTTCCGCAACGTCGATCTCGCGCGAGCTCGCGCGCTACATCGACTGGGGGCCGTTCTTCCAGGCGTGGGAGCTTGAGCGGACCGTTCCCGGCGATCCTCGACGATCCCGTCGTCGGCGAAGCGGCGCGCACCGTGCACGCCGAAGGCCAGGCGATGCTCGCGCGAATCATCGAGGGTCGCTGGCTGACCGCGAACGGCGTCGTCGGCCTGTGGCCCGCGATCGGCGATCGGCGACGACATCGTGCTGTGGACCGACGAGACGCGCACGACGCCGCTGCTCACGTGGCGCAACCTGCGGCAGCAGAACGAGCGGCCCGCGGGCAAGCCGAATTACTGCCTCGCCGATTTCGTCGCGCCGGCCGCGGCACCGGTGCGCGACTACGCCGGCGCGTTCGCCGTGACGACGGGCGTCGGCATCGAGCGAAGCGTCGCCGAGTTCAAGGCGGCAGAACGACGACTATTCGGCGCTGATGCTGAAGGCGCTCGCCGACCGGCTCGCCGAAGCGTTCGCCGAATGGCTGCACCGCAAGGTGCGCACGCGAGCTCTGGGGTTACGCGCGCGACGAGACGCTCGACAACGCGGCGCTGATCCGCGAAGAATATCGCGGCATCCGCCCGGCGCCCGGCTATCCGGCGTGCCCCGACCATTCGGTCAAGGCGGAGCTCTTCGAGGTGCTTGGCGCACGCGACGCCGGCATGCAGGTCACGGAGAACTACGCGATGCTTCCGGCCGCGTCGGTGTCCGGCTTCTACCTCGCGCATCCCGGACGCGCGCTATTTCGCCGTCGGCAAGATCGCGTCCGACCAGCTCGAGGATTACGCGGCGCGCAGCGGCATCGACATCGCGACTGCGCGACGGCGGCTGGCGCCCAACCTGTAAGCGTGTCTACAGCGCCGCGGCTCGTTCGAGCAGCGCAAAAGCTGCGAGGCAGCAATTCCTGGCAGCGTGTACTCGGCTACGGTCGGACCGTCGCAAATGCAGCGGATATCAGACGTCACGACCGAACTCCGCAAGCACCTGCCGGCAGGCGCCGCACGGCATCGCAGGCTCGGCGGTCGGCGTGTAAAGGACGAGCGCGACGATCGCCCGCGCGCCGTCGGCGATCGCGCGGAATACCGCAGTTGCGCTCGGCGCAGATCGCTCAACCCGAACGAGGCGTTCTCGACGTTGCAGCCGCTCGCGATCGCGCCGTCGCTCGTCGAGCACGGCGGCACCGACGGGATACCCGCTGTACGGGCAGTGAGCGTGCGCGCACGCCGCTTTTGCCGCCTTCGCCAGCTGCCCCCATTGCGTGTCGTCCATCTTCTTCGATCCTTCTGCGAAAATCCGAATTGCCGCCTGTCTGCGGCGGTACAGTATGCATGCGGTCAACGGCTTCCTGAAGGTTGGCGCATCATGCGAGTGTTGTCGACACGAATGTTGGTCTGCGGTGCCCCGCGCGATCGAGGAAAAACGCTTCAAAGGCCCCAAGTCGTCGCGACGCCGAGCCGCCATGGAAATGACATTGCAGAATTTCGCTGTCGCCCCGGAAGCGCATGACTCAATCGTAGACGTGCCCGTGGCCGTCGAACGCGCGGGTCCGTACGTGTCGCGTCTGCTGCTGCAGCACCTGGTCGACGATCCGACCAGTCGAGTGCTGGACGGACGAGGGCACCGCGGCGTTCGTCGACATCTCCGGATTCACGAAGCTGTCCGAATCGCTCGCGCGCAAGGGCCGCGAGGGCGCGGAGCAGATCACCGAGGTGATCGGACACATTTTCGAGTCGATGCTGTCCGTCGCCTACGAGAACGGCGGCAGCCTGCTCAAGTTCGGCGGCGACGCGCTGCTGCTCTGGTTCGAGCGGCGAGGGACACGCGGCGCGCGCCTGCCGCGCGGCGGTCGCTGATGCGCCGGGTGCTGCGCGACGTCGGGCGCGTCGAGCTTCCCGACGGCCGAAGTCACGCTGCGGATGGCGCAGGGCGTGCACTCGGGACAGTTCCACTTCTTCGCGGTTGGCCGATCGCACTCGGGAGTTGCTGCCGGTGGGCCCCGCCTGGAGCCGCCTCGTGGCGATGCAGCACGGCGGCAGCCGCCGGACGAGATCGTCGTCAGCCCGGAGACGGCCGCCGCGCTTGCCGGCCGAGTGCGTGGGCGAGCGCCAAGGGACCCGGCCTGCTGCTGCTGCGCGAGCCTCCGGGCCATGCGGAGAGGTATCCCTTGGCCGCGCGGCCGAAGCTGCCGCCGAGACGCTGGCGCGCTGCCTGTCCGCCGCCGATCCGCGCGCATGTGCTGGCCGGCGGTGGCACGTCGGAGCACCGGCCCGTCACGATCGCGTTCATCCGCTTCGAAGGCACCGACGCGCTGATCGAACAGCACGGGTCCGACGGCGGCCGCCGAAGCGCTGCATCGCGTGGTGAGCGCCGTCGAGGCGGCTGCGAGGAGCACGACGTCTCGTTCCTCGCCTCCGACGTCGATGCCGACGGCGGCAAGCTGATCCTGACGGCGGGCGCGCCGAAGGTCACCGGCGACGACGAGGAGCGCATGCTGCTCGCGCTGCGCAAGATCGTCGCCGCCGACTCTGCCGCTTGCCGATCCGCATCGGCGTTCATCGCGGGCGCGGTCTTCGCGGGCGACATCGGGCCCGCGTACCGCCGCACGTATACGGTGATGGGCGACGCCGTCAACCTGGCCGCGCGCCTGATGGCCAAGGCGGAGCCGGGCAATGATCTACGCGACGGCCGACGTGCTCGACCGCTCGAATACGCTGTTCGAGACGACGCGAGCTCGAGCCGTTCGCCGTCAAGGGCAAGGCGCAGCCGATCCAGGCGTGGTCGGTCGGCCGCGCGCAAGGTTCGCGCACGCGGCAGGTCTCGCTGCAGCGGCTGCCGTTGACCGGTCGCAATGCCGAGCTCGGCGTCATGCGCGAGGCGCTTCGCGAGCGCGCGCGCGGGCGCCGGCCGGCTGATCGAGATCGTCGGGCGAGGCCGGCGTCGGCAAGACGCGGTTGCTCGAAGCGCTGCGCGACGCCGCCGCGGGCTTCCGCAAGCTGCACGCCTCCTGCGAAGCCTACACGGCGTCCACGCCGTACGCGCTTTGGCGCGAGCTCCTGCGGGAGCTGATGAATTTCGGGCGCGACGACCCCGACGACGCTGGTCATCGAGCGGCTTGCGCAGCGACGTGACCGATCAGCGCACCCGACCTGGTGCCGTGGCTGCCGCTGATCGCGATCGCGTTCGACGTCGAGTCCCGCCGACGCCCGAGAGTCGAGATGCTGGCCGAGAGCAACCGGCGCGCGAAGCTGCACGAGTCCGTCGTGCGGTTCCTCGAGATCATGCTGCCGCGAGCCGGCGCTGATCGAGATCGAGAATGCGCACCACATGGACGAGGCCTCGGCCGAGCTCCTCTCTACCTGACCGGCGAAGCTCGACGCCCGGCCCTGGCTCGTCGCCGTCGCGCGCCGCCCGACGGCGAGCGACTTCGCGGTGCCCGACGGGCCGACGGTGATCCGCGATCGAGCTCAAGCCGCTTGCGCCGGCAGGATGCGCTGCGGATGGCGCAACTGGCGACCGAGCAGCATCCGCTGCCCGATGCATGTCCTGGAGGTCGTGGCCAAGCGCTCCGGCGGAAATCCGCAGTTCCTGCGCGACCTGTTGCGCACCGCGATCGAATCCGGCGGCATCGCGGATCTGCCCGATTCGGCCGAGGCCGCCGCGATGGCGCGGATCGATGGCCTGGCGCCCGAGGACCGCGCCCTCGTCCGCCGCGCGGCGGTGTTCGGGCTCACGTTCCATCCGCGGATGCTCGCCTGGCTCGCCGACGAGGGCGACGCTCGCGCCGCCGGACCCGGCGACGTGGGACCGGCTGCGCGATCTCTTCGACGAGGAGCCCGACGGCTATCTGCGATTCCGCCGTTCGCTGCTGCGCGACGCGGCCTACGAGGGACTGCCGTACAAGCTGCGGCGCAAGCTCCACGGCGCGGTCGCCGCGCACCTCGAGGAGGAGCTCGATTTCCCTGAAGAGGAAGCGGGGACGCTTTCGCTGCACTACTTCGAGGCGGGCGAATACCGTTCGGCCTGGCGGTACGCCATCGCTCGCCGCCAAGCGCGCCGCCGGCGTTTACGCGTACGTCGAGGCGGCCGGGCTCTATGCGCGCGCGCTGGAGGCGGGCCGCAAGCTCGACGACGTGAGTGGCGAGGAGCTCGCCGCCGTGCAGCGAGGCACTGGGGGATGCGTGGTATCGGGCGGACGAGTTCCGCAAGGCGTCCGACGCGTATACGGCGCGCGCGCGCTCGTCGGCGAGCGACCGCTTGCGGAAGCCGGGCTGCTGCTCAAGCTCTCGCACGTCGAGGAGAAGCTCGGCAAGTACGCGCGAGGCGCTGCGCTGGGCGGACAGCGCGCGCGAAGCGCTGCATGGACTGCAGGGCCCCGAGGCCGCCCGGCAAGCCGCGCGAGTCGGGTGCCTGGTACGCCATGGTGCTTCAGGCGAGGGTCGGACGACCGAGGCTCTCGACTGGGCGCGAGCGAGCGGTCGCGGAGGCCGAGGCCGCCGACGATCCGGAGGCGCTTGCGCGATGCGTACTTCGTGATGGGCTGGGCATACGGCGAGCTCGGCAAGGAAGGCGCGCAGCCGCTGATGGAGCGTTCGCTCGAAGCGTACCAGCGCGCGGGCAACCTGGTGAGGCAGGCCGGCGTGCTGTCGAACCTCGGCGTCGTGTGCCAGTGGGAGGGCCGCTGGGACGAGGCGCTGTCCTACTACGAGCGGGGTCGCGATGCGAAGCGCTGAAGATCGGCAGCACCGTCGGCGCGGCGTTGGCGCGCATCAACGTCGCCGAGATCCTGACCGACCGCGGCGAATGGGCGGAGGCAGAAGCGCTGCTGCTGGAGACGCTGCCGCTGTGGAAGGCGTCGCAGTATCGCTACTTCCTGGGCGCGTGCCTCTCGCTGCTCGGACGCGTGGCGCTGCGCCTGGGCCGCCTCGATGAAGCGCTCAGCCGTCTCGAGGAGGCGCGAGCGCATTTCCTGCACGTCGGAGCCGAGCAGGAAGTCCCGCCGTCGACGCACGGATCGCGGAGTGCCGTGTCGCCATGCGGGAATGCCGGACGCCGCACTCGAACTGGTGCGTGGCATGCTCGGCTCGCGCGAGCGCGTCGAACGGCGTGGCCAGGCTGGTGCCGCTGCTGGAGCGCGTGCAAGGCCACGCGCTGCTGCAGCAGGGGATCTGTGGGCCGCGCGGGATGCGCTGGAAGCGAGCCTCGCCGCAGCGCAGGAGCGCAAGAATCCGTTCGAGGCGACGCTGACGATGCTTTCGCTGATCGAACTCGATCGTCTGGAGGGCGTCGAGCCTCCGTTCGAGATGGTGAACGAGAGCCGCTCGCTGCTCGCGAGCCTGAAGGTCCGCGCCGTCCCGCCCGTTCCGCTGACCTCCGCAGTGAGCTTCATAAATGAAAGCGGCCCCGCGGGGCCGCTCATCCTTGCCGGTTTACGAGAGATCGCTACCTGCCCTTGACCCAGCCGTCGCTGCCGTCCATGAACCAGGCGGTCGCACCGTCGGAGCTCTGCCACACCATGCACATTTGCGCCGGCGTGTTGTTGCTGTACGTGTTGGTGAGCGGAGATGTAAGGCCGCTGAGTAGCTGCATCGGCGTGGTTGCGACCGTGCTTCCTGCCGGATGGAACGTCGGTGCGATCCGCGTGACGTCCCAGGTGTTCGACCCAACGGCCGTCACCAGCATCCATTCGTTGTCGATCCTGATCGGAAGCCCGCCCCCGGTAATCGTCGGCGGCGGATTGCCGAGCGTATCGACCTTGATCTTGTCGCCGTTCATCTTGAGGTCCCCCGACAGGACGCCGAGAAATTCCGGGAACGGCAATTCGCCGACCGTCGGCTCGTCGTTCGGCATAAAAGTGACGGCGCAGGCCGGAGCGGGAATGGTGACGGCTGTTCCCGGCTTCGGCAGCCAGCCTACCTCCCAGCACGGCCGTCGTGGTGGCGCGTGTCAGCTTGTAAGCAAAGACCGGGCTGACCGTACCGCCGGACCAAGTCGCATGCAGCCTTCGGAAAAGCGGGTCGGAGGTGTTGGACGACCAAAGGCTGTTCGTGACGAAGTAGTCGATGAAGCTGGTCGGGCTGCACGTCGCGTCGGCATTGGGACCCCGCACGATTGTCATCACCGATGTGTGGGCCGGGTCGCCCAAGATGTTCGGCACGGATACCTCCAACCCGCATGCGGCATTGCCGCATGAGATCCCGGTTGTCGCAATGGTCGCGGCCTGAGTGAAGTCGAACGGAGTGCGCGTCGACAGCGTCTGCTTGATCGGGAAAAGCGTGTCACCCGCGTGTGGCATGAACTCGCCGCCGTTGAATTGCGAACCGCTGTAGACGTGCACGTCGCCGATGGTCGCCTCACCCAGGACGACACAGCTGTTCACCTGCAGCGTTACCGGGTACACCTCCTTCGCCTGGATCGGCTGCGAGATGTTCATGACATAGACGGTGTTGGTGGTGGTGTCTATCGTGCAGTTCGCGCGCGGGCAGGCCACGCCGACGGGAACCAACCCGGAGAGCTGGAACTTCAGCGAGCTCGCGTTCGAAGTCGGCCGTCGAAGGGGGACTTTCGTTCTTGACGTAAACGGTCACCGTCACTGGAAGATTCAACACCGTTTGACCGTCCGTGCCCGTGGTGTACGACGGATTCGCCGTTCCGTCGGGCGCCGTGGGCGGCAGCAGGAATTCAACGCTGTACGACTTCTGGGGCGCCTGCGGCGGCTTTGCCGCCATGCCCGGCAACGCGAACGCCGCGATCGTGGTCGTCATAAGGAACCATAGAAACTTGTGCATGCCGTTCATTGCGTATCCCTCCTGAAACCACCGACGTTTTAAAGTCTTCCAAACGGCGAAGCACCGCTGAATCATTCGGCGCGAGACGAGCCACTGAAAAGAAAGGCGTCTCCCGAAAGACCGGCGGAGATTACTCTCAATGGCCATCAACCGCCATATATCGAAGGGGATAGTTTGCACGGCGCGCCTTGCCGCGCCGAGCCCATCAGCAGGCCGGCCGCTGTCCCCGTGGCCGCCCTCGCACAGCGATGGATTGCCCGCGCCGAAAATTCGGATTGCCCCGCTTCTCCCCACCCCGGTACGATATGTTTCGTAGCCCACAAGTCCGGCGCGTGCTCGCCCGCATGACAGAACCCACGAACCTCACGTTTCTCTTCACCGACATCGAAGGCAGCACGTCGAAGTGGGAAGAGCAGCCGGAACAGATGGCGCAGGCGGTCGGCCGGCACGACGCGCTGTTGCGCGACGCCGTGCACGGCCATCGCGGGCGCGTGGTCAAGACGACCGGCGACGGCATCTACGCCGCGTTCGAGGATCCGGCGGATTGCCTCGCCGCCGTGATCGAAATCCAGGTCGCACTGCTCGATCCGGCCGCCACGGCGGGCCTCGCGTTGCGCGTGCGCTGCGGCATGCATGCGGGCGCCGTACAGGCCCGCGACAACGATTACTTCGGCAACACGATCAACCGCACGGCGCGGATCATGAATGCGGCGCATGGCGGACAGGTGCTCGTCTCGCAGGCGGTGGCGGAGCGGCTGCGCGATCGGCTGCCGGCCGACGTATCGCTGAAGGATCTCGGGAGCGTGCGCCTGAAGGGCCTTGCGACGGCGGAAGCCGTGTTCCAGGTCGTACACCCGAAGCTTTACCAGAACTTCCCGGCGTTGCGCGAGCTGGAGGCGACGCCCAACAACCTGCCGCAGCAGCTCACGACGTTCATCGGCCGCGAGCGCGAGCGGGCCGAGGTGGAGGAGCTGCTCGCCAGCACGCGATTGCTGACGCTCCTCGGCATGGGCGGGCTCGGCAAGACGCGCCTCGCGCTGCAGATCGGCGCCGGCGTCATGGACGCCTATCCCGACGGCGTCTGGTTCGTCGACCTGCAGAAGATACGCGATGGGGCGCTCGTCGCCGATGAAACGGCCCGCGTGCTCGGCGTTCGCGAGGAGCCCGGACGGCCGCTGATGCAGACGCTTTGCGCGCATTTGAAATCGCGCACGCTTCTGCTGATCCTCGACAACTGCGAGCAGGTGATCGATGCGAGCGCCGATCTCGCGAACGCGATCCTCCGATCCGCCCCGAACGTGCGCATCCTCACCACCAGCCGGATCGCGCTGCGCGTTCCGGGCGAGCAGACGTTCGTCGTGCAGCCGCTGCCGGTGCCCTCGCGCACCGCGGGACTCGAGGCGCTGGCGCAGTCGGCGGCCGTGCAACTCTTCGTCGAGCGCGCCAAGCTTCACAAGCCGAGCTTTGCGCTGACCGAACGGGAGGCGCCGGCGGTCGCGGATCTGGTGTTCGCGGCTCGAAGGCATTCCGCTTGCGCTCGAGCTCGCCGCCGCGCGCGTGCGCTCGCTATCCATCACCGACATCAAT
Organism: uncultured Pseudomonadota bacterium; assembly: GCA_963768545.1. GTDB lineage: Bacteria > Pseudomonadota > Gammaproteobacteria > Burkholderiales > Casimicrobiaceae > VBCG01. The sequence goes on along the minus strand of CAVYIC010000011.1, from coordinate 329,056 downwards.
GCGAAGCTCAAGGATCGTTACAAGCTGCTGACGGGCGGGGATCAGGACGCTCGAGGCACGCCAGCGGACGCTTCGTGCGCTCGTCGACTGGTCGTTCGATCTGTTGCGCGGACAACGAGCAGATCCTGCTCGCGCGCATCGCCGTGTTCGCCGGTGCATTCGATCTTCCGGCTGCCGAAGCGATCTGCGGCGCGCATCCGCTGACACCGAATGACGTGCTCGATCTCGTCACGTCGCTGGTCGAGAAATCGCTGGTGAACATGGAGGAAGGCGAGGACGGCGCGCGGTATCGGCTGCTCGAGACGATCCGCGATTACGCGCGCGAGAAGCTCGTCGCGCGCAACGAGCACGCCACCACGGCCGCCGCGCACTGCGACCACTTCCTCACGTTCGCGAAGGCGGCGAACCAGGGCCTGCAAGGGGCCGACCAGGCGGACTGGACGAGCCGGGTCGAGAGCCATCTCGACGACCTGCGGGCCGCGATCACGCTGGCGCTGGCGGGCGGCGTCGATCCGGTCCTCGCGGTCAAGTTCGAGGTTGCGTTGATGGGCTTCTGGATGCTGCGCGGCTATTCGACCGAAGGGCGGAACTACGTCCGCGCGGCGCTGGCGCTTCCCGCCGTGCAGGCGTCGGATGTCGCTCATGCGCACGCGCTCTACGTTGGTGCCGCACTTGCCGATGGCCAGGGCAACCTCGTCGAGGCGCAGCGGATGCTCGAGGCGTGCCTCGTGCTGCGACGGGGGCTCGGAAAGCCCGTCGACGTCGCGGCGACGTTGTCGACGTTGTCGCTCGTACGGTTGCACGCCGGCGATCCCGACGGCGCACTCGCCGGAGAAGCCGAGGCGCTCGACATCTTCCGCGGCAGCGACGACAAGATCGGGGAGGCGATCGGCTTGCTGCACCTCGGCCAGATCCATGCGTACGTGGGTGACAGCCCGGCGGCGCGGCACCACCTCGAGCAATGTCTTTCGATTGCCCGCGCGATCGAGTATTCCGAAATCGAGAGCGAATGCGAGCTCAACCTGGGCGAGCTCGCGCTCGAGGCTGGCGACCTGCCATCCGCGTGCGCCCGGTTTGCACGCGCGCTGGAGGTATGTCAGGAGACGGGCAACAAGCGGGGTGAGGCGACGACGGTGTGGTGGATGGGCAAGGCCGACCTTGCGGGCGAGGACCGCGACGGCGCGCGCGTGCGGCTCGGGGGGGCATTGCGCGCGTTCCAGGCGTTCGAGATGTACGAGGAGATGCTCGGCTGCCTGGAAGACCACGCGAAGCTTCTGGAGGCCATGGACAGCGGAGACGATGCGGTGCGACTGTTCGCCGCGGCAGCGGCGGCGCGGGATCGACTTGCGTTGCCCCGGCCGCCGCGGGTCGAGCGGCGGCTGCGCGGCGAAATCGTGGCGATTCGCGAGCGTATCGGCGCGGCGGCGTTCGACGCGGCTTGGGTCAGGGGATCGACCTGGGAAATCGGGGAAGCGATCGCGTGCGCGCTCGCCAGCGTTGCGAAGGAAGCCGCGATCATCTGACCGGCGGACGTTCGACTCGGCCGAAGACGCCGGCGCCGCGTCGCAAAAGAAAACGCCGGACCTGGATCCTCGGGCCGGCGCTTCGAACAAAAGAAAACGCCGGCCTTGGATGCTCGGGCCGGCGTCGAACGAGTCGCGGTGGTCAGGCTTTGCGCATTTTTCGCCGCGCGAGCCAGCCGGCGCCCAGCCCGCCGAAGATCAGCGCAAGCGATCCCGGTTCCGGAACATCGAGCCGCTCGAACGTGATGTTGCTAGCAAGGTTCGATTGGAAATCCGGCGTGTCGCTGCACTCCTGCGGTTGCGGCGGATGATAGCCGTATGAGTTGTAGAGGGAGGTGGATTCCTCTTCGACCGTCGGGCAGGTGGCCGCATAGATGAATGCTCCGCCGACACCCGTTATCAGCGCGGACGTGCTGAAGTCCGACAGCACCGCCGCGGTGAAATCACTGCTGGGCATCTGGCCGGAGATGAATTGAAGCCACAGCGGACCGGTATAGATCCCCGGCACATCGGCGTTCTGCGGTCCGAAGATCGTCGTGTCGAGTCCTACGACCTCGTTGCGCCCCGTCTCGCTGGTGAATTGCACGAATACGCCCAGAATCGGATCCGGTTCCGGGACGGGCGGCGCAAAGACCAGCGTATCGATCGTCGCCTGACCCACGCTCCCCGCGTCGTACAACTCGACCGTCGCGCTCAACAGGCTCATCTCGCCGCAGCCGCCATCGGCTTTCCATCCGCCGTCGCCCGCAAGGCAGGCGTCATCGACCGCGAAGTCCGCCGTGCCCCGGAATCCCAGGTTGGGATAGGGCTCGCCGAACGACGGATCGTATCGTGTGCGGTAGACCGCGCCGCTGGCCGTGCCGACGATCGTGAGGACGCCGAGCGCCGACAGGACGACGGCACGCAGGACGGGGCCAAGCAGTGTGTTGGTTGCCATCGCGATCTCCCTCGAATGCGCGCCTGGATGGGCACGTCGAGATATTGGTTTTGAACGGTAGCGGGCGAGCGCGTACCCGAGGTTCGGATCAGAGCAAGAAGCGCACCGTCCGCCAGAATGCGTGTTGCAGCACGCTGTTTATAAACCTCTTCTCAGCGCATGGAGCGAGCGATATATACCGCGGGCGACCCGAGTGTAAAAATTTCCAACAGGTCGGCTTGGCATCGGCTAATCCAGAACGCCCAGGTAATCGGCCTTCCCGAGCGGCACGCCGTTATGCCGTAGGATCGCGTACGCCGTCGCCGTGTGGAAGTACACGTTCGGCGTCGCGAATTGCAGCAGGTAGTTGGCGCCGGTGAACGTATGCGGCTGGCCTCGGATCGGTCGCGTGATCTCGCGCGTCGCCGCGTCGTCGAATGCCTTGACGTCCAATCCGGTCATGTAGTCGATCGTTCGCTGAACGCGCGCGGCGAGATCGTCGAAGCTCTGCTCCTTGTCCTCGTAGGCAGGCGGCTCGACGCCCGCAAGTCGCGCCGCGGCCCCACGGGCGATGTCGGTTGCGATTTGCACCTGCCGCGACAACGCCAGCATGTCGGGGTAGAGCCGTGCGTTGATGTAAACCGCTTCCTCGATCTTGTGCTCGAGTGCGTGCGCCTTTGCCTTGTCGAGCACGGCCTTGAGATTCGAAAGCGTCTTGGCGAATACCGGTACGGTGACTTGGTGCAGCGACAGCGGCATGAATGGGCTCCGTGGGATCGAGTGTCAGCGAAAGATCAGATATAGCACGCCGCCGAGGAGCAGCCACTTGAGCGTGTAATGGGCGAAGCGGCTCTTGCGCTTGATCCACTTGCCGACCAACCGGACGCGATAGGCGGCGTTGAACAGGTGGTTCAGCGCACCGACGTGATCGCCGGGGGCGTTTTCCGTCTGGCTTGCACGAATCAGCGTCACCTCGACAGCGTGATTGAGCGCCTGCATCGCGCGACTTCGAAGCGGTCGCTCGACGTCGCAGAACAGGATGATCCGCGGAACGTCGCTGCGGTTCTCGGCCGTATGGATGAATGTCTCGTCGAACATCACCGGCTCGCCGTCGCGCCATGAGTACGGCTGGCCGTCGACGATGATCCGGCAACGCTCGTCATTCGGCGTGACGAGTCCCAGGTGATAGCGGAGCGACCCGGCGAACGGATCGCGGTGGGCGCCGAGCCTGCTGCCCGGCGGCAGCAGCGCGAACATCGCCGCATTGACGCCGGGTATCGACTGCACGAGCTCCACCGTCTGCGGGCATAGCGCCTTCGCCGAGGGCAGCGGCTCGTCGTACCACTTGATGTAGAACCGCTTCCACCCCGCCCTGAAGAACGAATTGAAGCCGATGTCGTTGTACGTCGCGGCGGCGCAGATGCGTCCTTCGTCGAAAAGCCGCATCGCCTCGGCGCGAATCGTCTGCCAGTTGTTCGTGAGGAGCGCGAGGTCGGGAAAGCGGTCGACGTCGACGTACGGGCGGTTCGGCACCGCGGAGAACAGGTACATCAGCGCGTTGTACGGCGCCATCAGCGACGAGTGGTCGGTCAGCTGGCGCAAGAACCCATGGCGCACGCGGCCGCGGTAATGGACGTAGATCGCCGACGCGATAAAGGCGTACAGGGCGATGAATTTCGGCGCGAACAGCGAGGCGAGCATGGTCAGTGAAGCATCGGGCTCCTGAAGTCCGCGACGACGCGGGCGGGCGCGCGCGCTCCGGATTGCTACTCTAGCAGCCCGCCAGTGCTCTGTCAGTGCACTAAACGTTGCGGTCAGGAATCGCGATCGCATCGCGCGTCGCCGGTGATCGCCGCTTGCGCCGCGCCGACTTCCACCGGCGATGCACCCACCACCACTGCTCCGGATGGCGCAGCACGAGCCGCTCGATGCGCCGCGTTGTAGGCGCGCGTCGTGCGGCGGATCGACTCGTTCACGTTGTCGACATCGACGACCGGCACCGGGTTCTCGAACCGGAAGACATGGCGGCCGTCCGGCTCGCGCCAGCAGGCGGCGGGCAGCACCGGCGCGCCGGTTGCGAGCGCGATGACCGCGAGGCTCCTGAACGTCCCGGCCGGCTCGCCGAAGAATTCGACGTCGATGCCGTCCGCGCCGCCGGCGTACTGGTCGAACGGAAACACGACGATGTCGCCGCGCTCGAGGAGCGACACGATCCGCTCCAGCGACCCGCGCTTGGCGATCACGCCGAATCCGGCCTGGCTGAACCGCCGCGATGACCAGCGCAGTCGAGCCAGCGCGGCTTGATCGGCGCGGCGCACGAAATGGAATCGCCCGCGAACCTCCGGGTAGTTCCGGATGCCGGCGACCGTCGCGACTTCCCAGTTGCCGAAATGCCCGGTCAGCACGAGCACACCGTTGCCGCGCCTGAATGCAGTCGGCGAACACTTCGAGGTTCTCGACGCGGACGAGCGCGCTGCTTGCGCGCGTCCGAAAGCCAGCCGGAACCGGAAGAATTCGACGATGAGCTGCCACAGATGCGCGTAATGCGCCTGCGCGAGCCGCTCGATCTCCGGCGCAGGCAGTGCGGCGCCGAACACGCGGCGCAGGTTCTCGACGATGACGCGGCGGCGAAACGGCAGCAGGCTGAACAGGAGCTTGCCCGGCGAGCGGCACGGTCGTGGCCATCGGCAGCGCGAGCGTCACCGCCGACGCGCTCGTCCGGTCGTGCGTCAGCGACACGGCGATGCCCGCGATGCGCGCTTGATCGAGGACGCGCGCCGCGTTCGTGCTGCAGACGATCTGCGGCGCGCCGTAACCGTCGCGGACGACCGAAAAATCGGCGGGCTCGATGTCGCCCGGCCGCGAGCTCGCGCGGAAACAGCTTGACGCACGCCTCCTTGGCGGCGAAGCGCGCCGCGAGGCTCGCCGCGCGTCCCGGCGCCGCTGCCGCTGTCGTCGAGCTCCTGCGCCGAGAAAAGCTTGGTGAGGTCGCGCGGCAGGCGTTTCGTGCAAGCAGCCGCTCGATGCGTGCGATTTCGACGGTGTCGATGCCGCAACGGATCGGCCCCGCGGCGCAGCCGCAGCGCGTCGTCGCGCGCGGTCAAGCGCCGCGTCGCGCGCACGAGCAGCGCGGCATTGGTGCCCGCGAATCCGCGGCACAGGACCAGCGCGACGTCGCTGCGCGGAGCTTGCGCGTCCTGCGACAGCGGCAGACCCGCGCATTCGCGGGCGAGCGCTTCGAAGCGTTGCGATGCCGGGGACGATCTTCCTGCGCAGCGCGGCGAGCGCGATCGTCGTCTCGACGATGCCCGCGGCGGCGATCAGGTGTCCGATCGCCCATTTGAACGCGGTGACCGGCGGGCAGCGCGTCGCCGAACACGCGCTGCAGCGCGGCGGCTTCCGAGGCGTCGGACTGCGCGCGTTCCGTTGCCGTGCGCGACGATCATGCCGACGTCGGCGGTCGAGATGCCGGCGTCGTCGAGCGCCGCGTCGATCGCGCGCGCGACGCCGTCGCCGTCGTCGCGGATCGCGAGCAGCCCGGACGCCTCGCTGACGTAGCCGCCGCCCAGCACTTCGCCGAGCACCGGCGCATTCGCGCGCGTGCGCCGCGGCTTCGGTTTCGAGCGCGAGCGCGCCGGCGCCTTCGCCGAACAGGCTGCCGCTGCGTGCGGCGTCGAACGGCCGCAGCGCGTCGCGTGCGAGCAGCCCGCATGCGTGGTAGTAGAGCACGATCTGCGGCTCGATCGGCGTGTCGTGCCCGACCGCGACCGCGCGGTCCGCTTCGCCGTTGCGCAGCGCTTCGGCCGCTTCGATGACCGCAAGCGTGCCGCCGACGCTGTGGTTGGTGATGCAGGCGTTGGCGCCCTTCAGCCGGTTGCGTGATGCCGACGTGGCACAGCACGTTGTTCGGGCAGCGTGCGCAGCAGCCACATCGGATTGACCGTGTCGGCGAGCTCGCGGCCGAAAGCGCGCAGGTCGCCGTTCGCCTCGCTCATCAGCGGGAAATAGTCGTACTGGTTCTCGAACGTGCCGCCGCCGGAGCCGACGTAGACGCCGGTTCGGTCGGCGAACCGGCCGCGACGGCGTCGGGCGAAAGCGTTTCGCGATGCGCGACGTAGCCGGCCGCTTCGACGGCGCGATCGCCGGCGTAGATGCCGACCAGATCGGTGCGCCGGATCAGCTTGTGCAGCTTGCGATCGTCGACGAGCGCGCGCGGCATTGAAGTCGGCGATTTCCGCCGCGCTGCGTCACCGGCCATCCGGTCGTGTCCCAGCCTGCGAATCGGGCCGATCGCCGAGCGGCCCGCGACGATCGCGTCGAGCATCGCCTCGGGATCGCGGCCGGCGCCGCAGACGGCGCCGGTGCCGGTGATCGACCACGCGCGAGCTCATGAAGCGATTCGCCCTCATCGCCCGCCGTCGACCAGATCGGGACTGCGCAGCGCGACGCAGCTGTTCGAGCCGCCGAAGCCGAACGAATTCGACAGCGTCATGCGCACCTTCTGCCGGCGCGGCGCGCCGAGCACGAGGTTGAGATCGCAATCGGGGTCGGGTACGCGGTAGTTCGCATTGACCGGCATTTCGCCGCGATCGATCGCGAGCGCGCAGACCGCGACCTCGACCGCGCCGGCCGCGGCGATCAGGTGGCCCATCGAGCTCTTGGTCGAGCTCACCGAGCACGCGCTTCGCGTCGTCGCCGAACACCGCGCGAATCGCGGCGCTTTCGCTGCGATCGTTCATGCCGGTCGACGTGCCGTGCGCGTTGATGTAGTCGACGTCCGCCGGCGTCGCGCCGGCGTCGGCGAGCGCTGCGCGCATCGACTGGATCGGCCCGTCGCCGTCGGGTGGCGAATCGGTGATCCGGTAGGACGACAGCGAATTGCCGTCGCCGGCGAGCTCCGCGTAGATGCGCGCGCCGCGCCGGCGCGCCGATTCCCATTCCTCGAGCACGACGAAGCCCGCGCCTTCGCCGAGCAGGAAGCCGTTGCGCGTCGCATCGAACGGCCGGCTCGCGCGCTCCGGCGTGTCGTTGTCGGTCGACACGCGCCGACAGCAGGCAGAAGCCGGCGAGGCCGACCGGGCTGATCATCGAGTCGAAGCCGCCGGCCAGCGCGCGGTCGACGGCGCCGCGGCGAATGAGCTTCAGCGCCGTGCCGATCGCCTGGCCGCCCGACGCGCACGCGGTGTGCACCGACGTCGCGTAGCCGCGAATGCCGAAGCGGCGCGTGAGCAGCGCGAGGCCCGCCGTGCTCTGGCTGCGGCAGAACACGAGCGGGTCGGCGGCGGCGGCTGTCGGTCAGCAGCCGGTGCGGCATCGAGCTCGCCGTCGGGCGCCGAATGGCGCTGCACGTCGGCGAGGTCGTCGAAGTCGACGCCCATCATGCCGGTGCCGACCGCGCAGCCCCAGCGCGTCGCCGTCTTCGTCCGTCGGCTCGATGCCCGCGTCGCGCATCGCCTGCTCGGCGGCGGCGAGCGCGAAGCGATGCGAGCGGTTCGCGTAGTTCAGCAGCTTGCGCGGCGCGGTGATGACGCCGCGCGTCGAAGTCCTTCACCTCGGCGGCGATGCGCGTCGGGAAGCCCGACGCGTCGAACAGCGTGATCGGCGCCGCACCGCTCTGCGCGCCGGCGAGCGACGCCCACGTCGTCGCGACGTCGTTGCCGACGGGCGTGACGAGGCCGATGCCGGTGATCGCGACGCGGCGTCGCAGCGATGCGGCTTCATCCGGCGTCCGCATCCCGATGCGACAGCTCGAGGCGCGCGGTCGCGCGACCGTGCCGGTCGTCGGTCTTGCGCCGCACAGCATCGCCTTCGACGCGATGCCGTCGGCTGCGCCGGGGGCGAGCTCGACGCCGATGTCGAGCCGCTGCGCCGGCGCGATGAACGAGCGCATCTTGACGTGCGTCATGCGCAGCGGCACGCGGCGTCCGCGCCGTCAGCGCCGGCGATTCGCGCGCGAGGTCGAGCGCGAGCCGCATCTGCGTGTCGAGCAGCAGCGTCGCCGGAAATACCGGCCGGCGCGGAAAATGATCGGCGAAAAACGGCGCGTCGGCCGGAACGTGAAGCGTGGCGCGAAGCTCGGCGCCCGGCACCCGATGCGTCGACGTCGACCGGCATCGGATCGACGCCGCGGAATCGACCCGGCGCGGCGCCGCCGTCGCGCAGCAGCGCGAAGCCGCTCGCGCAGCGCTTCGGGCGAGTCGAACTCCGCGACCGGCAGCATCGGCCCGAGGCAGTCGACGAGCTCGATGACCTGCTGTCGCCAGTCACTCGCGCGGCCGTTGTAGGCGACGGCGTCGTCGTCGCACTCGAGGATGTCGACGTCGAGCGTCGAGCGCTTGCCCCGGCGCGGCGTCGCCGCCGAAAGCGCGTCTCGGTGGCCAGCGCCGCGACCGGCCGGCCGCGAAAATCGATCTGCGTCCATCGCGACCCACGCGGCGAGCTGGCCGACTGCCTCGGCGACCAGGCCGCGCGGAAACGCCGCGATCGTCGCCGGGATCGCGAACGTTCCGCGCGCGTGTTGTCCCGGCGTCGAACTCGACGATGCGGTCGACGAACGAAAAGGCGGCGAAGTGGGGAGCGGAGTCGCTGGCCACTTCGCCATTCACCGGCTTCACGATGTGTCAGGCATCATTTATCGCCGCATGCCGGCACAGATTAGGATCAGACACCATTTATCGGCGACCGTGTCTTTGCCTTCACCGCCTGGGGCGATAAATGGTATCTGACCCTCAGCCTTCTGCGCGCGCACGACGAGCTTGCAGAACGTCGTCGGCGTGAACAGGCGCGGAATGTCGGCGACCTTCATCGGCGTCTTGAACCGCTCGGCCGGCACCTCGGACAGGTATTCGCGCAGCTGCGCGAGGCCCTTCGTCGGTCACGATGCCGTTCTGCTCGAATTCCGCCTCGGGCAGGTCGCCGCGCGCGTTCTCGACGATCTTGCCGCGCGGGATCTTGATCTTGAACGCGCGCTCGAGCCGGAACACCATGTCGAGGAAATCGATCGACTCGGCGTCGAGGCCCTCGATCAGCGACACGTCCGGCTTGATGTCCTCGACGTCGCAGCCGAGCGCGTCGGCCATCGTCTCGGCGACCTTCGGATAGACCGCCATGATTTCTTCCTGCGTGAGCGCAATCTCAGCCATTGCCGCTGTCTCCCTTCATTCGATCTTGAACCCGCCGTCGATGTGGAACACCTGTCCCGTGACGTAGTTCGCGTAGTCGGACGCCAGGAACCACACCGCGTACGCGACGTCCTGCGCCGTGCCGTAGCGCTTCATCAGGATGCGCGCCTTCGCCTCGTCGCCCGCCATGTCGCGCACGCCCTGCGACATCTCGGTGTCGATCACGCCGGGCGCCACCGCATTCACGCGGATCTTGCGCGGCGCGAGCTCCACCGCGAGCGCGCGCGTGAACGCGTTGATCGCGCCCTTGCTCGCCGCGTAGTTCGTCTGGCCGCGGCCGCCCTTCTCGCCCGGCGACCGAGCTCAGGTTGACGATCGTCCCGGCGCGCTGCATCACCATGTACGGGACGACCGCGCGCGTCACGTTGAAGACGCCGCCGACGTTGGTGTCGAGCACGGTCCGGATGTCGTCGTCGTCGAGCGCGGCGAGCGGATTGTCGCGGATCACGCCGGCATTGTTGACCAGCACGTCGATGCGCTCGCGCGCGCTCGGCGAAGCGCTCGACCGCGGCGGTGCAGGCCGCCGAGTCGGTCACGTCGACCTGCTCGGCGTGCACGTCGTGGCCCGCGTCGCGCATCGTCGCGACGACATCGCTGCGCCGCTTCCGCGTTGTCGCGATAGAAGAACGTGACGTGCAGCGCCTTCGTCGGCGAAGAGCTCGACGATCGCGCGGCCGATGCCGCGGCTGCCGCCGGTCACGAGCACCGACTTGCCGGCGAGTCCCGACGGCTTCATCGGTGTATCCCCGCACGCTGCGGCTTCGCCGCTGCGCTGCCCCCGAAGGGGCGCAATGAGCGCCTTGGGACGGCCCTGCGGCGCTCATCATCCCGAGATGCGAGAAGCCGCCGTCGACGACGAGCGTGTGGCCGTTGATCATCGCCGCCTCCGGCAGGCACAGCAGGTAGACGGCGTTGGCGACGTCTTCGGGCCGCAGCACCGGACCCGCCGGCGTGCGCTGCGCGAAGTTCGTCGAGCAGCTCTTCGCGGTTCGGAAAATGCGTCAGCGCGTCGGTGTCGACGACGCCGGCGCTCACCGTGTTGACGCGGATGCCGCGCGGCCCGAGCTCCTGCGCGAGCGCGCGCACCAGCGCCTCGAGCGCGGCCTTCGACGCGCCGATGAACCCGTAGTCGGGCATCGCGCGCTGACGCGCCGAGGCTCGACATCGCGATGATGCGGCCGCCGTCCTTCATCATCGGCAGCGCGCGCTGCGCGAGCAGGTTCGACGGCGAGCGCGTTGGTCTCCATGCACCAGCGCCAGTGCTTGAGCCCCATGTCGATCACCGGCTTCAGCACGCCGCGACGCGGCGTTGCTGACGACGATGTCGACGCCGGTCGAATTGCTTGCGCGAGCGCGGCGAACATCTCGTCGACGCTGTCGGGCACGCCGACGCTGCCCTGGATCGCGATCGCGCGCCGGCCGAGCGCGCGCATCTCGGCGCACAGCGCTTCGGCCTCGTCGTGGCTGTTGTAGTAGTTGACGGCGACGTCGGCGCCTTCGGCGGCGAGCTTGCGCGCGATCGCGCGGCCGATGCCGCGCGCGGCGCCGGTTACGAGCGCAACTTGGCCGTGCAGAGCGCCTGTCATCGTCTCGAGGATAGGATGCGGACGTCGTCTTCGCGGAATGCGAAGGTGCGGCGATGCGCCGCCACCTCGGGCTGCATGCCGGCAGCCGCGGCGTACGCGAAAAGAGCGGTATTCTACCCGCGCCGGCCAGGCGCTTCGACGGATGCGGCTTACTGCGCGACCGTTCCGCCGGCGCGTTCGCGCGACTGCGCGCGCACCCAGTGCTGCGCCTCGAGGCACCAGTGCTTCTTGATGCTGTACCAGACGTCGGCTGCCCACAGCACGTGCCCGGCCGCGTCGCCGGGCAACGACGACGTGTCGCGCGCGTCGCCCGGCACGTAAGCGTTGATCCAGTCGCGCACCGCGGGCTCGTCCGCGAGCGACCGGCCACGAGCGGCACGACGACGTGGTTGTACGTCGCCGGCAGCGTCGACGTTGCGCACGTGCGCCTTGCCACTGTTGTTCGTAGCGCCGGTCCAGCGGGTTGCCGGGGAAGCTCCAGCGCGATCAAGTCGACGCTCGATGAAGTAGCCGGTGAATTCGTCGACGGTGTCCGGAATCTTGCGCAGCTTGTCGAGGCTCCCACCATTGGTTCGGCAGCAGGAGCGCCGCAGCCGCCCGCGCCGACCGCCGAGGCATACGCGACCGACACGCCGACGACGGGCCGCTCGCGTGCCGGTCAGCGGATCGACGATGCGTCGTGCGCTCCTCGAGCGTAGCGGTCGAGCGGGTTCGACACGCGCAGGTCGTCGCCGCATTCGCCCGTCGAGCTCCTGCAGGATCTTGACCGCCTGCATGCCGCCCTGGCTGTGGCCGATCAGCATCGGCCGCAGGCCGTCGTGCTCGTATTGCCATGCGACGATCCCGCGAGCTGCTCGGTGTCCTCGTACGGGCTGTACGACCAGTCGCCGTCGCCGGGATCGCGAATGCTGCGCTTCCGGGATAGCCCATGCCGCGTCAGGAATCGGCCGAACGACTCCATCAGCGAGATGCACCGGATAGATGCCGCCGTGCAGCAGCATGATTCGCGGCGTCGGCCCCTGCGCGAGCGTTTCCCGCACGTCGCGATCGGAGATGTGCTCGGGATCGAGCGCCAGCAGCCGCTCCTGCAGCGCCGGATCGGGCGCGTAGCGGCCGGCTCGTCGCGCAACGCTGCGGGCGCACTCGGCTGCGCCGCGGACGGTGCGGCTCGCCGCTGCCGTCATCGAGCGGCTGCGTCGCGCAGCCCGCGAGCGCAAGCGAGATCGCGGTGAGCGATGCGGCGAGGAACGCGTCGGCAATGGATTCATAGGAGCGCCTGGATGCGGCGTCGGATGTCCGCCTGGATGTTGAGCGATCTCGTCGCGGTCCGACCGCCGACGTTCGATATGACATGCCGGCGCAAAGCGTGTCCGCCCGACGTCGTGACCGCGAACGACGATCGGCGACGCGGGTCCGGTCGGGACGCCGCGGATATAGAGCGGCGCACCGCTGCCGTCGGCGGCGTGCCACAGCGCATTGACGTTCAGCGACGACACGCCGGCGCCGACCGGATAGCTCTTCGCATAGACGCCGAGCCGCTGCTCGCGCGTCTGGAAACGGCCGATCGACGTCGATCGACGGCGATCGCGCAAAGCGTCGTCAGGAACAGCTTTTCGCGCTTGATCCGCGCCGTTGCGCGATGCACGTCCTGCGCGAGCTCGCAGAGCGTGATCCCCGGCGGCACCGGGTGCGACACGCGAAACGAGCTCAGGAACTGCCCGAACGTCTTCCGCACATCGTCGCCGTGCGCGTCGCGCAGGTTCATGATCGACGCCACGGCGAGCTCGTGACGCCGCTTGCGTGCGGTCGCGCATCGGCATCTGCGCATCCTGCGCGAGCAGCAGCAGCGCGATCAGCGCGTCGTTGAGCGTGACGCCCCAGTCCTTCGCGGCGTCGCGCAGCGGCGCGAACTCCGCGGGCTCGAGCGTGAAGAACGTGAACGCGTTGTGCCCGTCCTCGAGCGAGCGGTAGCGCGGCCGGACCGTCCGGCGGCAACTCGCCGGCCATCGCCGGAAGGCGGCGCGATGCCGCGCACGAACCTGCCAGCGGATGCCGCACGAACAGCCGCCGATGCGTTCGCGGATAGAGCGACAGCGGCGCCGCCGGCGGCGGAATGCCGGCGTAGCGGTCGGCGATCGCGTTGAGAAGCACGATGATCGAATCGCCGCCCGCGATGAAATGGTCGTATGCGAGGCCGAGGAAAAACGCGTCTCCCTGATCGATCGCGAAAAAGCGGAACGGATCGATGCGCCCGTCGAGCGCGAACGGCGCGTTCAGTTGTCGCTCGAATGCCTGCGCCAGCGTCGCCTGCCAGTCGGCTGCCGGCGGCGATGACTTCCAGCGCGCGTGCCGGACGGCGCCGCCGTGCCACGCATAGCGGCGGCGCGCGCGATCGAGCTCGAGCGCCGTCAGTCCCGCGTGCGACAGTGTCGTCGTCGATGGCCTGCCTCGACCGCGCGCGACGTCGAGCGGCTGCGCGATGCGTGCCGCATGCACGGCGATGTAAGGGTGCAGCTCGCGCCAGTCGAGCATCGTCGCCTGGAACAGATTCAGGCGGCCCGCGCAGGCGCTTCATCCGCCGGCCGACGAGCGCGGAACGTCTCCAGCGTCCGCCCCGGAGTGGCGACGTGCGGAAGGCGCGGCCATCGGCCGCGAACGGTTTTTTGCACGGCAGGCATGGAAAAATTTGCCGCTTCGTGACCCCATGTGCGCTGATCGGTCGGCTGACCGCAGACCGCGCCTCTCCGGGGTGCGCGCCGGTAAACCAGTGTCGCACCCGCAACGCGCCGATGCGCATCGTCCGCATCACGATGCGGGAACCCGGAGCAAACGCCTGCGCCTGCACGCACCAGTGGCGCTTGACGCTGTGCCAGATGTCGGCGGCATGGACGAGGTTGCGTCGTGTCGGCCGTCGGCGACGGCGGTGCCGCGCCGGGTTGCCAATCGTCGATCCATCGCGCGGACGACCGGGTCGGCCGAGCAGGTGCGTCGGCCCGCGGCAGTCGCGATGTGGCTGTATTCCGGCGGGCAGCACCACGTTGCGCACGTGCGCGCGGCCCGTACCGCCTCGTACGGCGAGATGCCGAGCAGGTTGCCGGCGATCGGATCGTTCGGGATATCGAAGCCGGTGAACTCGGTCACCGTGTCCGGGATCTGTGCGCAGCCGCGGCAGCATCGCCCACTGGCCGAGCAACACGCGCGGCAGCCATCCGGTCGCCAGCGCCGCGGCATAGGCGACATGCAGCCCGACGACGGGCCGCGATCGTCGCGTGCGCGGATCGACGATCGCCGTGCGCGCAAGCGCCGGACGCCGGTCGCGGGATCGACGACCGGGATCGCGTCGTGAAATGCGCCGGCGAACTCGTGCAGCACGCGGATGGCGAGCATGCCGCCCTGGCTGTGGCCGATCAGCATCGGCTCGAGGCCGGTTTGCTCGTAGTCGAATGCGAGCTCGCCGGCAAGCGCTGCGCTGTCGGCGAAGCTGCTGTACGAGTAGCTGCCGTCGCGCGGATTGCGCAGGCGCTCCTCCGGATAGCCCATCCCGACCAGGAAGCGCGCGAACGGCTCCATCGTGACGAACGCGACGCTGCCCTGCAGCAGCACGATGCGCGGCGCCGGTACGCGCGCCAGTACGTCGCGTACGTCGCTTCGGCGCTGACGCGCGAGCAGTCGAGCTGCGACAGCCGTTGCGCGACGTCCGGCGGGAATCGGCCGGTCGCGGGCGTCGGCGCCGCGGCATGTCGTTCGCAGCGGCTCGGCCGATCGCGGCGACGAGCGCATGCGATCGACGCAAGGACGCGCGGCGCCGCCGCGCGATCGTTCGTCACGAGGATCGATCAGGAATTGCGCGCCGCCGGCCGCGGAAAGAACCGGCCCGTCCGCTGCGACATACCGCGCGATACGCTTCACCGTGCATCCGCGCGAGATGCGCCTCCTCGTTGCGCGCCTTGATGTTCATCAGCACGACATGGATGGCCGCGAGCAGCAGCATCGGCGGCGTCGGCAGCACGATCGCCGTGCGCGATCATCATCGCGATGCTGAACGCGTAGATCGGATGCCGGATCCGCGCGAACAGCCCGTCGGTGATCAGCGAAGTGTTGCGGTCGCTGATGTCCATGCGCCAGTCGCGGCCCATGCGGCGCCAGCACTGGATCGTCAGCACCAGGCAGCCGACCGCGGCCGACGGCGGCGACCCAGCGCACCGCCGCGTAGCGGCGCGTCGCGCGCGAACGCGGGCAGCGCGAACGGACCGGTGCTCGTGCGTCAAGCCGAGCCATGGCAGCGCGCACCAGCATGCGACGAGCGGCACCATAGCGAGCCACATCGCGCGCTCGACCGGGCGCTCCGGGATCACGCCGACATCATGATGCTGCTTGCGGCGCGCTCGAACGACCATCGCGCCGACGCGCAGCCAGTACGCCCAGATCGTCAGCGTGACGACGAGGAGCGGGATGTCGCGCCACGCATTCGACGGCGTCCCGTGTCGCATCGTGCATTCATGGTCGTGAACCAGGCGCGCTACAGATCCGTTCGATGATCGCCGCGATGCCCTGTCCGCCGCCGATGCACATCGTGATGAGGCCGTAGCGCCTGCCCGTGCGCTGCAGCTCGTACATCGCCTTGATCGTCAGGATGCAGCCGGTCGCGCCGATCGGATGACCGAGCGCGACGGCGCCGCCGTTCGGATTGACCTTCGCGGGATCGAGGTCGAGTTGCTGGTTGACGCCGAGCGCCTGCGCGGCGAACGCCTCGTTCGATTCGATGACGTCGATGTCGCCGATCTTCAGTCCGGCCTTCTTCGAGCGCGCCTTGACCGCGCTGACCGGGCCGAGGCCCATGATCTTCGGGTCGATGCCGGCGTGGCCGTAGGCGACGAGCCGCGCCATCGGCTTCAGACCTTCGCGCGCTGCGCCGCCTGTGCCTCCATCAGCACGACGGCCGCCGCCGCATCGTTGATGCCGGACGCGTTGCCGGCGGTCACCGTGCCGTTCTCCTTGGCGAACACCGCCCTGAGCTTCGCCATGCCTTCGGCGCTCGCGTCGCCGCGCACGTGCTCGTCGGTGTCGAACTGCGACCGGCCCCTTCTTGCTCTTGAGCTCGATCGGCAGGATCTGCGATCTTGAAGTGGCCTTCGCGTCGCCGCGGCGGTCGCGCGCCGATGGCTCTCGACGGCGAACGCGTCCTGCTGCTCGCGCGTGATGCCGCACTTCGTCGCGACGTTCTCCGCCGTGACGCCCATGTGGATCGTGTCGAACGGGTCGGTCAGCGCGCCGACCATCATGTCGATCGTCTTGCTGTCGCCCATCCGCGCGCCCCAGCGCTGCGTCGACGTTCGCGTAGGCGGCGCGGCTCATGCTTTCGGCGCCGCCGCCGACCGCGGCGTCGATGTCGCCGAGCATGATGTACTGCGACGCGCTGACGATCGCCTGCAGGCCGCTGCCGCACAGCCGGTTCAGCGTCAGCGCGCCGCTTTCGTGCGGCAGGCCGCCGTTGACCGCGGCGACGCGCGACAGGTACATGTCCTTCGCTTCGGTGTGGATGACGTTGCCGAACACGCACTGGCCGATCTGCGCCGGGATCGACGCTTCGACGCGGGCGACCGCCTCGCGAACGACGCGCGCGCCGAGATCGGTCGGGGCGATGTCCTTCAGCGAACCGCCGTAATCGCCGATCGCGGTGCGCGCGCCGTTGACGATGACGACTTCCCTTGCGTTGGCCATGGCTGTCTCCTATCGCGAAACAGTCATTATCCTCCCTCGGGTTTCCGTCTCGAGGCGCGGGCTCGCTATTGCGATGCGTCGGTCGCCCGCACGCTCGCCGGAGGCCGCGTGCGGCGGTTACGCGGCCGCGCGCTGGCGCGCCGGACGGCGGTCGAGCGCGTGCAACTCGTCTCCGAGATACGCTGCGATCGCACGCATTCCGAACACGCCGGCCTCGCGTTCGGCGTCGCTGTTGTAGTTCGTGTTCGTGTTGACGTCGTACGTGTAAAGCTCGCCGTCGCGGTCGGTGATGAATTCGATGCCCGCGATGCCGATGCCGTTGTCGGCAAGGAACCTGCGGTAGCGCTCGACGATCGGATGCGAAAAGCCGTCGATGATGCGGAACCGCGGCGCGGCCGGCGCGGGCGCCGCTTCGCCGACCGGGCAGAACGCATCGTCGACCTGGCAGACGTCGGCCGGGCACAGCTCGAAACCGAGCGACGTGTCGACACGCACCGCGTACAGCAGCTTGCCGCCGATGAATTCGACGCGCGTGATGAAGGGTTCCGGCGCCTCGATGTATTGCTGGATCAGCGTTACTCCGTCGACCGAATCCTCGAACGCGCCGCCGTCGACATAGCGCGGCGAGCGCGTCGACGCCGTCGAACAGCCGCACGCCGAGTCCCTTGCCCGCGCGATTGTGCTTGGTGATGAAGCGGCCGCGCATCCGTGCCGGCCGCCTCGACGATCGCGTCGCGACCGACGGCGGCGACCGTGTGCGGGACGCGAATGCCATGGCGGGACAGCGCCGCGTACTGCGCCATCTTGCTGATCTCGAGCTGCAGCGCGCGGCCGTTGTTGATCACGCGACGGCCGTGCGATTCGAGCCACGCGAGCACGCCGCCGGTCAGTTCGGCCGCGTAGCGGTGTCCGCGCGTATGCGACGATGCGCTCATCCGGTTGTAGAACACGCCCTGCGGCGGCACGCTGGCGAGGTCGAGGGTGCCGTCGGCGACGAACCATTCGTTGTACGGAAGCTTCGAGCTCCGCGAACGCCGCGCGCAGCGGCTCGACCCAGGCGTCGTTTTCGTGGATGACGTGAATGCGGGACATGGGGGCTTCGGGGGCGGGGCGCGGTTGGCGCAGATAGTTCGAAGATAAGGCCGCCCGGCCGCAACCCAAAGACCGATTCGCCTTAAGCTTGTAATCGCCGCCCGGCCGCCGCAGGCTGGCGGCGAAGCGACCGCTACGGAGATCGACATGGCATCCGAGTCCAAATGGCGCCATCACGGCGTGCGCGTCGTCAAGTCCGATCAGCTCGACCCCAACACGGCGCAGACGCCCGGGATGAGCCGGGCGGCTGCAATCAATCACGCGCGGATGGGCGCCGAAAAGTTGTGGGCGGGCACCGTCGTCATCCATCCGAAGGCGAAGACCGGCGCGCATCATCACGGCCCGGTCGAGAGCGTGATCTACGTCGTCAGCGGCAGGGCGCGGATGAAATGGGGCGACCGCCTCGAGTTCACCGCCGAGGCGGGCCCGGGCGATTTCATCTACGTGCCGCCGTATGTGCCGCACCAGGAAATCAATGCGAGCGACACCGAGCCGCTGTCATGCGTGCTGTGCCGCAGCGGCCAGGAGCCGGTCGTCGTCAACCTCGACCTGCCGAACGTCGAGCCCAATCCCGAGAACGTCCCGTGGATCGACAATATTCATTCCGGGCCCCGTTGATCGTCGGATAGTGCCCGGCCCCGGCGTGCCTTCGAATGGCGCGCGCGGCGCATCGCGGTGCGCGCGTTCTTGCCCTCGCGTCGTCGTGGCCGGCATTGCGCGTACGAATCGAAGAGGCGCTCGTGCCATCGGCGACGATGGAGCACTGGCTCGCCGCATCCGGTGCGGCGTCGCATCCCGCCGATGTCGGCATTACGCTCGCGAGGCGCGCGTGCCACAGCCTGACGCGGCGGGCTCTCGCGCAACCTTGACGCCGGCAATGGCTTCCATCGGCAGGATCACGGCGGAGAGATCCTTCGCGCCGTGACCGAGGCCCTCCGCTTCGATATAACATTGCTGCGCGACGCTCGGCAGAAGCATGCGCACGCCGACCGACTTCGCCGTTGCGGTCACGCATTCGAGGTCCTTGATCATCATCGACAGTGCCGATCCCGGAACGTAGTTGCCGGGCAGGAAGTGGTTGGGCACGACGCGCTCGAGCGTGTTGCTGCGCGCCGAGCTCGCGCGCAGCACCTCGTAGAGTCGCGCCGGATCGAGGCCGAGGCGCGTTCCGAGAACCATGGCCTCGGCGATGAGCACGTGCAGCGTCCCTGTGATGAGATTGTTGCAAAGCTTCGCGGCAAGTCCGCTGCCCACGCCGCCGAGATGGAATACATTGCGGCCGACAGCGTCGAGCACCGGGCGCGCGCGCGCGAAATCGCCCGCGCTTCGCCCCGACCATGATCGAGAGCGTTGCCGCGGCGGCCCCGCCGGGCCCTCCGCTCACCGGCGCGTCGAGGAAGCCGATGCCGCGTTCGGCGAGGCCGGCGCCGATGCATTGCGCCGTCGCGGGATCGACGGTCGCGAAGTCGATGCACAGCATGCCGCTCGTGCCGGCGCCGCGCGCCCCATCGTCGCCCAGGAACACGTCGAGCGAATGCTGTGGCGTCACGCGACACGAGCACAGCACGTCGACCTGGCTCGCCACCTCGCGCAGCGACGCTGCCGCACGGGCGCCCGCGTTGCACAGCCGCGCCACCGTCGCGGCATCCCGGCCATGGACGAGCACGTCGTGGCCTGCCCGGAGGAGGTTGGCGGCCATCGGCGCGCCCATCAGGCCGAGTCCCACGAAGCCGATCTTCATCGATACTCTCCTTGCGCGGCCGCGGCCGGCGCAGCGTTGATGCCTCGCGCGGACCTGCGCCGGCGGCCCTGGTAGGGGCCAAGTCTATGACACGCAAGCGGGTGGCGGTGGTGATCGGCGGCGGCAACGGGATCGGCGAGGCGACATGCCGCCTGATGTCCGCGCGTGGCTGGCGCGTGCTGGTCGTCGACCGCGACGTGCCCGCCGCCGAGCGCGTCGCGCACGATATCGACGCGGCGGCCTTCGCGATGGACCTCGCGCGACGCGGAAAACGTCGAGCGCGCGGCGGCGGACATCGTCGCGGCGGAAGGCGTGCCCACCGCGCTCATCGTCGCGGCTGCTGTGTTCCAGGACGTGCTTCGGCCGGAGCAACTGCCGCTGGAGGTGTGGGAGCGCACGATCCAGGTCAATCTGACGGGCACCTGGCTCGCCAACCGCGCGTTCGGCACGCGCATGGCGGCGCACGGCGGCGGCAGCATCGTCAACATCGCGTCGATCGCCGCGATCGGCTCGATGCCCGTGCACGCGTATGGAACCAGCAAGGCGGCCGTCGTCGCGCTTACGCGCAACCTCGCCGGCGAATGGGGACGCGCCGGGGTGCGCGTCAACGTCGTATCGCCTGGGTCCACGCTGGTGCCGCGCGTGGAAGCGCGCATCCAGTCGGGTCGTTACGCCGCCGACCCCGGGGAGTTCACGGCACTCGGCCGCATGGTGCGGCCCAACGAGGTCGCCGAAGCGATCGAATTCCTGGCTTCCGAGCGCGCGTCCGCGATCACCGGCGTGAACCTCGTGGTGGACGCGGGTTGGGACGTGGCGTCGACTTGGGCACAGTTCGGCGGCGTGCGCGCCGCCGCCGCAGCGCCGATCGACTCAGTCGTAGGCCGACTCGAGCACGCGGCGCGTCGCCTGCGACCGCCAGCTGCAGGCGCTCGGGCGCCGCCATCGTTCGCGACAGCGTCGCGCGCGGAATCTCGAGTGCCACCGGAATGCCACTCGGCAGGGCGCGCAACAGGCCGACCAGGTCGATCGCGCCTTCACCCGGAAAGAGCCGCTCGCGCGTTGCGGCATGGAGGAGCGCGTCGCGGTCCGCGCTCCACTGCGCGGGCGCGTCGCAGAGCTGCACGTAGCGAAACCACGGGCGCGGCAGCGTCGCGAGGTCGTCGAGGCGGCTGCCCGAGCGATCGAAGTGCAGCGCATCCACCGCGATGCCGAGAGCAGGGTGCGCAACGGCGCGCACCAGGCGCGCCGCGTCGTTCAAGCTCGAGAGCGTCCATCCACGGGACGAACTCGATGTCCACGGTCAGTCCGAATCGTTGCGCCGCGTCGCACAACGTGGCGAAGCGATCGGCGAGGCGCGCTTCATCCGGATCGTCTCCGGTGGCCAGCACGTGGCGCGCACCGAGCTCCGCAGCCGCTTCGAAGAACGGCGCGAATGCCGGCAGATCGGTCGACGGAACGAGGCGTGCGCCGCTCGCATCGAGGACCTCGAGGCCGGTGTCGCGCAGGCACGCGAGCGTTTCGCGACGAAGCGCCGTGTCCTCGAGCAGCGGCGCAGGATCGCGCCCGGGCTGGCCATTGAGAAGCCGCACGCCGACGATATTCGAATCCGGCGTCCGCCGCCGCGCGGACCATGTCGGGCGGCGCGAGCTCGGGAACGGTGTAGTAGGACAGCGAAAGCGGCGTCGCCGGCGGCCTTCATGCGCGCGAGCGCCGCCTGGCGAAGCAGTCGCCGCGCGTTGTCGGCGAGCACGGGATCGATCGGGCCGTGATCGCCACCGTCGGACTGGTCCCAGCCGGCGAAGTTGGTGCCGTACGTGAGCCTCTGCGTGCCGACGATCTGC
Organism: uncultured Pseudomonadota bacterium; assembly: GCA_963768545.1. Lineage (GTDB taxonomy): Bacteria > Pseudomonadota > Gammaproteobacteria > Burkholderiales > Casimicrobiaceae > VBCG01. Next base: position 307,455 of record CAVYIC010000011.1, on the reverse strand, counting down.
TTCAAGAGCGCAAGCGCGCGCGCGTCGCTTAGGTGCGTGTCGAACCACAGGCGCTCAAGGCGCTCCTCGAACGCGCCCTCCTTCTTGTGCTCGGCCGCCGCCCAGGGGCGTTTCTGCGCCGCTTGCGCGAGCCGCCCGACCATCACCGGCAGCGCGCCCCCGCCATGACTGATCCAGACGTCGAGCTTCGGGTGACGATCGAGCACGCCGCCGAAGATGAGCGTCGCGACCGCGATGGCCTCCTGTGCGCCGAAGCCGACGATGATGTCGAGGTCGAAGCGCTTGAGGTTGGGATCGCCCGGCGGGCCGTCGATCCCTGCGGGTGCGGGATGGATGAACAGCGGCACGTCGAGCGCGACGAGCGTCTCGTAGAACCGATCCCACTTCGGGCTGTGCAGCGGCTCGGCGAATTCGGTGCCGATGGCCGCACCCCACAGCCCAAGATCGCGCACCGCGCGCGTGAGCTCCTCGACCGCCGCGCCCGGGTCCTGCATGGGCAGGGCCGCGAGCCCGCCGAGGCGGTCGGGATAGCGACGCACGAGCTCGGCCATGGCGTCGTTGTGCCGCTGGCAGAACGCGAGCGCTTCGGGCAGCTCGATGTGGTGGAAGTACGTGAGCGGGCTGGGCGACAGCACCTGGAAGTCGATGTGCGCCTCGCGCATCCTGGCAAGTCGCAGCTCGGGATCGGTGAACGGGCTGCCCGTGTGCTTGACGCCGACGAGCTTGTAATTGCCCACGCGATACCACGGCTTGCCGCTTTCGTCGGTGCCGAATTCCGGGCCGTGACGGCCCGCAGCGCCGGTGGTCGCCTGCAGCCGCACATGCGCATGCACGTCGATGACTGCGGCGTCGCCGATTCCCATGGTCGAGGACCCTTATCGAACGTGTCCGGCCTGCCCGGACCTCGTAGGTGCCCGCGGCCGGATCGTAGTAATGGCGCTCGGCCTTGTAGGCACCGTTCACGACGGTGATGCCGTAGGTGCCCTCGTCGAGCGCCGTGAAGCTGTGGATGTCGGCGGGCGGCGTCACGATCGCGAAATCGCCGCGCTCGAGCACGCGCATCATCCTCGACGCGCAGGTCCGCGACACCGGGCACGCGGCCGTCGTCGGTGCGCGCATAGACGATGTGTCGCAGCCGCCCGCGATAGACCGACAGTGTTTCCCAGATGCCATGGTCGTGCGCCGGAATCGTGCGGCCCTTCGGCACTTCGTAGATCAGGATCGACAGCTCGCCATCGTAGTACAGGTAGCGGGAGAACGCGACGTTGTTGCCTTGCCGCGCGATGCCGCGCTCGAGAAGGTCGGGCTCGCGCATCAGCGTCGCGAGCGCGGCGCGGATGCCGGGCGCAATCGCTGCGCTGTCGTTGCCGTGCTCGGCAATCGCAGCGATGATGGCTTGCGCGCAATCGCGAACGGCGGAGGTCGCAGGTCATGGACTTCGCGCCACGCGCGCGCCGGGCGCCTTGCGCGGCAAGTGATTCTTGAGGCTGAACGATACGCCGCCGTCCACCATGAGCTGGTGACCGGTGGTGTAGCGCGCCTTGTCGGACGCGAGGAAGGCGACCGCCTCGGCGACGTCCTCGGCCGTACCGAGCGAGCCGACCGGGACGCTGCCTCCGCGAACCGCGCGGACTTCGGGATCCTCGTAGATGGGTGCGCTCATCCCGGCGTCGATGAATCCCGGCGCAACGGCGTTGACGCGAATGCCGTGCGGCCCGAGCGCCAGCGCGAAGTGCTGCGTCAGCAGTGCGACGCCGGCCTTCGATGCCGGGTACGCGCCCGCGTCGGGACTCGGCGCAACGGCGTTGAGCGACGTGATGTTGACGATCGAGCCCGAGCCGCGCGTGACCATGCGCCGCGCCACCGCGCGCGTCACGATGAACGTCCCGGTCAGGTTCACGTCGATCACCTTGCGGAACTCCGCGACGCTGTGCGTCAAGGAGGGGTCCGAAGCGCACGATGCCGGCGTTGTTCACGAGGACATCGGGGACGTCGCCGAAGGCGTCGAGCACCGCCTCGATCGCCGCTTCGTCGGTGACATCGGCGGCAAACGCGACCGCATCGGGGAGCGCGCCGGCCTGCGCCTGCGCGGCCGCGTCGTCGGTGTCGACGATCGCGACGCGATAGCCGTCCTGTGCAAGCCGGCGCGCGATGGCGGCGCCAAGGCCGCCGGCCGCGCCGGTGACGAGTGCCGATTTCATGGGATGCCGGTATAGTAACCGGCCTTCGAAGGTCGCAGCTGCAACGAATGAAAGCTATCCCCAAAGCCGCCGCTGCGCAACCCGATGTCCGCCCGTCGCCGTTTCGAGGCAGGCGAACTCACGATCCGACCGTTGCCTGGCGGACTCGGCGCCGAGATCCACGGCGTCGATCTGCGCCGGCCCTTCGCGGGCGAGATCGCGCAGCGCATCCAGGATGCGTTCCTCGCTGCATCATCTCGTCGTCGTGCGCGATCAGCAGCTCAGCAAGGCGCGCATGGGCGAATTCGCCACGCTGTTCGGCGAAATCGAGGGCAACGTCTTCCGCAATCCCGACGGCACGACGCTCGAAGCCATCCACGAGATCTCGAACCTCGACGCGGAGGGACGGCCCGCCGAGAACCCGTATCTCAAGTCCAACTACCACTGGCACACGGACAAGGCGTACCTGCCGGTCCCCGCGCTGCTCACGATGCTGCACGCGATCGAGCTGCCGCAAAGCGGCGGCGACACGCAGTTCGCCGACATGACGCGCGCGTACGACGCGCTGTCCGACGATGACAGGCGGCGCATCGCCGACCTGCGCGTCGTGCACAGTCTCGAGTACATGCGGGAGTCGACGGGCGATCGTCCGCCGACGGATGCCGAGCGAGCGGCCGCGCCGCCGGTGACGCATCCGCTGGTGCGCACGCATCCGCAAACCGGCGAGAAGAGCCTGTTCCTCGGCATGTACTGCTCGCACGTGGTCGGCATGGAGCCCGGCGAAGGCCGCGCGCTGCTCGACCGCCTGCTCGCGCACGCCACGCAGCCGCGCTTCGTCTACACGCACCGCTGGCAGCCCGGCGACCTGGTCTTCTGGGACAACCGCTGCCTGCTGCATCGCGCGGTGGCGAACTACGACATGGGCAAGAGCCGCCGGGTGCTGCAGCGCCTGGTGGTCAAGGGCGACGCCGCGCCTTGACGCCCGCCGGGCGCGAGGCGCCGGCTGTCGCGCCACGCCCGCGACAGACGATTCAACAACTGCTCGATCGGAGGAATCTCGGATGGGAGCGACCAAACGCACGCACGCAGTCCTGGCGGCCTTCGTCTTGGTCGCGCTGACGACGACACTGGCGCTGCGCGCAAACGCCGACGCGCCTCGTGATGGCGGGCTCGTCGTCGGGCGGCACCGCGCATCTGTTCTTCGCCTCGCTCGCGCCGCTGCTCAACAAGTACGTGCCGGGCATGGAGGCGAGCGCGCGCACCGGCGGCGCGGTCGAGAACGTGGCGCTGCTCGAGCGCGGCGGCGTGCAGGTCGCCGTGGCCGGTCCCGGGGACGCGCAGGCGGTGCTCGGCAAGGAAGGCCTCGAGAAGTCGCGCATCCGGACCATCTTCGCCATGTTCCACATTCCGTTCCACATCGTCGTGCCGACGGATTCGCCGATCAAGTCGTTCGCGGATCTGAAGGGCAAGCGCGTGTCGGTCGGCATTCGCGCCGGCGGCGAGGCGAACCTCTTCCTGCGGCTGCTCGAGGTCTACGGCATGAAGGAAAGCGACGTGAAGATCGAGTTCCTCGGCAAGGGCGAGGGAACCAGCGCGTACAAGGATGGCAGCGTCGACGCGATGACGTTCCTGTGTCCGCTGCCCTGCCCGGTGGTCACCGAGCTCGCGACACACCCGCGCGGCGTGCGGATCGTGCCGTTCAGCGACGCGGAAGTCGCGAAGATCCGCGAGAAATACACGTGGTACACCCCCTACACGATCGAGAAGAGCTGGTATGCGAACGCGCTCAAGGACGACGCCAAGGACGTGCCGACGTTCACCGAATGGATCTACGTCGCGACGCGCGACGACTTCCCCGCCGAGACGGCGTACCAGATCGCCAAGGTGCTGGGCGATCATCACGACGAGATGGTCGCCGCGTTCAAGGCAGCGAACTCCTCCACGGCCGAGAACACGGCCAAGTACCCGGGGTTCAAGCTGCATCCGGGCACCGAGCGTTACCTGCAGGAGAAGGGCCTTCTGAAGTAGCGCCGACCGTGATCGCCGAGGCCGGCAACGCCGCGCTCGCCGCGGAGCACGTACCCGCGCCGCCGCGCGAGGCGCAGCGCGCATCGTCGGCGTCGATCGCCAAGGTCGTCGCGCTCGCGATGGCGGCGTTCCAGCTCTACACGGCGATCACCGTCAACTTCTCGCCGATGGTGCAGCGGAGCCTGCACCTCGCGTTCGCGCTCTGCCTGCTCTACCTCGTCATGCCGAGCCGGCCGCGGCGCCGGCATGATCGATCTGGCGTTGCGCTGCGTCGCCGCGGCGTTATCGGTGCTCGTGACCGTGTACGCGGCGGTCGAGTTCACCAATCCGGGCATATTCCGCGCAATCGACCCGACGCGGCTCGACATCGTGTTCGGCACGATCCTCGTCGTCCTGCTGCTCGAAGCGACGCGTCGCGTGGCCGGTCCGTCGCTGGCGATCATCGCGCTGGTGTTCCTGGTGTACGCGTTCGTGGGACCGTGGCTGCCGGGGCTGCTCGGACACCCGGGGTTCGAGTACTCGCAGGTCGTGTCGTCGATGTACGTCCGCCTCGAGGGCATCTTCGGCACCGCGCTCGGGGCGAGCGCGACGTATGTCTATGTCTTCATCCTGTTCGGCGCGTTCATGATCCGCATGGGCGGCGGCGATTTCTTCATCCATCTCGCCCAGGCGCTCGTGGGACGCACGCGCGGCGCCGCGGGCAAGGTGTCGATCTTCGCCAGCGCGCTGTTCGCGACGATCACCGGCACGGGCCCTTCCAACGCCGCGGCGGTGGGCATCGTGACGATTCCCACGATGATCCGCAGCGGCTATGCGCCGCGCATGGCCGCCGCGCTCGAAGCCGCAGCGTCGGTGGGTGGGCAGATCACGCCCCCGATCATGGGCGCGTCGGCATTCATCATGGCCGACCTGCTCGGCGTCCCGTATTACGAGATCGCCAAGGCTGCCTTGTTGCCCGCGATCTTCTATTTCGTCTCGCTGTTCGTCACCGCCGACCTCGAGGCCGCGAGGCACGGCCTGAAAGGCATGCGCCGGGAGGACCTGCCATCGATGCGGCAAGACGCTGCGCGACGGCTGGCACTTCCTCGTGCCGGTGGCCGTTCTCGTGTATTTCCTGGCGATCGCGCAGGTTTCGCCGGGCCGCGCGGCGGCGTGGGCGCTGCTGTCGTTCGTACCCATCTGGCTCGGGCGCGAGCTCGTCGCGGGCCGCCGCATCGAGCTGCGGCGGATCGTCGAGGCATTCGACGAATCGTCGCGCTCCGCCATCATGATCGCCATCGCCTGCGCCGTCGTCGGCATCATCATGAACGTCACCGACCTTACCGGGCTCGGGCTCAAGTTCACGTCGCTGATCCTCGGCTATTCGAACGACACCCTCATCGTGCTGCTGCTGCTGACTGCGCTTGCCGCGATCCTGCTCGGCACCGGGCTACCCACGACCGCGACCTATCTGATCTGCGCGATCCTGGTCGCGCCCGCGCTTGCGAAAATGGGCGTTCCGCTCCTGACTGCCCATCTGTTCGTGTTCTACTTCGGCGTCGTGTCGGACCTGACTCCGCCCACGGCCGTCTCGTGCTACGTCGCGGGCGGCATCGCGGGCGAATCCGGCATGCGCGTCGCATTTTCCGCTACGCGCGTGGCGCTGCCCGCGCTGATCGTGCCGTTCATGTTCGTGTACTCGCCGGCGTTGCTGCTGAATGGCAGCGCGCTGGAGGTGCTCGCTGCGAGCGTGCCGGCGCTGCTCGGACTGCTCGCGATGTCGATCGCGCTGATCGGATACTGGATAGGACCGCTGCGCCTGTGGGAGCGCGGCGCCACGCTGGTGGCCGGTGCGCTGATGGTCGTCCCAGGTCTCGTCAACGCGGCCGTAGGCGTGGCCTTGATGGCGGTCGTGGCGTTCGCGCACTGGCGGCGTCGCGCCTAGCCTCGCCGGCGACGCTCATGCCGAGCAACGTCATCCTGACCGGCGGGCACACGCATCCGTTCGCAACGTCGGCACCTGCACTCGCCGCGCTGCTCGTCGAGCGCGGCATCGATTCGGTCGTGGAGTTCGATCCGGAGGCGGCGATCGCGAGGGTTGCGGAAGCGCGCCCGGCGCTGCTGACCGTCTACGCGCTGCGCTGGACGATGCGGCAGGGTGACAAGTACGCGCCATACCGCCAGCGCTGGGGCTTCAGCCTGTCCTCGCACGCGCGTGCGGAAGTGGAGGCGCACCTGGCACGCGGCGGCGGGATCCTGGCATTGCATACTGCGATCATCTGCTTCGACGACTGGGCGGGTTGGGCGGACATCCTCGGCGGGCGCTGGCAGTGGGGACGCTCGAGCCATCCGCCGTACGGTCCGGTCGAAGCGCGCCCCGACGCGCCCGACCATCCACTGCTCGCAGGGTTGCCCGCATTCAGCCTCGATGACGAGGCCTACGGCAACCTCGACCTCGATCCGCAAGTGCGACCACTGATGCACGTGCGGGCCGCCGGCGGCGCCTGGCAACCCGCGTTGTGGACGCACGTGTCCGGCAAGGGACGCGTGGTGGTCGACACGCTGGGTCACGACGCGGGCGCCTTTGCGCATCCCGTTCACAGGCGCATCGTCGCGCGAGCGGCGCTGTGGGCGAGCGGCGCGGACGATGCGAGCGTCGCGGCGGCGTGACGCACATCGAGCGTGTTACCGCGTCGACATCTGGTTCAAAATTATCCCGCGTGTTCCAATTCGGCAATTTGGCCGTCTCGGCATTCCAGCGGCGTATCGATGACCGCGCCACCGAGGCACACGTCACCGTCGTCGAGCACCAGGCACTGACCCGGCGTCGGCGCCCATTGCGGCTCATTGAACCTGACGGATAGGAAATTCAACGCCAGCACGAAGGATGTTTCCGGGCCGTGATGCGACCGGGCCGGCGGGGAGACGGCGTGGTGGGGCGTCGTCGAGGGGTCGTTCGTCCCCGGTGCGAGGGTGACCCACGTGCGCCCGCGGCTTGCGCATGGTGGCCGCCGGCGCGAGCCCGCCCGTGTGACGGAGAGCATCGGACTACCCGAGCGTGCGCAACTCGCGCAATGCGACCGAGAGCATCGCGGCATCGAGCGCCGGCGCTGCGCGCAGCTCGGCCAGCAACTGATCCTCGCGCTCGATCGCGCGCCGATTGCGCTCCTGCCACGCCGCGATCAACGCCGGCGGATCCGTCGATGCCGCCGCCGCCGACCAGCACCTCCGTCGTCACCGTGCGCTGCAGGCCCGACAGGTCGTCCAGCATCGCGCCCTTGGCGAGCCTCCGCCAATGCTGGTCCTGCGGCAGCGCCGCGATCTTCTCGCGCAGCCACGGAACGCCCAGCCGCGCCGACACGCTCGAAATAGATCTCGGCGACCAGCTTCGACCGGCCGCTTCGTCGCGTCGCCGACTTCGACGATGTCGAGCGTCGAGTACAGCGTGTCGAGCGCAACGACGCGCGCGGCGAGCGCCTCGCGGCACGCCGCGTCGCCGACGTAGGCGTCGACCGCGGCGTCGACGCGCGCCCGGTCGCCGGCGTCCGAGCAGTTCGCGGCAGCCGCGTCGCCAGCGCCTCGACGCGCGGCGTGAACTGCGCGATCGTCGCCGCCATGTCGTCCGACGAGCCGCCGCGAGCGCAGGAACCACGTCGTGCCGCGCTCGATCAGGCGGCTCGTGTCGATCAGCATCTCCGCCTGCACGGCGTCGTCGACCTTGTTGTCGAGCGCCTCGATCGTCCTGCCACAGCGCGACGAAGCCGAAGATCTCGCGCGTCAGCAGATAGGCGCGGACGATCTCGTGCGGCTTGCGCGCCGGTGGTCTCCATCAGCCGGTGCACGAAGGTGCTGCCGACGCGGTTGAGCATGCTGTTGATGACGTGCGTCGCGATGATCTCGCGCTTCAGCGGATGCCGCGGCATGTAGGCGGCGTACGCGCTCGCGCAGCGCCGTGCGGGAAGTAGCGCGCGAGCGCCGTCGCGACCCACGGATCGTCGGGCAGCGGCGAGGCGAGCAGCTCGTCGTAGAGCCAGATCTTGCTGTAGGCGAGCAGCACCGCGCGCTTCGGGCGTGGTCGAGTCCCTTGCCGCTGCGCGCGCCGCTCGGCGATCTCCTCGTCGGACGGCAGGATATTCGATGCGCGCGGTTGAGCCGGCCGCTCTTCTCCAGGAACTGGATGAAGCGCTGCTGCGCGTCGAGCAGCTGCGGCGCGATGCGGTTCGATGACCGACAGCACCTGCGTCTGGAAATAGTTGTCGCGCAGCACCAGCGCCGCGACGTCGTCGGTCATCTCGCGCGAGCAGCGCGTTGCGCTGCTTCTCGGTCAGCTCGCCGTCGGCGATCGGCAGCCCGAGCAGGATCTTGATGTTGACCTCGTGGTCGGACGTGTCGACGCCGGCCGAGTTGTCGATCGCGTCGGTGTAGATGCGTCCGCCGGCCAGCGCGTATTCGATGCGGCCCAGCTGCGTGCAGCCGAGGTTGCCGCCTTCGGCGACGACCTTGCAGCGCAGCTCGCGGCCGTTGACGCGCAGCGCGTCGTTGGCGCGGTCGCCGACCTGCGCGTGCGTCTCGCTCGCCGCCTTGACGTAGGTGCCGATGCCGCCGTTGTAGAGCAGGTCGACCGGCGCCTTGAGGATCGCGTTGACGAGCTCGGTCGGCGTCAGCGCGTTCGGCGTCGATCGCGAGCGCCTTCGCGACTTCCGGCGTGATCGCGATCGACTTCGCGCTGCGCGGATGGACGCCGCCGCCGGGCGAGATCAGCTTCGCGTCGTAGTCGGCCCACGACGAGCGCGGCAGCTTGAACAGCCGCTCGCGCTCGGCGAAGCTGACGTCGCGGCGTCGGGATTGGGATCGAGGAAGATGTGGCGGTGATCGAACGCGGCGACGAGCCGGATGTGCCGCGACAGCAGCATGCCGTTGCCGAACACGTCGCCCGACATGTCGCCGATGCCCGCGACCGTGAAGTCGGTCGTCTGCGTGTCGACGCCCATTTCGCGGAAATGGCGCTTGACCGATTCCCACGCGCCGCGCGCGGTGATGCCCATCGCCTTGTGGTCGTAGCCGGCCGAGCCGCCGGAGGCGAACGCGTCGCCGAGCCAGAAGCCGTATTCCTTGCTGATCGCCGTTCGCGTAATCGGAGAACGTCGCCGTGCCCTTGTCGGCGGCGACGACGAGATACGGATCGTCGGCATCGTGGCGCCTGCACGCTGCGGCGGCGGCACGATCGTGTCGCCGACGCGGTTGTCGGTGAGGTCGAGCAGGCCGCGCAGGTAGTCCTGGTAGCAGGCGACGCCCTCCTTCATGTAGCGCCTCGCGATCGGACGGCGGCGGGCGCGCGCTTCAGCACGAAGCCGCCCTTCGAGCCGACCGGCACGATCACCGTGTTCTTGACCATCTGCGCCTTGACGAGGCCCAGCACCTCGGTGCGGAAATCCTCGGGCCGGTCCGACCAGCGCAGCCCGCCGCGCGCGACCCTGCCGCCGCGCAGGTGCACGCCCTCGAAGCGCGTCGAGTAGACGAAGATCTCGAACATCGGCTTCGGCTCGGGCAGGCCGGGCACCTTCGACGGATCGAACTTGAACGACAGGAAGCGTGCTTCGGCGCGCCCGTCGCGTCGCGGCGCCAGAAGTTCGTGCGCGTCGTCGCCAGGATCAGCGCGAGGTACTGGCGCAGCACGCGGTCCTCGGACAGGTTCTCGACGCCTTCGAGCGCCTGCTCGATCGCGCGCACCTGCTCGCGCGGCTTTCGCGTCCTCGCCGGTGCCGCCGTCCGGATCGAAGCGCAGCTTGAACAGCGTCGACCAGCATCGCGCGCGATGCCGGCGTGCGCCGCCAGCGTCGCCTCGATGAACGCCTGCGACAGCGGAAAGCCGATCTGCCGCAGGTACTTCGCGTAGGCGCGCAGGATCGACGATCTCCGTCGCCGGCAGGCGCGCGGCGACGCACCAGCCGGTTGAAGTCGTCGTTCTCGACCTCGCCGCGGAAGACGCGGCCGAACGCGTCCTCGAACACCGCGTGCAGCGCGTCGATCTCGACGTCGGCGTCGGCAGTCGCCGACTGCATGCCGAAGTCGTGCATCCAGATCGGCGCGCGTCCTTCCGGCGCGATCCGGTACGGGCGCTCGTCCAGCACCTTGCAGCCCCATGCGCTCGAGCATCGGCAGGCTGTCGGACAGCGTCGACCGGCTCGCCCAGGTGGAACAGCTTGAAGCGCAGCGTGCCCGGGCGCGGCTTCGAGCGGCCGGTAGAGGATCATCGCCGAGCGGCTCGGCTTCGGTCAGCCGCGTCCATCATCTCGATGTCGGGCACCGCGCCGCGCGCCGCGAAGTCCTCGCGGTAGGCGGCCGGGAACGCGCCGCCGAACTGCGCGGAACAGCGCGTTGCCGCGCGCCTCGCCCAGCGCGTCGATCAGCGCCTCCTTGAGATCGTCGTCCCAGCGGCGCGCCGCGGCTGCGAGCCGCGCCTCGAGCTCGCGCACGTCGAACGGCGGGAATCTGCCCGGGCGTCGTGCGCACGGTGATCATGCACGCGCGCCAGCGCCGACTCCGACAGGTGCACGTTGAATTCGGAGCTCGTGCCGTTGAACGCCTCGCATCAGGATCGCCTGCCACTTCTGCCGCAGCTCGGTCGTGTAGTTCTCGCGCGGCGCGTAGATGAGGCAGGACGACGAAGCGCTCGAACGGATCGCGGCGCACGAACAGCCGGAAGCGCTGCCGGTCGCCGAGATGCAGGATGCCGATCGCCGTGCGCAGCAGCTCGTCCTCGGCGATCTGGAACAGCTCGTCGCGCGGATAGGTTGTCGAGGATGTTGAGCAGCGCCTTGCCGGCGTGGCCGCCCGGCGGCAGGCCCGCGCGCGCGAATGACGTTGGCCGTCTTGCGCCGCAGCAGCGGAATGTCCGCCGGATTGGCGCTGTAGGCGGTCGACGTGAACAGCCCGAGGAAGCGATGCTCGCCGCACACGTCGCCCGCTGCGTCGAAGCGCTTGACGCCGATGTAGTCGAGATAGCCCGGGCCGATGCACGGTCGAGCGCGACGTCGACTTGGTGATGACGAGGAGCTCGGGCCGGCGCGCGTAGGCGCGCACCTCGGGCGGCAGCGCGGCGAAGCTCGCCGCGACGTTCCTGCCTCGGTGCCTCGCGCAGGATGCCGAGGCTCGAGCCCGGGCACGATCTGCAGCGCGTCCTGCGCCGTCGATCGTCGACCAGGTCGTGGCAGCGGTAGCCGAGGAACGTGAAATGGTTGTCGGCGAGCCAGTCGCAGAAACGCCTTGCCCTCTTCGCGCACTTCCGGCGGCAAGCGGCGGCGGCGCGCGGCGTCGACGTCGTCCGCGATCGCGCGCGCCTTCTGCTGCATCGCCTTCCAGTCGGTCGACCGCGGCGCGCACGTCGTCCAGCACGCGCGACGACGTCGGCCGCGAGCGCGTCGAGCGCCGCTGCATCGGTCGATCCGGTCGACTTCGACGTGGATGAACGATTCGCGCGCGCGTCCGGCGCGCCGTCCGCCGCGAGCCCGGTCAGCGTGCCGTCGGCGTCGCGCTCGACGGCGCAGGATCGGATGGATGATCAGGTGCAGCGTCGAGGCCGTGGCGGTTCGACTTCCATCGTCACCGAATCGACCAGGAACGGCATGTCGTCGTTGACGATCTCGATGATCGTGTGCGTCGACTGCCAGCCGTGCTCCTCGATCGTCGGATTGAACGCGCGCACGCGCGGCTGCCCGGGCTCGCGCTTGCGGGCGAAGTTCCAGTGCGAGAGCGCCGCGCCGTAGAGGTCGGCCGGCAGTCGTTCCTGCAGATCCTCGGGATCGACCTGCCCGTAGTAGCGGGCGATGAACGCCTGCAGCGTTGCGCGAAGGTTCGGCGCGACGCTGGACTCGACCAGCGCTGCGATTTGCTGCTGCCTTCGCAGGCGGACGTCTTCGGCGGTGTCGTTCACGGTTCCTCCCGGGCGAAGCGCGCTTCGACTGTGGCGCCGCTTCCACGCGATTTCCGGAGGACGAGTCTACGCCGTGAGCGGTTGCACCCGGGATGCGGAATTTGCCGGCCGGCGTCGCTATGGGCGGCGCGACCCGCGCACGGGCCGCCGCTGGCGCACCTCGTTCAGGATTTCCCCCGCGACCAGCCCGACCGTCGCAGCGATGCCGGCGGCGATCTGTAGCCTCGCGAACGCAGAGACGGGCCGCAGCGGATTGTCTTCGCGCGGATCGCCGCGCTCGACCGTCACGGGATCCTTCGAAGGCACGCCGGGAGCCGGTTGCTTGCTGCTGTCCGTCAGGCGCGATTGGTCATCAGCGGTTCCGCGGTCGCTTTGCCGAGGCCCGTTCGCGTTCGCTTCCGGCTTCGCCCGCTCCACGCGAGAACCATGGCGGTATGCGTAGGTTTTCGTGAATTCAGCGCCCAGCAGGAAGATCTGCGACGAGTAATAGACCCACAGCAGCACGATCACCAGTGATCCCGCGGCGCCGAAGCCCGACGCGACGCTGCTCTTGCCGAGATAGAGGCCGATCAGCAATTTGCCGATCGAAAAGAGCAGCGACGTCACGATCGCGCCGATCCAGACGTCCTTCCAGCCGATAGTGCTGCGCGGCAACAGCTTGTAGATCATCGCGAAAAGGCCGGTGACGATCGCGAAGCTGACGACGAAGTTGATCGCCTGCAGCAGCGAGTTCCCAGCCGGCGAACCGGTCGCTCCAGAAATGGCCCAGCGCGGAAAGGGCGGCGCTCAGCACCAGCGACACGAGCAGCAGAAAGCCGATGCCGAGGATCATGCCGAACGACAGCAGGCGTCCGCGCAGCATCCCCCACAGGCCCGACTTCGCGGACTTCGGCGCATCCCAGATCCGATCCAGGTCGGATTGCAACTCGCCGAACACCGTCGTCGCACCGAGGAGCAACGTGGCAATGCCGAGGACCGCGGCGAAAACGCCCTTTCCGGTCTCGCCTGCACTTTTCACCAATCCCTGGATCGCGGCGGCGCCTTCGTCGCCGATCAGTCCGCGCAATTGGGCGAATATTTCACCGCGCGCCGCATCCTCGCCGAAGAAGAATCCCGCGACCGCGATTGCAATCACCAGCAGCGGCGCGATCGAAAAGATCGTGTAGTACGCGAGTGCGGCACCCATGCTGGCCGCGTAATCCTCCGACCACTGCGAAACGGATTCCTTGATCAGTGGCCACAGCGACTTGACGTCGATCATGGATCTCTCTCCTGCACGCGGCGGTGGACGCAGCCCGCGGCGAGGGTGATCACAAACGCCCGCGGGCGACCGGAGCGTACCGGCTGGCCGCTCGACGCGCTATCGGCGGCCGGCCGATCGTCGCGTCCGAACCTTGCCGACGCTTCGCGAGCGCTCGGCGCGGGCCGTCCGCCAGCCCGTCACAGCGTTTTGTGTTGTATCCAGCCGTCACGGCGTCTTGCCTCGTATCCAGCCGGTCACGGCGTCTTGTCCGGTATTTTCGTGCTCGAGCCCCGATCGACGTCGTAATACGCCCATTGCCACCGCTGGAACGGATTCGCCTTGAAACCCTTCAGCCAGGGCTGCGTGAGGTCGTTGCGGTACGGATAGTCGGCGAGTATCCACGGCGCGTAGCTGGCGATCAGCTCGTTCAGCTTGCGGAATACCGCGTTGCGCTGCGGCCCGTCCGGCAACGCATGCGCCTCGTCGTACAGCTTGTCGTATTGCGGCAGCCGCAGCCGCGCGTCGTTCGACGTGCCGATGTTGCGGCTGACGAGATAGCTGTAGAACTGGTCGCCGTCCGGAATGCCGCTGATCCAGCCCAGCCCCCACATCATCATCTGGCCGGCTTCGGTCATCTTGTTCAGCTCGGGCCACTTGTTCTTGAGGAACGTCATCCGGATGCCGATCGCATCCATGTTCCGTCTTCCACAACTCGTCGCTCGCGCGCGCCGCCGCGTCGGTCGTCGAGCCCTTGACGAGCGTCAGCGGCTTGCCGTCCGGCGTTTCGCGATAGCCGTCGCCGTCCCGGTCCTTGTAGCCGAAGCGGTCGAGCAGCGCGCGCGCAGCCGCCGGGTCGTATTGGCCCCTGGCCGCGATCGACGGGTCGTGTCCGAACAATCCGGGCGGAACGGGCTGGTCGGCGATGACCGCCTGACCGTTCGCGAGCTGGCGGATTGCCGCCTCGCGGTCGTAGGCGAGGCTGACCGCGCGGCGCAGCGCGATCTTCGCCGGCTCGTAGCCGCCGACGACGGGATCGTCCAGGTTGAAAAAGAAGAACGCGAGCGACGGCTCGCTCTGCCGGTGCAGCACGACGCCGCGCTTCGCGAGCGCGGGCTTCAGCTTGTCGCCGTCGAGGACCGTGGGCGCGAGCGACGCGGGCACGCTGACGTAGTCGAGCTGCGCCGCGGTCGAACGACAGCATCCGCGGCTGCGCTTCCTCGATGATGGCGATGTCGACGTTCCCGGCAAGCGGCAGCCTGCGTCCGGTCAGTCCCTTCGCGATCGCCGCATCGCCCGGATCGCGGCCGGCGGGCGGATAAGTCTCGTCGCGAAAGTCCGGATTCGCTTCGAGGACGATCCGCTGGCCGCGCGTCCACGCCTTGAGCCGGTAGGGGCCGGTGCCGACCGGGTTCTCCATGACGCGATGCGATGCGTCCTGGTACTTCTCGACCACTTCCCGCGCGACGGCCGCGAAGCTCGACGTCGTGAGCCACCACTTGAACGCGTAATCGGGCTGCTTGAAGCGGATCCGCAGCGTGTAGCGGTCGAGCGCCTGCAGTCCCTCGATCTTCTCGTCGTAGTCGAAGTTGCCGGTCTTGCGCGCGCGCTCGAGCGGGGCTTCGAGCCCGACCAGCGTCTGCTCGAACAGGTACAGCCAGTACGAGCGCACCTTCGGGTCGAACACGCGCTTGATGCTGTAGACGTAGTCGTCGGCGGTGAGCTCGCGCCGCTTGCCGCCGAACGCGGGATCGTGCGGCGAAGTAGATGCCTCGCCTGACCCTGATCGTGTACGTGCGGCCGCCGTCGGTGATCTCGGGCAGGCCTTCGGCGGTGTTCGGAACGAGCACGACCGGCCGCGCGAAATAGTCGTAGCGATAGAGCGGATCGAAGATGCCGAGGCACACGGCGTCGGAATACGTGTCGCCGATCGCCTGCGGATCGAAGCCCGTTTCGGCCACCGGAAATGCGACGTGCAGCGTCTTCGCCGCGTCGGCAGCCGGCGCGCGCGATCGGCAGCGCCGCCGCCAGGATTGCGGCGAGGACGGCGACGACCCACGCGAATCGCCGTGCGATCATCGCGAAGGCGCTCCGACTCGAGGAACCGCGCAAGGCGCGCGACGCCGTCGTCGAGACGCTCGTCGCTCGCCGCGAAGCACCAGCGGACGAAGCCTTCTCCTTCGGGCCCGAATGCGCTGCCAGGCGCCAGGCCGAGCTTCGCCTCCTGCACGAGCCGCCGGCAGAACGCCATGCTGTCCTCGATCCCTTCGATGCGGAAGAACGCATACATCGCACCGGCCGGCGACGCGACATCGACGCCGCGCAGCGCGCGCGAGGTTGCCGATCAGCCGGTCGCGCGCGCGCCGCAGGCGCTCGCGCGTCGCGACGGCCGTCGCCTCGCCGCCGGTCATCGCCGCGATGCCGGCGCGCTGCACGAACACCGGCGAGCACGATGTGTTGTACTCGATCAGCTTGCCGATTTCGGGCATCAGCGCTTCGGGCGCGACGATCCAGCCGAGACGCCAGCCGGTCATCAGCCACGCCTTGGAGAAGCTGTTCGTGCTGACGACGCGCGCATCGCGGCCGGCGATGTCGAGAAACGACGGCGCGCAGGTTGCGTCGTCGGCGAAGTAGAGCCGCTCGTAGACGTCGTCGGCGACGATCCAGATGCCGAGCCGCTCGCAGTGCTCGAGCACCGCGCGTTGCGCCGCGCGATCGATCGTCCACCCGGTGGGATTGTTCGGCGAATTGATCATCAGGGCGCGCGTGCCGGGCGTGAGCGCGTCGAGCAACCGGTCCACATCCAGCGTCCAGCCGGCAGCGCCGAAGTCGAGCGGCACGCAGACGACGTCGGCCGAGAGGATCTTCGGGATTTCGACCAGGTTCGGCCACAGCGGCGTCACGACGACGACGCGGTCGCCCGGCGCGACCAGCGCCTCCACCGTCAGCATCAACGCCGACATGCCCGACGCCGTAACGGCGACGCGCGGCGTCCGCGTGTGGCGCCATGCAACCGCGTCACATAGCGGGCAATCGCGTCGCGCAGCTCCGGAATGCCGAAGTTCTGCGAATAGAACGTTTCGCCGCGCGCGAGCGACGCCGTCGCGGCGTCGCGAATGAAGCCGGGCGTGACCTCGTCCGGTTCGCCGAACCAGAAGGCGAGCACGTCGGGATCGTGCATCCCGGCGTTCGCGATCTCGCGGATCCTCGACGCGCCGAGCGAACGAACCGCGTCGCGCGCGACGGCGCTATCAGCCATCAGGAGTCAGAAGACAGAAGTCAGAAAGAACTCAGAGACAGAAAGCAGCAAGCAGCAGAAGGCGGCGATAGCGTACACCAGCCCCCCCGATTCTGCTGATACCGGATCCCCGATGCCGTTATCTGTCTTCTGACTCCTGTCTCCCGACACGAAGGCGGGCCCGATCTGCGCATAGGCAGCGGGTGAAACGACGTCGCCGAAGCGCTGCCCGCCGATCGCCTGGTCGCTCACGGCACCGGCTGTCAGCATGCCGACGTCGGAGATGGCGCACAAGCTTCGCATCGATCCGCCTGTTACCGGCGCCTGATCCCCGACACCTGATCCGCTGACATCAGATCGCGATCTCGAACGTGTCGCGGCCCTGGCCCTTCGCGGCATAAAGCGCGCTGTCGGCGCGCTTCAGCAGCGCCTCGGCCGTCGTGGCTCCGCCGTGGCCGAGCGCGATGCCGATGCTCGTCGTCACCTTGACGGTGCCGTCGCCGGCTCGGAACTCGCCGCGCATCGCCGCGATGATCTTGCGCGCGATGAAGCGGCATTCCTCCCGCGTGTGGATGCCTTCGAGCACGATGACGAACTCGTCGCCGGCGAGGCGCGCCACGAGGTCGGTCGAACGCACGCACGCGGACAGCCGCGCGCGAATTCCCGCAGCACGTCGTCGCCGGCCGCGTGGCCGAGCGTGTCGTTGATCCGCTTGAAGCCGTCGATGTCGAGGAACAGCAGTGCCACCTGCGTACCGGTGCGCTGCGAGCGCGCGCAGCGCCGCCGCGATCCCATCGTTGAACATGTGCCGGTTCGGCAGACCGGTCAGCGTGTCGTTCTGCGCGAGCCGTTCGAGCTTGCCGCTCCACCTTCTTCAGCGGCGTGACGTCGTTCGATGACGAATAGACGCCGATGACCTGCCCGTCGCATCGAAGTCGGGGATGTAAGTGCCGCGGACGAAGCGGCGCATCCGCGGTGTCCTTCACCTCGACGTCGAAGTCCACGCGCTCGCCGGCGAAGCGCGCTCCAGGTTCGGACGCACGGCCGCGTACGCCTCGTGCCCCAGGACGTCGCTCACCAGGCTGACCGGTGATGTCGACGAGCGGCCGACCGAGCCACCTCTCGTAGTAGCGGCTGTTGAAGCGGTAGCGGCGGTCGCGGTCGATGTAACCGACCATCGACGGTATGTTGTCGGTAATGCGCCGCAGCCGCTGCTCGCTTTCCTCCGCCTTGGCCTGCGCGTCGCGCAGATCGGTGATGTCCTGCACGAGACCATAGAAGCCGACGACCTTGCCGCGCTGGATCCTGGTCGGGTATCAGCTCCACCAGCTCGCTGCATCTGCGGCCGTTGCGCACCACGGTCGCGCTGGAAACGTGCGCGCTTGCCCTTGCGCACGCGCTTCGATGTGCGGCGCCGTCTGCGCGTACGCGTCGGGCGCCAGCAGCTCGCGCGACCTTGCGGCCGACCAGTTGCTCCGGCGCGAGTCCGAACATCTGCCCGCAGCGCGCGTTGACGAACAGGTAGCGCTCGTCGGCGCTCAGGTAGGCGATCAGCGCCGGCAGGTTGTCGGCGACCATGCGCATCCGCTTTTCGGATGCCGATCAGCGCCTCCTTCGCCTGCCGCAGCGCGGTCACGTCCTGCGAAATCGTCACGACGCCGTGCACGTTGCCCGTGCGTGTCGACATCGGGAACGTGATCGACCTGGTAGTACTGCGTCGCCTTCGGCGCGTTCGACGACGAGGTCGAAGCGGCGCGCTTCGCCCCGGTAGCTGCGAACGAGCTCGGGCCCGATCTGCGCATACGCGGCGGGCGATACGACGTCGCCGACGCGGCGGCCCGACGATCGCCTGCGGTCGCTGCCCCAGTACTCGGCGAACCGCCGGTTGCCGAACAGCAGGCGCTCGCTGGTGTCGCTGTAGGTGATCCGCGCCGGTATCGCGTCCGCGATCAGGCGCATGAAACGTTCGCGCGCCTCGAGCGCCTCCTCGGCCTCCTTGCGCCGCGTGATGTCCTGGCAGACGACGTATGCCCCGACGCACCTCGCTGCCTCGTCGCCGTAGTCGGGAAAGCAGGTGACGATGAACACCGGGGCCTTGCCGTCCCGGCGTGAAGCTCGTCTCGAACGTCTGCGGCATCCCGGCCAGGACGTCGCGCATCCGGCCATCCAGCCGTGCGTAGACTTCGGCGCCGAACACCTCGCGCAGCGTGCGCCCGACGACCTGCTCCGGCGCGAACCCGAACGACATCGCGAACGTATTCGTTGACGAACCGGAAATGCTCGCCCGCATCGACGTAGGCGATCAGCACCGGAACGTTCGCCGTGATCGTAGCGAGCTCCGACGGTGCTGCGTTCGAGCGCCGCCGTCTTTTCCTCCAGCGCGGCCGTCTTCTCCCGCAGCGCCCGCGTGCGCTCCTCGACCAGTGCGCCATCCGGTTCAGCGTGTTCGCGAGCACGCCGGTTTCGTCGTCGCCGCCGACACCGCTGTGCGGTGCGCAAGGTTGCCGCGCGCGAACAGCATCGCGTCGTAAGCGAGCTGCGCGCAGCGGCTGCGCGATCCGCGCGCCCAGCCACGCGGCCAGCGCCGCGCCGAGCGAGCAGCGACAGCGTGCCGAACACCAGCGTCTCGACCAGGTTGGTGCGCGCGCCCGATAACGCTGCATCGGCGGGCATGCCGACGAACACATGCCATGGCACGCGGCCGGCTCGCGTGTATCCCGCAATGCGGTCGATCGTCGTCGAGCGCCGCGCGTTTCGTCGACGCCCTCGCGGCTCGCGATGTGCGCGCCTGGCCTTGCCGACGTTCAGCACGCTCATGCCGATCCAGTGCTCCGGGTCGATGTTGCGCGCCAGCACGACGCCGTCCGCGTTGACGATCGACACGACCGTCTCCGGCGGGCGCGGCGCCCTTCAGGTCGAGCAGCCATTGCAGGTCGCGCAGCTTCGCCGATACCGTCACGACGCCGACCACGCGATCGTCGGCGCCGAGTACCGGGCGCGCGAACGACGACGACCGACTCGCCGTTGCCGCGGGATGTGAGCGGGCCTTCGATCGCGAGCCGTCGCGTCCGAACGGCGGCGCGGAAGTATTCACGGTCGCGCGATCGTGACATCGTCCCCGATGTTCGTGCGGTCGAGCGCACCGATGTTGCGGCCGTCGATGCGTCCAGATGCCGACGTTGTTCACCGCGCGCGGAAGATCGGCGCGGATCCGCTGCAGGAACGCGTCGTTCGTCGCCGCTGCTCGCCGCGTCGATCATCGCGCCGTGGCCGACGAGCGCGAGCGCGCTGACCATGTCGCCGACGTAATCGTCGACCCGGCGGCGAACAGGCGTGCCAGCGACAGCGTCCGCTGCTTGACCTCGTCGCGCTCGAGCGACGGCCTGGTGCGCCGCGTTGCCGCCAACATAGACGACGAACGGCAGGCCGAGCGCCAGCGCGAGCATCGCGAGCCGCATGCCGATGCTCGAGCGAAGGCGCAGCCAGCGCGGACGTCGCAGCCAGCGGGGGATGCGCAGCCTGCGGCGGGCCGCGGGCATAACGCGCGGCGCAACGAGCAGCGGCAGCGGATCGGTGTCCGGCATCGGGTATCGCAGGGTTCGGGTTCTGATTCGCTTCGTAGTCGAGGTGAACAACTTGCGCAAAGAGCATGCCAAGCGTCCGGCGTGAGCCTGCTGGGCGCATCTTGTTGGCGGGCGGAGGCGGCGGATCTGCCCTCGGCCTCATTGGCATTGACGAATTGATGTCAACGCGGTGTGTCGGCCCCGCGCGATAATGCGCGTCGCTTTTCACGCTCGCGCGCCATGAACGCTATCTCGCTGTCCGCCCATCCCGCGCTCGTCTGCACGGTCCTGCTTTCGTTGTCGAACCTCTTCATGACGATCGCGTGGTACGGGCACCTGAAGACGCTCGGCGACCGGCCATGGTGGATCGCGGCGCTGGTTTCCTGGGGCATCGCGCTCTTCGAATACCTGCTGCAGGTGCCGGCGAACCGGATCGGCTTCACCGTGCTTTCTCTGGCGCAATTGAAGATCCTGCAGGAAGTGATCACGCTGACCGTGTTCGTGCCGTTCGCGATCCTGTTCATGGGCGCAACGCTGAAGCTCGATTACCTTTGGGCCGGCCTCTGCATGATGGGCGCGGTTTACTTCATCTTCCGTTCCTGACAGTCGAGGCTCCGGCGTTCCGTTATCCATGCACCTGCATATCCTCGGCATTTGCGGCACGTTCATGGGCGGCATCGCCGCAATCGCCACGCGCGCCGGGCCATGCGCGTCACCGGCTGCGACGCGAACGTCTATCCGCCGATGTCGACGCAGCTCGAGGCGCTCGGCATCGCGCTGACCGAGGGGTTCGACGCGTCGCAGCTCGACGGCACTGCGCAGCGCTGCCGACGTGTTCGTCATCGGCAACGTCGTTTCGCGCGGCAATCCGCTGATGGAGGCGATCCTGAACCGCGGCCTGCCGTACGCGTCCGGGCCGCAATGGCTGGCGGAGCACGTGCTGCGCGACAAATGGGTCCTCGCGGTGGCCGGAACGCACGGCAAGACGACGACGTCCGCGATGCTTGCGCACGTCCTCGACGCCGCCGGCCTCGAACCGGGCTTCCTCATCGGCGGCGTGCCGATGGATTTCGACGTGTCGGCGCGGCTCACCGACAGCGCGTTCTTCGTGATCGAGGCCGACGAATACGACACGGCGTTCTTCGACAAGCGATCGAAGTTCGTGCACTACCGGCCGCGCACGGCGATCCTCAACAACCTCGAGTTCGATCACGCGGACATCTTCGCCGACCTCGCGGCGATCGAGACGCAGTTCCATCATCTCGTGCGCACGATTCCCGGCGACGGCCGGATCATCGTCAACGGCGGCGATGCCGCGCTCGCGCGCGTGCTCGCGCGCGGTGCGTGGAGCGAAATCGAGCGTTTCGACGTCGCGGATTCGAGCGCGGAACCGCACGCGCAATGGACGATCGCCGACGATGGCGCGGTCACGCTCGCCGGCGACGCAGCAGGCAGGCTGGAATTTCGCCCATCACGGCCGCCACAACCGGCTGAATGCGCTCGCAGCGCTGGCGGCCGCGCGCCATGTCGGCGTCCCGGTCGCGGAGGGGTTGCGTGCGCTTGCGTCATTTCGCGGAGTCAGGCGACGGATGGAGTTGCGCGGGCGCGCCAACGGCGTCACCGTCTACGACGACTTCGCGCATCATCCGACGGCGATCGCGACGACGCTCGACGGACTTCGTCGCCGCGAACCGGGCGGGCGCATCCTCGCGGTGCTGGAGCCGCGGTCGAACACGATGAAGCTCGGCACGATGAAGGCGGCGCTTCCGGTGAGCCTCGCCGCAGGCCGACCGGGTGTTCTGCTACGCAGGCAACCTCGGCTGGGACCCGGCCGAGGCGCTCGCGCCGCTGGGCGCGCGGGCAGAGGTGCACGGCGACCTCGTTGCGCTGGTTGCCGCGGTCGCGCGCGACGCGCGTCCCGGCGACCACGTCGTGGTGATGAGCAACGGCGGGTTCGGCGGCGTGCATGCGCGGCTGCTCGAGGCGCTCGCGCTTGCCGGGCCGCCGAGTTGATCGCGACTGCCAGGCCGGCCGTCGTCTACCTGCACGGCTTCCGCTCGTCGCCGGCAAGCGCGAAGGCGACCCGCCGGGTTTTGTGCACCGCACATAGCGTGACGTCCCTCGCACGGGTTATGCTTGCAGTAGAGGCTTGGCGAAGTCGGATCCATTTTTCATACGCACCGTTGCGCCCGGGCCACGAGCCTTGGCGTTATCCGCCGCCCGCGTACGACTGAGGCTGACCGGCCCCTGCCAGTCGCGGCCGGCTCGCTTCGATGAGGACCTTGCGATGGCAGCCAGCCCACGTGTGGGTCGTGACCCTGCGTTCCCGATGTCGGACGTCGCCGCCGACCTGATCGGCCGGGAAAAGACGTTCGGCGCCCGCAACTACGATCCGTTGCCGGTCGTGCTCGCTCGCGGCGAAGGCAGCTGGCTGGCCGATGTCGACGGCCGCCGCTATCTCGACCTGATGAGCGCCTATTCGGCAGTCAGCTTCGGGCACGGCCATCCGCGAATCGTCGGCGCGCTGATCGCACAGGCGCAGCAGCTCGGCGTCACGTCGCGTGCGTACCACAACGACGAGCTGCCGCTGCTCTTCGAGCGGCTGGCGCAATTGACGGGACTCGACCGCGTGCTGCCGGCGAGCGGCGGCGCTGAAGCGGTGGAGACCGCGCTCAAGGCGGCGCGCAAATGGGGTCACAAGATCAAGGGAATTCCCGATGGCCGGGCCGAGATCATCGGTTGCCACGGCAATTTCCACGGCCGGACGATAACGGCGACCGGGCTGTCGACCGAGCCGCAGTATCGGGACGGCTTCGGACCCTTTCCGCCGGGGCTCGCGACCATTCCCTACGGCGACGCGGAAGCGCTCGCGAACGCCATCACGCCCCGCACGGCCGCGTTCCTCGTCGAGGCGATCCAGGGCGAGGCGGGCATCGTCCTGCCGCCGGCGGGTTACCTCGCGCGTTGCCGGCAGATCTGCCGCGACAACCGGGTGCTCCTGATCGTCGACGAAGTGCAGACGGGACTCGGTCGAACCGGCCGCTTCCTCGCCTGCGAGCACGAGGGGATCAAGCCCGACGGCGTCATCCTCGGCAAGGCGCTCGGCGGCGGATTGCTGCCGGTATCGGCATTCGTCGCGACGAACGACGTGATGCAGGTGTTCCATCCCGGCGACCACGGCAGCACGTTCGGCGGCAATCCGCTCGCGGCCGTGGTTGCGATGGCATCGCTCGACGTG
Source organism: uncultured Pseudomonadota bacterium (assembly GCA_963768545.1). Taxonomy (GTDB): domain Bacteria; phylum Pseudomonadota; class Gammaproteobacteria; order Burkholderiales; family Casimicrobiaceae; genus VBCG01. The sequence continues at coordinate 284,056 of CAVYIC010000011.1, read as the reverse complement.
CTGTTCGACGAAAACCTGATCGAGCGTTCGGCCGAACTCGGTGCCTGGCTGCTTGCCGAGTTGCAGGACTTGCGCAGCCCGATCGTGCGCGAGGTGCGGGGCCGCGGACTGTTCATCGGCATCGAGGTGGACGGGGAGCGGATCACGGCACGGCCGGTCGTCGACCGCTTGCTCGCGCGCGGCATCCTCTCGAAGGACACGCACGGCACCGTGGTTCGCATCGCCCCGCCACTCAACATCCCGCGCGAGGATCTTGCGTGGGCCGCCGGCGAGATCCGCGCGGTATTCCGCGAGCTCGAGCGCGATTTGCTGCGCGCCGCCTGACCGCGCGGCACGGGCGCTGGCCGATGCGGTTTCGCGGTGGCGCCGATGGCGCGCCTGCAGAGCGTCAGCCTGCGCCGCGCTGCTGCGGGCGCAGCGGCGGCCGACGCCCGAGCTCGACCTGAAGCGTCTGGCGACGGCCGTCCCGGACGAGTTCCACCGGCACCTTTGCGCCGGGCTCCAGTTCCATCGTCGCGCCCGCGAGATCTTCAGGCTGATCGACGGCATGAGTGCCGAGACGCACGATGACGTCGCCGGGCGCGAGGCGTGCGCGATCGGCCGGCCCGCCGCGTTGCACGGCGACGATCACCGCGCCGGGCTGCCCCGGGGGCGCCGCGGTCGATACGCCGAGCCAGCCGCGCGCGACGCGCCCGTTCTTCTGCAGGCTCGCAACGACTTTCTGCGCAATGTCGACTGGAATCGCGAACCCGATGCCTTCCGAGCCGCCACCGCGCGAGAGAATCGCCGAGTTGATCCCGACCAGGCGTCCGGCCGTGTCGATCAACGCGCCGCCCGAGTTGCCGGGATTGATGGCCGCATCGGTCTGGATGAAATTCTCGATCGGGTTGATGCCGATGCCCTTGCGTCCTACCGCGCTCACGATCCCCTGCGTCACCGTTTGACCGACGCCGAGCGGATTGCCTACGGCGAGCACGACATCGCCCACGGCGAGCGCGCCGCTTTCGCCCATCGCGATCGGGCGAAGCCCGGTCGCGTCGATTTCCAGTAGCGCAAGATCGGTGTCCGGGTCGACGCCGACCAGCCGCGTCCGTCGCAATGTGCCGTCGGGCAAGGCGACGGCGAGCTCGGTGGCGTCCTCCACGACGTGGTTGTTGGTCACGACGTGGCCGGCCGCATCGATCAGCACGCCGGACCCGAGTCCCTGGGCGAGGAGTCTCCGCCCACCGCGGCCAAGCGGGCCACGAGCGGCGGTGCGCGCCGAATGCACGGTCAGCACGGAGGGCGCGGCGCGCTCGACGGCGCTGCGATAACTGACGCTCAGCGCCGCCGCGGTTGCCTGGGTCGTGACCACGCCCGCCGGCGCGCTTGACGGGGGTGGTGGCGCAGGCTCGATCGGGCGCCCATTGCGCGTTGCCGACTGCTCCGGGGGCGCCGCCGGCACATTCCGGATGGCATCGCTCACCGCGAAACGTGCAGCGCCATACCCGACCAGCGCGGCAAGGACCAGCTGGACCAGCAGCGTCGACAGATTTCTCATGGGGTGCCCATCGCATCGAACGAAGCGAATCGTTCGCGCATCGATTCTGCACGGAGGGTCGTGCAAGCCGCGAAACCGTTCGCGCTTTGACCGGGATTGTGCCGCAAAATCCCGCGAAGAATGCATGCCGGACAGCATTGGCGGGTCGATTGCTTGACCGGGTGCGTCGGCGACCGAGATGCCGTGCCGGCATCCGTATCCGTCCGTCCCGCGCTAGTATTCGTGATCATGTCGGCGCCAACACTTGCAGGCAAGCTCGTCGTTGCGATCAGCTCACGCGCGCTGTTCGACCTGACCGACAGCCATCGCGTCTACACCGACCTCGGCGTCGAGACGTACCACCGCTATCAGATCGAGCACGAGGACGAGCTGCTCGCGCCGGGTCCCGCGTTTGCGCTGGTGACGAAGCTGCTGCGGCTCAACCGGCTGTCGAAGCAATACGTCGAGGTGATCCTGCTGTCGCGCAACAGCGCCGATACGGGGTTGCGCGTGTTCAACGCGATCAAGCACTACGGACTCGACATCACGCGCGCCGCGTTCACGAAAGGCGAGCCGACGTCGCGTTATGTCCCCGCATTCGGCGCGCACCTCTTCCTGTCGGCGGATACGGATGACGTGCGGCGCGCGCTCGAGGACGGCTATGCGGCGGCGACGATCTTCCCGAGCGTGTTTCGCAACGAGACCGATGAATTGCGCATCGCATTCGACGGCGACGCCGTGCTTTTCTCCGACGAAGCGGAGCGCGTGTACCAGTCCGCCGGACTGGCCGCGTTCGCTCAAAGCGAGCGCGACGCGGCAGCGAAGCCGCTGTCGGGCGGGCCGTTCAAGGAATTCCTCGCCGCGCTCCATCGGATCCAGGCCGATTTTCCGGAGGACCAGAGCCCGATCCGCACCGCACTCGTCACGGCGCGGAGCGCGCCTGCTCACGAACGCGTGATTCGCACGCTGCGCGCATGGAACATCCGCATCGACGAGGCGCTCTTCCTCGGCGGGCTCGAGAAGGGCGAGTTCCTGCGCGCGTTCGGCGCCGACATCTTCTTCGACGACCAGACGCGGCATGTCGAGTCAGCCGCGCGGCATGTGTCGGCGTGCCATGTTCCCCATGGGATCGCCAATGAGTGAACGCTGCTGCGAAGTCACGTCCGCGCGCGCCGCGAAGTGCCGAGTCCGGGAACCGCGTGCGACGAAGGACGTTCGAAGCGCGATGGGGAAAGTCGTGACGCGCAGTCTTTCGTCCGCGCTTGCGGCATGCGCGATGGCCGCACTGCTCGTTCCCGCGCCTGCGCTCGCCGAGGAATACAAGATCGGCGTGATGCACGTCGAGCGGATCCTGCGCCAATCGGCCCAAGCGAAGGCAGCCGCCGATCGGATCGAGCAGGAGTTCAAGGCGCGTGACGCCGATATCGCGCGCAAGGAGCAGGAGGTGCGCGACGCCGCCGCGCAACTCGAGAAGACTGCTGCCACGCTTGCGGCGGAGGACCGCGCGACGCGCGAGCGCGCGCTGGAGTCGAGGACGCGCGATGTGCAGCGCCTGCGGCAGCTCTTCGCCGAGGATCTGCGCACGCGCCAGTTCGAGGAGCTCGACAAGCTGAAGGAGCGGCTCGATCGAGTGCTCACGCGCTACGCGAAGGAGCGCAACTTCGACCTGATCCTGCAGGATGCGCTTTTCGTCGGCAAAGCCGTCGACATCACCGACGACGTCATCAAGGCGCTGGAATCGGCTGTGGGGAAGAACTAGGCGCCGCTCGGCAACTCCAGGCGAATTCAATCAGCGTCGGCCGCGTCGGCGATGCGCCTCAGGCGATATCTGATCAGGACGGATGTTCCGCGGAGCGCTTCAGGCGAGCCGCCGCCCCCGGATCGGATACGCGGGATCGCTGTACCCGGGTGTCGACGGATGACCGGGCCGCACCAGCGTGTCGACGAGCGCCTCGTCTTCGGCACTCCACGGCGTTCCTGATCGCGGTCACGTAGTCCTGCCACTGCGGGAGCGTCCGCGGGCCGGCGATCACCGACGTCACGATTCGGTTGGCCCATAGCCATGCGAGCGCGAACTGCACCGCCGTGCGCCCGGTCTTCGCCGCGTGCGCCTTGAGCTGCTGCGCGATCGCGAACGATTCTTCGCGGAATTCAGTCTGCATGAAACGCCGGTCGTTGCGCGCCGCGCGCGAATCCTCCGGGACGACGCCTGGCGCGTACTTTCCGGTGAGCACGCCGCGCGCAACGGGCGAGTACGTCGCGACGCCGAGGCCGTAGTGGTCGCATGCGGCGAGCACTTCCACCTCCGGCATTCGGTTCAGCAGGTTGTAATACGGCTGGCACACGATCGGCCGCGTGACGTTGAGGCGGTCGCACCAGTGCATGATCTCGGCGATGCGCCAGCCGCGAAAGTTCGAGACGCCGAAATAGCGGATCTTTCCCGGCGTCGATCAGCGCGCCTATCGCCGCCACCGTTTCGGCGAGCGGGGTACTGGCGTCGTCGATGTGCAGGTAATAGATGTCGATCCAGTCGGTGCCAAGCCGCGCGAGGCTCGCGTCGCATGCCTGGAAGATCCATCGTCGCGACAGGCCGCCCGTATGGGGCCGCCCGTTCTCGTCGTCCCTCATGGCGTTGCCGACCTTGGTCGCGAGTATCCATTTCGCGCGCTGGGCCTTGATCGCCGCGCCGGTGATCGCCTCCGATTCGCCGTTCGCGTACACGTCGGCCGTATCGACGAAATTCACGCCGTTTGCCTGCGCGTGCGCAACGATCTCGTTCGCCTCGCGATCGCTGGTGCGATCGCCGAACATCATCGTGCCAAGGCACACGACCGACACTTCCAGACCGCTCGCTCCCAGCCGCCGGTATTCCATCAGAGTCCTCGCAACAAAGTGAAATGCGCTGCGCAGCGCGCCATGCGCCGCGAACGGCTCATTCCTTCCAGAACTCGCGCGACGCGATCCGCGCGCCCTCCGCCATCGCGGCCATCTTCGCCCACACGACGTCCGGATCGACGGCCGCCTGCCCGACCCATGTGCCGTAGCCGCAGTCGCTGCCGGCCATCACGTTCTCGCGGCCGACGAGATTCGCGTAGCGGCCGATCCGCTGCGCGATCAGCTCCGGATGCTCGATGAAGTTCGACTTCGATTCGATGACGCCCGGGATCAGCACCTTTCCTTCGGGCAGCTTGACCGTCTCGAACAGCTTCCACTCGTGCGCGTGGCGCGGATTCGCCGCCTCGAGCGCGATCGCGGACGGTCGCGCGCGGAACACGATGTCGATGACGTCGGCGAGCGGCACGTCGCAATGATGCGGCCCTTCGTAGTTGCCCCAGCAGAGGTGCATGCGCAGCTGCTCGGGCGGGATGTTGCGCAACGCGTGGTTCAGCGCCTCGACGTGCAGCTCGGCCTTCTTGCGGAACTCCGGCGAGGCTCAGGTCGGCGTACTGGATGTGCCGCCCCATGCCGAGGTCGGGACAGTCGATCTGCAGCACGATGCCCGCGCTGGCGATCGTCTCGTACTCGTCGCGCATCGCTTCGGCGATCGCGGCGAGGTACGCCTCGTCGCTCGGATAATGCTCGTTGCGGAAGAAGAGCGACACGACGCCCGGCGACGCGGCGGTGAGAAATGCGTCCTGCACCGTGACGCCCGGCAAGCGCGGCCTTGCAGATGCGCGACGTCGGTACGCGCGGCCTGCGGATCGCGCACGCCGATCGCCGCGTTGCACGCCGGCGTCTTGCGCCGCGAGCGGCCGGGATCGCCGAACACGCGCTTCTCGAGCCTCGGGAAGCCGGCGAGATCCTGGTAGACGAACGTGTTGCCGGTGCCGCCGAAGCCGCTCAGCCGGTCCTTGATGTAGGTCGCGTAGCTCGGCTTGCTCATCTCGCCGTCGTTGACGACGTCGACGCCGGCGTCCGCCTGCTTGCCGCACGACCTCGGCCGACCGCCGACGCGACGCGACTCGCGAGCGCGGCCGCGTTCGACCGGCACGCCTTCCTCGCTGCGCGTACATCATCCGCACGAGATCGTCCGGCCGCGGCAGGCTGCCGGTGTGCGTGGTGAGAAACCGCTCGGTGCTTCGCTGCATGCGCGCTCCCCTTTCGACAACGGATTGTCGCATTCGACAGGCGGCGCGTGGTAGCCCGACGCCCGCGCTGCGTTCGTCGCGTGCCCGGCGCGACCGATACGCCGTCGCGATTCATCGGCGGAGTACAATCAGCGCCCTTTTTCGAGGCAACGCTGCGATGAATGTGCTGTTCGAGGACGACGGCCAGTTGAAGGCCGGGACGCTCCTCGCCGATCACGACGCATCGCTGCAGGTCGAGGCCGTCTCGGGCAAGCGGCAGAAGATCAAGGCGGCGCACGTGCTGTTGCGGTTCGCAGCACCCTCGCCGGCGGAAACGATGGCGAAGGCGCACGAGATCGTCGCCGCGATCGACCCGAATTTCCTGTGGGAAGTGTCGGCCGACGACGAGTTCGGCTTCGACGAGCTTGCGCGCGAATATTACGGCGCAACGCCCGCGCCGGCGGAATCGGCCGCCGTCGCGCTCGCGCTGTCACGCGCGCCGATGTACTTCTATCGCAAGGGGCGCGGACGTTATCGCAGCGCGCCGCCGGATGCGCTGAAGGCGGCGCTTGCGTCGGTGGCGCGCAAGGAGCGCGAGGCGCGCGACATCGCGCAGTGGTGCGCGGAGCTGCGCGGAGCGCCGTCTGCCGCCGCCGCTCGCCGCGAAGCTCGACATGCTGCTCTACCGTCCCGACAAGAAGGCGCCCGAGTGGAAGGCGCTCGATGCGGCATGCGAGGCGGAACGCATCGGCGCGCTTCAACTGCTGCGCGCGTGCGGCGCCATCCCGTCGTCGCACGACTACCACTTCAACCGCTTCCTCGCCGAAGCGTTTCCGCACGGCACCGGCTTCCCCGCGTGGGGCTCGCTGCCGCCGGTGCCCGACGCTGCCGCTTGCACCGGTGCGCGCGTTCTCGATCGACGACGCGTCGACGACCGAAATCGACGACGCGTTCTCGGTGCGCGAGCTTCCGCGGCGGGCACCGCGAAATCGGCATCCACATCGCCGCGCCCGCGCTTGCTGATCCCGCGCGGCACGCCGCTCGACGCCATCGCGCGCGCAGCGGCTGTCGACGGTGTACATGCCGGGTCGCAAGCTCACGATGCTGCCCGAGCGTCGTCATCGACGCGTTCACGCTGCGCGAGGGCGCGACGCCCGCCCGCGCTGTCGCTGTACGTCGAAACCGCGGCCGGACGGCATCGCCGGTCGGGCATCGGACGGCACTCGAGCGCGTGCCGATCGCCGCCAACCTGCGGCTTGACGGCATTGACCGAGACGTTCGCGAACGATGCGCCCGCCGCCGACGATCCGCCGTGGACCGGCGAGCTGCGCGCGCTGTGGCAACTCGCGAAGCGCCTTGCCGCAGCGCGCGGCAAGACCGACGTCGCGCGCATCGATTACAGCTTCGACGTCGACTGGAACGCAGAGGGCGCCGGCGAGCGCGGCCGCGTCACGCATCGTTCCGCGCACGCGCGGCAGTCCGCTCGACAAGCTCGTCGCCGAGCTGATGATCCACGTCAACCACACGTGGGGACGGCGCATCGCCGACGCCGGCATGCCGGGCCTCTATCGCGTGCAGAGCGGCGGCAAGGTCAAGATGAGCACGCGCCCGGGCGAGCACCAGGGGCTCGGCGTGACGCACTACCTGTGGGCGAGCTCGCCGCTGCGGCGCTACAGCGACCTCGTCAACCAGCGGCAGTTGATCGCGACGGTGGAGAATGCGCGGCCGCCGTATGCCGACAACGATGCCGAGCTCTTCGCAGCGCTCGCCGATTTCGAGGCGACCTACGGCAATACGCCGAGATGCAGGACCGGATGGAGCGCTACTGGTGCCTGCGGTGGCTCGAGCAGGAAGCCGTGTCCGAATGCACGGCGACCGTGATTCGCGAAACGCTCGTGCGGTTCGAGCACCTGCCGCTCGTCGTGCGCCTGCCCGACATGCCTGCGATCGCGCCGGAAACGCGCGTCCGGGTGGCGGTTGGTCGCATCGACCTGCTGGAGGCGACGTTCGAGTGCCGCTACGCGGGCCTCGCCGCCTGACCGGCGAACCGTTGGAATGTTGCCACTCGGCGGCTACGGGCCGATCGATGGCCGGTCCGGAGCGCTATGACGACGGCATGAGCGCGCTACAATGGCCCGGCTCGAAACTCCATCATCGCGCCCGTGCCACCTCGCGTCGTCCTGCCGAAATCTCCGCGATCCGCGCGGCTGACGCGATCCGCTGTTCCGTCCGGGCCGAGGGCCGCCGCCGCACCGGTGCGCAGCAATCCGGCGGCGCCGCGAGGCAGGGGTCAACTCGTCTTTGCAGGCGCGCTGCCGCCTGCCCGTATTCCGCCCGAGTCGCTGGCGCCGGTACGGCGCGTATCGGCGATCGGGATCGCGATCGGCGTCTCGCGTCGCGTTGCACGCCGTGGCGATGACGGCGCATTTCACGTTCGGCTCCGGTCGCTCCACCGACGAAGAGTCCGCCGCTGCAGGTCGCGCTCGTCAACGCCAAGTCCGAATCGAAGCCCGCGAAGGCGGACATCCTGGCGCAGGCGAATCTCGATGGCGGCGGCAATACCGAAAAGGACCGGCGCGCGAAGACGCCGTTGCCGGTGTTGCCGCGCGAGACGCCGCGCCAGAACGTCGCCGTCGCGTCGCCGCGCACCGACGTGCAGGAGAACACGTCGCGCGAAATGCTGACCCAGCTCAAGGCCGCGGTCCTGATCCCGACGCCCGAACCGAAGCCGCTCGAGGAGCTGGACCGCACGGAATCGCCGACGGCCAACGAAATGATGCAGCGCACGCTCGAGGCGATGCGGCTCGAGGCGCAGATCGCGCGCGACATGGACGCGTATCAGAAGATTCCGCGGCGCAAGCACATCGGTGCGCAGGCCAGGGAATACCGCTTCGCGCGCTATGTCGAAGACTGGCGGATGAAGGTCGAGCGGGTCGGCAACCTCAACTACCCGGAAGCGGCGCGGCAGAACAAGCTGTACGGCAGCCTGATCCTCACCGTCTTCATCCGCGCCGACGGCAGCGTCGAAAAGGTCGAGATCAACCGCAAGTCCGGTCAACGCATCCTCGACGCCGCGGCCGTGAAGATCGTCGAGATGGCGGGGCCGTACTCGCCGTTTCCGGACGACATCCGCAGCGACACCGACATCCTCAGCATCACGCGCACGTGGACGTTCGCGAAGGGCGACGAGCTGCACAGTGAATAGGGGACGTTCGCATCTCGCGCGAACGCGCTTCGCGAAAAGTCGTGAAGGCATGCTCGAATCGTGAAAAAGGCATGGCGAGGAGCAGCGCTCGCGCTCGGATTCGTCGTACTCGCCGTTCTGCTGCTGCATCTTTATTTCGCCGCCATGATCGTGTGGTGGCGCGATCATCCGCCGCGGGAAACGGCGTTCATGGCCGAGCGGATGCAGGAGTTGCGCGAAGAAGACACCCGAAGGCGCAGTTGCACTACCAGTTCGTCCCGTATCCGCGCATTGCCAGTCCGCTGAAGCGCGCGATGATCGCCGCCGAGGATGCGAAGTTCGTCGACCACGAGGGATTCGACTGGGACGGCATCGAGCTGGCGATCGAGAAGAACGAGAAGCGCGGACGCATCGTCGCGGGCGGATCGACGATCACGCAGCAGCTCGCGAAGAACCTGTTCCTGTCCCGGATCGCGCTCGTGGCTGCGCAAGGGCCGAGGAGGCGGTCATCACGCTGATGCTCGAGGCGATCCTCGACAAGCGCCGCATTTTCGAGCTGTACCTGAACGTCATCGAATGGGGCAACGGCGTGTTCGGCGCCGAGGCCGCCGCGCAGCGCTACTTCGGCGTGTCAGGCGGCGCGCCTGTCCGCCGAGCAGGCGCGCGCGGCTCGCCGCCATGGCGCCGAACCCGCGGTTCTACGAGCACAACCAGGGTGCGCCGGGCCTGAACCGCAAGATACGCATCATCCTCGCCCGGATGTCGGTGGCCGAGTTCCCGTAGAATTAATCGCGGTCAGAGATGTATTTCGCGGAATGCCTCGCCGGGTTGGTGAAATGCGTGCGCGAAATGCATCTGTGACCCCGATTAATTCGGCCCGATCAATTCCCGGGTCCTGCTCGCCGTTGTCCAGCGCCTGCCCATGTCCGACAGCCTCAATGCCCTGGTGGCGGAGCGCCCCGAGCCGCGCGAACGCGTGCAGGATGCGCTCGCCGAAGTCACGGCGCTGCTGCGCAAGAACCGGCTTGTCGAAGGGCTGATCCACGAGCAGTTCGAGCACGCGCCTGACGCTGCGCGTGACGAGCTCGAGCAAAGCCCGGTCGCGCGCCAGAACAAGGCCGCAGCTCGAGCGCACGCTCGACGCGGCTGCACGCGGCCGACATCGCGTTCGTCCTCGAAGCGCTGCCGCTCGACGAGCGGCTCTACATCTGGGACCTCGTCAAGGCGGAGCGCGACGGCGAGATCCTGCGTCGAGGTCTCCGACGCCGTCCGCGAGTCGCTCATCTCGTCGATGGACACCGACGAGCTCGTCGCCGCGACCGAGGCGCTTGCCGCCGACGAGATCGCGGCGATCGCCGACGACCTGCCGCAGGAGGTGATGGACGATGTGTTCCAGAGCCTTCCCGTCGAGGAGCGCGAGCAGCTGCGCGCGGCGATGTCGTTCGAGGAGGACATGGTCGGCGCGCTGATGGACTTCGACGACGTGCAGGTGCGCTCGGACGTGACGCTCGAAGTGGTGCTGCGCTACCTGCGCCGCTTCGACGAGCTGCCGTCGCAGACCGACCAGCTCTTCGTCGTCGACCGCGACGAGCGCCTGCTCGGCGTGCTGCCGCTCAACCGGCTGATCGTCAGCGAACCCGACACGCTCGTGGCCGACGTGATGGAGCCGCCGGTCGTCAAGCTGCTGCAGCACGAGAACGTCGAGACCGCGGCGAGCGCGTTCGAGCGCTACGACCTCGTGTCCGCGCCGGTCGTCGACACGAACGGCAAGCTGGTCGGCCGCGTGACGGTCGACGAAGTGCTCGACTTCGTCCGCCAGCGCGGCGAAGAGGAAATGCTGGCGCAGGCGGGCCTGCGCGAGGAGGAAGACGTCTTCGCGTCGGTGTGGAAATCGTTCCAGAACCGCTGGGCGTGGCTCGCGATCAACCTCGTCACCGCGTTCATCGCGTCGCGCGTGATCGGCGTCTTCGAAGGCTCGATCCAGCGAGCTGGTCGCGCTGGCGGCGCTGATGCCGATCGTCGCGGGCATCGGCGGCAATTCGGGCAACCAGACGATCACGATGATCGTGCGCGCGGCGGCGCTCGGCCAGGTGACGCGCGAGCAATCGCGTCCGAGCTGATCCGCAAGGAGCTGCACGGTCGCGCTGCTGAACGGCCTCATCTGGGGCGGCGTGATGGGACTGGTCGCGATGCTGCTGTATCGACAGGTTTCGCTCGGGCTCGTGATGGTGCTCGCGATGACGCTGAATCTGATGCTCGCCGCGCTGATGGGCGTGCTGATCCCGATGACGATGATGAAGTTCGGCCGCGATCCTGCCGTCGGCTCGTCGGTGATGATCACCGCCGTCACCGACTCCGGCGGGTTCTTCATCTTCCTCGGGCTTGCGACGCTGTTGCTGGTTTGAACGCTGGAATAAGAGCAACGCGCGGCCTGTTGGCGTGCGTGCCGTTCCTTAGTTCCACACACCCAGGGAGCCCCTTTGTGATCGACAAACGTTCATCCGTACGCGCTGCTGCGCTGATCGCAGCACTGTGCCCTGTCCGCCTGCACGTCGATGGACATGCAGAACCGCACGGCATCGGCCGACATGCCTGCGAAGAAGGCAGCCGACGGCACGCTGACGAACACGGCCGGCATGACGCTGTACACGTTCGACAAGGATTCGGCGGGCAAGAGCGCCTGCAACGGTCCGTGCGCAACCAACTGGCCGCCGTTGATGGCGGGCTCGAGCGCGAAGGCGAGCGGCGACTGGTCGGTCGTGAAGCGCGACGACGGTCCGCAAGCAGTGGGCCTACAAGGGCAAGCCGCTCTACACATGGATCAAGGACCAGAAGCCGGGAGACAAGACGGGAGACGGTGTCGCGAACAACGCCTGGCATACCGCGAAGGACTGAGGCCGACCATATCCGCCCGCCAGGCGGCGTAACATGGAGGCGGCGGCGAGTAGTGCGTTCGCGCTCGCTGCCGGCGCCCGCCTCGCGGGCCGTACCGCCATGAGCGTCGAGCCGCCGCTGCCGCATCCCGACCTGCTGGCCGCCATTCCGCGGTTGCGCCGTTACGCACGCGTGCTGACCGGCGACCCGGCACGCGCCGACGATCTCGTGCAGGAAACGCTCGCGCGCGGATGGGAAAAGCGCCGCCTGTGGGCCGCTGGCACCGATCTGCGCGCGTGGCTGTTCACCATCATGCACAACGTCTTCGTCAATCAACGCGCGATGGCCGTGCGCGAGTCGCAGAACGTTTCGCTCGACGCCGAGGGCGACGCGGGCGCGGCGTGGCAAGTGCCGGTGCGCGCGCCGCAGCAGACGCACGTCGAATTGCTCGAGGTGTTGCGCCAGCTCGCACGACTGCCGCCCGAGCAACGCGAAGTCCTGGTGCTCGCGGCCGTCGAGGAGATGCGCTACGAGGAGATCGCGACCATGCTGTCGATTCCGGTCGGGACCGTGATGTCGCGCCTGTCGCGCGCGCGCGAAAAGCTTCGGCGGGCGATGAGCGAGACGCCCGGCGAGTCGACGCCACTCAAGATCGTTCGCTGAAGCACCGACGATGAGCAAGCTGCCGCTGACCGACGACGACCTGCACGGCTGGGCCGACGGCCAGCTGCCGCCCGAGCGCCGGCTTGCATTCGAGCAGGCAATGGCGCGCGATCCTGGGCTTGCGGCGCGCGCGACGGACATCCAGCGCCAGAACGCCTGGCTTCGCGACGGCCTCGACGCGCTGCTCGATGAACCGTTGCCGCAGCGATTGATCGACGCGGCGCGCGGCAAGGCAGGGCGGCGGCCGTCGCGTCGCTGGCTGGTTCAAGCGGCAACCGCTGCAGCGATGCTCGTCGTCGGCATCGCCACCGGCTGGTACGCGCGCGATGCGATGCTCGAGCATGCGGGCACGCCCACGACCTTCGCGCGCCAGGCGGCGCTGACACATGCGCTATACGCGGCGGACGCCAACCGGCCGGTGGAGATCTGGGCGGCGGAGGAAAAGCGCCTCGTCACGTGGCTCACGAAGCGCCTGGGCTTCCCGGTCCATGCGCCCGATCTCAACAGCGTCGGCTACGCGCTCGTCGGCGGGCGGCTCGTCGCCGGCAACGAGCAGCCGACCGCGCTGTTCATGTACGAAAATGCCGCCAAGCAGCGCCTCACGCTGCAGGCGCGCAAGCAACCGGCGGAAATCGGCGAAGCGGCATTCCGCTATGCGATCGAGGATGGCGTCGGCGTCTATTACTGGGTCGACGACCATTGCGGATACGCGTTGTCCGGCACGCTCGACCGCACGCAATTGCTTGCGATCGGCCGGCTTGTCTACGGCCAACTGGCGGCCGCCGACGCGAAGAAGTAGTCCTCCTCGAGGGCGTACAATCCGGGTCGGTCGTGCAGCGCCGTCATTTAGCGCCTCGCGCCACGTTCGCATCGACGCCCGACCGTGATCGCAACCTACTTCGCACCCAAGTTCATCGTGCTGTACGTCTTCGTGGCGTCGGCGCTGTTCGTCCATTTCCGCGGCCGCGTGCGCCACAAGCTCACGAAGCAGCTCGCCGATCACTCGACGATCATGGCGCCGTACAACGCGTTGATGTACCTGTTTTCCGCCGTGCCGGCGAAGCCGATCCTCGATCCGCGCAGCCTGCCTGAGCTCGACGTGCTCAGGAACAACTGGCAGGTGATTCGCGACGAGGCGCTGTCGCTGCTCGACGAAGGCCACATCCGGGCCGCGACCGGCCACAACGACCTCGGCTTCAATTCGTTCTTCAAGAACGGCTGGAAGCGTTTCTACGTGAAATGGTACGGCGAGCCGCTGCCGTCGGCGCAGGCGGCCTGCCCCAGGACCGTCGCGCTGGTCGAGTCGCTCCCCACCGTCAACGCCGCGATGTTCGCGCTGCTTCCGCCCGGCGGAAAACTGAACCGCCACCGCGATCCCTTCGCGGGATCGCTGCGCTACCACCTCGGCCTCGTCACGCCGAACTCCGACCAGTGCCGGATTTACGTCGACGGCGAACCGTATTCGTGGCGCGACGGCCAGGACCTGCTGTTCGACGAGACGTTCATCCATTCCGCCGAGAATGCGACGGAAACGACGCGGATCATCCTGTTTTGCGACGTCGAGCGGCCGCTGCGCACGCGCGTCATGCAGGCGCTCAACCGCTTCATCAGCCGCACGGTGATCCGGGCGGCATCGACGCAGAACACCGAAACCGAGCCGGTCGGCGCGCTGAACCGGATCTACGCGCTGTTCGGTGCCGGCAGCGACGTGCTGTCGCGGTTGAAGCGTCGCAATCGCACCGTGTTCCGGATCGTCAAGTACGCGCTGATCGCCGCACTCGCGTACTGGATATTCATTTACTAGACAATAGGGTCTAGCCGAGGGCTAGAGCTAGAGCGTGGCTGGCGGGTTCCTCATAGCGTCACGACACCGCGCGGCGTGCGCAGCATCGCGGCCAGCCGCGGCGTGCGTCCATAGGTGACCTTGAGCGTTTCCGACAACCCGAGCGCGGCGAGCGCCGCGCGTACCGGCGCGGGTTCCGGATGCTCCGCCGGCCAATGCGACGAGCTGCACACCCGAATCGGGCAGGCCATCGGCCGGATGACGTTCGTCGGACCACTCGATCAGCGTCGGGACGAGGCCGCGCGCGGGCAGATGCCCATCCTCGGGCACGGTGATGCGCCATCGAAAATCCCCGCGTTGCATCGGCAGGATGACGCCGAGATCGGTGGGACAACGCGCCGCGTCGTCTTCGATGTCGCGCGTGCGCACGACCCAGTGGATCAGCGCCGGACCTTCGGCCAATGCGGCCCGCATCCGCGGCTCGTCGAGATCGAACCAGCGCGGCCGTTGCGGCGCGCTGCCCTGCGGGTCGATCGCGATAATTCGAGATAGAGCCGCGCACCGAGCCGAAGGAGCGCGTTGTGCGTTCCCATCGCGACGTGTCGGCCCCCGGGCTGCGGCCGCGTGCCGAGCTTGTCTTCGATCCAGTCGACGCCCTGCTCGAGCGATGCCGCCGCGACGACGAGATGGTCGGGTGCTACCTCCGGCGGATAGCGATGCGTCGACGTCATCGCACCGTCGTGTCCGCCGCATGCCGGGGCTCGTCCGGCGCGAAATCGAGCTCGACACGCGCGCCGTTGGGATCGAAGAAGAACACCTGCCAGACGCCCGATTGCGCCTGTCGCCGGCATGTGTGCGCGATGTTGCGCGACGTCAGCAGCGCGAGCGTGTCGGAAAGCGCCTGCGCGGAGAACGCCATGTGGTCGATGACGCCGGCTGCGCAGCTCTTCGGCAGGCCGGCCACCGACGACGTGCAGAATCGGCGCACCGCCGGCGTAGAGCCACGCGCCCGGGAAATTCGAGCGGCGGACGCGGGCCATCGGTCAAGCCCAGCAAGTCGCGATAGAACGCGACGGTGCGCGGCACGTCGTCGGTCAGGATCGTGAAATGGTTCATCGCGGTAACGGGCATGGGCGCCTCGGCGTGCCTGGTGGACGAAGGGGGCATTATCTCAAGCGTTGACGGCGCCGGCGAATCGCGCGAAGCAGATCGAGCGCGTCGGGGCCGAGCGGATCGGCGATACGCATATCGCGAGTCGCCGCCGCTCCACGCATGGCCGAGGCCCTCGACCGCGACATGTCGTACGACGACGCGTCCGTCGATGTTCCAGTCATCGATTCGCGCACCGTAGCGATCGCCGCTCGTTTCGTGGGCGAACGCGTCGCTCGCCGGCAAGCGATGCGGCCGGCTGGTAGCCCGCGCGACCCGCCGGATGCGCGTTGAAGCGCAGGTACTGGTCGCACCAAGCCGACGCCGTTGGCGGCTGCGACGACGTCGTCGCGGTCGCCGTGGATCACCAGCAGCGCGACCGGCTGCGGCGGGTTCACGCTGCGACGCGCGCGCCTCGTCTGCGATGCGCGCGACATCGTTGTCCGGCCCGTGCTGCATGACGGTCATCGCAGTGACGCGGCGCCGACGCCGCGCCGCACGCCAGGCCGGAATGCGCCAGCACGCCGCGGACGAGGCGCGGATAGCGCAAGCCCGAGCACCGCGGCGAGCGCGGCGCCTGCCGACATGCCCGACGACCCAGACGCGTTCGCGCCGGGCGCGATACCGACGGCGCACGGCGATGATCTGCGCGGCGACGATCGCGGCTTCGCCGGCGCCGCGCGACGTGTTCGTGTCGAACCAGTTCCAGCAGCGCCAGCGGTTCGCTGCGTTCGGCCTGACGCGGCAGCAGCACCAGCCAGCCTTCGCGGTCCGCGCGCTCGGCGATGCGCGGCGAGGCTGCGCGATCTCCTCGGGCGTCTGCCGGCAGCCGTGGCAGAGCACGACGAGCGGCGCGCGCCGCCAGCGGCTGTAGCCGCGCGGAACGTAGACGAGATAGTCGCGCGCGGGCGGCACCGTCGGCGCGGTCGTGACGAAGCCGCGCAACGACGACGCGCGTCCCGTCTCGAAGCGCCCGGGCGCGACCTCGCGCGCGGAAGAGCCGAGCGCGCAGCGCGCTCGACACAGCCGCCCTGATGTATTCGCCAGAACCGGCTGAGACGCTCACGCACGAGCTCGACCGACCTGCCGTCAGATCAGGACGATGTCGTACTGCTCCTGCGTGTACAGCGTCTCGACCTGCAGCGAGATCGGCTTGCCGATGAAGTCGCCGAGCTGCGCGAGGCCCTGCGACTCCTCGTCGAGGAACATGTCGATCACCGACTGCGACGCGAGGATGCGGAACTCGCGCGCGTTGAACTGCTTCGACTCGCGCAGGATCTCGCGCAGGATCTCGTAGCAGATCGTCTGCGCGGTCTTGAACTCGCCGCGCCCGCCGCACGTCGGGCAGGGCTCGCACAGCACGTGCGCGAGCGACTCGCGCGTGCGCTTGCGCGTCATCTCGACCAGGCCGAGCTGCGTGAAGCCGTTGACCGTCAGCCGCGTGCGGTCCTTCTCGAGCGCCTTGTCGAGCTCGGCCAGCACGGCGTTGCGGTGGTCGACGTTCTCCATGTCGATGAAGTCGATGATGATGATGCCGCCGAGGTTGCGCATCCGCAGCTGGCGCGCGATCACCTGCGCCGCCTCGAGGTTCGTCTTGAAGATCGTGTCGTCGAAGCTGCGCCCGCCGACGAAGCCGCCGGTGTTGACGTCGATCGTCGTCATCGCCTCGGTCTGGTCGATGATCAGGTAGCCGCCGGACTTGAGGTCGACGCGCCGCGCGAGCGCCTTCTCGATCTCGTCCTCGACGCCGTGCAGGTCGAACAGCGGCCGCTCGCCGACGTAGTGCTGGATGCGGTCGGCGAGCGCCGGCGTGTACTCGCGCGCGAACTCCTGCATCCTGACGAACGTCTCGCGCGAGTCGACGAGCACGCGCGCCGTTTCCTCGGTCGTCATGTCGCGCAGCACGCGCTGCGCGAGGTTCAGATCCTGGTAGAGCAGCGTCGGCGCGGGCACCTGCGCGCGCGCGCTCCGTCAGGTCGCGCCACAGCTTGGTCAGGTATTCGATGTCGGTCTGCAGCTCGCGCTCGGACGCGGCCTCGGCCATCGTGCGGATGATGAAGCCGCCGGCCGATGCCCTCGGGCAGCAGCGTCTGCAGCTTGCCGCGCAGGCTCTCGCGCTCCTGCCTCGTCCTCGATGCGCTGCGAGATGCCGATGTGCGAGTCCTGCGGCAGGTAGACGAGCAGGCGGCCGGCGAGGCTGACCTGCGTCGACAGCCGCGCGCCCTTGGTGCCGATCGGATCCTTGATCACCTGCACGAGCAGCGTCTGGCCCTCGTGCAGGATCCGCTCGATCGGCCGGTGCTCGCCGTGGCCGTTCTGGCGGTGCTCCCAGATGTCGGCGATGTGCAGGAACGCGGCGCGCTCGAGGCCGATCTCGACGAACGCGCTCTGCATGCCGGGCAGCACGCGCGCGACGCGGCCGAGGCAGATGTTGCCGACGAGCCCGCGCGCGCTCGCGCGCTCGATGTGCAGTTCCTGCACGACGCCCTGCTCGAGCATCGCGACACGCGTTTCCTGCGGCGTTACGTTGATGAGGATCTCGTGCGTCATCGCAGGGCTCGATCGGCGAGACTCGCAACACCGGCGAAGTATGCGTGGCGGTTATAGCACGGGGCAACCGATGCGCGCGAGGAGCGTCGCCGTTTCGCATAGCGGCAGGCCGACGATGCCCGATAGCTGCCTTCGATGCGGGCGATGAACGCGGCGGCGCGTCCCTGGATCGCGTAGCCGCCTGCCTTGTCGAGCGGCTCGCCGCGTCGCGACGTAGCGCTCGATCTCCGCGGCGGCGAGGCGGCGCAGCGTCACCTGCGACATCGACAGGTCGACCTCGGTGACGTCGCGAAAGCGAATCGCGACGGCCGTCAGCACCTGGTGCGTGCGCCCGGAGAGGCGCTTGCAGCATCCGGATCGCGTCGTCGGCGTCGCGCGGCTTGCCGAAGATTCGCCGTCGAGCACGACTTCGGTGTCGGC
Organism: uncultured Pseudomonadota bacterium; assembly: GCA_963768545.1. Lineage (GTDB taxonomy): Bacteria > Pseudomonadota > Gammaproteobacteria > Burkholderiales > Casimicrobiaceae > VBCG01. The sequence goes on along the minus strand of CAVYIC010000011.1, from coordinate 265,847 downwards.
GCCGAGCACGGGCCGCTCGGCGAGCTTGCGGTTCTGCATCCGCTGCCAGCCGACCTGCGCCTTCGTGCGCGCGATGCGCTCGACGTAGTGCAGCGCGGGCTCGGCGTCGAGCGCTTCCTCGACGACGTCGCGGTCGCGTCCGACGGCCTCGCGCAAGCAGCAGCGTCTCGAACTCGACGCCGAGCTGCCGCAGCAGCTCCTGCCGGCGCGGGCTCTTCGACGCGAGATAGAGCAGCGGGAGCGCTCATCAGGGCCTCAGCTAGTCGCGATGATACGGATGGCCGGTCAATAGGCTGTGCGCACGGTACAGCTGCTCGGCGAGCAGCACGCGCACCAGGCCGTGCGGCAGCGTCATCGCCGACAGCGCGACCACCGCCGCGGCGTTCGACTTGACGTCGGCGCCAGCCCGTCGGCGCTGCCGATGACGAACGCGACGTCGTCGCCGCCGTCCTGCCAGCGCGCAAGCCGCGCTGCGAGCTCCTGCGTCGTCCACGGCGTGCCGCGCTCGTCGAGCGCCACGATACGGTAACCCGCGCACGCGTGGCGAGTCGCGACGCTTCCGCGGCGAGCATCTGCGTCGACGCGTCTTGCCGCGATCGCGCGGCTCCGGCCTTGAGCTCGACGAGCTCGAACGCCCATTCGCGCGGCAGGCGCTTCGCATAATCGTCGACGCCGGCCGCGACCCACGCCGGCATGCGCTGGCCCGAGCGCGACGACGCGAATCCTCACGGCAGGCGACGGCGGCGCGATGCGTCACCGTCGCCGCCGATCATGCGCTGCTCGTCACGCGGCGCTGGCCGCCCGGGCGCGGTGGAACGTTGCAGTCGGCGCCCACAGCTCTTCGAGGTTGTAGTACGCGCGCACGGCCGGCTGCATCACGTGCACGACGATGTCGCCCGCATCGACCAGCACCCATTCGCCGGCCTGCTCGCCTTCGACGCCGAGGATCGTCGCGCCCGCTTCCTTCAGCTTGTCGCGAACGTGGTTCGCGAGCGCCTTGACCTGCCGATTGGAATCGGCCGAGGCGATGATCAGCGTGTCGTAGAGGCTGGTTTGCTTGCGGACGTCGAACACTGCGATGTCGCGGGCCTTGATGTCCTCGAGCGCCGCGACGGCGATCTGCTGCAACTTGTCAAGACGCATGCGGTGGGTGTCGGTAGAGTCGTTTCGATTCAATATAGGCCAAAACGCTGGCGGGGAGCAAACCGGCAATTTCGACCGGTTTTGCGTCGTTGCCAGCCAGTGCCTCCCGTATGCCGGTCGACGAGATCGGCTGCGCGGTGACCGGCTGAACGTAGATGGAGCCTGCGGTTCGCGCGCGCAAGAGTGCGGGATCGTCGATTTTTCGCGCCTTCCACTCGGATGCAAGCGCGTCCGGCAGATCTGCAAGCTCCGTTCCCGGCCGGGGCACGACGATCACGTGCGCGAGGTCGAACAGATGCTTCCAGCGGTGCCACGCAGGCAATCCGCGGAACGCGTCGGCGCCGACCAGCAAGGCGAGCGGCCTCGCCGGCATCTCCGCACGCAGCGCACCGAGCGTGTCGACCGTGTAGCTCTTGCCGCCCCGCGCGATTTCGCGCGTGTCGACGAGGAGGCCGGGGACTTCGCGGACCGCGAGCTCCAGCATTGCGACCCGGTCGCTGCGCGGACGCATGCGGCGTCCCGCGATGCGGCGGATCGCCGGCCGGGATCAGCACGCACATCGATCGGGCGCAAGCGCGGCTCGAACGTCCGCCGCGAGCCGCAAGTGCCCGTAGTGGACGGGGTCGAACGTGCCGCCGAGGATCGCGAGCGGGATCAGAAGCGCGAGCCCGGCTGTTCGAGAAAGGCCAGCTCTTCGGGCGACGATACGCGGCCGAGGATGTCGTTGCGATGCGGGAAGCGCCCGAAACGGCGGATGACCTCCCAATGGCGTTCCGCCCACGGCAGCTGCGCATCGAGGCCCGTTTCGGCAGCGAGCGCACTGAACAGCGCGACCGAGCGCTCCTGCATCGGCAACGACTCGCTGTGCTCGAACGGCATGTAGAGGAACGAGCGCTCGTGCGGGTCGAGCGCCCGATCGAACTGCCGCTCGATCGCGTCCTGCGCCGTCGCCAGCGCACCGGCGTCGCCGGCGAATGCGTCGGGCGTGCCGCGAAACGCATTGCGCGTGAACTGATCGAGCAGCACGACGCGCGCCAGGGAGCCGAGCGGCGTCGTGCACCACTCGCCGAAGGCGCCCGCGATGCCGGCGGCGAGTGCGACGCCGAATCGTTCGCGGATCTCGCGATCGAATGCGTCGTCCTTGCGGAACCAGACGTCGCGCGCGACCCTCACTCGCGGCTGCGCCGCATCCTCTCCCGCCTGCGGCGCGAACCAGAAATCGAGAATCCCGGCCGCCAGGGGCGAAAGCGGCGTCGATGAGGAGTCCGAATACACGTCGCTTATCATACGGACTTTCCGGCGTCTTCCATCCCGTCGTCGCGCCGCTTGGTCGCGCGCCCTTCTTGCAGACATCCCGCCGCGACATCTTCCTCCTCGCCAGCTGCCAGGCGCTGCTGCTGATCAACGCATCGGGCCTGATCTCGATGAACGGCCTGGTCGGGTTTTCGCTCGCGGAGACGAAGACGCTCGCGACGTTCGGCGCCACCACGTACGTGCTCGGCTCCGCGCTCGCGACGATGCCGATGTCGCTGTGGATGGCGCGCGTCGGCCGCCGTGCGGGGTTCATGGCGGGCGCGACGATCAACATCGCGGGCTGTCTGATAGGAGCGTACGCGCTGCAGTCCAGGAGCTTCCCGCTGTTCTGCGTCGCCACCGGGATCATCGGCGTCTACAACGCGGTCGGCCTCCAGTACCGGTTTGCCGCTGCCGAGGTTGCAGCGCCCCACGACCGCGCGAAGGCGATCTCGCTCGTGCTGGCGGGCGGCGTGGTTGGCGGCCTGGTCGGTCCGCAAGCGACGCGCTTCACCCGCGACCTCTTCGCGACACCGTTCCAGGGATCGTTCGTGATGCTGGTCGCATTCGCGCTGGTCGCGCTCGCCGTCCAGTCGCGGGTACACGTGCCGCCACCGTCGATGGAGGAACGCACGGGCAAAGGACGCCCGATGACCGAAATCGCGCGCCAGCCGGCGTTCATCGTCGCCGTGCTGGCCGGCGCGCTCGGTTATGGGCTGATGAACCTGCTGATGACGGCGACGCCGATCGCGATGGACTTCTGCGGTCACCCGTTCAGCGCCACCGCGTGGGTCATCGAATGGCACGTCGTCGCGATGTACGCGCCGGGATTCGTGACGGGCTCGCTCATTCGTCGCTTTGGAACGTTGCGCGTCATCCTGGCCGGTGTCGTGCTGACCGTGATTGCCGTCTACGTCGCGCTGGACGGCAACGGCGTCGCGCACTTCATAGCGGCGCTGGCGCTCGTGGGCATCGGCTGGAACCTGATGTACACGGGCGGCACGACGTTGCTGACCGAAACCTACCGCCCCAACGAGAAGGCCCGCACACAGGGCTTGAACGACTTCATCGTGTTCGCGACGATGGGTGTGTCGTCGTTCGCGTCCGGTGCGCTGGTGACGGCCACCGGCTGGGAAACGATGAACCGTGCCGCGCTGCCGTTTCTCGCAGCGATCGCGATCGCGGTGCTGTTGCTGATGCGCGCGCGGCGTCGGACGCCACGCGTTGCGTGAGCGTCAATCCGCCTGCGAGGCCGCCGGCACCCGCGCGCGCTTGATCAAGGCGAGCACCGCGTAGACGACTGCGCCGGCAGCGACTCCCGCCACCGCGTTCAGAAGCATCGGCACCAGCGCGCCGAGGAGCGCGTCCGCGGCCGGGATGGGAATGTCTACCGCGCTTTCGCCGAAAGCCTTGATCGCGTGACTTGCCGCGCGGCACGCCATGCGTCAGGATGCCGCCTCCCACCAGGAACATCGCCGCCGTGCCCGCGATGGCCAAGCCTTTCATCAGGTAAGGTGCAGAGCGCACGATCTGCGTGCCGAGCGCGCGTTGCATGCGCCCGAATGCCGCGTCGGCAGGCCGCGCGGCAAGATGCAGGCCGGCGTCGTCCAGCTTCACGATTCCCGCAACGAGACCGTAAACGCCCACGGTCATGATCAGCGCGATGCCGATCAGCACGACAACCTGCGTCACGAATGCGGACGCGGCCACGGTGCCGAGCGTGATCGTGATGATCTCCGCCGAGAGGATGAAGTCGGTGCGGACCGCGCCCTTGATCTTGGTCTTCTCGAACTCGATCAGGTCTACGGCCGGGTCTGCCAGTGCGTCAACGAGTTGGCGGTGGGTCTCCGCGTCCTCTGCCCGGTGGCGCGAGAGCTTGTGCATGATCTTCTCGAAGCCCTCGTAGCACAGGAACAGGCCGCCGATCATCAGGAGCGGCGTCACCGCCCACGGCGCGAAGGCGCTCACAGCCAGCGCCGCAGGGACCAGGATCGTCTTGTTCACGAGCGATCCCTTCGCCACTGCCCAGACGACCGGCAGTTCACGGTTGGCGTTGACCCCGGCGACCTGTTGCGCATTGAGCGCGAGGTCGTCACCCAGCACGCCGGCAGTCTTCTTGGTCGCGAGTTTGGTCAGCAGCGCGACATCGTCCAGCACGCTGGCGATGTCGTCGAGCAGTGCGAGCAGGCTGGAGGCGGCCATGTTTCAGGATCGGAAATCCGGGTCAGAGATGCATTTCCGCTCCGACGGTCGCGTATTACCGGGCCCGGTTCGGACCGGAAATCGGGGTCAGAGATGTATTTCCCGACACAATTGCGGCGATTCGATGCGACCGTTTGGGAAATACATCTCTGACCCCGATTTCCTACGTGCGGATCTGCCCGGTGCCGAGCACGATCCACTTGCGGCTCGTCAGGCCTTCGAGGCCGACCGGGACCCGCGCGCGTGCAGCTTGTTCGTCGAGATGCCGATTTCCGCGCCGAGCCCGTATTCGTAGCCGTCGGCGAATCGCGTCGACGCGTTGACCATCACCGAGCTCGAATCGACTTCGCGGAGGAAGCGCATGGCGTTCGTATGATCCTCGGTCACGATCGCATCGGTATGCTGCGATCCGTAGCGCGCGATGTGGTCGATCGCCGCGTCGAGCGAGTCGACGACGCGAATCGCGAGGATCGGCGCCAGGTATTCGGCGTACCAGTCCTCTTCGGTCGCGGGCTCCATCGCCGGGACGAGCGCGCGGGCGCGCTCGTCGCCGCGCATCTCGACGCCCTTGGATGCGTAGATCGCCGCGAGCGGCGGCAGCACCGCTGCCGCGACGTCGGCGTGCACGAGCAGCGTTTCCATCGTATTGCACGGCGAATAGCGCTGCGTCTTCGCATTGTCGGCGATCCGGATCGCCTGCTCGACGTTCGCGCTCGCGTCGACGAAGACATGGCAGACGCCGTCGAGGTGCTTGATCACCGGCACGCGCGCATCGCGCGACACGCGCTCGATCAGCGACTTGCCGCCGCGCGGCACGATGACGTCGACGTGCGCGTCGTCGGTTATCAGGCAGCCCACGGCGGCGCGATCCGTCGTCGCGACGAGCTGCACCGCCTGCTCCGGCAGGCCCGCGTGCGCGCAGGCCTTCGCGCGATGCAGCGCGGCGATTGCGCGCGTTGCTCTGATCGCTTCCGATCCGCCGCGCAGGATCGTCGCATTGCCGGACTTGAGGCACAGCGCCGCCGCGTCCGCGGTGACGTCGGGCCGCGATTCGTACACGATGCCGATGACGCCGAGCGGCACACGCATCATGCCGACCTGGATGCCGGACGGCCGGTATCTGAGGTCGGAGATCTCGCCGACCGGGTCCGGCAGCGCGGCGATCTCCTCGAGTCCGCGCGCCATCGCCTCGATCGACCGTTCGGTCAGCGTCAGGCGATCGACGAAAGCGGCGTCGCACCCCGCCGCGCGCGCGGCGGATACGTCCTGTGCGTTGGCGGCGAGTAATGCGCCGGCTTCGCGCCGGATCGCGAGCGCCGTTTGCTCGAGCGCCTCGTTCTTCGCGTGCGTGGAAGCGCGCGCGATTTCACGCGCCGCGGCGCGGGCGGCTTCGCCGACGCCGCGCATGTACTCGGCAACGGCCGGAGGCATCGCGAGATCGTTCACGACCGGATTCTAGCGCGCGCCCGGTCCCCATGCCCCGCCTTCCGTCACGCCCGCAACGGATCGATGACGTCCAGGAACGGGAAGCGATGGAAATCGGTGTCGCGCGTACAGATTCGCGAAATCCCGTGCTCTCGCATCAGCACGGCCGTGTGCGCATCATGCATTACGTTGCCGGCCAGATCCGGAAACTGAGCCAGCGTTTGGGCGGCAACGTCTGCGTGACGATCGCTTGGGACGAGGACATCGAGGCCCGGCGAGGCGAGCAACGACGCTACGAAATCCCAGGCAGCCACGACCGCGAAGGGTCGACGCATCACGCGCGGATGTGTCACGACACGAAGGAATTCGTAGATGATCGGCCATGTCAGGTACCACGCGCCGGCGGCTTTTCGCTGGCGCTCCAGCCACGCTCTGCAAGGCGTGTGGACCGAGGACGATAGATCGGCCGCGTAGACGAGGATGTTCGTGTCGACGACCAGCACGCGCTCGCCTTATCGTCCTTCCATCGCTTCGTAGAGCGAGTCGCGATCGGCCGGATCGACCAGCATCCCGCCGCTGTCGAACACGGGAAGCTTCGGCAGCCCGCCGTGCCGCTTCGGCGATCGAAGCAGAAGGCGTAGCGCATTCTCGACCAGCTCCGACATCGTGCGGCCCTGGCGAGCTGCTTCGCGCTTGAGCTCGATCATTACCTTGTCGTCGATGTTCAGCGTCGTCTTCATATGGGAAAACATACATTGGATATGGCGATATGTCAAGCGCGGTTGCGACCGGACAGGCGTGCTGGCGTCCGGGCGCCGTACCGGAAGCGAATTACGGAACGACGGGACAGGCTGTCTTGCGCGCTATCTCGCCGCGCGCGGTTCGATCGTCTCGACGCCGACGGGCGTGCCCGAGCAGGATCACGTCGGCGCCGCGCCGCGCGAAGAGTCCGACGGTCACGACGCCGGCGATCGCATTGATCCGGTCCTCCATTGCGACGGGGTCGCGGATCGACCAAGTCGGAGACGTCGAGGATCACGTTGCCGTTGTCCGTCGTGAAGCCCATCCGCCACGCCGGGTGCCCGCCCAGCCTGACGAGCTCGCGTGCGACGTAGCTCCGCGCCATCGGGATCACTTCGACCGGCAGCGGGAACTTGCCGAGCGTGTCGACGCGCTTTGACTGGTCGGCGATGCAGACGAATTTCCGTGCCACCGCGGCGACGATCTTCTCGCGCGTCAGCGCACCGCCGCCGCCCTTGATCATCGCGCCGGCGGGTGTGACTTCGTCGGCGCCGTCGATGTAGACCGGGATGTCGCTGACGTTGTTCAGCTCCTCGACGTCGATGCCGTGCGCCTTCAGGCGCTCGGCCGTCTTGACCGAGCTCGCGACCGCGCCCTTGATCCGGTGCCTGATCTTCGCGAGCTCGTCGATGAAGAAGTTCGCAGTCGAGCCGGAGCCGACGCCGAGCCACGCGTCGTCGACGACGTAGCGGAGCGCTTCGCGAGCGACGAGTTGCTTCTGTTCGTCCTGGGTCATGGTTTACGCCGCCATCTTCGCGCGGTCCATTGGACGTACGACGCGGCCGCAGCCGGTGCATGAACGAGAGTCAGACATCCGACTCGAACCTGGAGCGCGACTACCCGATCGTCTGTTCCAAAAAAAGTGCGCCGGCCCGCTCAAAATCAATGCCTGATTTGTAGCGATCGGCCATAAGCTTTGGTCGCTCAAAACCATTGAAGATCAATGAGCTCGGTCGCTTGCAGAGGTGACCATCGAGTGATTCGTGGCATTGATCCTGCATGCGCGGTGGCGAAAAATTTTTGAAGCACCCAGCATGGATCTTCCCAGTGCATTGCGAAGAGGTTGGCGGACTTCAAACCGCTCATAGCAGCACGCGCCGGAAATCGGCCAGCACGCTCGCGAAATACGAGGTGAACCGCGCTGCCGCGGCACCGTCGATCACGCGGTGGTCGTACGACAGCGACAGCGGCAGCATCAGCCGCGGCGCGAACGCGTTGCCGTCCCACACCGGCTTCATCGCGCTTCTCGAAACGCCGAGGATCGCCACTTCCGGCGCGTTGACGATCGGCGTGAACGCGGTGCCGCCGATGCCGCCGAGCGAGCTGATCGAGAAGCATCCGCCCTGCATGTCGGCGGGGCCGAGCTTGCCTTCGCGCGCCTTGCGCGACAACTCGCTCATTTCGCCCGCGATCTGCAGCACGCCCTTGCCATCGGCGCCCTTGACGACGGGAACGACGAGGCCGTTCGGCGTGTCGGCGGCAAAACCGACGTTGAAATAGCGCTTGCGAATCAGGTTTTCGCCACCGGCGTCGAGCGAAGCGTTGAACTCGGGAAACTTGCGCAGCGCGGCGACCGACGCCTTGATCAGGAACGCAAGCATCGTTACCTTGATGCCCGCTTTGTCGTTCTCCTTGTTGAGCGCAACGCGAAACGCCTCGAGCTCCGTGATATCGGCGTCGTCGAACTGGGTGACGTGGGGAATCATCACCCAGTTGCGCGCGAGGTTCGCGCCGGCGATTTTCCTGATGCGCGACAGCGGCGTGGTCTCGATCGCGCCGAATTTTGCGAAGTCCGGCGCCGGCCATGGAAGGAGGTTCAGAGCACCGCCGCCGGCGGCGCTGCCGCCGCGCGACGCGACCGGCGCGCCCTCCAGCGAGCGTTTCACGAACGCCTGGACGTCTTCCTTCAGGATGCGGCCCTTCGGCCCGCTGCCCGTGACGCGTGCGATGTCGGCGCCGAGTTCGCGCGCGTACTTCCGCACCGACGGCGACGCATGCGCGCGGCCGGTCGATGCGGCCGGTTCCGACGGTCCGTCGGCGGCAACTTCGCCGCTGCCTCTCGCGCTCGCGGCAGGCGGTTGGGACGAGGGCGCCGGTGGAGCCGTGATCGACGGCGTTGCACGATCGCTGTCGGCCGGATGCGTCGGCGGCATCGCCCGGCTTGCGGGTTCCGCGCCTGTCTGCGCAGTCTTCAAAGACAGCAGCGGCGTACCCTGGCTGACCCGTTCGCCGACGGATACGCGCACGCCTTCGACGATCCCCCTGACCGGCGACGGCACGTCCATCGTCGCCTTGTCGGACTCGAGCGTCACCAGCGGATCGTCCGCCTGGACGATGTCGCCGGGCTTGACGAACACTTCGATGACCGGCACATCGGTGAAATCGCCGATGTCCGGAACGCACACTTCGATCGTCGGGCCCGCCGGCGGCGTCGAGTTCGAGCCTTCACCGGGCATGTCGGCACGGCCCTTCTCGCCGCGTGGCGAAGGCGTCACGTGCTCGGCCGCGGGAGGCGCCGATGTGGTCGCGGGCCGGGATTCGCGGCTCGTCGCGGAAGCGGGCGGGGAGCTGGCGCGCGCCTCGCTTTCGAGCGTCAGCACCACGCTTCCCTCGCTCACCTTGTCGCCCGCCTTCACGCGCAATTCCTTCACCGTGCCCGCCGAAGGTGAAGGCACATCCATCGTCGCCTTGTCCGATTCCAGCGTCACGAGCGAATCGTCGATCGCGACCGTGTCGCCCGCCTTGACCAGCACCTCGATGACGGGAACGTCCGTGAAGTCGCCGATATCCGGGACCTTGACCTCGATCACGCTCATCTCTGCCTGTTCGTCTTCTTGTTGTCGTCGAAGGCTTCTACACGGTCCACGGCGCAGGCTTCGACGGATCGAGCGCGTACTTGCGCATCGCCTCGGCCACCTTCGCGGCGGGCAATGCGCCCTCGTCCGCAAGTGCCTTCAGGGCAGCGACCGCGACGTACCAGCGATCGACCTCGAAGAAATGGCGCAGCTTCTCGCGCGTATCGGAGCGCCCGTAGCCGTCGGTCCCGAGCACGACGTAACGACGCGGAACACAGGCGCGAATCTGCTCGGCGAACGCGCGGATGTAATCGGTTGCGGCGATCACCGGTCCGGCGGTCGCGGCGAGACAATGCTCGACATGCGACGCGCGCGGCTTCGCCGTCGGGTTCAGCAGGTTGAAGCGTGCGACTGCATGGCCGTCGCGCGCAAGCTCGGTGAACGACGGGCAGCTCCACAGGTCGGCCTCGACGCCCCAGTCGTCGTGCAGCAGTTCGGCGGCAGCGATCACTTCGCGAAAGATCGTTCCACTGCCGAGCAGCTGCACGCGCGGGGCCTTCGACTTTGCGGCACCCGGCTTGAACAGGTACATGCCCTTGACGATGGCGCTCGCCGCGCCTTCGGGCATCGCCGGATGACGATAGTTCTCGTTCATGACCGTCAGGTAGTAGTAGACGTCCTGCTGCTCGGCGTACATGCGCCGCAAGCCGTCCTGGATGATCACCGCCACTTCGTACGCGAACGTCGGATCGTACGAGATGCAATTCGGGATCGTCGCGGCGATGACGTGCGAGTGGCCGTCCTCGTGCTGGAGGCCCTCGCCATTGAGCGTCGTCCGTCCCGCCGTGCCGCCGAGCAGGAACCCGCGCGAGCGCATGTCGCCGGCCGCCCACGCGAGATCGCCGACGCGCTGGAATCCGAACATCGAATAGAAAATGTAGAACGGGATCATCGGCACGCCGTGCGTCGAATAGCTCGTCGCCGCGGCCATCCAGTCGCACATCGCGCCGGCTTCGTTGATGCCTTCCTGGAGGATCTGCCCGTGCTTGTCCTCCTTGTAGAACATCAGCTGGTCGCTTGTCCTCGGGCGTGTAGAGCTGCCCGAGCTGGTTCCAGATCGCGAGCTGGCGGAACAGTCCCTCCATGCCGAACGTCCGCGATTCGTCGGGGACGATCGGCACGATGTACTTGCTGAGCGTCTTGTCGCGCAGCAGCATCTGCAGGATCTGCACGAACGCCATCGTCGTCGAGATCTCGCGCTCGTCGGTGCTCTTGAGGAAACGCTCGAACACCGTCAGCGCGGGAATGGCCAGCGGATCCGCCTTGCGCCGGCGGGCGGGCAGGTAGCCGCCGAGCTCCATCCGCCGCGCGCGCATGTATTCGAGCTCGGGCGATCCTTCGTCGAACTTGACGTACGGCACTTCCTCGAGCTTGTCGTCGCGCACCGGGATGCCGAAGCGATCGCGGAACCGGCGGATGGCCTCGACGTTCATCTTCTTCTGCTGGTGCGTGATGTTCTGCGCTTCGCCGGCGATCGCCCATCCCGTAGCCCTTGATCGTCTTGGCGAGAATGACGGTCGGCTGGCCCGTGTGATTGACGGCCGCGTGGTACGCCGCGTACACCTTGTGCGGATCGTGGCCGCCGCGGTTCAGGTCCCAGATGTCGTTGTCGGACCAGTCGGCGACCAGCGCCTTCAACTCGGGCGTGTTGAAGAAGTATTCGCGGACGTAGGCGCCGTCGCTTCGACTTGAACGTCTGGTACTCGCCGTCGACGCATTCCATCATCCGGCTGCATCAGCATTCCGGCCCTTCGTCGCGCGCGAGCAGCGAATCCCAGCGCGTGCCCCAGATCACCTTGATCACGTTCCAGCCCGCGCCGCGGAAGTCGCTTTCGAGCTCCTGGATGATCTTGCCGTTGCCGCGCACCGGACCGTCGAGGCGCTGCAGGTTGCAGTTGACGACGAAGATCAGGTTGTCGAGGTTTTCGCGCGACGCCATGCCGATCGCGCCCATCGACTCCGGCTCGTCCATTTCGCCGTCGCCGCAGAAGCACCATACCTTGCGGCCTTCGGTGTCCGACGAGGCCGCGATCGCGCAGGTATTTCATGAACCGCGCCTGGTAGATCGCCATCAGCGGACCGAGTCCCATCGACACCGTCGGGAACTGCCAGAAATCCGGCATCAGCCATGGATGCGGATACGAAGCGATGCCGCGGCCGTCGACTTCCTGGCGGAAGTTGTCGAGTTGCGCCTCGGTCAGGCGGCCGAGCAGGAACGCGCGCGAATACACGCCGGGCGACGAATGGCCCTGGATGAAGACGAGATCGCCGGCGTGCTTGTCCGACATGCCGTGCCAGAAATGGTTGAAGCCGACGTCGTAGAGCGTGGCCGCCGACGCGTAGCTCGCGATGTGCCCGCCGACGTTCGTGTGCTTGTTCGCGCGCACGACCATCGCCATCGCGTTCCAGCGGGTGATCGAACGGATCCGATGCTCGAGGTTCTGGTCGCCGGGGATGCGCACCTGCTTGTCGACCGGGATCGTGTTGATGTACGCGGTGTTCGCGGAAAACGGCAGGTACGCGCCGGAGCGGCGCGCCTTGTCGATCAGTTGCTCGATCAGGAAATGCGCGCGGTCGGGGCCTTCGGCTTCGAGCACGCCATCGAGCGCCTCGAGCCATTCGCGCGTTTCCTGGGGATCGATATCGGGAATGCGGTCCATCGGTCAGACTTCAGGTCAGAGGACAGAAGACCGGAGTCCGGTCGTCGCCAGCGCCACCACGAAGTCATTGTAATCACAAGCGCGTCGCGCGGGCCGCTCAACTACGATTCGTCGCCGCGCCTGCGATTGCTGTCTTCTGCGCCTGTACCTGACCCTGACCCTGCGAGCGCGAGCGCGCCTGCAATGCTGAGCGCGGCGAACGTCGCGAAGCCCGAGCCGATAGCTGCCGGTCACGGTCGACAACAGCGCAAACGAAGGCGGGCCGATCACCACGCCCGCAAACGTGACGAAGCCCGATGCGCCCGTTACCTTGCCGGCGGTTCCCGGCGGCGCGAGCCGCGCGACTTCCGAGAGCTGGACGCCGTTCCAGCCGATTGCCGTCGCGCCGAACACCACTGCGAGCAGCAAGACCGCCGTGGATCGACCACTGCGGTGTCGCGAGCGCCATGCCGACGCCGCAGGCGCCCGCGAGCCATCCGATCAGCATCAGCACGTGACGCGGCGCGAGCAGCCGATCGGCGACGTAGCCCCATCCGATGCGTCCGGCGACGCCGCCGACGCGTCGCGGCCGTCGAGCGCGAAGCCCGCCGACACGAGCGTCCAGTGCAGCGTCTCGGTCAGGTAGCACGACCAGGAAGCTCGTCAGGCACACCTGCGTTGCCGAGTATGCGAGCGACACGAGCGCAAGCTCGCGCAGCGGCCGCGACTGGCGCAGCAGCGCGAGCGGCGCGAAGATGCCGGCGAACGAGAACCCGCGACGCGGCTGGCGGTCGGCGTCGAGCCGCGCGCGAATCGGTTGCGCGAGTGCCGAGCACGAGCGCGCCGGCGAGCGCGACGACCGCAAACGCGGGCGCGCCAGCCGATCGCGAGCGCCAATGCAGGCAGCAACGCGCCGGCCAGCGCGGCGCCTGCCGGCACGCCCGTCTGCTTGATCGAGAACGTCAGCGCCATTCGCGACGGCGGCGCCGTCCGCTGCAGCAGGTGCGACGAAGCCGGCGTGATCGGACCGTAGCCGATGCCGATCACCAGCGCCGAGAGCGCGAGCAGCGCGGGCGCGTATCCGGGCGCCACCGCCATCGACGCATCACGCCGATGCGCACACAGCACGACGCAGGCCTGCGACACGCGGATCGGGCCGTAGCGCTCGATGAAGCCGCCGCAGGCGAGGCTCGACGAACATCGCGCCGACGTAGACGACGCCGACGAACACGCCGACCCAGCGCGTCTCCACGCCGAATTCCCGCGCGATCTCCGGGCGCGAGCACCGCGGTCGCGCTCGCGGCGAACGAAACGTAGATCTGGATCGTCAGCGTCGCGGCGAGCGCGACGACCGCCGTGCGCGCGGGCGTCATGCCGCGGTGCGCGCGCAATCCAGCATCCGCTGCTCGGTCACGATGCAATCGACGTCGAACGTCGTGCGGCGCCGCGGGTACTGCATCGACGAGTTGCATTTCGAAGCGCCGGCGACGCGCGGCGCATCCGGCGCGAGCAGCGGCAGCAAGCGGTCGTAGTAGCCGCCGCCGTAGCCCGAGACGCCGTCCGGCCGCATCGAACGCCACGCCCGGAACGAGTACCCAGTCGATCGTATCGAGGGCAACGGCTGCGCAGTGAGCGCGCGGCTCGGGAATGCCGCGATAGCCCGCTTCGATGTCGGCATCGAGATCCGCAATCCGGAACGGAAGCAGCATTCTCGCCGACGGATCGACGCGCGGCGCCGCCACGATCTTGCCGTCCTCGATTGCATTTCGCACGAGCAGCGTCGCGTCCCACTCGCTGCGAAACGGCAGCGTCGAGCAGGACGACGCGTGCCTTTCGGAACGCATCCATCGATGCGACATGCGCGGCAATCGCCCGCGATGAATGCGCGCGAACAGCCGGCTCAAGGGCGTCGCGCCTTGCCAACAACTGCTCGCGCATTGCGCGCTTCTCGTCGCGCAACGTCACTGAACGACCCCCGACGACGCGCTCGATCGTCTGCGCGATCGAGAGCAGTTGCGCATCGGCGCCGCCGGGCGCGAGCAGCTGCAGGCCGACCGGCAGCGATCCCGTCAGATGGCCGATCGGCAGCGACGCGCCGCACAATCCGAACAGGTTCCCGGGTCGCGTGAATCGCAGCGTTTCCCGGCTCCAGGCAGCCGCCGCCTCGGCGCTCGAATAGCCGTCGACCGGCGCGGCGATGCGCGGGGAGGCGGGCGTCAGCACCGCATCGACGCCGGACATCGCGTCGCGCGCCGCGCGCGCAAGCGCGGCGAATCGGGTGCGCATGTCGATGAATGCGTCGGCGCACAGCGTCAATCCGGGCGCGATGCGCGCGGCGACGACCGGGTCCATTCGCGACAGGTTTTCAGTCACGCGCTCGCGGCCGAGCCATGCGACGAGCTCGGCCGACAGGAACACACCGAACGCCGCGTCGAGATCGGTAAGCGGCGGCAGCGTCACGGGAACGATGCGAGCGCCCGCTGCGGCGATTCGCCGGCGCGCGAGATCGATCGTGCGCGCGACGTCCGGTTCGAGACCGTCGAAAAAATGCGCGTCCGGCCAGCCGAGAACGAGCGTGTCGATCGGGCGCGCGCAGGCGCGCGCTTCACCCGACAGCACTTCCCAAACGAGCGCCAGATCGGCGGCGCGATGCGCGAACCATCCTGCGCTGTCGAAGGTCGGCGACAGCGGGAAAACGCCGTCCATCGGCAACCGGCCGGCCGTCGACTTGAACCCGGCAATGCCGCAGAGCGCGGCCGGCTGGCGGACGGAGCCGCCGGTATCCGTTCCGAATGCGACGGCGCAAAGACCGGCGGCGACGGCGACGGCCGAGCCGGAGGAGGAGCCGCCGGGCATCCGGTGAGTCGTCGAATCGCACGGATTGCGCGGGGTCGGATGAGTAGGATTGTACGTGCCGAACGCGAACTCGGTGGTTTGCGTCTTGCCGAGAATGATCGCCCCCGCACGTTTCAGCGCCCGCACGATCGTCCCTTCCGGCGGCGTGCGGTCGGCGATATCGACGCGCGATCCCGCCGTCATCGGCAGACCGGTCGCCGCATACAAGTCCTTGAGCGCGATCGGCACGCCCATCAGCGGCCCGAGATCGGTCCGCGCTTCGAGATGCAGGTCGACGCCACGGGCCGCGGCGATAGCGCCGGCGGCATCGACGAACGTGAACGCGCCAAGCTCGGGGTTTTCATCCGCGATGCGGTCAAGAGCGGCGTGCACCGTTGCTTCGGCGGTGAACACGCCAGCGCGCAGGCGCGCGCCGTACTCGGCGAGCGAAAGCTCGTGCATCGACGCGGCTCTCGCTTGCTCCGCGGCAGATGCCATGGCAGTGCGATCAGTCACGGGATCCCTCCAGAGGTTCCTCAGGTTCCTTTGCTGCGCGGCGGTGTTCCGGTGCGGCAATGGGCTCCGGCCATCCACCTATAATGGATCGTCCAGCGCAGGATGCCACGATGAACCACGCACACCAAATCTATCGCGCGCGCCGCGACGCCATGCTGCAGTCGATGCGCTACGCGCAGCGGCGGCGGGCTGGCGCTCGTGCCGACGGCGCCCGAAGTCGCGCGCAACCGCGATTCGCTCTATCCGTATCCGGCACGACAGCTATTTCTATTACCTGTCCGGGTTCCCCGAGCCCGAGGCGGTGATTGCGCTCGTCGCGGGTCCGGACGGCGATCGGCACGTGCTGTTCTGCCGCGAGAGGAACGAGGAGCGGGAGATCTGGGACGGCTTTCGCTACGGCCCCGACGCCGCGCGCGAGATCTTCGGCTTCGACGAAGCGCATCCGATTTCGGCGATGCGCGAGAAGCTGCCGGATCTCGCCTCCGACCGGCCGGCGCTGTTCACGCCGCTCGGACTGTTCCGCGACTGGGACCGCGATGTCACCGATCTGCTGAACGAAGTGCGCAATCGCGTGCGCACGCGGCGTCGCGGCGCCCGAGGAAGTCGTCGACGTCCGCGGCAGCGCTCGATACGATGCGGCTCGTCAAGGACGCGCACGAAATCGGGCTGATGCGCCGTGCCGGCGCAATCTCGAGCGCGGCGCACCGGCGCGCGATGGGCTACGCCAGGCCGGGTGCGTACGAATACCAGGTCGAGGCGGAGCTGCTGCACGAGTTCCTGCGCGAAGGCGCGCAGGCGGTCGCGTACAACTCGATCGTCGCCTCGGGGCCGAATGCATGCGTGCTGCATTATCGCGACAACAACCGGCAGATGAACGACGGCGACCTGCTGCTGATCGACGCCGGCTGCGAATTCCAGGGTTACGCGTCCGATATCACGCGCACGTTTCCGGTGAACGGCCGGTTCAGCGGTCCGCAGAAGGCAATCTACGAGCTGGTGCTTGCGGCGCAGCTTGCGTGCATCGATGCCGTCAGGCCCGGTGCGCCGTTTCACGATTACCACCACGTCGCCGAACGCGTGCTGGCGCAGGGCTTCATCGACCTCGGACTTGTGCACCGGAACGCTCGACGGCGTGCTGGAGAGCGGCAGCTACCGGCAGTTCTACATGCACCGCGCAGGGCACTGGCTCGGCATGGACGTGCATGACGCCGGCCTCTACCAGCAGCACGGCGAGTCGGTGCGCCTTGCGCCCGGCATGGTGCTGACCGTCGAGCCGGGCGCGTACATCCGTCCGGCGGACAACGTCCCGGAATCGTTCTGGAACATCGGCGTCCGGATCGAAGACGACGTGCTCGTCACGCGCGGGCGGCGTCGACAACCTGACTGCCGCGACGCCCAAATCGGTCGCGGACGTCGAAGCGGCGTGCATGTCCGGACCGTGATGCGCGATGTCGCCATCGTCGGCGCGGGTCCCGTGGGCGCGACGCTGCGCTTGGCATTGCGCGACGCCGATCTCGATGTCGTCGTCATCGACGCGCGACCCGCCGGCGTCATGGCACAAGCGGATCGTTCGCTCGCGCTGTCGCACGGCGCGCGCCTCATTTTCGAACGCCTCGGCGTCTGGACGCGGCTGGCCGCCACGCCGGGCGCAGTCACGCCGATCGTGGCGATCGACATTTCGCAGGCGCGCGGCTTCGGAACCGTACGCCTCGACGCGGCCGAGCACGGCCTGCCCGCGCTTGGGTATGTCGTCTCGTTTCGCGCGCTGCAGGGCGTCCTCGACGACGCGCTGCGCGGCGCCGCCGTCGAGCTGCGCTTCGGTGCAGCGGCGCGCGCCGTCACTGGAGCGCCGGAAGCTGCGACGATCGAGATCGCCGGACAGCCGGACGAGCCCCTGCACGCGCGGCTTGCCGTGGTGGCGGACGGCGCAGCTTCGTCGGTTCGCGGCGTCGAACGGCGACGACACGACTACGGACAGGTTGCCATCGTCGCCTCCGTCGAGCTCGACCATCCGCACGGCGGCGTCGCGTACGAGCGTTTCACGCGCGACGGCCCGGTGGCGTTGCTGCCCGAGCGTGAGCACTACGCGCTGGTATGGACGCAAAAGCCGGACGATGCGGCGCGCACGCTCGCGATGGCCGAGTCGTCGGTGGTCGCGGCGCTTGCGGCGCATTTCGGCAGTCGCGTTCGCGGGTTCACGCGTGTCGGCGAGCGTCGCTCGTTTCCGTTGACCCTCGAGGTGGCGCGCAACACGACGACGCAGCGGGTTGCCGTGATCGGCAATGCGGCGCAGGCGTTGCATCCGATCGCCGGCCAGGGATTCAATCTCGGGCTTCGCGATGCGTTCGAGCTCGCGAGCATCCTCATCGGCACGCCGCGCAACGAGCTCGGTGCGGCGCGGATGCTGTCGCGCTACCGGTCGCGCCGCACGTGGGATCGGCGCGCGGGCATCGGGTTTACGCATGGGCTCGTTCACTTGTTCGGCAACGACTGGCCGTGGCTCCGCGTGCCGCGCGGCCTCGGCATGATGGCGCTCGACACGGTGCCGTTCGCGAAGCGGATGTTCACGCGCGCGATGCTGTTCGGAATGCGCTAGGCGAGTTGCCTCATGGCGGAGGCCCCGGCCGGCCGCGCCGATGCAAGTCCCGCACTTCGCGCGAGTCGGTGCTTCCAGCGATCATTCGAACGGGTATAATTCGAACCCCTCCGAACAAAAAAATCCAATCCGAGTCGTGCGCATCGGTGGCCACCTACTGCCGAACAATCTTGCGGTCGCACCGATGGCGGGCGTCACCGATCGACCGTTTCGCATGCTTTGCAAGCGCATGGGCGCCGGCTACGCGGTATCCGAGATGGTCGCCGCCAATCCGAGGCTATGGGCGACCGACAAGTCGCGCCGGCGCACCGATCATGCGGGTGAAGTCGCGCCGATTGCCGTGCAGATTGCCGGTGCCGATCCCGCGCTGATGGCCGATGCCGCCCGCTACAACGTCGACCGGGGCGCGCAGATCATCGACATCAACATGGGCTGTCCGGCCAAGAAAGTCTGCAACGCCGCCGCCGGATCGGCGCTGCTTGCCAACGAAACGCTGGTGGCGGAAATTCTCACGGCCGTCGCGCGCGCCGTCGACGTCCCGGTGACGCTGAAGATCCGCACGGGCCCCGCACCCGGCAAGCGCAACGCGGTGGCCATTGCCCGCATCGCGCAGGATGCCGGCGTCGCCGCACTCGCAGTGCACGGCCGCACGCGCGCATGCCTTTTCACCGGACCCGGTCGAATACGATACCGTGCGCGCGGTGAAGCATGCGGTCTCGATTCCCGTATTCGCGAATGGCGACATCGCGACGCCCCAGGGCGCGCGCGATGTGCTGGAGCGTACCGGCGCCGACGGGCTGATGATCGGACGCGCCGCGCAGGGGCGTCCGTGGATCTTCCGCGAGATCGCGCACTACCTGGCAACCGGCGCCACGCTGCCGGCGCCCACCGTCGAAGAAGCGCGCGCTTCGATTGTCGAGCACCTCGGCGATCACTATGCGTTCTATGGCGAAGAGCTCGGCGTGCGCATCGCACGCAAGCACCTCCATTGGTACACGGACGAGCTATCCGGCGCGAGTGAATTCCGGCAGCAGATCAATGCGGCCGGCTCGGTCGCCGAGCAGTATGCGACGGTCGAGCGGTTCTTCGTCCGGCTGGCGGCGCAAGGCGAGCGGTTGCGCTACGCAGGCCGCCACCGGGACGCCGGAGGGCGGCGGGAGAACCTCCGGTGCGCGACGCACGGATGCACGCCGTGCGAGGTGCGGGTCACGGAGGCACTCGCGGCGTGAAAAAGAGCATTCGACTGAACAGCGGCAACGAAATCGGGCGCAGCGTCGAAAAATCGCTGGACGAATACTTCCACAGGCTCGACGGCGAACCGCCGCACGGCATCTACGACATGGTCATCGCGCATGTCGAGCGCGCACTCCTCACGTCGATGCTCGACCGGTCGAACGGCAATCAGACGCACGCGGCCGAGATGCTGGGGCTGAACCGCAACACGCTGCGCGCCAAGCTCGCTAAATACAAGCTCATCTGACCTGGCATCGCCGATGACGGGGACTGTCACGCAGGCGCTGCTGTCGGTCTCCGACAAGGCGGGCATCGTCGAACTTCGCGCGCGGCCTCGTCGCGTGCGGCATCGAGCTGCTGTCGACCGGCGGCACGGCGAGGCGCATCGCCGATGCCGGCCTGCCCGTCACCGACATCGGCCGCTACACCGGATTTCCGGAAATGCTCGACGGGCGCGTCAAGACGCTGCATCCGAAGGTGCACGCCGGCATCCTCGCGCGGCGCGACGTCGCCGTCGCATCGCGACGCGCTCGCCACGCACGCGATTCCCGCGATCGACCTCGTCGTCGTCAATCTCTACCCGTTCCGCGAAACCGTCGCCAAGCCCGGCTGCACGCTCGACGAAGCGATCGAGAACATCGACATCGGCGGCCCGGCGATGGTGCGCAGCGCAGCCAAGAACTGGCAGCACGTCGGCGTGGTCGTCGACCCCGCGGACTACGCGATCGTGCTCGGCGAGCTGCAGCGCAACGCCAACGCGCTCTCGAGGGAGCTGCGCTTTCGCCTGATGCAGCGGGCGTTCTCGCACACGGCCGCCTACGACGGCGCGATCGCCAATTGGCTGACGGCGCGCGATGCCGACGGCGCGCCGCAGGGCTTTCCGCAGTCGCTTTCCATCTGGCCGGCGAGAAGGTGCAGGACATGCGCTATGGCGAGAATCCGCACCAGCGGGCGGCGCTCTATCGCGAGCCCGGCGCCGCGCCGCGGCGCGATCGCCTCGTACCGCCAGCTGCAGGGCAAGGAGCTGTCGTTCAACAACGTCGCGGACGCCGACGCCGCGTGGCGCTGCGTGACGCGCGTTCGCCGATCCGGCGTGCGTGATCGTCAAGCATGCGAATCCCTGCGGCGTCGCGAGCGCTGCTGCGCCGCTCGACGCCTACCGCAAGGCGTTCGCGACCGATCCCGTTTCGGCGTTCGGCGGCATCATCGCGTTCAACCGCGCCGGTCGACGCCGCGACGCTCGAGGCGGTCGCCGCGCAGTTCGTCGAAGTGCTGATCGCCCCCGGCTACACGGCGGATGCGCTGCGCGGTGATCGCGCGCAAGAAGAACGTTCGCGTGCTGGAGGTGCCGCTGCCCGGCAAGCGCGCGACGATGCGATGGGACTTGAAGCGCATCGGCGGCGGCTTTCTCGTGCAGACCGCGGACACGCGCAACGTCGAACGCGCCGATCTCACCGTCGTCACGCGCGTGGCGCCCGACGCCGGAGCAGGTCGCCGATCTGCTGTTCGCGTGGCGCGTCGCCTGGTTCGTCAAGTCCAACGCGATCGTCTATTGCGCGGAGCGGCCGCACGCTCGGCATCGGCGCGGGCCAGATGAGCCGCGTCGACTCGACGCGCATCGCGGCGATCAAGGCGCAGAACGCCGGCCTCTCGCTCGCCGGCTCGGTCGTCGCCTCCGACGCGTTCTTCCCGTTTCGCGACGGGCTCGACGTCGTCGCCGACAACGGCGCCGTCGCGGTGATCCAGCCCGGCGGCAGCATTCGCGACGACGAGGTCATCGCCGCGGCCGACGAGCGCGGCATCGCGATGGTGTTCACCGGCGTGCGCCATTTCCGGCATTGATGCGGCGCGCGCGTGCCCACGTCGTTCTTCGCGTCATCGCGTCAATGCGGCGCGCGACGATGCTCGGCGCTGCGGCAGCGCTCGCATGGGCAACGCCGTCGCAGGCGGCGTCGTGCGAGGATTTCGGCGCATGGCTCGAGCGCGGCTGCAGGCGCGTCGTGGACACGTACGAGCACGGCGACCAAGGCATATTGATCTCCGGCTATTCATGGCACCTGCCGTCGACCTGGACCCCCGAGAAGCGCGCGGAACTGAACCCGCGCGCCTGGGGCGGCGGGTGTGGTGAGGACCATCGAGGACGCCGACGGCGACACGCGTTCGGTCTTCTTCCTCGCGTTCAAGCGATTCGCATCATCACGTTCAATGGAATCTCGGCTACGAGCATTCGACGTACTGGGGCCCGCGTGAGGGCGTTGCAGCCGGGGCTCGGATATACGCTGATGCTCGTGCAGCGGCCGGACATCGCGGCCGGCGTGCCGTTTCCCGGCGCTGCTGCCGCTTTTCTCGTTGCGGTTTCGCGACGCGACACTGTACGGAACGTACATTCCGACCCTCAACGGCGGCATCAACAACGGCAGCGTCATTTACCTGTTCGGCCGCGTGTTGTTCCGGTGAACGTCGCCACATCGATGAATGTGCTGATCGTCGGCGGCGGCGGACGCGAGCACGCGCTGGCATGGAAGGTCGCGCAATCGCCTCGCGTGGCGAAGGTGTTCGTCGCGCCCGGCAACGCCGGCACGGCGGCCGATCCGCGACCTCACCAACGTGCCGATCGAGGCGATCGCGACGCTGATCGCCTTCGCGAGGCGAGAGGCGGTCGGACTTGACGATCGTCGGCCCGGAAGCGCCGCTCGCAGCCGGCATCGTCGACGCCTTCCGCGCGGCGGGTCTGCGCATTTTCGGGCCGACGCGCGCCGCCGCGCAACTCGAAAGCTCGAAGGATTTCGCCAAGGCGTTCATGGCGCGGCACGGGATCCCGACCGCGGCATACCGGACGTTCACCGATGCGGCCGACGCGCACGCCTACGTCGCGGCGCGCGGCGCGCCGATCGTCGTCAAGGCCGACGGGCTCGCGGCCGGCAAGGGCGTCGTCGTCGCCACGCGACGAAGGCGAAGCGCATGCGGCGATCGACGCGATGCTGGCCGGCAACGCGCATGGGCGCGGCCGGCGCGCGCGTCGTCATCGAGGACTTCCTCGACGGCGAGGAGGCGAGCTTCATCGTGATGGCCGACGGCGCGCACGCGCTGGCGCTCGCGTCGAGCCAGGATCACAAGCGGCTCGGCGATGGCGACCGCGGCCCCAACACGGGCGGCATGGGCGCCTATTCGCCGGCGCCGGTCGTCACGCCGACGGTGCATGCGCGCATCATGCGCGAGGTGATCGCGACCGGCGATCGCCGGCATGGCGGCCGAGGGAACGCCGTACCAGGGGTTCCTGTACGCGGGCGTGATGATCGACGCGAACGGCGCGCCGCGCGTGCTCGAGTTCAACTGCCGCCTGGGCGATCCGGAAACGCAGCCGATCATGGCGCGCCTCACGCTCCGATCTCGTCGACGCTCGTCGATGCACGCGCATCGACGGCACGCTCGATCGCGTCGAAGCCGAATGGGATCGGCGCGCCGCGTTGACGGTCGTGCTCGCGGCCGCCGGCTATCCCGACGCAGCCGCGCCGGGGCGATGTCATCGACGGGCTCGATCGCGTGACGCCGCAAGCGCATCCCGACGTCACGGTGTTCCACGCCGGCACCGTGGCGGACGGCGCGCAGGTGAGGGTGAACGGCGGCCGCGTGCTCGGCGTCACCGCGCTGGGCGATTCGTTGCGCCAGGCGCAGCGCGCCGCGTACGCGGCCGTCGCGGCGATCCGCTTCGACGGCATGCAGTACCGCACCGACATCGGCCACCGCGCGCTGAACCGCACATGCATCGATGGCCGTCGGCTCCATGAACGCCGAAGATCATGCGCCCGACGTCGCGCGCGATCCGCGACTATTTCGTCGAGCTGCAGGCGCGAATCGTCGCAGCGCTCGAGGCGATCGGAGGGCTCGGCGTTCCGCCGCGACGATTGGGAGCGTGCCAGCGGGTGGCGGCGGCATCTCGATGTCGCTCGAAGACGGCCGCGTGCTCGAGCGCGCCGGCGTGCTGTTCTCGCACGTCACCGGCGACGACCTGCCGCGCTTCGGCGACGGCGCACCGGCCGCAGCTCGCCGGCCGCGCGTGGGAAGCGCTCGGCGTGTCGCTCGTGCTGCATCCGCGCAATCCGTATGCGCCGACGGTGCACCTCAATGTCCGTCATTTCGTCGCGCGAGCCGCGCGAGGCGCCGGCGACGCACGTGCGGCGACGACGCCGCCGCTGTGGTGGTTCGGCGGCGGCATGGACCTGACGCCGTTCTACGGGTTCGTCGAGGACGCGCGGCACTTCCACGCGGTGTGCCGCGATGCGCTCGCGCCGTTCGGCGCCGACCTCTATCCGCGCTTCAAGCGCAATTGCGACGACTATTTCTTCCTGAGGCATCGGCAGGAGGCGCGCGGCATCGGCGGCATCTTCTACGACGACTTCGACGACGGCGGCTTCGAGCGCGCGTTCGCGCTGACGCGCAGCGTCGGCGATCATTTCCTCGACGGCGTACCTGCCGATCCTCGAGCGGCGCAGCGACATGCCGTTCGGCGAGCGCGAGCGCGACTTCCAGGCGTATCGGCGCGGCCGCTACGTCGAATTCAACCTCGTCTGGGATCGCGGCACGCTGTTCGGGCTGCAATCGAACGGCCGGACCGAGGCGATCCTGCTGTCGATGCCGCCGCTCGCGAAGCTGGCGCTACGACTGGGCGCCCGAACCGGGATCGCCCGAAGCGCGGCTCTACACCGATTTCCTTCCGCCGAACGCGACTGGCTCGTGCACCGGCGATGACGAGCGCATGCGACGACGATCCGCGTCCCGCCCCGGCGGGGGAATCGCCGACGATGCGCTCGTCGAGCATCGCGTGGCGGGCGAGCAGCGTCTATCGACGGCGCGCTGCTCGACGTGCGGCGCGACCGCGTGCGCCTGCCCGACGGCGGCGAGGCGGTGCGCGAATACATCGTTCATCCCGGCGCCGTGCTGGTGGTTCCCGTGCTCGACGATGGACGCTTCATCGTCGAGCGGCAGTTTCGCTATCCGCACAACCGCGCGTTCCTCGAGTTTCCCGGCGGGCAAGCTCGATGCGGGCGAGACGCCGCTTGCGACGGCGTCTGCGCGAGCTGATCGAGGAAGCGGGCTACGCCGCCGTGCACTGGACGCGGCTCGGCGTCGTCCATCCGGTCATTTCGTATTCGACCGAAGCGATCGAGATCTACGTCGCGCGCGCTCTCACGCACGTCGGTGCGAAGCTCGATCCCGGGCGAATTCCTCGACGTGCTGAGTTGCACCGAAGCGGAGCTCCACGCGGCGCTCGACGAAGGCCGCCTGACCGATGCGAAGACCGTCGCGGCGCTCACGCTGCATTCGCGATGGATGGCTGCATCGCGGCGAAGCATCCGCGTGCGGATCACCGGACTCGTGCAGGGCGTCGGCTACCGTGACTGGACGCTGCGCCGTGCCAGCGATGCCGGCGTTTGCGGATGGGTGCGAAATCGCCGTGACGGCTCGGTCGAGGCGCTGTTCCAGGGCGCGCGCGACGCGTGCGACCGACTCGCCGGAAGCTTGCCGCAGCGGCCCGCCGGCGGCGCGCGTGACGCTGGTCGAAATCGCCGCGCTGTCCGTTCGATGCCGCGGCTGACGCGCTTCGAGCACCGGCCGTCGGCGTAACGCCGTCCTGCGACGCGGACTTTCAGTGCGCGTCGCGTCGCCGTTCGGTCCCGCCGCAAGCGTGCGCAACCCGCCGGCCAGGAACGCGATCAGCTGCTCGAAATTCGGATACGACCGTGGGCGCCGTTGCCGCCGGCCTTGCACCGCGCCAGCGCATCGTGCTCGAGCAGCAGCCGGCAATTGCGGAATCCGGCCGCGAGCGACGCATCGTCGGCGCTCGGGAAGCGCGTGTCGCAGCGCCGCCAGGCATTCGCGGTGCACGCTGCCGAAATGCCGCATCAGGATCGTGTCGGTCGGGTCGTGGCCGGCAAGACGCGCGACCAGGCACAGGTAATTGCGCCACGGCGACGGCGCCGCCTGGTCGAGCGACGCAGAACGGCCGGCCGTACGCCCACAGCACGTCTTCGACGTTCCAGTCGCCGCGTGCGCGCAATGCAGCAAGCGCTTCGTGCTGCAGCGCGAGCAGCTGCGAGGCACGGCGCGCGAGCGCCTCCTCGATCAACTGCTCCTTGCTGCCGAAATGGTAGTTGAGCAGCGCGACGTGCGCCTCGGCGCGCGACGCGATGGTCCGGTGCGTCAGCGGCTTGAATCCGTGATCGGCGATCAGGCCCTTCGACCGCGTCGAGCAGACGGCCTCGCGTGTCGTCGCCGCGACGCCGTTCGG
Source organism: uncultured Pseudomonadota bacterium (assembly GCA_963768545.1). GTDB lineage: Bacteria > Pseudomonadota > Gammaproteobacteria > Burkholderiales > Casimicrobiaceae > VBCG01. The sequence goes on along the minus strand of CAVYIC010000011.1, from coordinate 240,020 downwards.
TGCGAGGGGGAGTTTCGGCTTGCAGAGCGCCGAGCGCATGATCGAGGGGCATGGCCGCAGATCCTGAGTTGAGCATGCACTGGAAGGCATGGTCATCGTATCGACTGCCGTGCTGGCTCCCCTAGCGGACGAACGACCAGATTCGTGTAGGAATGCGCCGACAGCGCTCGGCTGAATCACGCGACGCCGAAGATGTCCTTCCACGCCGCGTACGACGCGGCGGCCGACCATGGCAGCGCCAGCAGCAGCCCGACGCCGCTGGTCGCGAGCCCGAGCATGCAGCAGCCGAACGACAGCGCGCCGAAGAGCAGCAGCGGCGCGGGGTTGCGGCTGAACGCCGCGGCGCTTTGCGCGAATGCCGTGCCGAAAGCCCGGCGCCGTCGAACAGCACTGCGAACGGTACGAACGTCACCGGCAGCGACACGGCGATGCCCGCGGCGTACGTCGCGACGAGTGCGGCGCCGGACATCGATTCGGCGTTGCTGGCCGGAGACAGCAGGTTGACGCCGCCGATCGCCTGCGCGACGACGGCCTCGGCCGGCGAAGATCAGCGAACCCGCGGCGATGACGGCCGCCAGCGCCTGCGGCGGGCGCGCCGACGACGGCGATCAGATGGCGCAGCCGCGGCCGGTCACCGCGGTCGGCGGCGAGGCTGCATAGAGCAGCCCGCATTCGAGCAGCGGCAGCACGAGCTGCGCGAGCGCGCACGCCGACGACCGGCACGAGGCGCGAGCGCCAGATTGGCGGCGAGCACGACGAGCGCGAGCAGCGCAGAACACGGCCGGGACCGCGCTTCCACAGGCGCATCGCTTCGGCGTACCATTGCACCGCGTGCGCCGCGGGTACGCGGCGTATCGCGCGCGACGGCGACGCGCCGGCCGGATCGCCGGGGTCGGTCCGGGGGGGCTCGTGTTGCCGGTGAATGCGGAACCTGCGCAGGGTGAGCGTCGTCGGCGCGTCAGGCCGCTTCGCCGAGATAGGCGGCGCGCACCTTCGGATCGTGCAGCAGCGCGGACGCTTCGCCCTCGAGCGTGATCTCGCCCGACTCCATCACGTAGCCGCGGTCGCTCACCTCGAGCGCGAGCTTCGCGTTCTGCTCGATCAGCAGGATCGTCACGCCTTCGCTGCGACACGGCGATGATCGTCTCGAACACCTTCTGCACCATCAGCGGCGCGAGTCCCATCGACGGCTCGTCGAGCAGCAGCAGCCGCGGCCGCGACATCAGCGCGCGGCCCATCGCGAGCATCTGCTGCTCGCCGCCGGACAGCGTGCCGGCGGTCTGCCGCCGGCGCTCCTTGAGCCGCGGAAACAGCGCGAACACGCGCTCGACGTCGGCCTTGATCGCCGCGCGGTCGGTGCGCGCGTACGCGCCCATCGCGAGATTCTCCTCGATCGTCAGCGCGCCGAACACGCCGCGGCCTTCGGGAACCATCGCGAGGCCCGCGCCGCACGAGCTCGAACGCCGGCCGGCCGGTGATGTCGTCGCCGTGCGTAGCGGATCGTGCCCGACTTGACCGGCAGCAGGCCGCAGATGCCCTTCAGCGTCGTCGTCTTGCCGGCGCCGTTGGCGCCGATCAGGCACACCAGCTCGCCGTCGCCGACGTCGAGGTCGATGCCCTTGACCGCCTGGATGCCGCCGTAGGCGACCGCGAGCCGGTCGAGCGCGAGCAGCGGCGTCGCGCGCCGGTGCGGCGCCGAGGTCGCGTCGCGGCCGACGTCATGTCACGCGCGCTTCAGATCGAGCGCGACGTCGCCGCCGAGATAGGCGGCGATGACCTTCGGGTCCTTCTGCACGTCGGCGGCCGAGCCCTCGGCGATCTTCTTGCCGTAGTCGAGCACCAGCACGCGGTCGCACACGCTCATCACGAGCTTCATGTCGTGCTCGATCAGCAGGATCGTCGTGCCGTCGCGGCGGATGCTGCTCGAGCAGCGCGCTGCAGCGCCGCGGTCTCGGTGGCGTTCATGCCGGCCGCCGGCTCGTCGAGCGCGAGCAGCTTGCGGCTCGGTCGCGAGCGCGCGCGCGATCTCGAGCCGGCGCTGGTCGCCGTAGGCGAGGTGCTTCGCGAGGTCGTTGGCGCGCTGCGGCGACGCCGACGTAGTCGAGCAGCTCGTAGCGCGCGCTTCTCGATCGCGCGTCTCCTCGGCGCGCGTGCGTCGCGTTGCGCAGGATCGCGCCGAACACGCCGGCGTGCGTGCGCACGTGGCGGCCGATCATCACGTTCTCGAGCGCCGACAGGTTGGCGAACAGCCGGATGTTCTGGAACGTGCGCGCGATGCCGCGCGCGGCGACTTCGTTGCGGCTTGAGGCCGGCGAGCGGCTGGCCGTCGAACGTGAACTCGCCGCCGTCGGCCGCGATAGATGCCGGTCAGCACGTTGAAGAGCGTCGTCTTGCCGGCGCCGTTCGGGCCGATCAGCCCGTAGATCTCGCCGTGCCGGATCGTGAAGCTCGACGTCGGACAGCGCCTGCACGCCGCCGAAGCGCTTGGTGATGCCCTTCGCGACGAGCAGCGTCGGAGCAGCGTCATGCGGCGCGTCGCGTCACGCCGCGCTCACGCGCGCGCCGCCTCGAGCTCGCGCTTGCGCAGCGCCGACGGCAGGATGCCCGCCGGGCCGGAACAGCATCATCAGCACCAGCGCGAGGCCGAACAGCAGCATGCGGATGACCTCGGGGTCGATCAGCATCCGCCCGAACAGCGCCTGCTGCACCGGCTCGACCGTGTAGCGCAGCACCTCGGGCACGAACGACAGCAGCAGCGCGCCGAGGATCACGCCCCAGATGTTGCCCATGCCGCCCAGCACGACCATCGACGAGCACCATGACCGACTCGACCAGCACGAAGCTCTCCGGGCTGATGAAGCCCTGGATCGCCGAGAACATGCCGCCGGCGATGCCGCCGAACGACGCGCCCATCGCGAACGCGAGCAGCTTCATGTTGCGCGTGTTGATGCCCATCGCGCGCGCGGCGATCTCGTCCTCGCGGATCGCCTCCCACGCGCGGCCGATGCGCGAGTTCTGCAGGCGCAGGTTGATGACGATGACGACGAGCAGCACGAGCAGCAGCAGGTAGTAGTACTTGATCGGCCCGGTGAACGTCGAGTCCGCCGACCGTCTCGGTCTTCGCGAAGCTGAAGCGTGCCGATGCGGAACGGATCGATCAGCGTGATGCCCTGCGGGCCGTTGGTGATGTTGACCGGCTGCGACAGGTTGTTGAGGAAGATGCGGATGATCTCGCCGAAGCCGAGCGTGACGATCGCGAGGTAGTCGCCGCGCAGCTTCAGCGTCGGCGCGCCGAGCAGCACGCCGAACAGGCAGGCGACGGCGGCGCCGATCGGCAGGATGACCCAGAACGGCAGGTGCAGGTCGAAATGCGGCGATGCGAGCAGCGCGTAGACGTACGCGCCGACCGCGTAGAACGCGATGTAGCCGAGGTCGAGCAGCCCGGCGAAGCCGACGACGATGTTGAGGCCGAGCGACAGGAGCACGAAGAGGATCGCGAGGTTCGTGATGCGCACCCACGCGGTGCCGATGCCGGCGAGCGCGAACGGCAGCACCGACGAGCGCGACGGCGATCAGGACGATGCCGACCCACGCGACCGCGCGGATGCTTCGTGTCGGTCGAAGCAGCGCGTGCATGGTCGGACATCGCGGTTCACGCGCGGTCGCTGACGCGCTCGCCGAGCAGCCCGGACGGCCGGAAGACGAGCACGGCGATCAGCACGAGGAACGCGAACACGTCCTGGTAGTTGCTGCCGAACAGCGTCAGGTTCGGATCGCTGACGCAGCGCTCGGCGATCGCCGTCGACCAGCGCGACAGCTGGCACAGGTTGGTCAGGTCGCCGACGTAGCCCGCGCCGAGCGCCTCGATCACGCCGAGCAGCAGGCCGCCCAGCATCGCGCCGCGCGAGGTTGCCGATGCCGCCCAGCACCGCGGCGGAGAACGCCTTCAGGCCGAGCAGGAAGCCCATCTGGTATTGCGCGATGCCGTAGTAGCGTGCCGACCATCACGCCGGCGACCGCGCCGAGCGCCGGCGCCGATGACGAACGTCAGCGCGATGACGCGGTTGATGTCGATGCCCATCAGCCCGGCGACCTGCTGGTTCTGCGACGTCGCGCGCATCGCGATGCCGAGCTTCGTCCGGTAGACGAGCAGCGAGCAGCCCGCGCCATCATCGCGACCGACGTGACGATGATCGCGACCTGCACGTTGGTGATGCGTCGCGCCGTCCGGATTGCCGGTGACGTGATACGACACGACCTCGACGATCTGCGGGAACGACAGCGGATTGCGGCTCAAGATGATCAGCGCGACGTGCTGCAGGATGATCGACAGGCCGATCGCGGTGATCAGCGGCGCGAGCCGCGGCGCGCGGCGCAGCGGCCGGTACGCGACGCGCTCGAGCGTGTAGCCGACTGCCCATGCAGACCGGGACCGCCACCAGCACGCCGGCGACGACGATCGCCAGCGGCGGCAGGCCGGTGTTCGCGCCGACGAGCGCGTTGATGACGGTGAGCGCGACCATCGCGCCGATCATCACGACTTCGCCGTGCGCGAAGTTGATGAGCTGGATGATGCCGTAGACCATCGTGTAGCCGAGCGCCACGATCGCGTACACGCTGCCGAGCGTCAGCCCGTTGACGAGCTGCTGCAGGAAGATGTCCAAGCGAGCCTGGAGCGCGACTGGAATGCGAGGCGGTGTCGGATTGTGCGGGCAGCCGGCGAGTTACGGCAACTGCGCTCGAGCCGGCCATCCGTCGAGCGCGGCGGCGCGGCCGCGAAGCGGCGCCGGACGGCGTCGCCGCCGCGGCCGACATGAAAACGGCGCCCGCAGGCGCCGTTTTCCGCTGGCTGCCGCAGCCGTTACTTCTTCGGGCGGCGCCATCGCGGGCGCCATCGCCGGCGCGGCCGGGGCCGCCGGAGCGGCCGCCGGCGCCTGCGCCGCCGATCTTCGTCGATCTTGCCGCCCTTGACGATCGCGACCGGCTCGACCTTGCCGCCCTTCATCTGGAAGATCGTGATCTCGGCGTCCTTGCGGTCGCCCTTGTCGTCGAACTCGATGTGGCCCGTGGCGCCGTCGTAGCTGATCTTCTGCAGCTCCGGCAGGTACTTCGCCGGGTCGGTCGAGTCGGCCTTCTGCATCGCGGCGATCAGCAGGTTGGCGGCGTCGTAGAAGAACGGCGCGTACTGCTTGACCTCGCCGTACTTCGCCTTGAACGCGTCGATGAACGCCTTCGACGCCATCTGCGTCGGGATGCCGGCCTGCGAGCAGATCATGCCTTCGGCCGCCGTGTCGCCGGCGAGCTTGTTCATCTCGTCCGTGCACGCGCCGTCGCCGAACGCGAACGTCGCCTTGATGCCGAGCTCGCGCGCCTGCTTCAGCATCGGGCCGCCGGTGGCGTCCATGCCGCCGTAGAAGATCGCGTCCGGATTGCTTGCCCTTGATCTTGGTGAGGATCGCCTTGAAGTCGGTCGCCTTGTCGTTGGTCTTCTCGCGCGCGACGATCTGCACGCCGGCGGCCTTCAGCGTCTTCTCGACTTCGTTGGCGAGGCCTTCGCCGTAGGCGGTCGCGTCGTCGGCGATCGCGACCTTCTTGACCTTCAGCTCGTTGGCGATGTACGCGGCGATGGCGGGACCCTGCTGGTCGTCGCGGCCGACGGTGCGGAAGATCGTCTTGAAGCCCTGCTCGGTGAGCTTCGGATTGGTCGCCGAGCCCGAGATCATCGGGATGCCGGCCTGGTTGTAGACCGCCGACGCGGGGATCGTCACGCCGGAGTTCAGGTGGCCGACGACGCCGGCGACCTTCGCGTCGACGAACTTCTGCGCGATCGTCGGGCCCGAGCTTCGGGTCGGCCTGGTCGTCCTCGCTCATCATGCTCGAACTTGACCGTCTTGCCGCCGATCTTGATCTTCTTCGCGGTGGCTTCGTCGACGGCGAGACGCACGCCGTTCTCGTCGTCCTTGCCGAGGTGCGCGATGCCGCCGGTGAGCGGGCCCGCGTGGCCGATCGTGACGGTGACCGTCTCGTCGGCCGGCGGCGGCGCGGGCGCCGCGGGCGCGGCCGCCTTCGGGGCGGCCGGCGCTTGCTTCGGTTCTTCCTTGCCGCAGCCGTACAGGCTGACGAGCGCGGCCGCGACGAGCGTCAGGCCGATCCTGCAGGGAGTCGGGCCAATCCTTTGCGAGGCATGCATCTGATTTCTCCGGGGCGGGGGAGTGGAAAAAGGGTAACAGAGCATTATGATTCGTCCGCGTTTCGAGTGTCAATGAACACCGGGGCCATTGTCAGCGCAAACGCACTCAATGGCCGGTTCCGGCAAGGCGGGGCGTTCCGGCGCGCTGGCTGCCTCCTGTCCGCCGCGGCGGCGTTTCGTCGCGGCCGGCTTGCGGCCGCCAGGGGAGTCGGCTTATCGTCCACCGGTCTTCCAGCGAATCCAGCGCTGGCAGCCGCCGCATCCAATGCGGGCAAGGCGACCTTACGACCAGCGCCGACCGCGCGGGCGCTGGCATGATTCGTGGAACGCGTCCTACGAGGACGCGGAGGGAGAATCGATGACTATCCGCATCACGCGGCGGCGCATCACCGCCGGGCTGGTCGTGCTTGCGCTGGCCGGCGGGCTGGCCGGCACGGTCGCGCTGCGGGCGAGCGAAGCGCGCCGCCGCGAACGACGCCGGCGCAGGCGATGACGCCCGGTGGCGCTCGAATTCGCGCCGGCGGACCTCGCCTACGTCGAAACCACGGCCGCTCGCGCGCTGGCTGCCGGTATCCGGCACGCTGCAGCCCGTGCGCCAGGCGACCGTCAAGGCCAAGGTCGCCGGCGACGTCGCCGAGCTTGACCGTGCGCGAAGGCGAACCGTGCGCGCCGGGCAGAGGCTCGCGCGGATCGACACCGCCGACCTGAGTCGAGGCTCGTCGATCGCATCGGCGCCGCTGGAGAGCGCGCGGGCGCAGCTGGCGCTCGCCGAGAAGACGCGCGCGATGAACGTGCGGCTTCTGAACGACAGAGTTCATCTCGCAGAACGCGTTCGACAGCACCGAGTCGTCGTTCAACGTCGCGCGCGGCAGCGTGAAGTCGGCGGAAGCGCAGGTGCAGCTCGCGCAGAATGCGTTGCGCGACGCGGATCGTCGTCGCGCCGCTGTCGGGCATCGTCGCCAAGCGCCACGTGCAGCCGGGCGAGAAGGTCGCGTTCGAGGCGCCGCTCGTCACCGTCGTCGACCTGAAGGATATCGAGTTGCAGGCGATGGTCCCGGCGATCGACGTTCCCGAGCTGACGGCTCGGCATGCCGGTCGAGCTCGCCGTCGACGGCTTCGGCGAGCGCCGCTTCCAGGGCGCATCGAGCGGATCAATCCGTCGACCGAGCCGGGCACGCGCGCGATCCTCGTCTACGTCGGCCTGCCCAATCGCGACGCGGCGCTGCAAGAGCGGCATGTTCGCGACCGGCCGCATCGCGCTCGCCGCCGAGCGCGCCGGCGCCGACGCTGCCGCTCGCGGCCGTGCGCAGCGAGGCCGGCCAGTCGTTCGTGTGGACGATCGACGACGGCAAGCTCGTGCGGCGCATCGTCATCACCGGCCGCCGCGACGACGACGAACGGCCGCGTCGAGATCAAGACGGCGCTGCCCGCGCAGACGCCGGTGCTGGCGGCGCGCTTCGACAACCTGAAGGACGGCGCGCCGGCGCTCGTCAAGGCGCCGGCGTCGTCGCAGAACGCGACGCGCAACAAGCGCCGGCGTCGGCAGAACGCGGTCGCGGGCTGAGGCCGACCTAGGCGGCATGACATCATGTGGATCACCCGCACGTCGATCAACAACCCGGTCTTCGCGACGATGGTGATGGTCGCGATCACCGTGCTCGGCGTCTTCTCGTACAAGCGGCTGCAGCGTCGAGCAGATGCCCGACGTCAGCCTGCCGTTCGTGCTGCGTCCATGACGACGTATCCCGGCGCCGCGCCCGGAGGCCGTCGAGGCCGACGTCACCAAGCCGATCGAGTACGCGGTCAACCAGGTGTCGGGCGTCAAGCGGATCCTCTCGAACTCGCGCGAAGGCCGAAGCGAGGTCTTCGCCGAGTTCCGGCTGCGACCGAACGTCGCGCAGGCGATGCAGGACGTGCGCGACAAGATCGCGCACGTGCGCCCGAGCTTCCCGCGCGACGTCAAGGATCCGCTGGTCATCCGCGTCGACAACGAGAACAGCAGCCGGTCGTCTCGCTCGCCGTGATGTCGCCGACGACGGGCCTGCGCGAGCTCACGTCGCTCACCGACCAGACGATCGTCAAGGCGCTCGAGAACGTGCCCGGCGTGGCGCGCATCGACGTCAACGGCCGCGTGACGCGGCAGATCCTGATCCAGATCAAGCCCAATGCGCTGACCGCGCTCGGGCATCGGCGTCGACCAGGTGATCAACGCGATCCGCGAACGCGAACCAGGACGTGCCGGCGGGCCGCATCACGCGCGGGCCAGAGCGACTCGGTCGTGCGCATCGAGGGCAAGATCAAGGATCCCGGCGCAGTTCGGCCGCATCATCGTCGCGCAGCAGGGCGGCGGTGCCGGTGTACCTGTCGCAGGTCGCCGACGTCATCGACGGCGAGAAGGAGCAGGACGTCGATCTCCGCGCATCAACGGCCAGCCCGCGATCACGCTCGACATCCAGAAGGCGCAGGACGCGAACATCGTCGAGACGGGCCGCAACGTGCAGCGCGGCGGTCGACGGCGCTGAAGGAGCGGCTGCCGGCCGACGTCGAGCTGCGCGTCACCTACTCGACGCGCCGACCAGGTCGAGAGCGCGCGTCAACCGCGTCAAGAGCACGATCGTCGAAGGCGGCGCTCCTGACGGTGCTGATCGTCTTCCTGTTCCTGCACAGCTGGCGCAGCACGATCATCACCGGGCTCACGCTGCCGCTCGCGGTGATCGCGACGTTCATCGCGCTGTACGCGTTCGGCTTCACGCTCAACTTCCTCACGCTGATGGCGCTGTCGCTGTGCATCGGCCTCCTGATCGACGACGCGATCGTCGTGCGCGAGAACATCGTGCGCCACCTCGCGATGGGCAAGGACCACGCGACCGCGGCGCGCGAGGGCACCGACGAGATCGGCCTCGCCGTCATGGCGACGACGTTCGCGATCGTCGCGGTGTTCGTGCCGATCGCGTTCATGAGCGGCATCATCGGCCGCTTCTTCTTCCAGTTCGGCGTCGACCGTCGCGGTCGCGGTGCTGGTGTCGCTGTTCGTCAGCTTCACGCTCGACCCGATGCTCTCGTCGGTCTGGCACGACCCGCCGGGATCGCGCTTCAAGCGCGTGCCGTGGCTCGGCCGGTTCATGGACCGCGTCGAGCGCGGCATCGAGTGGCTGCACCGCGTCTACGGCGAGCGTGCTCGAGTGGGCGCTCGCGCATCGCAAGAGCGGTGCTCGCGCATCGCGCTCGCCTCGTTCGTCGGCGAGCTTCGCGATCGTGCCGCTGGTCGGCACCGAGTTCATGCCCGAGGCCGACCAGGGCTTCATCTCGCTGCGCCTCAACACGCCGGTCGGCTCGAGCCTCGAGTACACGGACAGCAAGGTGCGGCAGGTCGAGGAGACGCTGAAGCAGTTCCCCGAGATCGCGCTCGCGATGACGACGGTCGGCACCGAGGAAGGCCGCAACTACGCGCGCGTCAACCTGAAGCTCGTCGACCGCGACGGAGCGCAAGCGCTCGCAGAAGGAGCTCGAGCGCGCGATCCGCAAGGCGCTGAAGCCGATCCCCGGCATCGAGCTCGCGTTCGGCTTCGACCGGCCGATCTGGGTCAACCTGCTCGGGCCCGGATCCCGACACGCTGACGACGCTGATCGCAGCGAGTTCGCCGCGAAGGTCGCGAAGGTGCCGCGGCATCGCCGACCTCGAGACCTCGGACAAGGCCGCCAATCCCGCGCTGTCGATCCGGCTCAACAACGACGCCGCCGCCGACCTCGGCATCACCGTGCAGCAGGTCGGCGCGACGATCCGGCCGCTGCTCGCCGGCGACACGGTCAGCTACTGGCTCGGGCCCGACGGCGCAGAACTACGAGGTGAACGTGCAGCTGCCGAAGGACCGCCGCCAGCTCGCGTCCGACCTCGGCAACCTCTACCTGACGACGAACAAGCGCGGCCCCGACGGCGAGATGCGGATGGTGCCGCTGCGCCAGGTCGCCGAGATCGTCGAGATCGACGAGCCCGCAGATCATCAAGCGGCAGGAGCTGCAGCGGCGCGTCGGCGCTCTACGCGAACGTCGAAGGGCGGCCCGTCGGGCGACGTCGGCAACGACGTGCAGAAGATCATCGAGCGAGATCGACGCTGCCGCCGGGCTACCGCTTCGACGTCGGCGGGCCAGCAGCAGGACATGCAGGAATCGTTCCAGGCGGCGGTGGCGGCGCTCGGCCTCGCGGTGATCTTCATCTACCTGATCCTCGCGTCGCAGTTCGCGAGCTTCACGCAGCCGGTCGCGATCATGGCGTCGCTGCCGTTCTCGCTGATCGGCGTGTTCCTCGCGCTGCTGCTGACCGGCACGACGCTCAACATCTTCTCGATCATCGGCTTCATCATGCTGATGGGGCTCGTCACGAAGAACGCGATCCTGCTCGTCGACTTCGCCAACCGCGCGCGCCGCGCGGGCGCGAGCCTGCACGACGCGCTGCTGCAGGCGGGCCAGGTGCGGCTGCGGCCGATCCTGATGACCACCGCGGCGATGATCGGCGGCATGCTGCCGCTCGCGCTCGGCCTGGGCGAGGGCGGCGAGCAGCAGGCGCCGATGGGCCGCGCGATCATCGGCGGCGTCATCACGTCGACGCTGCTGACGCTGGTCGTCGTGCCGGTGCTCTACACGTACCTCGACGGTTGGTCGGAACGCCGCAAAGCCCGACGTGCCGGCACGCGCCTGCTGGTGCCGGCTGCGCGCGCGGCGCGGACGATTGACGCGGGAAGTGCCGTTCTCATGCGCGCGTCGCGATGATACCTTCGATGGACGCCGCGGCCGGCGGCCGCGCCGGCGCTTGCGTGCTTGCTTGCGCTCGCCGGCTGCAACGACGCACCGCCCGCCGGTTATCCGGGTTACGTCGAGGGCGAGTACGTGCGCGTCGCGTCGCCGCTCTCCGGGACGCTGCTGCAGCTCGCCGTCGAGCGCGGGACGCAGGTGGCGCAGGACGCGCCGCTGTTCACGCTGGAAAGCGAACAGGAGCGCGCGGCGCGCGCGGAAGCCGAAGCGCGCGTGCGCCAGGCGCAGGCGACGCTCGCCAACCTCGAAAAGGCCCGCCGGCCGCCGGAAATCGCCGCCGTGCGCGCGCAACTCGCGCAGGCGCAGGCGTCGCTGCGGCAAAGCGAGGCGGATCTCGTGCGAACGCAGAAGCTCGTCGCCGACAAGTTCCTGCCGCCGCAGCAGCGCGACGAGGCGCTGGCCGCGCGCGATCGCGATCGTGCGCGCGTCGCCGAACTGAACCAGCAGGTGCAGATCGCGAACCTCCCTGCGCGCAGCGACGAGATCGCCGCCGCGACCGCCGAAGTGAAGGCCGCGACCGACGCGCTGGCGCAGGCGCAATGGCGCGTCGAGCAGAAGTCGCAGACGGCGCCGACCGCCGGTCTCGTCGTGGATACGCTGTATCGGCCAGGTGAATGGGTCGCCGCCGGTGCGCCGGTCGTTTCGCTGCTTGCCGCCGGGCAAACGTCAAGGTGCGCTTCTACGTTCCGGAAACCGTCGTCGCGACGCTGCGCATCGGCGACGCGGTGACCGTGCGGTGCGACGGCTGCGGCGGCGATATCCCGGCGAAAGTCCGCTTCATCGCGCCGCAGGCCGAGTTCACGCCGCCGGTCATCTACAGCCGGGAGAACCGCGCGAACCTCGTGTTCCTCGTCGAGGCGCGGCCGGACGTCGCCGAATCCGGCGCTTCACCCGGGCTGCCGGTCGAAGTGGCGCTCGCCGCCCGCGCGCGGTGCGACGCCGCCCGCATCGCTCGCGCAGCGACGCACAGCGGTCCCGCGCGCGACACCGCCATCGACGTGCGCGGGCTCACCAAGCGCTACGGCGGCCGCGCCGTCGTCGACAACTTCTCGATTCGCGTCGAGCGCGGCACGATCTTCGGCTTCCTCGGCCCCAACGGCAGCGGCAAGACGACGACGATCCGGATGCTGTGCGGACTGCTGACGCCCGACGAAGGCGAAGGCACGTGCCTCGGCTACGACCTGCGGCGCGAGGCGCCGGCGATCAAGCGCGAAGTCGGTTACATGACGCAGCGCTTCAGCATGTACGAGGATCTGTCGATCGAGGAGAACCTCGATTTCGTCGCGCGGATGTACGGCGTTCCGGATCGCGCGCAGGCGATCGACGCGACGCTCGACCGCCTCGGACTGACGGCGCGGCGCGCGCAGCTCGCCGGCACGCTGTCCGGCGGATGGAAGCAGCGGCTGGCGCTCGCCGCCTGCATGCTGCATTCGCCGCAGCTGCTGCTGCTCGACGAGCCGACGGCGGGCGTCGACCCGAAGGCGCGCCGCGACTTCTGGGAGAAGATCCACGAGCTCGCCGCCGAAGGCATCACCGTGCTCGTCAGCACGCACTACATGGACGAAGCGGAGCGCTGCCACCGCCTCGCGTACATCGCCTTCGGGCAAGCTGCTCGTCGAAGGCACGCCGAACGAAGTCATCGCGCATTCGGGACTCACGACGTGGAGCGTCGAATTGCGTCCGGCGGGCGACGAGCGTGCGCTCGCGCTGCTGGCACGCGAGCTTTCGCGATACCGGCGGCGTCGATACCGTCATTCCGTTCGGAACCGCGCTGCGCGTCTCCGGCACGCGATCCCGCGGCGCTCGACGCGGCGCTCGCGCCGGCACGCGCGACGCGGTTCGCCGTGCGAGCGTACGTCGACGTCGCTCGAAGACGTGTTCGTCAACCTGATGCAGAGCGCGTCCGACAATGCCGGCTGACGCGAACCGCTGCCGCGCGATCGCGATTCTCGTTCGCGCGCGCGTACGCGATCGCGCTGAAGGAATTCGTGCAGATGCGCCGCGACCGCCTGACGTTCGCGATGATCGTCGGCATCCCGATCGCGCAGGTGCTGCTGTTCGGCTACGTCATCAACACCGACCCGAAGGCGCTGCCGACGGCGGTCGTCGACTACGACCGCACCGACTTCACGCGCAGCATCGCCAGCACGTTGCAGAACACGGGCTATTTTTCGCTCGTCGCCGGCGCCGCCCAGCGCCGAGGCGGCCGACGCGATGCTCGCGCGCGGCGAAATACAGTTCGCCATCGTGTTTCCGGCCGGATTCTCGCGGCAGCTGCTGCGCGGCGAGCGGCCGTCGCGTGCTGGTCGCCGCCGATGCGACCGACCCTGCCGCAACCGGCAACGCGCTCGCGGCGCTGTCGCAGGCGGGCGCGACCGCGCTCGCGCACGACCTGACGGGCCCGCTCGCGAACTCTGGCGCCGGACGCGGCGCCGTTTTCGCTCGACGTCCAGCGCCGCTACAACCCCGAGGGCGCGACGCGAGTACAACATCGTCCCGGGGCTGCTCGCCGTCATCCTGCAGCTCACGATGGTGATGATGACGGCGTTCGCGATCACGCGCGAGCGCGAGCGCGGCACGTACGAGGGCCTGCTCGCGACGCCGGTGCTGCCGCTCGAGGTGATGACGGGCAAGATCGCGCCCGTACATCGTCGTCGGCCTGATCCAGTCCGTGATCATCCTGCTCGCGGCGAAACTCCTGTTCGGCGTGCCGATGATCGGCAGCCTGGCGCTGCTCGGCGCGACGATGATGCTCTACATCGCGGCGCTGCTCGGGCTGGGCTTCGCGATCTCGACGCTCGCCGCCAACCAGCTGCAGGCGATGCAGATGACGTTCTTCTTCTTCCTGCCGACGATGCTGCTGTCGGGATTCATGTTCCCCTTCCGCGGCATGCCGCAATGGGCGCAGGTGCTGGGCGAGATCTTCCCGCGCGACGCATTTCCTGCGGATCGTGCGCGGCATCCTGCTCAAGGGCAACGGCGCGCAGGACATTGCGGCGCACGTCTGGCCGATCGCGCTGTTCATGGTCGTCGTCGCCGCGCTCGCGATGTGGCGCTATCGGCAGACGCTCGACTGAGGGGTCGGATCGAGCGGTCGGATACGCAATGAATGATATGTCTGCCGCGCCATCCATTGCAGTTCCATTCATTGCGTGTCCGATCCCGATTGAACGAATGATCGGTTGCTATAATCGCGGGCTTCATTCGCTGACACGATACAGGGAAATCAGTGAAATGCACGTCGATCGCCGCGATGCCGCCGCCGCGGCGCATTGGCGTGCGCATGGTCAGTCGATGAGCCACTTCGATTACGAGCAGGCGCGATTCAACATGGTCGAGCAGCAGATCCGGACGTGGGATGTGCTCGATCAGCGGGTGCTCGACCTGCTGTTCGCGGTCAAGCGCGAGGACTTCGTCCCGGCGGCGTACAAGTCGCTCGCGTTCGCCGATCTCGAATTGCCGCTGCCGCAACGGCGCGCGGATGTGGACGCCGAAGATGGAGGCGCGCGTCATCCAGGAGCTCATGCTCGAGTCCAGCGACCGCGTGCTCGAGATCGGCACCGGCAGCGGCTACTTGACTGCACTTCTCGCGAGCGAGTCGGGCGACGTGACGAGCGTCGAGATCGACGCCCGCCTGGCGGCCGACGCGCGCGCGAAGCTGTCGCGGCTCGGATTTTCCAACGTGCGCGTCGAAGTCGGTGATGGTGCGCGAGGCTTCGGCAGCGAGACGCATGACGTCATCGTCCTGACCGGTTCGACTCCGCTGTTGCCCGAGCGTTTCTTCGAACAGCTCGCGCCCGGCGGCCGCGTGTTCGCCGTCGTCGGCGAGCTGCCGGTGATGCAGGCGCGGCTGATTCGCGCTCGAACGCGCCCGGCTCGCCCATTGCCATCGATCTTTTCGAAACGGTTGTCGCGCCGCTGAAGAACGCCTTGGCGCCGGCGCGCTTCGAGTTCTGAATCGTTGCTCTCACACGATGGCGACGCGAAGTCGAAGCGGCGTGTGGACGCGAATCTGCGCCGGCACGGCGCGCTCCTCCGGATAATCCGCCAATGACCCGTTCGCCGCCCGTCGTCGCCGTCGACCTTCGTGCTTTCGCTCGCGGCGTCTGCCCCCGTGTCCGCCGAGGACCTGATGCAGGTCTACCGCGAAGCGCAGCGCAACGACCCGTCGCTCGCCGCCGCGCGCGCGAACTGGGAGGCGACGCAGGAGCGCGTGCCGCAGGCGCGCGCGGGCCTCCTGCCGAACGTGAGCCTTTCCGCGAGCACGAACGCGAACTACTTCGGCACGGACGTCGACACCGATCCGCGCGTCCGGGTCAACCGCGGTTTCGGTATCGGCGGTCTTGACCGTGTCGGCATCGCAACCGCTTTATCGATATGCGAACGCAGGTCGCCTACAGTCAGGCGGTGCAGCAGGTGGAGCAGGCCGATTTCACGCTTGCATCGGCGCGCCAGGACCTGATCCTGCGCGTGGCGACCGCGTATTTCGACGTACTGCTCGCGCAGTTCAACGTCGAGCTCGCGGAAAGCCAGAAGGCCGCGGTATCGGAGCAGCTCGCGCAGGCGAAGCGGAACTTCGAGGTCGGCGTTGCGACGATCACCGACACGAACGAAGCGCAGGCGAAGTACGACTCGATCGTCGCGCAGGAGATTTCGTCGCGCAACGAGCTCGAGAACAGGCGAACGGCGCTGCGCGCGATCATCGGCCGCGTTCCCGCAGGACCTGAAGCGGCTGGGCGCAGGTTTCGAGCCGACGTCGCCGGCGCCCAACTCGCTCGACGCATGGGTGGACCGCGCGCTCGCCGACAACCTGAACGTGCGGATCGCGCGTTACAACAGCGAGATCGCGACGCTCGAGATCGAGCGCCAGCGCGCCGGCCGCCTGCCCACGCTCGATCTCGTCGCGAGCGCCAATGCGCAGGCGGGCACCGGCTCGGTCAACACGAACGCGCTTCAACGACATCCGGCAGGCGGCGATCGGCCTCGCATTGACGGTCCCGCTCTATCAGGGCGGATTCGTCGAGTCGAGGGTCCGCGAAGCGCTTGCGCTGCAGGAGAACGCGCGGCAGAACCTGGAGGTCGCGCGGCGCAATGCGCTGTTCAGCGCGCAGACGGGATTCACCGGCGTCAACAGCGCGGCCGCGTCGGTCAAGGCGTTCGAGCAGGCGCTCGTCTCGGCACAGACGGCGTACGAATCGAACCGGACCGGGCCAGGAAGTCGGCGTGCGCACGAATCTCGACGTCCTGAACACGCAGCAGAACGTGTTCCAGACGCGGCGCGACCTCGCGCAGGCGTACTTCAACTACCTGATCGGCATACTGCGGCTCAAGGCGGCCGTCGGCTCGCTCGACGAGCAGGATCTCGAAGACGTCAATCGGCGGCTGCGCGGGCTAACCGATCTCGCGATCCGCGAGGCGCGAGCCAGTTCCACAACCGGTCGATCGCGCCGCGATGCGCGGCCATGAACGCCTGCGCGGAGGCGCGCATGCTTTCGCGCGCGCGGCGCATCGGCGAGCAGCCGGGCGGCGGCGGCGAATACGTCGTCGGCATCGCGAACGCGCAGCGCCGCGCCCGCCGCGACGGCCGCATCGCTCGCCTGCGCGAAATTGAACGTGTGCGGCCCGACCAGCGTCGGGACGCCGACGGCGATCGGCTCGATCAGGTTCTGCCCGCCCAGCGGCGAGCAGGCTGCCGGCGACGAACGCGACGTCCGCCGCCGCGTAGTACGCGAACATCTCGCCGAGCGAATCGCCGAGCACGACGCGCACGTCGGCGGGAACCGGGCCGTTGGCGCTGCGGCGCGCGAACGGAATGCTGCCGCGCGTCGAGCAACGCGGCGACCGCGTCGAAGCGCTGCGGATGCCGCGGCACGAGCGACAACGAGCGTTCGTCGCGGCAGCGTCGCCTCGGCGCGGGCGAGCGCGTCGAGCAGCAGCGCTTCCTCGCCATCGCGCGTCGACGCGAGCACCAGCACCGGCCGCTCCGCGCCGAACCGCTTCCGCAGCGCTGCGCCTCGCTCGCGTTGCACGTCGCGGAATCGCGACGTCGAACTTCAGATTGCCGGTGACGACGACGTCCCGCGCGCCAAGGTCGCGCAAGCCGCTTCGCGTCGTCGTCGGATCTGCGCGGCGATTCCGGAAAGCGCGCCGAAGAGCGGCCGCGACAACGGGCGCGATTCGCCGATAGCCGCTGCGGAGCGCTCCGACAGACGCGCGTTGATCAGCATCAGCGGCACGCCGTGGCGCGCGGCCGCCGCGGTGAGGTTCGGCCACAGCTCCGTTTCGACGAGCAGGCCGGCGCGCGGCCGGAAATGCGCGAGGAAGCGCGCGCACCGCGAACGGAACGTCGTAGGGCAGCCACGCCTGGACGACGCGGTTGCCGAACAGCGCACGGCCCGCTTCGCGACCCGTGGCCGTCATGTGCGTCAGCAGGATCGTTCGCCGCGGTGCTTCGCGCTGCAGCCGCTCGATCAGCG
This sequence comes from uncultured Pseudomonadota bacterium, assembly GCA_963768545.1. Lineage (GTDB taxonomy): Bacteria > Pseudomonadota > Gammaproteobacteria > Burkholderiales > Casimicrobiaceae > VBCG01. The sequence goes on along the minus strand of CAVYIC010000011.1, from coordinate 222,545 downwards.
GCGCGACGGCGCGCGTTTCGCCGAGCGACACCGCATGGATCCACAGCACGTCGTTGCCGGCGCCGCGCGCGGCACCGGCATATCGGCCGAAACGTTCGCCGACATGCGCCCGGTACGCCGGCTCCCGGCGGCCGCGCCACCACAGGCGCAACGGCAGGAACGGAAGCGCGAGCCACCACAGCAGCGTGTAGACGCAGTCGCATCGCGCGTTCAGCAGCGCGGCGTCGCGCGCAGCGTGCTCGCCGGCGGCGCGCGATGACTTCGCCGGGCTCGGCGCGCGCGCCGACGTCGCCCAGGTCGCGCGCATGCGGCCCGGCGCAGGCGACGCCGTGTCGCGTCGGGCTCGGTGACGCTGAAGATCGCGATCGTCGGCGTGCCCAGCGCGGCGGCGAGATGCGTGAAGCCCGTATCGACGCCGATCGCGAGCGCCGCGCGCTGCGAGGAGCGCCGCGACATCGCGCAGCGAAAGCCACGGCGGGACCGATCGCGCATCGCGAGGCTCGCCGCAAGCCGGCGACTGCGCGCTTCCTCGGCTGCGCTCCCCCACGGCAGGACGCTCGCGAACCCGGCCCGGTCGACATGCTCGAGCACCGCTGCGCCAATGCGCTTCGGGCCACAGCTTGTCGTCGCGGCTCGTCGCATGCAGCACGACGATGTACGGACGATCGGGCATGGCCTGCGCCGTCTGCGGCACGCGCAGGTTCCAGCGCGGCGGAGTGTCCGGCGCGATAACCGAGCGCGGCGCCGGCGAGACGGCGGCAGCGCTCGACGAAGTGCAGATCGCGCGGAACGCGATGATGCACGTCGTCGCCGAGCGTTGCGAGCGGCTCGCGGATGCTCGCGCGGTCGAAGCCGTGGCCGCGTCCCCGCGCCATCCGCGCGATCAGCGCGCCCTTGACCTGCTCCTGCAAGTCGAGGATCGCCGCGTAGCGCGTCGGCGCGCAGCGCTGTCGCGAAACGCTCCGCATGCTCGCGCCAGGTGGCCGCCGCGAGCGGCGCGCGCCGCCAGCTGCGCAATCCGAACGGGATCACGTGGCGCACGTCGGGACACAGCGCGATCAGCGGCACGAAGCCGGGCTCGGCGACCCAGTCGATCGCGAGCTCGGGCCGTTCGCGGCGGATGTCGGAAACGACGGCAAGCGCGTAGACGATATCGCCGAGCGACGAAGGGCGAACGACGAGCACATCGTTCATCGCGGCGGCGCGCGATGGCATGCAGTCCGGTACGGCAGTCGCGCACGCGCCGGGGAACGATTGGCAAACCACGTAAAATCGCGCCAGTTCGTTGAAAGCGAGGATCATCGACGCCGCGGAACGACACACGGTCGCGGCGCTTCGAATGCGCATGGCCGGGCCGCTTCCCGTTTCGCTGGTGGTGATCACGCGCGATGCCGCGGCCGATATCGCGGAGTGCCTGCTGTCGGCGCCGTTTTGCGCCGACGCGCTCGTCGTCGATTCGGGAGCGGCGATCATACCGTAGAAACCGCGCGCCGCTGCGGCGCGCGCGTCGTCTCGCATGCATGGCTCGGGTTTCGGCCCGCAGAAGCAATTCGCCGTGCAGGAGGCGCGGCACGACTGGGTGCTGTGCCTCGACGCCGACGAGCGGCTGTCGCCGGCGCTGCGCGAATCGATCGGCGCGTTGTTCGCGCGCGGCGAGCCGCCGCATCCCGCGTACGCGCTCGCGCGGCGCAACCGCTTTCTCGGCCGCTGGCTTGCGCATGGCGAGGGCTATCCGGACTGGACGACGCGCCTGTTCGATCGCCGGCGCGCGCGCTGGAGCGATGACCCGGTGCACGAGCAGGTCATCGCCGACGGCCCGGTCGGTCGTCTCGAAGGCGATCTGCTGCACGCGTCGGCCGAATCGATCGAGCGCTACATCGCGAAGCAGAACCGCTACACGACGCTGCAGGCCGATGCGCTGCATGCGAGCGGCAAGCGCAGCTCGGCGCTGGCGATGGCGCGGTCGCCGCTCGCGCGCTTCTTCCGCTTCTACGTGCTGAAGCTCGGCTTTCTCGATGGCGCGGCCGGGTTCGCGCACATCGCGATCGGCGCGTTCGCGAGCTTCCTGAAGCACGCGAAGCTGCGGGCGCTCGAGCGCGCGGCGCGCCGGCCATGAGCGGCGATGCGGACGCACAGGAAGTCCGAGCGCGAGACGTCGTCGGCCACCGGGTGCTCGTGACCGGCGCGGCCGGCTTCATCGGCATGCACGTCGCGCGCGCACTGCTCGACGCCGGCGCGCGACGTCGACGGGCGTCGACAATTTCGATCCGTACTACGACGTCACGCTGAAGGAGGCGCGCGTCGCGGAGCTCGCGCCGCATCCGCGGTTCGAGCTCGAGCGCGTCGATCTCGCCGACGCGCCGGCGTGCGCGGCGCTGTTCGCGCGGCGGGCCTTCGACGGCGGTCGTGCACCTCGCCGCGCAGCCGGGCGTGCGCTATTCGCTCGTCAATCCGGACGCCTACGTGCGCAACAACCTGGTCGCGTTCGGCCACGTGCTCGAAGGCTGCCGGCACGCCGCGATCGGTCATCTGGTCTATGCGTCGTCGTCGTCGGTCTACGGCGCGAATCACGTGCTGCCGTTCTCCGAGGACCAGCCGGTCGACCATCCGGTGAGCCTCTACGCGGCGACGAAGAAGGCGAACGAGCTGATGGCGCACAGCTACAGCCACCTGTTCCGGATGCCGACGACGGGCCTGCGCTTCTTCACCGTGTACGGACCGTGGGGCCGGCCCGACCAGGCGCCGATGCTGTTCACGAAGGCGATCGTCGAGGGGCGGCCGATCGACGTCTTCAACGCGGGCAGGATGGAGCGCGACTTCACGTACATCGACGACATCGTCGAGGGCGTCGTGCGCGATGCTCGCGCGTCCGCCGCAGCCGGCGCACGGGCAGCGCGCCGTACGCGATCTACAACATCGGCAATCACGAGGCGGTCGACCTCGACACGTTCATCGACACGCTCGAGCGCCTGCTCGGCCGCCGTGCGATCCGCAACGAGCGGCCGATGCAGCCGGGCGACGTGCCGGCCGACGTATCGCATCGATCGAGCGCCTGCAGCAGGCGATCGGATTCGCGCCGCGCACGCCGCTCGCCGACGGGCTCGCGCGCTTCGTCGCGTGGTACCGCGACTACTACGGCGCGTGAACGGCGGCGGCCACGGGTGCCGATGCTAAACTCGCGGCCGGACACTTCGCGTCGCATTCCCATGATTCTCGTCACCGGCGGCGCGGGCTTCATCGGCGCCAATTTCGTTCTCGACTGGCTCGCGAGTCGACGGCGAGCCGGTCGTCAATCTCGACAAGCTGACGTACGCGGGCAACCTGCGGAGCCTCGCGCCGCTCGCCGGCGACGCGCGCCATGTGTTCGTGCGCGGCGACATCGGCGATGCCGAGGCGGTCGGCGCGCTGCTCGACGCAGCACCGGCCGCGCGCGATCGTCAATTTCGCGGCCGAGACCCACGTCGATCGCTCGATCCACGGTCCGGCGCGCCTTCATCGAGACCAACGTCGTCGGCACGTTCGCGCTGCTCGAATGCGTGCGCGAATGGTGGACCGCGCTGCCGGCTGACGAGCGCGCGCGCGTTCCGCTTCCTGCACGTGTCGACCGACGAGGTCTACGGCTCGCTCGGGCCCGACGACGCCGCCGTTCTCGCGAGACGACGCCGTTCGCGCCGAACAGCCCGTACGCGGCATCGAAGGCGGCGTCCGATCACCTGGTGCGCGCGTATCACCACACCTACGGCCTGCCGACGCTCACGACCAACTGCTCGAACAACTACGGGCCGCTGCAGTTCCCGGAGAAGCTGATCCCGCTGATGATCGTCAACGCGCTCGCCGGCAAGCCGCTGCCGGTGTACGGCGACGGCCGCAACGTCCGCGACTGGCTCTACGTCGGCGACCACTGCAGCGCGATCCGCGCGGTGCTCGCGCGCGGCCGGCCCGGCGAGACCTACAACATCGGCGGCAATGCCGAGATGGCGAACATCGACGTCGTGCGCACGCTCTGCCGACTGCTGTCGCGAGCGCGCAGGCCGCGATCGCGACTGCGAGCGGCTCGATCACGTTCGTCGCGGACCGGCCGGGGCACGACCGCCGCTACGCGATCGACGCGACGCAAGATCCGCGCGCGAGCTCGGCTGGTCGCCGGCGGAGACGTTCGAGTCCGGCATGCGGCGGACGGTCGCTGGTATCTCGCGAACGGCGACGTGGCTCGCCAGCGTGCAGAACGCCGAGTACCGGCAATGGGTTGAGCTGCAGTATGCCTGACGCCCGCGAGCGACGATGCCGGCGGCGACGTGACGCGCAAGGGCATCATCCTCGCCGGCGGCTCGGGCACGCGGCTCTATCCGGTGACGCAGGTCGTCTCGAAGCAGCTGCTGCCGGTCTACGACAAGCCGATGATCTACTACCCGCTGTCGACGCTGATGCTCGCCGGCATCCGCGACATCCTGCTGATCTCGACGCCCGAGGACACGCCGCGCTTCGCGCAGCTGCTCGGCGACGGCGCGCGCTGGGGCCTCGACATCCGCTACGCGGTGCAGCCGTCGCCGGACGGCCTCGCGCAGGCGTTCATCATCGGCCGCGACTTCATCGGCAGCGATCGCGTCGCGTGCTGGTGCTCGGCGACAACATCTTCTACGGCCACGACCTGCAGCCGCAGCTCGCAGCGCGCGACGGCGAGCCCGCGGGCGCGACGGTCTTCGCCTACCCGGTCGCCGATCCGCGAGCGCTACGGCGTCGCCGAGTTCGATCGCGACGGCCGCGTCGTCAGCCTCGAGGAGAAGCCGCAGGCGCCGAAGTCGCGCTACGCGGTCACCGGCCTCTATTTCTACGACAACCGCGTCGTCGACATCGCGCGCGATCTCGCGCCGTCGGCGCGCGGCGAGCTCGAGATCACCGACGTCAACCGGCAGTACCTCGAATGGGGCGCGCTCGCGTGCGAGGTGATGGGCCGCGGCATGGCGTGGCTCGACACCGGCACGCACGAATCGCTGCTCGAGGCGTCGCAGTACATCGAGACGATCGAGCGCCGGCAGGGTCTGAAGATCGCCTGTCCGGAGGAGATCGCGTACCGCATGGGCTACATCGACGCCGCGCAACTGCGAGCAGCTCGGGCGGCGATGGCGAAGAACGGCTACGGCCAGTACCTGCTGCGCCTCCTCGACGAACCGGACGGCCGGCTGATGCGCGTCGAGCCGACGGCGATTCCCGATGTGCTGCTGATCGAGCCGCAGGTCTTCGGCGACGCGCGCGGGTTCTTCTTCGAGAGCTGGAACCGCGCGCGCGTTCGCCGCGGCCGGGCATCGACGCCGAGTTCGTGCAGGACAACCATTCGCGCTCGCACCGCGGCGTGCTGCGCGGGCTGCACTATCAGATCGAGCACGCGCAGGGCAAGCTCGTGCGCGTGATCGCCGGCGAGGTGTTCGACGTCGCCGTCGACCTGCGCCGCTCGTCGCCGACCTTCGGGCGCCATGTCGCGCGTCGACGCTGTCGGCGGAGAACCGCAGGATGCTGTGGATCCCGCCCGGATTCGCGCACGGCTTTCTCGTCGTGTCCGACGCGGCCGAGTTCCTCTACAAGACGACCGACTACTGGTATCCGGAGCACGAGCGCACGCTGCTGTGGAACGATCCCGCGCTCGGCATCGCCTGGCCGGACGGCATCGACGCCGACGCTCGCAGCCAAGGACGCGGCTGGCACGCCGCTCGCCGCGGCCGACTGCTTACCGTTGACGCGAGCGACGTGACCGGTGCCCGTCCGACGATCCTGCTGACCGGCGCGGACGGCCAGCTCGGCCGCGAGCTGGCCGCGGCGCTGCCCGCATGCGGAACGGTGATCGCCTGCGATCGCGCGGCGCTCGATCTGCGCCGATGCCGGCGCTGATCGCGCACGTCGTGCGCGAGCGTCGCGCCGCGATTCATCGTCAATGCCGCCGCGTACACGGCCGTCGATCGCGCGGAAGCGCGAGCGCGATGCTCGCGTTCGCCGTCAACGCGCGACGCGCCCGGGCGTGCTGGCCGATCGGAGGCGAAGCGCGCAGGCGCCGTGCTGATCCACTATTCGACCGATTACGTGTTCGACGGCATGCGCATACCGCCCGTACGACGAGGACGCGCACGCCGCGCCCGCTGAACGTCTACGGCGCGAGCAAGCTCGCAGGCGAGCAGGCGATTGCACGCGTCGGGCGCCATCGCGCTGACGTTGCGCACGAGCTGGGTCTATGCGCGCCACGGCAGCAACTTCCTGCTCGACGATGCAGACGGCTCGCCGCGCGAGCGCGACGAGCTGCGCGTCGTCGCCGACCAGACCGGCGTGCCGAACTGGGCGCGCGCGATCGCCGGTGCGACGGCGACGCTCATCGCAGCGCGGCGAGCGCCTGCCTCGGCCGACCACGCGGGGCTCTATCACCTGAGCGCGAGCGGTCGCACGACGTGGTACGACTTCGCGCGCGCGATCGTGGCCGACACGCGGCGTGCGCGTGATGCCGATCACGACGGCGGAATACCCGACGCCGGCGCGGCGGCCGGCGTACGGCGTGCTCGATGCATCGCGGTTTGCACGCACATTCGGGTTTGCGCTTCCCGATTGGCGAACGTCGTTGCGGGATTGCCTTCGATCGCCCGCGGAACCGCCGACCGCTTTGCCGGTCCACTGACGTGACCGCTCGTGTCGGCGATGCCGCCCGGTCGTGCGTTGTACGGTAGCCATGCGCGCGATTCATTGCGATCGTGTTGTATCTGAATTGCAATCGCGAATCGTCCACGCCATTCGCGTTGTATCGATTTCCCGACAGCGGTGCGTTGAAGCGTTGCTTGACGTGACGCGCTTTCCCTGGAGAACTGCATGACCGATGTTCACTCACGCGTGCGCGCCTGCATCGTCTTCGCGACCTTGCTCGCCGCCACGGTGCCGGCGTCCGCCCAAGTGCCGATCACGGCGGTGCCGCCCGCTGACTATCGCGGTCGTCCGGTCGCGAAAGCCGCCCCGGCTGAAATGACGCTCCCTCGAGCCGCCCCTGCCCTTCGGATCGCGTTGCCCGAGCCGACGGCGGCCGAACGCGCGTCGCTCAAGACGCGCAACGCCACCAAAGCTGCGAGCGGGCGGCAAAGCCACCGACTTGAAGGGTCCGCTGGCGCTCGCGTTTCCGCGTAGCGTGCCCGCGGGATCGGAATCGATCGAGCTGGACCGTTTGCAATGGCAGGCGCTCGCCGATGGAAGTCACGCGGCGCGGATCGAAATCGCGTCGCCGCACGCTGCGGCGATGCGTGTCGCGCTGAAGCTCCCGGCGACCGATCCGGACGTCACGCTGCGCTTCTCCGGCAATGGCGAGCACGCGCAAGTGTTCGGGCCGGTTCCGGCGAACGTCGTAGCGGACGATACGGACCGCTTCGGCATGTTCTGGTCGCCGGTGCTCGAAGGCGACGTCGCTATGATCGAGATCCATGCCGAACGCGGCGTGCGCGTGCCCGATGCGGTGCTCACGGTCGCCATGATTTCGCATCAGGTCGTGGCACCCGTGATCGCTGCGCAAGCTCGACGCCAAGGCCGTTCAGGACATCGGCATGTCCGGCCCCTGCAACATCGACGTCGCGTGCGTGACGCCTCGATCGCCGGCCTTCGTCGAGAGCTCCAAGGCGGTCGCCGCGACGGAGTTCACGAAGGATGACGGGTTCACATACCTCTGCACCGGGACACTGCTGAACGACTCGCTTGCGAGCAATACGCCGTATTTCTTTTCCGCGAGCCACTGTCTCGATTCGGCGACTGCCGCGCGGACGCTGAACACGTTCTGGTTCTTCGATGCGGTGGAATGCGGCAGCACGGCGGTCCCGCCCTATGTGCAGCAAGCGAGCGGCGCGACGATGCTTGCGCGCAGCGCGGACTGGGATTGGGGGCTGGTGAGGCTCGGCGCCGATCCCCCGCCCGGGTCGCGCTTTGCCGCCTGGCGTGCTGAACCCATTCCGGCATTCAGCACGGTGTCGGTGTTCCATCATCCCGAGGGCGATCTCAAGAAGTGGAGCCAGGGAACGTCGAACGGATACAAGCTCTATACCGACGGCTCCAGTTTCGCGCAGGTCCAGTACAACCAGGGGACGACCGAACCGGGTTCCAGCGGCGCCGGGCTGCTCACGTTCCTCGCGAGCGGCGGTTATTACGAAGTGCGCGGCGGACTTTGGCGCGGCGCCGCGGCATGCGACAACCCGTCGGGCATCGACGAATACTCGCGTCTCGACAACATGCTGCCGCTGACGCGCCAATACCTCACGCCCGACAATTCCGGCACCGCCGGGCAGATGGTTGCCGTCGAGTATCTACAACCGCGGACTCGATCACTACTTCATCACGATCAGCCCGGTCGAGATCGAACGATCTCGACACCGGCGTGCACGGCGGCTGGGAACGCACCGGCCTGCGTTTTCTCGCGTATCAGAACGCAACACCGGGTACGAGCCCCGTGTGCCGCTTCTACCGGACCCCGGGCTTCGGAGACTCGCATTTCTATTCGGCAAGCGCCTCGGAATGCGCCGCCGTGATCGACAATCCGCAGACGTTTCCGGGCTGGACGTACGAGAGCGGAAACGTCTTCTACATCGCGTTACCGGATCCGACGACCGGCGCATGCGCCGCCGGCACGCGCCCGATATGGCGCTTCTACAATCAGCGGACGATCAATCACCGCTACACGGCCGAGCAAGCGGTGCGCGACGAGATGCGCGCGGACCCGGTGACGTGGACTGCAGAAGGCTACGGTCCGGACAGCGTCATCATGTGCGCGCCGGTGGGCACCTGAGCGCAGAGCAAGACGGCCGCTTACGACAACGCAATCGGGCCGCGCAGCTGACTATGAAACGGTCTACCGGAGGCCGGCGGCGTAGTCGGCGACCGCCTTCATCTGCGCGTCGCTCATCTTCTGCGCGATCGCGTTCATGACGCGGCCGTTGATGTCCCTTCCCGCCGCATCCGCGCCGCGCTCGCCGGCCTTGAACGCCTTGAGCTGCGCATACGTGTAGTCGGCGTACTGGCCGGCGAGCCTCGGATAATTCTTCGGGATGCCGGCGCCGGTCGGCGAGTGGCACGCCGCGCAGGCCGGCACGCCGTTCGCGGCATCGCCGCCGCGCCAAAGCTGCTGGGCCGACTTGACGAGCGACGGGTCCTTCGCCGCGAGGCCCTTGGGCTTCTGCTGCGCGTAATAGGCGCCGAGCGCGCGCATGTCGTCGTCGCTCAACGATGCGGCCATCGCCTGCATCGTCGGATTGACGCGGATTCCCGCCTTGAAGTGCGCGAGTTGCAGGGTGATATAGTCCGCGTCCTGCCCGGCAAGGTTCGGATTGGCCGCGGCCACGCTGTTGCCGTCCGCGCCATGGCACGCCGCGCACACCTGGCTCGGCGATCTGCTGCGCTTTGGCGAGGTCGGGCTTCGCGGTCGCCGCGCGTTCCTGTCCGGACGCCGCCGCGGAAATGATCGCGGTCGCGGCAAGGAACGCAAAACGCCAGATGCGGGTCATGTAATCAGGCTCCGAGGGAGTACGCGTCGTCCCCATGCGCGCGCGACGAAAGCGTGCAACGGGCGGTGACGAGGCGAGTGTTGCCGATGAAAAAACAGTCTATTGTAGCGGACTCGCCGCGACCGGCCAAAGCGTCGCGAGCCGGACGCCCGCCGGGTCCGCTCGAAGGCGCGACGTTCCAGATCGGGCGCGGCGCAAGCCGACCAGCTTCCCGCGTCGGGCCCGCCGCGAAATCGCGTTTGCCGGACGCTCGAACGCCGGCAAGTCGAGCGCGATCAACGCGCTCGCCCGGCAAACGCGGCTCGCCTACGCGAGCCGCACGCCGGGGCGCACGCAGCAGATCAATTTCTTCGAGCTTGCGCAACGGCGCGCGTGATCACCGATCTGCCGGGCTACGGCTATGCAGCCGTGCCGCGGGCGCTCAAGCAGGGCTGGCAGGACTTCCTGTGGAGTTACGTCACGACGCGCACGACGTTGATCGGCCTCGTGCTCGTCGTCGATGCGCGGCACGGCCTCAAGGCGCTCGACTTCGAGCTTCTTGCCGGATTCGTGCCGTCGGGGCGGCCGGTGCTGATCCTCGCGACGAAGGCGGACAAGCTCGAACCAGGCCGAGCGCCGCGCGGCCGTCACGGGCATCGATGCGCAGTTGCGCGAAGCGTTCTCCGCGCAGGCGAACGCGGTGCGCGTGATCGGCTTCTCGGCGACGTCGCGGCAAGGCGTCGACGACGCCGACGCGGCGCTCGCCGAGTGGCTCGCAAGCTGAACGGAGCGCAATGCCCGCAATGGCCGAGTGGCCATTCGCGCGGTGCTCGAGACAGAAAAAGGCCCCGCGATCAAGGGGAGTGACGCGGGGCCTCGAAACGCCCGCGCCGGCGATCGCCGGCGCGGGCACCCGCTCAGGGAGGAAAGCGGGAGACGTTCACCGTCCGCTTGATGTGACCGCCCGCGATTTTGCGAGTTCCGTAATTGGCCAAAAAGGATTGACGAGCATGAGCATGATCTTCACCGGCCGCTTTCCAGCGAAGCGGCCCCGCCGGATGCGGCGCGACGATTTCTCGCGGCGCCTCGTGCGCGAGACGCGGCTCGCGGCCGACGATTTCATCTACCCGGTGTTCGTGCTCGACGGCGACAAGCGCGCAGAGGCCGGTCGCGTCGCTGCCCGGCGTCGCACCGCAAGTCGATCGACCTGCTGCTGCACGACGCCGAGCGTTGCGTCGAAGCCGGCATTCCCGCGATCGCGCTGTTCCCGGTGATTCCCGCGGAGCAGAAATCCGACGATGCCGCGCAGGCGTGGGACGATGCGGGGCTCGTGCCGCGCACCGTGCGCGCGCTGAAGTCGCGCTTCCCGTCGCTCGGCGTCATCACCGACATCGCGCTCGATCCGTACACGAGCCACGGCCAGGACGGCCTGATCGACGCGTCCGGCTACGTGATGAACGACGCGACGGTCGAGGCGCTCGTGAAGCAGGCGCTGTGCCACGCGGAGGCCGGCGTCGACATCGTCGCGCCGTCGGACATGATGGACGGCCGCGTCGGCGGCGCTGCGCGCGGCGCTCGACGCAGGCGGCTTCATCCACGCGCGCATCCTCGCCTACTCCGCCAAGTACGCGTCGTCGTTCTACGGGCCGTTCCGCGACGCGGTCGGCTCGGCGGCGAACCTCGCGGGCGGCGACAAGTACACGTACCAGATGGATCCCGCGAACAGCGACGAGGCGCTGTGGGAGACGTATCTCGACATCCAGGAAGGCGCCGACATGGTGATGGTCAAGCCGGGCCTGCCGTATCTCGACATCGTTCGCCGCGTGAAGGACACGTTCGGAATGCCGACGGCCGTGTACCAGGTGTCGGGCGAATACGCGATGCTCAAGGCCGCGGCGCAGGCGGGCTGGCTCGACGAGCGCGCGTGCGTGCTCGAGGCGCTGACCGGCATGAAGCGCGCCGGCGCCGACGCGATCCTCACGCTACTTCGCGCTCGATGCGGCGGGGTGGCTCAAGAGCGGTTAGCTCGCGTCCAGCAACTGCGCGAGCGCCTCCGCATCGCAGGCGCGCGTCTTCGTCGAGCCCGCGCCGCTCGCCGTCGCGGCCGCTGCCGCGCACCGCACGAGCGTGCGGATGACGAGCCGCACGCCGCCGCGCGGCGTATCGATGAAGAGCTCGGGCGCCGCGCGCGCGCGAACGCCCGGGAGCCACGCGATACGCGACGTCGCCGTTGATGCAGCGCGAGCTCCACCGCCTTCGAGTCGTCGGCGACGAGCTCGATGCGGATGTCGCTGTGCTCGGTCGCCCAGCCTGCGGCGACGCCGCCGACCAGCTTCGGCTCGAAGTCCGCGAGCTCGCGCAGCCAGCGTCAGCGCCTCCTCGCGCTGACCGCGCAGCGTCGCCGCGTGCTCGTCGCCGCCGAACAGCGCGTGGTGCGCGGCGAGCGCCGCCTCGATCTCGTCGTCGCCCGGGCAGCGCCGTGCGCTCGGGCAGCAGCAGCTGGCGCGCCGCCTTGCGCTTCGCGAGCGACCAGTCGGCGATGCCGTGCTCGGCGATGAGCCGCGCCGCGAGATCGGCGATGCGGGCGCGATCCTGCGTCGCGTCCCGCGACTCGGCGTTGCGGACCGCCGGCCGATCGGCGCGATGTGGCGTCGATGCGCGCCATGATCAGAACAGCTGGTCGCGGACGTCGCGTGACGGCGCCGCGCCCGGCATCGTCGCCGGCGCGAGCGCGTCCTGCGACATCCGCGGCGTGAACTCGGCGAGGAACCAGTCGGAGATAGCGGCTCGCGTCGTCGCGCAGCCCGGTCTCGGGGTTGATGCGCAACGACACGACGCCCGGCGGCAGGCTCGTACGTCTTCTCGGGCACGCCTTTCAGCGCGCGCTGCATGTAGGTGATCCAGATCGGCAGCGCGGCGGCGCTGCCGGTTTCGTTGGTGCCGAGCGTCTTCGGCTGGTCGAAGCCGATCCACGCGATGCCGACCTGCGCGACGTTGAAGCCGCAGAACCACGCGTCGACGTTCTCGTTCGTCGTGCCGGTCTTGCCCGGCGAGGTCCTTGCGCTTCAGCTCCATCGCGCGCGCCGCCGTTCCCGACGTGATCACGTCGCGCAGCAGCGACGTCATGATGAACGCGTTGCGCGGGTCGATCGCGCGCTCGGCGTCCTTGCCGCGCGAGCGCCGGCTTCGCTTCGGACAGCGGCGTTGCCGCGGCTGTCGGTGATCCTGCTGATCAGGTACGGCGTGATCCGGTAGCCGCCGTTCGCGAACACCGAGTAGGCGGTCGCCATCTGCATCGGCGTCGCCGCGCCGGCGCCGAGGCCCATCGTGAGGTACGCCGGATGCAGCTTCGGATCGAAGCCGAAGCGCGCGATGTAGTCCTGCGCGTACTGCGGGCCGATCGCCTGCAGCACGCGCACCGTGACGAGGTTCTTCGACTTGGCGAGCGCGGTGCGCAGGCGCATCGGCCCGTCGAACTTGCCGTCGTAGTTCTTCGGCTCCCACTCCTCGCCGCCGGCGCTTGTCGGCCGGCACGAAGAACGGCGCGTCGTTGATGATCGTCGCCGGCGTGAAGCCCTTCTCCAGCGCCGCCGAATAGATGAACGGCTTGAACGCCGAGCCCGGCTGGCGCAGCGCCTGCGTGACGTGGTTGAACTTGTTGCGGTCGAAGTCGAAGCCGCCGACCAGCGCGAGGATCGCGCCGTCGTCCGGTCGCACCGACACGAACGCCGCCTCGGCCTGCGGCATCTGGGTGATCGCGTAATTGCCCTTGTCGTCGCGGAGCAGCCGGATGACCGCGCCGCGCCGGATGCCTGGTTCGCCGGCGCCTTGTCGGCCGAGTGCCCGCGCGGCGAACTTGAGACCGGCGCCCGTCACTTCTGCCTGATCGCCGTTCGCAAGCACGGCGCGTACCTGCGCCGGGCGTCGCCTGCAGCACGACCGCGGTCAGCAGGTTGTCGCTGTCCGGGCTCTCCTGGAAGACGCGGTCGAGCACCTGATCCTGCTCGGCCGGGTCGTCGGGCAGGTTGACGTAGGCCTCGGGTCCGCGATAGCCGTGCCGCTGGTCGTAGTCGAGCACTCCCTTGCGGACAGCGGCATACGCGGCGTCCTGGTCGGCGCGGCGGATCGTCGTCCAGACGGTGATGCCGCGCGTGTACGCGTCGTCGCCGTACGCGTCGTAGACGACCTGCCGCGCCATCTCGGCGACGAACTCGGCGTGCATCGGCAGCGGCTCGCGCATCAGCGCTGGCGCGACGACGAGTGGCGCATTTTGTGCTTCGCGGAACTGGTCGTCGTCGATATAGCGAAGCTCATGCATTCGTCGCAGCACATACAACTGCCGGGTCTTGGCCCGGCGCGGGTTGCTGACCGGGTTGTACGCCGAGGGCGCCTTGGGCAGCCCCGCCAGCATCGCCGCCTCGGCGACGCGTGACGTCCGCGCAGCGGCTTGCCGAAATAGATCTGCGACGCCGCGGCGAAGCCGTACGCGCGCTGGCCGAGGAAGATCTGGTTGACGTAGAGCTCGAGGATCTCGTCCTTGGGCAGGCTGGCCTCGATCTTCCAGGCGAGCAGCGACTTCGCGGAGCTTGCGGGTGACCGTCTTCTCGCGGGTCAGGAAGAAGTTGCGGGCGACCTGCATCGTGATCGTGCCGGCGCCCTGCTGGGTGCCCGACGTCGACGTTGGCCAGCGCCGCGCGCAGCACGCTCAAATAGTCCACGCCGCCGTGTTGATAGAACCGCTCGTCTTCGGCGGCCAAAATGGCGTGTTTCATGACATCCGGGACTTCGCCGATGCCGGATGACGGCGCGGCGTTCCTCGCCGAATTCGCCCAGCAGGTCGCCGTCGGCGGAGACGACGCGCAGCGGGATCTTCGGCTGGTAGTCGGTCAGGGCGTCGAGGGACGGGAGGGTCGGCCAAAGCAGCGCCAGGACGAAGGCCCCGAGCAGGCCGCCGACGACGGCGAGACCCGACGCCGACCGAGGCGATATAGAGGAGCCAGCGCTTTAGCACGATGGAATAAAACCCATGTTTGGGGCGGGGTGCGGCCCCGGATTATAGGCGCGCTTGCAACACTGGACCCGCCGAAAAGGAAACAATTTGACAACAGTTGCACTTGCTGCCAGGGTTTAATGTAGATTGTCAGCAACGAGGCCCACGACGCCATGCTTGCCGAAAACTTCTCGTCCGCGCTGGACTTGTTCAAAACCAAGGTCGCCGAGCCTGATCGGCGTCGATATCGCGTCGACGTCCCTCAAGCTCGTCGAGCTGTCCGACGCCGGCAAGGGCCTGTACCGGCTCGAGCGCTACGCCATCGAGCCGCTGCCGAAGGACGTGGTCACCGACGGCAACGTCGCTCAACCTCGACCTCGTCGAGCGACGCGCTGAAGCGCGCCTGGAAGCGCCTCGGCAGCCGCAACCGCAACGTCGCCCTCGCGCTGCCCGCGGCGATGGTCATCACCAAGAAGATCATCGTCGCCGCCGGCCAGCGGGAAGAGGACCTCGAGCTGACGGTCGAGGCCGAGGCCAACCAGTACATACCGTTCGCGCTCGACGAGGTCAATCTCGATTTCCAGACGATCGGCCCGGCGCCGAACAACCCCGACGAAGTCGAGGTGCTGATCGCCGCCTCGCGCAAGGAAAAGGTCGAGGACCGCGTCGCCGTCGCCGAGGCGGCCGGCCTGAAGCCGCGCGTGATGGACGTCGAGTCCTACGCGACGCAGGAGGCGTTCCGGCTGATCGCCCCGTCGCTGCCGGCCAACGGCCGCGACCAGAACATCGCGCTGGTCGACATCGGCGCGCACGTCAGTCACTTCTATGTCCTGCGCAACAACCAGATTCCTGTTCTCCCGCGACCAGGCGTTCGGCGGCAACCAGCTGACGCAGGACATCCAGCGCGCGTTCAACCTGTCGCCCGAGGAAGCGGAGTCGGCCCGCAGAGAACCAGGGGCTGCCGGAGAACTACGACAACGACGTGCTCCAGCCGTTCATGGAATCGCTGGCGCTCGAGGTGACGCGCGCGCTGCAGTTCTTCTTCACGTCGACGTCGTACAACCAGGTCGACCAGATCGTGCTCGCGGGCGGCTGCGCGCTGCTGCCCGGGCTCGACGAGCTCGTCGCCAAGCGGGCGGGCGTGGCGACGGTCGTCGCCAATCCGTTCGCGACGATGCAGACGTCCGACCGCATCAAGCCGCGCCAGCTCGCGCAGGAAGCGCCGATGCTGATGATCGCCACCGGTCTGGCGATGCGCAGTTTCGAGTAAAGGGGACGAGCCATGCGCATCAACCTGCTGCCCCACCGCGAGCAGAAGCGGCAGGCCCGCCAGCGGCAGTTCGTCTCGCTCGCGATCGCGCTCGCGATCCTGGGCGTCGCGATCGTCGCGCTCGTGCACGCGTCCTCGCGCGCAGATCGACAACCAGCATGTCGCGCAACACGCTGCTCAAGACCGAGATCGCCAAGCTCGACGAGCAGATCAAGGAGATCGACAAGCTGCGCGACCAGATCCAGCAGGTGCTCGCGCGCAAGCAGGTGGTCGAGACGCTGCAGGCCAACCGCAACGAGGCCGTGCACCTGCTCGACCAGCTCGTGCGGCAGCTGCCCGACGGCATCTACCTGCGGTCGGTGAAGCAGGTCGGACAAGAAAGTGCACGCTCGTCGGCTACGCGCAGTCGAACGCGCGCGTGTCGACGCTGATGCGCAACATCGAGGGCTCGCCCTGGCTCGAGCAGCCGGAGCTCGTCGAGATCAAGCTCGTCGCCGGTGCCCGCCCAGGCGCGCGCGACCGACCCGCAGCGCCTCAACGAGTTCACGCTCAATCTTCGAGATCCGGCGCGCCGCGCCCCCGGTCGACGCCGCGTGCGCCGGCGACGCCCGGCGAAGGCGGCCGCGAAGGGAGGCAAGGCATGACGCTCGACGATTTCCGCCGCCTCAACTTCCGCGAGGTCGGCAACTGGCCGCTGCTGCCGAAGATCATCGTTCTCGCGCTGATCCTGCTGTTCATCGTCGCGCTGGGCGCATTCTTCGACTGGAAGGACCAGTGGGAAGCGCTGCGGCACGGCCGCAGCAGGAAGAAGTGCAAGCTCAAGGAGCAGTACACGCAGAAGAAGGCCAAGGCGATCAACTACGACCTCTACGTCGCAGCAGCTCGCAGGAAGTCGAGCAGTCGTTCGGCGCGCTGGTGAAGCAGCTGCCGAACCGCTCGGAGATCGACGCGCTGCTGACCGACATCAACCAGGCGGGTCTCGGCCGCGGGCTGCAGTTCGAGCTGTTCCGGCCGGCGGCGCAGGAACAGATGGCCGACTTCTACGCCGAGCTGCCGATCAACATCAAGATCACCGGCAACTATCACGACATGGGCGCGTTCGCGAGCGACGTCGCGCAGCTGCCGCGCATCGTCACGCTGAACGACGTCGCGATCACGAACGACAAGGGCACGCTCAGCATGGACGCCGTCGCCAAGACGTTCCGCTACCTCGACGAGGAAGAGATCGCCAAGCAGCGCGCGGCCGGCCAAGGCGGCCAAGGACAAGGGCAAGAAATGAAGCGCGCAGCATTTCTCGCCGTGTCGGTGCTCGCGTTCGCTCGCCGGATGCGGCGGCGAGAGCCACCAGGATCTCCAGGACTGGATGAAGGAGCAGGGCAAGGGCGTGCGCGGGCGCCTCGACCCGCTGCCGCAGATCAAGCCCTACGAGCCGTTCGCGTACAACGCCTTCGACCTGCCCGATCCGTTCAAGCCGCGCAAGATCGAGCCGATGAAGGGCGAGCACGAGCAAGCTCGCGCCGGATCTCAACGCGGCGCCGCGAGCCGCTCGAGGCGTATCCGCTCGAGTCGCTGTCGATGGTCGGCACGCTCGAGAAGGGCAAGACGCGTGTACGCGCTCGTCACGACGCCCGAGAAGGACATCTACCAGGTGCGCCCGGGCAACTACCTGGGACAGAACTTCGGCGTCATCGTCGGCATCACCGACACCGAGATCAAGCTCAAGGAACTGATGCAGGACGGCGCCGGCGACTGGACCGAGCGGTCCAGCACGCTGAACCTGCTGCAGGCGGATCAGAAGACACAGGAGCGCAGAAAATGAGCGCGAATTGCGTCGGTCACCGGTCGGGCTGGGGAGGCCTTGCCGCTTGCAGAGCGTGGATCGCTCGCCTTGCCGGATTCGCTGCGCTGGCGGCCGCAGGCGCCGCGCTCGCGCAAGCATCCAACAGCATCGAGCAGGTGACGGTGACGCGCGGAGCTTCCGGGCTACACGATCGTGCGCTTCGCGCTGAAGGCGCCGCCGGCCAATCCGCCGGCCGGGTTCGCGATCGCCAGCCCGCCGCGGATCGCGCTCGATTTCCTCGACACGGCGAACGGGCTCGGCGAGCAACCAGCGCGCCGTCGACGATCCGGCGCTGCGCAGCCTGCAACGTCGTCCAGGCCGGCAACCGCACGCGCGTCGTGTTCAACCTGAACAAGCCGCAGACGTTCGACACGAAGGTCGAAGGCAACGACGTGCTGGTCACGCTCGCCGACAGCAGCACGGCCGACGCGCAGGCCGCGCCAGCGCCGGTCGCAGCGCTTCGCCGAGGCGCGCGGCGCCGACCAGCAGCACGCGCTGCGCGACGTCGACTTCCGTCGCGGACGCAACGGCGAAGGCCGCATCGTCGTCGACCTTTCCGACAACAACGCCGGCATCGACATCCGCCAGCAGGGCCGGCAGCTGATCGTCGACTTCCAGCAGGACGACGGTGCCGCGCAACCTCGAGCGGCGGATCGACGTCGCCGACTTCAACACGCCGGTCGTGACCGATCGACACGTTCGCGCAGGACGGCAACGCGCGGATGGTGATCGAGCCGAAGGGGCTCTGGGAACACTCGGCGTACCAGGCGGACAACCGCTTCATCATCGAGGTGAAGCCGGTCCAGGAAGATCCGAACAAGCTCGTCGCAGGGCACGCGCGGCGGCTACAAGGGCGAGAAGCTGTCGCTCAACTTCCAGAACATCGAAGTGCGCGCGGTGCTGCAGGTGATCGCCGACTTCACCGGCCTCAACATCGTCACCAGCGACACCGTGCAGGGCAGCCTGACGCTGCGCCTGAAGGACGTGCCGTGGGACCAGGCGCTCGACATCATCCTGCAGACCAAGGGCCTCGACATGCGCAAGAACGGCAATGTCGTTCTGATCGCGCCGCGCGAGGAGCTGGCGCTCAAGGAGAAGCAGCAGCTCGAATCGCAGGCGCAGATCAGCGACCTCGAGCCGCTGCAGACCGAGATGTTCCAGCTGAACTACGCGAAGGCTGCGGACATCATGAACATCATCAACGATCGGCAGCGCCGGCGCCGGCGCGCTGGGCAGGGCGCGCCACGGTGCACGCTTCCTGTCGCAAGCGCGGCGTCGGCGTTCGTCGACCCGCGGACCAACATCCTGTTCGTGCACCGACATCGGCAGCAGGCTCGAGGAAGTGCGGCGCGATGATCCGGCAGATCGACACGTCGGTGCGCCAGGTGCTGATCGAGGCGCGGATCGTGATCGCCGACGACAAGTTCAGCCGCCAGCTCGGCATCCGCTTCGGCCAGCAGACCGGCGTCGACGCTCTTCGGCCGCCGCTACGCGTACGGCAGCGGCGGCAGTCGCTGTCGACGCAGCCGGTCGTGTCGCTCTCGGGCGGCACGGGCGGCACGGTGACCCGCGAAACGCGCACGCAGACGCCGTTCGAGCTCGCGTCGGGCATCGCCTCGGCCGGCTACTCGGATTCGCCGCAGCTGAACGTCAACCTGCCGGTGGCCAACGCGGCCGGGCAGCTCGCGCTGACGCTGATCAACCTCGGCAGCGGCAACCTGATCAACCTCGAGCTGTCGGCGCTCGAAGCCGACAACCGCGGCAAGGTCGTGTCGAGCCCGCGCGTCATCACCGGCGACAACCAGAAGGCGCACATCGAGCAGGGCACGGAAATCCCGTACGTCACGCCGGGCAGCGCCAACTCGCCGGCGACCGTGCCGTTCAAGAAGGCGGTGCTGCGCGCTCGACGTCACGCCGCAGATCACGCCCGACGGCCGCATCATCATGCAGGTCGAGATCCGCAAGGACTCGGTCGGCCAGCTCGTCAACGTGCAGGGCGGCGGATTCCAGGTGCCGTCGATCGACACGAAGAACGTGACTGACGCAGATCGCCGTCAACAACGGCGACACCGCGGTGATCGGCGGCATCTACGAGGAAATGATCCGCAACGACGTCGACCAAGGTGCCGTTCCTCGGCGACGTTCCCGTCCTCGGCTACCTGTTCAAGAACGAACAGCCGCTCGAGCGAGAAGACCGAGCTCCTGATCTTCCTCACGCCGCGCGTCGTCAAGGACACGGTGACCTCGGTGCGGTGAGATAACGGGTCCGAGCTGTAATACCACCGCCGATCCAACGTCACGAAGGCGGTTTCGGCCGCTGAGAGCGGATCGGAGCCGTATACGAGAGCCGTATCAGCTCCGACCCCTCCCTACAATGCCCCGGTGTCGCTGCACCGGGGCAATCTCTTTCTGGTCGGGCTGATGGGCGCGGGCAAGTCCACGCTCGGCCGCCAGCTCGCGCGAAGCCTCGACAAGCGCTTCGTCGACGCCGACCACGAGCTCGAGGCACGGCTCGGCGTCACGCATCCCGACGATCTTCGAGATCGAAGGCGAGACCGGCTTTCGCGATCGCGAGGAAGCGATGCATCGCCGAGCTGACGCAGCTGTCGGGCATCGTGCTCGCGACGGGCGGCGGCGCGGTGCTGCGTCGACGCAACCGCGTGCGACTGCAAGGAGAACGGCACCGTGCTCTACCTGCACGCGGAGCCGGAGACGCTGTGGCAGCGCATGCGCAACAGCCGCCACCGGCCGATGCTGCAGGCCGCCGATCCGCGCAATCGGCTCGTCGAGCTGTACGCAGCTGCGCGACCCGCTCTATCGCGAGGTCGCCGAGCCACGTCATCGAGTCCGACCGCGACGCGGTCATGCGCTTCGTCGCGCTCGCTGCCGAACCGTGCGCCGAGCGCAGATGACGAGCGCGCCGCACGATGAACGTGACATGACGACGCTCGACGTCGCGCTCGGCGAGCGCGCTTACCCGATCCACGTCGGCGCGGGCGTCTCGCCGCGCGCCGGCGAATTGCTCGAGCGGCGACCGTCGGCTCGCGCGCGGTCATCGTCACCAACGCCGTCGTCGCCGCGCATCATCTCGCGCCGCTGAAGGCGTCGCTGCTCGCGCGCGGGATGCGAGTGCGACGTCGTGCTGCTGCCCGACGGCGAAGCGCACAAGAACTGGACGACGCTGGACGATCTGCTGACGCGGCTGCTCGAGCTTCGCGCCGAGCGCAGCGACGACGCTGGTCGCGCTCGGCGGCGGCGTCGTGGGCGACATCGCGGGCTTCGCCGCCGCGATCTACCAGCGCGGCATGCCGTTCGTGCAGGTGCCGACGACGCTGCTCGCGCAGGTCGACTCGTCGGTCGGCGGCAAGACCGGCATCAACCATCCGCTCGGCAAGAACATGATCGGCGCGTTCTGGCAGCCGCGAGCGGTGCTGATCGACACCGACTGCCTGGCGACGCTGCCCGACCGCGAGTTGCGCGCGGGCCTTGCCGAAGTGATCAAGTACGGCGCGATCCGCGACGCCGCGTTCTTCGCGTGGCTCGAAACGAACATGGCCGCGCTGCTCGCGCAGGGATGCGGACGCGCTCGACGCACGCGATTCATCGCAGCTGCGCGATCAAGGCCGAGATCGTCGCCGCCGACGAGCGCGAAGCAGGCGAGCGCGCGCTGCTCAATTTCGGCCACACGTTCGGCCATGCGATCGAGGCGGCGCAAGGCTACGGCGCGTGGCTGCACGGCGAGGCGGTGGCGGCCGGGATGGTGTGCGCGGCGAAGCTGTCCGAGCGCGTGTGCGGATTCGATGCCGCGCAGACGCGCCGCATCGTGCGATACTCATCGCCGCCGCCGGGCTTGCCGACCGCGCCGCCGAAGATCGCCGCCGAGCGCTGGCTCGAACTGATGGGCCGCGACAAGAAGGTCGAAGCGGGCGCGATGCGGTTCGTGCTTCTCGAGCGGCTCGGCCGCGCGCGTCGATGCGCGCAGACGTGCCGGATGAAGCGAGCGTGCGCGCCGATCGTCGCCGCGTGACGACTCGGTACCGCGTGCAAAAGAAACGGCGCCCGCGGGCGCCGTTTTGCGTTTGCCGCTTCGGCGTGCTACTGGCAGGTGATCGTCGCGTTCTTGATCGAGCTGCCCGAACGTAACCTGAGATGTGATCGTCGCCGTTGCGCGGCCACCGCGGGGATGCTGACATGAACGACGCCTTCCGTCCGAGGCCGTAGCGATTGTCCGGACGCCGCAGGGTTCGGAGGATCGCCACCGTACGTACCGGTGCCGCCGGTCACCGAGAACTGTCGAAGTTGTTGCCGACGTCGCAGGCGACCGTCGCGACGTTCGCGATACTGGTCGGCGTGATGACCAGTGGCGCCGGCGGCGGCTCGGCCGTGCCGAAGACGTTGCTTGCCGTCGGCGGCGTCAGCAGCGTCCGGCCCGCGGCATCGGTGATCGCGAACGTCAGGCCTGTGAAGCAAGTGCCGTTGGTCGTGATCGTGAACCCGCCGCCGCTGCGCTGTACCGGCGCACCGGTAATGCTGATCGCGCTCGGGAAGTTGGTCGCGACCGTGTACGGCGGCGTGCCGCCGAAGATGTAGAACGTCGCGCTCGCGCCGCTGCTGCAATGCTCGGTGTCCGGCCCGGTGAACGTCGTGACGCCCGTCGGGATGACCGACAGCACCGAATTGCCATTGATGAATTGCGCGATCGTGAACTGTCCGACGACGCTGCTGCCGCCCGCGACATCGGTTGCGCGGATCGTCGCGATCTGCGTCGCCGCATTCACCGGCACGACGAGCCTGACGGTCGCGTTGCCGTTCTGATCGGTCGTAACGATCAGCGATTGCACCAGCGGCTGCCCCGGTGCCGTGCTCGAAATCGAGAAATTGCCCTGGACGACGTCGAAACGCACGTCGCGGCCGGCCAGCGGCGCGCCGGCGGGGCCCGGTCACCTGCACCGATGCCGTTCCGTCCTGGCCCGAGCACAGGTCGGCGCCCGACGCGCCGCAATTCGGGTTGCCGGTGATCGTGATCGACGCCGGCAGCAGCAGCGCCGGCCGACCGTCACCGCAGCGGACGCCGTCTGTCCCGTCGCGTCACGAACCGTCAGCGTGACCGCCGTGTCGGCGCCGACGTTGCCGGGGACGACGACCAGCGTGTTGTCCGTCCAGCGTGCCGACGACCGGCAGCGCGGCCTGGTCGCTCGAGACGACCGTATAGGGCTCGATTCCGCCGGTGACGGCGAACACGAAGGGATCGCCCGAGTACGCCGTCGCGACCGCCGGCTGTGATGGTGCAGCGGACCGGTGCCGCCCTCGAACGGGTTATTCGGCGCTCCGCCGCCGCCGCCGCACGCGGCGAGCGACAGCACGCCGGCCAGGGCGGCCAGGGTCAGGAGCGGGCGCAGCCACGCAGACAGACGGTATCCGAGCATGATGAAGGTCCTGATGATGTTGTCCTAAAGATGCGGTTTGACGGGCGGATGAATTGAGCGTAGCAACAACGATCTAGCAAAGTTTGTTCAGATTAAAGCCCAACACTATCCATGACGCAAGCATTTCCCGCGGAAAGGGGCTCCCGAGCCGGCGTTTTGTTGCATTGCGATCGCGACAGGCAATCGAGCGCCGATTCTTGCCGCAATGCAGCATCCCGCGTAAAATGGACAGGTTTCGCCTTGATTTCGGCGAACATCATGACGCTCGCGCGGTCTCCGCCGGTGAACCGCCCGCCACAACCGAGGTGCAAGCAATGAACGAGCCCTCCCGCGCCACGCCTTCCTATCCGCCCGCTGCGCAGGGCCTGTACGACCCGGCGCACGAGCACGACGCCTGCGGCCTCGGCTTCATCGCGCACATCAAGGGCCGCAAGACGCACGCGATCATCGCGCAGGGCCTCGCAGATCCTCGAAGAACCTGACGCACCGCGGCGCCACCGGCGCCGATCCGCTGCAGGGCGACGGCGCGGGCATCCTCGTCCAGCTGCCGGACGCTTTCTTCCGCCGCGCGTGCGGCAAGCTCGGCATCACGCTGCCCGCGATCGGCCAGTACGGCGTCGGCATGGTGTTCCTGCCGCAGGAGCCCGCGTCGCGGATGGCGTGCGAGCAGGAGATCGAGCGCGCGATCGCACGCGGAAGGCCAGGTGCTGCTCGGCTGGCGCGACGTGCCGACGAACAACGCCGGGCTTTCGAAGCGCACGAAGGAAGTCGAGCCGGTGATCCGGCAGGTGTTCGTCGCGCGCGGCTCGCGCGACATGGACCAGGACGCGCTCGAGCGCAAGCTCTACGTGATCCGCAAGCGCGCCGGCCACGCGATCCAGGCGCTCAAGCTGCGCCACGGCAAGGAGTTCTACGTGCCGTCGTTGTCGACGCGCACGATCGTCTACAAGGGCATGCTGCTCGCGCACCAGGTCGGCGAGTACTACGTCGACCTGCACGACGCGACGATGGTGTCGGCGCTCGCGATGGTCCACCAGCGCTTCTCGACGAACACGTTCCCGACGTGGGACCTCGCGCATCCGTTCCGCTTCATCTGCCACAACGGCGAGATCAACACGCTGCGCGGCAACTTCAACTGGATTCGCGCGCGCGAAGGCGCGATCGCATCGAAGGTGCTCGGCGACGATCTTCCGAAGCTCTGGCCGCTGATCTACGACGGCCAGTCGGATTCGGCGTCGTTCGACAACGCGCTCGAGCTGCTGCGTGATGGGCGGCTATTCGCTGCCGCACGCGATGATGCTGATGATCCCCGAAGCGTGGGCGGGCAATCCGCTGATGGACGAGGACCGGCGCGCGTTCTACGAATA
The DNA here is from genome assembly GCA_963768545.1 of uncultured Pseudomonadota bacterium. Classification (GTDB taxonomy): domain Bacteria; phylum Pseudomonadota; class Gammaproteobacteria; order Burkholderiales; family Casimicrobiaceae; genus VBCG01. The sequence goes on along the minus strand of CAVYIC010000011.1, from coordinate 198,167 downwards.
CCACGCGGCGCTGATGGAGCCGTGGGACGGACCGGCGGCGATGGCGTTCACCAACGGCCGCCAGATCGGCGCGACGCTCGATCGCAACGGCTTGCGTCCGGCGCGCTTCATCGTCACCGACGACGACTACATCGTGATGGCGTCGGAAGTCGGCGTGCTCGACATTCCGGAAGCGAAGATCGTCAAGAAGTGGCGGCTGCAGCCGGGCAAGATGCTGCTCGTCGACCTCGATGCCGGGCCGCATCGTCGACGACGACGAGCTGAAGCGCACGCTCGCCACCGCAGAAGCCGTATCGCGAGTGGATCGCGCGCTGCCGGCTGCGGCTCGAGGAGATGCCCGAGCCCGCGCCGCCGACGCCGTCCGAGGTGCCGCTGCTCGATCGCCAGCAGGCGTTCGGCTACACGCAGGAAGATCTGAAGATCATCCTCGACGCCGATGGCGCAGAACGGCGAGGAGCCGGTCGGCTCGATGGGCAACGACGCCGCGCTGCCGGTGCTGTCCGACCGGCCGAAGGTGCTTCTACAACTACTTCAAGCAGCTGTTCGCGCAGGTCACGAACCCGCCGATCGATCCGATCCGCGAAGAGCTCGTGATGTCGCTCGTGTCGTTCATCGGGCCGCGGCCGAACCTGCTCGCGCTCGATCCGCGGGACGACAATGCCGCGACGGCCAACGGCGAGAGCGGGCAGCGGCGCCGAAGCGACCGGCGAGCCGCCGATGCGCCTCGAAGTGCAGCAGCCGATCCTCACGCCGGAGAACATGGAGAAGCTCCGCCACGTCGAGCTCTTCTCCGGCGGCGCGTTCCGCTCGATCGAGCTCGACATCTGCTATCCGGCCGCGTGGGGCGGCGAACGGCATGGAAGCGGCGCTCGCGAGCCTCGCCGCGCACGCCGAGGACGCGATCCACCAGGGCTACAACATCATCATCCTGTCCGATCGCAGCGTCGTCGGCCGACATGCTGCCGATTCCCGCGCTGCTCGCGACCGCGGCGGTGCACGAGCATCTGGTCAAGCACGGGCTGCGCACGTCGACCGGGCTCGTCGTCGAGACCGGTTCGGCGCGCGAAGTGCATCAGTTCGCGCTGCTCGCCGGCTACGGCGCCGAGGCGATCCATCCGTATCTCGCGCTCGAGACGCTGGCCGACCTGTCGCGCTCGCTGCCGGAGATCGATCCGAAGGAATCGCAGAAGCGCTACATCAAGGCGATCTGCAAGGGTCTCAACAAGGTGATGTCGAAGATGGGCATCTCGACCTACCAATCGTATTGCGGCGCGCAGATCTTCGAGGCGGTCGGGCTTGCAGAAGGCGTTCGTCGACAAGTATTTCACCGGCACGGCGAGCACGATCGAGGGCATCGGCCTGTTCGAGGTCGCCGCGGAAGCGCAGCGCCTGCATCGGCTCGCGTTCGGCGACGATCCGCTGCTTGCACACGCGCTCGATGCCGGCGGCGACTACATGTACCGCGTTCGCGGCGAAGAGCACATGTGGACGCCCGACACGATCGCGAAGCTGCAGCACGCGTCGCGCGCGAATTCGTTCGTCGACGTACAGGGAATACGCGGCGCTCGTCAACGAGCAGGGTCGGAAGCTGAAGACGCTGCGCGGCCTGTTCGAGTTCAAGTCCGGCGAACGCACGCCGGTGCCGATCGACGAAGTCGAGCCCGCGAAGGAAATCGTCAAGCGTTTCGCCACCGGCGCGATGAGCCTCGGCTCGATCTCCACCGAGGCGCATACGACGCTCGCGATCGCGATGAACCGCATCGGCGGCAAGTCGAACACCGGCGAAGGCGGCGAGGACGCGATGCGCTATCGCGCCGAGATGCGCGCGGGCAAGAGCACGGTCAAGGACGGCGACACGCTGTCGTCGATCATCGGCAAGGGCGCCGTCGAACGGGACATTCGCGCTGAAGGCCGGCGACAGCCTGCGCTCGAAGATCAAGCAGGTCGCCTCCGCGCGCTTTCGGCGTCACCGCCGAATACCTCGCGTCGGCGGACCAGCTGCAGATCAAGATGGCGCAGGGTGCGAAGCCCGGCGAGGGCGGACAGTTGCCGGGGCACAAGGTCTCCGAGTACATCGCGCAGTTGCGCTACTCGGTGCCCGGTGTCGGCCTGATCTCGCCGCCGCCGCATCACGACATCTATTCGATCGAGGACCTCGCGCAGCTGATCCACGACCTGAAGAATGCGAATCCGAAGGCGTCGATCTCGGTCAAGCTCGTCTCCGAAGTGGGTGTGGGCACGGTCGCCGCAGGGGTTGCGAAGGCCAAGGCCGACCACGTGACGATCGCCGGTCACGACGGCGGCACCGGCGCATCGCCGGAGTCGTCGATCAAGCACGCGGGCACGCCGTGGGAGCTGGGGCTCGCGGAAACGCAGCAGACGCTGGTGCTGAATCGCCTGCGCGGTCGCATCGCCGTGCAGGTGGACGGGCAGATGAAGACGGGCCGCGACGTCGCGATCGGCGCGCTGCTCGGTGCAGACGAATTCGGCTTCGCGACGGCGCCGCTCGTCGTCGAAGGCTGCATCATGATGCGCAAGTGCCATCTCAACACCTGCCCCGTCGGCGTCGCCACGCAGGACCCGGAGCTTCGCGAAGCGCTTCACCGGGCAGCCGGAACATGTCGTCAATTACTTCTTCTTCGTCGCCGAAGAGCTGCGCGAGATCATGGCCGAGCTCGGGTTCCGCACGCTGAACGAGATGATCGGCCGCGCCGATCTGCTCGACATGAAGAAGGGCATCGAGCACTGGAAGGCGAAGGGCCTCGATTTCTCGCGCGTCTTTCACCAGCCGGACATGCCGCCCGAGGTCGCGCGCTTCCGCTGCGAATCGCAGGACCACGGCCTGGCGCGCGCGCTCGATCATCAGCTGATCGAAGCCGCGGCGCCGGCGCTCGAAAAAAACCAGCCGGTGCGCCTCACGTACAGGATCCGCAACGCGCATCGGTCGGTCGGTGCGATGCTCTCCGGCACTGTCGCTCGCCTGCACGGGCACGACGGATTGCCGCCGGACACGCTGCACGTCGCGTTCGAGGGCATCGCCGGCCAGAGCTTCGGCGCGTTTCTCGCGCGCGGCATCACGTTCGAATTGCAGGGCGCGACGAACGACTACGTCGGCAAGGGGCTCTCCGGTGGCCGCATCGTCGTCTATCCGGATCCGGCGTGCCCGGCGAAGCCGGAGGAGAACATCGTCATCGGCAACACGGTGATGTACGGCGCGATCGACGGCGAAGCGTATTTCCGCGGCGTCGCGGGCGAGCGCTTCTGCGTTCGCAACTCGGGCGCGGCTGCGGTCGTCGAAGGGACCGGCGATCATGGGTGCGAATACATGACCGGCGGCACCGTCGTCGTGCTCGGCCGCACCGGGCGCAATTTCGCCGCCGGGATGAGCGGTGGTGTCGCGTATGTCTACGATGCGGACGGTACGTTCGCGTCGCGCTGCAACCCGGCGATGGTCGCGCTCGGGCCCCGTCCTGTCCGAGAGCGAGCAGCACAAGGCGGAGCGGGAGCTCGCGGCCGCAGGCAAGGGACGGCTGCTGCACACGGGGCGAGCCGACGAAGTGATCCTGCGGGAACTGATCGAGCGCCATCTGCGCTTCACCGGCTCGACGCTCGCGCTCGCGATGCTCGATCACTGGGATGCGACGCGCGCGAAGTTCGTGAAGGTGTTTCCGAACGAATACGTGCGTGCGCTCTCGGAGATGCACGTGAAGGCGCAGCACTCGAAGCCGGCCGGGCTGCCGGCGGAAAAAGCGGCTGCGTAGGCAACGAGGCGCGAACGATGGGGAAAATCACCGGCTTCATGGAGTTGCAGCGGATCGCCGAGGTGGCCGATCCGATCAATGCGCGCGTGCATCATTACCGCGAGTTCATCCACTCGCTCGACGACCAGGCAGCGTCGAAGCAGGGCGCCCGCTGCATGGATTGCGGCATCCCGTTCTGCCAGAGCGGCTGCCCGGTCAACAACATCATTCCGGACTGGAACGACCTCGTTTACCGGCACCAGTGGAAAGAGGCGCTCGACGTCCTGCATTCCACCAACAACTTCCCGGAGTTCACCGGACGGATCTGCCCCGCGCCGTGCGAAGCGGCGTGCACGCTCAACATCAACAGCGATCCGGTGGGGATCAAGTCGATCGAGCACTTCATCATCGACAAGGGATACGAGGAAGGCTGGGTCGTTCCCCTTCCGCCGGCTCGCAAGACGGGCAAGCGCGTCGCGGTCGTCGGCTCGGGACCGGCGGGCCTTGCGTGCGCGCAGCAACTCGCCCGCGCCGGCCATCACGTCGTGCTGTTCGAAAAGGAGAATCGCATCGGCGGACTGCTGCGCTACGGCATTCCGGATTTCAAGATGGAAAAGCACTGGATCGACCGGCGGATGGCGCAGATGTCGATCGAAGGCGTCGAGTTTCGTCCGGGCTCGCACGTCGGAGGCAACCTCGCCGCGGAGCAGGTGCTGGCCGAGTTCGATGCGGTCGCGCTGACCGCGGGCGCTGAAAAGCCGCGCGATCTTCCGGTACCCGGTCGCGAGCTTGCCGGCATTCATTTCGCGATGGAGTTCCTGCCGCAGCAAAATCGCCTTGTCGCCGGCGACCGCGTCACGGACCAGATTGTCGCAACCGGCAAGCATGTCATCATCATCGGCGGCGGCGACACCGGGTCCGACTGTGTCGGCACGTCGAACCGGCAAGGCGCCGCGTCGATCGTCCAGTTCGAGCTGCTGCCCCAGCCGCCGGACGTCGAGAACAAGCCGCTGGTGTGGCCTTACTGGCCGATCAAGCTGCGCACGTCGTCCTCGCACGAGGAAGGCTGCGCGCGCGACTGGTCGGTCGCCACCAAGCGCTTCGAAGGCAGTGGACGGGTCGAACGGCTGGTCGCCGCGCGCGTCGAGTGGCAGCGCGACGGCAGCGGTGCGACGCGGATGGTCGAGGTTCCCGGCAGCGAATTCGAGATGAAGGCCGATCTCGTGCTGCTCGCGATGGGCTTCACGGGGCCGGGCGAGACGGGGCTCGTCGAACAGTTCCGTGTCGACCGCGACGCCCGCACGAACGTCAAGGCAGACACCGACGACTACCGCACGAGCGTGCCGAAGGTCTTCGCGGCCGGAGACATGCGGCGCGGCCAATCGCTCGTCGTGTGGGCGATCCGCGAAGGACGCCAGTGCGCGCACGCGATCGACGCGTTTCTGATGGGCTCCTCGTCGCTCCCGCGGTAAGGGCAGGGGTCAGATACGAATTTCCGGCGCGCGTGATGGATTTCGGCGCAATCGCCAACCGGAAATTCGTGTCTGATCCCGGGGTTGCCGCACGAACTTCCGGCAGAGATGAATCACGAATTTCCGCCCGGGGTTTCCGCACGAGCTTCCCGCAGAGATGAAACACGAATTGCCGCGCCGGGATCAGACACGAATTTCCGGTTACGGATTCACCAATGTCGATCACCAGCACCGGAAATTCGTATCTGACCCCTGTCGTCACGCTCGACATCGCGAGCTGGCGGCCAGTCGTAACGCCCGCCGAGACCGAACGCTACGCGCGCGAGTTGGAGGCGGGCGGCGTGCTGGCGCTGCCCCGACTCGCGTTCGACATGACGCGGGACGAGATGCGGTTCCTCGACGTTCGCTGGTCGGATGGCAAGGCGAAGAACATCAGCGTCGAAGCCGGTGCGATCAAGGGCGCGAAGGGCGATGCATCGGATCTCGCGGCGCTTGCGCACATGGTCGGGCGCTTCGCGACGGACGCCAGCGCGCTGGTGGCTGCGCTCTTTCCGCGCTACGCGCCGCATTTGCAGCGGGCGCGCACGAGCTACCGGCCGCACCCGGCCGCGGGCCGCGCGGTTTCGTGGCGCAAGGACGACACGCGCCTGCACGTCGATGCCTTCCCGTCGCGGCCCAATCGCGGCGAGCGGATCCTGCGCGTGTTCTGCAACGTCAATCCCCGCGGCGACGACCGCGTGTGGCGCGTCGGCGAGACTTTCGAGTCGATGGCGCGCCGGCTGTTGCCGCGCGTGCGCCCGATGTATCCCGGCGAAGCGCAGACGCTGGCGGTGCTGCACGTCACCAAGGGACGGCGGAGCGAATACGACCACCTGATGCTCGGGCTCCACGATCGCGCGAAGGCCGACGTTGCATACCAGGGCAGTTGCGCGCAGCGCGAAGTCCGCTTTGCACCCGGCACGACATGGATCTGCTATTCGGATCAGGTGATGCACGCGGCGACGTCGGGTCAATTCATGCTCGAGCAGACGACGCATCTGCCCCTGTCGGCGCTGTACGAGCTTGCGCGTTCGCCGTTGGCCATCCTCGAGCGGATCACCGGCGTTGCCTCGCGTGAGCGCAATCCGGAACGACACGCTGCTGCGCGCGCTGCGCCGGGAGCCGACGCCTCACGTGCCCGTGTGGCTGATGCGCCAGGCGGGCCGCTATCTTCCCGAATATGCGGCGTTGCGCGCGCATGCGGGCAGCTTCATGGCGCTCGCCACGACGCCCTCGCTTGCGACGGAAGCGACGCTCCAGCCGCTCGCGCGTTTCGCGCTCGATGCCGCGATCCTCTTCTCCGACATCCTGACGGTTCCCGACGCAATGGGCCTGGGCCTCACGTTCGTGGAGGGCGAAGGGCCGCGATTCGCGCGCCAGGCGGCCGACGAACGCGCGATCGCAGCGCTGGCCGTTCCGGATCTCGCGCGACTGCGGTACGTGTTCGATGCGGTGGCGCAAATCAAGCGAGCGCTGGCCGGCCGCGTGCCGTTGATCGGATTCGCCGGCAGTCCCTTCACGCTCGCCTGCTACATGATCGAAGGCCGCGGCAGCGCCGATTTCGCGAACGTCCGCAGGATGGCCTACGCGCGGCCGGATCTGCTGGCGCGCCTCTGCGCGATCAATGGCGACGCGGTGACCGCGTATCTGCGAGAGCAGATCACGGCCGGCGTGGACGCGGTCATGCTGTTCGACACGTGGGGCGGGCTTCTCCCTGCCGCCGAGTACCGGCGCTTTTCGCTCGCTCCGATGCGCGCCATCCTGGCAGCGCTTCCCGCCAATGTGCCGACCATCGTATTCACCAAGAACGGCGGCAATGCGCTCGATGCGATCGTCGATTCGGGCGCGTCGTGCGTCGGCCTCGACTGGACGGTCGATCTTCGATCCGCACGCGCGCGCCATGGCGATCGCGTCGCCCTCCAGGGCAATCTCGATCCGCTCGCGTTGCTCACCGACCCGGCAACCCTACAACGGCTCGCCTCGCATCTCGTCGCGGAAGCCGGACCCGCACCCGGCTACGTGTTCAATCTTGGCCACGGGATCGTTCCGTCGACGCCGCCCGAGCATGTCGGGGTGCTGGTCGACAGCGTCCACGCGGCGTCGACAAACCGGGCGGACGCCGGCGAGGCTGCCCAAGCGGCGCGGCCGGAACGCCGCGGCTCCACGATTTTTGAAGGGGTTGACAAATCCGGAAACGCGGCGTCCGTTGCCAGTTATGCACATCGATCGGCCTTTTGTCCTACGCCTTGGCATGTGACGAAAATTGCGCGAACCGCTGGGCGTAACGTCCTGAACGTCCGGCCTTTTTTTTCGCGAGTGGCGACAGTGCAACAATCACGCCACGTTCGTGGACGCCGCGCGCATCATCGCATCGCTCAGTTACGCACAAAATTATCCACAGCCAAGACGAGAAATCTTTACCGGAATTTTGTCGAATTAAGTGGTTGTCATACACTCCTCATGTTTCGCCTTAAGTGCGCGGTAACGAACGACACCCACCAGGCATTCGCTTGGTAAAACGTTCACGGTATTGATCATGGCGATCGCGCGAGTCGCATTGCCCGTCGCGGCGTCGCAGTTGTTCGATTACTGGATTCCGGACGGTCTTGCAGTGGCGAGGGGCGATATCGTTCGCGTGCGCCTCGCGGGCCGGCGCCACGCCGGTGTGGTCACCAGCATCGATGTCGCCTCCGAATTCCTCGATCGGCTGCAGCCGATCGAGGCCGTGTCGGACGCTGCGCGGCTGCCTCCGGAGATCATGGAGCTCGCATCGTTCACGAGCGAGTATTACCAGGCGGCGCAAGGCATGGCGTACGGGCTCGTGACGCCGCCCTTCGTGCAAGCGCGGAAGCGCAAGACCGAGCCGGCGCCGCCGTCGGCGGGTGCCGGCGAAGCGGTTCCACGTCATGCGTTGAACCCGGCGCAGGCGGACGCGGTGCAAGCCATCGTTGCCGCCCATGGCACGTTCTCGCCGATGTTGCTGCACGGCATCACCGGCAGCGGGAAGACCGATGTCTATCTGGCCGCCGCCATGCACGTGGTCGCGCGCGGCGGACAGGTGCTGATCCTCGTGCCCGAGATCAATCTGACGCCGCAGTTCGAACGGCGTGTGCGTGACGCGCTGCCCGGCGTGCACGCGGTGACGCTGCACAGTCGTCTCGCGTCCGGCGTGCGGCGTGCGAACTGGGACGCCGCGAGCAACGCCACCGCAAAGGTCGTGCTCGCGACGCGATTGGGCGTATTCGCTCCGTTGCCGCAACTCGGGCTTGTCGTCGTCGACGAGGAGCACGACGACTCGTACAAGCAGCAGGACGGCGTTCGGTATCAGGCGCGTGATCTTGCCGTGTGGCGAGCACGCAAGCGCAGCGTGCCGATCGTGCTGGGCAGCGCGACGCCCTCGCTCGAGACGTGGTCGCACGCCAAGGCCGGTCGCTACCGTGTCCTTGCGCTCGGTGCGCGCGCGGACGTCCGGGCGCGTCTTCCCGAAATCCGGTTCGCGCCGGTACGCGGCAGTGACGCGCGCGACGGATTGTCGCCGTTGTTGCGCGATGCGCTCGCGGCCCGCCTTCACAGGGCAGAGCAGGCGCTGCTGTTCATCAACCGGCGTGGCTTCGCCCCGTCGCTCAAGTGCGCGGCTTGCACGTGGGAATCGCAATGTCCGCGCTGCTCGGCACGCCTGGTGGTGCATCGGCAGCCGCAGCAGTTGCGCTGCCATCACTGCGGCCACACGAGGCGCTTTCCGCGCGCGTGCCCCGATTGCGGCAACGTCGACCTGCTGCCGCTCGGCTTCGGCACGCAGCGGCTCGAGCAATCGATTCGCGTCGCATTTCCCGGCGCGCGAGTCGCGCGCGTCGACCGGGATACGACGCGCAACAAGGGCGCGTTCGCCGCAGTCCGCCAGCAGGTGGAAGACCGCGAGGTCGACATCCTGGTCGGCACGCAGATGCTTGCGAAGGGGCACGATTTTCCCCGGCTCACCCTCGTGGGCGTGCTGGGCGCCGACAACGCGCTCTACAGCGCCGATTTCCGCGCCACCGAGCGGCTCGCCGCGCTGCTGATGCAGGTGTCCGGCCGCGCCGGCCGCGCGGAGCTCGCGGGGACCGTCATCGTGCAGACCGACTTTCCGGATCATCCGGTCTATCGGTCGCTCGCGCTGCACGATTACGGCCGGTTCGCCGACGAGCTCCTCGGCGAGCGGCGTGCCGCGCAATTGCCGCCGGCGTCGCGCATCGCGCTGCTCGTTGCAGAGGCGCATGCGCGTGCGGACGTCGACCGCTTTCTCGACGGTGCGGTCGAGCGCGCTCGATTGTTGCTCGACGGCGACACCGGTGTCGAAGTATTTCCGCCGGTGCCGCCTTCGCTGTCGCGGCGGCTGGGCTTCGAGCGCGGGCAGGTGCTCGTGCAAAGCGCGCGGCGCACGTCGTTGCAGGCGTTCCTGTCGCGTTGGCGCGAGACGCTCGCCGAAAGCGCGAGCTCGCGCGTGCGCTGGGCGCTCGACGTCGATCCGGCGGCGTTCTGATGGGATAATTCGAACAATATGCCCGCACCCCCTGACCGCGCGAGCGCGCCCGCGGCCGTCGATCCAAGACTCGAAATCCAATCGGCGCTCACCCGCATCATTCGCGAGCTGATTCCCGGCGCCTCCGGCGTCCAGGTCGCGGTCGACCGGCCGCGCGATGCGGCGCACGGCGACTATGCGACGAACGTCGCGCTCGTGCTCGCGAAGCCCGCGCGACGCAATCCGCGCGAGCTGGCGGCGATGATCGGCGTTGCGCTCGAATCGGCGCTCCCCGATCTGATCGACACGCCGCAAGTCGCCGGACCGGGCTTCCTGAACGTGAGGCTCAAGGTTTCCGCACGGCAACGGATCGTCGCCGCCGTGCTCTCGGAAACGGACCGCTATGGGCGCAGCGATGCGCGCGCCGGCGAACGGGTCGTCGTCGAATTCGTCTCCGCCAATCCGACCGGACCGCTGCACGTCGGCCATGGTCGCCAGGCAGCGCTCGGCGATGCGATCGCGACGCTGCTCGAATGGCAGGGTTGCGACGTCACGCGCGAGTTCTACTACAACGACGCCGGGCAGCAGATCCACAATCTCGCCGTGTCGGTGCGCGCGCGTGCGCATGAAATTCTCGGGGAGTCGGGCGATTTTCCCGAGGACGGCTATCGCGGCGAGTACATCCGCGAGCTCGCGCAGCGCTATCTCGACGAAGTGGGACACGATCTGTCCGACGTCGAGACGATTCGCCGCTTTGCCGTCGCCGAACTGCGCAAGGAACAGGATCGGGACCTGCAGGCGTTCGGCGTGCGTTTCGACCGCTATTACCTCGAAAGCTCGCTGTATGCCGACGGGCGTGTTGCCGCAACGGTCGAACAGCTCTCCGCGTCAGGCGCGACCTACGAGAGCGACGGTGCGCTGTGGTTGCGCACCACCGATTTCGGTGACGACAAGGACCGCGTCATGCGCAAGTCGGACGGCGGCTACACGTACTTCGTCCCCGACGTCGCGTATCACGTCACGAAATTCGAGCGCGGATTCACGCGCGCGATCAATGTCCAGGGGTCCGATCATCACGGAACGATCGCGCGCGTGCGCGCAGGCCTGCAGGCGATCGGCATCGGCGTCCCGGCCGGCTACCCGGACTACGTGCTGCACAAGATGGTGACCGTCATGCGCGGCGGCGAGGAGGTGAAGATCAGCAAGCGCGCCGGCAGCTATGTGACGCTGCGCGACCTGATCGACGAAGCGGGACGCGATGCGGTTCGCTTCTTCCTCGTGTCGCGCAAGGCCGATTCCGAGTTTGTCTTCGACATCGACCTCGCGCGCTCGCAATCCGAGGAGAACCCGGTGTATTACGTGCAATATGCGCACGCGCGCGTTGCCTCGGTGCTGAAACAGGCGGCATTGTCACCGGACGACGCAGTTGCGACGTTGCGCGACGCCGATCTGTCGCCGCTCGACAACGATTACGAGCAGGCGCTCCTGCGCCGCCTGGCCGACTTCCCCGGCGAGCTCGTGGTTGCGGCGCGCGAACTTGCGCCGCACCAGCTCACTTTCTATCTGAAAGATTTGGCGCAGGAATTCCACAGTTACTATAATGCGGAGCGCTTTCTGGTCGACGATGTTCGAATGCGCCATGCGCGACTCGCGCTGATCGTTGCCGTTGGCCAGGTGTTGCGCAATGGACTGGGGATTCTGGGCATTACGGCGCCGGACGAGATGTGAGCTATCGATGACTTCTTCAACCGCAACACGGCGTTCGTCGCTTTCGCGCACGCCGCAGCGACGCAGCGCCTTCGGGGGCACGCTGATCGGCGTCTTCATCGGCATCGTGGTAGGCCTCGGCATGGCAGCCACGGTCGCCTACTGGCTGATGAAGAACAATCCGGCGCTGCCGATGCCGACACTATCGTCGCGCGACGCGCGTGAACCCGCGCGGGATGCGGCGGCCAAGCTCGCGAAGGCGGACGCCGACAAGCCGCGCTTCGACTTCTACAAGATACTTCCCGGCGTGGAAGAGCCGAAGGTCCAATCCGAGCGGCGCACGCCCGAGTATGGCGACCGCGCGGTCGTCGACCAGGCGAAGGACCGGTCGTCCGACAAGTCGGGCGGACGCATGGCACCCGCGGTACTCGACAGCTCGCCGACGCGCATACCCGAAAAGCTGGTGCCGGTCGATGCGTCACCGAAGCTCGCGAAGGCGCTGGACCGGTTCTGGCTGCAGGCGGGGTCGTTCTCGGCCGTGCCGGACGCGGAAAACCTGCGGGCGCGGCTGGCGCTCGCCGGTTGGGAAGCAACGGTCCAGGAGGGCGCGCTGCCGGACAAGAGCGTTCGCTATCGGGTGCGCCTCGGCCCCTACGACAATACGGACGAGCTCGGCCGCATGAAGACCGAACTCGCAAGGCGCGGATTCGACGTCGCGGTCATCCGCTATTGACCGCCTCCTGACTGCCGACGCCATGCCCGGCGGAACTCGGGCGGTATCCTGCCGGACCAACGACGTCCAGCGGCGGCACGCGTCATCGGAACGCGACGCCGAGCCGTTACATCCTGCCTATCCCTCGGAGAACCCATGAGCATCCCTGCAGTGCACCTCGTCGGTCGAGCGATGCTCGTCCTGCTGACCGCCGTGGCATTGGCGAGCGGCAACGCCGCCGCGCAATTGACGGAAGGCAAGAACTACGCGCGCATCGCGAACCCGCAGCCGGTCGAAACCGGTCGCAAGATCGAAGTGATCGAGTTCTTCTCGTATGGCTGCCCGCACTGTGCCGAGCTCGAGCCGCACCTCGATGCGTGGCTCGCGAAGGCGCCGGAGGATGTCGCGTTCCGGCGCGTGCCCGTGATGTTCCAGCAACGCTGGATCCCGCTTGCGAAGATCTACTACACGCTCGACGCGCTCGGCGTCGAATCGAAGCTGTCTCCCGACGTGTTCAAGGCGATCCACGGCTTGGGCACCGCGCTGTGGGACAACGCCAAGTTCTACGACTGGGCGGCGAGCAAGGGTCTCGATCGCAAGAAGGTCGAGGAAGTGTTCACGTCGTTCGCCATCGACGGCAGGATGAAGCGGGCGATGCAGCTCGCGCAGCAATACAACGTCCAGTCCGTGCCGATGGTCGTCGTCGATGGCAAGTTCGTGACGTCGTCGGATCGCGTCGGAACGCATGCGCAGTTGCCGGGGGCGATCCAGGAGCTCGTCGACAAGGCGCGCGCGGAACGGCCGAAGGGGTGAAAGGGGTCAGATGCTGCATTTCCGGCGCGCTGTTTGCCGGAAATGCGTGTCTGATCCCGTGGGTTACGTTCCAGGAAATGCGTTCGACCCGACCTTCGGGATCAGACACGTATTTCCGGGAAAAGGCTCACCCGGAATACGTATCTGACCCCTTCCATCGTGCCGAGTCCACCGCTGGGATCAGACACGTATTTCCGGGAAAAGGCGCACCCGGAATACGTATCTGACCCCTTCGTCATCGAGCCCGCGCGCCCACTGGGATCAGACACGCATTTCCGGCAAACAGCGCAGCCGGAAATACGTATCTGACCCCTCGGTCTTCATCACCGGCGCCTCGTCGGGGATCGGCGAGGCGCTGGCGCGCCATTACGCCACGCAGGGCGGCACACTGGGGCTCTTTGCACGGCGTGACGTCGAGCTCGCGCGCGTTGCTGCAGCCATCGCGCCGGCGCGCGTTGCCACGTACGCCGGCGATGTTCGCGATTCCGCAACGCTCGCACGCGCCGGCGCCGACTTCATTGCGCGCTTCGGTACACCGCAGATCGTGATCGCCAATGCGGGCGTCTCGCGCGGCACGCTGACCGATTACGCGGAAGACCTGCGCGCGTTCCAGTCGGTGTTCGAGACGAACGTAATGGGCATGGTCAACACGTTCCACCCGTTCCTCGGCGCCATGCGCGCCGCGCGACACGGATCGCTGGTGGGGATCGCGAGCATTGCCGGCTTTCGCGGGTTGCCGGGCGCGGGTGCGTACAGCGCGTCGAAGGCCGCGGCCATCGGCTACCTTGAAAGCCTGCGCGTGGAACTGCGCGGCACCGGCATTGCCGTGACCACGATATGCCCGGGCTACGTCGCAACCCCGATGACCGAGCAGAATCCGTATCGAATGCCATTCCTCATGCAGCCGGACGCGGCTGCGCGCAAGATCGCGCGTGCGATCCGCGCGGGCAAACGCTTCTACGTGCTGCCGTGGCAAATGGCGGTTGCCGGCCACGCGCTGCGCATGCTGCCGCGTCCGCTCTACGACCGCATCTTCGCCAAAGCGCCCGTCAAGCCGCGCCGTCCGGATTGATCGAGTTCACAGGTCAGGCGCGCGCGTCCGGATTGACCGCGTGCACAGGTCAAGCCGCGCCGCCCGAATGGACGGCATTCACAGCGGAACCCGTATTCCCACCGTCACGCCGTAGCCGTTGCCGTCGCTGCGCCCGGACGTCCCCGAGCCGACGACGTAGCCGGTGATGCGGCCGAAATCGGCGCTCGCGCCCAGCAGGTACTGCAGGTAGCTGTTGTCCGGCTTGATGACCGGAACCGAATAACTGCCGCCGAGGGTCACCGACGAGGCGGAAACGAAACGCTCGTCATCCTCGCTTTCGAGTTGCCACGCGACGCGCGCGAAGGGGCGCACATTGGCAATCGTGCCCGAAACCTGCCAGCCAAGGCTCGTGATGAAGGACTTGCGCTCCTGCTCGCCGTAGGTGAGCGCGGTGCTGTCGTTGCCGCGTTCGGCGAAGCCCCTGACGTGGATTTCCTGGTACGCGAGGCGCACGAACGGCCCATGGAGCCAATCGTTGTAGCCGAACCAGTAACCGCCGAGCACGCTGCCCATTGCATGCCAGCCGCGTGCGTCGCCGCTTTCCGTGCGGGATAGCGCGCCGAGCTGGATATTGCGGTGCACGTCGCTGAAATCGAGATCGCCGGCGCCGAGCGTCGCGCCTACGTACCACGGACCGGTGCCATAGCCGACGTACGCGGTGCCCGTCGTTTCCTTCAGCTTGTAGCCGCCGTTGCCGCCGCCGAAGTCCCCCTTGTTGTCCGAATACGTGAAGGCGCCGCCGATCAGCAGCCGTTCGGAGAGCTTGATGTCGCCGCCGGCGGCGACGGTGTTGATGTTGGCGTCACCCGCGAGGAACCGGCCGTCGAAATCATAGCGGCCGTAGTCGTAGCTCACCCACGCGTCGAACTTGTTGGTTGGGCTCGGCGCGTTCACGCCGGAGATCATCCGCGCATCGATCGCGCGGAACGCCGCCTGCTCCACACCGAGCGGCGCTTCGGCAAGCACGCCGATTCGCGCCGGTCCCTCGATCATCGATGCAACGGCTTGCGCGATGACCGCGTGACCGCCCGTTGTCGGATGGACGCCATCGGCGAAGACGAACGTGCTGGCGGCGTCCGGCGTCGACGAGGTTGGCGCTGGTGCAGACAAGCGACGGCGTCGTGCCGCACGCCGGCGTCGATATGTTCGGAGAAGCCGAATGCAGCCGGATTGGCGAGGATCTCGTTGAAGAGCGCGAAGATGTTCACGCGAATGGCCGGCGTGCCGAGCGCGTCGAGACCTCCGATCAACGTGTTGTTGAAAAGGCTCGAGATCGCGCTGATTTGCGCGCCCTGCCCGGAGCCGATGCCCGAGGGCGATCGGCCGATATCCGGCAGGTTGAAAACGACGATGTAGCGGGCGCCGGCTGCTTCCAGGATGGCGACTTGCCGCGAGAGCTCTCCGGCGGCCGCGGCGACGTTCGCCTGCAGTTGGGCAGGCGTGATCGCGCCGGCCCCGAGTGCGCCGAGTTGAAAGAAGATGTCGTTCGCCCCACCCCAGACGGCGTAAAGCGCACCGCTGTCGAGGGGCGCGCCGCTCACGAGTTGCGCCACCTGCGTCGCGATGGGCGTTGCGGTGCCGGTCGGCGGACTGTCGGGCACGCCGGGCAGCCCGGTGACGCGCGCACCGCCTTGGGCGAAATTCGTCCCGCCCTGATTGGCCGGCTCGGCGGTGACGCCGTAGCGCTGCGCGAGCACCTGCGACCAGACGGGGCCCGGGTTGGTCGTGAACAGGCCCGTGCCCGGCGGAAGCACCGGCTTGTACGAGCCGCTGTCGGTCAGGCTGTCGCCGAAGAAATAGATGTTCGTGAATTGTGCCGACGCATTGCCTGCGCCGAGCGCAAGCATGACAGCGGTTGCGGCCAATGACACGCGAAAGGATCGCATGACGAACGTCTCCTCGTTGAACGGCGATGGGATGGAATTGCAAGAGAGCGAAGGAAGCGTGAGATTCTATTCCAGCGGCCATGAAACCCACTGTCAACGGGCGTTCGGCGCCCGGCGTTTCAATTTCGTGAAGGCCACGCAAATGACGGCAACGGGTCGGCATCGGGATCGCGTGGCATGGCGCGCGGCTCGCGGCTGGCGCGCGGCTCCGGGCTGGCGCGTGGCGCCTGATCGCGGCGATCCTCGCGAGCGTCCTCGTTTTGGCCGCACTGCCGGCGCGCGCCGATGACGATCTGCCGGCACGAGTCGGACGTCTGGCCAGCGTGCAGGGGGACGTCTTCCATGCGCCGGACGAACACGTCGGCGACTGGGCGGAAATCGGCCTCAATTATCCGATCGCCGAGGGCGACAATCTCTGGGTCCAGGGCGATGGTCGTGCGGAAGTCGATTACGGCGGAGGCCAGTTCCGGCTCGCGGGGGACACCAATCTTCATGTGTCGCGCCTCGACGACCGCCAGCTCGCGTTGTTCATCGCGGCTGGCCGCGTCATCGTCCGCGTCCGCGTGCTCGAGGCGGACGATTCGGTTCGGATCGACACGCCGGCCAGCCAGATTGCGTTGATGCGTCCGGGCCTGTACCGGATCGACGTCGCTTCGGACAGTCCGCACACGACGGTGGTCGTGCGCGAGGGCGAAGCCCAGGTTTCGACACCGGCGGGCGCCGAACAGGTATTCCCGGGGCAGACCGCATCCCTGACCGGAATCGCGAACGAGGCGGCGGACATTCGCAACGGCGGTGGCATCGATGGTTTCGACGCATGGAGCGCCGCACGCGACCGCGTGTACGAACAGCCGCGGCAGAACGCGTACGTTTCCCGCCAGATGATCGGCCAGGCGGACCTCGACGCCTATGGCATGTGGCAACGCTATCCCGACTACGGCGCCGTCTGGTTCCCGACCGATGTCGCAACGGACTGGGCGCCCTATCGCTTCGGCCACTGGACGTGGCTCTCCGGGTGGGGGTACACGTGGGTCGACAGCGCTGCGTGGGGCTACGCGCCCTTCCATTACGGACGGTGGGCATACATCGGCGGCCGATGGGGCTGGTGTCCCGGAATGTACGTTGCGCGCCCGCTGTGGGCGCCCGCGCTGGTCGCCTGGTACGGCGGCAGCGGCTGGAGCCATGCGGCGGCGCACGGCGGCCCGCTCTTTGGCTGGGTGCCGCTCGGGTGGCGCGAGCCGTTCGTGCCCTGGTGGGATCGTTGCACGTCGCGCTGCAAGGAACGCTACAACCGCCCCTATGCGGTCAACGTCGCCGAGCGGCGCGATGCGCTACCGACGCACTATGCGAACTGGCGCGTGCCGGGCGGCATCACGGCGGTCCCCGCCGACGCGTTGGCCGGCGGCAAGCCGGTCGCGATGAATCGCGTGCCCGTGGGTGCGGACGTCCCCGTCGCGCCCCCGCTGCTGGCGAGGGCTCCCGCGATCAAGCCGGCGCCCGTTCGCCCGGGCGCCGTGCGTCCCGGCAATGGTGTTCCGGTGCCCGCGTCGAGCCTCTACGAAGCGCGCGTCACCGTCCCGCCCGCATCGGCCGCCGGCCGCGCACCGACGATGCCCATTGCGCCCGCGGCGAGCGGATCGTCGGTAAGCCCGTTTGCGGGTGATACCGGGCGGCCTGCAACGCGGATCGACGACGGCCGCAATGTCTTGCCACCGGCTGCCGTTCGCGCAGTACCGCCGCCGCCGGCAGGGTCCGCAGCGACGAATCGGTCGACGCCGGTCGCGCCTGCGGCCACGCTCGAGCGTCAAACGGGTGCGCCCGTCGCCCCGGTTGCTCCCGGCATGGCGCCTCGCTCGAGCTCCGTCGCGCCGAGCGCACCTGCCCCGCCGCCTCGCTCGACGTCCGTCGCGCCGGTTGCGCCCGTACCGGCACAACGATCGTTTCGCACCGCGCCGCTGCCGCCGGTCGTGTCGCCACCCGCTGCGATGCGACCCCCGGTCGCCCCGACGCCGTCGATCGCACCTGCCGCGGCGCCTCGCGTCGCTCCGCCGGTCGCGCCGGCGGTACCGGTTCCGCGGGTGGTTCCGCCACCGGCGCCTGCGCCGCAAGTCGTCCCGGCGCCAGTGCCAGCCCAGCGAGGTGCGCCGATTCGCGTCGCGCCGCCGAATCCGCAACAGAACTGAATCGGCCGGTTACGTCATTGCGCGAGCAGCGCGATTCGTCGTCCGCCGTCCACCGTCTTGACGCGGTCGCCGCTTCGGAATTGCGGCTTGTTCGCAAACGTGAAATTGCGGGTCGTTCCGTTCTGCATCGTCACGGCGACATCCCAGGACGACTTGCTGTTTCGGTTCTTCTCCACCTGGTGACCCGCGTACGCACCCGCGCCGGCGCCGGCGATCGTCGCCGCCGTATTGCCGCGACCGCTGCCGAACTGATGGCCGATGACGCCGCCCAGTACGCCACCGGCAACCGCGCCCACGCCGGACGCGCTGCCCTTTGTCTCGACGAGACGAACCGAGCGAACGACACCGCAATCGGCACAGTCACCGCCGACGGGCGAAGCGGACTGCGCGCCCGCGATACCGGTCAATGCAAGCGCGAATGGCAGCACCCAGCGTGCAAGCGGATCGATGCAGGTTTGTCATCATGGCCACTCCTTCCGAGGCAGCTCGCGCTGCGGATGTTCCGGAATGCGGACGGTCAGTCGCTGTCGGCGCGCCGCCGCGCGTACGAGCCGGGTGCCGCTTCGATCACCGGCAGCTTGCCTTTGCCCGGGATGCGCGCCGGCACTTCGCGATCGACGTACGGCGCGATCCACTGGCGCCAATCGGGCCACCACGAACCCTCGTGCTGCTCGGCTTCGGCGAACCAGGCGTCCGCGGTCTCGGCGGGCTCGTCGTTGGTCCAGTAGCCGTACTTGTTCGCCGCGGGCGGATTGATCATGCCGGCGATGTGTCCGGACCCCGACAGGATGAATCGCGCGTCGCCCCGCATCAGACCGGGTCCCGCGAACGTGGTCTTCCACGGCGCGATGTGATCCTCGATCGCCGATACGAAATAGGTCGGCAAGTCCACTTTCGAGAGGTCGATCGGGACGTCCGCGAGCGTCAGGCCTCCCGGTTCCCGCAGCCGGTTCTTCATGTACATGTTGCGCAGGTAGAAGCTGTGCATCTGCGCCGGCATCCGCGTCGAATCGCAGTTCCAGTGCAGGAGATCGAACGGGAACGGATCGCGGCCGAGCAGGTAGTTGTTGATGACGAATGACCAGATCAGGTCGTTGGCGCGCAGCAGGTTGAACGTGTTGGCCATCTCGCTGCCCTCGAGATAGCCACGCTCGGCCATTTTCTTCTCGAGCGACGCCACCTGGCCCTCGTCGATGAAGACTTCCAGTTCGCCCGCGGCGGTGAAATCGATCAGCGCCGTCATGAAGGTGGCGCTCGCGATCCGCTTCCGCTTCTTCGTGGCGAGATACCCGAGCGTTGCGGCCAGCAGCGTGCCGCCGAGGCAGTAGCCGATGACGTTCGCGTCGTCCTCGCCGGTCGCCTGCTCGATCGCGTCGAGCGCCGCGATCGGGCCTTCGAGCATGTAGTCCTCGAAGTCCTTGTGCGCGAGACGCTCGTCGGGATTGACCCACGAGATGACGAACACCGTCATGCCTTCGTTCACCGCCCAGCGGATGAACGAGTTCTTCTCGCGCAGGTCGAGGATGTAGTACTTGTTGATCCACGGCGGCATGATCAGCAGCGGCCGCTTCCAGACTTTCTTCGTCGTCGGCTCGTACTGGATGAGCTGCATCAGCTCGTTCTGGAACACGACCTGCCCCGGCGTCGTCGCGATGTTGACGCCGAGCTCGAACGCCTTCGAGTCGGTCATCGAGATCCGCAGCTGGCCGTTGCCGCGCTCGATGTCGTCGAGCAGATTGTTCAGGCCCCGCACGAGATTCTGGCCGCCGCTCGCGACCGTCTCGCGGAACACTTCGGGATTGGTCAGCGCGAAGTTCGACGGCGCGAGCGCGTCGATGTATTGCCGCGTGAAGAAATCGATCTTCTTCTTCGCCGGCTCCGACATGCCCTCGACGCTCGCGACCTGGTCGTGCAGCCAGCGCGCGGTGATCAGGTACGACTGCTTCACGTAGTCGAACAGGAAGTGCTCTTGCCAGCCGGAGTCCTTGAAGCGCTTGTCGCCGCTCAAAGGCTCGGCAACGGGCATCGCCGGAGCGCCCAGCATCCGCAGCATCGACGATTGCCACAGACTCATGTAGTCACGCCACAGGTTCATCTGTGCCTTCGGCGAGGCGCGCGGGGTTGGTCAGCATCTTCGCGGCGAGCTCCATGAACGCCTTGCCGAGGCCGAGCTCGTCGCTCCCGACGACCGCTTGCTTGCCGGCGTTGCGAGCCGCGAAATCACCCATCAGCTTCGCGCTTTTTTCGGCAGCGGAAGCGAGCGATTCGGCGAGCGCGACGGGATCGTAGTTGGCGCCGCCGGCAGCAGGCGAGGCAGCGGGGGAGGCGGCGGGAGCGGGCGTCGACATCGTGTTCTCGGTTGAAAGATCGGGCGGCAGCGCCCATTTTACGCGGCGTAGCGGATGGCACCGTCCGTTGCGACATCGCGCACGGCGCGTCCGGTGCGCCACAGGTGATTGAGGTGTGCGATCGCCTCGCCCATCGCGAAATACCGCTGCTGCAGGTCGAGGTTGCGCCGAAAGAGCACCGGGATCACCTGTTCGGCCGATTGCGGAGTGCCGGTTGCGACGAGCGCGGCGTGCAGTTCCGCGAGCCGTTCTTCGTGATGCGCGCGCAGGCGCGCGACCCGGGCGGCTATGCCGCGAAACGGCGCCCCGTGCGAAGGCAGCACGAGCGTGTCGTCGGGAAGCGCTTCGAAGCGCGTCAGCGAATCGAGGAATCGCGCGACGGGATCGCCATCGGGCTCGCCGGGCCACACGGCGACGTTCGTGCTGATCCGCGGCAACAGCATGTCGCCGGCAACCAGCAGCCGGCCTTCGCTCGTCGCGAGCGCGCGCATGCTCCGGCGAGTGTCCATAACCGCCGATGACACGCCACGACCACCGGCCCATGGGAAGCGTGTCGCCGTCGATCAGGCGGATGAACGCGTGCGGCGCCTCGGGAACGCCTCGATGGTAATGATTGCCGCGCGCCGCCAGCGACGCGAGGTGTTCGGCGGCCATGCCGTGGCGCGCGAACAGCGCGCGAAGCTCCGTCTGGCCGAAACCTGCCTGCTGCCCGATCATCGCGTGCGCGGCGAGAAACTCGCCCTGCGTCATCGCGATCGGGCAGCCGAAGTGCGCGGCGAGCCACGCCGCATTGCCGAGATGGTCGGGGTGGCAATGCGTCGCGATGATGCGGCGGATCGGACGCTGATCGAGTGTCGTCGCAAAGTGCTCGCGCCAGTGGGCGCGAGTCGTCGCGTCGCCATAGCCGCAATCGACGAGCGTGTAGCCGTCGTCTTCGGCAATCAGCCACAGGTTCACGTGGTTCAGCGCGAACGGCAGCGGCATTCGCAGCCAGAGGATCCCGGGCGCGATTTCGACCGTGCGGCCGGGTAGCGGCGGCTCGTCGACGACTTCGCGAGAGGGGATTTTGGGCGCCTGGCTGTCTCATGCACGTATGGTATCGTGCCCCGCTGCGCCGCCACGCCATGCCGGCGCCGATCACCTTCCGGCATTCGCATGCCCGCCTCGAGCCGCAACGCCGCCGCGTTTCCATCGCGCGCGACGTACACGATCTCCGATCTCGCACGAGAGTTCGCGCTGACCACCCGCGCCATCCGGTTCTATGAAGACTCCGGGCTGCTGGCGCCAAGACGCGACAAGCGGACACGGGTTTACGGCGAGCGCGAGCGCGTGCGGCTGAAACTCATCCTCCGCGGCAAGCGGCTCGGACTCGCGCTGTCCGAGATCGGCGAACTGCTCGATCTCTACGAAGTCCGGCGCAACGAAAAGGCACAGCTCACGGCGTTCCTCGCGCTGCTCGCCGAGCGGCGAACGCGACTCCTGCAGCAACGCGAGGATATCGAGATCGTCCTCGCGGAGATCGACGGCATCGAGCGCGAATGCCGGCGGCGGCTCAAGACGGAAGCGAAGGCGGACTCAGATTGACGTTTACGTAAACGTAATGGAGAATTCGAACGATGAGAGAGGCAGACGACCGGGAACGAGGGACGCGGAGAGTGAGCGGCGAAGGAGCGCCGGTGTCATGGCGGAGGCTCGATCCGTGAGGGGACCGTTGGCCAAGCGCTTCGTGCCGCCGTTCGACGGCTATGCGGAGCGCGTGCGCGCGAGCTTCGCGCGGCAGGGCGCGATGGCCCTGATCGGCGCGGAATTGATCGCGGTCGAGCCGGGGTACTGCTCGATTGCGCTCGCGCCGCGCCCGGAACTGTCTCAGCAGCACGGCTACGTCCATGCGGGTATTCTGGCGACGCTGGTCGATTCGGCTGGCGGGTACGCGGGCTACACGCTGTTCCCCGAGGACAGTGCGGTGCTGACGGTCGAATACAAGCTGAATCTGCTGGCGCCTGCGCAGGGTGAACGGATCGTCGCGGAAGGCTTCGTCGTGAAGCCCGGCCGCACGCTGGCGGTCACGCGCGGCGAGATCCATGCGGAGCATGGGGACAACCGCACGCTGGTCGCGCTGATGCAGCAGACGTTGATGGTGATGCATGGAAAGCCCGATCGATGAATCGAATGCTGTGCGGCCATGATTGACTTTCCGACGCTGGACTTCGAGCTCGGCGAGACGATCGACATGCTGCGCTCGTCGGTGCGCCAGTTCGCCGCCGGCGAAATCGCGCCGCGTGCAGCGGACATCGACCGGGACAACGTGTTTC
The DNA here is from genome assembly GCA_963768545.1 of uncultured Pseudomonadota bacterium. Taxonomy (GTDB): domain Bacteria; phylum Pseudomonadota; class Gammaproteobacteria; order Burkholderiales; family Casimicrobiaceae; genus VBCG01. The sequence goes on along the minus strand of CAVYIC010000011.1, from coordinate 175,364 downwards.
CGCCCGAGCTCTGGCGCAAGCTCGGCGACATGGGACTGCTCGGCATCACGGTCGAGGAAGCGTACGGCGGCGCCGGGCTCGGGTATCTCGCGCACGTCGTCGCGATGGAAGAGATTTCACGTGCGTCGGCATCGGTGGGACTGTCGTACGGCGCGCATTCGAATCTCTGCGTCAACCAGATCCGGCGCAACGGCAGCGAAGCCCAGAAGCGGAAGTACCTGCCGAAGCTGATATCCGGCGAGCACGTCGGCGCGCTCGCCATGAGCGAATCCGGTTCCGGGTCCGACGTCGTGTCGATGCGCTTGCGCGCCCAGCCGCGCGGCGATGCGTACATCCTGAACGGGACGAAGATGTGGATCACGAATGGTCCGGACGCCGACACGCTCGTCGTGTACGCCAAGACCGATCCGCACGCGGGCGCACGCGGCATCACGGCGTTCGTCGTCGAGAAGGGAATGCGGGGTTTCTCGACTGCGCAAAAGCTCGACAAGCTCGGGATGCGCGGCTCGAACACCTGCGAGCTGGTCTTCGACAATTGCGAAGTACCGGCGCAAAACGTGCTCGGCGAGGAAGGCCGCGGTGTCAACGTGCTGATGAGCGGGCTCGATTACGAGCGCGCCGTGCTGGCCGGCGGCTCGCTCGGCATCATGGCGGCGTGCATGGATGCGGTGCTGCCCTATGTTCACGAGCGGCGGCAGTTCGGCCAATCGATCGGCGAGTTCCAGTTGATGCAGGGCAAGCTTGCCGACATGTACACGACGATGAACGCATGTCGCGCGTACGTCTACGCCGTCGGACGCGGCGTGCGATCGCGGCGAAGCGACGCGCAAGGACGCGGCCGGCGCCATCCTGTATGCGGCCGAGAAGGCGACGTGGATGGCGGGCGAGGCGATCCAGTGCCTCGGCGGCAACGGCTACATCAACGAGTTCCCGACCGGCCGATTGTGGCGCGACGCGAAGCTGTACGAAATCGGCGCCGGCACGTCGGAGATCCGGCGCATGCTGATCGGCCGTGAGCTCTTCAACGAGTCGAAGTGATGAGGCCCGCGATGAAACGGATCTGCGAGGCGTCTTCACGCAACGAATGAACGGGAATGACCATGGCAAGCACCAATGATCCGATCGTCATCGTCGGCGTCGCGCGTACGCCGATGGGCGGCTTCCAGGGCGACTTTGCGCCGTTGGCGGCAAGCGACCTCGGCGCCGTCGCCATCAAGGCTGCCGTGGAGCGCGCGGGCATCGAGCCAGCCGACGTCGACAAGACGATCTTCGGCTGCGTCCTTCCCGCCGGACAGGGTCAGGCGCCGGCACGGCAGGCATCGATCAAGGCCGGCCTGCCGCTGGCGACCGGTTGCACGACGGTCAACAAGATGTGCGGCTCGGCGATGGAAGCGATGATCCTTGCGCACGATGCGCTCGCTGCGCAATCGGCGGACGTGATCGTCGCGGGCGGCATGGAGAGCATGTCGAACGCGCCCTACCTGATGCCGAAGGCGCGCTCCGGTTACCGGATGGCGCACCAGACGGTCTACGACCACATGTTCCTCGACGGGCTCGAGGACGCGTACGACAAGGGCCGCCTGATGGGGACGTTCGCCGAGGACTGCGCGACGAGCTTTTCATTCACGCGCGAGGCGCAGGATGAATTCGCGCTGTCGTCGCTCGTCTCGCGCGCTCGCGGCCAACGAGGACGGAACGTTCGCGTGGGAGATCGCGCCGGTCACCGTCAGCGGCAGGAAAGGCGATGTCGTCGTCGATCACGACGAGCAACCGGCGAAGGCCTCGCCGGAAAAGATTCGCTTCGCTGAAGCCCGCGTTTCGCAAGGAAGGCACGGTGACCGCGGCCAACTCGAGCTCGATTTCCGACGGCGCGGCCGCCGTGGTGATGATGCGTCGCTCGACGGCCGAGGCGCGCGGGCTGAAGCCGTTGGCGATCATCGTCGGTCATGCGACGCATGCGCAGGAGCCGGGACTCTTCACGACCGCGCCGGTCGGCGCGATCCAAAAGCTGTACGAGAAGACGGGCTGGACCACGCGCGACGTCGATCTCTTCGAGATCAACGAGGCCTTCGCCGTCGTGACGATGGCGGCGATGAAGGAGCACGGGATACCACGCGATAGGGTCAACGTTCACGGCGGCGCGTGCGCGCTCGGCCATCCGATCGGCGCATCGGGTGCGCGGATCGTCGTGACGCTGCTCGGGGCGCTGCGCAAGCAGGGCAAGACGCCGCGGCGTCGCGGCGCTCTGCATCGGCGGCGGCGAGGCGACGGCGCTTGCGATCGAGCGCGTCGCGTGAGCATGAGCGCCGGCCCCGATGCTCGATAACTATCCGCTGTTCGTCGCCGCGTGCGTGCTGCTCGTTCTCACGCCGGGGCCGAACCTGCTGTACCTCATTTCGCGCACGCTGTGCCAGGGACGCGCGGCGGGCCTGCTGTCGCTCGCCGGCACGACCACCGGCTTCATCGTGCATATCGTCGCCGCCGCGCTGGGGCTGTCGGCGGTCCTGCTCGCGGTGCCCGTGCTCTTCGATGTCGTGCGCTATCGCAGGCGCCGCCTACCTCGCGTGGCTCGCGTGGGATTCGCTGCGCGCGCGCGGGGCGACGCTGTTCGCGCCAGGTCCGCTTCGCGCCCGAGCCGCCGGCGAAGCTCTTGCGCACCGGATTGCTCACGAGCATCCTCAACCCCAAGGTCGCGCTGTTCTACCTCGCGCTCTTTCCCGCAGTTCATCGTGCCGGCGCACGGGTCGGTGCTGCTGCAATCGCTGCTGCTCGGGGCCACGCAGATCGTCATCGCGGTCATCGGCGACGCGCTGTTCGTGCTCGCGGCTGCGCGCGTATCGCGCTGGCTCGCCGCGCGCCCGGCGTGGACGGCGGTCCAGCGCTACGTGCAGGGCGGCGTGTTCGCGGCGATCGCGGTCAAGCTTGCGGCAGATGCCGAGCGCTGAGCGCAACTGCCAGGCGAACATTGCGGCGCTGATCCGATGCTGCTCTCCGACGAGCAACGACAGATCCGGGACACGCTGCGCGCGTTCGCGCGCGACGAGCTCGCGCCGAATGCGGCGGCCTGGGATCGCGAGCACACGTTTCCGCGCGAGGCGCTGCGCGCGCTCGGGAGCCTCGGTGCGTTCGGCATCGTCGTGCCGGAAGCGTGGGGCGGCGCAGCGCTCGACTACGTCTCGCTCGCCGTCGCGCTCGAGGAGATCGCCGCGGGCGACGGCGCGACATCGACGATCGTCAGCGTGCAGAATTCGGTCGTCTGCGGGCCGATCGTTGCGTTCGGATCCGACGCGCAGAAGGCGCGCTACCTGCCGCAGCTTGCGCGCGGCGAAAAGCTCGGTTGCTTCTGCCTGACCGAGCCGCAGACCGGATCGGATGCCGAGCGCGATCACGACGCGCGCCGAGCGCCGCGGCGACGCGCTATGTGCTGAACGGCGTCAAGCAGTTCATCACGACGGGCGCGAACGCCGACGTCGCGATCGTCTTCGCGGTAACCGACAAGGCGGCCGGGAAGAAAGGCATCTCGGCGTTCGTCGTCGAGACGAAGACGCCCGGCTTTGTCGTCGCGCGCATCGAGGAAAAGCTCGGCCAGCGCGCGTCGGATACGGCGCAGATCGTGTTCGAGAATTGCGCGGTCCCGGCAGCGAACCTGCTCGGGCGCGAAGGCGATGGTTACCGGATCGCGCTCGCGAACCTCGAGGGCGGGCGCATCGGCATCGCCGCGCAGGCGGTCGGCATGGCGCGCGCGGCGCTCGACGCAGCGCTTGCCTATGCGCGCGAGCGGCGGGCGTTCGGCAAGCCGATCGGCGAGCATCAGGCGGTCAACTTCCGCCTGGCGGACATGGCGACGAGAGATCGACGTCGCGCGGCAGATGGTGTGGCACGCCGCCGCGCTGCGCGACGCGGGCGAGCCGTGCCTGAAGGAGGCGTCGATGGCGAAGCTCTTCGCTTCCGAGATGGCCGAGCAGGTCGCGTCCGACGCGATCCAGATCCACGGCGGCTACGGCTACGTCGCCGATTTTCCGGTCGAGCGCATCTATCGCGACGTGCGCGTCTGCCAGATCTACGAAGGCACGAGCGACATCCAGCGGATGGTCATCGGCCGGGCAGTGCTGGGATGAGACGTCCCGGGCCAGGCGGGAGCGCGTTCGACGAAAGCGCAGACAACGATGCGCAGGCGCTGGCATCCACGCTTCGCGTGGGCGAGCGCTTTGCGCGCCGCGTGACGTTCGACGCCGATTCGATCCGCCACTTCGCAACGCTCTGCGGCGACCACAATCCGCTGCATCACGACGCAGCGTGCCGCAGCGGCAAGCGGTCCGTTCGGCACGCTGATCGCGAGCGGACCGCATGTCGTCGCGCTGATGATGGGCCTCGATGCGACGTTCCTCGCACAGCGAGACGATGCGCTCGGCCTGGGCTTCGAGTTCCGGTTCGTGAAGGCGGTTCCGGCCGGCGCCGAGCTGACGCTGGAGTGGACGATCGCCGGCATGGAATACAAGCCGTCGCTCGGCGGGGACATCGTCAGCGTCGAGGGCCGCGCCGTGAACGATGCCGGAACGGTTTTACGTCACCGCCACGGGCGAATCTGGTTCGCCGCATGCCGTCATCACTCGGACCGACACTCGAGATCTCATCGTGCACCCACGCCGATCTGCAGTTCCATTTCGATTTCTCGTCGCCGTACGGCTATCTCGCCTCGCAGAAGATCGAGGCGCTCGCCGCGCGCCATGGGCGCGCCGTCGACTGGCGGCCGATGCTGCTCGGCGCGGCGTTCAAGGTGGCAGGCACGCAGCCGCTGACGTCGATGCCGCTCAAGGGCGATTACACGAAGCGCGACCTTCCGCGCAGTGCGCGCTTATCACGGCATCGAGTTCCGGATGCCGTCGAAGTTTCCGATCGCGACGCAGGCGCCTGCGCGGATCGTGTTGTGGCAGCAAGGCGATCGACCCCGGCGGCTGCGGCACCGCTCGTCAAGGCGCTGTATCGCGCCTACTTCGTCGATGATCGCGACATCTCGATCCCGATGTCGCGGCGGATGTCGCGGCCGAGGCGGGCTTCGACCGCGACGGCGGCGCGCGCCGCAATCGACGATCCGGCGATCAAGGACGCAGTTGAAGCGCGATGTCGAAGCGGCGATCGCCGCCGGCGTTTTCGGTTCTCCGTTCATCATCGTCGACGGCGAGCCGTTCTGGGGCATCGATCGCTTCGATCAGATCGAACGCTGGCTCGCGAGCGGCGGGTTCTGACATGGCCGACTACGTGCTGCATTGTTTCGCGCAATCGGGCAATGCGTACAAGCCCGCGTTGATGCTCGAGCTCGCGGGCGCGGACTGGACGCCGCGCTTCGTCGACTATTTCGGCGGCGAGACACGTACGCCGGCCTACCGCGCGGTCAACGTGATGGGCGAGGTGCCGGTGCTCGAGCACGGCGAGCGCCGCGTGTCGCAATCGGGCGTGATCCTCGACTATCTCGCGCAGTCGCTCGGCAAGTTCGGCGCCGCGCAACGAGGACGAGCGCCGCGAGGTGCTCCGCTGGCTGCTGTTCGACAATCACAAGTTCACCAGTTACACGGCGACTTACCGGTTCATGCGGACGTTCGGCAAAAACGCGGACGCCGGCGGTGCTCGCGGAGTTTCGCAAGCGCGCCGAGACCGCGTGGGGCATCCTGAACGCGCATCTGGACGGCCGCCGCTACGTCGTCGCCGATCGATTGACGATCGCCGACCTGTCGCTGTGCGGTTACGTGTTCTGGCCCGAGGAGATCGGAGTCGACTGGGACGACTATCCGAACCTGCGCGACTGGGTCGCCCGGTTGCGCGACGAGCCGGGCTGGGTGCATCCGTACGCGCTGATGCCCGGTCACCCACGCCCCCATGACTGAACGACTGGCTCGATGAGCGGCGTCCACGACCTCGCGCTCTTCGTTGCAGCGGGATTGCTGCTCAACCTGACGCCGGGACCGGACATGGCGTACATCGCCGCGCGGAGCGCGTCCGGTGGCTTCCGCGATGGCGCCGCCGCGGTGTTCGGCATTACCACGGGATGCGTCGTGCATACGCTCGCGGCGGCACTCGGACTCTCGGCACTGCTCGCGACGTCGGCAACCGCATTCGGGATCGTCAAGTGGTGCGGTGCGCTTTACCTGCTTTATGCCGGCATTCGGCTGCTGCTCCGCGCGCGCTCGGTCCGCACGGCGTCCGGCAGACCGGAGGCTTCGCAGGCATCTGTCCGTACGAGCGGGCCGTCGACGCCATTGCACGCGGCAACCCCATGGCGGATTTTCCGTGAAGCGCTGCTGATCAACGTTTTCAATCCAAAGGTGGCCCTGTTCTTTCTCGCGTTCGTGCCGCAATTCATCGCGGCAGACGCCCCCGCCAAGGCGCTTTCGTTCGTGCTGCTGGGCGCGCTCTTCAATTTCAACAGCCTGTTCGTCAACCTGCCGGTCGCCTGGCTCGCGAGCCGGGCCGGACGTCGATGGCGCAGCGGCAGTCGCCGGCTGCAGTGGATGCAGCGCGCGATCGGCGCGCTCTTCATCGTGCTCGCGGCGCGGCTCGCGCTCCTTTCGCGCGACTGACCGGCTCTCGACCAGGCGCCGCTCGAATCCGCCATGCCGGCTCTCGAATCGAAGCTCAACCCGCGCGATCCCACGTTCGTCCGCAACCGCGACGCGATGACGGCGCTCGTCGCGGACCTGCGCGAACGGATCGCGGCGATCGAGCAAGGCGGCGGCGACGTCGCGCGGGCGCGACACGTCGCACGGGGCAAGCTGCTGCCGCGCGAGCGCGTGCGCATGCTGCTCGATCCGGGCAGTCCGTTCCTCGAATTGTCCCAGTTCGCCGCGTACGGCATGTACGACGACAACATCGCAGGCGCGGGCCTCATTACCGGCATCGGCCGTGTCGCGGCTCGCGAATGCGTGATCGTCTGCAACGACGCGACGGTCAAGGGCGGCACGTACTTTCCGATGACGGTGAAAAAGCATCTGCGCGCCCAGGAGATCGCACGCCAGAACGCGCTGCCCTGCATCTACCTCGTCGATTCGGGGGGCGCGAACCTTCCCAACCACACCGACGTGTTTCCCGACAAGGAGCATTTCGGGCGCATCTTCTACAACCAGGCGACGCTGTCGGCGGAAGGCGTCGCGCAGATCGCGGTGGTGATGGGATCGTGCACCGCGGGCGGCGCGTACGTGCCCGCGATGTGCGACGAGTCGATCATCGTTCGCGAGCAGGGAACGATCTTCCTGGCCGGGCCACCGCTCGTGAAGGCGGCGACGGGGGAAATCGTCACTGCGGAGGAGCTCGGCGGCGCCGACGTGCATACGCGGATTTCGGGCGTCGCGGATCATTTCGCGCAGAGCGATCACCACGCGCTTGCCATTGCACGGCGGATCGTCGCCAATCTCAACACGCGCAAGAACGTGGCGCTCGCCATCGCCGAGCCGAGGCCGCCGCGCTACTCCGCCGATGAAATCTACGGCGTCATCAACGCCGACATCCGCAAGCCCTACGACGTGCGCGAAGTGATCGCGCGCATCGTCGACGATTCGGATCTCGACGAGTTCAAGGCGCGCTACGGAACGACGCTGGTCACCGGCTTCGCGCGGCTCTGGGGCTATCCGGTCGGCGTCGTCGCGAACAACGGCGTCCTCTACTCGGAATCCGCATTGAAGGGCGCGCATTTCATCGAGCTGTGCGCGCAGCGCGGCATCCCGCTCGTGTTCCTGCAGAACATCACCGGCTTCATGGTGGGCAGGAAGTACGAGGCAGGCGGCATCGCCCGCGACGGCGCGAAAATGGTGACGGCGGTATCGTGTGCGCAGGTGCCGAAGTTCACCGTCATCATCGGCGGCAGCTACGGTGCCGGCAATTACGGCATGTGCGGTCGCGCATTCAACCCGCGCTTCCTGTGGATGTGGCCGAACGCGCGCATCTCGGTGATGGGTGGCGAGCAGGCGGCGACGGTGCTTGCCACCGTGCGCCGCGACGGCATCGAGGCGAAGGGCGGCACGTGGAGCGCCGAGGAGGAGGAGGCGTTCAAGGCCCCGATCCGCGAGCAGTACGAACGCGACGGCCATCCCTATTTCGCGAGCGCGCGCCTGTGGGACGACGGCGTGATCGATCCGGCGCGAGACGCGGCGCACACTCGCGATGGCGATTTCGGCGGCGCTCAATCGGCCGATCGAACCGACACGGTTCGGCGTCTTTCGCATGTGAGGCCGGCATGGCGCGCGACGAATGCATCGCTCCGGAATTTCGCGGCTGAATCTCCCCGGCGAGCTCGCAAACGGCGCTTGCGACGGTCGGCAGGTGCGCGGACGCGATGGTCTATATTGGCGAGACCGGCAATCGGGCGGCTCGCAGGCGCGATGCGCAATGGCGCCGATGAGCGGACTGCGCGACCTGAAGTCATGCCCGACCACGCCGCCCAAGCGCCATAAACTCCAGACCGGTGTGCCCGATGCCTGACCCTTCCTCCCCTCATGCCGGCTCGCCATCCGTTGCACCATGTGACGTCACGGTGCGCGACGCAGTCGCGACCGTCACGCTGAACCGTCCCGAGATCCACAACGCTTTCGACGAAACGCTGATCGCCCACCTGACCGCGACCTTCGTTTCGCTCGATGACGATCCGGATGTGCGCGCCGTGGTTCTTGCGGGTGCTGGCCGAAGCTTCTGCGCCGGTGCGGACCTCAACTGGATGAAACGAATGGCCGCCTTCGGCCACGAGGACAACCTGCGCGACGCCAATGCGCTGGCGGCGATGCTGCGCGCGCTGTACTCGCTGTCGAAGCCGACGATCGCGCGGGTTCATGGCGCGGCATATGGCGGCGGCGTGGGTCTCATTGCCGCATGCGACATCGCCCTTGCAGTGCCCGAGTCGACGTTCGCATTGACCGAGGCGAAGCTCGGGCTGATTCCGGCAACGATCGGTCCGTATGTCATCGAGGCGATCGGCGCGCGGCAGGCACGGCGCTACTTCCTGACGGCAGAGCGGTTCGGCGCCGCAGAGGCTTTGCGGATCGGCCTGCTGCACGAGATCGTCCCGTTGCCGCAGCTCGATGGCCGCATCGAGAACCTGATCGCGTCGATCAAGGCGGCGGGACCGGCCGCGCAGCTCGAATGCAAGGCGTTGATCCGCGGCGTCGCGCACCGGCCGATCGATGGCGACGTGATCGCCGGCACCGCGGAGCACATCGCCGCGGTGCGCGCCTCGGCGGAGGGCAAGGAAGGCGTTGCCGCATTCCTCGGCAAGCGCCGGCCGTCGTGGCTCGGCGGGAGCGATGAGCAGGCACCGGCGACCGACGAGGGATCCGCCGGGACACGCCGGGAACGGCACTAGTGGACGCGCTCGCACACTTCGATACGTGGCAGCTCGTCGCGCTCGCTGCAACGCTCGGTCTCGCGAGCGGCCTTCGCCTCTACGCGGTACTGTTCATCGTCGGCGCCGCCGGTTACATGGGGTGGGTCGAACTGCCGTCGGGACTGGCGACACTTGCGCACCCGGCGGTGCTCGCCGCGTCCGGGTTCATGTGCTTCGTCGAGTTCTTCGCCGACAAGGTACCCGGCGTCGATTCGCTGTGGGATGTCGTGCACACGCTGATCCGCATTCCCGCGGGCGCCGCGCTCGCAGCGGGTGTATTCGGTGATTCGTCATCGGCGATGATGCTCGCCGCGGCGATCCTCGGCGGAACGCTCGCCGCGGGCAGTCATTTCACCAAGGCCAGCAGTCGCGCCGTCATCAATACGTCGCCCGAGCCGTTCTCGAACTGGGGCGCGTCGCTCACCGAAGATGTCGCCGTCGGCGGCCTGCTCTGGCTCGGCATCGCGCATCCGCTGGCGGCAGCGATCGTCGTCGTCATCATGATCGCGCTGATGATCTGGCTGTTGCCGAAAGCATGGCGGGGTGCGCGCCGGATCGTTGCGCGGCTCGGTAGCTGGTTCGGCTATGACGGACCGAAGTCCGGCGACACGAGCCGATGAGCACCGATCGTCATCGCCAGCCGAGGTTGAAGTGAGCGCCGCGGAGCCGCACTCGAGGCGCGAGCCGCTGGAAGACCGTGCTCGCCGCAGCCGCCACCGTGTTCTGCACGACAGTTGCCGCCGAGGACCGCGCGGCGATCGACGACCGGTACAAGTGGAACCTCGCCGAAATCTACGCGAACGAGGCGGCCTGGGACAAGGCGCGCATGGAGTTCCTCGGCGATATCGCCAGGCTCGCGTCGACGAAGCCTCAGCGATTCCGGACCGCAGGTGAGCTTGTTGCCGCGCTTGCGCTGCGCGATCGGATCGGCGAGCGCGGGTCGCGTCTTTCGGTCTATGCCAGCATGCGCCACGACCTCGACACGCGGGACGGTCGCGGCCAGCAGATGGACCAGCAGGCCCGCGAGGCGATTCGTCGCGTTCACCGCCGCCGCGGCCTGGATCCGGCCGGCCATACTCGCAGCTCGGTGCCGCGAAGGTGCGCGCTTCATCAGCGCCGATCCGCGGCTCGCGCCCTGGCGCCACCCGCTCGAAGACACGCTGCGGTACACGTCGCACACGCTCGATGCACAGGGCGAGAAGTTGCTCGCCCAGACCGGCTTGATCGCGGATGCCGGCGAGGCGGTATGGTCGGTCTTCACCAATGCCGACCTGCCGTGGCCCGTGGTGACGCTGTCGGACGGGCAAAAAGTGCTGCTCGACGAAAGCGCGTATGAAAAGCATCGCGAGTCGCTGAACCGCGACGACCGCACGAAGGTGTTCCAGGCGTTCTGGACCGCGTACGGCCAGTTCACGCGCACGCTGGGAACGACGCTGAACGCGCAAATCCAGTCTTACGCGTTCCAGCGAACCGCCCGCAAATACGGATCGTCGCTGGAGGCCGCGCTTTTCAGCGACAACATCCCCGTCAACGTGTACACGCAGCTCGTCAAGGACGCGCATCGGCATTTGCCGACGCTGCACCGGTATCTCGCGTTGCGGCAGCGGATGCTGGGTGTCGAGCGCCTGCGCTACGAGGACCTCTACGTTCCCCTCGTCGACGATAGCTCGCGCGCGTTCACGCCGGACGAGGCGACCGCGCTCGTGGTTCGCGCCGTGGCGCCGCTCGGCGCCGACTATGGCGCAGCGCTCGCGGAAGGGCTGCGCGGGAAGTGGACGGACTGGTATCCGTCGACGGGCAAGCGATCGGGCGCGTACAGCACGATGGTGTACGGGCTGCATCCGTTCCAGCTGCAGAATTTCACCGGCAAATATACGGAAGTGTCCACACTCGCCCACGAGTCGGGCCACTCGATGCATTCGTACCTGGCGGCACGCGCCCAGCCGTTCGTGACGGCGCGGTATCCGATATTCATCGCCGAGGTCGCATCGACGCTCAACGAGAACCTGCTCGTCCACACGATGCTCGCGGACGCCACGTCCGACGACGAGCGGCTGTTTCTGCTGGGCAGCGAGCTCGAAACGCTGCGCACGACGCTGTTCCGGCAGGTGCTTTTCGCTGAATTCGAGCTGCGCATTCACCAGAACGTCGAAAAAGGCGAGCCGCTGACCGGCGAAAGCCTGAAGGCGCTCTACCTCGAACTGCTGCGAACGTACTACGGCCACGACGCCGGCGTATGCGAGATCGACGCGCTCTATGCAAACGAGTGGGCGTTCGTTCCGCATTTCTATGCGATTTCTACGTGTTCCAGTACGCGACCAGCATCGCAGCGTCGATGTCGCTGGCCGAGCGGATCCGCAGCGAGGCGCAGGGACCGCCGGGCGCGAGGCCGCAACGCGACCGTTATCTCGGAATGCTTGCGGCAGGGTCGTCCCGGTACGCCTACGACATGCTGAAGGATGCGGGCGTCGACCTCGCGACGTCGGCGCCGTTCGACGCCGCGATGCGCGAGATGAACGCGATCATGGATCGCATCGAGGCGATCATCGCGCAGCGCCCGCCGCGCGCGGTGCCGTCGGTGCCGTCGGGCACCGCGGGTGCGTCCGGTGTCGGCTGACCCGAACGGCGGCAAGCGCTGACGGCGATGTTCGCGAAAATCCTGATCGCGAACCGCGGCGAGATCGCGTGCCGGATCGCGCGCACCGCGCAGCGGCTCGGCATTCGCACCGTCGCCGTGTACAGCGACGCGGATGCAGGCGCGCTGCATGTCGCCGTTTGCGACGAGGCGTGGCGCATCGGTGCTGCACCACCGCGAGAAAGCTACCTCAATGGCGGTGCGATCATCGATGTCGCGAAACGCGCCGGCGCGCAGGCGATCCATCCCGGCTACGGCTTCCTGTCCGAGAACGAAACCTTCGCGACCGATTGCGCGCGCGCGGGCATTGTCTTCATCGGACCGCCGCCGGCGGCGATCGCCGCGATGGGCTCCAAATCCGCGGCGAAAGCGATCATGGCACGCGCCGGCGTCCCGATCGTGCCGGGCTACCACGGAGACGACCAGGATCCGGCGCTTGCTTGCGCGCGAAGCGGCACGATCGGGCTATCCGGTGCTGATCAAGGCAACGGCGGGTGGCGGCGGCAAGGGGATGAAAGTCGCCAGCGCCGCGAGCGAGTTCGCCGAAGCGCTCGCCTCGGCGCAACGCGAGGCGAAGGCGTCGTTCGGCGACGAGCGCGTGCTGCTCGAACGCTACCTGCATGCGCCGCGTCACATCGAGATCCAGGTCTTCGCCGACACGCAGGGCAACGTCGTCCACCTGTTCGAGCGCGATTGCTCGGTGCAGCGGCGCCATCAGAAGGTTCTGGAAGAAGCGCCCGCGCCGGGCATGGACGCATCGCGACGCGATGCGATGGGCGAGGCGGCCGTTGCGGCTGCGAAGGCGATCGGCTACGTCGGCGCGGGAACCGTCGAGTTCATCGCCGAGCAGGACGGAACGTTCTACTTCATGGAAATGAACACGCGGCTGCAGGTCGAGCATCCGGTCACCGAGATGATCACCGGGCTCGACCTCGTCGAATGGCAACTGCGCGTTGCGGCTGGCGAACCGCTGCCGCGTACGCAGGCCTCGCTGACGATCGACGGTCATGCGATCGAGGCGCGGATCTATGCCGAGGATGCCGATCGCGGCTTCCTGCCGTCGATCGGTCGCATCGCCCATTGGCGGATGCCGCAGCCGACCGCGCAGGTGCGCGTCGACACCGGCTTTCGCGAATGCGACGAGGTAACGCCTTACTACGATCCGCTGCTCGCGAAGGTGATCGCGTGGGGCGAAGACCGCGAAGGCGCGCGTCGCGAGTTGCTGCGCGCGTTGTCGCAATGCGAAGTGACCGGCGTGACGACCAACGTCGCGTTCCTCGAACGCGTCGTTGCCCATGATGCGTTCGCCTCGGGAAAGGTCGACACCGGATTGATCGACGCTCACCGCGCCGAGTTGCTCGCACCGGCCGCACCGGCGCCGCGCCGCGCGTTGGTGGCCGCGGCGCTGGCCGAGTATTGCGCGATCGGCGATGCCGCCCGTGCGTCGGCCGCCACGTCGACCGATCCGCATTCACCGTGGCATCTGACCGATGCCTGGTGGAGTGGCAGCACGGCCCATCGGTTGACGTTTACGTTCAACGACGGCGAACGGCAGCATGTCATCGGCGTCAAACCACGTGCGGACGGGTCCGTCGCGTTGACCGGAGCGGTCGAAGTCACCCGCATCCACGCTGAACTGCGCAACGGCCGCGTGAATATCGGCCCGCATCGGAACCCGCTCGACGACGGCGCCTGCGCCGGTTACACGGCGAACGTCGTACGCGAAGGCGAGCTTCGCCATGTGTTTGCCGCGGGTGCGCGGGCCCGGCTGTGGCTCGTCGACCCGCTTGCGCATGCCGGCGAGGAAGCCGAGCATGCCGGGCATCTGACGGCGCCGATGTCCGGCACCGTCGTCGCCGTCATGGTGAAGCCGGGGGACGTCGTTGAAAAGGGCGCGGCGCTGGTCGTGCTCGAGGCGATGAAAATGGAGCACACGATCGTCGCGCCCGCCGCCGGTCGCGTCGTCGCCGTCCATTTCGCAGTCGGCGATCGCGTCGGCGAGGCCGCCGACCTGGTCGAGCTGGAGGACGCGTGAACGCGCCCGCGCCAGGCCAGGGCGGAAGACCGGCGCGGCCGTCGGCGCACACGACGCCCTTGCGAGGACCCCGACGACACGATGAACCCTTCGACACGATGAACCCTTCGACGAATCTTCCGCGTGTCGTGCGCCTTTGCGAGGTGGGTCCGCGCGACGGCCTGCAGAACGAACAAGCGATGGTCCCGACCGACGTCAAGGTCGCGTTGATCGACATGCTGACCGATGCCGGATTTCCGGCGATCGAAGCGACCTCGTTCGTTTCGCCCAAGTGGGTGCCGCAGATGGCCGATGCGGCCGAGGTCATGGCGCGGATCGCGCGCAAGCCCGGCGTGCGCTACCCGGTGCTCACGCCCAACCTCAAGGGCTTCGAAGCCGCGCGCGCCGCGGGCGCCGACGAGGTGGCGGTTTTCGTGGCGGCGACCGAATCCTTTTCGAAGCGCAACATCAACTGCTCGATCGCCGAGAGCCTCGAGCGCGCGCAACCGATATTCGAGGCGGCCAAGTCCGACGGCATTCGCGTGCGCGGCTACATTTCGGTCGTCCTCGGTTGCCCGTACGAAGGCGATGTCGACCCGGCCGCGGTCGCGCATGTCGCCGACGCGCTGTACGCAATGGGGGCCTACGAGATTTCGCTGGGCGACACGATCGGCACCGGGACGGCCGGCAAGACGCAGGTGCTGTTCCGCCGCGTGGCCGAGCGCATTCCGGTGACGGCCCTCGCGGGTCATTTTCACGACACGTACGGCCAGGCGCTCGCCAACCTTTACGCCGCGCTCGAGCTCGGCGTGGCCACGTTCGACTGCTCGGTGGCGGGACTGGGCGGTTGCCCCTATGCCAAGGGCGCAACAGGCAACGTCGCGAGCGAAGACGTCGTGTACCTGCTCGACGGGCTTGGCATCGAGACCGGCGTCGACATGACGAAGCTGCGCAGTGCCGGACGCTACATCTCCGACTATCTGCAGCGCTCGAGCATGTCGCGCGTCGCGCGGGCGCTCGACGCCAAGGCGGATCCGGTTGCGGGATAGGGCTGTCTCGGTGGCTTCGCGAGTCCCGGGCTTTGCGGTTCCGATCGGGGGAGCCGTGTGAACGAATCGACCGCGTCGGTCCCCTCGCCCTGCATCAGCGTCTGCCGCATCGAGCCGTCGACCGGGCTCTGCGTCGGTTGCGCGCGAACGCTCGACGAAATCGCGGCATGGGGCGCGCTCGACGAGGCTGCGCGCCGGGCCGTGTGGGCCGCGATCGCCGACCGGCGAGCCCACGAGCCCTCACGATGATCGCCGACTGGTACTTCGACTTCGTCTCGCCGTTCTCGTACCTGCAATGCGAGCGGCTGCAGTCGCATGCCGCATCGATACGGCCGCGGCCGGTCGTGTTCGCGGCAATCCTCGATGCGAATGGCCAGAAGGGCCCGGCCGAGATCGACGCCAAGCGCGTTTTCACGTACCGATTCGTCGTCTGGCAGGCGAAAGCGCTCGGCATTCCGTTCAGGTTTCCGCATGTGCACCCGTTCAGTCCGATCCCGTTGCTGCGGCTTGCGATCGCGTGCGATTGCCGGCTCGATGCCGTCACGCGGATCTTCCGCTTCGTCTGGCGCGACGGCCGCTTGCCGGACCTGCCGATCGAATGGGCCGAGCTCGCGCGATCAACTCGGCGTTGCGGACGCCGAGGCCCGCATCGCCGACCCCGAAGTGAAGGGCGCGCTGCGCCGCGAGACGGAGGCCGCGATCGCACGCGGTGTTTTCGGCGTGCCGACGATCGCAGTTGGGAACGAATTGTTCTGGGGCGTCGACGCGACCGACATGGCGCTCGACTTCATGCGCGCGGGCGGACGCTACGACGATCCCGAATACGCGCGCGTCGCGCAACTGCCGTCCGCCGCAGTGCGCGGCGCTGCCAGGACGGCTACGAAGCGCTGATGAGCGTGCCGTCGCGCGGCGACGGCACGCCAGTCGCCACGCTGCTCGTTACGGCGCGCTCGCGCAGCAGCGCCTCGATCGCGCCGTCGCCATAGCCCGCTTCGCGCAGCACGTCGCGCGTATGCTCGCCGTGCATCGGCGCATCGCGCGCGACGTCGAATGCGGGCGGCGACAGCTTGAACGGCGGCGCGTATTGACGCGACCCGTCCGGCCGCTGCACGATCATCCCGCGCGCAATGAATTGCGGATCGGCAAGCGCTTCTTCGAACGTCAGCACCGGCGTCACGCAGCAATCGACATTCGCAAGACGGCTGCACCACTCGGGAAGCGTCGCGGCGCCGAAGATCCGCTCGAGCGTCGAGCGCGCCGCATCGCCTTGCGCTCCCACCGCGAACTGCGACGCCACGAGGTCCGGCCGTTCGAGCGCATCGCAGAGCGCACGCCAGAACTTCGCTTCCAGCGCTCCGACGGCAAGCCATCGCCCGTCGCGCGTCGCGATAGACGCCATAGCAGGGGACGCCGCCCGTCAACAGGTCTTCGCCGCGCGGCGCGACGCGCACCCGCATCCTCCAGTGCGCCGAGCATGAAGACCTGGTGCGCGAACACGGCATCCGCCATGGCGACGTCGACGAACCTTCCGCGGCCGCTGCGCGCGGCGCCGAACAGCGCGGCCAGGATGCCGATCGCCGCGCTCGCCGCGCCGCCCAGCAAGTCCGCGATCTGCAGGTTCGCCAACGCCGGCGCGCCCCCGCGCTCACCCGTGCAGTGGAGCGTGCCCGCGTAGCCGAGATAGTTGATGTCGTGGCCGGCCGCTGCGGCGCGCGGACCGGTCTGCCCATAGCCGGACAATGCGCAATAGACGATCTTCGGATTGATGGCGCGCACCGCGTCGTAGTCGACGCCGAGTGACGCGACGACGCCCGGCCGGAAGCCTTCGACGATCACGTCGGCCGTCGTTGCGAGCGTCATGAAGGCCTCGTGGCCCGAAGCCGACTTGAGATCGATCGCGAGCGATCGCTTGTTGCGATTGAGCGCGCGATACCACGCGGTCATGCCGTGCCGCGGGGCGCCGGGCTGCTGGGCGAGCGAGCGCGCGTAATCGCCGGCGCCGGTATCCTCGACCTTGATGACATCGGCGCCGAGGTCGGCGAGGTACAGCGTGCACATCGGACCGGGCAGCAGGCGCGTCATGTCGAGCACGCGCACGCCGGCGAGCGGCGGTCCCCCCACGCTTGCGGCCTCATTGGCCAATCGGCCGCTGCGCTTCCCGCGGGGGGCCGTAAATCGCCGTCAGCGATGCTTCCGCGCGGCAGCGCAATGTCGCTGATTCTCACGCGGCTCCTGCAGCGCTCATAACGCGTCGGCGCCCGCGATGCCGAGGTCGAGCTTGATGGCCCGCGCCGTCGCGCGCGCGAGATCGAGCGACGGCCCGAGACAGGTCACGTGCCCCATCTTGCGGCCGCGGCGCGGCTCGCGCTTCCCGTACAGATGCAACTTGGCGAGCCGGTGCGCGAGCACGCACGTCCAGTCGGGTTCGCGCGGCACTGTCGATTCCGCGTCGAACCAGATGTCGCCGAGCAGGTTCACCATCACCGCCGGCATGTGCTGCAGCGTGTCACCCATCGGCAGTGCGGCCAGGATGCGCGCCTGCTGCTCGAACTGCGACGTCGCGCAGGCGTCGATCGTGTAATGACCGCTGTTGTGCGGCCGCGGCGCGATCTCGTTGACGAGCAGCCTGCCGTCCGTGGCGACGAAGAGCTCGACGCAGAGCACGCCGCGGTAATCGAGCGCAGTCACGATGTCCATCGCAGTCGCGCGCGCTTTGTCAGCGAGCGTCGCAGGGACGCGTGCCGGCGCAATCGACACGTCGAGGATGCCGTTGCGGTGCTGGTTCTCGGCAATCGGCCAGGATGCGAGATTGCCGTCATCGTCGCGGGCGACGATGACGGACAACTCGGCGGCGAGGTCGATCATGCTCTCGAGCACGGCGGGGCCCTGCAGCATCGCGTCGAACGCGGCGACGACGTCGTCGCGCGTGCGAACGCGCACCTGTCCCTTGCCGTCGTAGCCCAGGCGGGCGCTCTTGACGATGCCGGGGAAGAGTGCGTCGTCGACCGCTGCCGCGTCGGAGCGGTTGCGCAGCACGGCGAACGGCGCGACGGCGAAGCCGCCACCGGCAAGGAATGTCTTCTCGCTGATGCGGTCCTGCGCGATCGCGACACTCGCCGCACCCGGCGTCACGCGCAATTCGCGCGCGAGAAATTCCAGCGCCGCAGCGGGAACGTTTTCGAACTCGGTCGTCGCAGCCGCGCACATTCCACGCAGGTCGGCGAGGGCCGCAGGATCGAGATAGTCGGCCACGATATGGCGATCCGCGACGCTGCCCGCCGGACTGTCGCTCGCCGGGTCGAGCGCGGCGACGCGGTAGCCGAGGCTTTGCGCCGCCATGCAGAACATCCGGCCAAGCTGCCCGCCGCCGAGCAGCCCGAGCCATGCGCCAGGCGGTATCGCGAGCGGAGACGCGGAGGTTGCGGCGAGGCCGGACGTGCCGGGGTTCACTACGCGGGCGGAACGCGCATCGCGCGCGCGCTCGTCGTCTGTTTCAGCCGATATGCGGCGAGCTTGCGGCCCATCGAGGGATCGGTGGCCGCCAGCATCGCGACGACGAACAGCGCGGCGTTTGCGGCGCCGGCCTCGCCGATGGCGAACGTCGCGACCGGAATGCCCGCGGGCATCTGGACGATCGACAGCAGCGAGTCTTCGCCCCGCAGGTATTTCGACGGAACCGGAACGCCCAGCACCGGCACGGTCGTCTTCGACGCGACCATGCCCGGAAGATGCGCCGCGCCGCCTGCGCCGGCGATGATCGCGCGCAATCCGCGCGGGACGGCGTCTTCGGCGTACTCGAACATCTCGTCGGGCATCCGGTGCGCCGACAGCACGCGCGCCTCGTACGCAACGCCGAACGCATCGAGCTGCGCGGCCGCGTGCTTCATCACGTCCCAGTCGCTGTCGCTACCCATCACGAGGCCGATCTGCGGCGCCGCTTTGCGCTGTGCCATCCGTGCTCCCGGCCCTGCGGTGGAAGGTGCGCGATTTTAGCAGGCCGATGTTGATTTCGGCGCGGCGAGGCGAGGCCGAGCGCGACGACTGTTGCACCGCTCGGCGGTGTTCTACGCCGTTCATCTCATGCGAACGCGGTTTCGGTTGAATGATGCTCGCCGCTTAAGCGACAATCGGCTGATGAATCCCATGATGCCGATATCGATTGCGTCGGCGACGCGCGCAATCGTCGCAGCCGCGTTGCTCCTCTTCGTGCCGCATGTCGCGCGCGCAGTCCGACGCTGATTTCGTCGCGGCCAAGACGGCGTTCGAGCGCGGGGACTGGCGGCGGCTCGACGCGGTGGCGCCCGCGCTCGCCGGTCACGTTCTCGAGCGGTATGTCCGTTACTGGCAGCTCAAGTCCCGGCTGGACGCTTCGTCACCCGATGCGGTCTCCGCGTTCATCGCCCGATTTCCCGATGGTCCGCTTGCCGATCGACTGCGAGTCGACTGGTTGAAGGAACTCGGCAAGCGTGGCGACTGGAACCGGTTCGCGATCGACTATCCGCCGGCGATGGCGGAGGACACGGAGCTTGCCTGTTATGCGGTTCAGTACCGGTACCAGCGCGACGGCGCGCAAGCGCTGGCTGCCGCGAAGCCGCTATGGTTCACCGGGCAGTCGACTCCCGATGCGTGCGAACCGCTGTTCAACGCGCTGTTGGCGCGCGGCGAGTTGTCGCTTGCCGATCGGCGCGAGCGTTTTCGCCTCGCCACCGCCGCCGGCAACAAGCGACTCGCACAGGCCATCGCAACGGAGCTTCCCGGCAAGGACCGGATCACGGAGCGCGAGTTCGCCGCGGTGGATCGCGACCCGTTGCGCGCGCTCGCCAAGGGTCAGTTTGCCTGGAAGACCGGCGCGGGACGCGAGCTCGCGCTCTACGCGCTCGACCGCGCGGCCCGCAAGGATGCCGCCGAGGCGCGCGACGCGTGGCTCAAGGTGCGCGGTCACTTGCCGGAAGCCGGACCGCGATCTACGGCAACCTGCGCATCGCCTACCACGGGGCGCGCCAGCTCGATCCGTCGGCGAACCGATGGTTCGGCGAAGTCTCGAATGCCGTGCTGACGCCGGACGAGCGCGCCTGGCGCGTGCGCGCCGCGTTGCGCGCGACCGCGTGGAACGACGTGAAGCGCGCCATCGATGCGCTGCCGGCGAGCGAGCAACAGGAGCCGGTGTGGCGGTACTGGCGCGCCCGCGCGCTGGCAGCACGAAGGAGCGACCGAAGAGGCGCGCGCGATCTACACCGGGCTCGCGAGCGATGTGCACTACTACGGCCTGCTTGCCGCCGACGCGCTGGGTCGCGGCTCCGCGCTCGCTCGCGCCGCCGGACCGCGAGCCTGTCGCACCCGATGCGGCGTCGCTCGCGAAGTTCGGGGCGCGTCCGGAAGTGGTCCGGGCCGTCAAGCTCGCGCAGCTCGATCTGCGTCTCGACGCCATTCGCGAATGGAACTCATGCGATCCGCGGGCTCGATGACGACGACCTGCTGCTCGCGGCGGAATACGCCCGGCGCGCAGGGCTCTATGACCGGGCGATCAATACCGCCGAGCGCACCACGGCGCGCCATGACTTCGCGCTGCGCTACCTGACGCCGTTTCGCGCCGAGTTCGCGAACGCTGCACGGGAACAGGGAATCGACGAGGAATTGCTCTACGGCATCGCGCGCCAGGAATCGCGTTTCGTTTCCGACATCGTGTCGTCGGCGGGCGCAGTCGGGTTGATGCAATTGATGCCTGGCACCGCGCGCTGGGTCGCCAAGCAGCTGACGGTGACCGATTACTCGCCCGCGCAGGATCGCGGACGTCGAACTGAACACGCAGTTCGGCGCGTTCTATTTCCGGTACTGGCAGGAACGGCTCGGCCGCCTGCCGGCGCTCGCCGCCGCCGCTTACAATGCAGGTCCGTCCCGCGCCCAGGCGTGGCGGCCGTCGGCCGGATCGCTCGAAGGCGCGATCTGGGTCGAGACGATTCCCTTCAACGAGACGCGCGATTACGTGAAGCGGGTGCTCGCCAACACGATGGTCTACACGCACGCGCTCGGTCGGCCGTACGTCGCGCTGACGCAGCGGCTCGGCGTCGTCACGCCGCGCGACTCCGACCCGCCGACGCCGCCGCGGATCCGTGAGCACGCCGCCATGACCGCCGCTCGCCAGCGCGTGCTCGTGCTCGGCGGCAGCGGATTCGTCGGCCGCTACGTCGTCGCGCAGCTCGTCGGCGGACGGGCACTTCGTCGTCGTCGCTGACGCGCCACCGGTCGCGCGCGCGGCACCTGCTGCTGCTGCCGACCGTGCAGGTCGTCGAAGGCGATCCGTACGATGCCGCGACGCTCGACCGCTACGCTGCGCGGCATGACGGCGGCGATCAACCTCGTCGGCATCCTGCACGAGCGCGGCCGCGACACGTTCGAGCGCGCGCATGTCGAGTTGCCGCGAGCGCTGGCGACCGCATGCCGCGCCGCCGGCGTTGCGCGCATCCTGCACATGAGCGCGCTCGGCGCCGATGCCGGACGCGCCGAGCCGCTTACCTGCGCTCGAAGGCGGAAGGCGAAGCGGCGATCGCTCGCGTCGGGCCTCGCGTCGACGATCTTCCGGCCTTCGGTCATCTTCGGCCGCGAGGACACGTTCCTCAACCTGTTCGCACGGCTCGCGCGCTGGTTCCCGGTGATTCCGCTCGCCGGCGCGAATGCGCGCTTCCAGCCGGTGCACGTCGGCGACGTCGCGACGTGCTTCGTGCGCGCGCTCGACGACAACGAGACGATCGGCCAGCGCTACGACGCTGTGCGGACCGAAGGTCTACACGCTGTCGGAGCTCGTGCGCTACGTCGCGCGAAACGACCGGCCATCCGCGTCCGGTGATTGCCGCTCGGACCCGGCCTTGTCGTCGCTGCAGGCGAGGGTCATGGAGTGGATGCCCGGGCCCGCTGCTGACGCGCGACAACCTCGCGTCGATGCAGGTCGACAGCGTCTGCGACGCTCGCGTTTCCCGAGCGCTTCGGCATCGAGCCCGCGGCGCTCGAAGCGATCGCGCCCGACTATCTCGCGCCGCGCGCGCTGCACAGCCGCTTCGACCTCTTTCGCGCGCACGGCGGTCGATGACGCGGCCGTTGCCGCAGCCCGTGCGCATCTACCGCGTCGGCGGCTCGGTGCGCGACGAATTGCTCGGACCGCCCGGCGGCGACCGCGACTGGGTCGTCGTCGGCGCGACGCCGGAAATCATGCTCGCTTCGGGCTTCACGCCGGTCGGCAAGGATTTCCCGGTGTTCCTGCATCCCGAAACGCGCGAGGAATACGCGCTCGCGCGCACCGAGCGCAAGCACGGACGCGGCTATCGCGGCTTCGAGTTCTTCGCGACGCCCGACGTCACGCTCGAGGATGACCTGCGCCGGCGCGACCTGACGATCAACGCGATGGCGCGCGCGCCGGACGGCACGCTGATCGATCCGTACGGCGGCGAGGCGGATCTGCGCGCCGGCATCCTGCGCCATGTCTCGCCGGCGTTCGCCGAAGATCCGCTGCGCGTGCTGCGCGTCGCGCGCTTCGCCGCGCGGTTCGGCTTTCGCATCGCCGACGCGACGCTCGCGCTGATGCGCGAGCTCGTCGCGCCGGCGAGCTCGCGACGCTGGCGCCGGAGCGCGTGTGGCAGGAGCTCGCGCGCGGGCTCGCGGAAGCGCATCCGTCGCGGATGCTGGCGCGCGCTGCGCGCCTGCGGTGCGCTGGCGGCGCTGCTGCCCGAAGTCGACGCGCTGTACGCCGTCGCAGCTTGCGAAGGCGACAACGCCGGCGCGTTCACCGAGCGTGCGCTCGACTGGTCCGCGAAGCAGGCGCTTGCACTGCCGGCGCGCTATGCGGTGTTGACGCAGGAGCTCGATCGGACGGCGCGACGGCGCGAAGCGCATCGCGGTGTCTCGACACGCGCCGGCGTTGCGCGCGCCGAAGCGCGTTTCCGCGCGCCTCGAAGGTGCCGGTCGACTGCCGCGACGCCGCGCGGCTCGCGGCGCGGTGGCATCGCGCGGTGGCGCGCGTGGCGACGTTGTCGCCGGCGCAATTGCTCGACCTGATCGTCGCGGCCGATGCGCTGCGCCGGCCGGAGCGGCTCGAGACGCTGATCGCGTCGACCGCGGCTCACGTGGCCGCGCAGGAGGCGCCGGTCACCCGCGAGGACGCGCCCGCGACGCAACCTCGTCGATGCGAAGACCGGGCGAGCCTGCTGCGCGACGCGCTGGCGGTGGTCAGGAGCGTCGATGCAGGCGCCATCGCCGTCGAGACGATTCGGCGCGCGGAGCCTTGGATGCGCGTCGTCGTCGAAGAGTCCGTCTCGAGGCGACGCGATCGCGCACCGCGCTACGCGATGCCGCGGCTCGCGGCGTTCGCGGCAGTGGAAGCGCCGTCAGATACGGTAAGCGACGGCGCGCATCACGTCCGCCGCGGCGCGCATCGCGTCGCCGGATCGGAAACGGCAGCGGCAATGCACCCGCTTCCTGCGCCATCGCGCCGTGGCGCGCTTCGTCGTCGCGCATCTGCTCGACGATCGCGCGGCTTTTCGCGTCGTTCGCCGGCAAGCGTTCGATGTGCGCGGTCAGGTGCTCCTCGACCTGGCGCTCCGTCTCGACGACGAAGCCGAGGTTCGCGCGATCGCCCGGCGACGCCTGCGGCGATGCCGATCGCGAACGAGCCCGCGTACCACAGCGGATTCAGGAGCGAGGGCCGCGCGTCGAGCTCGGCGAGCCGCGTCTGCGTCCACGCGAGATGGTCCTCTTCCTCGCGCGCCGCGTGCGCGTAGCGCGCCCGAACGTCCGGGTCGCGCGCAACGAGCGCCTGCGCGGCGTAGAGCGCCTGCGCGCACACTTCTCCCGTGTGATTGACGCGCATCAGTCCGGCGGCGTCCCGCCGCTCGTGCGGCTCGAGCACGGATTCGGGCAATCGCTCGCCGGGCGTCGGACGCGCGGGAGTCACCGTGCCCGACAGCGTGCGAAGGGCGCGATCGAAACCGACGATGAGGGAGTCGAGGGCCATGGTTCAGGAGCGAGGATAGCGGATCGAGGATTTCGGATCGAGGTTCGTCATGCAATTGGCTCGCGTGTCGCCGCAGCGCGCCCTCCGCCTGCACCATCCCGAATTTCCGACGCTCGAAAACGACACGGGCGCCCGAAGGCGCCCGCGCTGCGAGGCGATGACTGCTTAGAACAGGTGCATCATGCCCATCACGAAACCCTTGCGGCTTGCCGCCGATACGCAATCGGGTACGGGTTGATGTTGAACGTGTACGACGCGTTGCTGTCGTTGTCGATCTTGACGTAGCCCGCGTACACCGACGTGCGCTTCGAGAACGGATACGTGTAGCTGACTTCCCACTGGTTGCGAGCTCGTGTCCGAACCCTTCGCCGGACCGAGGGTCCGATCCGCGTGCCGTCCGCCGCGCCGCCCTTGCCGTCGTCCGCGCGCCCGTAGAACACGTACCACGAGCCCGGACCCATCGGGATCGTGCCGCTGACGCCCCAGAAGTTGCGCTTCAGGTCGCCCGTCGGCGTGTCGTACTCCAGGCGCTCGTAGACGCCGCGCCAGTCGCGACGATGCCGAAGTTCCAGCGCGCCGCGTGATCGTGACGGCGTAGTCGTCGAGGTCCGGCCCGCGGACCTTTTTGTTCGCATTCGACCGCGATGCCAACCTGGAGCGGACCGTTGTTGTAGATCCCGTTTGCCGCCCCACGACGTACGCGTGACGCAGCTTCGCTCGCATGTGATCGCCGGTGTTGGCGCCGGTCGCGCCGGAACCGTCGCGCAGCGCTACCTGGCCGCTGAACGTGAAGCCGGCGAACGACGGCGAGTCGTAGCGCAGCGAGTTGCCGAGACGCGCATCGAAGCCGCCGTCGGCCTTCGACGGCCTAGCCCTTGCGCCCACAGCGAAGCGGTCGACAGGATCGACGTCGTGTACGTCGGCACGTTACCGAAGATCGCGTGCATGTCGTCGTACGGGCATCAGGAACTGGCCCATCTTGAACGTGCCCCAGCTGCCCTGGAAGCCGACGAACGTATCGCGACCGCCGAGGTTGCCGCTGTTCGTGTCGCCGTTGATGCTCGATTCGATCTGGAAGATCGCATTCAGGCCGCCACCGAGGGCCTCGGTGCCGCGGATGCCGAAGCGCGACGAGTTCGAGCTGAGACGCGTCACGTTCGGGTTCGAGCCGTCGGGTTGCCCGCCTTTGACCACATTCGAGGTCGACGTTCAGCCGACCGTACAGCGTGACGTTCGCAGTCTGCGCATGCGCAGCCAGCGGAGCGCCAAGAACGCCCGCGACAGCGACAGCGACGAGCTTCTTTTTCATTGAGTCTCTCCTCTAACGGAAAAATTTGGCAAGGAAACCGCCTTTTGCGCCTGCCATCGGAACCTTCTCAACTCTTACGAGAAGTTGCGACCCATTGTGCCAAACGGGGGAAACCGTTGGCAAGGTAACTCCACGGGCGCATTCATACGCGTTGGCTCGCTGTTGTGCCGAAGCAACAACGGATGCCGCCGGCGCGCATGGGGCGGCCGATCGCGCCGAAGGCGCGCTAAAATGATGATCGGCAACGGGAAACGGATGGTTTCGCCCCGGTTCGGGCCACGCGTCCGGCGGAACGGCCCGTTTTTCTGCGATAACCTCCGGGCGCAGCGCCGGTTGCGCCGTCGATCGTTGCTTGTAAACCGCGATTTCACCCGCAAAAACGGCCCGCCGCGTCCGGCACCGCCCGAGTCGATGAACGAGGCCGTTTTCGCCGCGTCGGCACTGGCGGCAACGCTCTCCGCGATCACCGTCTGGCTGCTGCGGCGCGGCGCGTTCGCGCTGCCTCGCGACGTCCCGAACGCCCGCTCGCTGCATGCGCGGCCGGTGCCGCGGGCGGGGGGGTACGCCGTCTGGGTCGGCTTCCTGGCGGCGGCGATCGCGTTTGCGCCCGCGTACCCGGGAGGCTGGATCGGCTGGCTGCCCGCGTGGGCCGCACTGGCCGCCGTCTCGGGGCTCGACGATCATGCGCGAGGTGCCGCGTCGTGCCGCGCCTCGCCGTGCATGCCGGGGCGGCCCTGTGGGCGGCGGCCTGGCTCGCGACGCAGTGGCCGGGAGGATCGAACGATGCCGCGACGATCGTCCCGGCCACGATTGCCGCCGCGCTGCTGATCGCCTGGTCGTCGAACCTCTACAACTTCATGGACGGGACCGACGGCCTTGCCGCGACGATGGGCGCCGTGGGCTTCGCCGCCTACGGCCTGGCTGCGATGGCGCCGCAACGGCCGCGATGGCCGGCGCACCGTCGCCGCACGCTTCGGCGCCCGCGTTCTTCGCGCTCGCCGCGGCGATCGTCCCGTTCCTCGCCGTCAACCGGCCGCCGTGCGTCGATGTTCCTGGGCGACGTCGGCGCCGTGCCGCTGGGATTCCTGGCCGCGGCATTCGGCATCGGCCGGCATCGCGGGGGGCGCGTGGCCTGCGTGGTTCCCGCTGCTCGTGTTCCTGCCGTTCATCGCGGATGCGACGCTGACGCTCGCGCGCCGCGCCGCGCCGGCGAGAGCGGCTGTGGGAGGGGCACCGCAGCCATTTCTACCAGCGCCTGCACCAACTGGGCGCCGGCCATGGCGGCACGCTCGCCGTCTACGCCGCGGTGATGGTCGGCGCGGCCGCAACGGCGCTCGCCTGCCGCCGGTGGTCGCCCGCAGCCGGTTGGTGGGCGCTCGCTGCGTGGTTTGCTGTTGTCGTCATGCTGTTCGCCACGATTGATTATCATTGGCGCAAGAAGACCAATATCCCGGCCACCCCATGACCGTCCCCCGCCTCAACTGGCGCGCCTCGCTCGCCTTCGTCCACGACACCTGCATGGCGGCGCTCGCATGGGCCGGCATGTACTGGCTGCGCTTCAACCTCGAGTTGCGCGAGCCGTTCCTCGCGGACATGTGGTCGACGCTCGCGTGGATCCTGCCGCTGCAGGCGGCGATCTTCCTCGCGCTCGGCCTTTACCGCGGCCTGTGGCGCTTCGCGAGCCTGCTCGACCTGCAGCGGATCGTGCTCGCCGCGGGCCTCGGCGCGATCCTCATTCCGCTCGTGCTCGTCATGCTGCAGCTGCAGGCGGTCGTGCCGCGCAGCGTGCTGTTCTTCTATCCGATCGTGCTGATCTTCCTGATGGCGGGATCGCGTTTCGCGTACCGGATCTGGAAGGAGCACCGCCTGTACAGCCCGCTGGCCGCGCTCGGCGAGCCGGTGCTGGTCGTCGGCGCGGGCGAGGCGGGCGCGCGGCTCACCCACGAAATGGCGCGCAGCCGCCAGTGGCGTGTCGTCGGACTGCTCGACGACGACGTGACGAAGCACGGCCGGCTGCTGCGCAACGTGAGCGTGCTCGGGCCGATCTCCGAGCTCGACATGTGGGTTCGGCGGTACGGCGTGCGCAAGGTGATCATCGCGCTGCCGTCGGCGAATCACGTCGTGCGCCGGCGCGTCGCCGAGCTGTGCGCCGCCGCGCACGTCGAAGCGCTGACCGTGCCCGTCGTACGAAGACCTGATCAGTCGGGCCGCACGCCGCTGACGACGATGCGCACCGTCGAGCTCGACGACCTGCTCGGGCCGCGATCCGGTGGTGCTCGACAATGCCGGCATCGCCGAATGGCTCGGCAACCGCGTCGTCATGGTGACCGGCGCGGGCGGTTCGATCGGCGCCGAGCTGTGCCGGCAGATCGCGCGGTTCCGGCCCGCGCGGCTCGTGCTGTTCGAGCTGTCGGAAGCCGCGCTCTACGAGATCAAGACGGCGCTCGTCGACGCGTTTCCGCAGCTCGGCGTCGTGTCGGTCGTCGGCGACGTCAAGCATGAATCGCTCGTCGAGGACACGCTCGCGCGCGAAAAGCCCGATGTCATCTTCCACGCGGCGGCGTACAAGCACGTGCCGCTGATGGAGGAGACGAACGCGTGGCAGGCGGTGCGCAACAACGCGTACGGCACGTGGGTGCTGGCGCGTGCGGCCGTCGCGGCGAAGGTCGAGAAGTTCGTGCTCGTGTCCACCGACAAGGCGGTCAATCCGACGTCGGTGATGGGCGCGACGAAGCGCGTGGCCGAGATGGTCTGCCAGAGCCTGCAGGACGGCGCCACGCAGTTCGTCATCGTGCGCTTCGGCAACGTGTTCGGCAGCGCCGGCAGCGTCATCCCGCGCTTCGCCGAGCAGATCGCGCGCGGCGGTCCGGTCACGGTCACGCATCCGGACATCACGCGCTTCTTCATGTCGCTGTCGGAGGCGACGCAACTGCTGCTGCAGGCGGGGCTGCAGGGCAAGGGCGGCGAGATCCTCATGCTCGACATGGGCGAACCGGTGCGCATCGTCGATCTCGCGCGCGACATGATCCGGCTCTACGGCGCCGATCCCGACCATGTCGCGATCGTCTTCACCGGCCTGCGTCCCGGCGAGAAGCTCTACGAGGAGCCGCTTGCGTCGGAGGAGGCGACGAAGCCGACGACGCATCCGAAGCTGCACATCGCGCAGGCGCGCGCCGCCGATCGCGATGCGGTCGAGCAGCTGGTCGCGTGGTGCGAGCGCGATCGCGTCGCCGACGATGGCGAGGTGCGCGCCCGGATGCAGGCGTGGATCCCGGAGTACGCGCCGCCGGCCGGCGCGCTCGATCAAGCCGATTCCGACTGACGGGGCGGAGGATGCGGTGGCGTTGCCGTTGCGGGCGCCGCGTCGCCGCTGATCGCACCCGCCGGCCGCTTCATCGCCTGGCGGTCCGCGTGCTTGCTGCGACCGGCGATCGTCGGTACATCGCCCGCCGCGAGGATTCGTTCGCGGCGCATGCCATATCCGAGCAGGAACGCCGTCATCGCCCACAGCTCCTTTGCGTTGCTGCGAAACAGGAAGTCGTCGGTGATGTCCTTGGCGATGAAGCCTGCGAGGAGCGCAAGACCGACGACGCCGACGAAGGCCAGCGTGTCGTCGCGCGAGCGCACGAACCGGAAATAGCGCAGCGCGAGCGCAACGATGAACGACGTCAGAAGAAGCATGCCGACCCATCCGGTCTGCAGCCACTGGCTGGCGAAAACGTTGTGCGCATGCGCGAGCAGCGGGTCGCCCATCTCCGTCGTCAGCGGCTCGGCGAGGATGCGCCGCCCGAAACCATAGCCCTGGACCGGCCGCTGCGCGATCCGCTCGGTGATGTGTTCCCACAGCACGATGCGGGGATCGCGCTCGATCGACACCGCGATGCCGCCTTTGGGGGCGACGATTTCAGCGCGCTGCTCGAGCACGTTGGCGAACGCGATTGCCAGCACGACCAGCAGTACAGCGAGCGGCGCGACCCAGCGGACCGGCGTGCGGACGAACGTCTGCGGCCAGCGCAACGCCGCAGCGAGCGACGCGGTCGCGAACACCGTCGCCAGCGCGACCCACACGACGCGGTTGTCGGTCATGCGCGCGGACACGATCAGCAGCCCGAGCAGCACGAGCCCGAGCAGCACGAGCCTTGGCCCGCCGCCGAAGCCCGCCGGCGGCGGCGCGATCAGCGCGAAGAGGAACGGTGCGATCAGCACGAGCCACGTCGACCACGGACCCACACCCTGATGCCAGCGACCCGCGTCCCACGTGCCGAGCACGACATGCATGCCGATCGCCAGCAGCGCAAAGAACACGAAGCTCGCGAGTGCGGCGATGATCAGCACGCGAACGCGAGCGTGCGTCGCGGGCGGCGACATAGAACACCAGCATCGCGAGCAGGCCGTCCATGATCTCGCGCTCGAGTTCCGCCTGCGAGTATTCCCGATCGACCGACCAGACGAGCGATAGCCAGGACCAGGCGGCCCAGGCGAACAGCGGCACGAGGATCGCGGGACCGGCGAGTCGTAATGCGGGTGACTGCGGTGCGCGCGGCGACGAGGTAGACGATGACGGCGCAAAGGCCCGCACCGGCAAACGTGACCGAACGCGCGAACGTCACGGCGTTGGTCGGCAACAGGAAGAGGTAGGCCGCGGCGAACGCCAGCAGCCAGCGGTTGATATGATGGGTCATCGGGCTGCTTGCAGCCGCGTCGAACGCGACGCGGGATTCTACCTGCCCTCGGCGAGGGGACGCATCGGCATCCGTCAGACATCGTTTGGGGAGGCCCCGGATGCGCGTTCTCATCGTCAAACGCGACAAGCTCGGCGATCTTCTCCTCACGACGGCGGCGTTCGCGCACCTGAAGGCGGTGCGGCCGGACATCGAGCTCCATCTGCTCGCGAACGACTACAACGCCTGGGTTGCGCGCGACGATCCGGCGCTCGCCCGGATCTGGGTTTATCCGCGCGTCAGGCACGATGGCCGCGTGCGTCCTGCGGCCGCGTTCGCCCACGTGCCGCTCGCGTGGAAGCTCAGAAGCGCGCGCTTCGATTGGGCGATCGCCATGGGCGGCGAGGAATCGCCGCGGGCGGTGCGGCGGGCGATCGCGACCGGCGCGCGGCGGGTGGTCGCGTACGTTGGCGATCCGGCGCGTTATGGTCGCGGCCTCACCGATCCGCTCCCCACGCCTTCGACCGGGCACGAGATCACGCGGATGCTGTCGCTCCTCGCCCCGCTGCAGATCCAGCCTCCTGCCCATGCGCCCACGCCTGCATATCGGTGGCCGAGCGAAGGGACGGCGTTCGCGCGCGCATGGCTCGCCGAGCGCGGACTCGCGCGCGGCCAATACATCGTCCTCGGCATCGGCGCGCGGTTCGCCTGCAAGCAGCCCACGCTCGCGCAGATCCTCGACTGGACGGCCGCATTCCGCGACAGGTGGGCATTGCCGACGGTGTTCCTGTGGACGCCGGGCCGGGCGGATGCGGGCTTCTATCCCGGCGACGACGCATTGGCGGCGCGTGTCCTTGCGCAGGCTTTGCCGCACGTGCATGCGCATCGCGGTACGCTCACCGAGGCGCTCGCGCTCATCGCCAACGCCCGCGCGTCGATCATGCCCGACTCGGGACTGATGCACTTCGCGGCAGCGAGTCCCGGCGGTGTCGTGGGGCTCTTTGCCGACCCGCAGGCGAGCGGCGCCGCCGAACGGTGGGGCCCCGTGGGTCCGCGCGCGCATTATCTGCAGGCGCGAAAAGCCGTTGCGGAGATCGGGGACGACGTGGTGCTGGACGCGCTCGAGCGGCTGGTCGCGGATTCTCCACGCTTTGATTGATCGCCTGCGCGGAACGCGAGCACCGCGGGAAGCCGCGCTCGCGAGTGCGGTAGACTCCGCGCTCCGCGCAACGCGGCCGATGCGTTGCCGCTCCCTGTTTCGCGCTTCTCCCCGTTGGACGGATCGTTCATCCCCATGTGCGGGATCGCAGGCTACGTCAGCAACAAGACTTTCGCATCCGATACGCTTGCGCTGATGACGGGGCGCCTCGCGCATCGCGGCCCCGACGCCGGCGGCTTGTTTTCGCAAGGGCCCGCCCATCTCGGGCATCGGCGGCTTTCGGTCATCGACATCGCCGGCAGCGCACAACCGATGTCCAGCGCCGACGGCGCCGTGACGCTCGTGTTCAATGGCGAGATCTACAACTATCGCGAGTTGCGCGCGGATCTTTCGCTGGGCGGGTGGGCATTTCGCACCGCAGGCGACACGGAAGTCCTGCTGGCCGGGTGGCACGCGTGGGGTCCGCGGATGGTCGACCGATTGCGGGGAATGTTCGCGTTCGCGCTCTGGGACGCGCGCGACGACACGCTGTTCGCCGCGCGCGATCACCTCGGCGTCAAACCGTTTCACTACGCGTGGGATGGCGTCACGTTCGTGTTCGGGTCGGAAATCAAGGCGCTGCTTGCGCATCCGGCCGTCGCGGGCGAGCTCGACTTGACGGCGCTGCGGCTTTATCTCGAATGCCAGTTCATTCCGGCGCCGCGGACCATTTTCGCCGGCATGCGCAAGCTCGCGCCCGGCCATGCGTTGCGCCTGCGCGATGGCGAGCTCGACATCCAGCGGTTCTGGCGTGCCGATTACGCCGGCAAGTTCACGCTCGATCGACGCGGAGGCGACCGAAGCGCTCGACCGCGAGCTCCGCGGTTCGATCGACGGCATGCTGGTCGCCGACGTGCCGCTAGGCGCGTTCGTGAGCGGCGGCGTCGATTCCGGGCTTGATCGCCGCGATGATGACCGACGTTACGCGGCGCTCCGATCGACACGTTCAACATCGGCTTCGAAGGCGACGTCGCGGTCAGCGAGCACCGCGAGGCGGCCGCGCGTCGCGCGCCACATCGGCAGCCGTCATCACGCGCGTGATGCTCGGCGCCCGACGATGTGCTCGGTGCATTCGATCGACTGGATCGACATCTTCGACGAGCCGTTCGCCGACCAGGCTGCGTTGCCGACGATGCTGCTCGCCGGCTTACGCGCGCCGCGACGTCACGGTCGTGCTGACCGGCGAAGGCGCCGACGAAGTGTTCGGCGGCTATGACGAACTATCGCAAGCGCGAGCGCGAGGAACGGCTACGTGCGCTGGCTCGCGCATCGGCCGCGTCGCCGCTGCCCGCGCTGGTCCGGCTGTTGCCG
This sequence comes from uncultured Pseudomonadota bacterium, assembly GCA_963768545.1. Lineage (GTDB taxonomy): Bacteria > Pseudomonadota > Gammaproteobacteria > Burkholderiales > Casimicrobiaceae > VBCG01. The sequence goes on along the minus strand of CAVYIC010000011.1, from coordinate 142,822 downwards.
AAGCGCGCGCGCAAGGATCGCCTGCTGCGCTCGATCGCGGAGCCGCTGCGGCGACGGTATCGCACCATTCCGAACGTCTTCGACGTGCTGACTGCAGCCGTCGCTGCTGTCGCCGCGCTTCCTGGCGGCGACGGCGGCATCGCCCGACGTCGGCGAATTCGCGGCGCAGGCGTTCGCCGACTGCAACTCGCGCTCAGTACCTCGACCGCCTGCTCCACGTCGACATGAGCCTGTGGCTGCCCGACGACCTGCTGACCAAGGTCGACCGCGCGACGATGGCGCACTCGCTCGAGGCGCGCGTGCCGTATCTCGACCATCGGCTCGTCGAATTCTGCGCGCGGCTCGATCGCGGCATCTGAAGATCCGCGGCGACGACGCACAAGTTCCTGCTGAAGCGGCTCGCGTCGCGTTACCTGCCGCCGGACATCGTCGCGCGCGGCAAGCAGGGATTCGTCATGCCGCTGAGCGAATGGCTGGCGGGACGGCTTTCCGGACGAGCTCGAGTCGCACCTGCTGGGCGACGGGCTCGCGCGCCGCGGCCTCTTCCGCGAAGGCGCGCTCGCAGCGTCTCGTCGCCGAGCACCGCAGCGGCCGGCGCAAGCATGCCGGCCGTCTGTGGGCGCTGCTGATCCTCGAGCGCTGGTTCCGGCGCTACGCGCCGCAATGGCGGATGGCGACGTGAAGCTCGATATCGTTCACACCGAATCGTCGACCGGCTGGGGCGGGCAGGAGTTGCGCATCCTGACCGAGATGGAGGGCATGGCAGCGGCGCGGCCATCGCGTGCATCTCGTCGCGCCGCCAAATGCGCAGATCGTCCGGCGCCGCGCGCGCGCGCGGCTTGCCGGTCGACGCGCTGCCGATCGAGCAGAAGCGGCTGCCGCGGCCTGGCCGCGATGCGGCGCTGGCTCGCGCGGCATGGCGCCGGGTTCGACGTGATCAACACGCACAGCTCGACCGACGCGTGGCTTGCCGCACTCGCGCGCGCCACGTTGCCGCGTGCACCGCCGATCGTGCGCACGCGTCACGTGTCGACGCCGGTCAACCGGCTGCCGACGACGCGCTGGCTGTACCAGCGCGCGACGCGCGCACATCGTCGTCACCGGCGAAGCGCTCAAGACGCAGCTCGTGCGCGACAACGGCTATCGATCCGGCAACGATCACGTCGGTGCGCACCGGCATCGATCTCGCGCGCTTCGCGCCTCGCGACCGCGCCGCGATGCGCGCGCAATGCGGCGTCGACGCACGACCGGCGGTCGGCATCGTGGCGACGCTGCGCGACTGGAAGGGGCACGACTACCTGCTCGACGCGTGGGCGCGCGTTGCAGGCGACGGTGCCGGGCTGGCAGCTCCTCGTCATCGGCGACGGGCCGCGCCGCGCGCATCTCGAGCGGCGGGTGCAGGCGCTGGCGCTTGCGGAGCAACGTGCGCTTCACCGGCAACCAGGACGACGTGCCGGCCTGGCTCGCGTGCCTCGGACCTCGCCGTGCTGCCTTCCTATGGCGACGAAGGCGTGCCGCAAAGCCTCATGCAGGCGGCGGCGTGCGGACTGCCGTCCGTCTCCACGCCGGTCGGCGCGATCGCCGAAGCGGTCGTGCGACGGCGAGACCGGCCTGCTCGTGCCGCCGCGCGATGTCGCGTGCGCTTGCGGCGGCGCTGGCGACCTTGATGACGCGACGCCGGCGCAACGCGTGCGAATGGGGCGCGCCGCGCACGCGTACGCGCAGGCGCACTTCGGCATCGACGCGATGCTCGACGCGATGGAAGCGATTTTCGCGCGCGTCGCGGCGCGCGCACGCTGATGTGCGGCATCGCCGGCCATTTCGGACGGCCCGTTGCGGCGGCGGTCCGCGCGCGCATGCTCGACGCGCTGCGCGCGCGCGGTCCGGATGCGCAGCACGTCGCGACGTTCGACGGCGACGGCAGTGCTCGGCGACGGTGCGCTGCCGGCGGTGTCTGCGCTCGTGCACACGCGCCTGTCGATCATCGATCCGCGCCCGCAGGCCGACCAGCCGATGGCAAGCGACGATCGGCACGCTGTGGATCTCGCTACAACGGCGAAGTCTACGGCTGGCAGGACGAAGCGCGCGCTGCTCGAAGCGCGCGGCGCGACGTTCCGGCACGCGGTCGCGACACCGAGTTCATCCTGCGGGCTACGAGGCGTGGGGCATCGACGGCATGCTCGCAGCGGCTGCGCGGCATGTTCGCGTTCGCGATCGTCGACTTCCGCACGCGGCGCGTGCACCTCGTGCGCGACCGGCTGGGACTGAAGCCGCTCGTCTACGCGCACATCGGATCGCGGCTTCGCCTTCGGATCGACGGTGCGCAGCGTGCTGCCATGGCTGCCGAGCGACCGGCGGAGCCTTCGCGCCCGAGGCGATCGACGCGTACCTCGCGCATCGCTACATCCCGGCGCCGCGAACGGTGTTCGCCGACATCGCGCGGCTGCCCAACGCGCATCGCATCGAATATGCGCTCGACACGGGCGAGCTTGCGCAATTCCGCTACTGGCTGCCCGCAGCGCCGGCGGACGCGGATTGCGGCGCACTGCTCGACGAATCGATCGAGCTGCGGCTCGTGGCCGATCGGCCGCTCGGCATCTTCCTCTCGAGCGGCGTCGATTCGACGACGATCGCAAGCCGGCTTGCCGCGACCGGACATTCGGGACTGCGCGCGTTCTGCGCGGCGTTTCCCGGCTCGCCGTACGACGAAAGCGCCGATGCGCATGCCACGGCGCGAGCGCTCGGGTTTCCGAGCGAGGACGTCGATCGTTCCGGCGACGATTCGCGATGACTTCAGCGCGATCGTCGCGGCGCTCGACGAGCCGTTTGCCGACCCGTCGGCGTTCCCGACGTGGTATCTCGCGCGCGCGGCTTCCGCCGAAGTGAAGGTGGTGCTCGGCGGCGACGGCGGCGACGAGCTGTTCGGCGGCTACAAACGCGTGGCGAAGCATTTGCGCAACGGCTGGCGCGGTGGACATGCGCGTGCCGCTGCCGACATTGCCCGACCTTCGCCCGAAGGGATGGCGCAAGGTGGCGGCCGAACTTTCGCTCGACTGGGAATCCGCCTATGCGCTGCGGTTCTCCGGGCTCACGCCCAACCAGCGCCGCTTCCTGCAACCGGCCAGCGGACGTTTGCCGGCGCACTATTGGCGCGAGCCCGATGTCGCAGGAGGGTCGGCGGCCGAACGGCTGCTGCGCTGGGATTTCACCAACTTCCTTCCCGAATACGTGCTGCGCAAGGCGGACCTCTGCACGATGGCCCACGGCCTCGAGTTGCGCGCGCCGCTTCTCGATCACCGCTTCGTCGAGGCCATCCTCGCGCTGCCTCCGCGCGTGCGCTTCACGCGACCGCCGAAGCGCCTGCTCGCCGCACTCGCGCCGGGGCTGGACCAACTCGGTGTCTTCGGCCGCAAGAAGCGCGGCTTCAATCCGCCGCTTCGCGACTGGCTGACGAGCGATCTCGCCGACCGGATGGCAACCGCGGGCGCCTCGCTTGCGCTGCGCAGCGGCGGACAACTCGACGGGACGCGCACCGACGCGATGATCGCCGCGTACCGTCGAACGCCTGCGTTGGCCGAGCAGGTGCTTTCGCTGCTGATGCTCGACGAGTGCCTGCGGCAACTGGCGCAGGAGGCCGCGCATGCGCCGTAGTCGAGGCCCGATGCGCGCCGTGGTGCTGGCCCTCGCGCTCGCGCGCTGGCGGTTGCGGCGGCGTGCGGCGGCCGACCCGCGCCGCATCCTCGTCCTGCATCATCTGCTGCTCGGTGACACGCTGATGCTGACGCCGTTGCTCGCGAAGCTGCGCAAGCGGTACCCGGTGGCCGAGATCGTGATGACGGTGGCGCCGCGCTACGCGCCGCTGTACGCAGGCGAGCCGTACGGCGTGCGTGCGCACCCGTTCGATCCCTGCGATCTCGCGACATTCTGGCCGTTGCTGCGCGCCCGCCATTTCGATCTCGCGATCCTGCCGGCAGACAACCGCTGGTCGTGGCTCGCGCGCGCGCTCGGCGCGTCATGGATCGTCGGCACTTGCCGGTGATCGCCCCGCGCACAAGAACTGGCCGGTCGACGAGCTCATTGCGTATTCCGATCGGCCGACGGCATTCGGCGAGACGGCGGCGTCGCTGGTGAGCGGCGCGGCGAGCGCGCCCTACGGACCCGCCGATTGGCCGGCGCCTGCCGATGCCGGTCGTGCCGGCATCGATGGCAACTATGCGGTGCTCCATGTCGGCGCCAGCACGCCGCTCAAGCTCTGGCAACCGGAGCGCTGGCGTGCGCTGGCCGATTGGCTCGAGCAGCGCGGCATCCTGCCCGTTTGGAGCGTGGGACCCGGCGAGGAGCCGCTGCTCGATGCGATCGGCATCAGCGAGCGGCATCCGCGATTCGCGGGCACGCTGACGCTGGAAGACCTGTGGCACCTGATCGCGCGCGCACGCGTGCTCGTCGCGCCGGACACGGGCATCGCGCACCTGGGGCGCGTGGTCGGCGTGCCGACCGTCGCGCTGTTCGGGCCCGGGTCCGCGGTGATATGCGGTGCCGGCGCCTTTTTCGCGAATTCGCCGTACCGTGCCGTGACCGTCGATCCGTTTCCGTGCCGCGATCAGACGGTACAGTTCTTTCGAGTCGTGCCGTGGGTCCGGCGTTGCGAGCGCATGCCCGGCTCTCCACCGGGCGGCTGTGCGCGTGCCCTGTGCATGGAGGCGATCGATCTCGCAGCCGTGGTGACCGCGATCGAGTCGCTGCTCGGAGCGCAGGCGCCGATCGAAATGAGGGAACCTCTGAACAACTCCCGGGTTCCTTAGCGCCGCGGGGTTCGCAGGTACGGATTGAGGTCCGCGTCGTTGTACATCTTGAACTGGCGGTAGACGCGCCAGAACGCGCGGCCGGCGGCCGCTTCGGCGAGCAGCCTGTCGAGGCAGCGCTCGAGGTCGCGCCGCTGCAGCGCGAGGCGTGCATGGCGGTCATGCCATGACGCGCGCTGCGCATCCGTGGCACCGGCGCGGTTCGCCTCGCGCGCCATGTGGAATGTTTTCAGCGCCAGGATCGACAGGCGATCGATGATGCCGCCGGCCGTTTCGGAGTTATGCCACGCACCCGCCACCGGGGTGACGTCCTCGATGCGCGCGAGGAGCTCCTCGTCGATCCGTTCGATCGCGTCGTTGCGCTTCTGGTTGTAGCCGTCGATCGCGCGCTTGTTGGCGGCGATCTCGGCGTCCGCGACGTCGACCCTTCGCGCCATGTCCTCTTCATCCCACAGCAACGAGTTGCAGCGGTGGTTGGCCTCGATCCAGCCCCAGACGCCGCTCGCATGCAGCGGCGCTTCGCGTTGCGCCCACCGTGGCTCGTCGACGCATCTGTCATGAAACTCCCGCAGCCGATCGGCTGCGACGTCGGCGAAGACGGCATTCATTGGTGTACCCCCACGCTTGCGGCTGTCGCCGCTGCGCTGTAAATCCGGGTCAGAGATGTATTTCGCGCGGATTCCGCGACATCTCTGACCATCTGCAGCGCTCATTCGACTTCCGCGGCGTCCCGCTCGACGCCGCCGGTCAACTGCGCGCGATGCAGCCGCGCGTACACCTTGCCGCGCTGGAGCAGCTCCCGGTGGGTGCCCGTCTCCGCGATCCGCCCGTGATCGAGCACGATGATGCGATTGGCGTGCTCGATCGTCGACAGGCGATGCGCGATCACGATCGTCGTGCGGTCGCGCATCAGCTCCTCGAGCGCGACCTGGACGAGCCGCTCCGATTCCGAATCGAGCGACGACGTCGCCTCGTCGAGGATCAGCAGCGGCGCGTTCTTCAGCAGTGCGCGCGCAATGGCGATCCGCTGGCGTTGACCCCCCGACAGGCGGATGCCGTGCTCGCCGACCTGCGTGTCGAATCCCTGCGGCAGCAGGCGGATGAATTCGAGGGCGTGGGCCGCCCCGGCCGCGCTTTCGATCGACTCGCGGCTTGCGCCCGCCATCGCGCCGTACGCGATGTTGGCGGAGATCGTATCGTTGAACAGCAGCACGTCCTGCGACACCATCGCGATCTGCGCGCGCAGGCTCGCCCGCTGCAGCGTGGACACGTCATGGTTGTCGATGAAAAGGCGGCCGGCGGTGGGCTCGTAGAAGCGCGGAATCAGGTTGACGAGCGACGTCTTGCCGCTGCCCGATGCACCGACCAGCGCGACCGTTTCGCCCGGGGCGATGGTGAGCGAGATGTCGATGAGCGCCTCGCGCTCGTTGCCCGGATAGCGCAGCGACACCCGGTCGAGGCGAAGTTCGCCGCGGCAATGGTCGAGCAGCACCGTGCCCGTGTCGGCTTCCTCTTCATGGTCGATGAGCCCGAAGATGCTCTCGGCGGCGGCAAGGCCGCGCTGGATCGACGCGTTGATCCCGGACAGGCCCTTCAGGCGATCGAGCAACGTCAGCAGCGCAACGACGTACGACAGGAAGACGGCGAAGTCGAGCGATCCGCTTTCGCTCTGCGAAAGCGCGACCCCGATGATGAGGCCGACGGCGCATGCCGCGAGAAAGACCGTCAACGGCGAGCTTGCCGCCGCTGCGGCGGATTCCTTCGACATTGCGAGGCGCAGGCGATTCGCCGCCGCGACCGCGCGATCGCGCTCGTAGGACTCGCCGCCGAAGATCCGCACGACGCGGTGGCCGACGATCATCTCCTCGAGCACCTGCGTCATCGCGCCCGAGCGGCTCTGGATGTCATGCGCGATGCGCCGCAACCGGCGGCTGAAATAGCGAATGACCACCGCGACGATCGGAATGACGACGATGGTCAGCAGCGTCAGCTTCCAGTTGATCCACAGCAGATACCCGAAGCTCGCCGTGATGGTCAGCGCGGAACGGAGTGCGTTGGTGATCGTGCCCGACGCTGCCGCTGCGAGCTGGTGCGCGTCGAACGAGATCTTCGACTGCACGACGCCGGCCGGGTGGGTGTCGTAGTACGGCGTCGGCAGGCGCAGCAGCTTGTCGATGAGATCGCGGCGAAGATCGAACACCACGCGATAGCCGGTCCAGCCCATGCCGTACTCGGAGATGTAGGAGCCGACACCGCGCAACAGGAAGACGATGACGACGGCGAACGGAAGCCACGACGTCCGCACCGGATCCGGCTGCTGGAAATTGCGTACGATCGGAATCACCAGGTACGCAAGGAGCAGGTCGCCGGCGGCGACGACGATCATGCCGACGACGGTGAGTCCGAACACCCATCGGTAAGGCCGAACGTAACCCAGCAGACGGGAGTAGAGAACCGAACCCTTCATCGAAGGAGGACCCCGGGCGCGCGTACCGCGCTACAAGTCGCCGGGGGTCGGAGGGGGGCGCGGAGGGGAGGCAGAGGCCCACGGTCGCGTCGAGAGTCACGGCAGTATAGCGCACGGCAACGCGGCGCACGGTGCGCGGGCACCGCGCGTCAGCGCGCCGCGTTGCCACGGGCGTCGAGCATCGCCTGGTAGAGCTCGGTGAGGCGCGCGGCCATCGCGTCGGGCGTCAGGCGCGAGACGGCGCGCAGCGCGTTGGCCGCCGCGCGTTCGCGCGCCGATCGCGCCAGCAGCGACTGCATCGCATCGCCGATCGCCGCGATGTCGCGCGCGCCGCAAACGGTTCCGGCGTGGTGGGCGGCAACCAGCTCGCCTGCGCCGCAGCGGGTGCTCGTGATGACCGGCAGCCCGCAGGCGAGCGCCTCGAGGACCGCGTTCGACAGCGGGTCGTAGAGCGTCGGCAGGACGAACGCATCGGATGCGCCATAGAACGGCTTCGGATCGGTTTGCGGGCCCGCGAATGTCACGCGAGCGGCGACGCCGTGCCGCCGGGCAATCGCTTCGTAGCGGGCCGGATTGCGGTCGTGGCCCACGACGACGAGATGCGCCGGCTCGCGAACGTGCGCGAGCGCCTCGATCGCGCGGCCCACGCCCTTGCGCTCGTATCCGGAGCCGACGATCAGAAAAACGACGCGATCGTCATCGATTCGCAACGACTTGCGCGCGGCGGCGCGGCCGGCCGCGAGCCGCGGACTGAATTGCTCGCCGTCGATCGCGTTGTAGATGATCGGAAGGCGTTCGACAGGCAGGTCGAACCGTTCGCGGATATCGTTTTGCACCATCTGCGAAATGCAGATGACTGCCTGCAGCCGGCTGCTGGCGAAGAGCCGCCGCTCCGCGTTCAGCACGTAACGATGATAAGGACTTGCGCGCACGCGCAGGCGCTCGACCGGCGTCGCCGTTGCAAGGCGCTCGTCGAGCCATACCGAATGCAGTCCGTCACCGGCACGGTAGATATCGCAGCAGTCGATTCGCTCGTGCGACTGGACGAGCGTCGCATCCGATTTCCCGACGGCATGGCGAACGGCGCGCGCGAATCCCCAATCGCGCCACAGGCGGCCAACGTACGGGGGATCGACGATCATCGGCGTGAAGAGGCGCGAAGCGGCCGCAGGCCATTGCCGCGTGACGAGCGTGAGCGCGACGCCCCGCGCAGCGAGCGCCGACAGCGCTCGCTCGACGAAGCGCTCGGCGCCGCCGAACGGCGTGTAGCGCTGCCGGATCACCGCGATGCGCATTTGGCGAAGGCCTGCGCGCTACGCTTCGGCGAGCAGCGACTCGAATTGCGCGTAGACGTCGTCGACGCCGAGGGTCGTGAGGCACTCGGAGACTTTTCCGCCGCCGCAGCCGTCGATGCCGCAGGGCCGGCAAGGATGCGCACGCGAAACGACGACGCGCTGACGCACCATCCACGGCCCCCATTCGAATTCTCCCGACGGTCCGAAGAGGGCAAGGGTGGGCGTTCCCATCGCCGCCGCGATGTGCATCGGCGCCGTGTCGACGCCGACGAACGCGCGGGCGCGTGCGGTCAGCGCGGCGAGTTCGCAAAGCGAAAGCTCGCCGGTCAAGTCGACGATGCGCATGCGGGTTCGCGAATCGACCGCTTCCAATATCGACGTCACGAGGTCGCGTTCATGCGGATCGGGCGCGCCGGTAATCGCCAGCGCGTGCCCGGCGGCGACGATGCGCTCGAACAGCGCCGCCGATCGGTCCGCCGGCCAGCACTTGAACATCCACCGTGACCCCGGATGGGCATGAATGAATCCGCCCGGCGCGAGGCCGCGATCCCGCAGGAGCGCGTCGACACGCGCGTGCGCCGCCTCGCCGGGAACGAGCACGACTCTCTTGTCCGCCGGGGCCGGATAGATGCCGATGCGCCGCAAGGCGTCCAGGTTCGCCTCGACGGCATGGCGAGGCGTCCGCTGGGGCAGGCGATAGAAGTGCGTGAACCTCGATCGCCAGAGCCATTCGTTGCGCGGCCGCTCGCGCGTCACGGCGAATCGCGGGCGCAGGAGGTGGGCGAGGGTCGCCCCGCGCGGGTGCTCGGTCAGGTGGATCAGCAGGTCGTAGCGCCGCTCGCGCAACCGGCGAAGGAGCCGCGCTTCCTCGGCCATCTGTGTGCGCAAGCCCTGCTGCTTCCAGTCCCGGTCGACCGCATGGATTTGCGCGATCGCCGGGTGATTCGCGAGCATCGGCGCCGTTTCCCGGTACACGAGCGCGTCGATCTCGACGTGCGGCGCGGCTCGCCCGAGCGTCGAGAAGACGGGCGCGGTCAGGAGCACGTCGCCGTGGTGGCGCAGCTTCGTGACGAGCGCACGGCGGATTTCCGGCAGCGGAACGGCGTCCGGCAGATAGCTCGGCATGGCCGGCAACAATAGCAAATCGACCGCCGGAAAGGGTGCGGCGGCGTTCGCTCTTGTCAGCGCTCACTCGTGCGCCGGCGCACGCTGCAGGCCGACGTCCGCATTCGGGTACAATCCCGCGGCACACCTCGCCCGCCCGGATCCGCAAGCTCCCGCCATGCCGATCGATGCCGTCAACGCCGCCGTCAAGGCGAAGATACTGGCCGAGGCGTTGCCGTACATCCGGCGCTTCCACGATCGCACGATCGTCGTCAAGTACGGCGGCAATGCGATGACCGAGACGCATCTGAAGGCGGGGTTCGCGCGCGACGTCGTCATGCTGAAGCTCGTCGGCATGAACCCGGTGATCGTGCACGGCGGCGGGCCGCAGATCGGTAACCTGCTCACCAAGATGGGCATCCAGAGCGAGTTCCGGCAAGGCATGCGGGTCACCGACGAGCGCGTGATGAACGTCGTCGAGATGGTGCTGGGCGAGCTCAACCAGGAAATCGTCGGGCTCATCAACCAGCAGGGCGGCAAGGCGGTCGGATTGACGGGACAGGACGGGGCGTTCATCCGCGCGCGCAAGATGCTGCTGAAGAGCGATACGGAGCGGGGACAGCTCATCGACATCGGGCTCGTCGGCGAGATCGAGCGTATCGACCCGGAGTTGATCAACCTGCTCGATTCGCGCGACTTCATTCCGGTCATCGCGCCGATCGGCGTCGGCACCGAAGGCGAGGCCTACAACATCAATGCCGATCTCGTCGCCGGCAAGCTCGCCGAAACGCTTCGAGCCGAGAAGCTGGTGCTGATGACCAATACCGTCGGCGTGCTGGACAAGAACGGCAAGCTCCTGACCGGTTTGACGGCGAGCGAGATCGACGGTCTCTTCGCCGACGGGACGATTCAGGGCGGCATGCTGCCGAAGATCGGCTCGGCGCTCGACGCCGTGAGGAACGGCGTCAAGAGCTCGCACATCATCGACGGCCGCGTCGACCATGCGCTGCTGCTCGAGGTGCTGACGAACGAAGGTGTCGGCACGATGATTCGCGCCGACGATGCGCCTCCGCGGCCGGCGGGCTGATCGGCGAGCGCGCGATGGCGAGCAAACCCGGCGAACGAAAGCTGCAGATCCTGCAGACGCTCGCGACGATGCTCGAGGCGCCGCGGGGCGAAAAGGTGACGACGGCGGCGCTGGCCGCCCGGCTCGACGTCTCCGAAGCGGCGCTCTACCGGCACTTCGCGAGCAAGGCGCAGATGTTCGAAGGCCTGATCGAATTCATCGAATCGACCGTGTTCGGGCTCGTCAACAAGATCCAGGCAGAGTCCGAAGACGGCGCGGCCCAGGCCGAGCAGACGGTCGTCATGCTGCTGCGCTTCGCGGAGAAGAACCAGGGCATGACGCGGGTGCTGATCGGCGACGCGCTCGTCAACGAGGACGAGCGGCTGCAGGCGCGGATCAACCAGTTCGTCGACAAGCTCGAAGCGGCGCTGCGCCAGTCGCTGCGAATCGCGCAGGCGGCGAACGCATGGCACGGCGATGCCAATGCCGATGCCGCCGTGCTGATGGCCTATGTCGTCGGACGCTGGCAGCTGTTCGCGAAGACAGGCTTCAAGCGTTCGCCACAGGACGGCTGGCCGCTGCAGCGCAAGTTCCTGTTCGGTTGACCGTTGCCGCGGGTGATGTAGTGTGTCGCTGTTCTGCAGGATCCCGATGAAACCCGCTTCGTTCGCCCTGGCGTGCATCGCCTTCGCATCTGCGTCGCTCTGCGGCGCACAGTCCGCGCGCGTGCTCCCGCCGCCACCACCGCCTGCCGCACAGGCCCCCACGGCCGCGCCGGCACCACCGGCTCGCGAGCCGGCCTCCGTCACCCAGTCGGCAACGGGTGCCGAAGCGCGCGGCGACGATGTGCCGCCGACACGCTGGCAGGCCGATCTCGACCGGCTCGACGCCGACCTCCGCCTGCGTCTGTTGACGGCGAAGGAGCCGCGTACGGACTGGCTCGCCGGCGAAGTGGACACGGCGGACGTCGAATCGCAGGTGCGCCACTTCACGGCCGCACGCACCGCGGCGCCGGACCAGCGTCTTTATCTCGCATCGCTCGGCGTCGCCTGCCTGCAGCCGGTGAGGCCGTCGCTTGCGCCGTGCGACGCGGTCGATCGCCTCGCGGACTGGGCGCGCCGCGACGACGACAACGGCGTTCCGGCGATCTTTCTCGCCGGGCGCGCGCGGCAGCGCGGCGAGGCCGAGCTTGCGGCCAACGTCGTCGCGGAGGCCGCCGCGGCGCCGCGCTTCGACGATTACTGGTCGCTGGGTGCTGCACGGTGGTGGGATTACCTGCGACCCCTCGATGTCGGCATCGATCCGGCTGCCAAGGCGAAGGCCGCGGCGAACTACGCGTCGGCTCGCGAGCTTGCGTGGTCAGTGCCGTTACGCGCGCTGTGTGCGGAGCCCGGTCAACGGGCCGAGGCGATGCGCAACGCCTGCGCGAAGCTCGGCCAGGCGCTGATGGCGCGGGGCGCATCGTTCGCCCTGCGGCGCGCCGGTGCGCGCGTCTCGGAAATCAACGCGGCCGATGCGTCCGCCCGCGCCGCCGCCCAGGCGCGTCATGCGCGCATCCTCCAGATGACGGCGCGCTGCGCGCAGGCGCAGCCGGACTTCCTGGCCGCGCTGGAATCGCCGCAGGCGCCGGTGCGTGCGGCCGGCGTCGCGCAGTTCGGTGCGTGGGCGACTGCGCAGGCGCAGAACGGCGAAGTCGGGGCGTGCGAGCGGCTGTTGGCGTCGACGCCGCGGTAGGCGGGAAAATCGGGGTCGGAGATGTGTGTCAAATCCGCGGGTCAGCTAGTCGATTTTCCCGCGACATAGATCTCACGACCCATTCGCCGCGCACTATCGCCGGGAAAAACAACTCCGACCCCATTTCACGGACCCCGATTCCCTGCCGACCCCCCTTCACGTCGATCTGACCGTCGACGGCGCAACCACGCAGCCGGCGATCCGCCAGATGCCAGCGTCGTCCCGCTGCATCTCATAAAGGGCGACCAGCACCGTCTCGTCGTTCATGACGAGACGCAGCGGCTGGATCGCGCGGCCTTCGATGAGCGCGCCTTCCAGGAACTCGGTGTATCGCGCGTCGAGCAGCACCGCGTAGCTGTTCTGCACCATCCGCAGGAATGTCGGCGCGTCGTGAAACTGCGCGCGGATGGCGGTCGCGGCGAACGAGAATGCGCGCGAGGCGTCGCCACTGCGCAACGCCTCCAGTTGCTCGCCGATCGCGCTCCGGATGAGCGCCCAATCGGCTTCTGCCAAGGTTGCCGACGGCTCTTCGCTGCGCTCGGCCGCCATCGCGCCGTCGATTCGTGCGGGGACCAGCGCCAGCACCAGCGTTGCCAGCAGGAAAGCCGCAATACGCCAGGACATTCGCCGGCCGCTCACGGTGTCGACCTCGTGGCACTGTCGGCATGCTGCGCACGATGGCGGCAAACGACGCACGCAGGATCGCGCGGCACGCGCATTTCGCGCCACTGCATCGACAGCGCATCGAAGAGCACCAGCCGGCCCGCGAGTGACTCTCCGGTGCCGGCGATCAACTTGAGCGCTTCCGCAGCCTGCGCTGCGCCGATGATGCCGACCAGCGGCGCGAAGACGCCCATCGTCGCACAACGCGCTTCCTCGATGTCGTCGCCTTCGCCGAACAGGCAGTGGTAGCAGGGGCTCGCCGGGTCGCGCGTATCGAACACCGCGAGCTGCCCGTCGAAGCGAATCGCCGCGCCGGAGACGAGCGGCTTGCCCGCGGCGACGCAAGCGCGGTTGACCGCATGCCGCGTCTCGAAGTTGTCGCAGCAATCGACGACGACGTCGGCCGCGCCGGTGAGCGACCCGAGCCCGCCGTCGCCGACCCGATCGCGAACGGTGCGCAGCGCCACGCCGGGATTGATGGCGGCAAGCCGTGCCGTGGCGGCATCGACCTTCAAATGTCCGACGTCGGCCGTCGCATAAAGGATCTGACGCTGCAGGTTCGTGAGATCGACGCGGTCCGCGTCGCACAGCGTGATCGTGCCGACACCGGCAGCGGTCAGGAACTGCGCGACGGGTGCGCCGAGGCCGCCGACGCCGATGATCAACGCGTGCGCCGACCCGAATTTCGCCTGCGCGTCCGGTCCGAGCTCGTCGAGCAGGATGTGCCGGCTGTAGCGAAGGAGTTGGGAGTCGTCCATGTCAGTCGGGAAGGGCCGCCCCGACCGACTGACCAACCCCTGGGGGGCAGCGAGCGGAGCGAGCGTGGGGGGATGTTTCATCCCAGGTATCAGGTATCCGGTATCAGGGATCAGCATAACGTGGGAGATGCGCGGCGGTGACCGAAAACTGCCAAACGACAAAGCCCGGCGGCGCCGGGCTTTGTCGTTCTTATCTGATTGCCTGATACCCGATACCTGATCACCTGTTACTGTGGTTTCGCCTCGGCCGACAGCGACTTCACGGACTCGATCACCGGCACGCCCTTCAGGTGATTGATCGCCTGCTTCAACTGAAAATCCTCATCCGAGCCGAAGTCCAGCCGGGGCGGCAGTGCATCCGCCTGACCGCTGGTTTTGGACTCGGTCTTGACGTCCGCCGCCGTCGCGGGCGATCCCTTGCCGGCGGCCGTCGTGCCCTTCGTCGCGGCCGTTGCGCCGGGAAGTGCGGGCACATCGAGATGATGCTCGAGGTTCGCTTCGCGAATGCGGTTCGGCGAGTCGCGACCATCGTCGACGAGGATGTCGGGCTCGATGCCCTTCGCCTGGATCGAACGCCCCGCCGGCGTGTAGTACCGCGCCGTCGTGAGCTTCAATCCGGTGTTGTTGCCGAGCGGCAGGATGGTTTGCACCGAACCCTTGCCGAACGTCTTCGCGCCCAGCACCGTCGCCCGCTTGTGATCCTGCAAGGCACCCGCGACGATTTCGGACGCCGACGCCGTTCCGGCATCGACCAGCACCACCATCGGCACGTTCTTGATGCCTGCCGGGAGATCGCGCAGGTAATCGTCACCGCGCCGTACGTAGTTCTCGCGGCTCGCGGTGAGGCGCATCCGCGCATCCGGCGTGCGGCCATCGGTGTAGACGACCAGCGCATCCTTCGGCAGGAATGCCGACGATACGGCGACGGCCTGGTTGAGCAATCCGCCCGGGTCGCTGCGCAGATCGAGGACCAGCCCCTTCAGCGGGCCGTTCGCATACAGCTCGCGGATCGACTTGGCGAGGTCGCCACCGGTGTCCTCCTGGAATTTCCGGACGCGGATGTAGCCGTAGCCCGGCTCGAGCGCCTTGGCGCGAATGCTCTTGACGTTGATTTCCTCGCGCAGCAGCGTGAACGTCAGCGGGGTGTCGACGTCCTTGCGCACGACCGTCAGCAGAACCGGCGTGCCGGGCTTGCCGCGCATCTTCTCCACGGCTTTCGACAGCGGCATGCCGCGGGTGGCCGTGTCGTCGATCTTGACGATCAGGTCCCCGGACTTGATCCCGGCCTTGAATGCGGGCGTGTCCTCGATCGGCGAAACGACGCGTATCACGCCATCTTCGACGCCCACCTCGATGCCGAGGCCGCCAAAGCGCCCTTGCGTGTCGACCTGCAGTTCGTGGAACGCCTCGGCGTCGAGGAAGTCCGAATGCGGGTCGAGTCCCCGCACCATGCCGTTGATCGCTTCCTTGATCAGCTTGTCGTCGGGAACCTGCTCGACATAGTCGCTCTTGATCTTGCCGAACACCGCCGAGAGGAGTTGCAGGTCCTCGTACGGGATCGGCAGCCGCGTTTCGCGCTGCGCGAACACCGACAGGTTCAGGCTCAGCAGCAAGCCGAGCACTGCACCCATTCCAATCCAACCCGCCTTCTTCATGCCGTCGCGCATCGCAAAACCCCGATTCGTCTCATTGACCGCGCGGCTACGGGCATCCGCAATCCGCGACGGCACCTTGTCAAATAAAGTATACGCCTGCCCGTGCGTCGAAATTGTATCGTTTCCGATCGAAATCCGCCGACCGGCAGCCGCCGATCGTGCCGTCGTCGGCAGCGCTGGTGTCAGCCGGGATTCATCGGCAGTTCGAGCCGACCGGCGGTGGATCCGGCCGCCCGCCCGTCGCCCAAAAGCAGTCGCGTCCGGTCGGGTACGCCGGCTCGCATTTGTCCGCAATCCCCTCCGCGAGTTCCCCAGGGAGCCGCCGCGTCAAGTTCCTACCTCGCGTGACGGCTGCGTTCGGGTCCCTCATTCGCGTCGCTGAAGCGCGCAAGCGAGTGGCCCGTCATTTCCGGCGGCTTCGGCAGTCCCATCAGCGCGAGCAACGTCGGCGCGATGTCCTGCAGTGCGCCGCCGTCGATCAGCGTCGCCGGCCGGCCTGACGTAGACCAGGGGAACGCGGTTGAGCGTATGCGCGGTATGGGCCTGTCCCGTCGCGTTGTCCTGCATTCGCTCGGCATTGCCGTGATCGGACGTGATGACGACCTCGCCCCCTTGCGCGCGCGCCGCTTCGACGACGCGCCCGATGCAGGCGTCGAGGGTTTCGATGGCGCGTTTTGCAGCCTCGAAATTGCCCGTATGCCCCACCATGTCCGCGTTCGCGTAATTGCAGACGATTGCGTCGTAACGCCCGCTGCCGATGGCGTCCACGAGGCGGTCGGTCACTTCGATCGCGCTCATCTGCGGCTCGAGATCGTAGGTCGCCACTTTGGGAGAGGGAACGAGGATTCGGTCCTCCCCCGGGTAGACCGACTCGCTGCCGCCGTTGAAGAAATACGTGACGTGTGCGTACTTCTCGGTTTCGGCAATCCGCAACTGGTCGAGCTCGAGCCGGGCGATGTATTCGCCGAAGCTGTTGGCGATTGCCTGCGGCGCGAATGCGACCGGCAGGTGCCCGAACTCGTCGCCATAGCTCGTGAGGCATACGAAGCGCGCGAGCTTCGGTACGCGGGAACGCGCGAAACCGGCGAATGCCGGATCGGTCAGTGCACGCGTCAGCTGGCGTGCGCGATCCGCTCGGAAATTCATGAACACGGCGACGTCGCCATCGCGCATCAGGGTTGGCGCGCCTCGCGCATCGACGACGGCGGTCGGCTGGACGAATTCGTCCGATTCGCCGCGCGCGTAGGCGGCTTCGAGCCCCGCTTGCGCGGTTGCCGCCCGGAACGGCGCCGCGCCGTCGACGATCAATTCGTACGCGCGTGCGATGCGCTCCCAGCGCTGGTCGCGATCCATCGCATAGTAGCGGCCGCAGATCGATGCCACGCGCGCGTTCGCGTGCCGCGCGCAAACGCCGCCGTCGATGAAATCGAGCGAGGCCTTCGCGCTGCGCGGCGGCGTGTCGCGGCCGTCGAGAAACGCGTGCACGACGACGCGGGGCACCCCGGCGCTTGCGGCCATCTCGACCATGGCGGCAAGCTGGCGCTGATGGCTGTGCACGCCGCCCGGCGAAAGCAGGCCGAGCACGTGCAGCGTAGCATTGCCCGCGCGCGCAACTTCAACGGCGTCGAGCAGTACCGGGTTGCGCGCGAATTGTCCGTCGCGGATCGCGACGTCGATTCGCGTGTAATCCTGGTAGACGACCCGGCCCGCGCCGATATTCAGATGGCCGACTTCCGAGTTTCCCATCTGGCCTTCGGGAAGGCCCACGCGGAGCTCGGATGCGTCGATCGTCGTGTGCGGACACGTCGCGAGCAGGCGGCGCCAGTGCGGCGCATTCGCGCGCGTGATCGCGTTGTCCGGCGCATCCTCGCGGCAGCCGAAGCCGTCGAGGATCACCAATACCACCGGGCGAACGGCTGGCTGGGCTGCGGCGGGCGCGGCGGATGGCGAGGGCGCTGGGGGAACGAGTGTATCCATGCAGGCGGGCGGTCACGCGAGGCGCGCAACCGCAATCGAACGCAGTGTAAGTTATCATTTTAGTCTTTGTCCGCACGTCCTCCTCATGAACTTCCCGCCCTCATGAACTTCTCTGAGTAAAGAACTGGCCGCTGGTTTTGGTGTTCCTGCTTTCCGGCCTGATGTTGTTGTGGCCGCTGCTGCAGCGACGACTGTCGCCCGTGCGCGAAATCGGCACGCTCGATGCGACGCGGCTCATCAACGCCGAAAATCCCATCGTGCTCGATATCCGCGAGCCGAAGGAATTCAGCGGATCGCGGCTGCCGAACGCGATGCACATCCCGTTGTCCCAATTGTCGGAGCGGGGCGCCGAGCTCGCGAAATTCGTCTCGCGGCCGGTGATCGTCTATTGCGACCGCGGCCAGCGCGGCGGCGCTGCGGCATCGGCGTTGACGAAGCTCGGTTTCACGCGTGTGCAAAGCCTCCGCGGCGGCTTGCGTGCGTGGAAGGACGCCGGATTGCCCATGCAAAGAATTTGATGCGAAACGCCAATTCACCGCCGGTCACGATGTATACGACCGCGTATTGCGGTTACTGTGTCCGCGCCGAGCGCCTCCTCGCCGCGCGCGGCGTCGACGACGTCGTCAGGATTCGCGTCGACGAAGAGCCGGCCGAACGCGTCGCGATGATGAAGCGAACCGGCCGGCGCACGGTGCCGCAGATCTACATCGGCGATTACCACGTCGGCGGCTACGACGAACTCGCCACGCTCGATCGCGCCGGAAGGCTGCCGCCGCTTCTGGCCGGCGACGCGGCCTGACGCGGCAAAGCCGGCGCGCGGGGATCTCGCACCCGGCTTCGCACGGCATGCTGGGGTAAAATCGCCGGCTTCGCCCTTTTCACCGGAGTTCTCACGCATGGCCGATTCGCAGCCCGCCGCCAACGCGGATTCCCAACCCGCAGCCGCGCCCGGCGGCGGCACGTCCGTCCAGCTTTCGATCGAGAAGATCTACGTCAAGGACTTGTCGCTCGAAAACCCCGGCGCTCCGCAATCGTTCCAGATGACCGAACCGCCGCAGATCGAGATCGGGCTGCGCACGCGAGGCGAGCAGGTCGCGCCCGACATCTACGAATGCGTGCTGACACTCACGGTGACCGCGCGGGCGAACGACAAGACCGTGTTTCTCGTCGAAGCGTCGCAGGCGGGTGTCTTCGCCATCCGCGGCGTGCCGCCGAATCACCTGCAGGCCGTGCTGGCCGTCCACTGTCCCGTCATTCTTTTCCCGTACGCGCGGGAAACCGTCGCCGATGCAACGATGCGCGCCGGATTCCCGCCCGTGCATCTCGCTCCGATCAATTTCGAGGCGTTGTATCAGCAGCAGCTTGCGCAAGCGTCGGCCGAAGCGCCCGCGGTCACCAACTGACGCGAGCGCGAGTTAGCGCGCTTCACGTGTCGACGACGGCCCGCAACGCGTTGACCGGTGCACTGTCGATCGCGGTGGCGCTGCCGGTCGCTGCAGCGCGCGCCGATTTCCGCGCGACCGCCGACCCGGCGGCGATCCTGTACGACGCACCATCGGCCCGCGCCAGGCCGCTCTTCGTCTACGGCCGCGACGTCCCGGTCGAAACGCTGGTGAGCGTCGAGGGGTGGACCAAGATCCGCGATGCGGCCGGCACGATCGGCTGGTTGCAGAGCAAGTCGCTGTCCGACAAGCGAATGGTCGTCGTGCGTACGCCGACCGCCGAGGTGCGTGCAGCGGCCGACGAAGGCGCACCGGTCGTGTTTCGCGCCGAGCGCGACGTGCTGCTCGAGCTCGCGGAGCCGGCGGCATCTGCTGCAACGACGGCGATGCCGGGGTGGCTCAAGGTCCGCCATCGCGACGGCCAGACGGGATACATACGGTTGTCGCAGGTCTTCGGCTTCTGACGGCGCGTTTCACCTCCTTCGACGCGATGACGGCAAGCGTTGCAGTGCTGGGCGGCGGCGCGTGGGGAACGGCGCTCGCCATTCACCTGGCGACGCGCAGTCACTCGCATCCGCGCGTCGCCCTCTATATGCGTTCGGCGGCGCAGGCACGCGATTGCGTCGCCGCGCAGGAAAACCGGCGCTATCTGCCGCGCGTTGCCCTGCCGGCGTCACTGCGCATCGCCTCGGAGATCGGCGATATCGCCGGCGTTGATCTGCTCATCGCCGCGACGCCGGTCGCCGAATTGATGCCGCTGCTGGACGCGTTGACGCAGGCCCGCATCGCGGCGCCGCTCTTGTGCCTGTCGAAAGGCTTTGTCGCGACTCCGAAGGGAGCGCCGCCATGGTCGTTGCCGCACCAGGCGCTCGCGTCGCGATGGCCGCATCCGGTCGGGACGGTGACCGGACCGACGTTCGCCGTCGAAGTCGCGCAGGGTTTGCCGACGGCGCTCGTGGTGGCGACGACCGACGCGGCGTTGACGCAGACGCGTCGCCGCGCTGTTGCGCAGCGAGACGCTTCGCGCATACCCGAGCGATGATCTTGCCGGGCGTCGAAGTCGGCGGCGCGGTGAAGAACGTGTTCGCGATCGCAGCCGGCGCCAGCGACGGCCTGGGTTTCGGCGACAATGCGCGCGCGGCGCTGATCACGCGCGGGCTCGCCGAATCGGGCCGCCTGTCGGCCGTGCTGGGCGGCAAGCGCGAAACGTTGATGGGACTGGCCGGATTGGGCGATCTGGTACTCACCTGCACCGGCAACCTGTCGCGCAACCGGCGTGTCGGGCTGGCACTTTCACGCGGGCAGTCGCTCGCGGCCATCCTGGCCGAACTCGGGCATGTCGCCGAAGGCGTGCAGGCGACCCGCGCCGCGCACGACCTCGCGCAGCATTTCGCGATCGACATGCCGATCGTCGATGCCGTGCATCGCGTGCTGTACGAAGGCATGGCGCCGCGCGACGCGGTGCTGGCGCTGCTCGCGCGCGAGCCGCGGGCGGAGTGACGGCCATCGAACCGGATTCGAACGGCGAGGATGCAATGCGAACCGCTATTCACGGTCTTCGCGGCACTGGCGATGCTGACGCCGATCGGAGCCGCCGCTGCCGCCGCCGTTCTTTCCGCCGGAGACGCCCGCGCGGCCGGTCATCGACGTGCTGCATGGCATGACGCTGACCGATCGATATCGCTGGCT
Source organism: uncultured Pseudomonadota bacterium (assembly GCA_963768545.1). Classification (GTDB taxonomy): domain Bacteria; phylum Pseudomonadota; class Gammaproteobacteria; order Burkholderiales; family Casimicrobiaceae; genus VBCG01. The sequence continues at coordinate 122,170 of CAVYIC010000011.1, read as the reverse complement.
CGAGGACGGCAAGGACCCGGAGGTCGCGGCATGGACGCGCGCACAGCATGCGGCGACCGTGCAGTTCCTCGACCGCAACGCGCCGCCGGTGCCGGGAATGAAGGAGGAACTGACGCGCTATTTCGATCGCGACAAGACCGACCCGCCGCTGTTCAAGCATGGCCGCGAGTTCTTCCAGCGCGTCAAGCGTGGCGAACCGCAGGCGAAGCTTTACACGCGGATCGACGGCCGCGATGTGCTGCTGTTCGATCCGATCGCGCTCGACCCCTCCGGCAAGACCCGGATCGGCGCGGTCGTGCCCAATCGCGATGCGACCGCGCCTTGCGGTCGGCGTTTACGCGCAAGGCACCGAGCGCAAGGATTTCCGGATCCTCGACAGCACGACAGGCGCGCAGATCGGTCCGGTGATCACCGGGCTCGACAGCTTCGGCTGGGCGCGCGACGAGCGCTATGCGTTCATCACGCCGCGCACCGCGGAATCGGACGCGAAGCAGGAGCCGATGCAGCTGCCTTCGGCATCGGCTGGGCGGCGAGCGCCGCGACGACGAGCTGCTGCTCGCGGTGAACGATGCGAAGAACTACTGCTCGGTCTACGAGCCGGAGGAAGCGGACGTCACCGTGTTCGAGACCGGCGATTTCTGGTCGAACACGATTCGCATCCGGCCGCTCGGCTCGACTGCCGAGCCGCGCACGATCTATGCGAGCGACAAGTATCGGGCAGAGGGCATCTTCAAGCGTGACCGCATGTACTTCCGCACCAACGACAACGCCGCCAACTGGAAACTGATGGCGGCGTCGTACGCCCGGCCGGAGTTCAGCGACTGGACGACGCTCATTGCCGGAGCAGGCGAGTGTCCTCGCCGATGCGACGGTGACGAGTGCGTGGATCGTTGCGACGACGCGCGAGGACGTGCTGTCGAAGCTCGTCGTGCACGACATGGCCGGCAAGGCGGTGCGCGAGCTCGCGCTGCCCGAGTTCGGCAACGTGTCGGGCATCGCGTACGACATCGACGCCGATCGCGGCTATGCGACGCTCGCGTCGTTCACTGCGCCGTACAAGGTCTACGGCTTCGACGGCAAGTCGCTCGAATGGAAGCTCGTCTGGCAGGACGATCCGCCGCTCGACCTGTCGCAGATCGTCGCGACACGCGATCTACGTTCCCGCGCGTGACGGCGCGAAGATACCGGTGTTCATCGCGCACCGGAAGGATTTGCAGCGCAACGGCACGAATCCGACGCTGCTCCGCGTCTACGGCGGCTTCAACGTCGGCGTCGAGCCGTTCTACCTCGGCAGCTATTCGGCGTTCGTCAACCGCGGCGGCGTGTTCGTCGACGCCGGCGTTCGCGGCGGCGGCGAATACGGCGAGAAGTGGCACGAGCAGGCGATGCTCGCGCAGAAGCAGACGACGTTCGACGACACGATCGCCGTCGCCGAATGGCTGATCCGCGAGCAGTACACGCAGCCGTCGAGGCTCGCCGTCGAGGGCGGCAGCAACGGCGGGCTCACCGTCGGCGCGGTGCATCACGCAGCGGCCGGACCTGTTCCGCGCCGCGATTCTGCCAGGTGCCGCTGCTCGACATGGTGCGCTATCACAAGTTCCTGATCGCCCGTTACTGGATCCCCGAATACGGCGACCCGGATCGCGATGCCGATTTCCGCTGGATCCTGCGCTATTCGCCGTACCACAACGTGCGCGCGGGCGTGAACCTGCCCGAGACGCTCGTCGTCGCCGGCGAATACGATTCGCGCGTCGATCCGCTGCACGCGAAGAAGTTCGTCGCGGAAGTGCAGAACAATCCCGGGCAGGTGGCGCCGTTCCTGCTGTACATGGACTTCGACAGCGGCCACGGCACCGGCAAGACGCAGCAGCAGCGCGTGATCGACCGCGACTACGAGCTGCGCTTCCTGATGAACGCGCTTCGGGTGGCAGGTGACAGGTAACAGAGGACAGAGGACGGAACAGACGGCCGACGTGAATCAGCGACGTCGTTACTGTCTTCTGACTGCCTGACTTCTGAACTCCTGATTGCCGCCACGCCTCGTACACGGCGACCGCGACGGCGTTCGACAGGTTGAGGCTGCGCACGCCGGGGCGCATCGGGATGCGCAGCCGGGCGTCGGCCGGAAACGCTGCGAGCACCGCGGCGGGGAGTCCGGCCGTTTCGCATCCGAACGTCAGCACGTCGCCGGGCGCGTACGCGACGTCGTATGCCGAGCGCGCTCGCCTGCGTCGTGAACGCGAACCAGCGGCGCGGCGCGTCGCCGGTCGAGCGCCGCGCGGCAGGCGGCGAAATCGCGGTGCACCGCGCACGCGCGCGTACTCGTGATAATCGAGACCGGCGCGCGCGCAGCTCCCGGTCGTCCATCCGGAATCCCAGCGGCTCGACGAGATGCAGCTCGGTCGCCGTATTCGCGGTGAGCCGGATCACGTTGCCGGTGTTCGGCGGAATCTCCGGGTGGACGAGGACGACGGCGAACATGGGGGTAGCGTCGAAGGCCGGCGTCAGTTGCGCTGCTGCGACGGCGGCAAGGTGCGCGCCACGACCCAGCCTCGACGCGTCGCGCGCCGGCCGCTCGCGCCGCGACGGCGGCGGCGGCCAGCGTCGCGCCGGTCGTCATCACGTCGTCGACGATTGCAACCGCAAGTCCGTCGAGTCGCGTCACCGCCTCGAACGCGCCGCGAACGTTGCGCGCGCGTGCGGCCAGCGGGAGCCCGGCCTGCGGCGGCGAATCGCGAACGCGGCGCAGGTCCTGCGTCAGCGGCACGCCGGTGCGCAAGGCGACAGCGGCGCGCGATCTCCTGCGCCTGGTTGAACCCGCGCGCGCGCTGACGTTCGATGGCGAGCGGCAGCGCGAACAGCCGGTCGGGCAGCGGCGCACCGCGCGTCGACACTGCATCCGCAAGCGCGATCGCCAGCGGCTCGGCGAGCGCGAGCCGTGCCCCGTACTTGAACGCCTGCAGCAGGCGATCGGCCGGAAATGCATAGCGCCACGCGGCGATCGTCGTCGCATAGGGCGGCGGCGTTGCGAGGCACGCGCCGCAGGCTTCACCATTCGGCGACGGCAGCGCGCATCGCGGGCACGCGGCCGCGACGCGCGGCATTTCGCGCGCACATGCGCTGCAGACGAGCGCGTCGCCGCTCGATGCCGCGCAGAGCGCGCAGCGCCTGCGGCAACGCCGCACGCAGCATCGCGACGCAGAACGCTGCGGCGCTGCGTGTTGCGCTTACGCGGGGCGCCACCGCGCTGTCAAATTTCGACCCGCCAAAGTTTGACAGCATGCGATAGTGTCCTCCATGCCAATGGCATTCCAGTCGACCGCCATGTTCCGCGCATCCGCTGTTCCGTCCGACATCGTCCGCACGCATGAGCATGACGCGAAGCCGCCGTCGCCCCGCCGCGCACTGCGGCCGGAAACAGCGGCGCAGCCGCGGACGTCGATGCGATCGAGGCGCTGTTCGCGCTGCCGTTCGCCGACCTCTTGTTCCGCGCGCAGCAGGTGCATCGCGCGCATCATGCGCCGAACGCCGTGCAGCTCTCGACGCTGCTGTCGATCAAGACCGGCGGCTGTCCCGAGGACTGCGGCTATTGCCCGCAGGCGGCGCGCTATCACACCGGCGTCGCGAACGAGCCGATGCTCGATCGTCGAGCGGGTGGTCGCCGCCGCGCGCGCCGCGAAGGATGCCGGCGCCACGCGCTTCTGCATGGGCGCCGCGTGGCGCGGACCGAAGGATCGCGACCTCGAGCCGGTGCTCGACATGGTGCGCGCGGTCAAGGCGCTCGGACTCGAGACGTGCTGCACGCTCGGCATGCTGAAGGACGGCCAGGCCGAGCAGCTGAAGCGACGCCGGCCTCGACTACTACAACCACAACCTCGACACGGCGCCCGAGTTCTACGGCGAGATCGTATCGACGCGCGACTACCAGGACCGGCTCGACACGCTCGCGCGCGTGCGCGACGCCGGGCTCGCGCGTCTGCTGCGGCGGCATCGTCGGCATGGGCGAATCGCGACGCCAGCGCGCCGGGCTGATCGCGCAGCTCGCGAGCCTCGATCCGCATCCCGAATCGGTGCCGATCAATCACCTCGTGCAGGTCGAGGGCACGCCGCTCCACGCGCGGTTCAACGGCGAATCGCGCGCTCGATCCGCTGGAGTTCGTGCGCACGATCGCGGTGGCGCGCATCACGATGCCGCGCGCGATGGTGCGGCTGTCCGCGGGCCGCCGCGAGCTGGGCGAAGCGGTGCAGGCGCTGTGCTTTCTCGCCGGCGCCAACTCGATCTTCTACGGCGACCGGCTGCTGACCACCGGCAATCCCGACGTCGCCGCCGATCGCGCGCTGTTCGGCAAGCTCGGACTCGTGCCGGCATGAACGGGATCGAAGCCATAGGGGCCGGAGCCGATCATTCGGCTTGATCGTCGTACCGGCCATCCGGTGACCGAATAATCGGCCTGATCCCGTTTATCCGGGATCCGTCCTCCATGGATACGCCGGACGCCGACGTGCAGACACGCAGCCCCGCGATCGCCGAGCTCGAACGAAATCTTGCGCGCCGCCGCGCCGACGGGCTTGCCCGCACGCGGCACATTGTCGAATCGGCGCAGGGTCCGCGCATCCGGATCGGCGACCGAACGCTGCTCGCGTTCGCGAGCAACGACTATCTCGGACTCGCCAACTCGCCGTCGATCGTCGCCGCCGCGCGCGATCGCCGCGGAGCGCTGGGGCGTCGGCGCGGCGGCGTCGCATCTCGTCGTCGGGCACGCGGCGCCGCACGCGGCGCTCGAGGACGAGCTCGCGGCATTCGTCGCGCCGTTGCGACGAACGCGCGCGCGCTTGACGTTCTCGAGCGGCTATCTCGCCAACCTCGCGATCCTGACCGCGCTCGCGGCGCGCGACGACGCGATCTTCGCCGACCGGCTGAATCACGCGTGCCTGAACGACGGCGCGCTGCTGTCGCGCGCGACGCTGCATCGCTATCCGCATTGCGACGTCGCCGGCGCTCGCTGGCGCGCTCGCGGCGTCGAGCGGACGCCGCAGGTTCATCGTCACCGACGCGGTGTTCAGCATGGACGGCGACATCGCGCCGCTGCCGCAGCTGCTGCGCTCGCCGACGCGCACGACGCGTGGCTCGTCGTCGACGACGCGCACGGCTTCGGCGTGCTGGGGCAAGGCCGCGGCACGCTCGCGCATTTCGGCTTCGCAATCGGAGCGGATCGTCTACATGGGGACGCTCGGCAAGGCCGCCGGCGTCGCCGGCGCGTTCGTCGCGGCGCATCCGACGGTCATCGAAACGCTGCTGCAGACGGCGCGGTCCTACATCTACACGACGGCGGCGCCGCCGCTGCTCGCCGAGGCGCTGCGCGCCGCGTTGCGGTCGATTCGCGACGACGCGTAGCGCCGCGCGCATCTCGCCGGGCTCATCGCGTCATTCCGGGCGCAGCGCCGGCGGCCTGCCGTGGACGCTGCTGCCGTCGTCGACGCCGATCCAGCCGCTCGTGATCGGCGACGTCGCGACGACGCGTCGCAGTCTCGGAGGCGCTCCTTGCGCGCGGCATCCTGGTTCCGGCGATCCGCCCGCCGACGGTGCCCGCCGGAACGGCGCGGCTGCGCATCTCGCTGTCGGCCGCGCATTCGCAGTCGGACGTGACGGACTGACGGCCGCACTGTGCGACATCGCGGGCGCGATGCGATGAGCGCAGCGGCGCAGCCGCAAGCGTGAGCGCGTCATGCGAGCGCGCGCGATAGCCACGTCCACATCGAGTCCGCCGGCGCCGGACCGCCGCTCGTGCTGCTGCACGGTTTCGCGATGCACGGCGGGCTGTTCGCGCCGCTCTTGCCGGCGCTCGCGAAGCGCCATCGCGTGCATGTCGTCGACCTGCCGGGACACGGCTGGTCGGCACCGGTCGCGCACTGCGACTCTGCCTGACGCTCGCCGCGACGCATCGACCGACGCGACCGCCGACATCGATACGCCGTTGACGCTGCTCGGCTGGTCGCTCGGCGGCCAGGTCGCGCTGCAATGGGCGCTCGCTCGTCCGGAGCGCGTCCGGCGGCTGATCCTGGTGGCGTCGACGCCGTCGCTTCGTCGCGCGCGACGGCTGGCCGCACGCGATGTCCGCCGGCGACGCTCGCGCGTTTCGGCGACGAGCTGCGCGTCGCGTATCGGCTGACGCTGCAGCGCTTCCTGTCGCTGCAGGTGCAGGGCAGCGACGAGGGCCGCCGCACGCTTGCGCTGTTGCGCGAGCGGCTGTTCGAGCGCGGCGAGCCGTCGTCGCGAAGTGCTCGACGCGACGCTCGACGCTGCTGCGCGAAGCCGATCTGCGACCGATGCTCGCGCGAATCGCGATGCCCGCGCTGGTCGTCGCCGGCGAGCGCGATGCGCTGGTGCCGCTTGCGGCCACGCGATGCGCTTGCCGCGGCGTTGCCGCACGCGACGCACGCGCGCGATCGCGGGTGCCGCGCACGCGCCGTTCCTGTCGCACCCGGCGCCGTTCCTCGAGGCGGTCAACGCGTTCGCCGATGGCTGAGCCGCAAATATCCGGCGCCCGATCCGCGCGACGTCGACCCGCGGCCGTGCGCCGCGGGTTCGCCCGTGCGGCGGCGACGTACGACGCGGCGGCGGTGCTGCAGCGCGAGATCGGCGCGCCGGATGGCGCAGCGCCTCGACTACGTCAAGCTCGCGCCCGCCGCGATCCTCGATGCCGGCTGCGGAACGGGCGAAGCGGTCGGCGAGCTCGCGGCTGCGCTATCCGGGCGCGCAGGTGCTCGCGTTCGACATCGCGCTGCCGATGGTCGAAGCGGCACGCCGGCGCGCGCGCACGCAGCACTCGCTGCTGCGGCGGCTGCTTGCGCCGCTCGCACCGGCGCGCGGCGCGGCCGCGCCGCGGTTCGTCTGCGCCGACATCAACGCGCTGCCGTTTCCCGGCGTGTGCGTCGATCTCGTGTGGAGCAATCTCGCGCTGCAGTGGGTAAACGACCTGCCGCGCGCATTCGCCGAGTTCCGGCGCGTGCTGAGAGTCGGCGGGCTGCTGTCGTTCACGACGTTCGGGCCGGATACGCTGCGCGAGCTTCGCGCGCGCGTTCGCGGGCGTCGACGGCACGCACGCACACGAATCGCTTCGTCGACATGCACGACATCGGCGACATGCTCGTCCACGCCGGCTTCGCCGATCCGGTCATGGACATGGAGCACGTCACGCTGACCTTCGAGTCGCCGCGCGCACTGCTGGCCGAGCTGAAGGCGATCGGCGCCACCAACCGGACGCGCGGCCGGCCGCGCGGGCTGATGGGACGCGCGCGCTTCGCACGCGTGACCCGCGCGCTCGAAGCGCTGCGGCGACGACGGCCGCATTCCGGCGACGTTCGAAGTGGTCTACGGCCACGCGTGGAAAGGCGAGCCGCGCCGGACGCCGGAAGGGCATGCGATCGTCCGGCTGCAGCGGCCCGGGCGCTGACGCGATGGCGCATGCGCGGACTCTTCATCACCGGCACCGACACCGGCGTCGGCAAGACGCTCGTCGCGACGGCGCTGTTGCGCGCGCTCGCCGGCGCCGGCTTGCGCGCGGTCGGCATGAAGCCGGTCGCAGCCGGATTCGAACCGGGGCAAGCGGTGAATGCGGACGTCGCCGCGCTCGCAGCTGGCCGGCAACGTCGACGCGCCGCTCGCCGATCGCAACCCGTACGCATTCGCCGATGCGGTCGCACCGCATCTCGCCGCGGAAGCGGCACGGCGTGACGATCGACCTCGCCATCGATCGAAGCGGCCGGCGCGGCGGCTGCTGGCGCGCGCGGATGCGCTGATCGTCGAAGGCGCGGGCGGTGCGCTGGTGCCGCTCGACGCGCGGCACGACATGCTCGACATCGCCGCGCGGCTCGACCTGCCGGTGCTGCTGGTCGTCGGCATGCGGCTCGGCTGCCTCAACCATGCGCTGCTGTCGGCGCTCGCGATACGCCGTCGCGGCCTCGCGCTTCGCGGCTGGGTCGCGAACGGCCTGCCGCCCGCGATGCCGCTTGCCGATCGCAACATTCGTCGCGCTGGCGGAGCGGCTCGGCGCTCGCGCCGCTCGCCATCGTCGAACGTGGACGCGTTGCCGCACTTCGACGCCGGCGCACTCGCGACGCTCGGGCTTTGGTGAACGATGATGAACGCGTTCTGATGCACGCGGCCGACGGGGCGAGGCGCATGCGCGTGCTAACATTTGTCAGCTTCTCACGCGCGCGTCGACGCTGACGCGCGTTTTTTCCGCGCGCAATTCGTGGCGCGCCGGGCGAAGGGTGGCCACAGCGTCACGTCGTGATCGGGGACAGCATGGTGGGTAATCGGATGGGACTTGCGTTGCGTCGGTGTCTGCGGTGTTGCCGCTCGCCTGCTCGCTGTTCGCGTCGGGCACCGCGTTCGCGGCCTGGGAATGGAATTTCCAGCCGCCGGCCACGCCGATCGCGCGAGGAGATCATCGACCTGCACAGCCTGATCTTCTGGATCTGCGTCGTCATCTTCGTCGGCGTGTTCGGCGTGATGTTCTATTCGCTCTTCAAGCACCGGAAGTCGGTCGGCCACCAGGCGGTCCAGTTCCACGAGAACACGACGGTCGAGATCGTCTGGACGGTCATCCCGTTCCTGATCCTGCTGTTCATGGCGTACCCGGCGACGAAGACGATCCTCGCGATGAAGGACACGTCCGCGCCGGACATGACGATCAAGGTCACCGGCTACCAGTGGAAGTGGGGCTACGACTACCTGCAGGACGGCTTCGGCTTCTACTCGACCCTCGCGACGCCGCTCGCGCAGATCGAGAACCGCGCGCCGAAGGGCGAGCACTACCTGCTCGAGGTCGACAACCCGCTGGTCGTGCCGGTCGACACGAAGGTGCGCGTGCTGATCACCGCCAACGACGTGATCCACGCGTGGTGGGTGCCCGCGTTCGGCGTCAAGCAGGATGCGATTCCCGGCTTCGTGCGCGACGCGTGGTTCCGGGCCGACAAGGTCGGCATCTATCGCGGCCAGTGCGCCGAGCTCTGCGGCAAGGAGCACGGCTTCATGCCGATCGTCGTCGAGGTGAAGTCGAAGGACGACTACGCGAAGTGGGTCGGCGAGCAGAAGCAGAAGCTCGCCGCGGCCGCCGACGATCCGAACAAGGTCTGGGACCTGAAGGAGCTCGTCGCGCACGGCGAGCAGGTCTACGCCGCGAACTGCGCCGCCTGCCACCAGCCCAACGGCACGGGCATGCCGGCGATCGGTTCCCGGCGCTCGTCGGCCGACAAGGTCGTCATCGGGCCGAAGGAGCACCAGATCGACGTCGTGCTGAACGGCAAGCACGGAACGGCGATGCCGCCGTGGAAGCAGCTGTCCGACGTCGACATCGCCTCGGTCATCAGCTACACGCGCAACAGCTGGGGCAACAAGGCCGGCGAAGCGTGTCCAGCCCGCCGAAGTCAAGGCCGCGCGGCAAGTAACGCCGACGTCGATGCGATCCCGGAGCACGCGATGAGCACGATCCCGCACGATCACGTCGCCGGCCACGCGCACGACGACCACGCGCATCATCCGACCGGGATCATGCGCTGGATCACGACGACCAACCACAAGGACATCGGCACGCTGTACCTGTGGTTCTCGTTCACGATGTTCCTCGTCGGCGGCGTGATGGCGCTGACGATCCGCGCCGAGCTGTTCCAGCCGGGGCTGCAGATCGTCCATCCCGAGTTCTTCAACTCGATGACCACGCTGCACGGGCTGATCATGGTGTTCGGCGCGATCATGCCGGCGCGCCGTCGGCTTCGCGAACTGGCAGATCCCGATGCATGATCGGCGCGCCCGACATGGCGTTCGCGCGGATGAACAACTGGAGCTTCTGGCTGCTGCCGCCGGCGGCGATCATGCTGCTCGCTGTCGCTGTTCGTTCCCGGCGGCGCCGCGTCGGGCGGCTGGACGCTCTACCCGCCGCTGACCGTGCAGGCGGGCATGGGCATGGACCTGACGATCTTCGCCATCCACATCATGGGCGCGTCGTCGATCATGGGCTCGATCAACATCATCACGACGATCCTCAACCTGCGCGCGCCCGGCATGACGCTGATGAAGATGCCGCTGTTCTGCTGGACGTGGCTCATCACCGCCTACCTGCTGATCGCGGTGATGCCGGTGCTCGCGGGCGCGGTGACGATGCTGCTCACCGACCGCCACTTCGGCACGTCGTTCTTCAACGCGGCCGGCGGCGGCGACCCGGTGCTGTTCCAGCACGTGTTCTGGTTCTTCGGGCACCCCGAGGTCTACATCATCATCCTGCCGGCGTTCGGGATCATCTCGAGATCATCCCGGCGTTCTCGCGCAAGCCGCTGTTCGGCTACGCGTCGATGGTGTACGCGCTCGCCGGCGATCGCGATCCTGTCGTTCATCGTCTGGGCGCACCACATGTTCACCGACGGCATGCCGGCCGCGGGCATCCTGTTCTTCATGTACGCGACGATGCTGATCGCCGTGCCGACGGGCGTGAAGGTGTTCAACTGGCTCGCGACGATGTGGAAGGGCTCGATGACGTTCGAGGCGCCGATGCTGTTCGCGATCGGCTTCCTGTTCCTGTTCACGATGGGCGGCTTCACCGGGCTGATGCTCGCGATCACGCCGGTCGACGTCCAGTTCCAGGACACCTACTACGTCGTCGCGCACTTCCACTACGTGATGGTCGCGGGCAGCGCTGTTCGCGTTCTTCGGCGGCGCGTACTACTGGCTGCCGAAGTGGACCGGCACGATGTACGACGAGACGCTCGGCAAGATGGCACTTCTGGCCGTCGTTGATCTTCTTCAACGTCGCGTTCTTCCCGATGCACTTCCTCGGGCCTCGCCGGCATGCCGCGGCGCATTCCCGACTACGCGCAGCAGTTCGCCGACTGGAACATGGTGTCGATCGATCGGCGCGTTCGGCTTCGGCCTGTCGCAGCTCGCTGTTCCTGTGTGCCGATCGTGAAGTGCATCCGCGGCGGCGGCGCCAAGGCGCCGGCCAAGCCGTGGGAGGGCGCCGACACGCTCGAATGGACGCTGCCGTCGCCGGCGCCGTACCACACGTTCGAGACGCCGCCGGTCGTCAAGTGAACGCCGATGCGCGATGCATCGATGCCGATCGCCGACGGACGCCGCCGCGCGACGCCGCGCATGCGCGCGCGAACCGCAGCACGGCGCTGCGTCCTGCTCGCGATCGCGCTGCTGTTCTTCTTCGGCATCATCGCGTCGCGGTTCATCGGCAGCCCGCTGGTCGGCGATGGGCGTCGTCGGCGGCGCGGTGCTGCTGTTACCTGGTCGTCGCGATCGGCCGGCAACCTGCGCAAATGAGCGCCGATGACTGCGTCGCGACCGCGCCGTCGATGCGCGCAGCGCAGCAGCGGCGCAACAACCGCGTGCTGCTGGCGAAGCTCGGCGTCGTCGTGCGTGGCGATGTTCGGCTTCGGCTACGCGCTCGTGCCGTTCTACGAGAAGATCTGCGAAGTGACCGGGCCTGCGCAACATCGACCGGCGCCGACGCGGTCGCGAACACGCAGGTCGACACGACGCGCATCGTGCGGATCGAGTTCGACTCGAACCTGCGCAACCTGCCGTGGAAGTTCCGCGCGCTGGAGACGATCGTCCGACATTCATCCGGGCGAGGTGACGCAGGTGATGTTCGAGGTCGTCAACACGACCGACCGGCCGGTCACCGGCCAGGCGATCCCGAGCTACGGGCCGCGGAACGCGGCGCAGTATTTCCGCAAGCTCGACTGCTTCTGCTTCGCGAAGCAGACGCTGCAGCCCGGCGAGACGCGCCGGATGCCGGTCGTGTTCGTCATCGATCCGGCGCTGCCGAAGGACCTCGCGACGATCACGCTGTCGTACACGTTCTTCGAGGTCGAAGGCAGCGGCAAGATCGTCACGCGTCGACGCGCATCCGGCGCACGCGTCACACGAAAGCAGTGAGCGCATGACCACCGCCGCCGCAGGGGCGCCCAAGCCCTACTACTTCGTCCCGCAGCCGTCGCACTGGCCGATCCTCGGCTCGTTCGCGCTGCTGCTGATGGGCACGGGCGCGGCGTTCTGGTTCAACGGCTACCCGGCCGGGCCCGTGGATCGTCGCCGCCGGATTCTGCGTGCTGCTCGTGATGCTGTTCGGCTGGTTCGGCACGGTGATCCGGCGAATCGGAAGGCCGCCTCTACAACAAGAAGGTCGACCTGTCGTTCCGCTGGAGCATGAGCTGGTTCATCTTCAGCGAGGTGATGTTCTTCGCGCGCGTTCTTCGGCGCGCTGTTCTACGTCCGCAACATGTCGGTGCCCGACCTCGGCGGCTCGCTGACGGGTCGAAGCTGCTGTGGCCCGAATACGCGGCGCAGTGGCCGACGGTCGGACCCGTACATCCAGCAGCAGTTCTCGCCGATGGGCGCGATCGGCATTCCGCTGCTCAACACGATCATCCTCGTCACGTCCGGCGTCACGCTGACGCATCGCGCACCACGCGCTGAAGGCCGGCCACCGCGGCGCGCTCAAGTTCTGGCTGTTCGTCACGATCGCGCTGGGCTTCACGTTCCTCGGCTTCCAGGCGTACGAGTACACGCACGCGTACAGCGAGCTCAACCTGAAGCTGACGACGGGCGTCTACGGCTCGACGTTCTTCATGCTGACCGGATTCCACGGCGCGCACGTGACGATCGGCGCGATCATGCTGACGGTGATGCTGTTCCGCGCGTTCCGCGGGCCACTTCGACGCCGAGCACCACTTCGCGTTCGAGGCCGCCGCGTGGTACTGGCACTTCGTCGACGTCGTCTGGCTGCTGCTGTTCGTGCTCGTGTACTGGCTGTAACGAAGCCGCGCAAAGTTTCGCTCGCTCCGCTCGCACGATACTCTGCGCGGGGAATCCAGCACGAACGGCTCGGGGGCCCCTGCGCTTTCGTGCGGCGAAATCCGGCAACGACGTGCGGTATGCGCTATCACGCGGCCTATAGCCCGCCGGGCGTGATCCACCCCATCCACCAGGAAAAGACGAGAAAGGCGATCAGCGCCATCGACAGCAGCACGCGCACGGCGAGCGCCACGACGACGCGGTTGCCGCGGCCGCGATCGCGATACAGGAACACGAGCGCCGTGAACAGCGCGGTCACGACCGCGACCAGCGCAATGATGACAATGGCTCTCATGGCGAGCGGCGCATGCCGGGCGAGTGTAGCACCCGGGTGACGAGCGTCGAAGCCGTGCTGCCGGAGACGCCGCAGCAGCCGGGCAACGCAGGCCGTCATGGATCCCGACCGTTGCCGCGTTCATGGCGATCGTCGTGTGCGTGCTGGCCGGCAATTGGCAGCATCGGCGGCTGCTGGAGAAGGAAGCGCTGCAGGCGCAGATCGTTGCGGCTGCGTCGTCCGCGCCGGTTCCGATGCCGTCCGGGAATCGCCGATTGGCGCGCGTGGCGATTTCGCACGATCACGATGACCGGCGAATTCGACGCGCGCCACCAGATCCTGATCGACAACAAGGTGCATGCGGGCCGCGTCGGATTCGCGGTCGTCACGCCGCTTGAGGCTCGACGACGGCCGCGCCGTGCTGGTCGATCGCGGCTGGGTCGCGGGCGGGGCGACACGCGCCGTGCTGCCGGCCGCGCCGCCGCCGCAGGGCGTCGTCACGCTGCGCGGCCGGATCGACGTTCCGCCGGCGGGCTACCTGGAGCTCGGCGATCGCGCGCCGCCTTCCGGGCCGCTGTGGCAGCACCTCGATCCGCAGCGTTTCGCGCAGGCGACCGGCCTCGCGGTGCTGCCGATCGTCGTCGACGCGCTCGAAATGCCGGTCGACGACGGGCTGGTTCACGACTTTCCGCTGCCGGATACCGGCGTCGGCAAACACGTGAGCTACATGATGCAGTGGTACACGTTCGCGGTGATGGCATTCGGCTTGTGGCTGTGGTTCACCGTGCGCCGCGCGCGCGTACTGAGCGCGCGGCCGCCAAGCGCGAACAGCGCCCTGGCAGCGCAGCGACAGCCGCGCGTGGACCATGAATTCGGCTTCGGAAGCGCCGCGCCCCGCAAGCGGACCGATGCGCGAAACAGGCGCCTGTTGCTGCTGATTGCCGCCATCGCGGTCGCGCCGGTGCTGCTTTCGTACGCGATGTACTACTTCCTGCCGCGCGACGCGCGCGCCAATTACGGGACGCTGCTTGCGACCCGACCGCTCGCTGCCATCGCCGGCACGCAGCTGAACGGCGCGCCGTTCGCGACCGGCGACCTGCGCGGCCGCTGGATCATGCTGTTCGTCGCATCGGGCGACTGCGATCCGCGCTGCGGCCACGCCCTCTACGCGTCGCGGCAGGCGCGGACGATTCAGAATGCCGAACGCGAGCGCGTCCAGCGCGTCTGGCTGATTCCCGACGATCGGGCACCCGCGCCGGGCATTCTCGCCGAGCACCCCGATCTTCTTGCGGCCCGCATCGCACCGTCGGCCGGAACCGGGTGGCCGGAAGGTGCGGATCGAATCTACCTGATCGACCCGCTCGGCAACTTCGTGCTCGCGTGGCCGTCGAATCCCGACATCAAGGCCATGGCGCAGCGACCTGACGCGGCTGCTCCGCGCTTCGCGCATCGGATGATTCGCGAGCCGAAGCAACGGCGGCAGCACCGGGTGAATGGATGTGCTCCTGTAAAATGATCGGTTTTCGACGTCCGGATTCACGTTGACCACTCTCGCGCTTGCCGAAACCCGCGCCCGCCAGTTCTTCGCGCTGACGAAGCCGCGGGTGGTGTCGCTGATCGTGTTCACGGCGGTCATCGGCATGTTCCTCGCGGTGCCCGGCGTTCCGCCGGCGGGCCCGGTGCTGTTCGGCGACGCTCGGCATCGCGCTGGTGGCCGGCGCGGCAGCGGCGATCAACTGCCTCGTCGAGCAGAACATCGACAAGCTGATGCGGCGCACGAGCTGGCGGCCGTTGCCGCGCGGCGAGCTGTCACGTCGCGGCAAACGCTGCTGTTCGCAGGTTTCGTCGGCGGCGCGGGCCTGTGGATCCTGTATCGCGTTCGTCAATCCGCTGACGATGTGGCTCACGCTCGGCACGTTCCTCGGTTACGCCGTCGTCTACACGGTGCTGCTGAAGCCCGCGACGCCGCAGAACATCGTCATCGGCGGCGCGTCGGGCGCGATGCCGCCGGTGCTCGGCTGGGCGGCGGTCACCGGCGACGTGCCGCCCGAGGCGCTGCTCCTGTTCCTGATCATCTTCGTGTGGACGCCGCCGCATTTCTGGTCGCTCGCGCTGTACCGCCGCGACGAATACGCGAATGCACGGCTGCCGATGCTGCCGGTGACGCACGGCGTCCGCTACACGCAGGTGATGATCGTGCTCTACACGGTCGCGCTCGTCGCCGTGACGCTGCTGCCCTACGCGGTGCGGATGAGCGGCCTCGTCTACCTCGCGGCGGCGATCGTGCTCGGCGGAATGTTCATCGGCTACGCGGTGCGGCTCTACCGATCGTACAGCGACGCGTCTGGCGCGGGCGACGTTCCGCTTTTCGATCGTGCTACCTCGCGGCGCTCTTTTCGGCGCTGCTGCTCGATCACTATTGGCGGCAAGTCTTTTGACGGCCGCCGGCGGCGTTGCGCCTCCCGGCGGCTTCGCGCCGCGCATTCGAGTCATGACCTTCCGCGCCACGCTTCGCTGCGCCATTGTCGCCGTGCTGATCGCGTCGCTCGTCGCATGCGGTTCCGGCTCGCCCGCGTTCCAGGCCTCGGACATCACCGGCTCCTCGTTCGGTCGCGATTTCGAGCTGAAGGATGCCGACGGCAAGCAGCGTCGCCTGGCCGATTTTCGCGGCAAGGCGGTCGTGCTTTTCTTCGGCTATACGCAATGTCCGGACGTGTGCCCGACCACGCTCGCCGCACTTGCCGAGGCGATGCAAGCGCCTCGGACCCGACGCCGATCGCGTGCAGGTGCTGTTCGTCACCGTCGATCCGGAGCGCGATACGCCCGCGCTGCTTGCGCAATACGTGCCGGCATTCGACCCGCGGTTCCTCGGCCTTTACGGCGACGCCGACGCGACGGCGCGCACGGCGAAGGAATTCAAGGTCATCTACCAGAAGGCCCCCGGCACGACGCCGGGCAGCTACACGATGGATCATTCGGCGGGAACGTACATATTCGATCCGCAGGGCCGGCTGCGGCTCTACGTGTCGAACGGGCAGGGGCCGGACGTGTTCGTGCACGACCTGCGCGAACTGCTGCGCGCCGGGTGACGGGTCATCCCCTGCGTTCGATCAGCTCGATCTTGTAGCCGTCGGGATCCTGCACGAACGCGATGACCGTCGTGCCGCCTTTCACCGGGCCCGGCTTCGCGCGTGACCGTGCCGCCGTACCGGCTGCCGGAGCGCGCACCGCATCGCACGTGGCGGCTGCGTCGTCGACCTCGATCGCGACGTGGCCGTAGGCCGTGCCGAGATCGTAGCGGTCGACGCCGTAGTTGTATGTCAGCTCGAGCACGGCGTTCGTGCGCTCGTCGCCGTAGCCGACGAACGCAAGCGTGTACTTCTGCTCCGGCCGATCGGTCGTGCGCAGCAGCTTGCATGCCGAGCACCTGCGTGTAGAAATCGATCGACCGCGTCGAGATCGCCGACGCGGAGCATCGTGTGCAGGATGCGCATGGTCAGAGCTCGATCATCTCGAAATCCTCCTTGCGCGCGCCGCATTCGGGACAGGTCCAGTTCGGCGGCACGTCTTCCCATCGCGTCCCCGGCGGAATGCCTTCGTCCGGCGCGCCGCGGCCTCATCGTAGATCTAGCCGCAGATCAGGCACATGTATTTTTTCATCGCGTTCGACGTCGAAGGGTAGCGGCCTCCATCGATTCCGCGAAACGCGGGCCCGGGTTGACGCATGGAGTAGAATTCGAAGTGTAGCAACCTCGACCCACCGTCCGCGGCGCATTGAACCGCGCCGCGTCGTCATGCCCGCCGACGACGATCCCGGATTTCCCCCAGTCGTGCTCACGTTCGCCGCTTCCGATCCTTCCGGCGGCGCCGGCATGCAGGCCGACCTCCTGACGCTCGCGAGCATGGGCTGCCATCCGTTGTCCGTCGTGACGGCGCTCACCGTGCAGGACACGCTCGGCGTCGAAGGCGATCATGGCGATCGACGCCGACTGGGTCGCGGACCAGGCGCGCGCGCTGCTCGAGGACATGCCGGTCGACGCGTTCAAGATCGGCGTGCTCGGCAGCGTCGAGAACATCGCCGCGATCGCCGAGATCCTCTCCGATTATCCCGGACGTCCCGCTGGTGCTCGATCCGGTGCTCGCCTCGGGACGCGGCGACGAGCTCGCGACCGACGAGATGACGCACGCGCTGCGCGAGCTGCTGTTGCCGCAGACGACGATCCTGACGCCGAACAGCATGGAGGCGCGGCGGCTCGCGGACATCGACGACGAGGACGAGCCCTCGCTGCATGTCTGCGCGGCGCGTCTGGTCGACGCCGGTTGCGAATACGTGCTCGTCACCGGCACGCACGAGGCGACGCCGCAGGTCGTCAACACGCTGTACGCGAAGAGCGGCGTCGTGCGCTCCGACACGTGGCCGCGGCTGCCGGATCAGTATCACGGCTCCGGCTGCACGCTCGCCTCGGCGATCGCGGCGATGCTCGCCAACGGGCTCGACGTTGCCCGAGGCGGTGCGCGAAGCGCAGGACTACACGTGGCATGCGCTCGAGAAGGCGTATCGCCCCGGCATGGGCCAGTACCTTCCCGACCGGCTGTTCTGGGCGCGCGAGGACGACGGCGCGCGCGGCGACGACGCGGCCGATACGCTGCAGCGGCCGATGCCGCGGATGCGCGCCGCACCGATGCGCGAGGCACGCACTGAGCGACGCGCGCGGCAGCGCGCGCGTCGCGCGTCGCGCGGGCTCTACGCGGTGACGCCCGACGTCGACGACACCGCCGCTGCTGGTCGCGCAAGGTCGACGCGGCGCTCGACGGCGGCGCAGCGCGTCGTCCAGTATCGCAACAAGACGGCCGACGCGCGCGCTGCGCCGCGCGCAGGCGCAGCGCGCTCGCGCGCTTGCACGCGGCGCGCGGACGCGCTCTTCATCGTCAACGACGACGCCGGCATCGCCGCGGAGGTCGACGCCGACGGCGTGCATCTCGGCGAGGACGACGGCGACATCGCCGCCGCGCGCGAGCAATCGTCGGCGCCGATCGCTTGATCGGCGTTTCCTGCTACGACGATTTCGAGCGCGCGCGCGACGGCCGTTGCCGCGGGCGCCGACTACGTCGCGTTCGGCAGCTTCTTCCCGTCGACGACCAAGCCGGGTGCGCGCCGCGCCGACATCGGAGCTGCTGCGACGCGCCGCGGCGCTCGGCGTGCCGGTCGTGGCGATCGGCGGCATCGACGTCGGCAATGCTCGCGACGCTGATCGACGCGGGCGCCGACGCCGTCGCGGTGATCTCCGCCGTGTTCGCCGCGACGATACGCGACGCATCCGCGGCGGCAGCGCGATCGGCCGCGCGCATTCGCGGCCGATCGCCTGCGATCCGCTCGCGCACCGCGGTCACGAGCGATCTGCCATGAGCCGCAACGAAGAACTGTTCGCGCGCGCGCAGCGCACGATTCCCGGCGGGCGTCAATTCGCCGGTGCGCGCGTTTCGCTCGGTCGGCGGCACGCCGCGCTTCTTCACGCGCGGCGAGGGTCGCGTACCTGTGGGACGCCGACGGCAAGCGCTACATCGACTACGTCGGGTCGTGGGGGCCGGCGATCCTCGGCCACGCGCATCCGGCCGTCGTCGAAGCGGTGCAGGCGACGGCAGCGCACGGGCTGTCGTTCGGCGCGCCGACCGAGATCGAGATCGAGCTCGCCGAAACGCTTGATGCCGCCGGCTGCCGTCGCTCGAGCTGGTGCGGCTCGTGTCGTCCGGCACCGAGGCGACGATGTCGGCGCTGCGGCTCGCGCGCGGCTACACCGGGCGGCCGAAGATCATCAAGTTCGAAGGCTGCTATCACGGCCACGGCGACAGCCTGCTCGTGAAGGCGGGCTCGGGCGCGCTGACGTTCGGCCAGCCGTCGTCGGCGGGCGTGCCGCCGGCGATCGCCAGGCGAAACCATCGTGCTGCCGTTCAACGATCTCGACGGCCGTCGCAGGCGGCGTTCGAAGCCGATCGGCGACGCGATCGCCGCGCATCATCGTCGAGCCGATCGCCGGCAACATGAACCTCGTGCTGCCGCAGCCCGGCTTCCTCGAAGGCTTGCGCACGCTGTGCGACCGCTACGGCGCCGTGCTGATCTTCGACGAAGTGATGACCGGCTTCCGCGTGCATCCGCGCGGCGCGCAGGGACTCTACGGCGTCACGCCCGACCTGACGACGCTCGGCAAGGTGATCGGCGGCGGCATGCCGGTCGGCGCGTTCGGCGGCAAGCGCGCGATCATGGAATGCATCGCGCCGCTCGGCCCCGTCTACCAGGCGGGAACGCTGTCCGGCAATCCGGTCGCGGTCGCGGCGGGACTCGCGACGCTCGCCGCCACCGAGGCGCCGGGCTTCTACGAGCGCGTTGGCGGCCACGACGCGCGCGCTCACCGATGGACTTGCGTCGGCGGCGAAGCGAGCCGGCGTGCCGTTTGTCGGCGCAGGCGGTCGGCGGCATGTTCGGCCTCTATTTCGCGGCGGCGATCCCCGATTCGCTATGCGAAGGTGATGGCCTGCGACAAGGAGCGCTTCAACCGCTTCTTCCATGCGATGCTCGATGCCGGCATCTACCTCGCGCCGTCGGCGTACGAGGCGGGTTTCGTGTCCGCCGCGCACACGGACGCGGACATCGCGCAGACGGTCGACGCGGCGAAAAAAGCGTTCGCATCCATTGCGTGAAATGGGATCGGGGAACCGGCGCGCCGGGGCCGTAATGCCGCGGAGCCTGCGCGCGTCGTCGCCGCGCAGCGACAAAGCGCGCCGAAGGCTAGTTGCAACTCCTTAATGGGCAAGGCTTTTTTGCTGAAACGCGCGGCGTCGCGTGCTATGATGCCGATCCTCTTTTCAACGCGCGCGACGCACTGAACAACCTGTGGACGCACCGGTTCGCAAACGCATTGGCGAAATCCTGATCGAGCGCGGCAAGCTCGACCAGGCGAACCTCGATCGCGCGCTGCGGCTGCAGGAGCGACAGCGGCGAGAAGTCTCGGCGCGCTGCTGGTCACGCTCGGCGCTGTGCGCGCAGCGCGACGTTGCCGAGGCGCTCGCCGCGCAGCTCGCGCTGCCGCTCGTCGACGCCGACGGCTACCCCGAATTTCCGATCCTCGAGGAGCGCGTGTCGGCGCGCTTCCTGCGCGAGGCGCGCGCGCTGCCGGTGCGCGAGGACGAGTCCGAGCTCGGCGCTCGCGATGGCCGATCCGACCGACGCGTACACGATCGGCGCGTTCGAGATGGTGACCGGGCCGCGCGGTGCGGCCGATGGTCGCGATCCCGACGGAGCTCGAGGCGGCGCTCGAGCGCCTGTACGGCGCCGGCAAGTCGGCGGTCGGCCAGTTGATCGGCGACGTCGAGACGCGCGCCGACGAGCTCGCGTTCGACGCCGACGTCCAGCAGCTGAAGGACCTCGCGTCCGAAGCGCCGGTCATCCGCCTCGTGTCGCTGCTCATCACCAACGCGCTCGAGATGCGCGCGTCGGACATCCACATCGAGCCGTTCGAGAACCGGCTCGATCGTGCGCTACCGCATCGACGGCGTGCTGCACGAGGTCGAGTCGCCGCCGCAAGCGCCTCTCGGCGGCGGTGATCTCGCGCATCAAGATCATGGCGAACCTCGACATCGCCGAGCGCCGGCTGCCGCAGGACGGCCGCATCCGGCTGCGCGTGCAGGGCAAGGAGATCGACCTGCGCGTGTCGACGCGTGCCGACGATGCACGGCGAGTCGGTCGTCATGCGGATCCTCGACAAGGGCGGCGTCGCGCTCGACTTCCGCAAGCTCGGCTTCGAGGACGACACGCTGAAGACGTTCCTCGACGTGCTGCTGCAGCCGCACGGCATCCTGCTCGTCACGGGCCCGACCGGCTCGGGCAAGACGACGACGCTCTACACGGCGCTCGACCGGCTGAACCAGCCCGACGTCAAGATCCTCACCGTCGAGGACCCGGTCGAGTACCAGATGGCCGGCATCAACCAGATCCAGGTGAAGCCGCAGATCGACCTCACGTTCGCCAACGCGCTGCGCTCGATCGTGCGGCAGGACCCGGACGTCATCATGATCGGCGAGATCCGCGACCTCGAGACGGCGCAGATCGCCGTGCAGTCGGCGCTGACCGGCCACCTCGTGCTGTCGACGGTGCACACGAACGACGCGCCGTCGACGGTCAACCGGCTGCTCGACATGGGCGTCGAGGATTACCTGCTCACGTCGACCGTCATCGGCATCCTCGCGCAGCGGCTCGTGCGCAAGCTGTGCCCGCATTGCAAGGAAGCCGTACGTCGCGCTGCCCGAGCTCGTCGAGCAGATGCGGCTGCGCAAGTTCTCGCAGACAGCGCGAGATCACGCTCTGGCACGCCAAGGGCTGCAGCCACTGCGCGCAGACCGGCTACATCGGGCCGCCTCTGCATCCTCGAGATGCTGCCGATGACCGATCCGCTGCGCAGCCTCGTGATGAAGCACGCGAACGCGAGCCGAGCTGCGCGCCGAGGCGATCCGCGGAGGGCATGGTCACGATGTACGAAGACGGCCTGCGCAAGGCGCTCGCGGGCGTGACGACGTTCGAGGAAGTGCTTCGCGTCACGCGCGAAAACTGACCGCGCCGGCCGATGCCACTCTACAGCTACCGCGCGGTCAGCCCCGGCCGGCGACGTAGCGAGCGGCGAGCTCGAGGCGGCCAACGAGTCGGAGATCGTCGACCGCCTGCGCGACCAGGGCTTGATGCCGATGCAGATCGCGCAGGCGCTCGGCGCGGCCGCGGCGGGCGAGCGGCCGTCGAAGCCGGCGCGCGCGGCGCTGGTTCGCGCCGAAGACGCGTGACGCGCGACAACGTGCTCGGCATCACGCGCGAGCTCGCGACGCTGCTGCGCGCCGGGCCTGCCGCTCGATCGCGCGCTCGAGATCCTGATCACGCTTGCGCCGACGCTGCCGGTCGCCGTGCTGCTGCAGGGCATTCGCGACGACGTGCGCGGCGGCAAGGCGCTGTCGCAGGCGCTCGACGCGCGGCGCGAAGTCTTCTCGCGCTTCTACGTGAACATCGTGCGCGCCGGCGAGGCGGGCGGCGCGCTCGGCGACGGTGCTGCAGCGGCTCGCCGAGACGATGGAGCGCAACAAGGAGCTGCGCGAGATCGGTGCAGCTCGGCGCTGATCTATCCGACGATCCTGATCTTCGTCGCCGTGGCGTCGGTGATGGTGCTGCTGATCTTCGTCGTGCCGCAGTTCCAGTCGACGTTCGCGCAGGCGGGCAAGGCGCTGCCGCTGCCGACGCAGATCGTCATCGTCGTCGGCACGTTCCTGCGCAACTGGTGGTGGGCGGCGATCGCCGGCGGCCGTGCTCGTCGTGCTGTGGTTTCGACGGCGCGGCCGCAATCCGGCGGTGCGCCGCGCTGCGCGACGCGCGGCTGCTGCGCATGCCGCTGCTCGGCGACCTGATCGCCAAGGTCGAGATCGCGCGCTTCGCGCGAACGCTCGCGACGCTGCTCGCGCAACGGCGTCACGCTGCTCGCGGGACTCGCGATCGTCAAGGAGACGATGGGCAACGTCGTGCTCGCCGAGCGCGCTCGACGGCGTGATCGCGAAGCTGCGCGAAGGCAAGGGCTTCGGGCGGCCGCTCGGCGGAGACCGGGCTTGTATCCGCGGCTCGCGACGCAGATGATCCTCGTCGGCGAGGAGAGCGGGCCGGCTCGAGGAAATGCTGGCGCGCGTCGCCGACGTCTACGACCGCGAGGTCGCAGACGGCGATCAAGCGCTTCCTCGCGGTGCTCGAGCCGGTGCTGATCCTCGGCGCTCGCGGTGCTGGTCGGCGGCATCGTGTTCTCGATCCTGCTGGGCGTCATGGGCATGAGCGAACTCGTCATCTGATCCCTGTCTAACCAGACTTTTGCGTGCCGGGGCGCCTTTGACATCGTGCGCCGGACTGAAGGACGACATCATGGAAACTGCGTACCGACGAACATTCGCATGCCACGCATTCGCCGACGCATCGCGCGCGAAGCGCGGCATGACGCTGATCGAGATTCTCGTCGTGCTCGTGCTGATCGGCGTCGTGCTCGGCATCGTCGGCAGCAACTTCTCGGCAAGAGCGAGCAGGCGAAGGCGCGAGGCCGCGAAGATCGAGATCGAGCAGATCGCGCAAACGCTCGATCTCTTCAAGCTCGAGCTCGGCCGCTACCCGACGACGCAGGAAGGCCTGCAGGCGCTGGTCACCGCGCCGCCGGGCGCTTGCGAACTGGGACGGGCCCGTACTGGAAGAAATCGACGGTGCCGAAGGACCCGTGGGGCAACGAGTACAAGTACGCAGCGCCCGGCGCGCACGGCGCGTACGACATCATCTCGCTCGGCGCCGACGGCAAGGAAGGCGGCGAAGGCGCGAACAAGGACATCACGAACTGGGAATGAGCGCAGCGCCACGATCGAGTCGATGCATCCGCGCGCGCCGCGGATGCCGTCGTGCATCGCGCGCGGCGTCACGCTGCTCGAGCTGCTGATCGTCATCGCGCTGATGGCGCATCGTCGCGGGCTTCGTCATTCCCGTGTTCGGCGGCCCGGTCTCGACGCAGCGAATTGCGCGCGTCGGCGCGCCAGCTCGCGGCGGGACTGCGCCTTGCGCGGAGCGAGGCGGTGGCCGAGCGCCGCGAAACGTTCCTCGTGCTCGATGTCGCCGGCAAGCGCTTCAAGGTCGACCGCGACCCGCAGGAGCATGCGCTGCCGTCGCGACATCGAGCTCAAGCTCTTCACCGCGCAGAAGGATCTGGTCGAGCGACAACGTCGGATCGATCCGCTTCTTTCCCGACGGCGGCAGCAACGGCGGCCGCATCACCGTCGCGTCCGGGCGCGCGCAAGTTCGACGTCGACGTCGACTGGCTCACCGGCCGCGTCGCGATCCTGGATTGAACGATGCTCGCCGGCGCACTCACCCTCGCGGCTGCCGGCTCGCCCGGCGCGCTCGCGGCTTCTCGCTGCTCGAAGTGCTGGTCGCCTTCGTCATCGTCGCGCTGGTCGTCACCGCGCTGTTCCGCCTGTTCGGCGGTGCGCTCGGCAACGCGTCGGCCGCCGACGAATGGACGCGCGCGCTCCTGGTGGCGCAGAGCCGGCTCACGCTCGCTGCGGCGGCGCAGCCGCTGCGCGAAGCCACCGACGCCGGCACCGAAGCGGACGGCCGCATCGCCTGGCGAACGTCGGTCACGCCTTATGTTCCGACCGAGCCGAATCCGGATCTCGAGCGCGCGTCCGAAGCGATGCCGACGCGCCTTTATCGCGTGACGGTCGACGTGCAGTTTCCGGGTATCGCCGGAAAGCCGCGCACGTTGTCGCTCTCGACGCTCAAGATCGGCATCAGGAACCCCGCATGAGGACGGCGGGCGAAGCCCAAGGCCGAAGGGCGCGCGAAGCGGAACGTCTGCGCGAGCGCGGCTTCACGCTGCTCGAGCTGACGATCGCGCTGACGCTGCTCGCGTTGCTGTCGGCGGTGCTGTTCGGTTCGCTGCGGCTTGCCGGCCGCAGCACCGACAGCGGCGAGGCGAAGGCCGAAGCGGCCGCGTCGATGCGCCTCACGCAGGATTTCCTGCGCGACGAACCTCGAAGCGCAGCACCCGCTGCGGATGCGCAAGATCCTCGAATGGCCGCTCCTGTTTCGCGGCACGCGGAACGAGCTGCGTTACACGTCGGACCTGCCGCCGCGCGTCGCCGGCGGCGGCATCTGGTTCTATCGGCTCGCGGTGCGCAGCAGCGAGACTCGCTCGCCGCTCGTGCTCGAAAGGGTCGTGCCGGATCTCGCCGCCGATGCGCCGCCGGAATTCGCGAATGCCGAAAGCTCGATTCTGGCGGAGGGCATTGCGGAGTTGACGCTCGGCTATTTCGGCTTCGATACCGACGCCGCGCCGAACGTCGCGCCGTCGTGGCGAGACCACTGGGACAACGCACAGGACCTGCCGTTGATGATTCGCATCGACGTGACGCCGAAGGTGGGTCCTGCCTGGCCGACGCTCTACGTGACGCCGCGCCAGGCGCCCGAGGCCGGCTGCCGCGCCTGGGACGTCGCGCGCCATCGGTGCGCGGCCGTATGAATCGCGCGAATCGCGCGCGCCCGTTGCCGCGGCGCAATGCCCAATCCGGCATTGCGCTCGTGCTCGCGCTGTGGCTCACGGTGCTGCTGACCGTGCTTGCGAGCGGCTTCGCCTTCAGCATGCGCAGCGAAGCGCTGGCCGTGCGCAACGCCGTGTCGCTCGCAAGCGCACGCGCGATCGCCGACGGCGCCGTCGAGCGTACGGCGTTCGAACTGGGGCGGCCACGCATCGGCGACGCCTGGAACGCCGATGGGCAGGTGCGTCGCTGGATCGACGGGGAGGCGACGGTGGCCGTCACCGCCGTCGATGAAGCGGCGAAGATCGACATCAACGCGGCGCCGGACGCGTTGCTGAAGAACCTGTTGATCGTCATCGGCGGCCTGGAGGATGCAGCCGCCGGATCGCTCGTCGATGCAATCGCCGATTGGCGCGATCCCGACGAATTGCGCCGGCCGAACGGCGCCGAATTGCCGGAATACCGGGCGGCGAACAGCAAATACGGACCGGCCAATGCGCCGTTCGAAACGATCGGCGAGGCGGCGCGTGTCCTTGGCATGACGCCGGAAGTGTTTCGCCGCATCGCGCCGGTGATCACCGTCTATTCGCGCCAGCCGGGCATCAATCCGGCAACCGCGGAGCGCAACGTGCTGCTCGCGCTGCCCAATGCGACGGCCGCAGTGGTCGACGCATTCATCGAGCAACGGACGACCGCGCTCGCGAACAAGCTGCCTGTGCCGCCGTTTCCATTGGCGCAGGCGTTCGGCAGCGGGCAGGTGCCGATCTGGCGAATTCGCGCCGAGGCCACCTTGCCGGATGGTGTAACCTTCGCCCGCGAAGCCGTGCTGCGCCCGTCGCCCGACGCACAGCGGCCCCTGATTGCGCTCGCATGGCTCGAGCCGTCACGATCAGCGGCCGCGCCTTCCCTGTCTTCCAACGCTCCTGATGGCCGTCATCGCTGACTCGACTTCGTTCAAGACATCCGGTTACGGCCGCAATCTCGTGCGCCGGCTGGGGTTGACCGGGTTCGGCCGCTGGTGGGCGCGCGAGCTCGCCGCGCTGATGCCCGCACGGGTCCGCTCAGCGCTCGAGCACCGGCGCGCCCGGCCCGTGCTCGCGTTCGACGGGAGCCGCGCGACGCTGTTCAGGCCGGCGCAAACGAACGGCCGCGTGCAGATGACCGAAGCGGCTCATATTTCGCTCTATGCCGATCCGCAGACCGTTGCCGCAGGCGGACGCGCCGCGCTCGCGCCGCTTCTGCGGGCACCGAATGGTGCGTCCCCCGAAGTGGTCATCGCGCTGCCGCCGCGCGCTTCATTGCGCAAGACGCTGACGCTGCCGGCAGCGATCGAAGGCAACCTGCACCAGGCGCTTGCCTACGATCTCGATCGCCATACGCCGTTCAAGTCGGACGAGTTGTACTTCGACGCGGTGATCGTCGATCGCGATACGGCGAGCAACACGCTGCGCGTCGACCTGGCGGCGGCGCG
Source organism: uncultured Pseudomonadota bacterium (assembly GCA_963768545.1). Lineage (GTDB taxonomy): Bacteria > Pseudomonadota > Gammaproteobacteria > Burkholderiales > Casimicrobiaceae > VBCG01. The sequence goes on along the minus strand of CAVYIC010000011.1, from coordinate 95,476 downwards.
ACGCGCCATCGTCGATCCGATGCTGCGTCATGCCGAGAGCTTCGGCGCGCGCGTCGTCGCCGTTACGGTCGATCCCCCGGCCGCTGCGTCGTCGTCGCGGCTCAACCTGCTGCCGGATGAGCGGCGCGAAAGCGCGGCCTCGTGGTCGAGGTGGCAGATTCTGCTTCCTGCCGCGCTGCTGGCCGCCGGTATCTTCACGGCGCTGGTGCTTCCGGTCTGGCAGAAGCGCGAGGAAGCGATCGCGCTCAACCGCCAGTCCGACGAAGTCCGGCAGCGCGCAGCGATCTCGGACGCGCTGCGCACCGAGCTCGAGCGGAAAGTCGGCGATTACAACTTCGCGCTCGAGCGCAAATACACGTTTCCCGGGGCGGTCCAGGTGCTCGACGACGTCACGCGGATACTTCCGGACGACACGTGGCTCACGCAACTCGAGCTTCGCGGCGTGCGCGGGAAAGATGCCCAGCGCGAACTGACGCTGCGCGGCGAATCCGCCAACGCGGGCAGGTTGGTGTCGCTCCTCGAGGAGTCCAAACTGTTCGCGCAGGCCGCGCCGCGTTCACCGACGACGAAGATTCAACCGGGACCCGGGGAAATCTTCGACGTCGGCGCCCAACTCAAGCCGTTGCCGGCGCCCACCGCCGCGCCGCTCGACGTGACCGCGCGTCCGCCGCCGCCCGCGCGCACGCCGGCACCCGCGCCGGCCGCACCGCCGCCGGCTTCCACACCCGGCGCAGCGCCGGCACCCGGTGCGCCGCCTGCCACGCCGGCATCGGGCGCTCAGCCACCCGCGGCGAAATCGCCGCCCGGGGGGGCTGCGATTGCGCCTCCGCCGGCCGCGCCCGCGCGCGGGAGTGCGACACCGCCGCCTGGCGGGGCCGCGAGGACGGGGCCGCCGATGGCCCCGGACGTGAACCCGGCTGCCGCCGACCCGTCGGCGGTCGGCACGACGCCGACCACGACGCTGCAGCCGCCACCCGCCGATGCCGAGCCGGCCGCCGGTGAAAGCGCCGACGGCGACTGACCCGCGATGACCCCACCCGCCCTCAAGAACATGGGGCCCGCACGCCAGCGCGCGCTTGCCGCCGCGCTGCTGGTCGGCGCGATCCTGCTGCTGCTCATCGTCGTCCTGGGGCCGATCGTGCTGCTGCATCGCCATTACGACGAGGCCATCGCCGATACGTCCGATCGGTTGCGGCGCTATCAGCGCGTCGCCGCGCAGGCGCCCGGGTTGCGCGTCGCGCTCGACGCCATGCAGCAGCGGGACGGGCGCCGGTTTTTCCTGAAGAACACGGCGACCAACCTGGCCGGAGCGGAACTGCAGGAACTGGTGAAGGCGGCGATCGAAGGCAATGGCGGCAGGATCACGACCAGCCAGAACACCAGTCCCCGCGAGGACGGCCGGTTTCGCGAGATCGGCGTCAACGTGCAATTCTTTGCGACGACGCCGGAGCTGCAGAAAATCCTGCTCGCGATCGAGACGCACCAGCCGTACCTGATCGTCGAAAACCTCACGACGCGGCCGCTCAACGCGTTCCGCGGGTTCAAGCCCGCGCCAGGACAGGAGCCGGAGCTCAACATCCAGCTCGACGTCGGCGCATGGGCGTACCCCGAGCCGGCGCAGAGCCGCCACACCGGCCAGGACATCGTGATGCATCGATAGGAGTGCGCCATGAGTGACCCCACTGCGCTCGCCCGCAGCCTGCTGGTCTGGCTCGTTCCGTTTGCCATCGTCGTTGCGGCGCTGGGCTTCGAAACCGACTGGGGCCGTGCGGTAAGCCAGGACGCGCCCGCAGCGCCCGCCACGCCACCGCAGCCGGTTGCCGTCGCGCTGCTGCCGGAATACAGGATCGACGGCGGTCTGGACGCCCGGAAAGAGACCGTCGACCGCGTGCTCTTCAATCCGACGCGCCGGCCGGCGCCGCCGGCGACGCAAACCGCGGGGCCGAACGCGACGATGAAGCGGGGCCAGTACACGCTGACCGGCACGACGGTCGTCGGCAGCGTTGCCACGGCGTTTCTGCGCGAAGTCAACGGCGGCAAATCGCGGGCCGTCAGGCAAGGCGAAACGCTGAACGGCATGCTGGTCGCCGAAGTGAACGCCGGATCAGGTGCGCCTGAAGCAGGGCGACGATGTCGAGGATCTCCAGTTGAAGGTCGCCACCGGGCCGAGGACAACCATCCAGACGGCGCCCGTCATCGCGGCGCCGGCCGCTCCGGGTGTGCCGGGGCAACCGGCCGCGGCAGGCGCCGCACCGCCCGCCGCGCCCAGCGCAGGCGGCAGCGGAGCGGCCGGCGCCGGAGCGGGTGCGCGAGCCGGGTCGCGAACCCCGGGACAGCGCCCGCAGACGCGGCCGGTGGCGCCGCCGCCTGCTGCGCAAGGCACGCCGGGCGCGAGCGGAACGGTGAGCGTCGGTCAGCTGCTCGCCGAGCGCCGGCGTGCGGCGCGCGCCGCCGCCGAAGCGGCCGCGGCCGGCCAGTCGCCGGCCACGCAAGGCCAGCCTCAATGAGAGCGGCGGCGGGACGCGCCGCGCGCTCGGCCCGCGTTTGCGGCAAACGACGTTCGACCGGCACTCGCCATTCACTCGCGAAGGACACGACGACGCCTATGACATTTTCCAGGGTTCATCATGTGCTGGCGGCAGCGCTGCTGCCGCTGCTCGCCGCCTGCGCACAACAGCCGCCGGTGACGGACATCGTGGCGCCGGCGCCCGTCGTCGACGCTGCAAAGGCGAAGGACCAGGCGGCAGCGGCGCGCGCCGCCGAGCGCCGATCGCGCCCAGATCTACAAGGGCACCGGCGTCGTGTCCGCGGCCAGGAAACCGGCGGCGCACTTCCGCCCGGTCCCCAACCGCCGCCCTGCAACGGGTCCCGTCGTGCTCAATTTCGAGGCGCGCCGACCTGCGCGAGGTCGTGCGCAACATCCTCGGCGACATCCTGAACCAGCCCTACACGATCGACCCGAACGTCGGCGGCCAGGTGACCATCCGCACGTCTTCCGGCATCCAGCGCGACGCGCTGCCCGCGACGCTCGAAACGCTGCTGCGGATGAACGGCGCGACGATGGTGTACGAGGAGCAATCTCTGGAAGATCGTGCCGCAGACGGCGGCGGTGCGCGGCAACGTCACGCCGCAGCTCGGCAACTCGACGCGCGCGCTGCCGCCAGGGCTATTCGGTGCAGATCGTGCCGCTCAGGTACGTCGGCGTGCGCGACATGCTGCGCATCCTCGAGCCGTTCGCGAAGGATGCGCAGGCGGTGCGCGCCGACGAGCTGCGCAACCTGCTGATCCTGTCCGGCACCGAGCGCGAGCTGCGCCACCTGATCGAGACGATCGACATGTTCGACATCGACTGGATGTCGGGCATGTCGGCGGGTGTCTTCACGCTGCAGAACGCCGACGTCAAGTCGGTATCGCAGGAACTCGACAAGGTGATCGGCGACCGCAACACGAGCCCGTTCACGGGCATCCTGCGCATCATCCCGATCGAGCGGATGAACGCGCTGCTGGTGATCTCGCCGAACCCCGCGTACATCGACCAGGCGAAGAAGTGGATCGAGCGCCTCGACGCAGGCAGCGGCGAGGGTGCCCGGTTCTACGTCTACAACCTGCAGAACCAGCGCGCCGAACGTGTCGCGCCCGCTGCTGCAGCAGGCGTTCACCGGACGCGCGTCGCAAGCACGCGGCCGCCGCGGCGCCGACGCTCGCACCGGGCACGCCGGCCGGCCAGATCGTCTCGCCGCCGACGCTTCCAGACGCAGCCGACGATCGCGCCGAACACGCCGGCAGCCACGCAGGCGCCGGCGGCAGCCGCCGCCGCGGGCGCGGCGTCGCCGGGTCGCTCGCTGCGGCGCGCGCCGTGGGCGGCGGAGGGCGTGGGCGTCGTGCGCAACATCCAGGTCGTCGCCGACAAGGACCAGAACACGGTGCTGATCGTCGCGACGCCGGCCGAGTACTCGATCATCGAGCAGGCGCTGAAGAAGCTCGACGTGCCGTCGCGGCAGGTGATGATCGAGGTGACGATCGCCGAAGTCAAGCTCACCGACCAGCTCGACGTTCGGCGTCGACTGGATCTTCAAGGGCGGCGCACCGTCCGGGCGGGGCAGCGGTGGATTGTTCGTCCAGAGCAAGCGCGTTCAATCCCGCCGTGCCGCTGCCGACATCGGGCGCCGGCGCCGTGGCGTCCGGATTGAGCATCGCGGCGCAGGGCTTCAGCTACCTCATCAACAACGCGAACTTCCCGGGCGGCGTGCAGGCCGCGCTGAACCTGCTCGACACCTACGGCAACACCAAGGTCATCGCCAACCCGCACATCGCGGCGCTCGACAATCAGAAGGCGACGATCAAGGCCGGCAACCGGATCCCGGTCAACCAGCAGACGATCGTGGGCAACACGACCAATGCGGTGACGACGACGTCGCAGTACATCGACACCGGCGTGCTGCTGCAGGTGATCCCGCACATCAACGACGGCGGCCTGGTGACGCTCGACGTGCAGGCGGAGGTCAGCAGTCCGGGTACGCCGGATGCGGCCGGCGCGGCGCCGCCGATCGACACGCGCTCGGTGCAGACGCTGATATCGGTGCCGACGGGCAGACGATGGTGATGGGCGGGCTGATCCAGGAGACGAAGGGCAACACCAACAACGGGTTGCCGCTGGCTCAACCGGATCCCGATCCTCGGCGGGCTGTTCGGGACCGAGACGCTGACGAACAACCGCAGCGAGCTCGTGCTGTTCATCACGCCGCGCATCGTCACCGACAGCGTCGATGTCACGCGCGTCATCGAGGATTTGCGGCGAAAGATGGAGCGACTGGACAGCGTTTTCCCGCCCGCGCCGAATAAAGTGTCGGGAAATCCCGACAATTGATCATTTTTGCGTGTTGCGGGCCTGCAACACGCTACTCGCGCCGGCAAGGCGCCACTCCTGCGAGATTGACGATGAATTTCGAAATGGCTACGCTTTATTCAGGTTTCGCCGCCGCGGGGCTTTGCAAATCGATTAGCCGTTATGCCAGCGGGTCGGCAGAGCGAAGCGGAACGCATTAACAGGATGTTTTGCGACGTTCCGGGGCACTTTCGATCGCGGCGCCGTCGCCAAACGACGACACTTCGTCGGCGCTGCCGCGGCAGTAGCGGTTGCCTTGGTGGCGAGGATGCGCGAGTGTGGGCGGTCTGTCGGCCGATACGCCGGCGGAAGTCAAGCGCGAGGCCGTGGCGGCGCGTGCGAAGGCGCGTTGGGAGCGGTTGATCAAGTCTCGATCTCGCAGGGGCGTACGAGTACCTGAGCCCTGCTTCCCGAGCGACAATGCCGCTCGATCTCTACAAGGCGAAGCACAAGGTTGGGTTGTATCGCGCAGCGAAGGTCGACACAGTGAATTGCGAAGCGGATACCTGCACGGTCGTCCTGCAACTCACCTACGACTACAAGCGCGTGAAGGGAATCGTGACGCCGTTGACCGAAAAATGGATCATCAGTCAAGGGCAGGCATGGTTTGTGGATCGAGGATAAGGTGGGCGTTGCAAAAAGCCTACAAATCAGAATGGGAGAAACGCCGATTTGTTTGAAATGGGGCATCAACTGTAATAAGATTCGCTCGCTGTTGTTTCTAAAGTGATCACTTTAAACGGCAACTCAACGGAGTCATCACCAACTATGAATATTTTCAAGAAGAAGTCGCTGTGCGCCGCGCTCGCTGGTATCGGCGCGCTGGGCGCGGCAGGTGCCGCGCAGGCGGTCAACCTCAACCCGGATGGCCTGGGTCAGGTCCTGATCTATCCGTACTACACGGTACGCGCCGATGGCGGCCGGCAACGCATTCAACTCGCTGCTGTCGGTCGTCAACTCGACGGCGTCGGTGAAGGCGGTCAAGGTCCGCTTCCTCGAAGGCAAGAACAGCCGCGAAGTCCTCGACTTCAACCTGTACCTGTCGCCGAAGGACGTCTGGACGACGCGGCGATCATCCCGACGGGTGCCGGCGCGGGCATCATCACGACCGACAAGTCCTGCACGCTGCCCGCCGATTCCGGCGGCGCGGCAAGGCGTTCGTGAACTTCGCGTACACGGGCGGTGATGAAGACGGCGCCGGCACGGGCCTCGATCGCACGACGCGAAGGCTACGTCGAAATCATCGAGATGGCGACATACTTCGACGATTCCGACACGGCCGCCAACGTCACGCACGTCGACGGTGTTCCGCCCGGCTGCGCCGACCAGACCGACGCACTTGGCGACGCGGAAGCGCAGCCTCCCGAGCACCGGCGGCCTGTTCGGCGGCATCACGCTGATCAACGTCAACTCGGGTTCGGATTACACGGCGGATGCAGTCGCGCTCGACAACTTCTCGGACACGGCGCTGTACACCGCTGCCGGGGTTACGATCGCCCGACCTGCACGAAGCGTCAACCCGCCGATCGAGCGTCGTGGTCGCCAACAACAACGTCTACACGTCGATCTGGGCACCCGGCGACGGCCGATCCGGTCAGCGCCGTCCTGATGCACGACCACGTCATGAACGAGTTCGTGCTCGACGCGGGCACGCAGTCGGGCACCGACTGGGTCGTGACGATGCCGACGAAGCGCTTCTACGTGTGATCAGCACGGACTTCGCCGGACAAGCTGTTCCAGCGCAACTTCGACGGGACCAACGGCGCGTGCGACGACGTCTCGCTGAACATCTACGACCGCGAAGAGCAACACGTCGTCGACGCCGCTCGACTTCTCGCCGCCGCCGCCGATCGCAGACCAACGCGCTGTGCTGGGAAGCGAACGTCATCACGTTCAACAATTCGAACGTGCTGGGCTCGGCGAACCTCGCCAACATCCCGACGACCTTCGAAAACGGCTGGCTCGACCTCGGCTTCCATCCGGATACCGTGTCCGGAGGGGAACACGTTCTTCGCGAACCCCTTCGACGACGATTGCCCCGCTGGGTGGCGCACCTGTACCGAGTTCGGCGACATACGTCGGCCTGCCGGTGGTTGGCTTTGCGGTTCAGTCGTTCGCCAACGGCGCGATCACCGTCAATGGCGTGAGCACGCTGTCGAACTACGGCGGAAGCTTCGTTCACAAAGGCACGCGTCGGATCTGCGATCCATTGTCGCTAGACCCGGCTTGCTCCGCGCTCTGATCTGAAAGGGTCAAACGTTGTGACGCAATTCCGTAGTCAGTGACACAGGGCGGGACTTCGGTCCCGCCCTTTTTTCTTGAGTGACGCGCCGCAAGAGCGCGGCAACAAGGACCGCATCGACGCGCGGACGACCGGACCAATGGTCGTCAATGTGCAGACGCCGAGTGGTACCCGCCAGGGAGGACCCAACCGCGTCATGCCGCTTGGAGTCCGTGGCGCAAGGCTTGCTTCACGCATCGGTGGCACACCGCCACTGTCTTTCGAGGTAAAGGTTAAAGCATGAAAACGATTCGACTTGTCAGCCGCGTGCTCGCCGCCGCGGCCCCCCTCGCAGCGTTCGCAGTACCCATCCCGGCGTTCGGCGCGCAACTCACGTGCACGAGCTCGAGCTTCACGGCGAGCGCCTCGGGTGGAAACATCATCGTCAGTTGTACCGAACCCGGATCCGGGTCGACGACGTGCACGCTCTCGGCCAATCCGACGTCGGTGCCCGCAACGGGCGGAAGCGTTTCGCTGTCGGCCAATTGCGGCACGGTTTCCTCATGGACCGGCGGCAAGAGCGGCACGGGCGGCAGCTCATCGTCGTGGACCGACACGATTCCGGCCAATACGACTGCAGGCACCTTGACGTGGGGCTATACGGTTACCGGATCGGCCGGGACCAGCGCCACCAGATTCGTCACGCAGGCTGCCGTGGGTGGATCCGAGCCGCCACCGGCGACCGGCGACGTGGCTGCGGCCTGCACCGCCGCGGGCTACAAGCTCGCACAGGTGATCGACATGGGTTGGAAGAACGCACGATACGTCACCAAGGGATTCCGGTTCGACAACGTCGTGGTCCTCCACTTCAGGACGCCGAACGCAACGGCGCCCGGCTCGAAGGGCAGGCTGAGCGGGGGCGAGATGGGCGGGGGACCGAAGATGCGCCACTCGGTGCTGTCGGACCGGCCCTGCGACTTCACGAAGCCACAGAACCTCTTTCCGTACAGCTATGCGGATAACACGAATGCCGGCGTGAACTACTATGTCGGCGGGTCGAATTCCAGCTATCCGGTGCTTCAGCCGGGCAGGGATTATTACCTGAACATCAGGAATGACCCGGGCAGCTGCGATTCGCGCGATGCTTGCGACATGTACATGGACTTCTCCAAGCCCGCCGGCCTGTAATAACGCGCGGCCGCGCGGCGGCCGCCGAGTGCGGTATAACGATGGCCCCGCTTCGATGCGGGGCCATCGTCTTTTGTGATTCGGCGCGTAGCGACTGCGCGATCCTGCACCCGAGGTATCCTCCGTGCGTCGAGGAACGCCTGCGTGCCGCACGGATCGAAGACGGCGATGTCGTCGCAGCACTCCGCCGGCCGCATCGTGCCGTCGAAGTCTCCCGTCAACGGATATCGATGAAACATAATCTCGTATTGTTTTCACTCTGCTGCGCAGTGTCGCTCGCGACGGTGCCTGCAGCGCACGGCGCGGACCTTCCGCCGAACGTGCTTGCCAAGAACCGCTGGATGGAACTGACGCGCGGCGACTACGACGCTGCGCTCGCCAAGGTTCCCGAGAAGCTCCGCTGGGAATTCGCGACCAGTCCCAAGCGCCTGCAGGACTTGCTGAACGGAATGCTGGTCACCAAGACACTCGCTGCACAGGCGCGCGCGCATGGCGCGCAAGCCGGTGCCCGTGCGCGGGAAGGGTCCCGCCGCGGAGGCCGACCGCGCGATGGCCGCGGCGGAGCTGCAGCGCATCGCGGCCGACGCCGGCAAAGTCATTCGACGCGAACCGCCAGGCCTATGAAGCCAAGGCGCGCGAGATCTACGACCTCGATCGTGAAAAGTTTCGCGCGCCGGAAGAGATCCGCCTCTCCGACATCGCCATCGCCATCAAGGACCGTGGCGATGACGCAGCGCTCGCGCGTGCGCGCGAAGCGCGTGCGCGCGTTGCCGCAGGCGCTGATTTTGCCGCCGTGGCGCGCGAGTATTCCGACGATGCGACGACGCGGGAGAAGGGCGGGGCGCTGCCGTTCGTATCGCGCAAGGCGCTCGCACCCTCGTACGCCAACGCCGTGTTCGCGTTGACGAAGATCGGCGAAGTCCCGGAGCCGATCAAGGGACCGGCCGCGTATCACGTCGTAAGGCTCGAAGAGCGGCGTGCCGCGCGGCGTCAAGTCGTTCGAAGAAGTGCGCGAGTCGATCATGCAGGCGCAGCGCGTGAAATACGCCGAGGAGCAACGCGATCAGCGGATCCGCGCGATCCATGCCGATCCGGAGCTGCAGATCAACCAGCCGGCCATCGACGCGCTGGTGAATCCCATCGATCCGAAGGTGTTCGCCCCCAAGGGTGCAGCAACGTCCGGGAAGGCCGCCACGCCGGGGTCGCCCGCGCCCCCACGCGGGTCATCCGCGGCAAGTCCGGAGTCGTCCGCATCGAGTCCGCGGTCATCGGCGCCGAAGACGAAGTGACCGTGCGCGTCGCCACTTCGCTCGTGTGACCGACCGCACGGTTCCTGCCCTGGCGTCGCAAGGCAGTGCACCGCGCACGCCGTTCGAAGCGCGCGCGCGCGATCGCGCGCTGTTCGTCAATTTCTTCCGCCGCGAGCTCACGACGCGTTACCTCGGCAGCGTCACCGGATTCGCGTGGGCGCTGCTCAATCCGCTCGCGCTGCTGGCCGTCTATCACTTCGTCTTCACGCACATCTTCCGCGCAACGGGGTTCGCCGGGCAAAGCTTCCTCGCGTTCGTCGCCGTGGCGCTATGGCCGTGGCTCGCCGCGCAGGAGGCGATCCAGCGCGGCGCGGTGAGCCTCGGCAGCTATTCCGGGCATGATCCGCAAGGTCGCGTTTCCGCACGAGATCGTCGTGCTCGCGTCGGTCGCCGCGACGTTCGCACTGCAGTTCGTCGGCTACCTCGCGATACTGGCCGTGCTGCGGATCGCCGGCGAGCCGATCAGCATGCGCGGGCTCGTCGTCGCGTTGCCCGTGTGGCTGATCCTGCTCGTCGGCGTCATGGGGTTGACGTTGCTGCTTCGCGGCATTGCAGGTGTTCGTCAAGGACGTCGAGCACGTGCTGATGCCGGTGCTGATGATGCTGATGTACCTGACGCCGATCCTGTATCCGCTGACGCTCGTACCCGAGGCAACTGCGGCCCTGGGTCGCCGTCAATCCGTTCAACTGGGTCGTCGGGCGGTTGCGCGACGGCTTGCTCGAAGGCCGGATGGCATTGCGGCTTTCCGACGCCGTTGCGCTCGCGGTCGCGCTCGTGCTGTTCGTGGCGGGGCGCTGGGTGTTCCGACGGCTGTCGCCGCATTTCGAGGATTTCGTATGAGCACGCCGGGAAATCGGGGCCCGGTAGATCGGGGTCAGAGATGTATTTCGCGCGCGCGGCGCTTGCGCGAATGTCGCGAAGCGAGCGCCGCGAAATACATCTCTGACCCCGATTTACCGCACATCGCCAGAGCGCCTGTGGACGCAGGTCGAAGCATGACGGCCGGGTCGCTCCTGGCGCTCGACGGCGTCGGCAAGGACTATGCGAAGGTCGAGACGCGCGGCGGTCGCCTGCGGCTCGTCTGGGACCTGTTGCGCGGGCACGGCGCGGCGCATGTGTTCCGCGCGCTCGACGACGTCTCGTTCACGATGCAGCGCGGCGAGTCGCTCGGCATCATCGGCGAGAACGGCGCGGGCAAATCGACGCTGCTCAAGGTCGTCGCCGGCGTCGATTCAGCCCACGCGGGGCAGCGTGTCGGTCAACGGCCGCGTCGGTGCGCTGCTGGAGCTCGGCTCCGGCTTCCATCCCGAATACACGGGACTCGCGAACATCGATCTCGCGGCAGCGTTGCTCGGGCTCGCGCCGTCGGAGCTCGGCGCAAAGCGCGACGAGATCATCGCGTTCGCCGATCTCGGCGAGCACATCCACGATCCGCTCAAGCAGTACTCGTCGGGCATGGTCGTGCGGCTGGGGTTCGCCGTCGCGACCGCGCTGTCGCCCGACGTGCTCATCACCGACGAGGTGCTCGCCGTCGGCGACGAGTCGTTCCAGAAGCGCTGCATCGCGTGGATGGAGCGCTATCTCGGCAGACGGCGGAACGCTGCTGCTGTGCTCGCACAGCATGTACCACATCCAGAAGCTCTGCACGCACGCGCTCTGGCTGAAGGACGGCCGTGTCGAGCGCTATGGCGCCGCGGCCGACGTCACGCAGGCCTACCTCGCGTATCACGAGGAGAAGGACGCGCATGCGCGCCGCCCGGTCAGCGCCGACCGGGCGGCGGCGAGCGGATGGTATGCGATCAATGCGCTGACCGTCGAACCCGCCGAGCACGCTCGAGCAGGGCGCCGCGCTCACGGTGCGCGGCGAAGTGTTCTCGCCGGACGACCGCGTCCCGGTCGTGCTGATCGGCATCGTGCGCGCGGATGGCACGCCGGTGTATGGCGTGGCCACCGACATGGAGAGCTGCGCCGCCGTTGCGCGCTTGCCGAGCATCGTTACGCGTTCTCGCTGACGTTCCCCGATGTCGCGCTGCTGCCCGGCCGCTACCAGGTCCGCGCGCACGCGCTCGATCCGGAAGGCGTGCGCCTCTTCGATCATGTCGAGCACACGCTCACCGTGACCGGCGCGACGCGCGAGCTGGGCTTCGTCCGGCTGCCGCATCGATGGCAGTCGCCTGCATGAATGCGCCGGTGGCGCAATAGCGATCGGCTAAAATCACGATCGGCGCGCGATGTCTCGCGCCGGAGCTGCCGAAAATCGCCTTCATGAGCGCCGACCTCGAATTCACCGGCGAACGCTATGTGCCGGGAACCGCCGGCGAGATCGCGCACGAGCACTGGCATCGCTACGCATTCGCGCGGCGGTTCGTCGCCGGGCGGCGCGTGCTCGACGTCGCGTGCGGCGAAGGCTATGGCAGCGCGCTGCTGGCTGAAGCGGCCGCGCACGTCACCGGCGTGGACATCGATGCGACCGACGCTCGCGCATGCGCGTGCAACGTACGCCGGCCGGGCCAACGTGCGAGTTCGTCGAGGGATCGGCCGCTGCGCTGCCGCTGGCCGACGCAAGCGTCGACGTCGTCGTGTCGTTCGAGACGATCGAGCATCTCGAGGCGCCGGACCAGCCGAGGATGCTGGCGGAGTTCGCGCGCGTGCTCGACGCGGGACGGCGTGCTGATCCTGTCGTCGCCGAACCGGCCCGAGTACAGCGAAGCGCGCAACTACGTGAATCCGTTTCACCTGCACGAGCTCGATCGCGACGAGCTCGCACAGCTCCTCGAGCCGCATTTCCCCGCGCAGCGCTGGCACCGCCAGCGGCGTTACCTGGGCTCGGCGCTGTGGTCCGAGCAATCGAACGACCGGTTCGAGGCGTCGATCGGCGATGCGACGACCGTCTGGCCGGCAACGCTGCCCGAGGCGATGTACTTCGTCGTCGTCGCCGCGCGCACCGACGCGGCGCTGCCCGAAACGTTTCGCTCGTTGTCCCTTTTCACCGATATCGATGATGCCGAGCTCGAGCGCGTCGACCACGAAGCGCGCGAAGTGATGCGGCTCGATGGCCTCCTGCGCACTCGCGACGAGGAGCTCCGCGACCAGTTCCGGCATGCGCGCGAGCTCGAGGCGATGGTCGAGCATCGCGACCACGTGATCGACGAGCTGAACGCGGGCCGAGGCGGCGGTCGCGTGCGACGCTCGCCGCCGAACGCGAGCGGCTCACGGCCGAGATCGCCGCGCAGGAGCGGATCATCACGTATCGCCAGAGCGCGCGCTGGTGGCTGAAGCTGCCGCTGGATTCGCGCACGGCGCCTGTGGAACCGGATGCGCGCGGCATGACGGCTTCGACGGCGGAACGTCAGCTCGACATCGTCGTCCCGATCTACAACGCGCCGGACGACGTGCGGCGCTGTGTCGCGAGCGTGCTCGCCTGCACGTCGGGCGATTACCGGCTGATCATGATCGACGACGCGTCGCCCGACCCGGGTGTGCGCGACGTGTTCCGGGAAATCGAGCAGCGCGGCGATCGCCGGATCGAGTTGCTGCGCAACGACCGCAACCTCGGCTTCACGGCGACGGCCAACCGCGGCATGGCGCTATCGCGCGCCGACGTCGTGCTGCTCAATTCCGACACGATCGTCACGCGCGGATGGCTCGAGGCGCTCGTGCGCTGCGCCGCATCCGATCGCGCGAATCGCGACGGTGACGCCATTTTCGAACAACGCGGAGATTTGCTCGTTTCCGCGCTTCTGCGAAGACAACGCGTGGCCGGCGCAACGCGATCCGGAAACCGTTCGCGCCGCGCCTCGCCGATGCCGCGGTGCCGACGTACCCCGACCTGCCGACCGGCGTGGGCTTCTGCATGTTCATCCGTCGCGCGGCGATCGACGCGCTCGGGACGTTCGACCTGGCGTTCGGCGCGGGCTATGGCGAGGAAAACGACTTCTGCCTGCGCGCCGCGCGCGCCGGCTGGCGCAACGTGCTGGCCGACGACGCATTCGTCGTCCACACGGGCGGGCGCTCGTTCGCCGGTCGCAAGGCGGAGCTCGGCGAACGGAACATGGAACGGCTGCTCGCGCGGCACCCGCATTACGGCGACATGGTCGCAGCGTTACATTGCCGCCGATCCGCTGCGTGCGTTGCGCGAGGCGGCGCAGTCGCGTCTTCATGTCCGCAGCGCGCTGCCCGGCGTCCTGCACGTCGTTCATCATCACGGCGGCGGCACGGAAACGCACGTGCGGGCATTGATCGCCGCGTCGCCTGATCGTTGGCGGCATTACCTGGCAGTCGCCGTCGGCGACCGCTGGCAGGTCGAGGAGCATCGCAACGGCGGCACCGTCGTCACGTTCAGCTTCGAACGGGAGCGCGGCGAGCGCTGGCGCGATTTCCTGGCGGGCCTCGCGGCGACCTTTCGCATTGCGCTCTCCATCTGCACAACATTTCCGCCTGCCGCGAGGGATTGCATGCAGGCGCTCGAGGAGAGCTCCGTTCCGTTCGGCTACACGCTGCACGATCTGAATTTCGCGTGCCCGACGATCACGTTCCTCGATCCCGAAGGCCGCTACTGCGGCGGCGTCACCGACGTGCGGATCTGCCAGGCGTGCGTCGAACGCGCAGCGGGCCACGTTCGGCGACGTCGACATCGCATCGTGGCGCGAGCGGCACGCGGCGCTGGTGGCGCGCGCCGCATTCGTCATCGCGCCGTCGCAGTGGGCGGCCTCGATGCTGCGCCGCTATTTCGCGCGCGACGACGTGCACGTCATCACCCACGGAACGGCGCCGCTCCCGGTGAGCCGCGCGCCCGGATTGCGGCTCGGCGTCCTGCTGCCCGATGACGACGTTCCGGTCGTTGCCGCGCTCGGCGCGATCGGCCCGGACAAGGGCGCGCGCCGTATCGAGCGTCTGGTCGAATTGATGCGGCAGCAGCGATGCGCGCCTGCGCATCGTCGTGATCGGCTACCTCGATGTGGAGCGCGGGCCGTGGCAGGCGGACGATGCCCGGCTCACCGTGCACGGCCGCTACGCTGCGCGCGACCTGCCCGCGCTGCTTCGTCACTATCGCGTCGGCATCGTGCTGTTTCCTTCGGCAGGCCCGGAAACGTTCAGCTACACGCTGTCGGAAGCGTGGCGCGCGGGCATTCCTGCGCTGGTGCCGCCGATCGGCGCGCTCGCCGAACGCGTTGCGGCATCCGGCGCCGGCTGGGTGCTGTCCGACGACGAATGGGCGGACGAGGCGCGAATGCTCGCCCGAATCCTCTCGCTGTCACGCCCCGCTTCCGCCGACGTGCGCGCACGAGCCGCCGCCAGCGCCCGAGCCGTCGAGCACGTCGTCGCCGCAGAGAATGGCCGATGCGACGCTCGTCGCTCTACGACTCGGCCGCTTGCGGGAAAGACGGTCGCGGCGAACGCGCAGCCCGATTCACGAACCTGCGCATTCGCGACGCACTGGGTTATCGGCCGTGGACACCGCCGTCGGACGTTTACGCAGCCGCCGACTCGCAGGAGTTCGGTGCGCGAGCCGCCCGTGGCAGCGCCTCCGGCCGGATGGATGGATCGCGTTGCGAGGCAGGCGCTCGCCATCCGTCGCACGCCGATGGGCCGCGCGCTGTATCGGATGACGCCCGCGTCGTGGATCGACGCGCTGAAGGCGCGGCTCGATGGGTGAGCTGTTCGTCGATGCGGCGATGACGCTCGAGCGTTACGCCGACTGGCTTGCGCGCGGACGCGCGCATCAGGCGGAGGGCCGGGTCATCGACGCATACCTCTGCTACCGGCGGGCGCTGCGCGAAGTGTCCGGCGGTGTCGACGCCCGCTTTCATGTCGGCGAGATCGCGTGGCATCTCGGCAACCAGGCCGATGCAATCGCGGCCTGGGAGGCGGCGGTCGATCTTTCACCGACGCACCGTCCGAGCCTGCATGCCTTGGCCGATGCGTTCGCCGCGACGGGACAATTCGAGGCGAGCCTGCGTGCCGCCGATCGAATCCTCGCGTTGCGCGTCGCGCGAGCCACGGGCAAACGCGCTGTCGATCATGAACCGCACGGCGATCGGGCACGCGAGCGATGACGCCGGGCTTGCGGACGCGATCCAGTTGAATCCGCAGTGGCCGCTGGCGCTGCTGTCCGCGGTATGCGTGTACGTGCTGTCCGAAGGCCGTCTCGCGCATTACCCGCGCGCGATGCCGAGGGTGCTGGACGCCGCGGCAAGTGCTTCGGTGACGGTGCAGACCCTGGATCGATTGCGTGACATCGCGCTCGCCCTCGCGCGCGCGGGACAAACGCCGCGCTCCGAAACCTTCGCCGACTACTACGCGCAGAGCTGCCGGGCGCTGCACCAGCCGACGATGCCGTTGCTGTGGCCGTTGCGCACTGCCGGCGGCCACGTCCGCGCGGGCCTTCTTGTTGCGAGCGAGCAGGTGCCCGACGCGAAAGGGATGGTCGCCTGGATCAACGAGCGGCTGGCCGGCCAGTGTCGCGCGCGCGTGTTCGCCCTGCCCGCCACGCCCGGGCCGCTCGACCTCGGCGCTTCGCCGGACGTACGCGCATTGCCGCTCGACCCGGATGCCGCGGCACGCGCAATGGCCTTGCTCGATCTCGATGTCCTGATCGATCTCGCCGGCGTGCGCGCGCCCTCCGGGCCGCTGCTGGCGTGGCGCCCCGCGCGTGCGATCTGGTCGGTGAAGGCAGACGGGGTGCCCGTCGCGCCTCTGCTCGCGGATCGCGTTTTCGCCGTCGATCCCGCCGAACTCGCGCCGGCGATCGCCAACGCGCTCGATGCGATGCATGGCGAAGTCGCCGCTCGACCGACATCCGCAATCAGCGCAGACGACATGGCAGCGCGCTGGGACAACGCGGTTCGCGCGCATCAGCAAGGCGATGCGGCGGTGGCGAAAACGGCGTATGCGGACGTATTGGACACTCAGCCCGACTTCCGTCCCGCGCTCTATCTCGCGGGCCTGCTGGCGCGGGCGGAGAACGATTTCGATACGGCGCGGGAGCGGCTTCGTGCGGCGGTTCGCGGAACGCCGGTATTCGTCGATGCGCTTGCAGCACTTGCCGATCTGGAAGCCGCTGCGGGCAATGCGGCCGAGGGCGCGATGATCGCGCGGCAAGGTCTCGAAGCATCACCCGCCTCGGCCCTCCTGTGGCGCGCGCTGGGGCAGGCCGAGCTGAAGCGTCGCGATGGCGACGCGGCCGCACGGGCGTTCGTCGAAGCGCTCAAGCGAGACCCCGGGCACGGCGAGACGCATTACAACCACGGTGTCGCGCTGCAGATGACGCGGGACGCGGCAGGTGCTGCTCGCGCCTATCAGCGCGCATTGGCATTCCGGCCGGATCTTCATGCCGCCGATTTCAATCTCGGCGTCATTTTCGATCAGCAGGGCAACGCCGCCGCCGCAATCGCTGCATTCTCGAAGGTGCTCGAGCGCGATCCGGCGCATGTCGCCGCTTACAAGGCGCTGGCGGAGACGCTGCTGGCGTCCGGCCGCATCGATGCGTGGTTCGCGAATTTCGACCGCTTCGAGCGACATTGCCCTGACCACCTGGCGCTTGCGGCGCACGCGCTGGAGGTCTGCGCGTACCGCGCCGACTTTGCCAGGCTCGCGCATTACCTGGACGGTCTTCGCCAGCGAGCGCTTTGCCGGCGGGCGAGCCGGAAGAAGTCGTCGACGCACTGCAGCAGCTCCTCTATCTGCTGCACTTTTTCGACGTCGAGCCGGAACTGATCGCGCGCCACGCGCGGACGCACGACGCGATGACGCGCAGCCTCTACGGCGAACCGCGTCCGCGGCCCGCGTCGAGGCGGCCAGGCAAATTGCGCATCGGCTACCTGTCCGGCGACTTCCGCAACCACGTCATGGGCAAGATGATGTGGGAGGCGTTGCGCCATCACGATCGTGAGCGGTTCGAGGTCTTCGGATACCGCGACGAACGACGCGCACGACGAATGGACGGAGCGCTACGAATCGATTTTTTCCCGGCTTACCGCACTCGGCGCACTGACCGATCGCGACGCCGCGCAGCGCATTGCCGCCGACGATCTCGATGTGCTGGTCGACCTGTCGACGCACACCAAAGGCGCGCGCCCGCCGATCCTCGCGACGAAGCCGGCACGCGTGCAGATCACCCATGTCGCGAGCGCGGGAACGCTGGCGATGTCGGCAATCGATTTCAAGCTGACCGACCGTTACGCCGACCCCGACGCCGGTTACGACCCGACGCTGCAGATCGAGCGGCCGCTGGTGATGGACGGATGCGTTTATCCCTATCGCCATGTCGCGCCGGCGCCCGCAGCGACGGTCACCCGGGAAAGCCTCCGGATACCGACGCGAGCGGTGGTGATCGGCGCATTCGTCACGCCGCTGAAGCTGTCGCAGCGCTGCCTCGCGTTGTGGCGCGACGTCGCTGCTTCGCGTTCCGGATGCGGTGCTCGCGTTTTCCCCCGTGCACCCGTCGTTGCGTACCGTGTTCCTGCGCATCGGCGCGGCGGCCGGCATCGACGCTGGCCGCATCGCGTTCGTGCCGCAGGGTCGCGACGATGCCGAGAACCAGGCGCGCTATCGGCTGATCGACTTCGTGCTCGACCCTGCTGCCGTACGGCGGCGTCAACGGGACGCTGGAAGCGCTCGACATGGGCGTCCCGGTCGTCACGCTCGTCGGCGGCCGCCATGCGGAGCGCACGTCGTATTCGATCCTGAGCAACCTCGGCGTCACCGAGACGATTGCCCAAACCGGGCGCGACTATGTCGAACATCGCCGTGCGCCTTGCGACCGATCCGCCATTCATGCGAACGGTCGCGCACGCGCATCGCCGCCGCGCTCGGGCATTCGGCATTGACCGACATGCCCGCGCATACGCGGAACCTCGAGCGCGCCTACATCGCCGCGCTCGAGCAACGCGCACCCGATGCCCTCGAGGATGCCGGACGCAGCGCCTAGCCAAGCGGTCGACGCGGCGCTCGAAGCGAGCCCGCGGCGGCTGGCCGCGGGAGACATCGCGGGTGCGCGACGTGCCTGCACACCGCTCCTCACGCGAGGCACGCCGCGACAGGCGGCCGCGGCCCATCTGCTGCTCTCCGCCTGCGCCAAACGGTCGGGCGACGCATCATCGGCGCGCACGCACGTCGAATCCGCGCTGCGCCTCAATGCGGACGACGCGCTCGCGCATTACGCATCGGCTGAGCTCGAGGAGCGCGCCGGCAGCGCCGTGGCAGCGATCGAGCACCTCGAACGGGCGGTCGCGTTGCAGCCGTCGTTCATCGCCGCGCATCAGCAGCTCGGCATCCTGCGCGGCGAGCGCGGCGAAACGCAACGCGCGGCGGATGCGTTCTCCCGCGTCGTCGCGCTGAACCCGCAGGATGCGCGGGGTTTCAACAACCTCGGCAATGCATTGCGCACACTCGGCCGCAGCGGCGAGGCACTGGCGGCGTTCGAGCGCGCCGTCGCGCTGCGGCCCGACTACGACCTCGCCGTCGCCAACGCGGCCTCATGCGGCGCGATGCCGGCGACGTTCATGCGCGCCGAGGCGCTGCTGCGCGCAGCGCTCGGGCGCGCGACCGGCAAGCCGCCGTCCCGCACGCTGTTCGTCATGCTTGCGGGCCTGCTGCGCGAGCGTGGCGCGCTCGACGAGGCCGAGTCGCTCTATCGCCGCGCGATCGCGATGGCGCCGGCCGCCAGTGCCCGCGAATGGCTCAACCTCGGGCGCGTCTTGTCGAACGCGACGAGCCGACGCGCGCGCACGACGCGTATCGCAAGGCGTTCGATCTCGATCCGAAGGACCTGCGCGGCGCGCTCGCGTCGCGGCTTTCGTTGCCGATGATCTACGACGGCGCGGCGGACCTCGCGAACGCGCGCACGGCCTATCGACAGGCACTTTCGCGAGTTGCACGGCATGGCGGATCGGCTGGTGTCGGGATTGACATCCGATCAGGTGCTGGACGGACTGCGCTGGACCAATTTCTTCCTCGCGTACCAGGGCGGTGACGACCGCGAATTGCAGGCATCGTATGGCGCGCTCGCCGCACGCATGATCGAACGGGCCGCACCGGCATGGCGGTCGCCGGTCGCACCGCGTGCGGCCGGTGGTCGACGACTGCGGGTCGGATTCGCGTCGGCGTTCTTCCGCGACGGCACCGCCGGCCGCTACTTTCGTAGCTGGCTGACCGATCTGCCGTCGCGACCGCTTCGAGTCCATGTCTACCACCTGTATCCTGGCCTTGACGAAATCGCGGGCGAGATCAAGGCGCGTGCCGACCGCTTCGTGGAGTTCGGTGGAAGCCGTGCGCGACCGTCGATCGTCGCGCCTGCCATTCGCGACGACGAGCTCGACGTGCTGGTTTACCCGGAGCTCGGCATGGATCACACGTCGTTCGCGCTCGCGGCGTTGCGTCTTGCGCCCGCGCAGCTCGCCGGGTGGGGACACCCGGTGACGAGCGGGCACGCGACGATCGACGGCTATGTGAGCTGCGCCGCGATGGAGCCGCCCGGGGCCGACGCTCACTACGTCGAGCCGCTGCTGCGGCTTCCAGGCATCGGCACCTGCTATCGACGCCCGTCGCTGCCCGAGCGACCGCGACGCGCGCAATTCAACCTCCCGGAACACCGCGTGCTGCTCCTCTGCCCGCAGTCGCTCTTCAAGGTGCATCCGGACAACGACGACGTGTTCGCGCGCGTGTTGAGTGCGAATCGGAAATGCAATGCTCGTCATGTTCGAAGGCCGCCATGCAAACGTGACCGAGCGTTTCATGCGCCGGCTGACGCGCGCATTCGAGCGGCACGGCGTGTCGATTCGCGAGCGCATGATCGTGCTGCCGTCGCTGCCGCACGCCGATTACCTGCGGGTCAATCTCGCCTGCGACGCGATGCTCGACACGTTGCATTGGTCCGGCGGCAACACGACGCTCGACGCACTGGCCTGCGGACTGCCCGTGGTCACCCTCCCCGGCGAATTCATGCGGGGCCGCCAGAGTGCTGCGATGTTGCGCCTGGCCGGCGCGGAAGCGCTGATCGCCGCCGATCCGGACGACTATGTGCGGATCGCTTCGAGGCTCGTCGACGATGCAGCATGGCGCAACGGCATGGCCGGCACCATTCGAGAGGGGCGCGACGCGCTGTTCGACCGGCGCGAACCGGTGCAGGCATTCAGCGAGCTATTGCTCGCGCTGCGCTGATCAATGCATCCCTGACGTCCGCAACCACCGGGCGCCAATCGCCGACACCCGGCTGGCGGAAAAGCCGTGCACTCGGGTACCACGGCGTGCGATCGCCGGCCACGCCCCAGCGCCAGTCGGGCGCGAACGGAAGCATCACCAGGACCGGTTTGCCGAGCGCGCCCGCCAGGTGCGCAATGCTGGTGTCGACGCTGACGACGGCGTCCAGCGCATCGATCAAGGCGGCCGTACCGGACCATTCGGTATCCGGAGCGAGCGGGATCATCGGATCCGCCCCGCGCACGTCGGCGATCGGTTCATCGCGCGGCCCTTTCTGCAGCGAGAACCATGCGATGCCCGGCAGCTCGAACAGGGGCGCAAGAACCGCGAGCGGCATCGAACGCCGGCGGTCGTTCAGATGCTGCGGCGCGCCCGCCCACGCGAGCCCGACACGCAGCTTGCGAAGCCCGGCTGCATCGACGCGGCCTGCCGTTTCGAGCCGCAATCGAGGATCGCTGTGCAAATAGCGCGGTTGCGCCGGCGTCGCCGGGTCGCACGTCGAGAATGCGTGCAAGCGATAGCAGCGGGATTTCGGCGTCGCACGGCGGCAGCGCTTCGCCGGTTGCGATCGTCGCAGCAACGCCCGGCGCGGTTGCGAGTAGCGGGCAAAGCGATGCGGGTCCCTGCGCGACGACGCGAATGCCCCGCGCCGCGAGGACGTTCGCCAATCGGATGAACTGCAGCGCGTCGCCGATGCCCTGCTCGGCGGTGACGAGCAGCGTCTTGCCGCGCAGGTCTTCGCCATTCCAGCGGCGAAACGGCAGAACCGGGGCTCGGCCACCCAATTCCGGCAGCCGCAGCCGCCACTCGTATTCGCGCCATCCTTCCGCATATTCGCCGCAGGCGAGCAACGCGAGCGCGAGGTTCCAGTGCGCGTGCGCAAAGCCGGGCGTGACGGAAAGCGCATGCCGATAGGCAGCGATCGCTTCCGGCACACGGTTCTGCGCCTGCAGCGCGAGCCCCAGGTTGTTCGATGCAGTAGCGTGATTCGGCTCGAGGTCGAGCGCGCGGCGATAGGCCGCGATCGCCTCGTCATTGCGATCCAGGGCGGCAAGGACCAGTCCCAGATTGTTGTGGAACTCGGGTTCCGCAGGAACCAGTGCGGCCGAGCGCTCGAGCAGCGGCAACGCCTCCGCGTAGCGCGTTCGCTGGAACAGCACGACGCCGAGATAATGCAATGCCAGCGGCTGTTCAGGCTCCGCCCGCAAGGCGGCGCGATACGCGCGCTCGGCGGTTTCGATATCGCCGCGCTGGTGGGCGACAACGCCTTGCTGCGCGAGGGACGCGGCAGACGGAACGGACGCTGCGGGACGCATGGTGGCGAATGAAGCCGCGGTAGGCGGCGTCGTGGTCGTTGCACGCGACGCCGCACCGGCGGGCGTGGAGGCACCGTGCGCCGCACGGGCGGGCTTGGAGGCAATTGCGCCGTGACACTGCTTGTATCGCTTGCCGCTGCCGCACGGACAGGGATCGTTGCGGCCGACGACCGGGCCGCTCGCGAGCGCCGCATCGGCGCGGGAGAGCAGGCCTTTTGCCTCGCCGTCGTCGGGCGACGCGGCGAGACGGCGCCGGGCCAGCGCGGCGGCCGCCGACCACTGGCCAAGCGCGATGCAATTGCGCAGCAACTGGCCAAGTTGCAGCGAACGCGCGATCGCATCCGAAAAGTCCGGCGCCAGCGCCGCCAGTTCATCCTGCGGCACGACGCGGCAGAAGTTGTAGAGCCCGTGAAAGCCGAACGGCATGCCGGTCGGATAGGCGGCCTCGAATGCGAAGCGATCCGCGAGCGCTTCGTCCGCATAGCGAATGCCGTAGTCGCGCTCGAGCAGCGGGCGGCAGGTGCGACCGATCGTGATGTCTTCCGCTTCCTTCAGTTCGACCCGCGGATCCTGCAGCGCTTCGAGCAGTTTGCGCGAGCGCAGCGAAAAGCCGCCGTTGCCAACGCGCATGCCGTCGTCGAACCAGAACCATTTCGCGCCGATGTAATCGCAGTCGAGGAAGGCCGCGTCGAACGCGGCCGGATTGACGACGTACCCGTCCCACTGGATCAGCAGCACGTGCGGGGTCGTGATGTACTCGTGCAGCGACTTCAGGACGAATCGCGAATAGTCGTCGCGCGAAGCAAGGCGCGTGATCGGTTCCACGTCGACGCCGGCGGGCACGGTGGCGCCAGCCGGTACGGCGTCGGTGAGGAACAGCGTTCGACCGAACTGCATCTCCCGGCGCGAATGCGCGAGCGCGCGAAGCGCAAGCGCGTGATTGGCGGTGTCGATGCACGCCAAGCTGACCGCGGGAAGGTTCAGCATGCGGCGCGGTTGCTCAGGATCCGCCGGCGGGTGCGATTTCGCGCGCGTTGCTCACGGCCGCATGGGAACGCGACCACGCGTGGAACGCCATCAGCATCCAGACGACGATCAGCGGCGCGAGGTGCAGCGTCGCGCGATTGACCGTCGACTGGTCCTCGACCCAGATGCGCGCGTTGGTGAACGCGAACCCGAACATCAGGAATGCGATGCCGGCGGCAATGACGATCGTGAGCGGGGCCAGTGCCGGCGACAGCAGGTGGCGCCAGGCGAGCAGCGCAACCGCCACGGCGCCATAGAAGAGCAGGTGCCAGTTCGCGAATTCGAAATATGCTTGGGACAACCCGTTCCACGGCATGTCGTAATCGAGCTGCACGTTGTATCCCAGAACCATCAGCCCGCTGCGCGTCAGGACCAGCGCTGCGATCGCGGCGACGCCAAAGCATGCGGCGGCGATTCGCAAGCCATATCGGGGCAGCAACGCGGCGACAATCCCGGGAATCATCATCAGCACCCAGAGCTTGCCGGGGTTCTTGATGAGGATGCAGGCCGAGCCAAGGACGAGTGCGAGAACGAGATCCGCCGGATCGCGCGTACGCACGTAGCGAAGCGCGGCGAGTGCGGTCAGTGTCAGGTATGTCGACATCGCGAGATCGGCATAGCCGGCGAGGGCGACGTGAGCGTCGAGGATGGGCAGCGAAAGCGCCAGCCATGTGCCGAGCAATGCAACGAGCGGCGACATCTGCTGCTGCCGCAAAAATCCGTAGAGCGCAAGACCGAAGGCAACCGCGGTGAGCCACCACGGCAGATTGATGAGCGCGTCGTCCCAGCGGCCGAGCAACGTCGCCGACCACACCTGGGTCAGCGGAACGGTGGCCGGATAGTGGGGGGCCGCATCGAAGTAGACGGTGCCCGACGGCGCGGCGAGCCACTCCGACGCCGTGACGAACGGCGCCATCGTTTTCAGTTCGTACCAGACGCGCGCCTTCGTCGCCCATTGCGTCCACGCGTCCCACGGGTAGAGCGGCCGTCGCAGCACTTCGACGAGCAGCAGGGAAAAGCGAAGCACGAGCCATGCGATGAGCGCGAACCAGATCACGCGTTGCGGCTGCGTGAGGTCCCGACTCGAGAACAACGCGCGTACGGTCGTTCCGAAGTCGCGTACTGCCGTCACCCGGTGGCGCCGCCAGACCAGCCACGCCGCGAGCGCGCCGATCGCTACCAGCGGTGCGCCGATGGCGGCAATTCCGAACGGCACGCCAGCCGCGGCGAGAATCCGCATCCACAGCGTCAGCATGAACTGGCCGACGAACCAGCCGCACCCGGCGCGGAACGCGACGGCGCCCGCGTCACCCGATGCAATCGGTCGGCGGTGCAGCGCCGCGAGCATGACGATGCCGAGCCCCCACATCGCCATCCATCCGAGCCACAGTGCAATGATGTCCATGACGTCGCTATCGAATCACGAAGAGCGCAGCGCCGCGTTCGACCAGCTTCAGCTCTGCATTGATCGTCTGTCCGTCGTCCCAGCGGATCTTTCCCTGCGCGCGGTCGAACTGAATCCCATGGCGCAGATACACGAGCAGCCAGTCGCCTGCATGAAAGCTCGCGGCAGGCGGCAGCGCATTGCTGCGCGGGTTGAAGTAAACCGTGTGCGGATACAGGTGGTAGGCCGCGCGGCCGCGGAAGTAATCGGCGTCGGCAACGACGAAGACGCGCACGGGTGTCGGGGGAAGGACGGCGCGCGTCTTCTCGATGAAGGCGAACAGCGGGCCGTCCTCGCTCGCAAGGAGCTTGTCGCGCGCATCCTTGCCCGCGTACCGCGTTGCCGTGTCGCGCTCCTGCCGCACCAGGTTCCACGTCCAGCGTGCATCGAGGACCAGCCAACCTGCCAGGAACAAGGCGGCGAGCATGACGGGGGTCGCCACGCCGAACGCAGCGGGCCGCCAGCGTCGGATGACGACCACCGCAAGCGCGCTGAGACCGATGATCAGCGCCAGTACGGCAGGAAGCGGAAGGTCCTGGTTGTCGGCCCCACCGGTGATCGTATTGATCGAAGTGCCGGTCCACGGCTCGAATGCGAACCACTCGCCAAGCCGGTCGCGGAGGATCTCGCGCGCGCCCATCGGCTTCGCGATGACGCCCCGCAATCGGACGGGTTGCGCCAGCGGGCCATGGATCGCGAGCGCCACGCCGGTAACATGCCCGATCCACGCTGCATTCCCGGCGAGCACCGTCGGCACCGTGCGACCGGCCTCGACGCGGACGGGCGTCGAATTGAGCTTGTCCGGCCGGGTATCGCTGCGCCAGAGCAGGCGCACGTCGGCGTCTTCGCGAAGCCCGGTGACAATCCACGCAATGCCGGGATATTCGGTGGAGCGGAATTCGCTGGTGACAGTCACCAGCGCAAGGCCGTTCGCGTCGGGCGCCGTGACAACGAGCTCGTCGCCGGCGACGCTGCCGACACCGCGTGCGAGCGCAAGATCCTTCACGTTCCACGCTTTCGGCGACGCATGCGGGAACCACGGGCCGGGCACCGTCAGCGCGAGATAGGCGATGGTGCAGCCGAGCAACGCCGAGACCAGAATCAACGCACCGAACAACGCGTCCCGCCGAGGCGGTGCTGCCTGCGCCGGCATTCCCGGATCGCCGGTTGCCGATCGGATGTCGTCGTCCTGCAAATTCGGTTCGCGAGGGATTTCGAATTCTGGCATGCGCTGACTACCGGGCGTTGCGGCTGCGAAAGACGTGCGCGATGGTAAGCGCGATGATGCGAAGATCGAACCACAGCGACCAGTTCTCGATGTAGTAGAGGTCGCACTGGATCCGTTCATGCAGGTCGGTGTCGCCGCGAAAATCGTTGACTTGCGCCCAGCCGGTGATGCCGGCCTTGACCAGATGCTTCTGCATGTAGCCGGGGATCTCCCGCTTGAATTGCTCGACGAACTCCGGCCGCTCGGGCCGCGGGCCGACCACCGACATTTCGCCCCGAAGGGCATTGATGAACTGGGGCAATTCGTCCAGGCTCGTTCGCCGCAGGAACGCGCCGAAACGCGTCGCCCGGCTTTCGGAGCGATTCGACCAGACCGGACCGGACGCCGCCTCGACATCGATCGGCATCGTGCGGAATTTGAGTATCCGGAACCGCTCGCCGTTCCACGTGACGCGCTCCTGGCGATAGAACACCGGGCCGGGAGACGACAGTTTTACACCCACGGCGATCAGCAACATGAGGGGCGACACGATCACGAGGATCGACAGTGAAACGACAAAGTCCTCGACCTGCTTCAGGAACAGGTTCGCGCCCTCCAGCGGCGACTCGGTCAGGTTGATGACCGGCAGTCCGGCGATTTCGCTCATCGAGTGATGCAGCAGTGCGAAATCGAAGATGTCCGGCACGAACCGCACCTGGACCGAATAATGGCGCAGGTCCTCGAGCACTTCGCGGATCCGCGCCTCCGCCCGTAACGGCAGGGCAATCCACACCTGGTCGATGGAACCGCCCGCCAGGTCGCGAAGCAACTGATCCACGGCTCCGAGAAACGGCGCGCCCGCCGTGCCCGGTGCAGCGGCGGCTCGTCGTCGTAGAAGCCACGGACGTGAAGCCCGCTCCACGGCATTTTGCCGATACGTTGCGCGATTTCGCGACCGAATTCGCCCGCGCCGACGATCGCGATGCGGCGCACGTTGTAGCCGCGACGGCGCAACATGCGCAATGTGACACGAATCGCGCCGCGTACCGCGAGGTGGACGAGAAAGCCCGCGATGATCCAGTAGATGGACCAGACACGCGAAAAGTCGGTGCCTGTCTTCGAGAGAAAGAGAAACGCGAACCACGCGGTGGCGAGCAGCAGCCATGCGTTGACCAGTCGCCGCACTTCTTCGAACAGCGTCACGCCGCGTTGCGAGGAGTAGAGCCCGACGAAGGGAAACAGCGCGGCGCACGCAAACGTCATTCCGATGATCGCAAGCGTATACCGCTCGGCAAGCATCGGGTCGTCCAGATAGACCCCGTAAGCCGCCGCGCCGACAGCCGCGACCAGCAGAGGATCGAGCAGGCGCATCGCCCACTCGAAGAACAGCGCATTGTCCTTGAGCAGGCTGCGGGTCATTGGTGCACCCCCACGCTTGCGGCTGTCGCCGCTGCGCTGCCCCCGAAGGGGGCGCTGTTCGCGCCTTGGGGCGGCCCGGCGGCGCTCATTGGTGCACCCCCACGCTTGCGGCTGTCGCCGCTTCACCCACGCTCCCGCTCGGTGCGCCGATCACACATCCGTGTCTCGACGAATGCCCGGAAGTCGCGCCGAAATCGCTCGCGATCGAAACGTCGCGCGTTTTCCCGGCAGGCTTCGGGCCGGATTCGCGCCTCGTTGCGCTCGAATTGGCGCACCGCCTCCGCGATGGCTGCTGCGGACTGCTCATCGAAGAGCACGCCTGCGGGCGCTGCGGCGTCGAGACCGGGAATGGTTTCGGACGCGGCTCCGCCGGCATATGCAATGACCGGCGTGCCGAGCGCATGCGCTTCGAGCGGCGCGATGCCGAAGTCCTCCTCGGCGGCGAAGATGAATGCGCGTGCGCTCGCGAGCCAGCGATTGCGCTCGGCATCGGGCACCCTGCCCAGCATGCGCACGTTGCGCGGCGCCATCCGCTCGATTCGCCCGCTTTCCGGTCCATTGCCGATGACGATCAGCTCGCGCTCCGGCAACAGCCGGAATGCCTCGACGATCAGGTCGACGCGCTTGTACGGCACGAGTTGCGAGACCGTCACGTACGCAGCGCCGCGCGGCGGCGGCGGATCGACCGGGTCGATCGCAACCGGCGGATAGATGACGGTGGATTCTCGTCCATAACAGCGCTCGATGCGCGCCGCGATGTGCCGCGAGATCGCGACGAAATGGTCGACCCGCGCGCTCGCCGCGCGATCCCATGCACGCAGCCGCGCAAGCACTCGCCTCGCGACGAACCCGCGGAGGCCCCGGTCGAGGCCCGTCTGCTTCAGGTATTGGTCCTGCAGATCCCACGCGTAGCGCATCGGCGTGTAGCAATAGCAGAGATGGAACTGTCCGGGATTCGTGCGAGCACCCTTTGCAACCGCATGCGAGCTCGACACCACGAGGTCGTAGGCCGAGACGTCGAGCGACTCGACCGCACGCGGAAAAAGCGGCAGCCACACGCGAAATCGGGTGCGCGCGAACGGCATGCGCTGCAGGAAGGACGTCGTGGCCCGCTTTCCCTGCAGTGCAAGACGATCGGCGTCCGGCAGGAAATCAACCAGCGCGAACAGATCCGCTTCCGGATAAATGCGCAGGATTTCCGCAAGCACCTTTTCCCCGCCGCGCCAGGTGTCCAGCCAATCGTGGACCACGGCGACCTTCACGACAGACGCGATGGGTGGCCTCGGTGCAGCGGCAACTGCGTGATGGTTGAATCCATTGTTGCGCGCAATTTTACGCGCCTCGAGCGGCGGGGCGCCCGGCGTCGGCGTCGACGCCACGCCCAAGCTTTACCCGAGCATCCAGGGAGAGGCGACCAACCGTGTCCCGGCGTTGCGCGCGTGACTACCGCTCGAACCAGATCCGTTCGAGCCCGATGCCGAGCTTCCGGGAGTCGTCGCTGACCAGGAGATCCTTCGGTGCGACGGGAATTGGTGGCGTAATCTCGATCTCGCGTATCGCTCGGTCTCCAAGATCGAACCTGACGTGCTTTTCCTCCATGCTGGAGGACAACGTGATCGTTTCAGTCTCGCGTCCGATCCTGATTCTTACGGGCTTTTCCGAGTTGGGCCCGAACGCCTGGCCGCGAAGCATCAGCGTGAAGGATCGCGGCAGTGGATCCCTGAATCTGATGATGACGTTCCGGCGCAGGTTTGCGTCGGACCACCGGCCCCACGACTCGACAGGGGCAAGCCCTTTGATCTCTTCGACGAACTCCGGCAATCCATCCTTGCGCAGGTCCATTCCCGCCTCGAGGGTTGCCGCATACCGGGAGCCGTGCGCATCCGGGGCGAATCCGGCAAGCTGCAGGATATGTGCGACGCTGAGTCCGGCGGGAAGTGCTGGCGTGCCGGGGCCCAGCTTGTAGAAGGCAACCCGGTTGTCGGACCGGACCAGGTCGGGACCGGTACCCGTCAATTGGCGCAACTCGTCCTCGATCGCGCGACCACCATCGCTGTAGCCGCGGCGATCGACGTAGATGCCGGAGAAGTTCAGGCGTCGCAGGACGTCCAGTTGCGTTGCCATGGGCTCCTCGGCCAGCGCCCGGAAGAACAGGTCTCCTTCCCGTCCTTTCATGCCTCCATAGCTCCAACGCAATTGCTTCGAATTGATCACGCCCGTCGCAAGCTCGTATCTCAGCAGATGATTCAGTGGCGGCCTTCCGGAAAAGGCATGTACGGCAATTGGTAGATCGCCGCACCCTGCGGGAGGCTGGCTTCGATCGCATCGCCGAAAGTCGCGGTCGCGCTCGAACGCTTCCTGGATTGCTCGATTGCAGGCTTCGCATGCGGGTACGGTCTGATCCAGTGACGCCGACAACCGCGACCAGCGATGCCGCTGCTCGCCAGCGCCAGTGCGAGCCACTTGGCCGCGACGTATCTCGCAAGCAACCATTCCAATGAGATCATCGCGGCCGCAATTGCGGCAAATGCAACGAAGACGCTCGCTCGGTTCCATGCGCGGATCTGGGGAGATATCAACGTTGCGAATACCGCTGACAGGCCACCGACAGTCGCGATCGCGAAGATGCCCAGGACGATCAGCGCCAGGAAAGCCAGCCGTTCGTCGACCGCGCGCCCGGCCACGCGCAAACAGATGACGGCGCCCAGCAGGAGCAGCCCGGTCGCGC
Source organism: uncultured Pseudomonadota bacterium (assembly GCA_963768545.1). Lineage (GTDB taxonomy): Bacteria > Pseudomonadota > Gammaproteobacteria > Burkholderiales > Casimicrobiaceae > VBCG01. The sequence goes on along the minus strand of CAVYIC010000011.1, from coordinate 65,532 downwards.
CGACGACACCCAGCGTCGCCGTCGCGTTCTCGTTGATCAACGGCGCCGCGCTGTCGTAGCGACGGGTTACATCACCCAATGCGGCGATTCGATGATCGGCGCGGGGCAGCAGCATCTGAACCATCTTGAGGCCGTAAATCTCGGAGTCAGCGAGCTCTCGATGTGCGACTTCCTGGATTGGGGCCGCGCTCCGGACCACGTGAATCAGGTTGGGCGCGATGTTGAGGCTCGTCCCGATCATCGTCAGCGACACTGCCGCGAACGGTGGCAGCGATCGATCGGAAGCGATCGACTCCGCAACCATCCGCCCAATCCGCCGAGCATCAGCACGATCGTTCCGAACACGGCGTAATAGATCCCGAACGATGCCGACGCGATGAGTGCTGCCGCATGGCCGAATGCCGTTCGTACCGTCAAGTGCCGACCCGATCCTGTCGACCGCTCATGCTGTAGAGCCGCCAGGCGAAGAGGAAGAAGATCGGGACGACGAAGTACCACGTGAGAAACAGGTGCTGCAGTCGTTGGAAGTGGTACGGCAGCAGCACGAACAGCAGCGATCCTGCCGCAGCGAGCGCGACTGAAACGCGCATCGCCCTCAAGACGATATACGAGGCCAGGAAAGCTGCCGGAAAGCCCAGCAGGAAATAGAGATTCATCGCGGCCCAGTACGATCCGGTGAGCCACCCCAGAACCCGCAGAATCGCGAAGCTGCCCGAATCGGACATCGGGTAATCGAGGAGATCCGACCCGAACGGGTAGCCGCTGCGATCCGTATGGAATATCCAATTGCCTTCGAGGAGATTCTGGATGACCCAGGCGGCGGACAACGCATGTCGCCGGAATAGTGAAACGGATACGACAGGTTCGGAACCAGCCCGGCGGGCCATCCCGTCATCAGCACGCTGGCGGCGATAAACGTCAGGATCGCGCAGGGCAACCAGATCGGTGCCTCCGCCACGAAGCCTCCAACGACCCACTCGCGCACGCCCCCACGAGGTGCCGCAGGTAGGGCGAGGGTATCTTTCATCGGTCGGTCTCAGGGTCGGGGGATTGGAAATCGACTGCGAACAAGCTTCGAGAGAATCCCACATGTACGCCGGGTTTCGGTGCTCGCGAACGTGACCGGCAAATAAAAAGCGGGCCACCGTGAAGTGGCCCGCCTTCAATCGCAGCAGATTTTCGAACTATCGCTCGGCGATCTGCACGTTGAACCTGGTGATCCCGATCAATTGACGGTCGAAGTGATCCACCAGCTGGTGCCATCCGACTGAACCACGATGCCGCTGACGCTGCCAGGACCCGGCGCACTGAGTGCGAACGGGTTGCCTTCGGCAGCGGTCAGCCCCGCCACTTCGCAGCCACTCGCGCCGGTGCGTTTGATCACGAAGACCTTTCCGCTATTGGCCGACGCCAAGGGCAGTGTCATCGTCTTCGAATTGCCTCCCGGATTGTTGCAGAATATCGTGTAGTCCGTGCTCACGATCGGATAGTTGCCCGTGGCGATGACGATAGGCTGCGGGCCGCTGCCGCCCGCCGCGCCCGTTGCACCCGTGGCGCCGGTCGCACCCGTCGCGCCTGTTGCACCCGTCGCGCCGGGATCGCCTTGCGGTCCGGTGGGACCCTGCGGGCCGGTTGCTCCGGGAGCGCCCGGAGCACCAGGAGCGCCCGGAGCACCATCGGCACCCGCTGGCCCCGTCGGCCCGGTCGGCCCGGTCGGCCCGGTCGTGCCGTCGACGGATATGATCGGATCGAATGCAGTCCCCGTTACCGTGATGCCAGCACCGGCCGTCACGCTGGAAACATGACCGCCATTCGGCGGCGCGAAGTAACCGACCAGATCGATGGCCACGTCAGCGGAACCGCCCCTGACCTGCACGGCGATCTCGTCGTTCGCAGAATTGACACGCGCGGTGGTCGAAGACGATGTGAAGGGATTGTTGCCGAGGAACACGAGTGTCGCCGTACTCCCGAACGTTTCTCCCTCCGGCAGGATTTCGAGGTCGCCCGACACGCCATTGGCGGGAATGCCGAAGACCTGGAGCTGCACGGCAGACGGATGCAGGCCATCGGGCAGCTGCGTCAGGCACGTGCTGTTGCCGCTCTCGACGACGTAGGTGCGAATCTCGCCGGGGGTAAAGGCTCCTCCGCCTTGATACACGGCCTGGAAGGTGCCGCGCGTCTCGACCAGCCGGCACGGCGTGACGGGCGTGTACACGACGTCGTTGCTTGCTTCGCCGAGCGACTTCAGTACTGACTTGGTTTGCGGGTGCGTGCTCGTCGACAATGCGGTTTCGAGCGTGTCGTAGAGGCCGGAAAGCGAGCCCGCCAGACTTGCGGCGAGCAGCCGATCCGCGCGCAGCCCTTGCAGCATCTCGCGCAGATCAGTGGCGGCGACGCCGGACTTCTCGAGGGCCTTGCCCCATTTGGTGACAATGCCGTCGATGACTGCGGCGCGATTCGCGTCGATGGCCAATAGCGAATCGGCCTTGGGGTGTGACACCGGCCCTGCCAATACCGCTGCTGCCGGAAACGCGAGCGCAAGCGCTACCGCGTGCGCGATCAATTTCTGCCTCATGGAACTCCCTATTGGTCGGTTGAATGTTCGATTCGGGTCCAGGTGATTCAGCGACTTGTGGACGGCAGCTTCTCTGCAAGAAGTGCGCCCGCCTTCTCGCGCTGCGTACCGTCGAGCGGCTTCGAGTCGCGCGCCACGATGCACCGTTTGTCTATGAAAACGAGCGGACGAGCGGTTCGTGTCCGCACGCCTGCGGCGGCTTCGTTTTGTCGGCTACGAATGAAACGAGCGTCCGGTCCGGCATCACTAACCGGGTCACATGCGTGCCGCTCGCAGTCACGAATCCGCGCGAGGCCCTGCAGCCCTCGCAACACCTGAAACGGCGTGCATCCAGCGACGCGGGTCTCGGCTAAACTTCGCGCCTCCCCGCCTGACACTCCACCACGGCCGGATGTCGACCTCCATCTGCCTCAACATGATCGTCAAGGACGAGGCGCACGTGATTCGCCGCTGCCTCGACTCCGTACGTCCCTTCATCTCCCGCTGGGTGATCGTCGACACGGGCTCCACCGACGGCACGCAAGCCCTCATCCGGGAGCACTATCGGCATGTGCCAGGCACGCTGCACGAGCGACCGTGGCAGGACTTCGGCACCAATCGCAGCGAGGCGATCACGCTTGCTCGAGGCAAGGCCGATTACATCCTGGTGATGGACGCCGACCAGGTTCTCGGGACGCCGTCCGGCTACCGGTTCACGGGCCTCGACGCCGACGGCTATTACATCGCGATCCGGTACGCCGGCATCGAATATGGAAGCGCGGTGCTGCTGGCGAACCGTATCGCGTGGCGCTATGAAGGCGTACTGCACGAATACGTGACGGCCGACGTCCCGCATCGCTTCGTGCCGCTAGCCGGCCCCTGGATCGACGCGTACCACGAAGGCGCGCGCAGCCGGGACCCGCAGACGTACCTGAAGGACGCGGCCATCCTGGAGGCGGCGCTCGGCCGGGAGCCCGGCAATACGCGCTACGCTTTCTACCTCGCGCAAACCCTCAGGGACGCCGGACTGCCGGAGCGCGCGCTCGAGGCGTACCGCCATCGCGCCACGATGGGCGGCTGGGACGAGGAGGCGTGGCAGGCACGCTACCAGGCGGCGCAACTCGTCGAGCGGCTCGGTCACTCGCCCGCTGACATACAACGAGCCTACCTGGAAGCATTCAATGCGCGGCCGTCGCGTGCCGAACCCCTCGTTCAGCTTGCCCGCTGGCATCGTCTGCGTGCGGAGTGGCCCTTGGCGCTGCTGTTCGCGCGGGCCGCCGCGGCAATCCCGCGCCCCGCGGACCTGCTCTTCGTCGAGGACGCCGTCTACGCGTGGAAGGCCGAGGACGAGCTGTCGGTCGCCGCATGGCACGCCAATGCGCGCGACGAGGGTCGCCGTGCCGTCGAGCGCCTGATCGCCGCGAAGCGCTTCCCCGCTTCGGAGCGCGAGCGGATCGAAAAGAACCTTGCCTGGTACCGGTAGGCCCCGTCGCGGGCGCTTCATTCCAGTCCACGAGGCTGGCGATAATGTTGTCGTACCGCCTCGATCACACGATCGATCCGGGCCTCGGAAAGCCCCGGGAAGCAGGGTAGTGTCAAAACCTCCCGGCACGCCGCTTCCGTCACGGGCAACGCCACGCCCGGAAGCGACGCGCGAACCGGTTGACGATAGTCGGGGATCGGATAATGGACGCCGGTGTCGATCTGTCGTTGCGCCAACGCTGCGCGGAGCGCGTCACGGTCGGGAGCGCGTACGACGAAGAGGTGGGCGACGTACGCTTCATCGCTGAATGCCGGCAAGATCAAGCCGAGGCCTTGCAAGCCGTCGCAGTAGCGTCGCGCGATGTCCACGCGAGCGCTGTTCCACGCGGCCAGTCGCGGCAATTTGACGCGCAGGAACGCGGCCTGCAGTTCGTCGAGCCGGCTGTTGCGACCGTCGCGGCGTTCGACGTGGTACTTGGACGACCAGCCGTACTGGCGCAGCGACCGGGCGCGCGACGCAACTTCGCCGTCCGACGTGACGATCGCACCGCCATCGCCGAGCGCCCCCAGGTTCTTGGTTGGATAGAAGCTGAAGCATCCGGCCAGGCCGAACGAGCCGGCGCGCTTTCCGCGCCTCGCCGCGCCGTGCGCCTGCGCGCAGTCTTCGATCACCGGTATCGCCCGCCGTTGCGCGATTGCGACGATCGGCTCGATGGCGGCGAGACGCCCGTACAGATGAGTCACGACGATCGCCCTGACGCGCGGCAGCGCGCTTTCGAGCGATGCCGGCGACATCGTCAGTGTCTCGTCGACGTCGACGAACACCGGCTCGGCGCCGATGGCGGCAAGTGCTGCGCAGGTGTAATACCCCGCATTCGCGACCGTCGCGACACGATCGCCGCGCGCGACACCCGCCGCACGAAGCGCAAGCTCGAGCGCATCCGTGCCGTTGGCAACGCCGACGCAATCGAGCGTACCGCAGAACGCAGCGAATTCACGTTCGAAGGCGCTTACCTCTACGCCGAGGACGTACCGGCTGCTCGACAGCACGCGCGCGGCTGCGTCGCGCAGCGCGTCTTCGAGGTCGGCGCTCGCGGGCGAACTCGAACACCGGCAGATCGCAGGCGCTCACGTCGGCGCGGCGTATGCGGCGACGACGTAAATCTCTGCTGCGATGTCGGGATAGCGCTCGCCCAGCTCCATGAACGCGGCGAGCATCTCCGGCGTCCATGTCTGCTTCGATTTGCCGATTGGAAACCGGCTTGAGCCAGTACCCGCCGGAAATTTCGATGGTGAGCCCGGCGGAGAGAAAGCATTGCCGGAACGACGCCGGATCGAACACGCGCCGATGCCCGTGATGGATGTCCATCTCGTTCAACGTGTCTTCACTTGCCAGCAGCTTCATCAGCACCGCCGCCTGTCGATGCAGCGAGCGGCTGTTGGGAACGACGGCGAGCATCCGCCCGTGCGGGGCCAACCAGCCGGCAGCGCGCGCGACGATGGCTGCCGGATCCTCGACGTGCTCCAGCACGTGGCCCAGCACGATGTTGTCGAAACGCCGGTCGGGCGTAAACGCCTCGAAGAGGCTGTGCTCGACGTGCACCGCAGGCAGCCGCCTTGCGATCGATTCGCAAAATGCCCGGCTTGCTTCCACGACGGTAAGCGACTTGCAGGTTGTCGCGAGGAGCTCGGTCATGACACCCTCGGCCGGGCCCATCTCGAGGGTCGAGCCGTCCCGCAGGTGCCGCTGGAAGATCCGGAACGAGTACCGCACGGTATCGGTATTCACGCCGGCCGCGTACAGCGATTCGGCGGCAATCCGTTCCAGGCGGTCGAGCTCGCTATGCACCGTCTACTCCGACGAGATCAGTTCAATCAACAGGCGATTCGGAAGCATCAGAAATGCAACGGCCCGACCTCCGAAGGCCACCGCCGGCACAGGTGCTACGACCAGCTTGCCGCGCCGGGTGCGAAGCGATTCGATTGCTTGCGCGAGATCCGGGACGAGATAAGCCAGGTGGTACAGCTTGATGTCGTGCGCGAGCCAGGGCGCAAGGACGCCGGACGGCGCCGCGCCGAGAGGCTCCAGCAGCTCCACCCGCGGCGATTGCCCGGCCATGAACTGGCCGCGAACGCCTTGCACGGAGTCCTCGAATGGCGCTCCTTCCGCGGCGTACCCGAGTGCTGCGAACTGCTTCGCCTCCGCGCGGATGTCGGTGCACGCGACGCCCACATGATGAAAGGCGAGCGCGATTTCGGCAGGCATCACGACGGGCTTGCCGCTGCTGATCGCATCGCGGTGGCTGCGAACCGCGACGCGAGACGGTCGAGCCGTGTCATCACGGGCGGCCAATCCCGGCGCCACAGCACATGCTCGACCGCGGTATGCGACTGCCCGTCGTGGTCGATCATCACGGTGCCGGGGACGCGCGCGAGCCCGCAGCTATCGTGGAACGCAACGACCTTCGCGTTGGCGGCGAGCGTTCTGCACCGGACCCGATCGAGGGCAAGCTCTCCGAACGCGCAACGATAGACGAGCAGCGCCGATTCGACGGCGGCGCTGGACTGCGCTTCCAGCACCCAGCGACCCCATTCCGCGGTCCGCTCGGGCCACCGCACGTCATAGAGCCCGACGAGTCCTTCGCGGCGTTTCCCGTCGACCGTTTCGACGACGAAATAGAAATCGCCGCCTCGCTCGAAATATCGCTCGAGCCAGTGCGATTGCTGCTCGGCCGTGATTGCACCGCTATTCAGGAATCCGCCGGCGCGCGACCGCAGGTTTACGATGTACGGCGCATCCGACTCGGCGACCGGCCGCAGCCGGAACGCGCGACCTGCAATGTGCAAATCATGTCGCAAGATGTCTTTGCAGTGCAGAGGTGATGGCCGCAGTCGAGTCGAGCGCTGGAAATTCCGATTCGTCGAACCGGACGTCGTAGCGATCCTCCAGCGCAAAGATGATCTCCATGTGCTTGAGCGAATCCCATTCCGCCATGTCGGCGCGGATCAGCGCATCGACCGGCCGATCGTGCACACCGAGTATGCGCGCGAGGAGATCGCATACCTGCGCCTCGCTGGGCAACGCAGGGCCACTCATTGCACGACCTCGGTGCGGATCGCCGATGAAATCGTCCTGCCCGAAACGGCGCTGAACGGCATTTCGAGCGCGGCGGCCCCGTCGCCCAGTTCGGCACCTGCATATCGTGCGAGCCACTGGCGCGCCGGCGCGTTGCGTGGACCCTTGCGCAGCGCGAAGACGATCTTTTCCGGCAATCGATTCCCGGCCATGACGAGGAGTGCCTTGGTCAGCATGCTGTCCTCGAGGCGCCGGCCGAGTGCGCGGCAGCTCACGCAGAGCTCGTCGACATGCAGCGCGTCTGCGGAACGGAAGCCGACCAGCACGCCGACGATACCGCTGTCCGAGAGTCGATCGGCGAGGCGGATCGCAACGACGTTCGACGGATGGTCATCGAGCCTGCGCGCGATTTCCGCTTCGTTCATCCTGCGCAGCGACAGGTTGAACTGATTGGTCCTGGCGCTCAGTTCGGCGATGCGCGGGAGGTGCTGGCGTGGACCCGACGAAATAGTCGAGCCGGACCTCGAGGCTGCGCAGATAATCGTCCGGCGACACGGCGGATTCCGAAACGACGCATCGCTCCCGTGAAGCCAGCAGATCGTCGGCCCGCAGTCGATCTTCGGCGGACCGATGCCAGCGAAAGACGCCGGAAACGTGTTCGAGGGCTGCAACCGTTTGGTGCCCGTCTGACTTCGCATGCACGGTGAAAACCGGAAGCGAAGACGCAACGGCTGCCAGCTCGCCGGGGTTATCGTCTACGAGGACGATGGAATCCTCGCCGATGCGCAGCGCCGTGGCAATCCTTCGAAGCCCGTTTGCCTTGTCGTCCCAGCAGATCTCCAGCGCGGAAAAGTCGGATAGCCGGAGCGGAAAATCGGTCCTCGAGCGGAACAAATCCTCGACATCGGCGAGCTCATTGCGTGAAATCAGCGCGAGCAGGATGCCCGCTTCGCGAAATTCGGCGAGACGGGCTTGCAGCGCGTGATGGCCGCGCGCGAGCTCGACTGCCGACGGTCCGTCCTCGGCGAGGACGCCCCGGAAGAGCGTGCCATCCAGATCGACCGCAATGGCCTTGCGCGGTGGCAAGGACGCCGCCGGCAGCCAACAGCAGGCGAGCTCACGGGCCACGCGCAGACATGCCTGATTGGCGAACCGCGTGCCGCTGATCGACTCGGCACGCGCATCCAGCCAGCGGTTGCCGAGCGAGTCGGCGAGCGGTGCGAGGTCTGCCACGTAAGTCGCGGGCACGGCGGCACTGTTCAGTTGATCACGCTCGCCTTCGGACAGTGGCCAGGCGAGGACGACGATGGGATTGGTCGTCAGCGATCGCAGCGCGGTGAGCCGTGTCCCGAGCCAGACGCCGATGCCTTCCTCGGCACCGTGGGTGCGGGCCGTGTCGAGCCATACGACGTCGACATCGGCTTCGCCGGATATGTCGAACGTGAGGCTGTCATCGTATGCCCCGATGGCCCATTCGAACGCAAGGCCGTTCCAGGCGGCGTACGCGGGTGTTGCGGAGCTTACCGCCTCGAAGCCATGGTTACGGTGCACTCGAACACGAACCGAACGAAGTTCCCATTCAGGCACGCATGCGGCAAGGTCCGCCCGATTGGGCGTGCCGAACAGAACCGATTGCCATTCGGCGCGGCGGAGGGCAATGCCCGCTGAACGCATGCTCGGTGCTGGGTCGAGGCCGGCCTCAAGATCCTGGATTATAGAGTGAACCGCGGAGACGCCTGCCGCCGATATGCCGGTGCATGCGAAAATCACCCGTTTGCCAGAAAAGAGACCCGCGAATCCCGATGACGCACGTGGACCCACCCGTGTACTCGCTGGTCATCCCGGTCTACCGGAACCGCGAGTCGCTTCCCCAGCTCGCTGGAACAGCTGCGCGCATTGCGCGACGCATTGCCGCGGAAGCTGGAGGCCCTGTTCGTCGTCGACGGCAGTCCGGACGATTCCTATGCATGGCTGAAGGCCGAGTTGCCCCGCTCCGGGCCTGGATGCCCGACTGATCCTCCTCGCACGCAACTTCGGCTCGTTTGCGGCGATCAGCGCGGGACTTGCCGAAGCGAGCGGTGATTATTTTGCCGTGCTTGCCGCAGATCTCCAGGACCCACCGGAAATCGCCGCAGAAATTTTTTGCCACCCTGTCGACCGGCGACGTCGACGTCGTCGTGGGGACACGCGAGGTGCGGGCCGACCCGTGGCCGACCAGAATCGCCGCGTCGGTATTCTGGGGACTCTATCGCCGGATCATCCAGCCGCAGATTCCACGCGGAGGGGTCGACCTGTTCGGCTGCAATCGCGCGTTTCGCGATCACCTCATCAAGCTCAACGAAGCGAACACGTCGCTCGTCGCGCTGCTGTTCTGGCTGGGCTTTCGCCGCAAGACGATCTCGTATGTCAGGCGCGCAAGACCGTACGGCAAGAGTGCCTGGACGATTCGGCGGAAGCTGAAGTATCTGTCGGATAGCGTGTTCGCATTCTCGGATCTGCCGGTGCGGCTGTTGTTCTACACCGGTCTGGCAGGGCTGTTGCTGTCCGGGCTCTTCGGGCTCCTGGTAACGATCGCGCGTCTGACGGGCGCCATCGAGGTACCCGGATATGCCGCGACCGTACTCATCATCCTGTTCTTCGGCGCGCTGAACACGTTCGGCCTGGGAATCGTTGGCGCGTATGCGTGGCGCGCCTACGAGAACACCAAGCAGCGTCCCGGCTATCTCGTGCTGTCGACTGAAGCGATTTCCGGCAGGGATCCACGATGACGGCATTCGTGCGTCCGAATGCGCTGTGCGAATCTTCGTCCATCGGCGACGGAACGCCCGCCGGGGGGTAACCGAGTGAAACCACAGGTCGTCCCCACGCAGGTGAAGGGCGTGACGGTGCACGAGATGCTTCTCGTGAATGACATGCGCGGAGACCTGTCCGTCGGGGAATTCGAGCGTCAAGTACCATTTGCAGCTCGACGCTACTTCATGGTCTTCGACGTGCCGAGCGAGGATGTGCGCGGTGAGCATGCGCATCGCGAATGCCGCCAGTTCCTCCTGTGCGTGCGCGGTCGCTGCCATGTCATGGTGGACGATGGGGACAAGCGCGAGGAGATCGTCCTGGATCGACCGGACCTCGGTCTGTATTTGCCGCCGATGATCTGGACGATTCACTACCGGCATTCGGCCGACGCACTGCTGCTGGTGTTCGCGTCGGATTATTACGATCCGGCAGACTACATCCGTGATTACAGCGAATTTCTGGCAGCCGTGCGGAGATGCCACGAGGTTGGCAAGTGACCGGCCGACGTCATACCCGCGAGCAATTCAAGCGGTACCTGATGACCGGGATCGTGAACACCGGATTCACTTATGCGGTGCTGTTGCTCGCGCTTCGATGGATCGACTACCTCGCCGCCTACACGATCGCATACGCGTCGGGCATCGCAATCGGTTATTGGCTGCAAAGCCAGTTCGTATTCCGCGTGCCGTTCGATTGGCGCACCGCAGCGCGGTTTCCGCTGATCTGCGTGATGCAGTACCTGTTCGGCACCGTTCTCCTGTGGATACTCGTCGATTCGCTTCGCGTGAGACCGGCCTTCGCGGCGCTGATCGTCGTGATTGCAAACATACCGGTTGGATTCCTGCTGAGCCGACTTCTGCTGACCCAGCGATTGGGCGGGACGCGTCAGGGCAACTGAGGGACCGGGCATGTGCCGATATGCAAAACGAGCAGTGATCACATCCATCGGCTTCAATCGACGGTGAGCCACGCTTGATGCCGCTTCGCCTCGGTCTCAATGCGACACCGCTGTTGTCGCCACTCACGGGAATCGGCAATTACATCGCGCATCTGGCCGCGGCGCTCGACGCAAGCGGCGAGGTCGATTTGTACTCGTTTTACGGTCGTGTCTGGGAGCACGCGCGACCGGCGCCACCGGCGGGCGTGCGCATCCGACCCGATTGCACGGCGCATTCGCGATGCGGTCAAGCGCTTCGTGCCATGCAACCGGGAATTGAGACAAGCGCAGCAGCAACTGTTGTTCCGGCGCGGCGCGCGGCGCAACGGGATCGAGCTTTATCACGAGCCCAACTATGTGCCGTTTCGAGCGGACGTACCTGTCGTCATCACGGTCCACGACCTCTCCTGGCTGCGATTCCCCGAGACCCACCCGCCCGATCGCGTTCGCTGGCTCCAGCGGGAACTGCCACGCGCCATCGAACGTGCAGCGGCCATCCTCGTCGATTCCGAATTCACCCGGCGCGAGGTGCTGGCCAACTTTGCGCGCGATCCCCGGCATGTCCACACGGTGCATCTCGGGGTGTCGTGTGAATTCCGGCCGCGCAGCGCCGAGGAAACGCTCCCTTCGCTGCACGCGCTCGGTCTGGCGCACGGCGAATATCTGCTCACCGTCGGCACGATCGAGCCGCGCAAGAACATCGTTCACGTGCTGGCCGCGCATGCACTCCTGCCGGCAACGTTGCGCGACCGGTATCCGTTGGTGGTCGCGGGTGCCGGCGGCTGGCGTGCGGCCGGACTGGAGCGGGAATTGCGCACCCTGGCCGCAGCGGGACATGTCCGCATGCTGGGCCATGTCTCGAACGAGCATCTGCCGAATCTTTATGCCGGCGCCGCCGCGTTCCTGTACCCATCGTTGTACGAGGGATTCGGACTGCCGCCGCTCGAGGCGATGGCGTCGGGCGTGCCTGCGCTGGTTTCCGACCGCGGATCGCTCCCCGAAGTGACGGGCGACGCGGCGCTGATGATCGATCCGGAACAGCCCGAACTCACGTCGGCGAAAATCGAGGCGCTGCTCGAAAGTGGGGTGCGACGCGCCGATTTCGCTCGTCGCGGAGTGCAACGCGCCGGCCAGTTCAAATGGGAAACCTGCGCCCGGGCGACGCTCGACGTCTACCGCGCTGTCCGTCAGCAGGAGAACACGCCGTGAGTGTGGACCTGCCGGCTATACTTCGACGGCCATCGAACGATGGGCTGCATGGTTCGACGCGCACTTCTTTCGAAGCCTGATGACCGTCACGGTCGAGGCGGATCTGCGAGGCGTTGCGCGCGGACAACGGATGCTCGGGTGATCCCCCTATGACGACGACACAATTGTTTCGCGCCGGCTTGCTGCGCGAGTGCTGGGCGTTCCGCGGGTTCATCCTGGCGAGCGTGAAGCGGGAGTTCGTGTCGCGCTACCTCGGTACGAACCTCGGCTTTTTCTGGGCCGTGGCGCAGCCGCTCGCCATGATCCTGATCTACACCGTGGTGCTCGCGGAGATCATGAAGCCGGCCTTGCCGGGGCACGCAACGCGATTCGCGTACAGCATTTACCTTTGTGCGGGAATCATCATATGGCAGCTCTTCAACGATCTGCTGAACCGATCCGTCGGCATTTTCGTCCACAACGCAAACCTCCTCAAGAAGGTAAACCTTCCGAAGCTCGCGTTCCCCATCGTGGTGGCATTGTCCGGACTGACGAACTTCGCGGTCATATTCGCGTTGTTCCTGGGGTTCCTGTTGGTCATTGGCGCTCTCCCTGGCATTTCCATGCTGGCGATGATCCCCGTCGTGCTGCTGGTCGTCGGTTTCGCTCTCGGGCTCGGCGTGCTGCTTGGCACGGTGAATGTCTTCTATCGGGACATCGAGCAGAGCACGTCGATGCTGCTTCAGTTCTGGTTCTGGCTCACCCCGATCGTTTACCCGGGTCGTGCTTTGCCGGGTCTTGCCGCGGACCTGCTCGCGTGGAATCCGATGTGGCCGATCGTCAGTTTTGCCCAGACGATCTTCCTCGAGAATCGCGTACCGCCCTGGTCGACGCTCACGTATCCGGCGGTCGTCACGGCAATTTTCCTGACGCTCGGATTGATCGCGTTTCGGCGGCTGAGCGGCGAGATCGTCGACGAGTTGTGATGGGGTACCTGCGGGTTCGCGACCTCGGCAAGGCCTACAAGCGCTATCCGCATAAGTGGGGCCGGATTGCGGAATGGTGCGGCCTGGGCGCGCATCACACGCTTACCTGGGTGTTGCGCGGCGTCAACATCGACGTCGCTGCAGGCGAGGCGGTCGGGATCGTGGGCGCGAACGGCGCCGGCAAGAGCACGCTGCTGAAGCTCATCGCGGGCACCGTGCGTCCCACGACCGGGACGTTCGAGGCCGGAGGGCGAATAGCGGCGCTGCTTGAACTGGGCATTGGCTTCCATCCGGAATTCACCGGACGCCAGAACGTCCACATGTCCGGGCATATCCTGGGCATACCCGGTGAACAGATCGGATCCCTGATGGGCGAGATCGAGTCCTTCGCCGAGATCGGGGATTACATCGACCAGCCGGTACGCACCTACTCGACGGGCATGCAGGTCAGGCTCGCGTTCAGCGTTGCGAGCGCGCTTCGTCCCGACATTCTCGTTGTCGACGAGGCTCTTTCAGTGGGCGACGCGTATTTCCAGCACAAGAGTTTCGACCGCATCCGCCAGTTTCGCGACAAGGGCACGACGCTATTTTTCGTATCGCACAGCCCGGGAGCCATCAAGACGCTTTGCGACCGTGCGATTCTGCTGGATCACGGCGTCGTCGTTCGTGACGGCGACCCGGATGCCGTGCTCGATTACTACAATGCGCTGATTGCGGCGCAACGCGCCGAATACGAGATCCGGCAGGTCGGACTCGGCACGGGCCGCACGGTGACCCGTTCCGGCACTGCAGAGGCAACGATCGAAGCGATCGAACTGCTGTCGCACGGACAACCGTCGAGAACCCTGCGCAGCAGGGACATGGCGGTCATCCGCGTCACGATGACGACCCGCGCTGCGATACCGTTGCTGACGGCAGGCATCCTCATCCGCGACCGTTTGGGCAACGACGTCTTCGGCACGAACACGTTTCACCTGGGTGCGAGCCGATCGAGACTTGCGGCCGGGGATACGCAGACCGTCGAATTTTCGTTTCCGAGTCTGGACCTCGGCCCCGGCAGCTACAGCATCACGGTCGCGCTGCATTCCGGCGACCAGCATACGCATGCGAATTTCGACTGGTGGGATCGTGCGATGGTGTTCGAGGTTCTGCCGGGGAGCGGACCTGTAAGCATCGGCGTGTGTGCGCTCGACGTGGCGGCGTCATGGCGTCCGGAAACAAGCGCACGCGATATTCCGGCGACGCAACCGCGATAACCCGCGCATGCGTTCAGCTCCTTTCGACAACTCCGGAGACACCGGTGGTGACATCCTCGAGGAACTGTTGCGCCTGGAAGACGGAAAATTCGTCCGCGCCGCCTACGAACGCCTGCTCGGACGGTCGCCCGCTGAGGAAGAACTGGACCTGTGGCTGGCGCCGTTGCGCGGGGGATCCCGGAGCAAGCTCGATGTCCTCGCCGCAATCCGCTATTCGCCCGAAGGTCGTGCTCGTGGCGTGTCGCTGCCCGGTCTCGTGGCACCACGCGAAACCGGATGGATACAGCGGTTGCCGATCGTCGGCTACGCGATTCGCTGGATTCAGCAACTTGCGACATTGCCCAGGCTCGCCCGCAGGCTGGAGTCCATGGAGGCGACGCTCACGGCGAATGCGAGGATCGATGCGCGCCGCGCCAGATCCATCGATCGGATCGACGATGTGCTGCGGGTCGAGGGGCAACGCATCACGGGATTGGAGACAGGCGTGAAGGTCGTTTCGGATACCGCCTTCTCTCGCCACGTGACCCTGACGCAAGACCTTCGGCAGATCGAGGAAACCGCCTTCTCTCGCCACGAGACCCTGACGCAAGACCTTCGGCAGATCGAGGACGTCAAGGCCGACCTGTCGCTCGTGCAGGACGTCGATGCGCGCATCCGGGCGCTCTGGGACTGGGTAACGCCGGCCGGCAGCCTTGGCGCTGGTGTCGGCGCGCGCTCGCCATCGGATGCCGATGAAGCGACACGGAGCGGTGCGTTCGACGACTATTATCGGCGCTTCGAGGATCATTTCCGCGGCTCGCCCGAGCAGATTCGCGAGCGGCTCAGCTTCTATCTCCCGATCTTCGAGGGAGTGGCGCAACAGCTCTCGGTGGATCCGCCGGCGCGCTTCGTGGACCTCGGTTGCGGACGCGGGGAGTTGATCCAGCTGCTTTGCGCGCAAGGGCTGCAGGCATACGGCGTCGAGAACAGCGAAGCGATGGTCACGCGATGTCGCGACAACGGATTGGCTGTCGTATGCGCCGACGCGCTCGAGCATCTGGAATCACTCGCCGCCGATTCTCTCGCGGGCGTCGCATCGATCCACGTCATCGAGCATCTGCCGTTCCTCGCGCTCAAGGCGCTCTTCGCCGAGGCGTTTCGCGTGTTGCGTCCCGGCGGCGTCGCCATTTTCGAAACACCGAACCCCGAAAACCTGATCGTCGGTGCGTGCAACTTCTACTACGATCCGACGCATATCCGACCGTTGCCGCCCGAGCCCATGCGCTTCCTCCTCGAGGCGAGCGGTTTTGCGCGCGTCGCGATCGAACGCCTGCATTCAGGCGCAACGTTGGCGCAGGTCGACAGTGCATCCGATCCGGTTGCGAAAATGTATTCGACGATCATGCTGGTCCCGCAGGACTATGCGCTGATCGCCTACAAGCCGTCGCTTCCCGAAGCGCACACGGGCTGATCCCGATGAAGACGTTCCAGCAGTTTCCGTACGGTCACATCGATGCGGTAGGCGCGCCGCTCGTTCGTGAGCTCTGGCCGAAGCAACCCGCGTGGGCAGTGGCCAGTATCTCCGACGCCGATGCGGCGTTCTTCGCGGGTCTCGTCGTCGAGACGCAGCCCCGGAAACTCGTCGAGATCGGTGTCGCCAGCGGCTGGGGGTCGTGCGTGCTGCTGCACGCGCTTCACAGCGCGGGACTCGAACGCAGCGAGATTTACGGAGTCGACATTGCGGACCGGTTCTTCTACGACGCTGCCTATGCGACGGGGCAATGCGTGCCGGACGTAATGCCGGAACGTCTCGACCGATATCGGCTGCTGACGGGCGTCACGATCGGCGAATGCGCGCCGAAGATCGGCGGTGGCGTCGACTTCGCGTTCATCGATGCGCATCACATGCATCCGTGGGCAGCGCTCGACCTCCTCGCGGTGATGCCGTTCATGAAGCCCGGCTCCTGGATCGCGATGCACGACCTGAACTTGTCTCGCAAGGAAGACCAGGAGCACAGGAATCGTGGGCCCAAGTACCTGTTCGAGGGTTGGGACGGCGACAAGGTGCACTCCACGCAGGAACCGACGATGGCCGGCGCCATTCGCCTGTCCGACGACACGACGACACACTTGTCGCTGCTACTGGACATTCTCTACACCCCTTGGGAGCTGCCGGTCGAGGCGCGCGCGTCGGACGCCGTGCTGACGATTCTCGAAGGCGCTTACGGCGCATCCTGGGCGGCAAGCTACCGACGTGCGGTTGAAATCGGCAACTACCACGTCAGCAAGGTACACAGCCCGGACATCGAGCATCTGCGCAAGGAGGTTGCGGCGCTGCGAGCGGGGCCCAAGGGGTGGGCGCGCCGGATCTTTCGCGAAAGGAATGCCTGAGTGTGCGGGATCGCCGGATTCTTCCAACCCGGCAGCCACGAAGTCCGAGACGTGCTCGAACGCAGAGCAGTGGCAATGGCTCGCGCGATTGCCCATCGGGGCCCTGACCTTCAGGCAGGTTGGGCGGATCCTCGGCACGGCATTGCCCTTGGCCATGCGCGCCTGTCCATTCTCGACCTGACGGCAATGGCCAACCAGCCGATGCATTCGCCCGATCGCCGCTACACGATCGTTTTCAACGGAGAAATCTACAATTACCGGACGCTCGCCGCTGAATTGCGGTCGGCGGGGTACGCGTTTCGCTCGACCGGGGATACCGAGATCATTCCCGCCGCGGTGGACGCGTGGGGCATCGAGCGGGCGGTGCAGCGCCTCGACGGAATCTTCGCCTTCGCGCTGTGGGATGCCGAAAGACAGGTACTGCATCTTGTCCGGGATCACATCGGCGTCAAGCCGTTGTATTACGGCCTGCACGACGGTGTGCTGATGTTTGGATCGACCCTCAAGGCATTGTTCGCTCATCCCCGGTTTCACGGGGATATCGATGCGGGCGCGCTCGCGGAATACCTCCGTTATTGCTATGTTCCCGAGCCGAGCTCGATCTTCACCGGCGTATCCAAACTTTCACCGGGCACGATCGTGACCTTCGATGCGTCGCTGCGTCCCGCATCGATCCGCTATTGGGATGTCGCTCTCCACGCGCGCGCAGGCACGCGCGACCCGTTCCAGGGCAGCGAGGAAGAGATATCGCGAGCCTTCGAGAAACTGGCGCTCGATGCGGTGCGGGGGCAGCTCGTGTCCGACGTGCCGCTCGGTGCGTTCCTTTCCGGCGGCATCGACTCCTCGCTGGTTTCCGCACTGATGCAGGCGAGCGCGCCTGGCAGCGTGAAGACCTTCACCATCGGATTCGAAGACGCGCGTTTCGACGAATCCGCACAGGCTCGCGATGTCGCCCGTCATCTCGGCACGCAGCACACCGAGATGTTCTGCACGACGCGGGAGGCACTCGACCTCATTCCGGAAATTCCGCATTTCTTCGATGAGCCGTTCGCGGACAGCTCGCAAATCCCCACGCTGCTGTTGTCCCGGCTTACACGCAGCCACGTGACCGTGGCGCTCTCGGGTGACGGCGGCGACGAGCTTTTCGCGGGCTATGACCGGTACTTCTGGATGTTCCGGCTGCGGCAGCTGAGGGATCAGGTACCGGCGTTCGCCGCGCGCTGGATGAGCTCGCTGGCCGAACGAGTGCCACGCGAGCGCAGCTATCCCGTCATCCACCGGCTGTTCCGGACTCCGCAGCGGTGGACTGCACGCGCCGACCGCTTCTATCACCTGGCGCGAATGCTTCGGCATTACGATGACTTCGCGTATCTTTATCGAACCACACCGATGTCGGTGGCGACGCTTCGCGATGGACGGGTGCTTGGCGACGAGCACGAGCCGTCCGGTGCATTCGATGACGTGCAACTGCGCCGCGATTTTCCGGACTTGCTGGACTGGATGCAGATCGTCGACCAGAAGACCTACATGGTCGAGGATATCCTCCACAAGGTGGATCGTTCGAGCATGGCGTATGGGCTCGAAGCGCGCGTGCCGCTCCTCGATCGGCGCCTGGTCGAGTTTTCCTGGCGCGTGCCGCAGACGATGAAGCTCAACCGAACTCACGGCAAGCAACTGATGCGCTCGATTCTCTATCGCTATCTACCGCGGGCGCTCGTCGATCGACCCAAGCGGGGCTTTTCCATTCCGCTCGCCGATTGGCTGAAAGGCGACTTGCGCGAGTGGGCCGAAAGCTTGCTGACGCCGCGTTTGCTGGAGCGCGGCAATCAGCTCGATGCTGCGGGCGTGCGCCAGTGCTGGACGAATTTCCTCACCGGGCAGGCGAACCACACGCAAACGACGGTGTGGGCACTTCTGATGTTCCTCGCGTGGCGTGAGCGCCACGGTTACTAGAATCGCCTGACGGTCCATGCAGACAAATGAGACCGGATGGCGCAGGAACGCTCGCCCATATTCGATCGAGATCGTTCCGGCGGATCGCGGCTGGATTCTCGAAAAGATAGCCGCCGAGATCGCCGGTGCCGCGGCTGCGGTGCCCGACCGTTATCGGGTGCGCGTCACCACGCACCCGGGCGGCAGCGCGGATCTCGTTTTTTTCCTGCCTGAATCCGCGTGGCGGGACGATCTGCAGGAAACGATCCGCGTCACGTATTTCGCACACAAGGAGGACCACCCCGGTGCCGCCGCCCTTTTCGAGGAGGTTGCACGCAAGAGCGACTATTGCGTCACTTCTTCGTCGAAGTACGCAGAAGCTCTGCGCGACGACGGGGCACGCGAGGTATTCATCATTCCACTCGGCGTCGACAGCGACATCTTCGTGCCGAAGGTGCGAATCGGCGTCGTCGGCCGCACGTATCAGACCGGGCGCAAGGGCGAGTCCTTGCTGGCTCGCTCGCTCGATCTGCCGTTCGTTGAATTCGTGTTCACAGGCGAAGGCTGGCCGTTGCCGGCGCAGTACTACTCCGAGCGCGACCTGGTCGAGCTTTATCAGTCACTCGATTATTTGTTGATTCCCTCGCTGATCGAGGGCGGTCCGGTCCCGATGCTCGAGGCGCTTGCCACAGGCTGCCGCATCATCGCGCCGACCGACGTCGGAATGGTCAAGGACTTTCCCCATATTTCGTTTCAGCGCGGAGACGCAGAGGATCTGCGCCGCGTGATTCAGGCCGAGGTCGAACAGCGACTGTCGCTGCGGGAAGCCGTGCTTCCATGCGACTGGCGCCACTTCGCGCAGCGGCACCTGGAATTGTTCGCGCAACTGATCGATCGCGAACGGGCTCGCGACGCGGCGCCGCGTGCTCCGGCAATTCCTGCTCGTCAGCGCAGGCAAGACGGCTGTCGTGCGCTGTTGTTGACGCACGGGCCCGAGGAGACGGCCAAGGGCGGACCAACGACTCGCGTGCGCAACATCATCGCGCACCTCGGCGAGCGTGGATTGCATGTCGAAGCGGCGGATCAATTGCGCGCGGTTGCCGCCGATCGATACGACGTGGTCCACGTCTTCAACAGCTGGCCACCCGAGTCGGCGCTCGCGGCGCTCGTCGCGGCGCGGCGGTCGGGTGCGAAGGTCGTGTTTTCACCCATTGCGCTCGACCTGGCGGATTGGCCGCTCTTCCATCCGTTCATGGAAAAGCTCTTTCAGTCCGCTCCCACGGATGAAAGGCTTCGCGCGACCCTGTCGGAGCTTCGCGCTGCGACGCCGCGGCGAAGTTACGGCAGGACGGGCGACGTGGCGATAGAAGGGATTGCGGGATTGTTCGAAAAGCTGCGGCTTTGCTGCGATCTCGCCGATCAACTGGTGCTTCTCAGCGAATACGAGCGCGACTACCTCGCCGCAATCGGCGCGCGCGTCGACCACGCAATCCTCATTCGCAACGGGGTCGACGCAGACCGGATGTTGGCCGCGGACCCGCAGCTCTTCCGGAAGGCGTTCAAGCTCGACCGATATGTGCTTTGTGTCGGCCGCCTCGAGTACCGCAAGAATCAGGCGTCGGCCGCGTTCGCGATGCGCGATCTCGACGTCGCGTTCGTGCTGGTCGGAGCTGCGGGCGACACGGGATACGTCGAGCACGTCCGACGCCTCGGTGGCCGAAATGTGCGCGTGCTCGACCGAATCGAGGATCGCCAGTTGCTTGCCTCGGCCTATGCAGGTGCCGACGCTTTCGTCTTTCCGAGTTGGACCGAAGGCGCGCCCCTCGCGGCCATGGAGGCCGGCGCGGCCGGCACGCCGCTGGTCCTGGGGGAAATGTCTTCGGAGCGCGAGTATTTCGGCAACGACGCAGTCTATGTGCATCCGTCCGACATCGACGGGATCCGTACTGCCGTCGCCGATTTGCTTGCGCATCCGCAGAGCCGCGCACAGCGGGAGTCGCGGGCCCGGCGACTCGCATCCGGGTTTTCGATTGCACGGCATGCCGACGAAACCTGGGCGCTGTACGAGCGACTCTACGCAGCGGGACCCCGGGAATCCTCGGCAGTCCCGATAACGGTCGACGTATCGGCACTGCTGCACTTCGTGCGGGTCCGGCAGCCGTTCACGGGCGTTCCGCTGGTCGAACGGAACATTCTCCGGGAGCTCGCCAACCTGGTGCCCGCGCTTCGCCTCATTGTCTACAACGACGTCAAGGGCCGCTTCATCGAAATCTGCGTCGATGACTTGAACGACTTCGACGAGGGGCGGTTCAACGCGCGTTACTGGTTCGCGGCCGACGGGGATGCCGAAGTCGATCGCCGGGCGACGCTGCAATTCGCGGACCGAAGCACGCCAGTTGTGCCAAGCGTCCCTCGTGCTCCAACAGGCCCGGATTCGCCCTTCAGGACAAGCGTCGTCATCCTCGGCAAACAAGGACTGAAACGCATGCCCCGACTGCTCCGTGAGCCGGCGATTGCACTTCTGCGGCGCGTGCGTCCGGACTTCGACCCGTACCAGATGCCGAGGGAGCGCCGGGTCGGCGAACCGATGCGGTCTGCGGAAGCGACCAGCGAAGCGTTGCCACCGCAACCCGCCGTCGTCGACCCGCCCCGCAATGGCGTGACGCGCTTTCGCGATCCCTTGGGAACGCTCGTGGTGCACGATGCGCCACGCCGTCGCGCGATCGTGCCAGTCGGGTCGCGCCTGCTGACGCTCGGGCAGTCGTGGCTATCCAACCAACCGCTGCTCGACGAAATGGTGTGGCTCACGCAAACGCGTCTCCTGTCGCTCGAACCCTATGTCTACGATCTCACGTATCACACCGGCGCCCACCATACCGGCTGGACCGACAATGACGATCGCTTCAGTCGATTGCTCGAGCTGTTGCGCCACAGCCAATGCGTATTCACCGAGTCGAGGCAGGTGGAGCACGAGCTGCAGAAGCTGAGGGCTTCGCGCGGCCTGGGATTCGAGACACGCCGGACCCAACTGCGCGGGCGCGACATGCCGGACCCGGATTCGCGGAGCGGGATGCCTGATTACGCCCCGGACACGTTCGTCCTGGTGGTGAGCAGCTTCAACAAGAGAAAGAATCACGATTTCCTGATCCGCGTCTGGAGGAATCTCCACGAAACGTGGATTGCGCCGGCGGCGCGCGGATTCCGGCTGGTGCTGGTGGGTCAGGTACAGGAAGAGCGCAAGTACGCCGATTCGGAATACGTCGCAGAGCTGAAGCGTGCCAACATCGACGTGCACGTCGATTTGCCCGATGTCGCATTGGCGCGGCTCATGCGCGACTGTGCGTTCACCGCTTATCCGTCGCTGCAGGAAGGGTGGGGTCTGCCAGCACAGGAGAGCTTGATGTGCGGCAAGGTGTGCCTGGTGTCAAGCTCGCTGCCGGTCGCGCAGGAAATTACCAGTCCGGCGCTGATCCGAATTGCGCCAAGCGATTTCTACGGATGGCACGACGCACTGAAAACCTGGCTTGACAATGGGCCGATGCGCCGCGCCTTCTCGGAGCGGGCGCGTGAATACTCACCGCCGACCTGGCGCGAGATTGCGGAGACGATCGCTTTCACAACACCGTCACATTGACGGTCGCGATCCTGGAGCCGTTTGCCTGGAACCAGCGCACGTGCTCGCTGACCAGATCGATATCCACGCGATACCGGCCGGCGTTCAGCGCCCATCCGGGGCCGGCGCCGAAATCGAGCACGCGCATTCCGGGATAAGCTCCAGGCCCTGAAGCAGATACGATGTCTGGACAAGCAGATGTATGGCGTCGTTGCTCGACGTGAACGGCTTGGCGAGATGCCGGTCCCAGTCCGTCAGCCGGGCGAAGTACTCGTCAGCCGACTGGTTGAGCTCCTCGACGGAATACTTGTCGATGAGATCCTTGACGTTTACGAATGGCGGCTCAGAGTTCATTCGAGATCTCCATCGATCCGGCCTTTGGCGGGCCCGGCAATTCATGACGGCGCGCCCTTCGCCGGCCCTTCGGACTCCGCCCCCGTGACTGGAAATGTACGGTTCCGGGCTTGAATGTACCGGACATTTCTACGTTGCCAAGATCGGACATCGCTGCGTTGCTGTGACAGCTGTGACACCGTCATGTCATGTGACATCGGTCATTGACTGCGTCGCAAAAAGGCCCCATAATCGCGCCTCTTTGCTGCTGTATTTTCCCGTTTGCCTCGCAGACGGGTTCATTCGGCAGGGTCGCTCTTTAACAATTCGCAATCGATAGGTGTGGGTGCTGAGGCGGGGTCCGCTGGCGTCCGGGCGCGCGATGTTGTTGGTCGGGTGTTGCGGGGTGCTGGGGGAATTCCAACGCTCGAGTACTCACACGACGCTAGTGCGGTTGGCGGGGTGCGCGCGCGTAAGTGCGTGGCTCGGCCGGCCGTGCGCTGCTCGTTGCCCTGGAGGTGTCAAGCCGAAGGGGGGCGGGCAGCAGAGTCAAGTGAGTTGGAACTTTGCAATGAAGATCGAACTGAAGAGTTTGATCCTGGCTCAGATTGAACGCTGGCGGCATGCTTTACACATGCAAGTCGAGCGGCAGCGCGGGGCTCAGGCAACTGAGTCCTGGCGGCGAGCGGCGAACGGGTGAGTAATGCATCGGAACGTGTCCCGTAATGGGGGATAACGCCGCGAAAGCGGCGCTAATACCGCATACGCTCTACGGAGGAAAGTGGGGGCTCCTGCAAGGGACCTCATGTTAGGGGAGCGGCCGATGTCCGATTAGCTTGTTGGTGGGGTAACGGCCCACCAAGGCTGCGATCGGTAGCTGGTCTGAGAGGATGATCAGCCACACTGGGACTGAGACACGGCCCAGACTCCTACGGGAGGCAGCAGTGGGGAATTTTGGACAATGGGGGCAACCCTGATCCAGCCATGCCGCGTGCGGGAAGAAGGCCTTCGGGTTGTAAACCGCTTTTAGCCGGGAAGAAAAGGCGCGGGCTAATACCTCGTGTTTTTGACGGTACCGGCGGAATAAGCACCGGCTAACTACGTGCCAGCAGCCGCGGTAATACGTAGGGTGCGAGCGTTAATCGGAATTACTGGGCGTAAAGCGTGCGCAGGCGGTTCGTTGTGTCGGTGGTGAAAGCCCCGGGCTTAACCTGGGAATGGCCATGGAAACTGGCGAACTGGAGTGTGGCAGAGGGGGGTGGAATTCCGCGTGTAGCAGTGAAATGCGTAGAGATGCGGAGGAACACCGATGGCGAAGGCAGCCCCCTGGGCTAACACTGACGCTCAGGCACGAAAGCGTGGGGAGCAAACAGGATTAGATACCCTGGTAGTCCACGCCCTAAACCATGTCAACTAGGTGTTCGGGAAGCGATTTCTGAGTACCGTAGCTAACGCGTGAAGTTGACCGCCTGGGGAGTACGGCCGCAAGGTTAAAACTCAAAGGAATTGACGGGGACCCGCACAAGCGGTGGATGATGTGGATTAATTCGATGCAACGCGAACAACCTTACCTACCCTTGACATGTGCCGAAGGCTGCCGAGAGGCGGTTGTGCCCGAAAGGGAACGGCAACACAGGTGCTGCATGGCTGTCGTCAGCTCGTGTCGTGAGATGTTGGGTTAAGTCCCGCAACGAGCGCAACCCTTGTCCCTAGTTGCTACGCAAGGGCACTCTAGGGAGACTGCCGGTGACAAACCGGAGGAAGGTGGGGATGACGTCAAGTCCTCATGGCCCTTATGGGTAGGGCTTCACACGTCATACAATGGCCGGTACAGAGGGTTGCCAAAGCGCGAGCTGGAGCCAATCCCCAGAAAAGCCGGTCGTAGTCCGGATTGCAGTCTGCAACTCGACTGCATGAAGTCGGAATCGCTAGTAATCGCGGATCAGCATGTCGCGGTGAATACGTTCCCGGGTCTTGTACACACCGCCCGTCACACCATGGGAGTGGGTTCTACCAGAAGTAGGTAGGCTAACCGCAAGGGGGCCGCTTACCACGGTAGGATTCATGACTGGGGTGAAGTCGTAACAAGGTAGCCGTATCGGAAGGTGCGGCTGGATCACCTCCTTTCTCGGAATCAGGAGTCAGGAGTCAGAGGACAGAAGTCAGCAACGGCTAAAGTCCAACGACCTGACCTCCTCACACGCCTTCAGTACCCACAACCTATCGGTTGCTGTCAGGAGTCAGAAGTCAGGAGTCAGAGGACAGAAGTCAGAACATTAGCGTGAGCGCCGGCAGCGGCGCGTCTTTGCTGACTTCTGTCTTCTGATTTCTGACTCCTGACACGGGCCTGTAGCTCAGTTGGTTAGAGCACCGTCTTGATAAGGCGGGGGTCGATGGTTCGAATCCATCCAGACCCACCACATCGGGAGACAGGAATCAGAGGACAGAGGACAGAACATCGGCGTGAGGTCAGGCAGCGAGTGCTCTTCGCGGGCTTCTGTCCTCTGACTCCTGGCTTCTGAAACGGGGCTGTAGCTCAGTTGGGAGAGCGCCTGCTTTGCAAGCAGGAGGCCGTCGGTTCGATCCCGTCCAGCTCCACCACTCAGGAGTCAGGAATCAGAGGACAGAAGTCAGAACGGCGGCGCGATCGCGGGCGGCAGTGCCTTTGCGTGACTCCTGTCTTCTGACTCCTGAAAGCTATCGATTGCGGTTGTCACAGCGTTGAGCTCTGCGTTTTTGCGAAAGTGCAGAGCTGAAGGCTGTAGGTGCTCTTTAACAATTCGGGAAGGTAAGGCGCATTCAGGACTGATGAGGTCCTGGATGCGAAGGGTTGAGTTGTATCTTGCTTGCGCGCTGAATTCAAAAGGCGGCGCGCGAGTGGCGCAAACACACTCGTAGCGAGTGGCTTTGGGATCGGATGTGGTGGACGGGGGTTGGTTTTATCTGACTTCTGTCCTCTGACTTCTGACGCCTGAGGGCCCACCGTTATGGGGTCAAGCGACTAAGTGCATGTGATGGATGCCTAGGCGATTACAGGCGATGAAGGACGTGGCAGCCTGCGAAAAGCTGCGGGGAGCCGGCAAACGGGCTTTGATCCGCAGATGTCCGAATGGGGAAACCCGGCCCGCGAGGGTCACTCCCATCTGAATCCATAGGGTGGGTAGAGCAAACCCGGTGAACTGAAACATCTCAGTAGCCGGAGGAACAGAAATCAACCGAGATTCCGCTAGTAGTGGCGAGCGAACGCGGAGCAGCCAGCAAGTTTTAGCGATCGGCTTAGTGGAAGGCTCTGGAAAGGGCCGCCGTAGTGGGTGACAGCCCCGTACGCGAAAAGTCGGTGGTGGAACTGAGCTTGCGAGAAGTAGGGCGGGACACGTGAAATCCTGTCTGAAGATGGGGGGACCATCCTCCAAGGCTAAATACTCGTAATCGACCGATAGTGAACCAGTACCGTGAGGGAAAGGCGAAAAGAACCCCGGAAGGGGAGTGAAACAGATCCTGAAATCGCATGCATACAAACAGTCGGAGCTCCGTCACTCAATTGCTTTGCAATTGACGTGACGATCGCTCCTCCTTCAGTAATCAGAAGACAGAAGACAGAAGTCAGAAAGGGCGAGGCGTGCGCGCCGGAGTTCTTTCTGTCCTCTGACTCCTGACTCCTGACTCCTGAAACGGAGGAGCTCAATGGCGGAGCCATTGAGCGACGGAGTGACGGCGTACCTTTTGTATAATGGGTCAGCGACTTACGTTGCGTAGCGAGCTTAACCGACTAGGGGAGGCGAAGGGAAACCGAGTCCGAACAGGGCGACTTCTAGTTGCGCGGCGTAGACCCGAAACCGGATGATCTAGCCATGGCCAGGCTGAAGCGGGGGTAACACCTCGTGGAGGGCCGAACCCACTCCCGTTGAAAAGGTAGGGGATGAGCTGTGGCTAGGGGTGAAAGGCTAATCAAATCCGGAAATAGCTGGTTCTCTCCGAAAACTATTGAGGTAGTGCCTCGTGTATCACTCTCGGGGGTAGAGCACTGTAATGGTTGTGGGGGCCATCGAGGCTTGCCACGCCATAGCAAACTCCGAATACCGGGAAGTGTCGAGCACGGGAGACAGACGGCGGGTGCTAACGTCCGTCGTCAAGAGGGAAACAACCCAGACCACCAGCTAAGGTCCCCAAGCACAGTTAAGTGGGAAACGAGGTGGGAAGGCTCAGACAGCCAGGATGTTGGCTTAGAAGCAGCCATCATTTAAAGAAAGCGTAATAGCTCACTGGTCGAGTCGTCCTGCGCGGAAGATGTAACGGGGCTCAAACTGTGCACCGAAGCTGTGGATTTCAGGAGTCAGAAGTCAGAAGACAGAAGACAGATGGGATCAAGGCGTTCGAGGATCTTGAGGTATTCCAGCGCGCATACAAGCTGTCGTTGGAGATTCACCGCGAGACGCTGAAGATGCCGCAGATCGAGCAATACGCGCTGGCCGATCAGATGCGGCGAGCGTAGAAATCCATCTGTGTCAATTTGGCTGAGGGTTTTGCGCAAGCAGGCCCACTCAGCGGCCGAATTCAAGCGATTCATCCAGATGGGCATCGGGTCTGCCGACGAGATGCGTGTATGGGTTCGCTACGGCCATGATCTCGGTTATGTCAGCGCTGAAACATGGCGCCGTTGGCGTGACGAGTATCAAGAAATTGCGAAGATGCTTCAGGGCATCTACCGAAGCTGGAAATAGCGCGAGGCGCGCTGTTTCTGACTTCTGTCCTCTGACTTCTGACTCCTGAAGTGGTAGGAGAGCGTTCCGTAGGCCGGTGAAGGTGGGGGGTGACCCCTGCTGGAGGTATCGGAAGTGCGAATGCTGACATGAGTAGCGATAAAGCAGGTGAAAGGCCTGCTCGCCGAAAGCCCAAGGTTTCCTGCGCCACGTTCATCGGCGCAGGGTGAGTCGGCCCCTAAGGTGAGGACGAGAGTCGTAGCTGATGGGAAGCGGGTCAATATTCCCGCACCGACGTGGAATGCGATGGGGGGACGGAGAAGGTTATGCCGGCCGGGTGTTGGACGTCCCGGTTCAAGCGTGTAGACGTGCTGCGTAGGCAAATCCGCGTGGCTTAGTCGAGGCGTGTTAACGAGGACTGGCTTGCCAGTCTGAAGTGGCGGATACCATGCTTCCAGGAAAAGCCTCTAAGCTTCAGTTCCACGGCGACCGTACCGCAAACCGACACAGGTGGGCGAGCTGAATATGCTCAGGCGCTTGAGAGAACTCGGGTGAAGGAACTCGGCAAATTGACACCGTAACTTCGGGATAAGGTGTGCCTCGGTTAGGTGAAGGGCTTCGCGCCCGGAGCCGAGCGGGGTTGCAAAGAATCGGTGGCTGCGACTGTTTAACAAAAACACAGCACTCTGCCAAGACGAAAGTCGACGTATAGGGTGTGACGCCTGCCCGGTGCCGGAAGGTTAAATGATGGGGTGCAAGCTCTTGATTGAAGCCCCGGTAAACGGCGGCCGTAACTATAACGGTCCTAAGGTAGCGAAATTCCTTGTCGGGTAAGTTCCGACCTGCACGAATGGCGTAACGATGGCCACGCTGTCTCCACCCGAGACTCAGCGAAGTTGAAGTGTTTGTGAAGATGCAATCTCCCCGCGGCAAGACGGAAAGACCCCGTGCACCTTTACTGTAGCTTTGCATTGGACTGTGATGAGGCTTGTGTAGGATAGCTGGGAGGCGATGAAGCGGAGGCGCCAGCCTTCGTGGAGCCACCCTTGAAATACCAGCCTGGCGTCATTGCGGCTCTAACCTGGGTCCATCAACTGGATCGGGGACCGTGCATGGTAGGCAGTTTGACTGGGGCGGTCTCCTCCCAAAGCGTAACGGAGGAGCTCGAAGGTTCGCTTAGCGCGGTCGGACATCGCGCCAGACGTGCAAAGGCACAAGCGAGCTTGACTGCGAGCCTGACAAGGCGAGCAGGTGCGAAAGCAGGACTTAGTGATCCGGTGGTTCTGTATGGAAGGGCCATCGCTCAACGGACAAAAGGTACGCCGGGGATAACAGGCTGATACCGCCCAAGAGTTCATATCGACGGCGGTGTTTGGCACCTCGATGTCGGCTCATCACATCCTGGGGCTGTAGCCGGTCCCAAGGGTATGGCTGTTCGCCATTTAAAGTGGTACGTGAGCTGGGTTCAAAACGTCGTGAGACAGTTTGGTCCCTATCTGCCGTGGGCGCTGGAGATTTGACGGGGGCTGCTCCTAGTACGAGAGGACCGGAGTGGACGTACCGCTGGTGTACCGGTTGTGACGCCAGTCGCATCGCCGGGTAGCTATGTACGGAAGCGATAACCGCTGAAAGCATCTAAGCGGGAAACGCGCCTGAAGATGAGATCTCCCGGGGACTAGATCCCCCTGTAGGGTCGTGGCAGACCACCACGTTGATAGGCCGGATGTGGAAGCGCAGTAATGCGTTGAGCTAACCGGTACTAATGGCCCGTGCGGCTTGACTCCATAACAGTGGTCAGAAGTCAGAGGACAGAAGTCAGAACGTCTGCGCTACGCGGACGCATCTGCCGAAGGCTGACTTCCCACTCGTGTTGCGCCATTACGATTCAACCCAACAACCTTACCTTCCAGTCAGCAGTCGGGAATCAGAAGTCAAAAGACAGAACGGCTGCACCACGCAGCCGCTTTTGCTGACTTCTGTCCTCTGACTTCTGACTCCTGTCAACGCCTGACGACCATAGCCCGCTGGCACCACCCCTTCCCATCCCGAACAGGACCGTGAAACGGCGGCGCGCCGATGATAGTACGGATTGCCCGTGCGAAAGTAGGTCATTGTCAGGCACCCCTCGAGCACCCAAGCCCGCCCCCTGCGCGGACTTGACGTGCGAACAAAAAGGCCCACCTCGCGTGGGCCTTTTTGCTGCTATCCGCCACCTGACCGCTTGACCGGCAAGCGCGCGACATTCCTTGCGACTGAAACGGTGACGATCGCGCGATGCGCGTCTAGAATACGCGCACGCATGACAGGCAACCATCGCTTGCGCAACACCGCCAACAGGCTTCATCTCCTGTTACTCCTTGTACTCCCGCTGATCTGCGGCCTCGACGCGAGCGCGCAGTATGGCGCCGCTTTCGTGAGCCAGAGCGTGCCTAAGTCGATGACGGCGGGACAGCGGTACCCGGTGTCGGTCACCATGAAGAATACCGGGCGCGCCGTCTGGACGAACACGACCGGAGCGGGGACGCCCAATTCCTATAGTCTCGGTGCGCAAAATCCCCAGGACAACTTCAACTGGGGCGTGACTGCATCGAGTTTTCCGAATCGAGTACCCGTGGTCGGCAGCGTGCAGGCTGGCGCCATCACGACGTTCGGCTTCCTCGTCGTAGCGCCGGCTACACCGGGCATCTACAACTTTCAATGGCAGATGGTCGAGGACTTCGTGACGTGGTTCGGCGATCCCACTCCGAACGTCCAGGTTGTCGTATCCGCGCCCGCGACGGGCTTCCACCCCAATGCAACTTTCGTAAGTCAACGTGTGCCAACGTCCATGGTCGCGGGGCAGCGCTATCCGGTATCGATCACGTTTCAGAATACCGGGAACACCACCTGGTCCAATACGACCGGGCCGGGAACGCCGAACGCCTACAGCCTTGGTTCACAGAACCCTCAGGACAACCGCACCTGGCGCGTGGACGGTTATGGCTATCCGGCCCGCGTACCGGTGGCGGGCAGCATCCGACCTGGCGCCACGGTGACGTTCAACTTCAGCGTCATCGCGCCCGCAACCCCAGGCGCTTACAACTTCCGATGGCAGATGGTCGATGACTTCGTCACCTGGTTCGGCAATCTAACGCCGAACGTCGAGATCATCGTGTCCTCGACGGCAGTCGGGTTGCAGCGGAACGCGAAGTTCGTCGGTCAAAGCGTACCGACGTCCATGACCGCCGGCGAGCGCTACCCGGTGTCGGTCATCATGCAGAACACGGGCACCACGGCCTGGAGCAACACAACCGGAGCAGGCACTCCGAACGCATACAGTCTCGGTTCGCAAAACCCTCAGGACAATGTCGAATGGGGGCTGGCCGGATACGAATATCCGGGCCGCGTTCCGGTGGCCGGCCGCATTCAACCCGGCGCGACCGCGCCATTCCAGTTCACCGTCGTCGCTCCTGCGACCCCCGGTCGCCATAACTTCCAATGGCAGATGGTCGAGGACTATGTCGCCTGGTTCGGTGACAAGACGCAGAACATTGAAGTGATGGTTACACCTCCAATGGATTTCCAGCCGGGACCGATTGATTTCGCCGCCCCGTTGGCCTTCTGGCAGCCTTTCATTGGAGACGTGAACGGTGATGGTTGGCTCGAGCCGTTGGGCACCCTCAATGATGGGCATGGTGAGTTGACCACGCTCTCCTTTCAATCGATGGGCATCGAGAGCCTCTTCTCGGATACCCGTCCCAACGACGTGCGGCTTGCGGACCTGAACGGGGACAACTGCCCGGACCTTGTCGCCCAAGGGTATTCGGCCTATTCGGTGAGTCCCAATGTCGACTCGCGCGCGTTGCTTTTCTTCAACGACGGCAATGGTCAGTTCACCGAGGACGCATCGTTCGCCAACCTGAATATCAACGGGCGGGGTGAAGGTCTTGTCATTGCCGATTTCAACAACGATGGTGCATCGGATCTCTATCTCCCTTACTACACGTTCGGAACATCGACAGCCTGCATGCCTGAAGAGCTGTGTCCAAACTCACCCAAATCCTACCTGCTTCGAAATAACGGGACGGGCCGCTTCACCGCGGGGGATGTTCCCGGAACGGTCGATCTGGCGGGCGTTCCTGGTGGACAGCCGGAAGGCGCGCAGGCGGTAGATATCAACGACGATGGCCGCATCGATCTGTACGTCGCCGGCCACCTGTTTCTCAATCGCGGTCTGGACATCAGCGGTCGCGTGGCGTTTTCGGATTGCAACTGCGGCATCCCTTCGTCACCGACGGGTCTGCTGGTGGAAGAGGGTGCCAAATTCCTCGATTGGAATAACGACGGTAAGCTGGATCTCATCCTTCACGACGCGTACAACGGCCCTCAGCTCTATGAGAATGTCGGCAGCCGGTCCGCACCGCGGTTCCAGCGAATTGCCGTAAGAGCGGACGGTCTGGGGCCTCAATTCGCCCGGAAGGTTTCGAGCGGTTCCAGCACGACATACAGCCCGCTGTCCTATTGCGCGAGCTATGGCATGAACGCATACGATCTGGACAACGACGGTCTCGAAGATGTGGTCGCCGCCGGAAGCGTCACTTCGCAATCTCCCGGCTGCGACTACCCCAGCGTCGTATTTCGCAATACCGGAGTCGGCTTCGAGTCGGTTTCCGCGGGAGGTATCTCCGGCTGGCAGGCTGGCGGCGTGATGGCCTTTGGCGACATCAATCGGGATGGCCGGATCGATGCAATGTACGTTGGACCGTTTCCGTACTATTTCGTCAATCGTACCGGGGGTGGCGTTAACAGCGCCTTCACCGTCGACGTGCTCGGGGCGAACGGCGAAGAGAATCAACACGGTCGCGTTGTCCGGGTGTCATTGCCCAACCCGGGATGCACGACAGCGGCACAGGCCGGATGTATCCTCACCCGCGTGGTCGACGGCGGTTCCGGATACCATTCTCAGAACCAGTATCCGCTGCTCATAGGAACCCCCTACGCAACAACGCATCACGTGGCGGTCACGTTTGCCCGTCCCGCAACCGCAGGCGCATGGTGACCGTGAACGCAAAGTGCGCCCGGGGCAATACGCAAGGATCTTCGCGCCATCGTTGCAATTTCCGAAAGGGCGGGTCGCTATCTACGACCAACACCCTGCAAGCACATCCTGCCAAGCGCGCTAGTTCCCTGCCTAGTTCCCGCGTGTTTGCCGTGATCACGCTTGCGCTGCATCCTGAGTGCGGGGGCGGCACTCTGCGTCGATTGACAGCGAGCACAAAAGAAAAGAGGCGACCACGTCGCCTCTTCTGAATCAACACACAGCCGGTCAGCTGATAATGCGTTTACGCCGCGACAGTAGCCCGACGGACAGGAGTCCGAGCCCGAGCAACGCGAGTGTTTGCGGTTCCGGCACGGTCACATCGGTGATATCCGTCACATCGGTCACGTCCGTGAGGTCCGTAAGGTCGGTGCAATCGCCATTCGTACAGGGTGTACCGGGCTGCGAGTCCGGCACCGTTCCGAACAGGAACATGACCGAGCTTATGTCGGGCACGCCGTCCAAGCCGCTCACATTGAAAGTGAAGGTGACCGGACCCACCAGCAGCGGATTGTGCTGCGGGTTGCTCACGCCACCGTTTCCGCCGGGTGCTTCGTAATTGCTGTTGACGATCGCGTAGGGGTGGTAGCTGAAGCCGCCACCCGTGAATCCTGCGCCGAGCGCCGCGTCGGCGCCGGTGAGGGTCGTTCCCCATCCATAGGGAGACGAGGTGGGGAATGACGGCGCCGGACAAGGGCTCGTGCTCGCGCTGCAATCAACGACCGACATCGCGGCTCACCGACATGCAGCGACAGGCTGGACGGCGGCTTGCGAGAACGCAAACTCGAACCCGTCCAGCTCCGACGCGATCTTGGCTGTCGGCGTCACGGTGTCCGTAAGCGTGATCGTGAAGGAACCGAGATTGTCGGTGTCGAACGTGAAAACAGCGGTTGCCTGCTGCGACACTGTGTCGGTGACGCCGTCGGCGGTGAAGTGGAACTCCATCAGCGTCGCGGACGCCGTCGGTGCGCCGACAAGCAAGCCCAACGCTACGGCGATTGCACGGGTGTTCATTTTCTTGTGCTCCATTCCCTTTGCCCAAACAGGGGCATGGGCTCTCTGGAGCAACTGCCGTTCCAGATAACGCAAGTGCATGAAAGAAAACAACATTGCACCGATTGCAACGGCTGCAAAACTTCAGGTGTAAAGCCACCCGACGAAACGGGGATTTTTTGCGAAACGTGTACTACAACGTCACAACTCCCATTGTCGACGATTTCTGCGTGAATCCGAGCTACTTGACCAGCTCGCGATATATGTCGAGCGTGCGCAACGCGCACGCTTGCCAGCTGAACGTCCGCGCATGATTTCGCCTGGCTTCGACGAGACGCGCGTCGGTCTTCGCTTGATGCAACGTCATCATTGCGCCGGCGATATCGTCGATCCTTTGCGGGGACACGAAGTGCGCATGACTTTGCGCAACTTCGCGTAGCGCTGGCAAATCGCTTGCGATGACCGGCAGCCCGGCGGCAAGCGCCTCGACGACCGGAAGTCCGAATCCTTCGGCAAGCGACGGCGCCGCGAAAATGCCGGCGCCATGGTACAGCGCCAGCAGGTCGTCGCGTTCGACATAGTCCAGCCAGACGACACGTCCCGCCGGCTTCAGGCGCTCGAGCTGGTCACGCAGGGATTCGGCGTTCCAGCCGTATTTTCCAACCACGACGAGTTGACGCTCCGCTTGAACGGATGGCGGAAGCGCTGCATAGGCCGAGATGAGTCCTTCGACATTCTTGCGTGGCTGGAGGGTGCCGACGTGGAGGATGTAGCCGCGGCGCAGCCCTGCACGCTGCAACGTGCTCGAGATCGATGTCTCGTCGGGGCGCGTGAACCATCGCGCGTGGACGCCGAGCGGAACAACCCGAATGCGGCTGCGCGGTATCCGATAGTGCTCCACCAGTTCATCGACAGCGGCCTGCGAGATTGCAATGACGAGGTCCGCCGATTGCGCGCATTGGCGCAGCAGCCAGTTCTTGACGGATCGCAAGCGCGGATTGGTCCACTGGGGATGGACGAGCGGTATCGCATCGTGGATCGTCGCGACGACCGGCGTCCGAGCGAGCCGGGGGACGAGATAGTCGGTCGCGTGATAGACGTCGATTTCGCGCTCGACCGCGCCAGCGAGCGGCAATGTGATGCGCAGCGCGGAAGTTGCTGCCGCGAGGTATGTCAGGGGTACCGGGAAACTGATTGCCGCATGCCGAGGCCGCGCGAAACGCGCACCGATGCGCCTCGGTGCACCCACGCGTCGAACCACGACGCCTTCGGCGCCGAGCGCACTCTCGAGCTCGCGCGTATAAATGCCGATGCCGTCCGGATGTCCGGCAAATTGATGCGGCTCCAGAACGTTGGACGATAGGCCTATGATCGGCGTTGGGTGTTCAGCCGGCACGATGCCGCATCGTAACCGATCGCTGCGCTATAATCCGGCGCGCTCGAGAGTCCCCGAGCCGCATCGATTTCCCCGCATCCACGACTCTGAGTGCGCACACTCCTCGTCACCGGACACACCGGCTTTGTCGGTCGCACGGTGCGCAGTATCCTGCAGGCGGATTCGGACAAATTGCGACTGGCGCCTGGCCACGCTGCCGGACGGCCTGGATATCCGCTCGCCCGAGCTTGCCGAGCATATCGCGTCGATGCAACCCCACGCCGTGCTGCATCTCGCCGGACTCACGAGCGTGGCTGAATCGTTCCGGGATCCAGGACGTTTTTTCGATGTCAACTTCAACGGGACCTGGAATGTCCTGAAGGCCCTGCGAGCCGCTTCGTTCTCCGGCCGCATGCTGTTCGTGAGCTCCGGGGATTGCTACGGCGCCGTCGCCGCTGACGACTTGCCCCTGCGGGAAACGCAGTCGCTGCGACCGCGAAGTCCCTATGCCGTCAGCAAGGTCGCTGCGGAATCGCTTTGCTACCAATGGACACAAACCGAGCGGCTCGACATCATCCTGACGCGGTCCTTCAACCACCTGGGGCCCGGCCAGGACGAGCGGTTTGCGGTCGCGTCGTTCGCGCGGCAAGTGGCAGGGATACGCAACGGCACGGCGCCCGCGCGCATCGTTGCGGGGGACCTCGAAATTACCCGCGATCTCACCGACGTCAGGGATGTCGTCCGTGCCTATCTTTCACTGCTGGAAAAAGGCCGGACGGGCGAGGTCTACAACGTCGGATCCGGACGTGAAACCCGTTTGGCGGACGTGCTGAACGCCTTGCTGTCGATCGCCGGTGTAGGCGGCCGATATCGTCATCGACCCCGCCCGACTGCGCTCCGACGAGCAGCGGCGCGCGGTCGCGGACGTCCGCAAGATCGCAGCGGATACGGGATGGTCGGCTTCCGTTCCGCTTTCCACCACGCTTGCCGATATGCTGGACGACTGGAATCGAAGGATCCAACTTGGCTAAGACCGCGCTCATCACCGGCATAACCGGGCAGGACGGTGCGTATCTCGCGCAGTTGTTGCTCGCGAAGGGATATCGCGTTGTCGGGCTGACGCCGCGCCGCGGCAGCGATACGATGTGGCGGCTGCGTGAGCTGGGCGTGCTTGCAGCGCATTGAAATCGCATACGGCGACGTCACCGACATGGGTTCGGTGCTGGGAATCATCGCGCGAATCGTCCCTGACGAAATCTACAATCTCGCCGCGCAGAGCTTCGTCGGCGCGTCGTGGGACCAGCCCGTTCACACGGCGGACGTGAACGCGATCGGCACGGTGAATCTGCTGGAAGCCATCCGCCTACGCCATCCGCGAGGCCCGGTTCTACCAGGCGTCGACGAGCGAGATGTTCGGTAAGGTGCAAGCTCGCGCTGCAGAACGAGGCGACGCCATTCCACCCGCGAAGCCCGTATGGCGTCGCCAAGCTGTATGCCCACTGGATCACCGTCAACTATCGCGAGAGTTTCGGCCTGCATGCGTCGTCGGGAATCCTGTTCAACCACGAATCGCCGTTGCGTGGGATCGAGTTCGTCACGCGCAAGGTGACGGACGCCGTGGCACGGATCAAGCTGGGACGCGCGGAGGCCGTCACGCTCGGCAATCTCGATGCGCAACGCGACTGGGGCTATGCGGCTGACTACGTCGATGCGATGTGGCGCATGCTGCAACAGCCGGCGCCGGATGACTTCGTGATCGCCACGGGCGTGACCACGACGATTCGCGACATGTGCCGGATCGCCTTCGCCGAGGCGGGTCTCGATTGGGAACGGCACGTCGTGGTAGACCCGGCGCTGTTCCGCCCCGCGGAGGTCGACATGCTGCGGGGC
This sequence comes from uncultured Pseudomonadota bacterium, assembly GCA_963768545.1. GTDB lineage: Bacteria > Pseudomonadota > Gammaproteobacteria > Burkholderiales > Casimicrobiaceae > VBCG01. Next base: position 28,977 of record CAVYIC010000011.1, on the reverse strand, counting down.
GACGCGTCCCGGGCCCACGAGCGGCTTGGTTGGCGAGCGCGGACGGACCTGAAGCAACTGATGGGGATGATGGTCGATGCCGACCTGCGGCGGCTGTCATCCTGACGGAACGAGCGGCAGCGGCGTAGCGTCGCGCGCCTTCGCGAGACTTGCGAGCGTGGGGAGATTTTCATGAGCGATCGCCCGCCCGAAGCCGTCGGCGGCGATTCCGATGCGGCCACCGACCAGACCGCGGATCTGGATGCGCTTTCCGCGCGCAATGACCGGGACTTCGTCACCAACGCCTACCGCGTGGTGCTCGGCCGCTTGCCGACGTCCGCGGAGCAGGATCGAATGCTGGCGGCGCTGCTGCGGGGCGACGCAAAGACCTGGTTGCTGGGCACGCTGCGATATGGCGACGAGGGCAATGCGCGCGGTGTTTCGATTGCGGGACTGCGGCTGCGGTATCTCGCACAGCGGCTGTTTCGGGCTCCTGGTGTGGGGCCGTTGTTCGAGTGGCTGAATGCGGTCGCTCGATTGCCGCGCGCGCTTCGTCATCTGCGGGCCGTCGCACAGGCCGACAGCATCGCTCGCGCGCAGAATCGGGAAGCGGACCGCGCCCTGCTCGTTCGCCTCTCGAACACGCTCGAGCGTCTCGAGCGTGCACACGACGCGCAGGCGCTCCTCGCGCAGAAGTTGCAGGCCCGGCTCGATGAAGAATCGACGCGTCTCGTCGAGACGCGAACCGAAAGTGCCGCGACACGCGCAAGGGTCGATGCGATTTCCGCACCGGTGCTTCATGACACGCTGGAGATCCGAGGTCCTCCGCTCGTCGATCTCGCGAAGGCGCGCGCCGGCATTCCGGCGACCACGCCGATCGACTCCCTCTCGCCGCATGCGCGCTACGCACTGTTCGAAACGGTCTTCTACGAATCGCCCGCCGTGGAGGCGAAGCAGCGCGCCTACCTGCCGTACGTCGATCGCGAGCTTGCGAGCCGGTTCCCGTTCCTCGATCTGGGTTGCGGCCGCGGCGAATTCCTGCGGATACTCCGTGGAGAAGGCATTGCGACCGTGGGCGTCGACAGCAACCCGGTCGTCCTCGCGCCGTTGCGTGCCGCCGGCTTCGACGTCGTCGAGCAGGATTTGCTGCAATTTCTGCTGGACGATCGCGGCACGTACTCCGGCGCATCGATGCTGCAGGTCGCCGAGCACCTGACCAACGATCAGATCGAGCGAGCGCTCGCATTGCTCGCCCCGCGGCTCGCACCGCGCGCCGTGCTGATCGTCGAGACGCCGAATCCTCTTTCGCCGTTCGCGCTGGCCGTGTTCCATACCGATCCGACGCACGTGGCGCCGTTGCCGCCGGAGCGCGTGCGCTACACGATCGAGGCCGCCGGGTTCGAGGATGCGCGCACGCTCTTCCAGGCGCGCGTGCCGCAGGGACAATTCGCAGGACCCGATCCGCTTGCGTACTACGGCGACTATGCGGTGATCGCTCGAAGGTGCGATTCGTGATCGCGCACGACGCCGGCAGCCGGCCGATCAGGTCACGCGCGTGAACACGCCGGTGCACCATGTCGTCATCGACGGGCGCGTGTTCGGCACCGAAGCTGCCGATCGCGGCATGGGCCGCTATGTCGATCACCTCGCGGAGCTGCTGGTCGCAGCGGGCCACCGCGTGATGATGCTGCTGCCCGGCCCGCAGATCGCCTCACCCTATGCGCGGCGCGGCGTCGACGTGCGCGTGCTGAGCCTGGACGAAGACCCGGCCTCGTGCACGGTGCAACTGAACCGGTTCCTCGCGCAGGCCGCCGCAACGCTCTACCTCGACGCCACGCCGTTCCTGCCGCCGATGCGTTACGACGTGCATGCATGCCCGGTGGTCGCCATCCTCTATGACCTGATTCCCATGCGGTTCCCGAAGGACTATTTCGGATCGGTCGAAGGCTATCCGATGGATGTGTATGTCAATGGTCTCGCCCGCGTTCGCAAGGCGGAGCGGGTGATCGCCATTTCCGACTACGTCAAGACGCATGCACTGCGCTATCTGGGCATCGCGCGCGATCGGGTCGCCGTCATCTGGCCGGGCCTGCGCAGCGAATACGCGGCGTTCGCGCACGCGGCCACGCCCGGATCACCGGGGGAGGGCGGCATCGTCTGCATCCAGGGTGCGCACCGGTCGAAGAACTTCCCGGCTGCAATTCCCTTTCTCGAGCGGCTCGGCGTTGCATCCGGCCTCGATGTGGACATCATCGTTCCGACGCCGTCGCAGCGGACGCTGATCGAAGCCGCTCGCGATTCGACGCTCGCCGGCGTTCGCATCGTCGATTCAGTGAGCGAAAGGAGAAAATTCGACCTGCAGCGCAACGCGCGCGCCGTTGCCCACCTGTCGCTCGACGAAGGCTATGGCATTCCGCTCGCCGAGGCGGTGTACCTGTACCGTCCCGTTGTGTGTCTCGACAATGCGATCAATCGCGAGATCCTCGCCGGGACTCCCGATCCGCGTGCCGCCGGTGTGCTCATGCTCGACGACCCGGCGCTCGCATCGGATGCGACACTGCGTGCCGCCGCGGACTTCGTGCGCGACAGCGAAACGGGCTCCATCGAAGCGGCGCGCCGGCCGATCATCGACACGCTGAACGCGCGCCAGGAATTGGCGCAGGCGACGCTCGACGATGTGGTGAAAGGCGCGCACGCGGAGTTCGCGCGCTGGCATCGTCGTGCCGGTCTCGGCGTCGTGACGCCGACCGAAATCGGCTCGTGCGGTGTCTCGGACTATTGCCATGCGCTCCTGCGCAGCGACTCGCCGCGCTATGCGATCCTGCTCGGCGCAGCGCCCCGCGAAATGCAGTTGATGGCGCAACTCAAGCTGCTGCCGATCGCCTTGCTCGACGACGTTCGGCACCGCACGCCAGGCGTGCTGTTCAACCTCGCGGTTTCGGACAGCCTCGCGCGCGCGCTCGACGCCATCGCGGAGGCGTCGACGCCGGAGGATGTGCTGATCATTCACGACGCCGGCTCGTACCTCCCCGGGCTCCTGTTCCAGGCCGCGGCGCGCGGCGACCGGAAGCCGATCTTCCAGCGCTATGTCGCCGGCGAATCGCCGGAAGTTCGCGAGCTGTCGAGGCGCTGGCTTGCCGATCCAAGCGCCGATCCTGGCGATACGGAGAGCCGCTTTCTGGACATCGACCGCCGCTACCGGTCGACCTGGCTGCGCAAGTTCCGCGGCAGCCTCGTGAGCCACCACGCCGCATTTGCAAACCAGGGCACCCGCGCCGCTGACGAGATCCTCTCGCTGCTGCCCGCTGAATCCGAAATCCGCACCCGAGCGCGCTTCGCGCCGATGCCGATCGATGCACGTGCAAACCCGGGTGTGCTGCGCCTCGCCGGCAAGATGCGATGGGCGCTCGGCCTCGCACGCCAGGATCTGCTCGTCTGCTGCGCGGGCTCGGTCGTGCGCGGCAAGCACCTCGACGCCGTGGCCCGTGTCATCGCGCGCCTTGACTCGGAGCGCGGCGACGCGCGCGCGCCGGGTGGCATTACGCTGCTGCTCGCGGGGCGCGTGCTGGAGGACGCGCTGTTTGCCGCGATCCGTTCCGAATTCGCGGCCCGCGATTGCCCGTCGCGCCTGGTACAGATCGTGGAAACCAACGAGACGCGCTACGACGCGCTGCTGCTGGCAAGCGATGTCGTCGTGGCGTTTCGCGAGCAACGCCGAATCCAGATGAGTCATTCGTATGTTCGCGCGCTTGCGCTCGGTCGTCCGATGATCACCAACGAGGGTGCCGGATTCGACGACGCCGGTGTCGCTGCGATCTGTCGCGACGGCGAGCTCGACGGCGACCTCGAGCGGCACCTGGTCCGGTTCCGCGACGACGTCGCAACGCGCCTTGCATTCGCCAAGGCATCGCAGGCCGCATATCGCCGGCGGCACACGGTGAATGCTTTCTTCGCCGGTGTCGAGCATCTGCGCGACGCGGCTTCGCATGCCAGGGCGGTCGACCCGGAACCCGCGTAATGCCGCTCGCGCTGTCCAAGGTCATCGATCTGGACGACTTCGCGTCGGCGGATCTCCGGCCCTATTTGCAGGAGATCAATGGCCTGGAAGCGGCACGCTTCGGCGCGGCGGCGGAAGAGATCGCTACCCGATTCGAAGCAATGGTCGTGTGCGATGGTGCTGCGAGCGCTCGATCTCGCGGGCGCGGCGTCGGAGGGTTGCATGATCGCCGGCATCGGCGCCGGCACCGAACCGACGCTTTTTGCGCTGGCGCGACGCGGCGCGCTGGTGTTCGCCGCGGATCGATACCTGCATCGGACGCGGTGGTCCGACGTGGCGCCGGCCGGCATGCTGGTCGATCCTGCGCAGTATTGCGATGCGGAGGTGCCGCCGGGACGCGTGATAGCGGTCCAGGCGAACGCGCTGAAACTCCACCTGCCATCGAACGCGTTCGACGCGGTGTTCTGCTGCGCTGCCATCGAGTGTCTCGGCTCGCTCGATGCCGTCGCGGTCGCCGCGCGCGAAATCGGCCGTCTGCTGAAACCCGGCGGGGTCGCTGCGTTCGTCACCGAATACCGCGTCGAGGGTCCCGCTGACCGCCGCGGTTTCCACGACGACGTCATCCTGTTCACGCCGCAGACGCTGAGCGAGCACGTCGTCGCTGCTTCCGGGCTCACGCTGCGCGAGCCGATCGTCACGTTCCAATCGGACGCGACGTTCGAGACGCGCCGCGAACTTGCCGACTTCCGGAGTCACGCGGCGACGTCGCATGGCCTCGAAGAGAAGCGCGCGTCGCAGCCGAATCTCGTCCTCTATCACGACGGCTTCCTGTTTTGCCCCGTGGCGCTGACGCTGCACAAGGATCGTCCAACGCAGCCGATGACCGAGCGGGAACGCGCAACGGCGAGACAGGCCGCGGCGGAGGTCGATGCCGAAAACGCGGCGCTCGCCGCCGACCTGGAGAGTTATCAGCGCATGCGCGATGCGGCGGATGCCCCGGCCGAGAGTCACCTGCTGTTCGGAGAGGTCGAGCGCCTGCGCGTGGAGAACGAGGCGCTGCGCGCTGCGTATGACCGCTCGAATGCATGGAAGCGTTGGCCCGTGATGCGGCCGGCCCGCTTCGTCTACCGGCGTGTCAAGCGCTTGCGCGGTTGAAAATTCCGAGCGCCTTTCGCCCGACGTGAATTCGGCACTCGCCTGCGGTGTCGCTCCACTGGCATTCGTCATCGGCATGCTCATCCTTCGCGGACCGCGCGTGGGCGGCGTGGTGCGAATGCAGGTCGATCGCACAGTGCTTGCAACGGCGCTGGGGGTCGCGGCGTTGTCGCCCGTGCTGGTGCTGCTTGCCCACATGGCGCTGTTCGCGCCACGCGTGATCGGCGCCGTTGGCTGGGTTGCGGTGGCGACGTGGATCGCTATCAACCGCCGCGCGCGTTGGCGATGGCGTTGGCGCGTGCCGGACGCGCTCGTCCTGCTCGCCGCAATCGTGTTCGCGACCGTCGCCGTCAACGGTCGCGACGAGCCCTGGGGCGCAGGGCGCGACCAGCAGGTCTACGCGGAATTCGCGGTGCTGATCGCCGACACCGGCGGCGCAACGATCCGCACGCAGGCGCAGGACGATGCGGACGCCGAATTGTTGCGCGCGCTCGGCACGGGCCGCGAAATCGATCGCTATCTCGGAGTGACGCGTGTCGCGCGCGCCGGCGCCATCGAGGAGCGCAGCTATTTTCCGCTCGGCTGGCCCGTGTGGCTCGCGTTCGCGTACGCCGTGGGCGGCTTCCCCGCGCTGCACGCCGCCAACGCGCTGGTCTTCCCGTTGGGCGCGATGCTGCTCTATCCGGTGCTTCGCCGCCCCGTGGGCGCGATCCTGGCCTGCGCCTCGGTCGTGACACTGCTCGCGCTTCCCGCATCGCTGTGGATCGCCGGTGTTGCACTGAGCGAGCCGCTCGCAATGATGATGTGGCTCGCCATGATGGCGCTGCTGGCGCTGGGCGGATCGCGCGGACGGCGCTGGGTTCCTGCCCTGGTGTTTGCCGCGGCGACGGTGCGCATCGATGTGCTGGTCCTGGCGCCGGCGTTGATCGGCGCGCGTTTCGTCCAGGATTCAATGCACGCGTCGCCTGCCGCAAGGCGATCTGCCATTCGCTTCGCCATGTCGATGCTCGTCTGCGTCGCCGCGGCGCTCGCGTGGTATGCATCGCTGCAGCGACCGTACCTGAGCGACAACTTGCTGTCCGTCGCGGCGGTCGTCGCTGCAAGCTTCCTTGCGGCCGGCGCTGCGGCGGGCGGCGTGTCGTGGTATCGCGTCGCACAGCGCGTGCTGTCGAGGCGCGCCGTTGCCCACGCGCTGGCGGCAATCGTCATCATGCTGGCGCTCTATGCCATCCTGTTGCGGCCGGGGCTTTCCCCCTTCGCGGTTTTCCACAACGGGACCGGGCTCGACGGCACGCGGGACTATCGCGAGGAGTCGCTGCGCAATCTCGCCGTCTATGCGGGATGGCCGATCCTGCTGCTCGCGATTGCGGGTGCGGCCGTCGCCGCGCTGCGCATGCTGCGGCCGATACCGTTTGCCGAGCGTGCCGCCCTGATGACGGGGCTCGCGTTCTGTGCGCTGTACGTGTGGGCCCCGCTGATCAGCCCCGATCATCCCTGGGCAATCCGCCGTTTCGTTCCGGTGGCGCTGCCGGCGATCGTGATGCTCGCCGCGCTCGCGCTGCGAGCGCTCGTGCGGCGCCGTGCGGGTCGCGCAGCGGCCGCAGGCGTGCTGATGATCGGAGCAGCGTGCGAAGCCGCGGCAGCCGCCGGCACACCGATGCTGACGTTACGCGACAATCGGGGGGCTGGCGCACTGATTGCGGCCATCGACGCCTCGATGCCGAACGCGCTGGTCGTTGCGGACATGCCGGCCGCCAATGCGGGCATCGTGCTTTCGGTCGCCCGCCAGCGGCGCGTGCTGGTGGCGGATCTGCAAGCGCCCGCTGCGCGGGTGGCGGTCGCGCAGTGGTTCTCGGACAAGGCAGGGGAGGGCAAGCCCGCCTGGATGTTGCACGGACCGGAACTCTCGACGGCAGGACTTCTCGCAACACCGGTCGGGCAATGGGCGTTCGAACGTCGCACGCTGATGCGAACGACGCGGCCTCCCGCACGAACGATTGTCGTGGAGCCGGTACGATTGGTGCTGTCGCGCGTTGCAGGGCTGAATCCGGAAATTGCCTTCGAAGGGTTCGGCGCGAAGCCGACGTGGGGCATTCCCGACGAGGGTTTTCATGCGTCCGAGGTTACGGCCGTGGGTGGGTTGCGAATGACCAATGGCGCGGCATCAGTCGCGATTCCTGTCCCGCTGCTGCGCGATGCGACGGGGCTGCGCTTCGACTGGTTCTCATGGGCGCCGCGCGGCGAGTCGCGCGAGACGCAGGTGCGCCTCGACGGCCGTCCGGCATGGCGCGGCACGCTGCCGCCGGGCGTTACATCGATTGTCGTGCCGCTTCCGCCGGCGTTGCCGCCAGGATCGCTGCGCATCGAGATCCATAGCGCTGCCTTCGATACGCGAACGCTCGATCCCTCCGATCGACGGGGCAACATGGGCGTCGGCCTCTTAGGCATTCACGCGTTGCGGGGGCCGCCGTTCGCCGCCGGCCCCCAAGCCCGTGCGGCGCTGCCCGGTGTCGAATCGACCGTCGAACGTGCCGCGCCGCGATGAAACTCGTTATCCAGATTCCCTGCCTGGATGAATCGGCGACGCTGCCTGCTGCAATGGGCGACCTGCCGGCTGCACTGCCGGGCATTGCCGACATTCGCATCATCGTCATCGATGACGGCAGCGCCGATGAAACGGGCGATATCGCCGCGTCGCTGGGCGCCTCGGTCGTGCGCCTGCCGGTAACCAGAGGGCTCGCCGCCGCATTTGCGGCCGGTATCGAGTCGGCGCTCACGGCGGGTGCCGACATCATCGTCAATACGGATGGCGACAATCAATATCGTGGCGATGACGTGGCGCTGCTGATTGCGCCGATCGTCGAAGGCCGTGCCGACGTGGTGATCGGCGCGCGGCCCATCGCGACGATGCAGGATTTTTCGTGGGCCAAGAAAATGCTTCAGCGCGCGGGCTCGTGGGTCGTGCGCCGCCTGTCCGGCACCAACGTCGAGGATGCCACGAGCGGCTTTCGTGCGTATTCGCGCGAAGCTGCGCTGCGCCTGGAGGTCTTTTCCGGCTACACGTATACGCTCGAGACGATCGTGCAGGCAGCCAACCACGGGTTGCGAATCGCCTCGATTCCCATCCGCGTGAATCCGGTCGCGCGCCAATCGCGCCTGGTCCGCAGCACGGCGCACTACGTGCTGCGGGCCGGCAGCGGCCTGCTGCGCATGTTCGTCGTCTATCGGCCGTTTCATTTTTTCATCACGCCCGCTGCGGTCTTGATTGCGATCGCGATTGCGATCGGATTGCGTTTCGTCTGGTTCTTCGTGGAGTCGGGCGGCGCCGCCGGGCATCTGCAGAGCCTGATCCTCGCAGCGATGCTGTTCGGCATGGGCGCGGCGCTGACCGTCGTCGCGTTCCTCGGCGACCTGATCGCGATCAATCGGAGGATGCTCGAGGATCTGCGTCTCGATGCGCGGCGCAGGCGGTTCGATTCGATCAGGCCCGTGCACCAGCGTCCTGATATCCGATGACGGGCGCGTAATGGCCGCCTCCCGGCGTACCGGCGCGCCATCGCAGTGGTGGTTCGTAACCCGGAAGTATCCGCCGGCTGTCGGCGGAATGGAGCGGCTTTCGTGGGAAGTCACTACTCGCCTGGCGACACGGCAGCCGGTGCACGTGGTTGCGATGCGCAAACGCATGCCTGGACTGGCGCATTCATGATCGGAGCGGCCCTTCGCGTGCTGGCCGGCTGCATCGGCAAACGGGTTTCACTGCTTCACGTCGGCGATCCGGTCCTCGCTCCGTTGGCTGCCATCGCCCGCGCATTTCGCGTTCCGACGGTCGTCACGATTCATGGGCTGGACGTCGTCTACCCGCATCCCGTCTACCGCGCGTATGTCCGCTGGTTTCTGTCGCGGATTCGACGCGTATGTCTGCATCAGCGACGCAGTGCGCCGGGCGGCGATCGAAGCCGGGATTCCCGGCGATCGAATCCGCGTCATCGGTATCGGCATCGATCGGACGCTTCCCGCGGATATCGAAATGACGCGGGAGCGAGAATCGCCTGTTGTTTGTCGGCCGCCTCGTGCGGCGCAAGGGACTCGCGTGGTTCGTTCGCGACGTGCTGCCTCGCCTCGCTGCCATGCGGCCTTTGCTCAAGCTCGCGATACTGGGGGACGGACCCGAACGCGCGGCAATCGTTGCAGCCGCGCAGGAAGCCGGGGTGAGCGAGTGCCTGATCTGGCTGGGCGTCACCAGCGAGCAGGCGAAGGTCGACGAATTGTCACGCGCAACGATCTGCGTGATGCCCAATGTTGCGGTCGCCGGCGACATCGAAGGATTCGGCATCGTCGCGCTCGAGGCCGCCGCCGCCGGATGCCCGCTGCTCGCATCGCGCCTGGAAGGGGTGCGCGACGCGGTCAGCGATGGCGAATCGGGAGTGCTCGTGACCGCGCACGATGCGGACGCGTGGGTTCGCGCACTGGATCACTGGTTGTCCGACCCGCCGGCGCGCGCGGACATGGGCAGGCGCGCTCGCGAGCATGTTGCGCTCCGCCGCGGTTGGGACACCATCATCGATTCGTACGAGCGGCTGCTGCTGGAGGTTGCACGAAGCGCACTGGCGGCGAGCGTGCGATGAGCGCAATACACGGCGGCGTTCACCCCCCGATCGACCGCTATGGATTCCTGCATGCGCCGGAGGGTCGCCGGCTGCGCGGCCGGCGCATCAGCCGGGCGCTGAGCGAATTCGGCGCCGTCGAGATGACGGATGCGGCGATCCTCGACATCGGTTGCTCGACCGGGCTGATCACCGAAGAGATCGCGCAACGCGCTCGCCTCGTCGTCGGCGTGGATGTCGACACGGCCTCAGTCGCTTATGCGATCCGTCAAGGGGGCCGGGCGCGGTTCGTCGCAGCATCGGGCGCGCGCCTGCCGTTCGCCGATGGGTCGTTCGACGCGGTCGTCTGCAATCATGTGTATGAACACGTGCCCGACGCCGCCGCGCTGATGCGCGACGTGCATCGCGTGCTGCGTTCCGCACGGGGTCTGCTATTTCGCCGCGGGCCACACGCTGCAATTGATCGAACCGCACTACCGCGTGCCGTTCCTGTCCTGGTTGCCGCGTCCCCTGGCCGGTTTGGTGTTGCGCGCGACGGGAAAGGGAAACGGTTACGACGAGCAGTTCCTGCCGCCGTGGCGCCTCCGCGAACTCTTCGCGCCGTTCGCGCGCGCGGATTTCATATCGCCGCGAATGCTGCGCGCGCCCGAGCGGTTCGAATTCGAGGCGGTTGCGCGGTTGCCCGCGATCGCGCGGCCGTTGCTCGCCCTATTGAGCGGCGCGGTCGCGCGGCTTGCGCCGACGTGGATCTACCTGCTGCGAAAATGAAGCCTCGCGGCGCGACGGGAACGAGCGAGCGAACGGATCGGGATCGTTGCCAGTCGCGCCTCGGCCGTGATCAGAAGTTCTTGAGCGCCGTTCCGCGGAACCACGGAATCTCCGTTCCGTTGCCCGAGTGACACGTGATGCCGAAATCGATCGGCACGGTAGCATTGCCGCCGTCGCGGAACGATACGTCGATGAACCAGCGCGTTGCCGTGCCGCCATTGACGGCATTCCGGTTTCCCGTGAACGCGTAGAACGACGTCTGGCCGGCGCCGCCGGCGAACGGCGCTGAGCTGAACGGATCGCCCCATTGCCGCAGCCGCATCTGCAGATCGGATAGGCGGTCGCTCACGAGATTGCATTGGACGAAGTCCGGCTGCGTGATGATCATCGAGTAGACATTCCTGAGCGTGACATCCGTAATGTGCTCCGCTGACGCGGGGACCAGGGGTGCCGCGCAATCCGGCAGCCCGATGCAGGCAGTGCGTTTCTGACCGTTGTTGAGGGAGTCGACCGATTTCGCGATCCGGAAGTCGGCACCGAAGAACGTGCTTTCCTGCACGGTGCAAAAACCGATCAGCGCCGGGTTTCCGCTCGTGACGGTGAAATTCGCGCGAATATTGGTTCTGTTCCCCGCGGGCACGCCGGCCTGTGCGAACACGTCGAGGAGCCGCACCTGCTCGAAGGCCGCCAGCGCACCGCTCTTGCTGCCGATCGCGGCGTTCGTCGTGCCGTCGCGCAGAACCAGCTGGTAATTGACGGCCTCGCCCAGTGCGGCGACAAAACAGTTCGATTGGTAGACCGGCGCTGCGGCTTGTCGCTTGAGTCCCACGACATCGGCAGGGGCGCCGGAAAACGCGCCGATCGGAAACCCTTCGACGCTGAAGCCGTTGCCGCCGGGCGTCTGCGCTCGCGAATAAGCGAAGAACAGGTTCGTCTTTTGAGCCGCTGCATCCTCGAGAACGAGCATTCCGAAATGGCTGCCGCCGCCGAGCACGCACTGGCCCGCCAGCGTGAATGGCTTCGACTCGTTCGCGGCCACGGTCAGGTCGGTGCACGACTTGAGCCCGGGGTTGGGATTAGCGGGGTCGTGTCCTTCGTAGAATTTCACATGCAACGTGATCGGCGCGGCGCTCGGATTGCGCACGATCACCTCGGTCGAATATGACGCCGTCTGCGCGACCACGGGGACGACGACGACCGAGCCGGCCGCCGCGGTCGCTTGCGCATGCGCGAAACCGATGCTTCCGGCGATGATGGACCCGGCGACGATCAACTGCGCGATGCGCATGGCGTGACACTCCCTGCTGACGATCGGAAAGTTCTCGCAAGTAACGTACCACGAAAAATCGAACACGCCTCGGCCGCCCGTTCAACGAATTGCCGAAGGCTGTCGCCTGACAATGGCTCATCGAACGGCGTGCGGCTTTGTACAGACGTTCGCGCGCTCGTGAAAGACTTTCCGCCGATCGTTGCCGCTGACGGACCGCTACAAGCTGTGGCTGACAACTCGTCTCTCGGCGGATCAGTGCTCGCCGTAGGTCGCGAATTTCGAAAGGACGGTTCGCATCTCCTCGGCGGAAAGAACGTCCGGCTCGCGAATCTGCAGCGCGCGCCAGTACATTTCCGCGAGCGTCTCGACTTCGACGGCCAGCGCGAGCGCGACTGCGAGCGATGCTCCGACGGCGATCATGCCGTGGTGCGCGAGCAGGCAGGCCTGGCGTCCATCGAGGGCCGTCAGCGCGTGGTCCGACAATGCCTGGCGTGCCGAACGTCGCGTAGGGTGCGCAGCGAATGTCGTTCCCTCCTGCGACGGCAACCATGTAATGAAACGCCGGTATGCCGCGGTCGAGGCACGCGAGCGTCGTGGCGAACGGCGAGTGCGAATGCACGATCGCCATTCACCTCGGCGCGCGCTGCGTAGATGTCGCGGTGGAATCGCCACTCGCTCGACGGCGTGCGCCGGCCCGTGGCAACGCCGTGTTCGTCCACCGCAACGATGTCGTCGGGCCGGGTCGCCGCGTACGGCAACCCGCTCGGCGTCACGAGGAAGCCACCGTCGATCCGCGCGCTGACGTTGCCCGATTTGCCGCGGTTGATCCCGAGCGCGTTCATCTCGAGCGCCGTCGCGATGACCGCTTCGCGCAGCGCGATCGAATCAGCCGGCACCGCTGCGCTCCCGATAGAGTTCGAGCAGCGCCTTCGCGCCGGCGGCGACGCCGCGTTCGGTCAGGTAATGCGTCACCAGTCGCGCCGGCGTGACGTCGAACGCAAAGTTGACGGCGCGCGTACCGTCCGGGGCGATCGCCACGCGAGCGGCGTTGCCTCGCCTCGTCGCGGCCCGCAACGCTCAGCACTTCCGCAGCGGAACGCGATTCGATCGGAATCGCGTCGCCGGACGCGAGGCTCCAGTCGATCGTCGGCGACGGCAGCGCGACGCAGAACGGGACGTCGTTGTCGCGCGCGGCGAGCGCCTTGTCGTAGGTGCCGATCTTGTTGCACACGTCGCCGTTGCGGGCGACGCGGTCGGCGCCGACGATCACGACATCGACGTCGCCGCGGCGCATCAGCAGTCCGCTCGCGCTGTCGACGAAGAGCGTATGCGGGATTCCGTGCTGGCGCATCTCCCACGCGGTGAGGTTGGCGCCCTGCATCCGCGGGCGGGTCTCGCTCACCCAGACGTGCAGCGGCAGGCCCTCGGCGTGCGCGAGGAAGAGCGGCGCCGTCGCGGTGCCCAAGCCGCACGTCGCAAGCGCGCCGGCATTGCAATGCGTCATCACGTTGAGCGGCCGATCGCGTTGCGCGTGCGATCGCGCGCAGCATTGCCAGGCCATGCCGGCCGATCGCTGCATTGATCGCGACATCCTCCGCACAGATCGCGTCGGCTTCGCTCCATGCGGCATCGCCGCGCGATGTCGGCGGCGAGCGGTGCCACGCGCGCGCGAACGCGGTCGAGCGCCCAGCGCAGGTTGACCGCAGTCGGACGCGTCGCATCGAGCATCGCGTGCGCCGCTGCAAGCGCCTCGTCGGAGGCGTCGCGATCGAGCGCGAGCGCCAGGCCGTATGCGCCGACCGCGCCGATCAGCGGTGCGCCGCGGACCATCATCTCGCGGATCGCCAGCGCGGCGGCGTTCGGCGTCGGCGATTCGCAGCGACACGACCGCGTGCGGCAGCGCGCGCTGGTCGAGCACCTCGATGAAGCGGCTGCCCGCGCGGGCGTATCAGCGCGCGATAGGTGGCGTCGAGCGGCAGGATCGTTGCGGCATGCCCGATTCTAGCTGGCCGTTCATCCGGCGCACGACCTGGAAGAGGTTGTTGAAGTCGTCGGTCCACAGCCGCCAGTCGGGCCGCGGCTCGATCTCGCTCGCCGCTCCGGCGATTCGGGGCTGCGTCGAGCAATGTGCGATTGTTCGACACGAGCACCCAGTCGCTGCGGCTTGCCAGCACGTCCTCGGCTTCGTCGTGAATCCAGACCGCCTGCATGCCATGCTCGTCGGCGAGCGCCTTGACCACCGGGACGAGATCGAGAAAGCGGTTGGTGACGTGGAATGCGATGACGCCGCCGGGCTTCATGTGCTTCGCGTACAACGGCGAGCGCTTCGGACGTGATCAGATGCACGGGAATCGCGTCGCTCGAGAACGCGTCGATGACGAGCACGTCGAATTCGGCGGGCGGCTCGCGCTCGAGCGTCAGGCGCGCGTCGCCGAGCGGCGTCTCGATCGTCGCCTCGCTGTCCGAAAGGTAGGTGAAGTCCCGCTTGGCGATCGCGATCACGTCGGGATTGATGTCGTAGAAGCGGTAGAGATCGCCCGGGCGTTCCGTACGACGCGAGCGTTCCGGTGCCGAGGCCGATGACGCCGACCCGCAGCGGCTCCTTGCGCGGATGCAGCGTATCCAGCAGCCGGCCGATGCCCGAAGTCGCCGTGTAGTAGCTCGTCGGCCTGGCGGCGAAACTGCGGCGCGAGGTATTGCAGTGCCGTGCATGATCGTGCCGTGGACCAGCGTCCGGTGCCGATTGACTTCGTTGACGCCCGTTTCCTGCACGCGCAGCACGCCGTAGAAATTGCGCGCGGTGACGATCGTCGCGTCGTAGAAGTTGACGACCGCCCACGCGGCGCAGCCGATCGTCGCCGAGATTGCCACGAACGCCAGTGCGCCGAACACGAGGGGATCCCGGCGCACCTGCCACATGAGCAACGCGGCGGTTGCGATCAAGTCCGAGTGCCAGCTCGAAGTGCGCGGGCAGCGCGAGCGGCGCGACGATGCCGACCAGCGCCGCGCCGATCGCGCCGCCGAGCGACACCATCAGGTAGAAGCGCGTCAGGTAGCGCGGCGCCGGCTTGAGCCGCGCGAGCTCGCCGTGGCAGAACATGCAGGCGACGAACAGGCCCGCCGCAGAAGACGGCGAGCTGCAATTCGAGCTCGTGCGTCAGGCGCGGGTCGGCGAGGCACCACGCCATGACGCCGAGCGTCGCGGCGACGGCGGGCAGCAGCAATTCGCGCGGATACCAGCGGCTGCTGTCGAAGCAGAGGATGAACGTGATGAGGTAAATCGTCAGCGGCACGATCCACAGCAACGGCACCGCTGCGATGTTCTGCGTGATGTGGTTCGTCACCGAGAGCAGCAGCACGCTGCCCGTCGCCGCCAGGCTGCACCACAGCAAGCTGCGCGGCAGCGAAGGGAACCGCGGATGCGGCTCGTCGAGTATTTCGCGATCGGCGGTCGCGATCGACGCCGGCGCCGTCCGGCGGCTATGCCAGGCGGTCGCCGCGCAGATCACCACGAAGAGCACGTAGCCGGCCGACCATGAATACGCCTGCACGCGCGTCGTGATCCAGGGCTCGATCAGGAACGGATAGCCGACGAGCGCCGAGCAGCGACGCGAAGTTCGACAGCGCGAACAGCCGATAGGGATTTCGTCCGGGATAGCGCCGCGCGAACCATGCCTGCAACAGCGGGCTGGTCGTCGACAGCAGGAAATACGGCAGGCCGAGCGTGATCGTCAACAGGCCCAGGATCAGCCACGCGGGGTTTTCGGCGCCCGCCGGTTTCCAGAATGCTCCGGGGACGATCGGCAGCACGACGAGGCTTGCAGCAAGGAGCGACGACGTGGAGCAACGTCTGCTTTCGAATCGCGAGGCGGCGCACGACGATGTCGGCATAGGCGTATCCCGCAAGCAGCGCCGTCTGGAAGAAAACGAGGCACGTCGTCCAGACCGCGGCCGATCCGCCGAACCACGGCAGGATCTGCTTGGCGATGATCGGCTGAACCAGGAACAGCAGGAACGCGCTGGCGAAAATCGTCGACGCGAAAAGGATCAT
This sequence comes from uncultured Pseudomonadota bacterium, assembly GCA_963768545.1. Taxonomy (GTDB): domain Bacteria; phylum Pseudomonadota; class Gammaproteobacteria; order Burkholderiales; family Casimicrobiaceae; genus VBCG01. The sequence continues at coordinate 13,153 of CAVYIC010000011.1, read as the reverse complement.
GGAGGCATTGGAGGCGGGCGTTCGGGGGCACGCCCCTTCGCACCGCGCTGGGGCACAGCGAACGGCGAATTCTAAGTGTGAACGGGGCGGTCCGACCGTCTCCCGGTTAGGAGAGCGGACCGAATGACGTCGGGAAATCGAGGTCGGAAATCGGGGTCAGAAATGTGGGTCAGAGATGTATTTCCGGGCACGCGCCGCGGCATTCGCCGCAAGACTGGCGGAAATGCATCTCTGACCCCGATTTCCCGTGCCGCGCGCGACAGCGAGCGGCCGGTTCAAATCGTCGAGCGCGGACGGAAATATTCGATGCGATCGATCGAACGGATTTTGATTTCCTTGACGTCCACGCCCTGCAGCACCTTGAGCGGCACTTCGTCGCCTGCGGCGCGGCGATCCCACATGCGCTCGTAGAACTGCGCCTGCGTGCGGACGGCGTCGGATCCGACGCCGAGAATGATGTCGCCGACGCTCACGCCCGCGCGATCGGCCGGGCCGTCCGGCGACACGCGGGTGACGAGCAGGTGACCCTGGATCTCGTCCGCGGACACGCCGAGCCAGGGACGCGCGGGACCGGCACGGTGCCCTTCGCGTATCAGGTCGGCCAATATCGGCTTCAGCAGGTCGATCGGGACGAAGACGTTACCGGGAAGCTTTGGATCGTCGGTCGTCGCTTCCCGGACGATCAGCGATCCGATGCCGAGCAATTTCCCGTCACGGTCGATCAGCGCGGCACCGCTCCAGTTTGTGGTGGGCGGACTCGTGAAGAGCGCGTAGTCCAGCTGGTACTCCCAGTTGCCGGTGAACTGGCGCTTGGAGACGATCCACGCAAATGCTGCCCCGTCGCCGCCTGCGCTGGCGATCATGACCGGGTCGCGCTCCGCGGTCCTGGCGGAATCGCCCAGCGGAATGGGCTGCGCGTCCATTGGAACCGACGCCCGGACGAGCCCGAATCCGCTCGCATGGTCGTAACCGACGACGCGCGCCGGTAACGTGCGGCCCTTCGCGTCGGTGATCTTCACGTCGTCCGCTTCGACGATCAGGTAACCGATCGTGAGCACGAGACCGTTGTCGCCGATGACGACTCCCGTGCCTTCGCGTTCGTTGCCCAGTGAATCGGCGCTGCGCGCACCGGGCACCGATCGGGTTGCAACCTTGACGATGGCGCCGAACAGCTTGTCCGCGTCGAGCTTGTCCGGCGCGCCGCTCGTGTCGTCGGCGCGTGCTCGGCTTGGCGGCGTTGCCGTGGACGGATCCGCCGCATCGGCCGCGTAGGCCGGAAACGCAACGAGCAACGTCAGCGCGGCCGCGGCTGCGATCTGCAGCGCGCGCTTCAGCCTGCGCCGGGGGAGGACCGCGATCATGGCCATGAAAGCCTCCCAAAATGCATTCGACATCCGGCGCACGCCGGACGTTCGTCAAATCAAGCGCACGACGCGCGACGCTATACTTGCAAAAAATGCATCATCTTCCAGGAGAATTTCCCGTGCCGTTCGCCGCCGTTGCGAGGTCCATCGCCTCGCTACCGTCGAAATCGCCATGCGCGCGTCGAAATCGCGGTCGCTGCAAACCGAACGAAGCAATAGGTGCGCCTGTGATGATTGTCGCATGAGCGAGAGCCAGCGCAGCCGCGAGAGCCGCGAGCGTGGGGGTACACCCATGACCACCCGTCGCAAGCGCGCGGACGAGCTGCGCTCGCACCGGTGGTATGGCGTCTCCGACCTGCGCTCGTTCGCGCACCGCTCGCGCACCGCGCAAATGGGCTATTCGCGAAGCGAATACATCGGCAAGCCCGTTATCGCGATCATCAACACGTGGAGCGACATCAATCCGTGCCACGCGCACTTTCGCCAGCGCGCCGAAGAAGTGAAGCGGGGCGTCTGGCAGGCGGGCGGGTTTCCGGTCGAAATGCCGGCGATCACGCTGTCCGAGCCGTTCCAGAAGCCGACGACGATGCTCTATCGAAACCTGCTGGCGATGGAGACCGAGGAGCTGTTGCGCTCGTACCCGGCGGACGGCGCGGTGCTCATGGGCGGGTGCGACAAGACGACCCCGGCGCTTGCTGATGGGCGCGATCAGCATGAACCTGCCGGCGGTATTCCTGCCCGCGGGTCCGATGCTGCGCGGCGACTGGCGCGGCCAGGCGCTGGGATCGGGATCCGACGTGTGGAAATTCTGGGCGGAAAAGCGCGCAGGAAACCTGTCCGAGGCGGCGTGGGAGGAAATCGAGAACGGGATCGCCCGCTCGCTATGGCCATTGCATGACGATGGGCACCGCGTCGACGATGACGTCCGCGGTCGAAGCGCTCGGGCATGACGTTGTCGGGCGCCGCATCGATTCCCGCCGCCGACTCGCGGCATGCGCGGATGGCCGTCGACACCGGACGGCGCGCCGTCGACATGGTTTGGGAAGACCTGAAGCCGCGTGACATCCTGACCGCGGCGAGTTTCGACAACGCCATCACGACCGTTCTCGCATTGGGCGGATCGACGAACGCGCTCGTGCACCTGATCGCGATGGCAAGGCGCTGCGGTATACCGTTGACGATCGACCGCTTCGACGAGCTGTCGCGCCGCACGCCGCTGCTGGCGAACATCCGTCCCGCCGGCAAGTTCCTGATGGAGGACTTCTACTACGCGGGCGGCCTGCGTGCGTTGATGTCGACGATCGGCGACCTGCTCGCGCTCGACGCACGAACGATCGGCGGCAACACGCTTGGTGAAGCAATCAAAGGCGCCGAAGTGTTCAACGACGACGTGATCCTTCCGCGCGAGCGCGCGTTGGTGGCGTCGGGCAGCCTCGCGGTATTGCGCGGCAATCTCGCGCCCGATGGAGCGGTGATCAAGCCCGCCGCGGCGGAGGCGCACCTGCTGCAGCACCGTGGGCCGGCCATCGTGTTCGCCGACTACAACGACATGGCGGCGCGCATCGACGATCCGGCCCTTCCGGCGACGGCCGACTCGGTCATCGTGCTGCAGCATGCGGGCCCGCTCGGCGCACCCGGCATGCCGGAATGGGGCCAGTTGCCGATCCCGAAGAAACTGCTGGAGCAGGGCGTGCGCGACATGGTGCGCATCTCCGACGCGCGAATGAGCGGCACGAGCTACGGTGCCTGCGTGCTGCACGTAGCACCCGAATCGTTCGTCGGCGGGCCGCTCGCGCTGGTGCGCGACGGCGACATGATCACGCTCGACGTTGCGGGCCGGCGGCTGCAGCTCGACGTGGACGATGCAGAGCTTGCGCGCCGTCGTGCAACCTGGCAGCGGCCCCCGCACACATTTCGCCCGCGGCTTCGGCGCGCTCTATCAGAACCACGTCACGCAGGCCAACGACGGTTGCGATTTCGATTTTCTCGAAGGCACGGCGAGCACGCCGGATCCGGAGATCCACTGACATGCGCAAACTCGAATCGGCCAAGCTCGTCAACGCTCGTGGCGGCGATCATGCGCGGCGCGGGATGCGGGCCGGACGAGGCGGACGCCATTGCGCGCCGGCTGGTCGACGCCAATCTGCGTCGGCCACGATTCCCACGGCGTGCTGCGCGTGAGCAAGTATCTCGAGTGGGTGCGCGAAGGGTGGCTGCGTCCCAATCAGCCGCCCTCGGTGATCGTCGACACCGAAACGCTGGCCATCGTCGATGGCAATCGCGGCTTCGGACAGGTGATCGGCGAATTCGCGACGCGGCTGGGTATTGCCAAGGCGGCGAAGAGCGGCATCGCGATGATCGGGTTGCGCAACTGCGGACACCTCGGCCGTGTCGGCGACTGGACGGAAATGGCAGCGGCCGCGGGCCAGGTGTCGCTGCATTTCCTGAACACGTCGGGTGCGCAGCGGGTCGCCCCGTTCGGCGGTCGCGATCGCCGGCTGTCGACCAATCCGATATCGATCGGCATTCCGATCGACGACGGCGATCCGGTCATTCTCGACGTGACGACATCGACCGTCGCGGAAGGCAAGCTGATGGTCGCGATGAACAAGGGCGAGCAGGTTCCGGAAGGATGGATCATCGACCGCGACGGTGCGCCGACGACCGATCCCAAGGCGTTTTACGACGGCGGCGCGTTGCTGACTGTCGGCGCGCACAAGGGCTCGGGATTGTCGCTCGTCACGGACCTGCTGGCGGGCGCCGTTTCCACCGGCCGCAGCTCGGATCCCGACGATCCGATCCTGCGCAACAACATGCTGTCGATCTACATCGCCCCGGCGGTGTACGCGCCCGACGGGTGGGTGACGGCCGAGGCACGCCGCTTCGTCGACTGGGTCAAGGCGTCGCCGCCGATGCGACCGGGTGAACCGGTGCTCGCGCCCGGGGATATCGAACGACGCACACGCGCCGAGCGACTGCGCAACGGCGTTCCGGTCGATGACAAGACGTTCGCGGACCTGCTGTCGGCCGCACGCTCCGTCGGGATCGATGAAGCGCAATCCGGTGCGATGCTTGCGTGACATTCCGCTGCTGCGGCACGCTTGACGTGTTGCTCGAGACGAACGGGCGCCTGAGCAGGCGAGGTTGCAAGCGATGAGCGACGCGGTGTTCTTTCCGGGCTTTACGAGCGCACCGGATCCGTACCACGCGAGACCGACATCCGTTGCGTCGTCGGCGGCGACGGTCCGCCAATCCTGCTGCTGCATGGCTACCCGCAGACGCACGTGATGTGGCATCGCGTCGCGCCGGCGCTCGCGCATCACTACACGGTCGTCTGCGCCGATCTGCGCGGCTATGGCGATTCAGGCAAGCCCCCATCCGATCCAGCGCACGCCGCGTATTCGAAGCGTGCGATGGCCAAGGACATGGTCGAGCTGATGCGCGATCTCGGGCACCGGCGATTTCGGTTGGTCGGTCACGATCGAGGCGGCCGTGTCGCGCACCGGCTTTGTCTCGACCATCCGGACGCCGTGTCGCAGGTGGCCGTGCTCGACATTTCGCCGACCCGCACGATGTACGCGAACACCGACCAGGCGTTCGCCACCGCCTACTACCACTGGTTCTTCCTGATCCAGCCGTACGATCTGCCCGAGCGCCTGATCGGCGCCGATCCCGGTGTACTACCTGCACCGCAAGCTCGGCGGCTGGGGCACCGGGCCTCGCGCATTTCGACGCTCGTGCGATGGCCGAGTACGAGCGCTGCTTCAGAGACCCGGCAACGATCCACGCGACCTGCGAAGACTATCGCGCGGCGGCTTCGATCGATCTCGAGCACGATGCAGCGAGCGAGACGGAGAAGGTCGGCTGTCCGCTGCTCGTGCTATGGGGCGAACGCGGTATCGTCCATCGTTTCTTCAAGCCGCTGGACGACTGGCGAGCGGTCGCGGTCGACGTCCGCGGGCGTTCACTGCCCTGCGGACACTACCTCGCGGAGGAGATGCCGGAGGAGACGCTGCGGGAACTGACTGACATTTTTCGCGGGGCAATGAACGGAAGATTCGCGTCCGCGGGCTCTGCAGCGTCTCCGGTCAGGGGATATCGAAACGAAACGGGGCGCCGATTTCGACGCCCCGTCGTGCGCAACACCTCTCGATCGCCTAGCCCAGCTTGGCAACGATGCGGGACATCTCGTCCTTCGAAAATGCACGCATCGTCTGGGTCCGGACGTTGCCCTGCGAGCTGATCGCGAGGCTGAAGCCCGTCATCGACGCGTCGTCGGGCGCCTCGCATACCACGACGACATCGTACTTGCCTACGGTCCAATAGATGATCCCGGATGTTGATGTCCATCTTCTTGGCCATCTCGCGCACGGCATCGGACCGTTTGGTCGTGTCCTTGACGGTGCGAACGCCCTGATCGGTGAAACTCGACAGCACGATGTAAGTCGCCATGATGATCTCTCCCGCAGCAACCGCTGCATTGATGTGATGATCCCTGGTCTTCGAATGCGGCGCGCCAACGTCGCGCTGCGATTCGCGCCGCGCGGCGGTCCATCCGAACCCGTCAGGATAGTCCTTGTGCGGGGGTGGCTGATATAATTGCCGCCTCGGCCGGAGCTTGCGTGAGTGGAGCTTCGGCCGCTGCAGTTCAAATGGCCAAGTAGCTCAGTTGGTAGAGCAGAGGACTGAAAATCCTTGTGTCGGTGGTTCAATTCCGCCCTTGGCCACCAGTATTTCACCGTTGAATTAGCGGGTTGAAGCAAAAACCTCCCGTTGTCATCCCCCGTTCGGGGACACTGGTGGGACAGTGAATCCAAGTAACTGTCCGCCCGTGCTCCAAGGTACGCAGTCACGTTGAGATCGATCGCGCAGCACGCCCACGGTGGGGCCGATGCGCAACCGATTCCGGGTCCCGCACGCGGATCCGGGTGTGATCTACCGCACCAGGACGACTGCAATGCCAACAATCGAAAGCCGAATTGCGCCCGACGGCGCCGTCACCTATCGCGCGAAGGTCCGCATCAAGGGCGCGCGTCAAGTTTCCGCCAGCTTTTCCCGCAAGACTGATGCCGCCAAGTGGGGCCATGCGACGGAAGTTGCCATCCGTGAAGATCGCTACTTCAGGAGCCCGCGTCCAAACGGCGCACTTCGCGAACGCGGTCGATCGCTACGTCAGCGAGGTACTTCCCCGCAAACCGAGAACGGCCAAGTTCCAAGCGGCGCCAGCTCGCCTGGTGGCGCGGGGAGCTCGGCCACCTCTTCCTCGCGGACGTCACGGCCGGAGTTATCTCGGTCGCTCGCGGAAAATTGCTCAAGCAGCCGAGTTGCAACAAGCGCGCGCGGGGGCCCGCCACGGCCAACCGATATATGGCGGCGCTGTCCCACGTTCTCAGTATCGCTGTACGGGAATGGGAGTGGCTTGAAACCAATACCGCACACAGGCTACGCAAACTCAAGGAGCCGCGGGGACGTGATCGCTTCCTCTCCGAGGACGATTGCGCGCGCCTGCTGGTCGCGTGCAAGGCGTCATGCAATCCGAGTCTTCACGACGTAGTGCTACTAGCCATCTCAACGGGCATGCGACGTAACGAAATCCTCTCGCTGCGCTTCAACCAGCTGGAGTACAGCGGGGTGTCATCTATCTATATGACACCAAGAACGGTGAGCGCCGGGCGTGCCACTCGCGGGCCGCGCGCGTGAGGCGATGGACGTCGCGTGCAGACCGAACGGGCGATCGCGATCTGATTTTCGCGGGCTAGACCGGTGCGACGCCGTTCGACATCCGTAAGCCGTGGTACGCCGCTCTCAATGCGACGAGCCTCGCGGACGTTCGTTTTCACGATCTGCGACACACGGCAGCGTCGTTTCTCGCCAAGGGAGGGGCATCACTCTCAGAGATTGGGGCGTTGCTTGGTCACAAATCAGCAGCTATGACGAAGCGATATCGCACTTCGCCGAGACGCACCTGCGGGCCGTGGTTGAGAATATGAACGCGCGCCTGTTCCTTTGATTAGTTGCGCGCACCAGCGTGTTCCACGCTATCCAAACCGCGTGGGGCCCGTGGTCGATCAGACTCAGTCGACCACTGCTCGCGCCTGCCGGCGACTCACAAAATGAGAATGCGGCGAAGCGCGGAGCCTCGGATAAGGCCGATGATCAGGTCTTAATTGCCATCCGCCGATCGGATCGTGCGTCCAAGTTCGAGGCTCTCTTCGATGGGGTGTGGGGGCCTCCCGCCTACCCCTCTCAGAGTGAGGCTGATCTCGCGCTGTGCGCACTTCTGGCGGTGCACTGCTGTGACAACGTGCAGCAGATGATCGGCTTTTTCGTCGATCCGGCCTCTACCGCCACAAATGGGACGAGCAACGTGGAAAGAAGACCTACGGCGAGAAGACCATCGCGACGGCGCTTGTAGGCGGCGCCGGGTGCGATGACGGTCACCGCGCTGCAAACGACGATCCGGACCGACGGAAAGCGTCTCTGACGCAGTTCAACCAGAAGTACGCTCTGGTGCGGACTGGCAATGGCATGCGGATACTCGAGGAGCACCGCGATGATTCGGGGCATGTTGAGCGCGTCTCGCTGCTCACGCAGACAGACTTCGGCTTGGCTGTAAGGAACTGGAGGGTTCCTGGCGGCAAAAAAACGGAGCCGTCAAATTGGTGGCTACGCCACCGCGGCCGCCGTGAGTTCAACTCGATCGATTTCAACCCGGGGGGTTACAAAGAAGGCGAATACAACCTGCTGGCAAGGTCGCGCCAATACTTCCGCGTGCTGGAGAGTGCGGGTTCTTTTGGAAGTTCGTTCTAGACATCATTTGTACCGGCAAGAAGGATCTCTTTCAGTACCTGCGGCGCTACATGGCGCATCTCATTCAGCGACCCGGCGAACGTCCGGAGGTTGCCCTCGTATTGCGGGGAGGGCAAGGTACCGGAAAAGGACACTGTTCGTTGAAACCCTCGGAAGACTGGTGGGCACGTACTTCAAGGAAGTGAGTGCAATGGAACAGAGCTGCACCGGGAGATTCAACGCGCATCTGATGCAGTGTGTATTGCTGCACGCGAATGAGGCGTATTGGGGGGGCGACAAGAGCGAGGCTGGCAAGCTCAAGTCGATGATCACCGATCCAACGATCGGTATCGAACAGAAAGGAATCGATCGTTTCCACGTCCGGAATTGCATGCGAACGATCGTCAGTTCGAACGAGGACTGGGCTGTGCCGATTGATCTCGACGACCGCCGGTACCTGGTGCTTGACCTGTCAGAATTTCGTAAGCAAGACAAACCCTATTTCGCTGCGATCCGCAAGCAGATGGACGGCGGGGGACTTGAGGCATTGATGCATGACTTGCTGCAGGAAGATATTCGGGATTTCCATCCTCGCGACAAGCCACGCTCGCCATTCGGCGTGGACATGAAACTTCGAAGCGCCGATACCGTAACGCGCTGGATCTATGAATGCTTGCAGGATCGGCGCTTGCATGGGCAGGTTATCACCAGCGTCGGTGGCGCTGTGACTGAAGAAGATGTGTGGCATCTGGGCCAACCAAAATTCATGGTACATAGCGCATACCATAATTGGTGCGAACGGCAGAAAGAGCGATACCCCGATCCCAGCTCACTCTTCTTCAGGAAGCTTAAAAAGCTGATACCCGGACTCACGGATCGTCGACCCACTGCGGATGACGGGAAGTCACGTCAAAGATGCATTGACTTCCCGGAAGTCGACACAATGCGCAAGGCATTTGAAAAGTCGATGGGCGCCGAAGGTCTCATCGACTGGCCGATTGAGTAACGGACCGCCGATGGCGGTTGCGGTCGGTGACCGCGATCGCTAGTCCAGTCGGTCCAAGGTGTCCGGGAGCACGACCGAGTTGAATAATGGAGGCTTGCTTCTCTCACGTTGAGGGGTGGTGTCGAATTGCTTGTCCATGAGTTCCATTTTAGATTGGACTGACTGGACGGAATGGACCTGTGCGTCCCACCCGTGAAATGAAACCGGGCGAACGGCGTGGATTTGCATATGCGCTACCGCCAGGAAGCGTTAATCGCCCTTGGACGCCGCGTAGCGGTCGTGCGGTATCCAGAAATGCCGAACGCCAGTTACGTGCCCCGTACGACATTCTAAGTGCTTTGCGCAAGGACACCATGAGCGCGCGTAGTACCACCCTCGAAGCACTCGGCACCCAGCGCCTCGTACGGCCTAGTCTGCGGTCCCACTCATACCGGTTCTCGGAGCGAGGACGTCGTACTTCGTACGCGGCTCTGAGTGCCAAGAACTAGGCGGGAGCGAGGCTCTTGGTGCTCGGTACGTCGTACGTAAGTATTCGGTCGTGGTGCTGAGCTCTTCGTATTGAGGTGCGAAGAGGTTCGGAGACACACGAAGCGCAGTGTACAACAACCGGGGGCTTGGTGCCGAGAGTCAGGATTCGACAGGCGCGAACGGTCCGTGCCCGCGGCTGAATTGACGCCGGCCGCTGGCGGGTCGCGAACCCCTCTTTTGTTCGGGCGGGGCTGCCCTTGATAGGTGCAGTGCGCACCGCGCTAACGGCCGCACTCGGACCCGAAGCCGCCGGTCGCCTGCGCGGAAAGCGGTCACTCAGCGAAAAGGATGAATTGGGGCTCGCGCGCATGGTTGGAGCCGGCGCCTCAGCATGGTGCTGCTGCGCGTTCAATGCGACCTCGCGATCGGTCTGCTACTGCTAGCGTTGCCCCAGAAAGAGGAGGTCCCTGACACGAGCGAGTGCGAGCCCGAGTTCAGAATCTGGCCCCGCCCTGACCTCAGTGGCGATGACATCCGCCGCCCCGAAGGGCGGTTCTCGCGGCATCGGGGGCACACCGCAAGATGTTCAGTCTCGGCTCGGCCGCAGAACAGGATACCAAGACTCGTCCGGTCGGAGACTACTTGCAATAGTGCCTCGCTGGCATCAAGGCAATGGCGTGCGTCATCGAATTCGGCTCGATGTGCGTGCAATAGGCCGAAGTAGCTCAGAACCTGACCTTCCCTGCGTTGGATCTCCCAATTGCGCGGGCAACGGAGAGCGCCGCCTCGAAGTAATTCCGGGCCTCGTCGAATCGAGCAAGGCTGTCGTAAACGATTCCGAGGTTGCAGAGCACGATGCACTCCAGGTGGGCGTGGCCCATGTCCCGGGCCACGGCCAGCGCCGCCTCGAGGTGGTCGAGGGCCTCACTCAAACCTGCGCTGCACCTGAGTTCAGCAGTCCGAGGTTGCACAGCGTGTTCCCTTCGATCCGCCTTTGCCAACTTGCGTGCTACGGCAAGCGCGGCTTCACTCATTCACACGGGTTTGTCGATGTCCCCATCTCGACATATGTCATTGCCAAAATTGACGAGTAAGGCGCTCTCGCGGTGCGGGTCCCCGGCCTCCCGCGCCAAGGCCAGTGCGCGCTCGTAATACGCCGAGCGACTGTCCCGCCGGCGAAGGAATGTCTCGAAATTACCGAGGTTGGTTGTGTGGCGCCGCTCTGGGGTCGTCCAGATCGTTCAATTCGCACGCGAGGACAGCGCGGTCTCGACGTATGCGCGCGGGCCGATTCCAGCCGGCCCTGCTAGATAGTCCAGGAAGCCGAGGCGGACTCAGCGCACGGCACTCGCAGCGGCGGTCCCCCCTCGCGGGCGCACGCCAGCGACCTTCGAACCGCACGCGGCCTCAGACCCTTCCGCAAAGCTCCAGTGCCGTGCCAGCAACGAATCCACCCTGGCCGCCGCGCCGCCGCTCGAGTCCGGCATGGCCCGCACCACCGATCGCGAGTTCGACCCCGGCCCCGAAAGGCCCGCGCAATCTCAACCCTGCCCACGCACCCTCGAGCGCGCCGCACGGCCATAGTCGCATCGCCTCGCGCCACGGCGCGGCGACACGCGGCGACGAGATTGTCCAGGTCCGCACAGCCATTGGCGACGGCCCCCGTCTCGCCATGCCCGCGAAGTCGCGCAGTGTCGCATTTCGGCCGCGAGCATCGCCACCGGACCGCTGCCGACATAGCGTCGCCTCGGTCGCAAATGCTCCGCGGCATAATCCTGCACGCTGACGAGCAGGTCGAAACGGTCGTCGCCACCGGCCGCACGAACGATTTGTCGACCAGCGCGTGAACCGCGTCCACGGGCCACGGCGCGTTCTCGAACGCCGTGAGGTCGATCACCGCCTCGGCCGCCTCGAGGGTGAAGCCGCCTTCGAACACCGATAGTTGCGCCAGCGCGGCTTTCTCGGGCAACGACAGCAGGTCCCACGACCAATCGAACGCCGCGCGCAGTGTCGCTTGCCGATCGAGGCGGCCGCCCGTCGACGACGAGCAGCTTGAATCGCTCGCTCATCCGCGGGAGCAGCGGCCGCGGTGGCATCACACGCACGCGCGCCGCGGCGAGCTCGATGGCCAGCGGCAAGCCGTCGAGCAGCTCCACCAGCGGGGCGATGGCCGACTGGTCCTCGACGCTCGGCTCGAAATCGGGTCTCGCGGCTTCGGCACGCGCACGAACAACGCGACCGCGTCGGCCGGCGGCAGCGGTGCCAGCGCCAGAACCTCTTCTCCGGGAAGCCCCAGCACCTCGCGCGTTGTCACCACGAACCGGGCCTCGCTCGCGCGGTCCAGCCATCGGCCCAGCGTCGCCTCGCGCATGCCGCGCCACCTGCTCGAAGTTGTCGAGGATCACCAGGCACCGGCCGCGCCCGGCGATGGCATGGCCGAGCTGCACCACCGGATCGTCCTTGCCGAGCGGAACGTCGAGCCCTGCGCCACCGCGCTCACGACGCCGTCGAGGCTGCGCGCGTGCGACAGATCGCAGAACCAGACGCCGCCCGGGAAACTCGCCGAGCCAGCTCCGGCCGTAGCGCGTCACCAGGCGCGTCTTGCCGGTGCCGCCGAGGCCGAGCACCGACACGAGGCGCGCGCCCGACTCGAGCGCTGGGACAGCCCGGCCAACGCCTCGGCGCGCCCGACGAAGGTGTCGCGCTCGGCTGGCAGACTGTGTCCCCGTGAGTGTCGCCAGCGGCGGGAAATCAGCCCGCAAGTCCGACGCGACGACCTGCAGCAGGCGCTCGGAATTGAGCAAGCCCTTCAATCGATGCTCGCCCATCTCGCGCAGGGTGACGCCTTCCGGCAATGTCTGCGCAACAGTTCCGCCGTGGCGGTAGAGAGCAGGACCTGTCCGCCATGCGCGGCGGACATGATCCGCGCCGCGCGATTCAACGACGCGCCGAAATAGTCGCCGTCCCGAAGCTCCGCGACGCCGGTGTGCAGGCCCATGCGTACGCTTGAGCGCGAGCGGCAATGCGGGCTTCAGACGCGGCCGGCGCAGGACTTGTGGCGTCAGCTTCGGCGCTTGCAAGGCGCGCTGTGCGGCCAGGCACGCTGCCAGCGCATCAGACGCCGCGGCGAAGACCGCGAGCACACCATCGCCCGTGGTCTTGACGATGCACCCGCCGGATGACTCGATCGCGTGACGCAACAGCGTGTCGTGGCGGGCCAGCGCGACGTGCATCGCGTCGGGATGCTGCTCCCACAAGGTGGTGCTGCCCTCGATGTCCGTGAACAGGAAGGTGACGTTGCCCGTGGGCAACCGTGAGGCCCTATGAACTGTCGAGGGCATAGTGATGAGAGCGGAATTCACGCGCCGGGAAACGCATCCTGCGCGCCGCGTTCCGCTTGCGCAACCGGGCGTGACCTCCGTGGAATGGCGACCCGTCCGATGCCTTCGCGCGGGCCGCTGGGCGGGCGGCGCGACAGACCACTTTTGGGCCCATCGCGGACAGCCAGACACAAGTACGAAGCACT
>CAVYIC010000010.1:0-279176 GCA_963768545.1 uncultured Pseudomonadota bacterium | reverse complement strand
CCCCATCCAGTTGCACTCGGTCAATCTCAACATGCCGACCGGGAATCCGCCCCCGCCGCTGGTGCTGCCCGAGGTCGTGAAGCTCGACATCGACGAGGAAAGCCGCGTCTACTGGAACGGCGAAGTGTTGCCCGATCGTCCTACGCTGGAAGCGAAGATGACCGCGTCCGCGCAACAGTCCGTACAGCCCGAGGTACACCTGCGCCCGGACAAGTCGGCCAGGTATGCGGTCGTCGCAAGCGTCATGGCGTCTGCGCAACGGCTTGGGCTGACCAAGATCGGCATCGTCGGCAGCGAACAGTTCGTCGAGTAGCCGTCCGCACGGGCCGCGGCCCAAGCGCAACAGGAGTCGACACGGAATGGATTTCGCACGACAGCAACGCGACCCGACCCGGCATCTCGTCGGGATCGCGTTCGTCATCCTCGTCCATGCGCTGGTCATCTGGGCGCTGATGAGCGGACTCGGCAAGAAGGTGGTCGAGGTGGTCAAGAAGCCGATGCTCGCGACGATCATCGAGGAGATCAAGCCGCCTCCCCCGCCGCCCCCGCCGCCGCCGCCGCCGCCGAAGAAGCTCATCGAGCCGCCGAAGCCGGTCATCGAGCAGCCATACGTTCCGCCGCCGGAGATTCCCGTGCCGACGCCGCCGCCGGCGGAGCCGGTGATCGCAAACGTCGCGCCGGCGCCGCCGCCGGAACCCGTCGTCATCGCGCCTCCGGTCGTCGTCGCGCCGCCTGCACCGCCCGCGCCGAAGCCCGCGATCCGCCAGGGTGTTTCGTGCACCAAGAAGGACGCGCCGTCGTTCCCGCGCGAGGCGATTCGCGCGCGGGTCGAGAAGGGCCGCGTCAATGCGGTCCTGACGATCGATGAAAAGGGCAACGTGTCGGAGGTCCGGATCGCGTCGTCAGACCCGCCGCGCGTGTTCGACCGCGTGGTCCGCGATACGCTCGCCGACTGGAAATGCGTCGCGGAAGGCGCGAAGTATCAGGCCTCGGTCGAGATCAACTTCACGCTCAAAGATGAGTAGCGCGCTGAAATCGCCGCCGGAGCGCCGACGGCGGCAGCGGTCCGACGTCGCGACGCCAAGACCGGCAACGACCATGAAGCCGACGGTGGACAGCGAGAACGGGCTTGCCGCGAAGAGCCTGTACACGGCTCGGGCGACATCGACGGCTACGCCGGGAAGCGCCACGGCGAGCAGCATCGCGGCGATAACCCACAGCGCGGCGACCGCCGGACGACGCCATGCCGGCAGCGCGCCGGCGAGCGGCAACATCTGCATCACCCGCGCCGTGAATCCTTCGTCCGCGATGTAATCGCCGGCGAGCGCGTCGGCATCGTGCGCGAGGATCCGGTCCACCCAGACGAGCGGCGAATCGTCAGGTTGCGCTGCGTCGGGTTTTGGCGATTCGATCATTGCGTTCCCGCCGATTGCGAAGGCGCCCAGGCGGCAAGTGCGCGCGCGAGTTTTCGCTTGCCGCGCAACACATGCGTCTTGACCGTGCCGACGGGGCAGCCGAGCACGTAAGCGGCTTCCTCGTGCGACAGATCGTTATGGTAGCACTGCACGATCGCCGCCCGCTCGGCGTCCGAGAGCAGCGCCATCGCACGCTCGAGATCGATTTTCATCGTCGTTGCCGGCTGCGTGATCGGCGCCCCATGACTCGCTGGCACCCGCCGTGTCGCCATCGTCGTCGGCCACCGAATCATCGCGGTCCCCGAGCAGTTCCTCCTGGCGCTTCCGCGCATGCGCAAGCCAGCAGTTCGTCGCGATGCGATAGAGCCACGTCGAGAACCGGGCTTCCTGCCGAAACGACTTCGAGATTGCGCCAGGCCAGCACGAACGTGTCCTGCGCAAGGTCGTCGGCAAGCCCATGATTGCCGGTGGTCAGCTTGCGCAGGCATGCTCGCACCGCCGATTGATGGCGCTTCACCAATTCGGCGAACGCATGCCGGTCGTCGCCGACGATGCAGCGGGCGATCAGCTGGGCGTCGGTGACGTCCGGGGGAGCTGCCTTCGCAGCCATCGATCATGCCGCCTGTCGCCTGGAAACCAAACGCGCCGCTTCCGCGCAACCCGCGGTGCGCGTGATCGCCGACCGGTTCATGCATCGTGACCATCGTGATGTGCCGTTTCCAACCTGCGTGGCATCACGCGCTCCCGGGCGGCGGCGTGCCTGACCGCCCGCGCCGCGGCTCGGCCGTCCGATCCTCGAAGAACCACAGCAGGCAATAGCCGAGGCCGACGAACAGCGCCACGAGACCGACGCTGTTCGCCGTGCCGTCGTCGAACATCGAAAACGCGCTGAGGCCGACCCCGACGCCGGTCAGGATGACGCCCTTGCGCAGGTCGGACCAGACGGTGCGGCGATGCAGCGACCGCGCATGCTCGTAGGCCGGCGCACTGGCGGATGCGGCAGCCGCCGCGACCGAAGCGGCGTTTCCCGACGCGACGGCGTCCATGGCCGCGGCCGGCGGCACGACCCCGCGTTCGGCGAGCTTCAGCATCGTCTCGTTCGCCATGCGGTTCTTGCGTATCTTGTACCAGATCAGCAACACGATGATCAGCAGCGGGATGAGGAACACCAGCAGCACCGTCACGAACACCAGCCCGGCGAGCCACGGCGCATCCTGCACGAACTGCTCGAACGAGTCGTATTCGCGATCATGTCGCAGGCCCTCCACGCGGATGCGCTTGCTGCCCTTTTGAATGACGATTCCGTGGTTGCCGACGCCGCCGCTCGACGCCTTGGCGGTCGTCGCCGGTTCGTCCGTCGGCTGCTCCGGCGTCGGACGCCGGCGCGTCGCCGGGCGCGGACGCCGGCGGCGTCGACCTTGGCGCGGCGCTGCGCCGCGTGCCAGCCGTGCGCCGATGCGCGCGGCGGCGCCGGCGTCGCAGCGGCCGCCTGCGCGATGCAGCGGGACATGCGGCGCCAGCACGCGCCGTGTGCGGAATGAGCGCGACGCCCAGCCAGCGCGAACGCCGCACCGAGAACCAGTCGCCGCGCGGGCGCGCGGAACGTTGAACTGCGCGAATACTGCATGGAATCTCCCTCGGGTTGCTTGAGGGTTGGATGCGGCGTGAGGCGCCGCCGGATTCAGGGCCGATCGGCCCGGTCACCGCCCGTTGACGGACGGGAAATGCACGACACCCCATGCTATCATCGCCGCCGATTCCGCTTCGCGGCGCCCACCCCCGCCGACGTAGATACTGGACCACCGGAGCGCCGCACTTTCCCGTCGATGGCCGTCGTTTCATCCTTCATGCGTCCGCCACGCCCGGCTGATGCAGGCCTCTGCGCAACCTGCTTGATTCTGCATCGCTGGCGCGCCTCGCTTCACGCGCTGCTCGTCGTCGCCTGCGTGCTGATCGGACGCCCGGCGTGGGCCCAGGATGCGGATACGGTCACGCTGAATTTCGTCAATGCGGACATCGACGCGGTGGTGAAGGCCGTCGGCGAAATCACCGGGCGCAACTTCCTGGTCGATCCGCGGGTCAAGGGCATCGTGAACATCGTGTCGGCGCGACCGGTGCCGAAGGCCCTCGTGTACCCGACGCTGCTTTCCGCGTTGCGCATGCAGGGCTTCGCCGCCGTCGAAAGCGACGGGATCGTGAAGATCGTTCCGGAAGCGGACGCCAAGACGCAGGCGGGACCGGTGCAGCGCGCCACGATCACCGCGAGCGGCGACCGCATCGTCACGCAGGTGATCCCGCTGCGGCACGAATCGGCCGCGCAACTCGTCACCGTGCTGCGGCCGCTCATCTCGCCGAACAACACGATCGCCGCATACATTCCGAACAACGCGATCATCATTACCGACTACGCGGACAACCTGAAGCGCATCGACCGCATCATCGCGTCGCTCGATCAACCGCCGGCGGGAGAGCCGATGCTCGTGGCGGTGAAGAACGCATCCGCACTCGATGTGGTGGCATTGGTCAACCGGCTGCTGACCGAAAACGCCGGCCAGCCCGGCGCGCCCGTCGAAGCGCAGCAGCGGGTTGCGCTCATCGCCGATCCGCGCTCGAACAGCATCCTGATTCGCGCCGACAATCCCGCGCGGAGCGCGCGCGTCCGGCAATTGATCGAGCAGCTCGACACGCCCGCGCGCACCGGTGGCAACGTGTTCATCGTCTACCTGAAGAATGCCGAGGCGGCGCATGTCGCCGAGACGCTGCGCGGCCTGTACGGCGGCGAACGTTCGGGCCGGGTGGTGCAACGCCCGGCGCTGCAGCGGGCGCGATCGCGGCGATGCCTGCCGCATTGCCGTACGCAGGCGCGGCAGCGACCGGCTTCCCGGCATCCGCGGCGGCGACGAGTCCGTTGACAACGAGCGGCGCAACGGGTCCGCCGACCGCCTTCGCCGCCGGCGGTGCGATGATCCAGGCGGATCCGACGAACAACGCGCTGATCATCATGGCGCCCGAGCCCGTCTACAACAACCTCCGCGCGGTCATCGAGCGGCTCGACACGCGGCGCGCGCAGGTGTTCGTCGAAGCGCTGATTGTCGAGGTGTCGGCGGACAAGGCGGCCGAGTTCGGCATCCAGTGGCAGGTGCTCTCGGGTGCTGCCCGCGACCGGACCGGCGTGCAGGGCTTCGGCGGCACCAATTTCGGCGCGCGCGGCAGCGGCAACAACATCGTCGACGCGTCGGTGAATCTCGGCACGCTGGGGCAGGGCCTCAACCTGGGCATCATCAACGGCACGATCAACATTCCGGGCCTCGGCATCATCAGCAATCTCGGGTTGCTCGTGCGCTCGCTCGAAAACGACGCCAAGGCGAACATCCTGTCGACGCCGACGCTGCTGACGCTCGACAACGAGGAAGCGCGGATCATCGTCGGCCAGAACGTGCCGTTCATCACCGGACAATATGCGACGACCGGATCGACGTCGACGGTGCAGCCGTTCCAGACGATCGAGCGCCGCGACGTCGGCCTCGTGCTGCGCGTGCGGCCGCAGATCACCGAGGGCGGGACGGTGCGGCTCGGCATCTACCAGGAAGTGTCGCGCGTGCAAGACAACTCGTTGGCCGGACCGATCCTGTCGAAGCGCGCGCTCGAATCGTCGGTCGTCATCGACGACCAGCAGATCGTCGTGCTTGGCGGGCTGATCCAGGACACCTTCACCGATGGGACCGAGAAGCTTCCGTATGCGGGCGACGTTCCGGTGTTCGGGTCGCTGTTCCGCTATGACACGCGGTCGCGCCAGAAAACGAACCTGATGATCTTCCTCAAGCCGACGATCGTGCGCAGCACGAACGCGGGACGCGAGATCACGTCGGAACGCTACGATTACCTGCGCGGCGAGCAGCTCAACGCCGCGCCGGCAGAGCGGTGGTTCTGGAAGGACCCGACCACGCCCGAGTTGCCGCCGCAGGGCACGTTGCCCGGCACACCGCAGGCAGCACCGATTGGCCAGCCCGAGCGCCACACCCGCTGACGGCGCGCCGAGCGCGCGCATTCCGTACGCGTTCTCGCGCACCCACGGCGTGCTCGCGTGGCGCACCGAAGGTGATGCGGTCGTCGTGCTGATGCGTCCCGACGCCACGATCGAGGGCATCGCGGAACTGCGACGCGTGCTGAATCGGCCGCTTCTCACGCGCGCGGTCGAGGCGGATACCTTCGCCGCGGAAATGTCCCGCGTCTACAACCAGGCCGGCGCGGCGCTCGCGATGAGCGAAGGCCTCGCGACGAACGAGGCCGATCTCGCGCGGCTGATGCAGGACTTGCCGACGACCGAGGATTTGCTCGACGGCAGCGCGCAGGCGCCGGTGATCCGCATGATCAACGCGCTCCTGCTGCAGGCGCTGCGCGAGCGCGCGTCCGACCTGCATTTCGAGCCTTACGAGGCGCGCGCCGTCGTGCGCTTTCGCGTCGACGGCATGCTGCGCGACGTCGTCGAGCCGCCGCGCGCATTGCACGGTGCGCTGGTGTCGCGGCTCAAGATCATGGCGGCGCTCGACATTGCGGAGAAGCGATTGCCGCAGGACGGGCGCATTGCGCTGAAGCTCGGCGACCGGCAAGTCGACGTTCGCGTCTCGACGTTGCCGACCGGCGCGGGCGAGCGCGTCGTGCTGCGCTTGCTCGACCAGGAAGCGGCGCGGCTCGACCTGACGACGCTCGGCATGAGCCGCAGCACGCTCGATGCGGTCGATCACCTGATTCGTCAACCGCACGGCATCCTGCTCGTCACGGGTCCTACCGGCTCGGGCAAGACGACGACGCTCTACGCGGCGCTGTCGCGCCTGCCGCGCGGCACGGCGAACATGATGACGGTCGAAGACCCGATCGAGTACGCGCTCGACGGTGTTGCGCAAACGCAGGTGAACGCGCGGATCGAGCTCACGTTCTCTCGCGCGCTGCGCTCGATCCTGCGGCAGGATCCCGACGTCATCATGATCGGCGAGATTCGCGATCTCGAGACGGCGCAGATCGCCGTGCAGGCGTCGCTGACCGGCCACCTGGTGCTCGCGACGCTGCACACCAACGATGCGGCGAGCGCGATCACGCGGCTCGCCGACATGGGGGTCGAGCCCTACCTGCTGGCATCGAGCCTGCTGGGCGTGCTGGCGCAGCGGCTGGTGCGAACGCTGTGTCCGCAGTGTCGCGCCGCCGCGCAGCCAAGCGAGGGCGAGCGCCGCTTGCTCGAAGACCTCGGTTTGCCCGCGGCGCAGCCGCTGTGGAGCGCGCCCGGATGCGCGCAATGCAACCAGTCGGGATTCAGCGGCCGCACCGGCGTCTATGAATTGCTGCGGATCGACGAAACGCTGCGCCGACTGATTCACGACGGCGCGGGCGAGATGGCGCTGCGCGACGCTGCGTTGCGCGCCGGCATGCAGCGGCTGCGGCGCGACGGCGCGCGCTGGATCGCCGACGGCAGCACGTCGCTCGCCGAACTGACGCGCGTGACGCGCGAGCAATGAACGGAGAGTGATGGGCGCTTTCCGGTTCGAAGCGGTCGATGGGCAAGGCCGGCTGCGCCAGGGGCTGCTCGATGCCGACAATCCGCGCGCAGTGCGCGACCGGCTGCGCGCCGACGGGCTCACGCCGACCGCGGTCGATCCCGCACCCGATCGCGATCCGTTTCAGCGCACGCGCTTGCCGTCCGCGGCGCTGGCGCTTTTCACGCGGCAGCTCGCGTCGCTCGTTCAGTCCGGGATGCCGCTCGACCAGGCGCTCGTCGCCGTGTCCGAGCAGAGCGACGATGCGCGCGTCGCCAAGGTCGTCAGCGCGATCCGTTCGCACGTGATGGCCGGCGAGTCGCTGCCGGCGGCGCTGTCGCGCTTTCCCCGGACCTTCTCGCCGCTGTATCGCGGGCTGATCGGCGCAGGCACCGAAACCGGCCGGCTGCCGGAAGTGCTCGCGCGGCTTGCCGATTACCTGGACGCGCGACTCGCGTTGCGGCAGAAATTCACCGTCGCGCTGATCTATCCGGCGCTGGTGACGCTCATTGCGTTCGGCGTGATCGCGGTGCTCGTCACTTACGTCGTCCCGCAAGTCGTTTCCGTCTACCAGCAGAGCCGGCAAACGCTCCCGTTGCTCACGCAGGCGCTGATCGCGACCAGCGCGTTTTTTCGCGCCACCGGATGGCTGTGGCTCATGGCGCTCGTCATCGCCGCAATCGCGTTCGCATTCGCCTGGAAGCGGGAACGGACACGGGCGCGGATCCATGCTGCGCTGCTGCGGATTCCGGGCGCCGGACGTCTCGCGGCGAGCCTCGACACGGCGCGCTACGCGAGCACCCTGGCGATTCTCGTCGGCAGCGGCGCGCCGCTCCTGCGCTCGCTCGATGCGGCCACCGAGGTGATCCGCATGATTCCGCTCGCGCGCGCCGCGCGCACGGCGTGCGCGCTGGTCCGCGAAGGCGTTTCGCTATCGCGGGCGCTGAAGGAACAAAGGGCGTTTCCGCCGGTTCTCATTCATCTGATCGCCAACGGCGAGCAGAGCGGCGCACTCGCGCCGATGCTCGAGCGCGCCGCCGAGGAACTGACGCGGGAAGCCGAACGGCGGCTTGCCTGGATTGCGGCGCTGATCCAGCCGACGCTGATCGTCGTCATGGGTGCCATCGTGCTGGTGCTCGTGCTGGCGGTCATGCTGCCGATCGTCACGATGAATCAGCTGGTGCGGTGACGTCCGGGAATGGGAACCAGTACATACGTGTGCGCATCGGTGATGACCCTCCATACCATCCGAAAAGGCTTCGCCATGTTCGCGTTGCTGGCGCTGGCGAGCGGCGTCTTCGCCGCAGACCTGCCGGCGAAATTCGATCCGGCGCGTGATGCGGCGGCCGACGTCGCGCAGGCGGTCGCGCTCGCGAAGTCGCAAGGCAAGCGCGTGATCGTCGACGTCGGCGGCGAATGGTGCGCGTGGTGCCACATCATGGACCGCTTCATCGCGGCGAATGCCGACGTGCGGTCCGCGATCGATGCGCACTACGTCTGGCTGAAGGTGAACTTCTCGAAGCAGAACCCCAACGAGGCGGTGTTGTCGCGCTGGCCCAAGGTCGCCGGCTATCCGCATCTGTTCGTGCTCGATGCCGACGGCGCGCTCGTGCATTCGCAGGTCACGAGCGCGCTCGAGGCGGGCAAGAGCTACGACAAGGGACGCTTTCTCGCGTTTCTCGATCGATGGGCAGCCCGCCCGTCCAACCGGGCCGCGACGGCGCCGGTCACGATCGCGGGTCGCGGATCGCGGATCAACTGACCTCTGTCTTCCGATTCCTGTCTCCTGATCGCCCACGCAACGTGCTCGCGCACGAGCGCCGACGGATCGTCGGCGCGCTTGCGTAACGCCGCGACGACCGACGGGCCCGGCGCCGCGTTCCCCAGCGCCACCGCGATGTTGCGCGACCACCGCTCGTAGCCGATCCGGCGAATCGCACTTCCTTCGGTCCGCTGCAGGAACTCCGCTTCACTCCATTCGAACAGCGTCGTCAGCTGTTCGCCATCGAGACCGTTGCGCACTTCGGCGAAATCCTTCTCGGTTGTCGTAACCGCATGGCGATTCCACGGGCATACGAGCTGGCAATCGTCGCAGCCGTAGACGCGATTGCCGATCAACGCCCGCAATTCCTCCGGAATGCTGCCCTTCAGCTCGATCGTCAGGTACGAAATGCAGCGGCGCGCGTCGAGCTCGTACGGCGCGACGATGGCGCCGGTCGGGCATGCGGCGAGGCATGCGGTGCACGTCCCGCAATGGGCCGAAACGGCCGGCGTGATCGGCAGCGGCAGGTCGGTGTAGATCTCGCCGAGGAAGAAGTACGATCCCCGGTCGCGCGTCAGCAGCAACGTGTGCTTGCCGCGCCAGCCGAGGCCCGACTTGGCCGCGAGCGCCACTTCGAGCACCGGCGCGCTGTCGGTGAAAACGCGATATCCGAACGGGCCGACGTCGTCGCCGATGCGTCGCGCGAGTTGCGCGAGCTTGCTGCGCAGCACCTTGTGATAGTCGCGGCCCAATGCGTAGCGCGCCACGTACGCGCGATGCGAGTCACGCAGGACATCGTGCGCCGCTTCCGCGTTCGCCGGCCAGTAATCGAGGCGTGCGCTGATCACGCGAACGGTGCCGGGCACGAGCTCGGCCGGTCGCGCGCGGGCGGTGCCGTGGCGCGCCATATAATCCATCTCGCCATGCCGCCCGGCGTCCAGCCAATTCAGCAGGTGCACTTCCTCGGCGGCGAGGGCGACGTCGGTGACGCCGACCGCCTCGAAACCAAGCTCATGGCCCCACGCCTGGATGCGCGACGCGAGCGCCGCCCAATCGCGCTCGAGTGTCACCGCTGAAACTCCATCTTCCCGACGCGGCTGCGACCGAACGCTGCGGCGCCCGCCTGGCCCCGTGCCTTCACGGCGGAATGATCGTCACGCTGCAAGGCGACCTCGGAACCGGCAAAACGACGCTGGTGCGGGGGTTGTTGCGCGCGCGCGGCATTACCGGCCCGGTCAAGAGCCCGACCTATACGCTGGTTGAACATTATCCCGTTTCGAGCTTATACTTTTATCACTTTGATTTCTATCGGTTCGCAAGCCCCAATGAATGGGATTCTGCCGGCATGTCGGAGTACTTCCGCGACGACGCCGCGTGCATCGTCGAATGGCCCGAACGCGTGGGCGCGATGCTGCCGGAGCCGGATCTCGCATTATCGCTGGCGTACGCTCCCCGAGACGAGGGGCGCGAGCTCATCGCGACCGCGCATACCGCTGCCGGTGAGCAATGTCTGAAGGCGCTCACCGAAACCGGCCCCAGGCGGAACTGACCCGCGTCTGCCTGGAACGGCGCCGTGCGTTTCGCTGGCTGTTGCTGCCCGCTGCCCAATGGGTGACCGCTTCAGCGTGGGCGGATGCGTCGCGGATCGCATCGGCGCGGCTCTGGCCGGCGCAGGAATATACGCGCGTGATTTTCGAAGCGGCTGCACCGATCGAGCATCAGCTCGTCGTGCTGCGCGATCCGGATCGGCTCGTGCTCGATCTCGCGCGAATCGAGCGGTCGCGCGAACTGGACGAGCTTGCCGCGCGCGTGCAACCGTCCGATCCGTACATCGCGGCGATACGCATCGGGAATCCGTCGCAGGGTTTCCTGCGCGTGGTGCTGGACCTGAAGGCCGAGATCCGTCCACAGATCTTCGCGCTGGCGCCGGTATCCGAGTATGGGCATCGGCTGGTGATCGACCTGTATCCGCTGACTGCGGTCGATCCGCTGATGGCGCTGCTCGACCGGGATCGCATCGACATCGATACCGAGAGCGCACCGGCGACTGCGCCGTTCAAGCCGGGCGCACCGCGCAGTGATGCAACGAAGACTCCGGCGCGCAAGACGTCGACCCGGCGCATCACCGTAGCGATCGATCCGGGCCACGGAGGCGAGGACCCCGGCGCCATCGGCCGCAGGGGTACGTACGAAAAAAATGTCGTCCTCGCGATATCGCGCAAGTTGAAGCGAACGCTCGATGCCGACATGCAGGTCATGTTGACACGCAACGACGACTTCTATGTTCCGCTCGCCGAGCGCGTGCGCAAAGCGAGGCGCGTCCAGGCGGACCTTTTCGTGTCGATCCACGCCGACGCTTTTCGCGAGCCGTCCGCGCGCGGATCGTCGGTGTTCGCACTCTCCGACCACGGCGCAACGAGCGCTGCAGCGCGGTGGCTCGCGCAGCGCGAGAATGCGGCTGACCTGATCGGCGGCGTGAATCTCGATGTCAACGATCCGGTGCTCGCGCGCACGTTGCTCGATTTGTCGCAGACCGCGCAGATCAGCGACAGCCTCAAAGTCGGCCGGCAGGTGCTCGAAGGCATCGCCACGCACAATGCGCTCCACAAGCCGAACGTCGAGCAGGCTGGCTTTGCCGTCCTCAAGGCGCCGGACATTCCCTCGATCCTCGTCGAGACGGCGTTCATCTCCAATCCCGACGAAGAGTCGAAGCTGCGCAGTCCGCGCCATCAGCAACGATTCGCCGAGTCGATCGCTGACGGCATTCACCGCTATTTCGCGAACAGTCCGCCACTCGCGCGGGCATAGGGGCACGCCGGAGAGCGGCTGAGGTTCAGCTTGCGATGCGCTTGCGTGCAAGCTCGCGCTCGCGCAGCACCTTGCGCTGTACCTTGCCGGTCGTCGTCATCGGCAGCGCATCGATGAACTCGATTTCCTTGGGGTACTCGTACGGCGCCAGATGCTGGCGAACATGCTGCGCGAGATCCGCTTCGAGCGCGGCCGAGGGGGCGTGCCCGGGCGCGAGCACGATGAACGCTTTCACGACGTTGCCGCGCATTTCGTCCGGCGACGGGACGACCGCGGCGTTCGCGACGGCCGGATGCCTGACGAGGCAGTTCTCGATTTCGGAGGGACCGATGCGATAGCCGGCGGCCTTGAACATGTCGTCGGCGCGTCCCTGATACCACAGATAGCCGTCGTCGTCGGCCACGGCGATGTCGCCGGTGCGGCACCAGTCGCCGCTGAACTTGTTGCGCGTGCCGTCCGGATTGCCGAAATACTCGAGGAAGAACACCGGATCGGGCGCACCGTCCGGTGCGCGGCGATGGACGGCGATTTCGCCGGGCTCGCCACGCGGGCGCTCATTCCCGTCTTCGTCGATCACGGCAATGCGATGACCGGGATAGGGACGTCCCATCGACCCCGGTTTCGCCGGCCACAGCGCCTGCGAATTGCCGACGATGTAGTTCATCTCCGTCTGGCCGAACATTTCGTTGATGGTCACGCCGAGCGCATCGCGCGCCCATTCGAATACGGCCGTGCCGACCGCTTCGCCGGCGCTCATGATGCTGCGCAGGTTGATGTCGAACGCATCGCGCGGGCGCGGAAACGCCTTCATCAGCAGCTTGAGCGCCGTCGGGAACAGGAAGGTGTTGCGGATCTGGTAGCGCTCGATCAATCGCAACGCGCGTTCGGGATCGAAGCGGCCGCGATAGCCGACGATCGGCTGCCCGAAATAGAGCGCGGGCAGCAATGCATCCATGAGCCCGCCGGTCCACGCCCAATCGGCGGGCGACCAGAACAGATCGCCCGGTTGCGGATAGCCGTCGTGCGAGTGGACGAATCCCGGCAGGTTGCCGAGAAGACACTGATGCGGCATCAACGCGCCTTTCGGCGGTCCGGTCGTGCCGCTCGTGTAAATGAGTAGCGCAGGATCGGTCGCGCGCGTCGCGACAGGCGTGAAGTGCCGCGATGCGGACTGCAATGACTCCCACGACTCGATCCCGGGCGCGTCGGCGCCGGCCACGCCGACGACATGGGCGAGCGCGGGACACTGGTCGCGGATCGGCAGCAGATTCGGCAGCGATTGCGGGTCGACGAATGCGATCTTCGCCGCGCTGTTCTGCAGGCGGTATTCGAGCGCCTCCGGACCGAACAGGAACGACAGCGGCACAGCGATCGCGCCAAGCTGGTGTACGGCAAGGTGCGCGACGATCGTCTCCGGCCGCTGCGGGAGGACCAGCGCGATCGTGTCGCCACGCCGGATGCCGGCGTTTACGAGCGAATTCGCCAGCCGATTCGCCTGCTGCTGCAAATCCCAGAAGGTGAGCGCGGCGCGCGACCCGTCTTCATCCTCCCAGTACAGCGCGAAGCGCGCGCGGTCGGACGCCCACCTCCCGCAGCAGGTGTGCGCAAGATTGAATTCAGGCGGCACTTCCCAGCGGTGGGCGGCGTGAATTTCCGCGTGGCGGTCGACAGGGCTCATGCGTCCGAGTATCGCGCAACTCGTCGTGATACGCAGCACCGAAATCGGGGCCGGAAATCGGGGTCAGAGATGCGGAAATCGGGGTCAGAGATGTATTCCCCGCAATCCTGGATTCCTTGCGCATCGGTGCGGGAAATACATCTCTGACCCCGATTTCCGCGGAATCATCTCCGACTTTCCGAACTACTGCGTCACGGGGCCGGATGCAGGCGGCAGGATCACGGCGCGCGAGCCCGGCTGCAACGGCTCGATCGCCGTCCAGATCCACTCCGGCTGCTGCTCGACCAGTCTGCCGAAGCGGATCGAATAATCGATCTTCGAACTCGTGAGGCGGTAACGCTTGACCGGCTGGTATTCGACGGCCGGCACGATCAGCGATTGCACCATCGGTTCGCCGTCGCGTGCGCGAAGCGCGAGCAGCAACGCACCGAATCGGCGGCCGTTGATCGTCGTTCCTTCGCCGTCGATCGAATACTCGTCGGCGCCGCGCTTGCGCTGTTCGGTGAGGTCGACGGCGGATATCGTGTCCGCGACGATCTGCAAGCCGATCTCGGCGCGATCCGCGGCCGTGCGCTTCATGCGCCGAATGATGCCGAGCGTCCAGCGCGGCTGGCCATGCGGATGGATCGCGACGAGCGTGCCGAGCGTCACCGCATTCGCAACCTGGATCGGCGCCACCAGCTTGAAACCCGTTTGCGACACGTCCCGCGCTTCCCATGGCCCGCCCGGCGCGGCATGCGCGCCGATGCGCCGGCGCGCCAACTCGTTGCGTCGGGTCGGCTCGTCGCGGATGCGCCCGAACACCGCGATGTCCATCGTGCTGTCGAAGCTCTCGCCGGTCGTCTCCGCCAGCGGAATCGGCTGCCGTGCTTCCTCCTTGAAGTAGCTGGCGATCTTCTGGAAGCCGACGATCGCGTCGACGTTGCCGCTGGTGGTGACGCGCTCGCCTCGACGCGCGAACGGCTTGAATTCAGGATCGACCTGCGCGGCGAGCTTCGCGAACAGCGTCAATTGCTCGCTTCTGCGCGGCGTGCGGCTGGACAGCGGCTCGCCCTTGATCTTCTGTTCGAGCGTGACCACGTGCTGCACCATGACCGCGTGCAGTGGCCGCGTGTCGAGAAACAGCACGCGGCCTTCCAGCGCACCGGGTCTGCGGCGACGCAGGCCTTCGCGACCGCCGAGGTCGACAAAAAACGCGTTCGCCGAGGAAGGCTCGAGCGTCAGTCGCAACGGCGAACACCAGTCGTCGAGCTCGCCCCAGATGAACTCCACCTGCCTCGCGGTCAGGCTGCCCGCGTTCATCAGGTGCAGCACGAGCGCGCGCAGGTATTCGTGCTCGATGGTCGTCGTGCTCGATTCCGTCAATGCCACGAGCCGCCGCTCGATCTGGCGCGAGCACGCAAGCGTCAGCAGGCCATGAAGCTCCGCCCATTTCGCGGGAATCCATTGCTCGTAGCGGAACAGCCGTATGCGCGCATCGAGCGCCAGATGAACGACCTGCCGGCATACGAGCTCCGGCATGAGTTCCTGCCAGCGCTGGCTCTGCGGTCGGTCGGTTATCTCCTGTGCGAACGCCTGGTAGCTGCGCAGGAATCCCTGGGTCAGGCCGAACAGCGCAGTCCAGAGCTGGTTTTCGATTTTCGAGCTTCGGCTTGCGTGCTCGATGTATTGATCGATCAGTGCACGACGCTGCCCGCCGGTCTGTGCGTCCACATGGAATACGGCGCGCAACCCGTTCGGCGTGCGCGTGCCCATCTGCCCCGCGACCCGTTCGAGCTGCGCAATGACGTCGGAATGCACGGCAAGCGTATCGCCGCCCGGAAGCGTCGACAGCCAGCGCTCGGCAGCCCTCACGTCGGACAGTGGATCCTTGGTCGACCTGCCAAAACCGAACATCGTGTACGTCGTCCAGCGTCACGTGCCGCGCATATGCGGCGGATTGGTTGCAACCGGCATGGCGCGTGCTAGGAGCGAAAAGCGCCATCTCGGCTGATCGGTGGAGTGCCGATTGCCGCAAGCTGCAAATTCCGGACCGATGCTCATCCGGCGACCCGATCCGCCGGTCCGAAAGGCAACATTCATGGCACGTATCCTGCATGCCTGGCTCCCGTGGAGCACAACCCGATGACATCAGGTTGATCCGCGTCGGACGAGGCGTGCAGCGCACATCGCTATACTTGTGCAGGACAGTCTGCACGGTTAAAACGGGAAATGCAGGGGAAGAGGCACATGGGAATCCTCATCGAGGCACCGTCGCGGCGCCAGGATGCGACCGGTATGCCGGCCAATTCGCCGGCGGCGGCGCCCGCGGGCGAGCCAGCGGGTGCGCTCCACATCCGCGAAGTGGTCCGGATCACCGGATTGCGGCGCGAGCAGCTCTACATGTGGCAGCGCCGTTACGGATTTCCCGCGCCGCTGCGCGATACGTTCGGCGATCGCGTCTATCCCGCCGACCAGGTTGCCCGCCTCAAGTTGATCAAGCAGCTGCTCTCCGAAGGCTGGCGCGCGGGCGCCGTTGTCCCTCTCGCCGATACCGCGCTGCAGTCGATGGTCGGCCTCGCTGTCGCTGAACCGGCCCCGCTGCAGGCCGAGATATCCCAGGCGGTGAGTTTGCTCGGCGAGCATCGCATCGGCGAAATGCAGAACCATCTATCGAAACTCCTGGTCGGACAAGGCCTGCGCAAATTCCTCGAACAGACGCTGATCCCGCTCAACGAGGCGGTGCACGAGCGCGTCGTCCGCGGTGAAATGCAAACGTACCAGGAATTGCGGTTTACGGACCTCGCGCAACGGCTGCTGCGCGATGTGACCCGACTGGTGCGGCCGACGCGCGATGCGCGTCAGATCCTGCTCGCGACGCCGCCGAACGATCCGAATCAGCTCGGGCTCGCGATTCTGGAATTGCTGCTGTTCACCGAAGGCATCAACTGCCTGACGCTCGGCACAGGCGTTCCGGCGCAGGAAATCGCGAGCGCGGCGGAAGCGTATCACGCGCAGCTCGTCGTGCTGCTCTTCGATCGCGGAATATCGGGCAAGATCGCCGGGCAGGAAATCCGCTGCCTGCGCCGTTCGCTGCCGGAGACCGTGCCCCTCATCGTCAGTGGACGCGCCGTCAACCTGCTCGCGAAACCGATCGAAAACGTGCAGGTGGCCGCGGATTTCAACTCGGTGATGTCCACGTTGCGCGCGCGCGGCATACTGCCGGCCGCCCCGGTCACCCGCGTTCCCGATTTGCCCGGAGAGACACAAACGGCGTAAATTCGGCGAAATGGAATCGCACGACGCAACGCCTGCGACAAGCCTCGAATCGCCTCCGGCGAGCCATCCGACGGGCGGGCGCCGCATCGCCTGGCACGCGCTCGCGCTGGTGTTGGCGGCGATCGTTGCCTGGTTCATCTTCGCCGCGTACCGGCAACCCGAGCTCATGCTGGATCTGGCGGGCATGCGGCTCTGCTAAGGACCATCAGGGCTCGTTCAAAAAGTCCTCGAGCTTGCGCCGATCGCGCTTGGTCGGACGCCCGGCTGCCGGAAGCGCCTGCGCGCGCGCGGCCGCTCTCTCCTGCAGCGCTTGCTCGCGTGCCGAAACGCTCTCGGCCGTTTCCCGGAACAGCATCGCGGCATCGGTCGCCGATCCGCGCCGCTCGGACACGCCGACGACGTTCGACATGCCAGGTGAGCTCCTGTTTGCGCACGCTGACGCGGGTTGTCGCGCGAACCATCTGTGACGGCTTGACGCGCTCGCCGTTGACGCGCACCTGACCGGCGTCGATCGCCTGTGCGGCGAGACTGCGCGTGCGGTAGAAGCGCGCCGCCCACAACCACTTGTCGAGTCGTACCCGCGCGGCGGGGAGCTCTGCCGCCGCGGGTGAATCGGGACGCTTCATTCGGAGCGCGTCACCGCACCATACTCACGCATCCACGCGGCGACCGACGCGGCATCGGCATACGCCTCGTTGTCGAGCGCCGACGCAATGCGCGCCTGCTCGTGCGCGGCGCGATTCTGCGACAGCTTGAACTTGCCCGTCAGCCGGCGAATGCGCATCCGGAATGCGACGATCGCGCCGACCAGCGCATCGCGCTGGCGCTCCGGCATCGCGAATTCCCACGGCGGGTCGCGATTCGCTTCGAAGCGGTGAACGAGCGCCTCCAGCACGCGCCGCGTCTCGACGGGATCTTCGATCGGATCGAGCGTCCCGCAGGCGTGCACGACGGCGTAGTTCCACGTCGGCACCCCTTTCGATGGCTCGGTGAACCATGTCGGCGACACGTATGCATGCGGACCGTGAAAGATGGCGATCGACTCAGCCTCGCTCGCCTGCCGCCAATGCGCATTGGCGCGCGCCATGTGCCCGATCAGCATGCCGTGCGGCTCGCAACCGGGCACCAGCAATAGCGGCAAATGCGATATCAGCGGTTCCGGCGCGATCGGCGTCACGAGCGTTGCAAACGGATGATCGTGCATCAGGCGCGCGATGGAGGCGCGATCGGACATCTCGAAATGCGAGGGCGTGTAGACGCTCATCGGCTGCTGCCTCACCGCTCCTGCGAACCGGTGAACGTCGGATGCTGCCGAGGAGGCGGCGCCACGAAGATCGCGCGCGCCTCTTCGGGCTGGAACGTATAGCTGCGACCACGCTTCGCATGCTCGAGTACGAACGGCGACAGCGTGTCACGGCTGTTCGCGCGATCCTGCAGGGTATTCATGGCCGCGACAGTGGCAGCGTGTAAAGCGTCATCGGCAGCGCGGAATTCTTGTCGAACGTCGCGCCGGCTTCGACGCCGACCTTGGCGACCGCCTCGGCGGTCTTCAGTTGCGCATATCGCGCATGCATCGCGCCGAGTGCGAATTCGCGACCCGAGCCGGCGGCCCAGAACTGCGTGTACTCGAACACTTCGCGCATCGAGAACACGCCGAAAATGCCGTTCCCGTTCGCGATCATCGCGGTGATCTGCGTCGATTCGTACGGATCGTCCTCTTCTTCCTTCGGGTTGAGGAAGTGCTGCTCCTTCAGGATGGGGTGCAGTTTGCGGAACGTCTCGAAGATCGCCGATTTGTGCGTGAAATCCAGATCCATGTGCTTGGCAAGCAGGCTCTCGAAGACGAGCTGATGCGCCGCCGAGCCACACAGACCGATGTAGGTGTCGCGATGCCGGACGATCTTGTCGTAGGTGCGATCGTGCACGGCCGAAAGCCTCGTATCGCCGAAGGTCGTCAGCGAGTCCGCGGCGATGGCAACGGATTCGCCCTTGCGGACGACGACGAGAGTGGTCATGCCTTGCTAATTATACGCGGCGGGTGCGGGCAACATCGACACCGGTGGCAACAGCGCGGGGCGCCAGTTTGCGCGCGCCCACGACCAGAATTGCGCAACCGACGACGGAATTTCGTGCGGCGGCCGCTGCTCGAGAAATTGCCACGCGGCCATCAACGCGGGGATGACCGCTCGAAGCGCGTGCGCGCCGGTCTGCTTCGACAGCTTGTTGCCATGCGCGTCCATTGCGACCGGCACGTGCAGATAACGCGGCGTCGGCAAACCGAGTGCCTGCTGCAGGAAGATCTGGCGCGGCGTGGACGCGAGCAGATCCGCACCGCGTACGACGTCGGTAATGCCTTGCGCCGCATCGTCCACGACGACGGCCAGCTGATACGCGAACAATCCGTCGCTGCGACGAACGATGAAATCGCCGACGTCCGCGTCGAGGCGTTGTCGCTGATAGCCATGGAGTCGATCGGTGAACGCGACCGGCGCCGTCGGAACGCGTACACGGAATGCCCGGCGCTTGTTCGCTGCGCGCGCGGCGTCGATGCCGCCGCGGCACACGCCGGGATAGATGCGCTCGCCGAGGCGTCCAATCGCATCGTGCGCGCGCTGGGCGCGCGTGCACGCGCAGGCGTAAAGCATGCGCTGTGCGCGCAACTGCGCGAGCGCGTTTTCGTAGAACGGTGCCCGTTCCGATTGTCGCCACACCGGGCCGTCCCACTCGAAGCCCAGTCGTTCGAGCGTTGCGAGGATCGTATCGCCGGCGCCCGGTCGCGCGCGCGGGAGGTCGACGTCCTCGATGCGCACCCGCCATTCGCCGTTCGCCGCGCGCGCATCCGCGTAGCTCGCCATGGCGGCGACCAGCGATCCGAAATGCAGCGGGCCGGTGGGGGAAGGCGCGAAACGGCCGCGATACCGCGCGAGCGCGGAAGAGGCCGCCCCGGCGTCAGCCACCGGCGTTTCCGGGACGATTCAGCGCGCCGAAGCGCTTACGGCGGTACGCACCGCCGCAATCGGCGGGTTCTCCTGATAGCGATGTGCAGCAGCCATCACGGCCGTCGGATATTCGGCTCGTCCGAGACTGCCGTTGTAGCGACCGAGCGCGCGATACACGTCGCCTTTTTCGATGTCGAGGTAGTGGCGAAGGATCGTGCATCCGTAGCGCAGGTTCGTGCGCAACTGGAACAGGTTCTGATCGGGCGTACCGATCAGGCGCACCCAGAACGGCATCACCTGCATCAAGCCGCGTGCGTCGGCCACCGAGACTGCGTACTTGCGGAAATTGCTCTCGTGATGGATCACGCCGAGCACCAGTTGGGGATCGAGTCCGGCGCGCGTCGATTCGTAGTGAACGGTTGCGAGGAACTCGGTTCGCGCGGCCTCGTCCGGAAAGCGCGCCGCGAGCCTGCGCGACATGTCGGCGAGCCAGGGCCGCACGCCAGCACGCTCCGCGTAGTCGCGCGGGACCGGGTTGTCGCCGATCGCGCGCTGCAATCCGCTGACGACCGACGCTGCGAGATGTTCCTCCGCCTGGGCGCCCGCCGATGCGGCGAGCGGCGTGCCGAGGCCAAAGGCGGCGAGAAGGGTCAGCGCCGCGAACTTCAGTCGCGGCCGGTTCATGCGTTGCGTCGTTTGTTGCGTCATGCGTCTTCTCTTTGCACCTCACTGCCTGGCGCGGCACCGCGCCCTTCGGGCGGCCTCGGCTCGGCTTGCACCTCGCCCGCCGCGTCTCATGCGCCAATCCGTTCCTGGACGAAAGAAAGAATGTCCGCGACCGCGACTTTCGTCGCTGCCGCGTCGCGACGAGCCTGGTATTCGACGATACCTTCCTTCAATCCGCGCTCGCCGATCGTCACCCGGTGGGGAATGCCGATCAATTCGAGATCAGCAAACATCACGCCAGGACGTTCACCCCGGTCGTCCAGCAGGGCATCGATGCCCGCGTCCGCCAGCTGCCGATGCAGGCCGTCTGCGCATTCCCGTACATCCGCGCTGCGATCGTAGGCGATCGGCGCTATCGCGACGGCGAATGGTGCCATCGCTGGCGGCCATGCGATACCCCGTTCGTCGTGATTCTGCTCGATCGCCGCCGCGACGATGCGCGTGACGCCGATGCCGTAGCAGCCCATCTGGATGACGTGCGACTGGCCGCCGGCGTCGAGATAGGTCGCCCCCATGGCGGTCGAGTACACGTCGCCCAGCGCGAACACGTGCCCGACTTCGATCCCGCGCACGATGGAAAGGACGCCGTGGCCGTCCGGGGACGGGTCGCCTTCGACGACGTTGCGGATGTCCGCTACAACATCCGGCTCGCGGCAATCGCGGCCGAAATTGACGCCGCGCAGGTGGAACCCGGCCTCGTTCGCCCCGCAGACGAAATCGCTCATGACACCGACCTGCCGATCGACGATCAGCGGCATATCGGGCGCAATCCCGACCGGGCCGAGATAGCCCGGCCGGCATCCGGTGGCTGCGACGATCTCCGCTTCGCTTGCCCAGCGCCATGCGCCGAGACCCGGCACCTTGCCGATCTTCACTTCGTTGCCCATGTGATCGCCGCGGACCAGCAGCATCTGCACGCGATCCTGGGCGTGGATCAGCAGGCACTTGACGGTTCTCGCAAGCGGCAGTCCGAGGAGCTCGGCGACTTCCTCGCACGTCGCTCGGCCGGGTGTCGGAACCTTCTGCATGGCTTCCGCAGGCGCTGGACGCGGCATTGCGGGCGGGAGCGCTTCAGCCTGCTCGACGTTGGCCGCGTAGTCCGATTCGCTGCTGTACGCGATGCCGTCCTCGCCCGATTCGGCGAGGACCTGGAACTCGTGCGACGCAAATCCGCCGATCGCACCGGTGTCCGCCTGCACGGCACGAAATCGCAAGCCGAGCCGCGTGAATATGCGCGCGTAGGCGTCGTACATTCCGCGATACGATTGCATCAATGCCTCGCGGTCGACATCGAACGAATAGGCATCCTTCATCAGGAATTCGCGGCCGCGCATGACTCCGAAGCGCGGGCGGATCTCGTCGCGGAACTTGACCTGGATCTGGTAGAGGTTCACCGGCAGCTGCCGGTAGCTGCGGATGTCCTTGCGCACGATGTCGGTCACCACTTCCTCGTGCGTCGGTCCGAACAGGAAGTCGCGCTGTTGCCGATCCTTGATCTTCAGCAGCAGCGGTCCGAACTTGTCCCAGCGCCCGGTTTCCTCCCATAGCTCCGCCGGCAGGACGTGGGGCAGATACGATTCGAGTGCGCCGGCGCGGTTCATCTCCTCGCGGATCACCTGCTCGACCTTGCGCAGCGTGATCAACCCGAGCGGCATCCAGCTGTAGATGCCGGACGACACCTTCTTGATCAGCCCCGCGCGCAGCATGAGCTTCTGGCTCGCCACGTCCGCTTCGGCGGGCGCTTCCTTCAACGTATGGAGATAGAACTTCGAAACGCGCATCGGCTGTCGGTCGGCAAGGCGGGCAAGGTCCCGGATTCTAGCTTTTCATTCGAAACGCGGGTCCGGCATGCGAGAATCGGCGGCCGACTTTGCGCGCCGCCGCCGGCATGGACGGCCGGTTCGTCGCGCGGCGCGCGTTGCCCCGTTCGCATCGCGAGTCGATTCGATCCGATGCTGATTCCCGACCTTCCCGATCCTCGCGTCTGGCCCTCGCGACGCGCCGCGCAGGATGCCGCCGCGCGACTGAATACGGCCGCGATCCGCGCGATCGATGCTGCCACCGGGCATGAAGCGGCTCTCCGCGACGCGGAGGCCGACACGCCTGCTCGAAGCCATCGTCGCTGCGGCGGACGGCCGCAAGCTGGCCGACGCGTTCGCCGCCGCCTCATCGCCGGCCGTCGCGCGCTACCTCTGGCGCCTGCTGTCGACGATCGAGCGCGGTCATCCCGAGCACGTGCTGCATGCGACGCTCTTCGCGCTGCCGGTGATCCTCGTGTCGGCGCTCGAGGCGCACGAAGGTGAAATCACGTTGTCCGGTGTCCTGCCCGACGCCAGGGCGCTCGAGGCGTTGTTGCGGGATGAACGTGAATTCGGCGGCGCGCGCACACTCGCATTATCGACGACGCTGATCGATGCGGCCGCCATCGACCTCGCCCGCCTGCCCGGTTTCATCGCGCACCGCGCACTGGACGAGACGCAACGAAAGGACCGCTTGTCGGCGCTCGACTTCGAACCGGCACCGATCGAGGTGCGGCCAGGCAGCGAGCGCGTTCACTTGCGCTTCATTGCGTGCGCAGTGCTGACGGCGCCGGGGACGGACCCGCAGGGCGACACGTCGATCTCCGGCTGGGGCATGCGGTTCGCGCAGTCGCTCGCCCGGCAACTGGGTGTCCCGGGCCTTTCGTTGCTTGCGCTGCCGCGTCCGCCGCAACGGCTCGTCATGGCGTTGCAGACAGGCCGCGCCGCCCAGCGCGAAGTGTCGGCGCAGGTATTCGCGAGCAATGCAATCCGCAAGCTGCGCGCGTCGGTCGGCGAACCGACGGCGATCATCAGTGCGCATCGGGCAGCCGATGCCGCGGGCGGCGGAGAGCTTCGCCTGTCGCTTTCGTCACCGTTCGCGCCCCGGGACGCCGAGGGCTTTCGCTGTCCGCTCTATCCGTACGAGACGGTACAGGACGTTGCCGCCATGCTCGTCGGATTGTTGCGCGACTGCCGCGTCTCGCAGGTCCATGTCCTGCCCGCGGTCCATGCGGACATCGATCCGGCGACGGGCGGGCCGCTGCTGTTCAAGGATGCCGGCGCGGCATCGGTCGAATCGCGCCATTGAGCGGCTGCGATTCGCATGCCGGGCGTGGCGGTCGAGTTGCGCCGCTTGACCTGGCCGATGCCGCTGACGTCTTCGGTCACCTCCGGATCGCCGACGTATTCGATGTTGCCCGCGCCGGAGATGCTCGCCCGCAGTTTTCGCTCCGCGTGCACGATGACGTTGCCAACCCCGCTCACCGAGACGACCGCGTTGGTCGCCCGCAAGCGTTCTGCGCGATACGAGCCGGCGCCCGAGATGATCACCTCCTCGTCTTCGACGCGGCCAGCCAGGTTTGCCTGCAATGCACCGGAGCCCTCGACGCGAAGGGAGGTGGCGCGCAGGTCGTCGATGGTCAGTGCCGATCCGCCGGACGCGATGATCCGCAGCGATGTCGACGTCAGCCGAGGTGCGGTGACTTGCACCGTGCCGGTCAACGCGAGACGGTCGAGCCTTCGCAGGTGAATCGTTATCGCGGGCGGTTCCGAGCGTGACGGCCGAAAACGGCTCCACCAGCGGCGCCGGTCGCGGGACCAGATCGTGAGCCGGCCATCGGAGACGTTCGCTTCGACGACGATCGCACGAGCCTGCGGTTCGATCTCGACCGCCTCGGCGTCGCCCTGCAACAGGGTCACGTCGGCGGCGCCTCCGATTTCCAGCTCGTGAAACGGCGGCAGGTCGTGGCGTTCCAATGCCGATGAAACGCCGACGCTCGCTCCGCGTGTCAGCGTGAACCACGCCAGTGCGGCCGCTAGGGCGATAGCGCCGAGGACGAGCCAGGGAAGCGACGAGCGGGGCATGGGCAGCGTGCCGGTGGACGAACGCAGGTTGGATGCGTCGCTTGGCCGGTACGGATTCAAATACAACTCGAAATTGGCTTGACCCGATTGTCTATAACGGATACCGTATACGGTATACTGAACTGCCCATGCTCCGAATTGCGGTTGCGTAGGCAGCGTCGAGCGATGAAGTCATCCATTCATAGGGAGACGCCTTGGACCAGTCAAAGCAGCCGATCCGCGTCATCGTCGCCAAGGTAGGGCTGGACGGCCACGATCGCGGCGTGAAGATCGTCGCGCGAACCCTGCGCGACGCCGGAATGGATGTGATCTACACCGGGCTGCATCGCACGCCTGAGGAGGTCGTCGACGCCGCAATACAGGAAGACGTCGACGTCATCGGCGTCAGCATCCTGTCGGGCGCGCACATGACCGTCTTTCCTCGTCTGGTGGACCTGCTGAAGGCGCGCCAGGCCGACGACATTCTGGTCGTCGGTGGCGGCGTGATCCCCGACGAAGACCTTCCGAAGCTGAAGGCGCTCGGCGTCAGGGACGTCCTGCTTCAGGACACGCCGCCCGCGGCCATCGTGGAGATGATTCGGCGCATCGTCGCCGAACGCGGTGCGCGGTGATCCAGGTATCAGGGATCAGGTATCAGGTATCAGTCACGATGCCCACTCTGACGCCGATACCCTGATGCCCGATACCTGATCCCGCCGCGATGCCGACTCTGATACCCGATACCTGATGCCCTGATCCCTGAAAATGGAAGATTGGTCGTTCCCACCGAAGTTTGACGCCGGCTATCTGCCGCCCGCGGAATCGCGTTACTGGTTTCCGAAGCGCGAGACGATGGCGGCGGGCGAGCGCGACAAGGCGATTCTCGCGCGGTTGCAGCAACTGACCCGCTACGCATGGGACACGTCACCGTTCTATCGACGGCAATGGGACGCAGCGGGATTTCATCCGGATCATCTGCGCTCGCTCGACGATTTCGAAGCGAAAGTGCCCGTCGTCACGAAAAAAGACCTGCGCGATGCTCAGACGCGCGTGCCGCCGTTCGGCGATTACCTCTGCGTGGCGGACCAGGAAGTTCATCACATCCACGGCACGTCGGGCACGACCGGGCGTCCGACCGCGTTCGCGATCGGTCGCGCCGACTGGCATGCGGTCGCGAACGCGCATGCGCGAATCATGTGGGGGATGGGCATCAGGCCGGGCGATATCGTTTTCGTCGCGGCGATCTTCAGCCTGTACATGGGATCGTGGGGGGCGCTCTCCGGCGCCGAGCGGCTCCGCGCGAAGGCGTTCCCGTTCGGTGCGGGCGCGCCCGGAATGACGGCGCGCGCGGCGATGTGGCTCGACCTCACGAAGCCGGCCGCGCTGTACGCGACGCCATCGTTCGCGTTGCACCTTGCCGAGGTCGCGCGGGCGGAAGGCTACGATCCGCGCACGTTCGGCTTGAAGACGATGTTCTTCTCCGGCGAGCCCGGCGCATCGGTGCCGGGTGTTCGCGACCGGATCATCGCGGCCTACGGCGCGCGCGTTGTCGACTGCGGCTCGATGGCCGAGATGACGCCATTCATGCACGTCGCGGGCAGTGCGGAAACCGACGGCATGCTGTGCTGGCAGGACATCGTCTACACGGAGGTTTGCGATCCGCAGACGTACCGGCGCGTTCCCTACGGGCAGCGCGGCACGCCGGTGTACACGCACCTGGAACGCACGTCGCAGCCGATGATCAGGCTCGCCTCGGGCGACCTGACGCTGTGGGAAAGCGGCCCGACACCCTGCGGCCGCACCTATCCGCGCTTGCCCCAGGGCATCTTCGGCCGCATCGACGACATGTTCACGATCCGCGGCGAGAACGTCTATCCGAGCGAGGTCGACGCCGTTCTCAATGCACTGGACGGATACGGCGGCGAGCACCGAATCGTCATCACGCGCGAAGGCGCAATGGACGAGCTGGTGATCCGCATCGAGATCGCGCCGGAACGCCACGCGCAGGGCGCCGACGCGCATACGGCGCTGCGCGACGAAGCTGCGCGACGCTTGCAGAAAATGCTCGGCTTGCGCTCGAAACTCGAGATCGTCGCGCCGGGGACTTTTCCGCGCACCGACTTCAAGGCGCGCCGCGTCGTCGACGATCGCGATGTGTTCCGCGACATGAACGCGCGGTTGAAAGCGTAGGTCACGCGAATGGCTTACATTGCGTCGCCCGATCTCGCGCCGCGTGTGCTCGCCGGCGACACGCGCGCGATCGCGCGACTGCTGTCGCGGGCCGAGTCGGGCATCGAAGAGGCGCGCGACACGCTCGATGCGATGTTCGCGCACGCGGGCCGGGCGCATGTCGTCGGCATCACCGGTGTTCCGGGCAGCGGCAAGTCGACGCTCGTCGCAAAACTGGCGACGGCGGTTCGGCGCAGCGGACGCAGCATCGGCATCGTCGCCGTCGATCCCTCGAGCCCGTTTTCCGGCGGTGCGATCCTCGGCGACCGGATCCGGATGAGCGAGCTCGGCGGCGATCCGGGCGTTTTCGTGCGCAGTATGGCCACGCGCGGTGCGTTGGGCGGCCTTGCGAATGGAACGCTCGAAGCCGTCGACGTCCTGGACGCGGCCGGCTTCGACATGGTCGTCATCGAAACGGTCGGCGTCGGACAGGATGAAGTCGAGGTGGCTCGCGCCGCGCACACGACGGTGGTCGTATCGGCGCCGGGCCTGGGTGACGACATCCAGGCGATCAAGGCGGGCATCCTGGAGATTGCGGACATCCACGCCGTCAGCAAATGCGACAGGCCGGATGCGAACAGGACGATCGCCGATCTCAAGATGATGCTTGCGCTCGGACTCACGAAAATGGACACCGCGAAAATCGGGGTCGGAGGTGGATAAAATGGGGTCGGAGTTGTTTTCCCCCGACGCGGTCGTGGGCGCCGAAACATCGGCCACGGGGGAAAACAACTCCGACCCCAATTTCGCGCCCTGGCGGCCGCCCGTCATCGCGACGAGCGCCGTGCATGACCAGGGCGTGCAGGAACTGCTCGCAGCGATCGACCGCCATCGGACGGCGCTGGAGGACAGCGGCGAGATCGTCGCGCGCCGCGCTTCGATCGCCGAGCGGCGATTGCTGGCGGCCGGCGAAGCGATCCTGCGCGCGCAATTCGCGCGGCATCGCGACGGCAAGCTTTCTTCACTGCTGGAACAACTGCGCGAGCGCACGGTGTCGCCCCATACGGCGGCCCGCAGGCTGTTGCGCGAGCTGCATATCGGAGGTGATGCATGAACGATTCGACGATCCCCGCATCCACAGGCCTCGATTCCAAGGCGCGCGAGGCGCTTGTCGAGAAGGTGGACGCATGGGAGAAGAAAGAGGTCGCCGGCTTCATCCAGCGCGCGCCGGAGCGCGCGGCCGAGTTCGCGACGATCGGCGGGTTCCCGGTCAAGCGCACCTACACGGCGCTCGACGTGGCCGACACGCCGCTCGACGACATCGGCCTTCCGGGCCAGTACCCGTTCACGCGCGGTCCCTACCCGACGATGTATCGCGGCCGCTTGTGGACGATGCGCCAGATCGCCGGCTTCGGCACTGCCGAGGACACGAACCAGCGCTTCAAGTACCTGATCTCGCAGGGACAGACCGGGCTGTCGACCGACTTCGACATGCCGACGCTGATGGGCTACGACAGCGACCATCCGATGAGCGAGGGCGAGGTCGGCCGCGAGGGGGTTGCGATCGACACGCTCGCCGACATGGAGCACCTGTTCGACGGCATCGACCTTACGAAGATCTCCGTGTCGATGACGATCAACCCGAGCGCGTGGATCCTGCTCGCGATGTACGTCGCGCTCGCGCAGAAGAAGGGCTACGACCTCGACAAGCTGTCGGGAACGATCCAGGCGGACATCCTCAAGGAATACCAGGCGCAGAAGGAATGGGCGTTTCCCGTCGCACCGTCGGTGCGCATCGTGCGCGACTGCATCACGTACTGCGCGCGCAACATGAAGCGCTACAACCCGATCAACATCTCGGGCTACCACATTTCGGAAGCCGGCGGCTCGCCGCTCGACGAAGTCGCCTTCACGATGTGCAACCTGATCACGTACGTCGAGGAAGTGCTGAAGACCGGGATGCAGGTCGATGAGTTCGCCCCGCGGCTCGCGTTCTTCTACGTCTGCCAGTCGGACTTCTTCGAGGAGATCGCGAAGTTCCGCGCGGTGCGCCGCGTCTACGCGAAGCTGATGCGCGAGCGTTTCGGCGCGAAGAATCCCGAGTCGATGCGGCTGCGCTTCCACTGCCAGACGGCGGCGGCATCGCTCACCAAGCCGCAATACCAGATCAACGTCGTGCGCACCGGGCTGCAGGCCCTGGCGGCGGTATTGGGCGGCGCGCAGAGCCTGCACACGAACGGCATGGACGAGGCGTTCGCCATTCCGACCGAGGAGGCGATGAGGATCGCGCTGCGCACGCAGCAGATCATCGCGCACGAAAGCGGCGTGGCGAACGTGGTCGATCCGCTCGGCGGCTCGTACTTCCTCGAGAGCCTCACGACGCAATACGAACGCGCGATATTCGACGTGATCGATGAAGTCGACCGCAACGGCGGCACGATGAAGATGACGCAGGAAGGCTGGTTTCAGCGCCGCATCGCCGATTTCGCTTACGACACGGCGCTCAGGAAGGCGAACGGCGACAAGCCCGTCATCGGCGTCAACCAGTATGTCGACGCGGCCGAAAAGTTCGACATCGAGCTGCATCCATACGATGCGTCGACTGCCGAGCGCCAGATCGCGCGGCTCGCGCGCGTGCGGCGCGAGCGCGACAACGCCGCAGTGGAGGCGCTGCTGGCGCGGCTGATCGAGGTGGCGAAGAACGAGGACGAGAACATCATGCCGATCACGATCGAGCTCGTCGCCGCCGGCGCCACGATGGGGGACATCATCGAGAAGCTGAAGACGCTGTGGGGCACGTACCGCGAGAACCCGGTATTTTGACGACCGTCGCCGAATGGATCGCGCGCTTCGTGGCCGCTCGAGGCCCTCGGCGCGTGTTCGGCTTGCAGGGTGGCCACATCCAGCCGATCTGGGATCGCCTCGCCGCGAACGGCGTTTCGATCGTCGACGTGCGGCATGAAGGCGCCGCGGTCCACATGGCGGCCGCCCATGCGCTGCTGACGGGTGAGCTCGGTGTGGCGCTGGTCACGTCCGGTCCAGGCGTCACCAACTGCGTGACCTCGATCGCGAATGCCGATCTCGAGCGCGCGCCGGTGCTGGTGATCGGCGGCTGCCCGCCGGCACGCCAGGACCACATGGGGCCCCTGCAAGGAACGCCCCACGTCGCCATCCTGCAGCCGATCACGCGCCTGTCGCGCACGTTGCGCATCGCCGACCAGGTGCTGCGCGAGCTCGACAACGCGGTCGTGCATGCGCAGGGCGCGAGCAACCTGCCGGGTCCGGTCTACGTCGAGATTCCGACGGATGTGCT
Source organism: uncultured Pseudomonadota bacterium (assembly GCA_963768545.1). Taxonomy (GTDB): domain Bacteria; phylum Pseudomonadota; class Gammaproteobacteria; order Burkholderiales; family Casimicrobiaceae; genus VBCG01. The sequence continues at coordinate 249,717 of CAVYIC010000010.1, read as the reverse complement.
GCGCGCGACAATCGCCTCTTCGACGGTGCTGCCGGAATACCTGTCGCGCCGGGCCGCGCCGCGAACAATGCCGGATTCGGCGGCGATCGAGCACGCCGCGGACCTGCTTCGAACCGCCCGGCGTCCGCTCGTGGTCAGCGGCCGCGGCGCCGCAAGCGCTTCCGCTGCACTGATGGCGCTGCTCGATGCGAGTGGCGCCGTTTACCTCGATACGCAGGAATCGAGGGGACTCGTTCCCGCCGATCATCCGGCTCATGTCGGTGCGATGCGTGGGACGGCAATGCAACAGGCGGATCTGGTGCTGACCGTCGGCCGCAAGCTCGATTACCAGCTCGGCTACGGATCGCCGGCCGCGTTTCCCAACGCCCGCTTCGTGCGACTCGCGGCCCATCCCGGTGAGCTCATCGACAACCGTCCTGGAGAGGCAGGCATTGCCGGGGATGTTGCCGCGACGCTCGCGATGCTCGCGGATGCGGTCCGTAGCGGGACATCCGCGGTCGATGCCCAATGGCGTGAAGCGCTGCAGCGCGAGCACGCCGAGCGTTCGCGCAAGCACCAGGCGGCCCTTGGCTCCACGCCCGCCGGCAGGGACGGCAGGATGCATCCCAACCGCATTTTCGCCGCGCTGCGCAAGCGGCTGCGCGACGACGCCATCGGCGTCGCGGATGGCGGTGACATCCTGAGCTTCGCGCGTCTCGGGCTCGCGACAGCCACTTATCTCGACGCGGGGGCCTACGGATGCCTCGGCGTCGGCGTGCCGTTCGCGAATGCGGCCGCGTTGGCGTTTCCGGAGCGCCAGGTCGTGGCGGTGTGCGGCGACGGCGCGTTCGGACTGCACGCGATGGAGATCGACACGGCTGCACGCCATCGATGCAACGCGGTCTTCGTGATCGCCAACAACGCGGCCTGGAACATCGAGCGGGTCGACCAGGAACTGAACTACGGCGGCCGCGTCAGCGGCACGACGCTCGGAGATTCCGATTACGCGGCAATGGCGCGCGCGTTCGGCCTGCATGCCGAGCGCGTGACCGACCCGTCGGAACTCGATCGAGCATTCGAGCGCGCCTTCGCGCGCGGCCCCGCGCTGGTGGACGTCGTCGTCACGCGCGATACGCTGTCATCGGATCTCGTGAAAGGATTGAGCCTCGTGCCGGATTACCAGCCGCTGACCGCGTGGGACAATGCGGAGCGTGAACGTTTTCGCATCGATGGACCCGACGGATGACGCAAGGCCTGATTCTCGACTACCTGCACTACAAGCCGGACATCGGCGCCGGCGCGCACGTCGCGCAACGCGGCGCCGTGATCGGCCGCTCGACGGTCGGCTTGCATCCGTCGTTTGGCGACTATGCGACGGTGAGGGCGGACGGCGAGAACATCCGCATCGGCGCCAATGCATGGTTCGGCGAACATGCGACGGTGCACATCGCGGATCAGATTCTCGGCGCGGCCGTCGGCGACAACGTCACGGTGGGCCGCTATGGGCTCGTGCATGCCTGCACGCTGGGCGACGGCGTGGTCGTCGGTGAATCGTCGGTGGTCATGGATGGGGCGAGCGTGGGTCCGTACGCATTGATCGCGGCCGACAGCGTCGTCCCGCCACGCAAGATCCTGTCGGGAGGATTCGTTTACGCAGGGCATCCGGCGAAACCGGTGCGTGAAATCGGCCGCGAGGAATTGGAAGGCTACGCGCGGGCGCTGCGCGCGGGCGATGCGGTCGCGGAGCTCACGTCGACGCATTTGCCGACCTGGGACGATGTCGTGAAGACGCTGCCGCAGGCGCCCGGCGGACCGTTGCACGCGTTGCACGGTCGCTCGCCGCGAGTCGCGCGCGCGTACGTGGCGCCGACGGCGGTCGTGGCCGGCGACGTCGAAATCGCGGACGACGCCAGCGTCTTCTTCGGCTGCGCCGTCTGCGCCGGTGACGGCCACATCATCATCGGCCCGCGGACCAACGTGCAGGACAATTCGATACTCGCCACCGACCGCGAGCGTGGCGATCTCGTCCTCGGAGCCGGCGTGACGATCGGTCACAACGTGCAGCTTGGATCGGGCACGATCGGCGACGACGCGTTGATCGGGATGGGATCGCGCGTGGGGAATCGCGTCGTGGTGGAGCGCGGCGGCTGCATCGGGGCGGGGGCGTGGGTGGAACCGGGCACGGTCGTGCCGGCGGGATGGATCTGGGCAGGGCGGCCGGCGCGCGCGTTTCGGGAGCTGAAGCCTGCGGAACGGACGGAGTTCGCGCGCGCCCGTGACATCTACGTCGCGTATTCGAGCGACTACCGGAGCAAACAGTCCGATCGTAGTCCTACGTAGCGGAGCCGGCCGCCTCGATCGGTACCGCCACCTGCACGTTGATGGCCGCCTGCTGCAGGTGCGCGCGCACGAGCGAAGCGGCGCGCTTCGCCGTCGCGATTGGCGATCGCCCGCAGGATCTGCTCGTGCTCGACCCAGATCGCCTTGCGGTATTCGCGATGCTGCAGCACTTCACGCATCGCGCGGCGCAGGTGATTCCACAGTTCGCGCATCAGGTCCACGAACAGCCGGTTTCGCGACAGTTCGTACAGGAACATGTGGAACTCCATGTCGGCGGCGATCAGTTCGGCGATGGAGTTGTGCCGAACGGCTTCCTTGCCCGCCGCAATCATTCGCTCGCCGCGTGCGATATCGTCGGTGGTCGCGTGTCGCGCGGCAAGCGTTGCGGCAAGCGGCTCGATGCCGAGGCGCAATTCGTAGATCGAGCGCATGAAGTCGCGGTCGAGCGGCGCGACCATCAGGCCGCGCCGGCCCGCTTCGCTGACGAACTTCTGCTGCTTCAGCAACAACAGCGCCTGTCCGACCGGTTGCCGCGACACGGATAGCTTCTGCGCAACCGATTCCTGCGTCAGCCGCTCGCCCGGCTCGAGACGGCCGTCGCAGATGGCGTCGAGGATCGTCCTGTAGACCTGCTCGACGATCGTCGGTGACGGCTGCAGCGATTCCATCGCGCCCATGCCCTGCAAGGAGCTCATGGCGCGATCATACCGTCTGCCGCCTGCACGCTGAATGCCCCGAAGCACCGAAGCGGACATCGTGGCCATCGTCGTCGCTCGCTATAATCGGCCGTCGCGCATGGCGACCCTGCCCGCATCGACTACGGAACCGTCACGCATGAGCCTCGACCGCGTCCCCGCCGGCGCCGATGTGCCGAACGACTGCAATGTCGTCATCGAGATCCCGATGCATGGCGAGCCGATCAAGTACGAGGTGGACAAGGTCACGGGCGCGGTGTTCGTCGACCGCTTCATGTCGACGTCGATGCACTATCCGTGCAACTACGGCTACATCCCGCAGACGCTGTCCGATGACGGCGACCCGTGCGACGTGCTCGTCATCTCGCCCGTGCCGCTGATCACCGGCGTCGTCGTACGGTGCCGCCCGATCGGCATGCTGAAAATGGACGACGAGGCGGGCGGCGATTCGAAGGTGCTCGCGGTCCCGATCGACAGGCTTTCATCGATGTACCGGTCGATCGACTCGCCGCGCGATCTTCCCGAGATCCAGCTGTCGCAGATCGCGCATTTCTTCGAGCACTACAAGGACCTCGAGCCGGGCAAATGGGTGCGCCTTGCCGGATGGGTCGGGCCGGAGGACGCCAAGCGGGAAATCGTCGACAGCGTCGAGCGCTATCGCAAGGGGCAGAATCCGGGTCAGAGACGTAATTCGGGCGCTGCTTGGGCCTCGCGTCGAATGCGTCCCCCGAATTACATCTCTGACCCGATCTTGCCGCTGCGCGGCGCGGGCGAGCGCGGGCGCACGCGCGAGCACGTTGAACACCGCCGGATCGACGACGCAGCTCGCGTTGAAGCGCATCCACGGACTTGCGTCGTGATGCGGTCGAAACGACGCGCCCGGGGCGAGCCGCATGCCCTCGCGACGCGCCGCCTGCGCGATCCAGAGCGAATCGTCGACGGCCGGATGCCGCGCCCACAGGAACAAACCGCAGTCGGGCATCCGGTCGAGACGCCAGCCGGCGCGTTCGAGCTCGTGCGCAACCCGCGCGCGGCGCGCGTCGAGCCGGTCGCGGATGCGTGCGACGTGCTTGCGGAAATGGCCGCCGACGAGCATCTCGTGAACCACGCGCTCGGCGAACGCCGATGTCGTCAGCGTCACCAGCAGCTTCATCCGCGTGAGCGCGGCGATCGCGTCGGGATTCGCGACGACGAAGCCCACGCGCAGGCTCGAGGACAGCGTCTTGCTGTAACTGCCGACGTAGAACGTACGCTCGAGGCGGTCGAGCGCGGCGAGCCTGGGCGGCGCACTGCCTGCGAAGTCCGAAAAAATGTCGTCCTCGACGACGTAGAACCGGTGCTGCGACGCCAATTGCAGCAACCGGTGCGACACGGCCGGCTGAATGTGCGTGCACGTCGGATTGTTGAGCACCGACATCGTGAAGTACGCCTTGGGACGGTGCTCGGCCGCGAGGCGCGCCAACGCATCGAGATCGGGGCCGTCCGGCCCGCGCGGCACGGACAGCAGCCGCACGCCCGCGAGCTTCAAGTGCCCGAACAGGTTGTAGTAGCCGGGGTCGTCGACCAGCACGAAATCACCGGGTGTCAGCAGGTAACGGATCAGCAGGTCGAAGCCCTGCGTGGCGCCCGCGGTCAGCAGCACCTGCGACGCCGCCGCGACGATCCCGAGTTCGGCGAGTCGCCGCGCGACGTACTCGCGCAGCGGCGGATAGCCGAGCGCGGTGCCGAAATCGGTGAGCTCGATGCCCCGCGCCGCGACCTGGCGCGCATGCCGGCGAATGCCCGACTCCTCCTGCCAGTCGTTGGGCAGGCAACCGCCGGCATAGAGTTTCTTGCCATCGAACGCGATGCGCGCGTCGTCGCTGATCACTTCGGCAATCAGGTTGGCGACATCGACCGCGCGATCGAGGCCGCCCGTGCGCTCGGCCGCCGTTTCCGGGACGGCCGGCGCGGTCACATAGAAACCCGAGCCGCGGCGCGACTCGACGTGACCCGACGCGACGAGCCGGTCATAGGCCTCGACGACGGTGAAGCGGCTGATCCGCTGCTCTGCGGCGAGCGCGCGAATCGACGGCAGGCGCGCGCCCGGCCGCAGGAGCCGGGATTCGATATGCTGGCGAACGCCGGTCACGACCTGCGCGACGAGGGGCTCGCCGGCGTCGGCGCGAGTCTGCAGATTCAGCATCGAGTGGATCGGCGCGGCGACCGTAACAGTCTTTAAGCGGACACCGGAAGTGTACATCGATTCGAGGGTAAAGTGTCTGGTACTGTACCGGACATGCTTCGCATTACCAACCCGCTGATCCGGGCGCTCGGCCGGGTCTTCGCGCTCGCCGCCGTCGCCTGCGCGCTTGCGGGGTGCGCGCCGGCACCCGACGGGCAGCCGATCCTCGTCTCGACGCCGACGACAGGACTGATGGCAGTATCCGCAGTCGGCGCGACGAACGTCCGGGTCCTGCACGTCCGAGGGGGAAGCATCGTGCTGTTGCGAACGGTCTTCCTGCCGCCGGGCGAACGCGTACAGTCAGTGTCATGGTCCAACGACGAGCGCGCCGCCCTGATCGCGACCTTCGGCAAGGTGCTCACGGTGGATACCAGGACCTGGCGCATCGAATCGACGGCGCAACTCGCCGCGATGGCGCAGCATGACACCGGAGTCGGTGGGCGACGCTGAAGAAGCGCCGTCGACGGCGGGCGTAGGTTCAGGCGGCACGACTCGGCGACCGGCGCACACGGCGGCTGCGCCGGGAACGATGCGCTTCAGCCCGCTGCTGCCGGCGACTCTTCGTCGTCCTCTGGAGCACGGGATTCATCGCGGCAAAATACGGCTTGCCGTATGCGCCGCCGCTCAAGTTCCTGCTCGTTCGCTTTTCGCTCGTCACCGCATTGATGACGATCGTGACCCTTGCCACCCGCGCGCCGTGGCCGGCGACTCGCCGGCAGGTTGCGCACATCGCGGTGTCGGCGTGGCTCGTCCATGGCGTCTATCTCGGCGGCGTGTTCATCTCGATCGCGGCCGGCATGCCTGCAGGGACGAGTGCGATGCTCGTAGGTCTGCAGCCGTTCTCACGGTCTTCCTCGCCCGCGCCTGGCTCGGCGAGCGCATCACCGCGCTGCAGTGGGGCGGTCTCGTGCTTGGACTGGCTGGCGTCTATTTCGTCGTCCGGCACAAGATCGCGCTGGGCGGCGAACCGACCGCGCTGGTGGCGGTCCTCGTGGCGCTGGTCGGCATCAGCGTCGGCACGCTGTATCAGAAGAAATACTGTGCGCATGTCGACTTGCGCAGCGGCGCAGTGATCCAGTTCGCAGCCTGCAGCCTGCTCTATGCGCCCATCGTCGCGATCGCCGAACCGCAGCCGATCGCATTCACCCCGCAGTTCCTGTTCGCGCTCGGCTGGTCGGTGATCGTGCTCTCGGTCGGTGCGATCAGCCTGCTGTACTGGCTGCTGCGGCATGGTGCCGCTGCCGATGTCGCACGTCTTTTCTACCTCGTTCCGCCCGTCACGGCGTTGATGGCGTTCGCCTTGTTCGGGGAACGGCTGGACGCGCTCGCAATCGCCGGGATGGTGTTGATCGCGATCGGCGTGGCGCTCGCGCGACGTCGATCCGCGTAAAGCCGGCTTGCCAAACGTGGTCAGGGACCTTTACCGCTACATCTGGAAGACCAGCGCGCGCGATCAGGTCCTGCTGTCGATCCTTTCGACAGGCGTGTTCCTGCTCGAGCTGGCTCCGCTCGAGCTGCAGCGGCGCATCGTGAACGGCGCCGTCGATCACCGCGAATTCCGGTTCATCCTGCTCCTCTGCCTCGTCTACCTCGCGGTATCGGTGCTGCACGGCGGCCTGAAGCTCGTGACGAACATCTACCGGGGCTCGGTAAGCGAGGCGACCAACCGGCATCTGCGCCTGCAGATGGCTCCCCGCCCGGCGTCCGAAGCGGCGGCGGAAGCGGGTGACGCCGACGCCGGAGTCAAGATCTCGATCATCGTTTCCGAGGCCGAGGCGGTCGGCGGATTCGCCGGCTCCAGTTTCTCGGAACCCGTGTTGAATGCCGGCATTCTGCTGAGCGTTTTCGGCTACATGCTTTTCGTGGAGCCCTGGATGGCGCTGGTCGCCTTCCTGATGTTCTGCCCGCAGCTCCTTTTCATCCCGCCGCTGCAGGAGGCGATCAACCGCCGGACCAAGCGGCGCATCGAGACGCTGCGCGAGCTGAGCGCCTCCCTCGTCGACGAGGCGGCCAACGGCGCGGCCGTTCGCAGTCACCATGCGTTTCGCCGCCGGATTGGCTTTGTCTATCTGCTGAACGTGCAGATCTTCGTTCGCAAATTCGGCATCAACTTCCTGATGAACCTGCTTTACAGCATCGGGGTGATCGGCATCCTTGCCGTCGGCAGCTGGCTCGTGCTGCACGACAGGACCGACGTAGGGACCATCGTGGCCTTCATTTCAGGGCTTGCCCGGATGAACGCGCCGTGGCGGGACCTGATGAACTGGTTTCGCGATCTGTCGAATGCCGGAACGAAATTTCGGCTGATCGCCGACGAGCTCGGAAAAGGCTCGACCGCAACCGCGTGACGCGTGGACGATCGCGCAGGTTCGTTCGCGGAAAGTCACCGCTCCGCCAATCCGTCCCGGAGAACGATTCGGCCGCGTCACTGTGAAGTCCCTGTCGGCGTGCGCTTCAGGAATGCGTCCGGGAGTTGCGCGGCCGGCTGGGGTGCGCCTGGCGATGGGGTTGCGGCTGCGGCGATCGCGTCGATCAATCGGCCGACGGTGCCCGCCTGCGGAAGAGAAACACCGAAATGCAGCAGATCGGCTCCGCGGTAGATGGCGAGTGTCGGAAAGTTCTCCACGTCGATGTCGCCGACGAACTGCGCGTCGTCTTCGATATCCAGCCACACGAAGGTGATTCGTGGACGCACCTGCGCGAGCTGCTCGTAGCGCACGCGAAACTCGCTGCAGGTATCGCACCATGCCGCGCATAGCGACACCACGACCGTTTGCGACGGGTCGGCGAATGCCCTAGCGATCTGCTCGCGATCCGGCGGCGCCGCAGTCAGTACTGTCATTCGAAGCTCCCCGCGATGCGGCATCGCCCTGAAGATCATGAGCGAGGCGCGCATATTGACCGTCATTGCCGAGGCGCATGCGCCCTCCATGAGCCCGGACGCCGATCAGCCGTCCTGCACGACACGGGTTTGTGCGATGCGATCGTGCAGAAACTGACGCGTCGGATCCACCAGCGCCCAGGCGTAATTGAGCAACAGCAGAAGAGCGGCGTACCGGCCCGCGCCGCCCGGACGCAATACACCGTACGCAGCCAATGCGGCCGCCGGCCCGAGCCACCCGGCGGCGTAACGCACGAGCGCCGTTTTTCGCGTCGGTGGGCGATCAGCGCGATCCACGAGCCGCAGCCGCCACGTCTTCTGCGGCAGCGTCCGCCGTCCGTCGCTCCAGCACCACGCGTAGTAAATCGCCGCGCCGGCGACAAGTATGCAGGACATCATCGTTCGTGCGAAAACGGGCGGGATGACAAGTGTGGAGCTCATTGCGGCGTTCGGCGAGATCAGCGGCAGAAGGGCGAAGCCCGCGACGAACGCCATCGCGAGCAGCAATAGCGCCTCGTAAAGCAGTGCGCCCAATCGCCTTGCCAGTGACGCCGACGGGGCCCGCGCGATGTCGCCCGACGCGGTGGCTGCGCGAGATCGCCCGTTGCTGCGCCCGCTCACTGCCCGGGCGGTGCGGCGGGAGGCCTTGGCGCGGGACGCGGGGGCTGGGGTGCGGGGGCCCGCGCGCCGCCCGTCGACTTCGGAGGCGGCGGCGGCTTCGCGGCCAACTCGCGCTTTTGCTCGGGCGGCAGGCTCTGGTACTCCTGCCACTTCTGGCGCACCTCGTTCTTCTTGTCCGGTGGCAGGGATTTCAGCGACCGGTAGCGCTCGCGGGCGGCGTTGCGCTGCTCGGGCGTGAGCCGCGACCATTCGCGCATCTGCGTCTGGATGCGATCCTGTTCATCGCGGCGCAGCGTCGGATAACGCTCTGCCAGCCCGAGCCACTTCTGCTTGCGCTGGGCGTCGAGGTTGTTCCAGTCCGAGGCGAGCGGCGCCAGCACCTGGCGGTCACGTTCGGACAATTGGTTCCACGACGGCGATTTGAACGCGATCTGACCATGCGCGGCCGTTGCGGCGAGCGCGAGGACGGTCAGGGCGCGCCTCAGTGATCGAACGTGGTGCGAAGCCAATTCTGGAATCCCCGGTCCAGATAGGCGTCGATGGGCAGATCCGACGCGAGCAGAAGGAGATCCAGCTCCTCGAATTCCTGCACCTGGCTGCAACGCGTACCATTGCTGGAACCCGAAGCCGAGCGCGGCGATCAGCAGCAGGGCGCCGAGCCAGCGGACGGCGCGCCCGCGCGTATCGGATCTGCCGCCCGTTTCGTCGCCGGCGCCGGCCGTGACAAGCTCGGTGCCGGTCGTGCGCGCACGACCGGCACCCGCCAGCGCGGCCGCGCGTGCCTGTTGCAGCCGATAGAGGGTTCCGGCGCGGATAGCGGCCGTACCGCGGTCGAGGTGACCGGTCAGCTTCTGGGCGAGTCGGGCTTCATCGTCGGTCATAGCGTTATTCCTTTTGCCTTCAGCATGTCGGCCAAGGCATGGACTGCCCGCGAGCAATGCGTCTTCACGCTGCCCTCGGAACAGCCCATCGCCGCCGCGGTCTCCGCCGACGTCGAGTTCTTCCCAGTAACGTAACAGGAACGCCTCGCGTTGACGCGCGGGCAGCCTCGTTAGCGCCTGTTCGATCATCCGGACCGTCTGGCTTTGCTCGGCGTTCGCGGCCGGATCCGCCGACACGTTGGAATCGGTCCGAGCGTGCAGCGTTTCCAGCGGATCGTAATCGTCGTCCTTGTCGTCCCTGTGGCCCAGCGCTGACAGGACCGTGGTCCACGTCGAGCGAACCTTCTGCCGACGGAAATGATCGTGGATCGTGTTCTGAAGAATCCGCTGGAAGAGCATCGGCAATTCCGCGGCGGGCTTGCCCGAGTAGTTCTCGGTCAGCTTCAGCATCGCGTCCTGGACGATATCCAGCGCGGCGTCCTCGTCGCGGACGGCGAACATCGCCTGCTTGAAGGCACGGCGCTCGACATCCGCCAGCAAGCTCGAAATTTCCTGATGCGAAGCCAGTTTGCGAGTCCTCGAGGGCGCGGCGATTATAGGCGAAAGGGGGTTTCCTCCCTTCGAGCCCGGCCGCCGGCGGCGTTGCTGCGGCGAAGCAAAACAGCAACTTGACCGGCTCCGGCGTTTACGGGTAATGTGTCGGCTTCCGGGTCGCGAGGCCCGGATGCTGTACTGCAACAAAGGCCGTTGACACTCCCTCCGCGACGCCACAAGCGGCAACGAGTTTCCCTGGAGTCGGCCTGGCTGCCCCACACGCGGCTTTCTTTCTATCCGATCGAGCCTTGGCGGGCGCGCGCTCCACGCGAGTGCGGACCGGCAGTTCCCAGTTGCACCGTTCGCGCTTCGAAGCGCGAACGGGCACATTTACCGGCACGAGGCGTTGACCATCATGCAATTGACAGGTGCGGAAATCCTCATCCGCTGCCTCCAGGAAGAGGGCGTCGAGTACGTCTTCGGCTATCCGGGCGGCGCGGTCCTCAACATCTACGACGAGCTCTTCAAGCAGGACAAGGTCAAGCACGTCCTCGTGCGGCACGAGCAGGGCGCCGTGCACGCGGCCGACGGCTATTCGCGCTCGTCGCTGAAGATCGGCGTCGCGCTGGTCACGTCGGGACCCGGCGTCACCAATGCGGTCACCGGCATCGCGACCGCGTACATGGATTCGATCCCGATGGTCGATCATCACCGGCCAGGTGCCGACGCACGCCATCGGCCAGGACGCGTTCCAGGAATGCGACACCGTCGGCATCACGCGGCCCGTGCGTCAAGCACAACTTCCTCGTGAAGGACGTCGCGGACCTCGCGCTCACGATCAAGAAGGCGTTCTACCTCGCGACGACCGGGCGGCCCGGGCCCGGTGCTGGTCGACATTCCGAAGGACGTGACGCAGGCGACGACGGAGTTCAGCTATCCGAAGACGGTGTCGCTGCGCTCGTACAACCCGGTGACCAAGGGCCACGCCGGGCAGATCAAGAAGGCGGTGCAGCTGCTGCTCGAGGCGAAGCGGCCGATGGTCTACACGGGCGGCGGCGTCATCCTGAACAACGCGTCGCGACGCAGCTGACGCGCCTCGTGCGCCTGCTCGGCTTCCCGTGCACGAACACGCTGATGGGGCTCGGCGGCTTCCCGGCACCGACCCGCAGTTCACCGGCATGCTCGGGCATGCACGGCACGTACGAATCGAACATGGCGATGCAGAACTGCGACGTGCTGTTCGCCGTCGGCGCGCGCTTCGACGACCGCGTGATCGGCAACCCGGCGCACTTCTTCCGCGCCGACCGCAAGATCATCCACATCGACATCGATCCGTCGTCGATCTCGCAAGCGCGTGAAGGTCGACGTGCCGATCGTCGGCTACGTCGGCGACGTGCTGGACGAGATGGTGAAGATCGTCGAGTCGCTCGCCCGCAGCGGCCCGACCCGGCCGGCGCTCAAGGCGTGGTGGGGCGAGATCAAGGAATGGCAGCGCAAGGATTGCCTCAAGTACGACCGCAAGAGCGAGCTGATCAAGCCGCAGTTCGTGATCGAGAAGCTCTACGAGCTCACCAAGGGCGACGCGTTCATCACGTCCGACGTCGGCCAGCACCAGATGTGGGCCGCGCAGTACTACAAGTTCGACAAGCCGCGCCGCTGGATCAACTCGGGCGGCCTCGGCACGATGGGCTTCGGCCTGCCGGCGGCGATGGGCGTGCAGCTCGTGAATCCGGACGCGACGGTCGCGTGCGTGACCGGCGAGGCGTCGATCCAGATGTGCATCCAGGAGCTGTCGACCTGCAAGCAGTACCACCTGCCGATCAAGATCGTGAACCTGAACAACCGCTACATGGGCATGGTGCGGCAGTGGCAGGAGTTCTTCTACGGCAACCGCTACGCCGAGTCGTACATGGACGCGCTGCCCGACTTCGTGAAGCTCGCCGAGGCGTACGGCCACGTCGGCATGAAGATCGAGAAGCCGGGCGACGTCGAGGGCGCGCTGCGCGAGGCGTTCGCGCAGAAGGAGCGGCTCGTGTTCCTCGACTTCATCACCGACCAGACCGAGAACGTGTTCCCGATGGTGCCGGGCGGCAAGGGGCTCACGGAGATGATCCTGGCGGAGGAGCTATGAGCGGCGGGGTAAGGGCTCCCTGGGGCAGGCAGCGGGAAGCGCAAGCGTGGGGGTCGCCATGAGACACATCCTCTCCATCCTCGTCGAGAACGAGGCGGGCGCGCTGTCGCGCATCTCGGGCCTGTTCTCGGCGCGCGGCTACAACATCGAATCGCTGACCGTGGCGCCGACCGAGGACCCGACGATGTCGCGGATGACGATCGTCACCAGCGGCTCCGACGACGTCATCGAGCAGATCACCAAGCAGCTGAACAAGCTGGTCGAGGTCGTCAAGGTCGTCGACCTGACCGAAGGCAACCACATCGAGCGCGAGCTGATGCTCGTCAAGGTGCGCGCGGCGGGCAAGGACCGCGAGGAGATGAAGCGGCTCGCCGACATCTTCCGCGGCCGCATCCTCGACGTCACCGACAAGAGCTACACGATCGAGCTCACCGGCACCGGCGTCGAAGCTCGACGCGTTCCTGCAGGCGATCGAGCCGGGCGTGATCCTGGAGACCGTGCGCACCGGCGCGTCGGGGATCGGGCGCGGCGAACGGATTCTGCGGATCTTGAGCGAACGAGCGAGACTACGAGACACGATGAAGGTCTATTACGAGAAGGACGCCGACCTGTCGCTGATCAAGGGCAAGAAGGTGACGATCGTCGGCTACGGCTCGCAGGGCCACGCGCACGCGCAGAACCTGAACGACTCCGGCGTCAAGGTCACCGTCGGCCTGCGCAAGGGCGGCGCGTCGTGGGACAAGGCGAAGAAGGCCGGCCTCAAGGTCGCCGAAGTCGGCGAGGCGGTGAAGGGCGCCGACGTCGTGATGATGCTGATGCCCGACGAGCAGCATCGCCGCGACGTACAAGAGCGACGTCGAGCCGAACATCAAGAAGGGCGCGACGCTCGCGTTCGCGCACGGCTTCAACATCCACTACGGGCAGGTCGTGCCGCGCGCCGACCTCGACGTCGTGATGATCGCGCCGAAGGCGCCCGGCCACACGGTGCGCTCGACGTACGTCGCGGGCGGCGGCGTGCCGATGCTGATCGCCGTGCACCAGGACGCGTCGAAGCAAGGCGCGCGACGTCGCGCTGTCGTACGCGGCGGCGATCGGCGGCGCGCGCGCCGGCGTCATCGAGACGAATTTCCGCGAGGAGACCGAGACCGACCTCTTCGGCGAGCAGACGGTGCTGTGCGGCGGCACTGGTCGAGCTGATCAAGGCCGGCTACGAGACGCTCGTCGAGGCGGGCTACGCGCCCGAGATGGCGTACTTCGAGTGCCTGCACGAGCTGAAGCTCATCGTCGACCTGATCTACGAGGGCGGCATCGCGCAACATGAACTACTCGATCTCGAACAACGCCGAGTACGGCGAATACGTGACCGGCCCGAAGATCGTCACCGCCGAGACGAAGCAGGCGATGAAGGACGCGCTGGCGCGCATCCAGTCCGGCGAGTACGCGCGCGACTTCATCCTCGAGAACCGCGCCGGCGCGCCGACGCTGATGTCGCGCCGGCGGATGACGTCGCAGCATTCGATCGAGGTGGTCGGCGAGAAGCTGCGCTCGATGATGCCGTGGATCAGGAAGAACAAGCTCGTCGACCAGACGCGCAACTGACAGGCGGGGTCCGCGGATTCCGACGGTATACTGCTTCGCAGGCGAATGGGAGACAAATCGATGGCATTACCGCATCGCCAGCGGGGCTGGCTGGGCATCGATCGTGATCCTGCTCGCGCTCGTGATCGTCGCCCTGGTCGCGCGGACGGCGCTCAAGCAATACGGCCTCCTGGACGAGCCCGGGAAAGCGCGGCCAGCGCGCCGCGCCCGGCGCATCGGAGACCGAGCAGGCCGCCGCCATCACGCCGCGTAACGCGCTCGAACGTGCGCGCGGCGTGCAGGACATGGTGAAGCAGGGTGCGATGGAGCAGCAAAAGAACATCGACGATGCGATTCCCAAGTAGCACGCGTCGCCAACCGGTCTGCGGCGGATGTTGCAGGTGCCTCCGCACGCCGTGCAGCCCGTTCCCGATGAGCGGCTATCCGCATCCGATCATCGCGCGCGAGGGCTGGCCGTATGTCCTCGTCGCACTCGTCGTCGCGCTGGCGCTGTCGTTCGCGTCGCTGGTGGGTGCTCGCCGCGCTCGCGTGGGTCGCGTTCTTCTTCATCCTGCAGTTCTTCCGCGACCCGCCGCGCGACGTGCCGGAGCAAGCCGAATGCCGTGCTGTCGCCCGCCGACGGGCGCATCGTCAGGATCGGCAAGGCGCGCGATCCGTATCTCGAGCGCGATGCGCTGATGATCAGCGTGTTCATGAACGTCTTCAACGTCCATTCGAACCGCAGCCCGGTCGACGGCACGGTGGACGAGGCGTGGTATCACGCCGGCGGGTTCGTCAACGCGGCGCTCGACAAGGCGTCGCTCGACAACGAGCGCAATGCGCTGCAGCTGCGTCACGCCGGCGGGCGTGCGAGATCACCTGCGTGCAGATCGCCGGGCTGATCGCGCGCCGCATCCTCTGCTACGTGAAGCGGGGCGATCGGCTCGCGCGCGGCCAGCGCTACGGCTTCATCCGCTTCGGCTCGCGCGTCGACGTCTACCTGCCCCCGGATGCGATCCCGCGAGCCACCGTCGGCGACAAGGTCTACGCCACCGACGTCGATCGTCGCGGAACTGCGCTAACGCTGCCGTCCATCCGAAACGTCGTGCTCTCCCGCCGCCGGGGACGGGACGTGCCCAAGGCGTCCGTTGTTCGCAACGGTTGTTGCTGCTACGCTCCCCGCTGCATGGACGACTACCAGAACGAGCGGCGGCTGCTCAAGAACCGCGTCCGGCGGCGCGGCATCTACCTGCTGCCGAACCTGTTCACGACGGCGGCGCTGTTCGCGGGCTTCTACGCGATCGTGCAGGCGATGAACCTCAACTTCGACCAGGCGGCGGTCGCGATCTTCGTCGCGATGGTGCTCGACGGGCTCGACGGGCGCGTCGCGCGGATGACACGCACGCAAAGCGCGTTCGGCGCCGAGTACGACAGCCTGGCCGACATGGTGAGCTTCGGCGCCGCGCCGGCGCTCGTCATGTACGAGTGGGCGCTGCGCGACCTGGGCAAGCTCGGCTGGATCGCGGCGTTCGTCTACGTCGCCGGGGCGGCGCTGCGGCTTGCGCGCTTCAACACGCTGCTCGAAGTCGCCGACAAGCGCTGGTTCAAGGGCCTGCCGAGCCCGTCCGCGGCGGCGCTCGTCGCCGGGTTCGTGTGGATCGTCGACGATCTCGGGTATCGACCCGGACGATCTGCGGTGGCTCGCGTGGTTCGTCACGCTGTTCGCGGGGCTCACGATGGTGAGCAACCTCAAGTACTACAGCTTCAAGACGATCAACCTGAAGAAGAGCGTGCCGTTCGTCGCGATCTTCCTGATCGTCGTTGTTCCTGGCGCTCCTGTCGTATCAGCCGCCGCTGGTGCTGTTCGCTGCATTCGTCGTCTATGGGCTGTCGGGCTTTGCGATCTCGGCGTGGATGATGCTGCGCGAGCGACGCGTGCGCGCCGCCGGCTCGCGCTGACGCCGGGACAGCGCGTCCGATTCGCGCTGGTCGCCCGAAACGCATCAACGCGACCCTGTTGTCCAGCCTACATGAGGTCCAGTGTCTGAAGCGGGCGCTTCGGCACGTTACCGATATCGTAATTGATCGCCGATATCAGCAGGTGTCCGCCGATCAGCACAGGTACCGCCGCGAGCATTACCGTACCTGCCGGCGTCGTCGCATCGATCGCGCGATTGTGCAGCCATTTGGCGAGTCCGAAGACGCTGCCGCCGATGATGCCCAGCGCCCCGAGCACGCCAGCGGCGCTTCCAGCGTTGAAGTCGCGCAACAGGTACGTGTAGAAGCACCGCTTCCACAAGCGCAACGCGAACTTGCCCGGGAACACCGTTGCCGCGCGCCGCAGCGAGAGGCTGCTCGTCTCATTGGCGTAACGTGCGCGCATCGGGATGTCGCGCACGACCGCGCGCACCGTATACAACCGGAACAGCATGTCGGATTCGAAGAAGTAGCCGCGATCGAGCTTGTCGAGCGGCAGCGCCTCGAGCGCGGCGCGGTGAATGGCGGTGTAGCCGTTGGTCGGATCCATGACATCCCAGTAGCCGGTCGCCGCCTTGGCGACGAACGACAGCGCCGCGTTGCCGAGCAGACGCAGCCGCGGCATTCCGACCAGGCCTTCCAGCCAGAAAAAGCGATTGCCCTTTGCATAGTCGGCGGCCCCCGCGGCCAGCGGGCGTGCGAAGGCGGGAATCAGCGCAGGATTCATCTGGCCATCGCCATCGATTTTCACGACGATGTCGTGACCGCCGGCGAGCGCAGCCCGATAGCCCGTGACCATCGCACCACCGACGCCCCGATTCTCGGCGTGGCGGAGCACGCGCACGCGCGGATCGGTGCACTCGTCCTCGACCCGGTGCCCGCTTTGCTCCGGACACGCATCGTCGACGACGAAAATCGCGTCGACCTCCGGGCCGATCGCCGCCACCACGTCGAGGATCTGGAGGCTCACGCGATAGCACGGAATCACGACCGCAACGGTGCAGTGTCCAATCACGCGCTACCGCCTGCGATCAGCCATACGCCGGCGACGATCAGCGCCGCACCGATGCCGTGCTTCCACGTGATCGGTTCGCCAAACAGCTATCCAGGCGAGCACAGGCACCAGGATGAACGCGAGCGCGTACAGCGGATAGACCACGGCAAGCGGCGCGGTGCGCAGCACCCACACCCACAGCAGCGTCGCGGCCGCGTAAATCGTCAGTGCGGCGACCATCGGCGGCGTGAGCCATGACGCGAGGGTGCGCCACGTCATGCCGTCGAATTCGACTGTGCGCGCGGCCAGCTTGAACAGGATCTGGCCGCAACCGATCAGGAATACGCAGATCAGCGTGAGGATGATGTCGAGACCGCGCATTTCGTCCTAACGCGCGGAGACGGTGAAGCTCGTCAACCTGAACGGAGCGTCCGCGGCACTGCCGACGTAGAGGCGAGCCGATTTCGCGTGTGCCGGTCCGACCAAGCTTACTTCCGCGACACGCCCATCCTGGTTGCATCCGTGAGTATAGGTGTCGGTGCGCAACGTGCGTCCGCCGTCGTCGAGCCAGACGGTTTCGACGACACCGCGTCCCGCCCCGACCGTGCACGCGGCAACCAACTTGTAGGTCAGGACGTGCGACTTCGTGGGGAACTCGGTCCATAGCAGGCCTTTGATCGCGAAGGCAACCGCATCGCGCTCGAGCGTCGCACCCGCATTGCGTACGACGCGGTCGAAGTCGGCGGGCAGCGTCATCAGGCGGCGATCGGGGGTGTCGGCCCATCGCGCCAGTACCGTGTCGCCGTTCACGAGCAGCGGTGTCGTGTACTGGTCGCGAAATGCGGTGACCGCGCGCTCCAGTGGCAGCGCACCCTCCAGGCGCGGCAACACGAAGAAATCGGTGCCGCGTTGCCGTGCGAACGAGGCGACCTGGTCGGCGGTGACCATCGTGCGCAGTTCGCGCCAGGCCGGATAGTCGTGCCATGACGCACGCCACATCGGTCCGGTGAAACCTGCCGGACCGGCGAACTCCAGGCGCAGCCAGCCGACGCGCGCGCCGGGCGCGTTGGCCGTCAGCCAGTCGACGGCGGTACGCTGGTCGGCGTAGCGATCGATGTACCGGGCGCGCGCGTCCCGATCGAAGCTGCACGCCAGGCACAGCGCCGAGTTCCACCATGCACCCGACGGCATGACATCGAGATTGGCGACAACGATCGGCAGCGCCAGCCCGACGGCAAGTGCGGGCCGCGCGAGCGGAAGGGGTTCGATGATTCGGCCCGCCAGCGCGAGCAGCAACGCGAAGGCCGGATACAGGTAGCGCAGGTACGACTGCTGCATCCAGGTCGCAACCCAGAATGCGGCCGCCAAGGCAAGCAGCGGCCCGACGCGGGCGACCTGATCGCGGCGCACCAGCAGAAACAGTGCGGGGAACAGCACGAGCCAATGCAAGCCCGCGGCGCCGCTGGTGCCTTCGACGAAGCGGCCCGAGTCCACGACTACGTCGTACCACGTGCGCCACGTCAGCGGTGCGTTATACGCCGCATTGTTGAACGAGGCGTCGCTCTCGAATTGCGGCGAGCGAAACGTGGCGTTCATGAACGGAAAGACCGGATTCCCGGTTCGCCACCACGCGTTCGCATAAGGCCACGCCAGCACGACCAAGGCGATCGCAATCGCCGTCCACTCACGCAAGCCAACTGCGCGCAAGCGGTCCCGCAACGACCAGGCGACGCCGAGCAGGAGCGGCGCAACCCAGGCGAGACCGATTACCTTGGCCTGCAGGGCCCCGGCGGCGAGCCACAGGCAGGCAATTGCCCAACCCGCGCTGCGCTCGCGCCATGCGCGTTCGCCGGCCCAGGTCGCGGCGAGCAATAACGCCGTCCAGTAATTCTCGATGAACAGCGACGAGGTTTCGGCAAACGCGAGCGGCATCGATGCGAACAGCGCGGCGAGTGCCCACGGGAATCCTCTCGTTACGGTACTGGACGTGCTCGCGAGCCGGCCGATCCATGCGAGCACGAGACCGAAAGCTCCAAAATTGACGAGGCGCGCGGCTGGTTCGGCGCCGAACTGGAACGCGGCGGCGTAGAGCCAGTCGGCAGCCATCGGCATCACGGCCCACACGTATGTCCCGACGTCGAACCGGAAGCGATGCTCCGCGGCCATTTCAGACGCGACCTGCAGATGCATGCCCAACGCGTCGGGACCGACTTCCGGTTTGGCGGCGATGACCGCATGAATCGAAAGCGTCGCGGCGAGCAGCGCGAGCGGCAAGAGCGATGCACGATTGACGCCGTGAGGCCGTGGGGCCCACCAGGCTGTCGCCATCTGCAGCAACGGCGGCAGCTGGCGGCGAAGCGCGATTGCGCTCGTCGTCAACGCCAGTGCATACGTCGCTGGCGCATGCCATTTGATCGCTGCAGTTGCGCCGATCACAGCGGCAATCGCCACGGCGCCGGCCATGGTGGCCGACAGCGGATCGGGTCGCGAAGCATTGATGCCGACCAGGAGCCACCAGCCGATCATCGCGGCGGCGCCCCCCAACGCCGCCACGGTCACGACGGCCGCCAGGCCGAACAATGCGAAGCACCACGCGGTGAGCGCTGCAGCGAACCAGCGATGCGCGAGACGCGGCTGTACGCGTGCGATCACAACGCCGGCGACGAGCACCGCGCCAAAGAGCTTCCACATCTGTCGGCGCTCGCCACCGCGCATTTCGAGAATGCTGGTGAACCGGCCGTCGGTGGCGGCGATCCAGAGGAGCGCAATCCCGCCAATGCAAAGAGCGCCCGCAACGCCCACTCGCCAGGCGGGCAGCGCCGGGTCTCCCGGAGACCGATGCGCGTCAGGACCAGCGGCAGATTCCGTGGGAGGCATCACTTCCGCACAATCTTAACCGACGCCCTCGTCGGCCTGCCGCGGCGTCGCAACTCTGCCGATCATGCGTGCACGGCATTTGCGAAGCGCCCGGGATCCGGTTATAGTTCATCCATGAGCAGCTTCATCCCTGCCGCCTCGAGCTTCCGGACCGCCCGCGCGTCCGCGACCATGCTCATTCCGGGCGGCCTGCTGCTCCTGCTGCGCCCCGCGCGCAGATAACTTCCCACCCCTCGCTTCGAGCACTGCCCGCGCCGTCCTGACAAGGGACGGTTCATTGCGTTCATTGTTGACGGGATTCCCATGCATTCAGCGCCTTCGAAAAAATATCGGCCGTTTCAACCGATCGATCTTCCCGACCGTACGTGGCCCACGCGCACGATCACGCGGCCGCCCATCTGGCTGTCGACGGACCTTCGCGACGGCAACCAGGCGCTGATCGAACCGATGGACGCGGCGCGCAAGCTGCGGATGTTCCGGCAACTGGTCGACATCGGCTTCAAGGAGATCGAAGTCGCGTTTCCGTCGGCGTCGCAGACGGATTTCGATTTCGTGCGCCAGCTGATCGAGGAGGACCTCATTCCCGACGACGTGACCATCCAGGTGCTGACGCAGTCGCGCGAGGAGCTGATTCGCCGGACGTTCGATTCGCTGCGCGGTGCAGCGCGCGCGATCGTGCATCTTTACAACCCGACGGCGCCGCTCTTCCGGCGCGTCGTCTACGGCAAGGACCGCGCGGGAATCATCGACATCGCGACCGAGGGTGCGCGCCTGTTCGCGCAATGCGCGGACGCGCAGCCGCAGACCGACTGGCGCTTCGAGTATTCGCCGGAAACGTTCACGATGACCGAGCTCGATTTCGCGCTCGAGATCTGCGAGCGCGTCGTCGACGTGTGGCAGGCGTCGACGCCGCCATCCGCGTCATTCTCAATCTGCCGGCGACGGTCGAGGTCGCCACGCCGAACATCTTCGCCGACCAGATCGAATGGATGCACCGCCACCTGAGCCGCCGCGATCGCGTCGTCGCTGTCCGTGCATCCGCACAACGATCGCGGCACCGGCGTCGCGGCCGCCGAACTGGCCGTGATGGCGGGCGCCGACCGCGTCGAGGGCTGCCTGTTCGGCAATGGCGAGCGCACGGGCAACGTCTGCCTCGTGACGCTGGCGATGAACCTCCATTCGCAGGGCGTCGATCCGCAGCTCGATTTCAGCGACATCGGCGCCGTCATCCGCACCGCCGAATACTGCACGGCGCTGCCGGTGCATCCGCGCCATCCCGTATGCGGGCGAGCTGGTCTTCACGGCGTTCTCCGGCTCGCACCAGGATGCGATCAAGAAGGGCTTCGCCGCGCAGCGCGCCGAGGAAGCCGACGGGCAATACGCTGTGGGACGTGCCCTACCTGCCGATCGATCCCGCCGACGTCGGCCGCACGTACGAGGCGGTCATTCGCGTCAACAGCCAGTCCGGCAAGGGCGGCATCGCATTCCTGCTCGAGCGCGACTACGGGCTCGCGCTGCCGCGCCTGTCTGCAGATCGAATTCAGCCAGGTCGTGCAGGCGATCACCGACGAGACCGGCAAGGAGCTCACGTCGGCGGACATCCATGCGGCGTTCCATCGCGAGTACATCGCGCCCGACGCGCCGATCGCGTACATCGACCACCGGGCAGGTCATGCGGGCGCGCAGGGCAGCGCTCGAGCAGTTGACCGCGCGACTTGCGATCGACGGTGTCGAGACGCTGCTGACGGGCACCGGCAACGGACCGGTCGACGCGTTCGTGCAGGCGGTGCGCGACGGCACCGGCGCCGACATCCACGTGCTGGCGTACCATGAGCACGCGACCGGCACCGGCGAGGACGCGACGGCAGTGGCCTACGTGCAATTGCGCGCCGGCACGGGCACCGTCTACGGCGTCGGGCTCGATCCCAACATCGTCACCGCGACGCTGAAGGCGGTGGTTGCCGCGCTGAATCGCGGATGCGCGCACGGCGCCGTAGCGCTCGGAATGCCGATCGGCGCCGTGGCCGCGTAAGCCGGGACGAGTCGACGGAGGATGCCATGTCCGACCACCTGATCATCTTCGACACGACGCTGCGCGACGGCGAGCAGAGCCCGGGCGCGTCGATGACCAAGGAAGAGAAGACGCGCATCGCGCGCCAGCTCGAGCGCCTGCGCGTCGACGTCATCGAAGCGGGGTTTCCCGGCGTCGTCGAACGGCGATTTCGCGGCCGTGCACGACATCGCGAAGGCGATCCGCGACAGCACGGTATGCGCGCTCGCGCGCGCCAACGAGAACGACATCCGCCGCGCAGGCGAAGCGCTGCGGCCGGCGAAGTCGATGCGCATCCACACGTTCATCGCCAGCTCGCCGATCCACATGCAGATGAAGCTGCGGATGACGCCCGACCAGGTGTTCGAGCAGGCGGTGAAGGCGGTCGGCTGGGCGCGCGAGTACACCGACAACGTCGAGTTCTCGCCGGAAGATGCGGGGCGCTCGGAGCCCGACTTCCTGTGCCGGCTGCTCGAGGCCGCGATCGGCGCGGGCGCCACGACGGTCAACATACCCGATACCGTCGGCTACACGATGCCGTGGCAGTTCGGCGCGCTGATCGCGTCGCTGCGCGAGCGCATTCCCAATTCGGATCGCGCCGTGTGGTCGGTCCACTGCCACAACGATCTCGGCGTTGCCGTCGCCAATTCGCTCGCGGCCGTCATGCAGGGCGCGCGCCAGGTCGAATGCACGATCAACGGGCTCGGCGAGCGCGCCGGCAATGCGTCGCTCGAGGAGATCGTCATGGCGGTGCGCACGCGCAAGGACGTGTTCCCGTGCACGACGCGCATCGACACGACGCAGATCGTCTCCGGCGTCGAAGCTCGTGTCCGGCATCACCGGCTTCCCGGTGCAGCCGAACAAGGCGATCGTCGGCGCCAACGCGTTCGCGCACGAGTCGGGCATTCACCAGGACGGCGTGCTGAAGCATCGCGAGACCTACGAAATCATGCGCGCCGAGGACGTGGGCTGGGGCGCGAACAAGCTGGTGCTCGGCAAGCTGTCGGGGCGCAATGCGTTCAAGTCGCGGCTCGCCGAGCTCGGCATCGACCTGCCGGACGACGACGCGGTGAACACGGCGTTCGCGCGCTTCAAGGAGCTCGCCGACAAGAAGGGCGAGGTCTTCGACGAGGACCTGCATGCGCTCGTGTCCGAGGAGGGCATCGTTCCCGCGCACGAGTATTACAAGCTCGCAGCGCTGAAGGTCACGTCCGAAACGGGAACCGTGCCGCACGCGCGGGTCGTCATGGCGGTCGGCGATGCGGAAGTGGTCGCCGAGGTGAGCGGCGACGGTCCGGTCGATGCCGTGTTCAAGGCGATCGAGCGGATGGCGGGATCGCACGCGCAAATGCAGCTCTACTCGGTGAACGCGATCACCGGCGGCACCGACGCGCAAGGCGAGGTCACCGTGCGCCTGGAGCGCGACGGCCGGATCGTCAACGGACTCGGCGCCGACACCGACATCATCGTCGCTTCGGCGAAGGCGTACATCAATGCGCTCAATCGCCTGCACGACGGCGTGCGACGGCTGAATCCGCAGTTGGCAGCGTAGCGCAGCGCGATGCAACCGCGCGATCAGAATCGTCGCGCGGCGCAGCGGCAGGTGCGCGGTAACATACGTCGACGGACGCCGCTGCGGCTTGCGGCGATCGCGTCGCGCCGCCGCCGGTCGCCATGACGCGCGGCGTTGCCCCGCAGGTCCCTTTCCTGATTGATGACGCATGAATGCCCCGCGCTACGGCCCCGGCATCGAGATCACCGGGCAGGTCACGCCCGAATACGCGCAGATCCTGACGCCGCGATGCGGTCGCCTTCGCCGCGCGGCTGCAGCGCGCGTTCGGCCGCCGCCGCACCGAACTGCTCGCGCGCCGCGCTGCGCGGCAGGTGCGAGTTCGACGCCGGCGAGCTGCCCGATTTCCTGGCCGAGACGCGCGCCGTCCGCGAAGGCGAACTGGACCTGCGATCCGGTGCCGGCCGACATCCACGACCGGCGCGTCGAGATCACCGGGCCCGTCGACCGCAAGATGATCATCAACGCGCTCAACTCGGGCGCCAACGTGTTCATGGCGGACTTCGAGGATGCGAACACGCCGCGCTGGGACAACAACATCCAGGGCCAGCTCAACCTGCGCGACGCGATCCGCCGCCGCATCGACTACGCGTCGCCGGAAGGCAAGGCGTATCGGCTGAACGAACGGACGGCGACGCTGTTCGTGCGGCCGCGCGGCTGGCACCTGCCGGAGAAGCACGTGATCGTCGACGGCGAGCCGATCTCCGGCGGCATCTTCGACTTCGCGCTGTACTTCTTCCACAACGCGAAGGAGCTCGCGCGCGCGCGGCAGCGGGCCGTACTTCTACCTGCCGAAGCTCGAAAGCCATCTCGAGGCGCGGCTGTGGAACGACATCTTCGTCATGGCGCAGGACGACCTCGGCATTCCGCGCGGGACGATCAAGGCGACGGTGCTGATCGAGACGATCCTCGCCGCGTTCGAGATGGACGAGATCCTCTACGAGCTGCGCGACCATTCCGCGGGACTCAACGCCGGCCGCTGGGACTACATCTTCAGCTGCATCAAGAAATTCCGCAGCAACCGCGACTTCTGCCTCGCCGATCGCGCGCTGGTGACGATGACGACGCATTTCATGAAGAGCTACGCCGAGCTGCTCGTCAAGACCTGCCACCGCCGCAACATCCACGCGATGGGCGGCATGGCGGCGCAGATTCCGGTGAAGAACGACGAGGCCGCCAACGCCGAGGCGTTCGCCAAGGTGAAGGCGGACAAGGAGCGCGAAGCGACCTACGGCCACGACGGCACGTGGGTCGCGCATCCGGGGCTCGTGCCGGTCGCGAAGGAAGCGTTCGACCGGCTGATGCCGGCGCCGAACCAGATCGCGACGAAGAAGCGCGACGACGTCGACGGTCGGCGCGGCCGATCTCCTGCGCTTCGAGCCCGAAGCAGCCGATCACCGAAAAGGGCCTGCGGCTCAACATCAACGTCGCGATCCAGTACATCGGCGCGTGGCTCGCCGGGCAGGGCGCCGTGCCGATCTTCAACCTGATGGAAGACGCGGCCACCGCGGAGATCTCGCGCTCGCAGGTGTGGCAGTGGATCCGCTCGCCCAAGGGCATGCTCGACGACGGCCGCAAGGTGACGAAGGAGATGGTCGCGACGATGATTGCCGCGAGGAAATGACGAAGATCCGCGACCTGCTCGGCGCCGCGTACGGCGAGGGCAAGCTACGACGACGCCGCGCGGATCTTCGCCGACCTCGTCAACAACGACACGTTCGTCGAGTTCCTGACGCTGCCGGCGTACGAGCTGATCGATTGACCGCGATAAGCAACTTCTATCGACGGAAATTGTCACAGTTGATTGGACAGGCACCGCACGCGCGCTATCCACAATGAACCGCGTGGCCGGTGACGCACGGCGCTTCGGTCGCCGGCGCCAGTCGCCGATGTCCGCCAGCGCATGCGGCGATTGCAACATCCAATCAAAGGAGTTCGGCAATGAAACCTCTCAAAGGCACCAAGACGCACGACAACCTGAAGGCCGCGTTCGCCGGCGAATCGCAGGCGAACCGCCGCTACCTGTATTTCGCGAACAAGGCCGACGTCGAAGGCCAGAACGACGTCGCGGCGTTGTTCCGCTCCACGGCGGAAGGCGAGACGGGCCACGCGCACGGCCACCTGGACTACCTGGCGGCGGTCGGCGATCCGGCCACCGACCTGCCGATCGGCGCCGAGCCGCGACAACCTGAAGGCGGCCGTCGCCGGCGAAACGCACGAGTACACCGACATGTATCCGGGCATGGCGAAGGCCGCGCGCGGCGAAGGCTTCGACGAGATCGCCGACTGGTTCGAGACGCTCGCGAAGGCCGAGCGCTCGCACGCGAATCGCTTCCAGAAGGCGCTGGACGCGCTGGCCGATTGACGGTCATTGCGTCACGGCGGCGATGGACGTTCCGTTCGAAGCGGCAACCGTCGCCGCGACGCAATAACTCCGCCGATTGGACCGTCGCGTTCCGCGACGTTCGATCCGCGGTATCCGCGTCACGAGACTTGCTGACGGGCATTCCAGGCTGCTCCAACGCCATGACACTCCGCGAAGGCAACCTGCAGGCGCCGACGCGCCATCCGCTCGACTGGCGCAACCCCGAGTTCTACGACGAGGCGGCGCTCGACAAGGAGCAGGAGCGCATCTTCGACATCTGCCACGGCTGCCGCCGCTGCGTGTCGCTGTGCGGGGCGTTTCCGACGCTGTTCGACCTGGTCGACGAACAGCGCGACGATGGAAGTCGACGGCGTCGCGAAGGCGCGACTACGGGAAGGTCGTCGACCAGTGCTACCTGTGCGACGTCTGCTACATGACGAAGTGCCCGTACGTTCCGCCGCATCCGTGGAACGTCGATTTCCCGCACCTGATGCTGCGCGCGAAGGCGCTACAGGTTCCGCGACGGCGACCGGTCGCGTCGCGCGACCGGCTGCTGACGAGCACCGACGCCGTCGGCAAGCTGGCGACGATTCCGGTCGTCGTGCAGGCGGTGAACAAGGCGAACGCCACGCCGGTCGCGCGCAAGGTGATGGCAAGGCGTGCTCGGCATCGCGGAGGACGCGTGGCTGCCGCCGTACGCGACCGACGCGCTTCCGCGCGTCGCGCGGCGCCGTCGCTGCAATGGCCGGTGCGCAACGGCGAGCGCACGCCGGGCAAGGTCGCGATCTTCGCGACCTGCTACGTCAACTACAACGAGCCTGGCATCGGCCACGACCTCGTCAAGCTGCTCGACGCACAACGAGGTGCCGTACGCGCTGGTCGAGAGCGAAGTCTGCTGCGGCATGCCGAAGCTCGAGATCGGCGACCTCGAGAGCGTCGAGGCGCTGAAGAACGTGAACATCCCGGCGCTCGCGCCGCTCGCGCGCGCGGGCTACGCGATCCTGACGCCGGTGCCGTCGTGCACGCTGATGTTCAAGCAGGAGCTGCCGCTGCTGTTTCCCGGACGACGCCGACGTCGCAGGCGGTCGCCGACGCGATGTTCGACCCGTTCGAGTATTTCGTGCTGCGCGACACGGACGGCCTGCTGGACAGAGTCGTTCAAGCGGCCGCTCGGCAAGGTCAGCTATCACATCCCCTGCCATTCGCGCGTGCAGAACGTCGGGCCAGAAGACGCGCGAAGCGCTGGAATGGATCCCGGACACGACGGTCAACACCGTCGAGCGCTGCGCCGGACACGACGGCACGTGGGGCGTGAAGCGCGAGTTCTTCGCCGAGTCGATGAAGATCGGCAAGCCGGTGTTCAAGCGGATGGCCGACTTCGAGCCCGACTACATCAGCTCGGATTGCCCGATCGCGGGCCGCCGGATCGAGCAGGGCATCGCGCAAGGCGGCGGCGGGCGCACGGCGCGCAAGGCGCATCCGCTGACGCTGCTTCGCATCGCCTACGGGCTCGATTGACGCTCGAGGCGACGATAGCGATGCCGGCGCATCACCCGCGACAGCCTGCTGACGCTCGAAGCCTACGCCAGGGAGCGCAAGGAGTTTCGCGCGCGCGTGCTCGCGCACAAGCGCGAGCGCACCGTTCACCTGGGCGATCACGTGACGCTGCTCTTCGAGGACGAGCTGACGATCCGCTACCAGATCCAGGAGATGCTGCGGATCGAAAAGATGTTCGAGGAGGCGGGCATCCAGGACGAGCTCGACGCCTACAACCCGCTGGTGCCCGACGGCAGCAACTTCAAGGCGACGATGCTGATCGAGTACGAGGACGTCGACGAGCGCGCGCGACGCGCTTGCGCAGCTCAAGGGCATCGAGGATCGCGTCTGGGTGCAGGTCGACGGATTCCCGACGGTGCATCGCGATCGCCGACGAGGACCTCGAGCGCGAGAACGACGAGAAGACCTCGGCCGTGCACTTCGTGCGCTTCGAGCTCACGCCGGAGATGGTCGCGGCGTTCAAGGCGGGGCGCGCGTGGCGATGGGCGTGGACCATCCGAATTACCGCGCCGAGATCGCAGCGCTTCCCGCCGCCGTGCACGCGGCGCTGCGCGGCGGATTTCGCGTAGGCTGGATCCGGTCGGATCGATTCCCGCAGCGCCCGCATTCCCGGATCGCGGAATGCATCTCTGACCCGGTTCTAGTCGCGGAAGTTCTGGTATTGCAGCGGGAAGTCGGTGATCGACTTCTTGACGAGCGCGATCGCCTCCTGCAGGTCGTCGCGCTTCGCGCCGGACACGCGCACGGCATCGCCCTGGATCGACGCCTGCACCTTGAGCTTGCTGTCCTTCAGGAGCTTGACGATCTTCTTCGCCAGCTCCTGCTCGACGCCGGTGCGGACGGTCACCGCCTGCTTCACCTTGTTGCCGGAGATCTTCTCGACGTCGCCGTACTTGAGCGCGCGGACGTCCACCTGCGCTTGGTGAGCTTGGCGACGACGATGTCGGTGACCTGCTTCAGCTTGAAGTCGTCGTCGGCGAAGAGCGTCAGCGCCTTGCCGTCGTACTCGACGCGCGCGTCGGAGCCCTTGAAGTCGAAGCGCGTGCCGAGCTCCTTGTTGGCCTGGTCGAGCGGCGTTGCGGACTTCGACCTGATTGACTTCCGAGACGATGTCGAACGAAGGCATGCGAGAGCTCCTCCAATGATTTGCGACGCTGGCACGGATGCGACGCCGCAAGCGCTCGCTGCCGGTCTCGCGCCGACACGGGCGGCAGGTGCTATGCGCGGCGCTGTCGGTCGTCGCAGCGTGTTACAACCACCGCGGATTTGCGGCATGTTGGATGCATTATCGTTCAAAAGGAGCGCGCGTAGATTTCCACGCCTCGGAGAGTCGACGCTTCAGATGTCGCGCGGCCAGCTCTTGTGCAGCAGCCGCGACAATGCGCGGTCGGCGAGCACGACGCCGCCGGTCTGGCAGACGGGACAGTAGTTGCATTCGTTGTCCGCGTAGACGATTCGCTGCACCGGTGTGCCGCAAACCGGGCAAGGCTGCCGGAACTTGCCGTGCACCGCCATCTGCGGACGAAACGCCGTCACCTTCTCCGGGAACCTGCCGCCCGCCTCGTCGCGCAGCCGCGTGGTCCATTCGTCGAGAACGTCGCGGGTCGCGTCGAAAAGCCGCTCGAACGCAGCGTCGTCGAGCTTTTGCGTATGCGCGATCGGCGACAGCTTGGCGCGGTGCAGGATCTCGTCGGAGTACGCGTTGCCGATGCCGCTCAGGATGTGCGGGTCGGTCAACGCGCGCTTCAGCGTGTGATTTTCGGCGCGCAAACGAGCGGCGAACGCCGCGCGATCGGCATCGGCGATCTCCAGGCCGCCGGCGTCGAATGCCGCGAGTGCAGCGGTCCCCCGCACGACGTGAAGCGATGCGCGTCGCTTGGTTCCCGCCTCGGTCAGCGCAAGCGTGCCGCCGGGAAATTCGAACAGCGCGAGCGTGATTCGTCCCGGTGGCTGCTTATCGTCGGCGAGCCAGCGCAACCGGCCGGCGACCATCAGGTGAATGACCAGGAAGAGATCGTTTTCGAACGCGAGGACGATCCGCTTCCCGAGGCGGCGAACATCGAGCACGCGCAGTGTTCTCCACCGTCGAGACCGGCGGGTCTACCGTGCGCAGGACGAATGGATTGAGCGATACGCACGCGTTCGAGCGGCTGTCCGCGCACGCGGTCGCTCAGCGCCTCGCAATAGACGACGACGTCCGGTAGCTCAGGCACGTGGCACGTTGTGCAGGGATGATCGTGTCAGCCCGCCATGTAAGGCGCGCACTGACGCGCGTTGCAGCCATCGGCTGATGAAGCATCGCCATCCAATGAGACATCATTCCAGATTCGCAAAGTGATGGAGGATATCGTCATGGCGACGCACCGATGCGCGCGGATCGCGCTTCCTCTGCGGCCTTGCGGCATCGCGGCGCTCGCGACAGTCGAGGCAGGCAACTGGCCGTCGCCAGGGAGATGGGCTATCTCAACGGAGGCTTCGGCGAAGAGCAGGCGGACCTGATGCGCGACATGAGCGCGCAGTTCCCGGTCCGTTGACGTTCTCGCGACACAACGGACCGCACACCGACGAGTTCGTCGCGGACGTGCGCTGCGCGTCACCGACGCACGGGCCAGACAGTCTGGACCTGCCGGCGCAGGGGCCGATCTTCCTGCTGCGGCTGCCGGAGGGACTTATCGCTCGAGGCGGAGCGCAACGGCGACGTCAAGACGCGCCGGTTCGAAATCGTCTCCGGTCGTCATCAGGAAATCGCATTGTCCTGGGCCGGTTAGCCGCCTACCGGCCGCGCTTGGCCGCGATGCGCAGCCGCAGGGCGTTGAGCTTGATGAAGCCGGCCGCGTCCTTCTGGTCGTAGGCGCCGGCGTCGTCGTCGAACGTCGCGATCTTCGGATCGAACAGCGAGTCTTCGTGCGACGCGCGGCCGACGCACATGACCGTGCCCTTGTAGAGCTTGAGCCGGACGGTGCCGTTGACCGGCGCCTGCGATGCGTCGATCAGTCCCTGCAGCAGCTTGCGCTCGGGGCTGAACCAGTAGCCGTTGTAGATCATCCGCGCGTAGCGCGGCATGAGGTCGTCCTTCAGCGCCAGCACTTCGCGGTCGAGCGTGATCGACTCCATCGCGCGGTGGCCCTTGAGCAGGATCGTTCCGCCGGGCGTCTCGTAGCAGCCGCGCGACTTCATGCCGACGTAGCGATTCTCGACGATGTCGAGGCGTCCGATGCCGTGGCGCCCGCCGATGCCGTTCAGCGTCGCCAGCACCGCTCGCGGGCGACATCGTCTTGCCGTCCACCGCGACGACGTCGCCACCGCGATACGCGAGCTCGACCGTCTGCGCTTTCGCCGGCGCGCTTCTCGGGCGAGACCGTCATGCGCCACATCGATTCCTCGGGCTCGAAATCCGGATCCTCGAGAATGCCGCCCTCGTAGCTGATGTGCAGCAGGTTGGCGTCCATCGAATACGGCGCGCCGCCGGCTTCTCTGCGCTTCTTGAAGTCGACCGGGATGCCGTGCTGGTCGGCGTAGGCGAGCAGCTTCTCGCGCGAGAGCAGATCCCATTCGCGCCACGGCGCGATGATCCGGATGTTCGGCGCGAGCGCATACGCGCCGAGCTCGAAGCGGACCTGGTCGTTGCCCTTGCCGGTTGCGCCGTGGGAGATCGCGTCGGCGCCGGTCTTCCGCGCGATCTCGACCAGGCGCTTGGCGATCAGCGGCCGCGCGATCGACGTGCCGAGCAGGTATTCGCCTTCGTACACGGCATTGGCGCGGAACATCGGAAACACGAAATCGCGGACGAATTCCTCGCGCAGGTCCTCGATGTAGATGTTCTTCTTCTTGATGCCGAGCTGCAGCGCCTTGGCGCGCGCCGGCTCGACCTCCTCGCCCTGGCCGATGTCGGCGGTGAACGTGACGACCTCGCAGCCGTACGTGTCCTGCAGCCACTTGAGGATGACCGAGGTATCGAGGCCGCCCGAATAGGCGAGAACGACCTTGTCGACGTCGCTCATTGGTGTACCCCCACGCTTGCGGCTGCCGCCGCTTCGCTGTACATCGGGGTCAGAGATGTATTTCGCGGCATCGGCGTGCGCGAATGTCGCGAGCTCTTGACGCGAAATACATCTCTGACCCCGATTTACGGCGCTCATGCTCAGTCGACCTTCAGGCCGACCTTCTTGATCACCGGCGCCCATCGCGTCGCTTCGCCGCTGATCAGCGCGCCGAACTCCTCCGGCGTCCCGCCGATCAGGTCGAATCCGAAGCCGTGCATCTTCTGCTGCACGTCCGGGCTCCTTCAGGACCGCATTCATCTCCGCATTGAGCCGCGCGATGATCGGCCGCGGCGTATTGGCGGCCACCAGCACGCCGTTCCACGCGAGCGCCTCGAAGCCGGGATAACCCGATTCGGCGATCGTCGGCAGGTCAGGCAGCAGCGGAAAGCGCTTGCCGGTCGTCACCGCGAGCGCGCGCAGCTGCCCGGCCTGGATCTGCGCCTGCAGCGGCTGCATCACGGCGAACATCATCTGCGTTTCGTTCTGCACCGTCGCCTTGACCGCCGGCGGCGAGCCGTTGAACGGCACGTGCACGGCATCGAAGCCGGCGACGCTCTTGAAGAGCTCCATGTTGAGGTGCGACGAGCTGCCGTTGCCGACCGACGCGTAGTTGAGCTTGCCGGGATTCGCCTTGGCGTAAGCGACGAGCTCCTTGACCGAATGCACCGGCAGCGTCGCGTTGATGGCGAGCACGTTCGGCTGGCTCGACGTGATGATCACCGGCGCGAGGTCCTTCGCGACGTCGTAGGGCAGCTTCTGCAGCAGCGGAGCGAACGACAGCGGTCCGTTGAACGCGAGGACCATCGTGTAGCCGTCCGGCGCCGAATGCGCGACCTCGGCCGTGGCCACCGTGCCGCCTGCGGCCGGCTTGTTCTCGACGACGACCGGCTGGCCGAGCCGGTCCTTGAGCTTGTCGGCGATCGTGCGGCCGAGCACGTCGATCGAGCTGCCGGCCGGCGCGGACATCAGGAACCTGATCGGCTTGTCGGGCCAGGCCTGCGCGAAGGCGGCGGGTGCCGCGAGCGCCGTCATTGCAGAGTGCAATCGTCAATCGTTTCAACATCGTTCGCTCCATCAATCGAAACAGGTGGAAAAGCGGCGTCGGGCGCGACTGTCCGGCGCCTTCACGGCGCGGCGTCGACCCGCCCGCAGACCAGGTATTCGAGCAACGCCTTCTGCGCGTGCAGGCGATTTTCCGCTTCGTCCCACACGACGCTCTGCGGACCGTCGATCACCTCGGCGGCGACCTCCTCGCCGCGATGCGCGGGCAGGCAGTGCATGAACAGCGCATCGGGACGCGCCCGACGCATCATCGCCGCGTCGACCTGCCAATCGCCGAACGCGCGCTTGCGCGCCTCGTTCTCCGCCTCGAAGCCCATGCTCGTCCAGACGTCGGTCGTCACGAGATCGGCGTCCTTGCACGCCGCCTCGGGATCGTCGAAGAACGCGCAATGCCTCGAGTCGAGCTCGCGCTGCGGGCAAGCGGTAGCCGGGCGGCGTCGACACATGAACGTTGAAATCGAAAATCTGCGCCGCCTGCAGCCACGTCGCGCAGACGTTGTTCGCGATCGCCGATCCAGGCGACCGTCTTGCCGCGGATCGAGCCGCGATGCTCGATGTACGTGTACAGGTCGGCGAGGATCTGGCACGGATGGTATTCGTTGGTGAGGCCGTTGATGACGGGCACGCGCGAATGCGCGGCGAAGCGCTCGATGATCGATTGCTCGAACGTGCGGATCATCACGACGTCGACCATCCGCGACACGACGCGCGCGACGTCTTCGATCGGCTCGCCGCGCGACAGCTGCGTATCGCCGCGATTGAGGTTGATCGCGATGCCGCCCAGCTGGTTCATCCCGGCTTCGAACGAGACGCGCGTGCGCGTCGACGCCTTCTCGAACACCATCGCCAGCGTGCGATCGCGCAGCGGCTGGTAGAGCTCGTAGCGCTTGAATCGCGTCCTTGATCCAGCGCGTTCGCTCGAACAGGTAATCGAACTCGTCGCGTGAAAAATCGCTGAACTGCAGGAAATGCCGGGGCGGAGAGGCGACCATCGAATCCGTCGTGATCGCGGCGGTCAGCGATCGACTGCAAACGAAAAGTCTAGCATGCAGGCATGCGGCAACCGACTCGCTACCCGTTCGCAATCAGGATGCGGTTCCGTCCCGGCGTCCTTCGCCTGGTACATCGCGCGGTCGGCCGCCGACAGCAATTCGGCAAATGCGTTGCCGTGCTGCCCAAGCACCGCGACCCCTGCCGAGAACGTGAATCCCCCGAGCGTTTCGCCGTCCCACGCGACGCGCAAGTCGCTCAGCCGCGCCGCGAGGCTGGCGAGCGCTGTCTGCGCGCCAAAGCCATCGGCGTCCGGCAACACGATGCAGAACTCTTCTCCGCCATAGCGGCAGACGACATCCGCTGGCCGAAGCGACATCGGCAGCACGCGTCCGATCTCGCGCAACACGACGTCGCCGGCCAGATGGCCGTATCGATCGTTCACCAGCTTGAAATGGTCCAGGTCGACCAAGGCCAGCGCGAGCGGCGCGCCACGCCGGCTGGCGGCGCCGATCAGGCCCGGCATCACCGAATCGAGATAGCGGCGGTTGAAGAGCTGCGTCAGCGGATCGTGCACGGCCTCGACGGCGAGCTGCGCCTGCAACGCCTCGACCTGGATCATCTTGTGCTGCAGATCGGCGTTGAGGCGCGCCAGTTCCTCGTTGAGCCGCTCGGTCTCCTGTCGCTGCGCAAGCGCGCGATCACGTTCGGCTCGCGCATGCTCGAGCTCGTGCTGGACGCGCAGCAGGTAGTACTTGGCGCTTGCGCGGTGCGACAGGCGCTCCGTTTGCGCGACGAGGAGTTTCTGCGAGGCGACATAGGCGGCTTCGAAGTCACGCGCTTCCGCATGGCGTTCCGCAAGCCGCGCCCACGCCTTGCACTGGCCGGGAAGATAGCGATGCCGCGTCGCCGCGTCGCCGGCCGCTTGCAGCAGTGCAGTCGCGTCGCCATCGCCTTTCGCATCCGCCACGATGGCCGTCGGCCCATAGACTGTGCACTTCATTGAAGCCGCCGGGAAAATCCGCGTAGATCGCGCGGGCGGTTTCGGCGCAGCGCGCCGCCTCGTCGAAGCGCCCGTTCCGCGCGAGGATCTCGGCGGCGATGGCCATGTAGTGATTCTGCGCGGATCGCCGCGGTGCGCTCGCCGCGTCCGCAAGCATCTGCTCGGTAACCTCCAGCGCACGCGCGTGCGCACCGATGCCGCTCAGCGCTTCCGCGTAATTGGACCGCGCGAACATCACGAGCTGCGGATTGTCGTAATGCGCGAGATCGGCGAGCGCTGCTTCGGCGAGCTCGCACGCCGGCGCATAGTCGCCCACCGTGATGAGCGCGGCCGCCAGGTTCGACATCATGGTCGGGTGCTGCGGCGAGCGCTCGCCTCCACGCAGCGTCTCGAGCGCTTCGTACAGGTAGCGGATCGCATCGTCCATCCGATCGGTGAAGTAATGCGCGGCGCCGATCGCGTTCAACAGCCAGAACCGGTCCTGCGGCGCGAGCACCTGCTGCGCTTCCGCGTACAGCGCGAGCAATCGGTCGCGCGCGGGGATCGCCGATCGCTCGATGATCGCAAGCCGGGCAGCGCCGATTTCGGCAAGCAGGACGCCTCGACGGTCGCCCACGGCCGCGAAGGTCTCGTTCGCGGCGTCGATCCATCGCTTCGCTTCCAGCGGATTGGCCGTGAAGAACAGGTGGTGGAACGCGATCGTCAATTTGCACCAGGCGCGCGTGCCCGGCGAATCGACGGCGGCATCGAGCAGCCTGTGCGCGTCCGCGAATGCCGCCTCGGGATCGCGAAAATGGCGTTCCCACAGCGCAGCCGCCTCGTCACCCGGCGGACTGCAGCGCGGCGTTATCGGCCATCGCCACGGCGAGACGATGCGGCTTCGTTGCGGTTGAAATGCACTGCTTGCAACGCTTCCCCAGTTTCGAGAACGGCAACAGCTTTCCGATTGCCTGCGTGGGAAAACCGCCAGCTCCCGAGTTGCAGTCCACAACAACAATGCGTCGAAACAATCAGGGCGCCCCGCGGGGCGCCCTGATCACGAGCTTGTCGAGCAACGACCGCTACGGCAGCGCCTTGATCGCCTGCGCGAGCCGCGACTTCGTCCGCGACGCGAGGTTCTTGTGGACGATGCGCTTGTCCGCGATGCGGTCGATCACGGCCTGCGATTCGCGCAGCGTCGTCGTAGCGGCTGCCTTGTCGCCGGTCGCGATGGCCTTCTTCACTTTCTTCACCGCGGTGCGCAACGCCGACTTGAGGCTTGCGTTGCGCTGGCGCGTTGCCTCCGCCTGCCGGGCGCGCTTGCGGGCTTGTGCCGTGTTGGCCATGAAATCCGGTCCTTGTAGAAAACATGACAGCGCCCTGGCGCCGCCATCGATCAATGAAGTTTGCCGTCCCTCGGACACTTGTTTCGAGTCCGCCCTGCGCGCGCTGTAGAGGCGCGCACGAAGCCGATACATCGGCGGGCGTGGAAGGGGCGTGGAAAGACCGGGCATAATACGCGATTTTTGCATTGCGGGCAAGGCGTTGCGCGTGAATCCGAATTGAATCTCCTCCGCACCCTGACGACAGTCAGCGGCATGACGCTGCTGTCGCGCATCACCGGGCTCTTGCGCGAAACCATCAAGGCCACCGCCTTCGGCGCCGGCGTGCAGATGGACGCGTTCGAGGCTGCGTTCCGGCTTCCGAACCTCTTGCGCCGGCTGTTCGCCGAAGGCGCGTTCTCGCAGGCTTTCGTTCCGATCCTCGCCGAATACCGGCGCAAGCGCGGCACGGACGCGACGCGTCGTCTCGTCGGCAACGTCGGCACGCTGCTCGCGCTGGTCCTGATCGGCTTGTCCGTGATCGGGTCGCTCGCGGCGCCATGGCTCGTCTATCTGCTCGCCGGCGGCTTCGCGCGCACGCCGGGCAAGGTGGAACTGACGGCGAAATGATCCGCATCGTCTTTCCGTACATCCTCTTCGTGTCGCTCGTCTCGCTCGCCGGCGGCGTGCTCAACGTATTCCGGCGCTTCGCCATTCCCGCGTTCACGCCGGTGATGCTGAATCTGTCCGATCATCGGCGCGGCGATTTTTCTCGCGCCGGCGTTCGATCCGCCGATCCTGGCGCTTGCCTGGGGCGTCGCCATCGGCGGCTCGCGCAGCTCGCGCTGCAGATTCGCCCGCTGCTCGCGATCGGCATGCTGCCCAGGCCAGCGCTTCGCCTGGCGCGACGAAGGCGTGCGGCGCGTGCTGCTCGCGATGGGACCGGCGGTCATCGGCGTGTCGGCGGCGCAGATCTCCGCGCTGATCAACACGCAACTCGCCGCGCTGCTCGGCGACGGCCGCATCTCGTGGATCACGTACGCGGATCGGCTGATGGAATTTCCCGAGCGCGCTGCTCGGCGTCGCGCTCGGCACGATCCTGCTGCCGTCGCTTGCGCAGCACCACAGCGACGCGGACCACGAAGCAGTATTCGGCGCTGCTCGACTGGGGATTGCGGCTCGCGTTGCTGCTCGCGCTGCCGGCGGCGGTCGCGCTCGCGATCCTGGCGTTGCCGCTGGTGTCGACGCTCTACCAGTACGGCAAATTCACGGTCGAACGACGTGATGCAGACGCGCGCCGCGCTGCTCGGCTACAGCGTCGGCCTGCCGGCGCTGATCCTCGTGAAGATCCTCGCGCCCGGTTTCTATGCGCGGCAGGTGATGAGCACGCCGGTGAAGATCGCGTTCGCGACCGTGCTGATCACGCAAACGCTCGCGATTCTCTTCGCATGGCCGCTCGGCCTCGGGCACGCCGGGCTCACGCTCGCGACCAGTATCGGCGCGTGCTTCAATGCGGGGCTGCTGCTCTGGCTGCTGCTGCGCAGGGGCTATTACCGGCCGCAGCCCGGGTGGCTGTCGTTCTTCGCCAAGGTATGCGTCGGCCGTGGCGTTGCTCGCCGCCGTGATCGCGTTGTCGATGGGCGCCGGCACTACGTGGCTTGGCGGCTGGCGTCGCTGTACAAGATCGGTCGGCTCGGACTCGTCGTGCGCGGCCGGCGCGTTCGTCTATTTCGGAACGCTGTACGTGCTCGGGTTCCGGCTATCGCAGTTCAACCGGCGCGAGGCGGTGATGCCGACGCACATTCCGCCGACGGATGACACCGAGCTGTGACAGCCGCCCGCGATCACGTCGACGTCGACGCGGACGCGTTGCGCTACCGAAGCGGATGGACAGCGCCGCGAGAGCGCCCGCTCAATTCGGCCCGCCGATCTTGCGGTGCGGGCAGCGCGGCTTCGTGCAGTCGGCGTACAGGTAGAGCGCGTGCTCGCTGATCGCGAACCCGCGCTCGCGTGGCGATCCTGGTCTGCCGCTTTTCGATCTCGGCGTCGTAGAACTCCTCGACGCGCCCGCATTGCATGCAGACGAGATGATCGTGATGCTTGCCTTCGTTCAGCTCGAACACGGCCTTGCCGGATTCGAAGTGATGGCGAACGAGCAGTCCCGCCTGCTCGAACTGCGTCAGCACGCGGTAGACCGTGGCAAGGCCGATGTCGAGTCCCTCGGCCAGCAGCAGCTTGTAGACGTCCTCGGCGGTCAGGTGCCGCACCTTCGACGTCTCGAACAGGTTGATGATCTTGAGTCGCGGCACCGTCGCCTTCAACCCGGCGCTCTTGAGATCGTGCGATGTCGTCATGGGAGGCCGCATCCGCTGTGCGTTATCGTCGCTATAATAGCCATTTGTCTCGATGATTCCCACATTGTTCCGAGAGATGCCATGCGCGCGCGGCTGCATCCGCGCTGCATCGTTTGCGCTCGCGCTCGTTGCGGCCAGCGGCTGCGCGACGTGCGGATCGATACATGCCGTCCTGGCGTTCGTTCGGCGTCTACAAGATCGACGTCAACCAGGGCAATTACCTGTCGCAGGACATGGTCGACAAGTTGAAAGTCGGCATGACGCAGCAACAGGTGAAGCAACTGCTCGGAACGCCGCTCGTCGCATCGCCGTTTCGTCCCGATCGCTGGGATTACGTGTACGAGTACACGCGGCAGGGCAAGGTCGTCGAGCATCGCAACTTCACCGTTCATTTCGCCGATGCCAAGGTGGCGCGCTGGGAAGGCGACGAGATGCCGGAGTCGGTGGTCGAGCTCAATCGATCCGCGAGCGCGAAGGCGCTGCCCTCGAACGCGCCTGGCGAAAAGAGCGCCTGGGACCGGTTCCTCGACGTGTTCCGCAAGTAATGGCGTCGCAACGGAATTCGCGCGCGTGACGGTGCGGGTCGCAATCGCCGGCGCCGGTGGCCGAATGGGCCAGGCGCTGATCGAGGCGACGTTCGGATCGGACGGTCTGACGCTCGCCGGTGCGCTCGATGTCGAAGGCAGCCCGACGATCGGCCTCGACGCGGGCGAACGGTGCGGTCATGCAACCGGCGTTCGCGTCGCCGCAGACATAGACGCCGTCGTCGGCAGTTGCGACGTATTGATCGACTTCACGCGCCCTGCCGGCACGCTCGCGCATCTCGCAGCCTGTGCGCGCGCGGGCGTCGCGGCGGTCGTCGGGACCACCGGTTTCGACACGGACGGCAAGGCGCAGATAACGAGGCACGCCGGCGTCATCCCGATTGTCTTCGCACCGAACATGAGCGTGGGCATTACCGTGCTTGCGCAATTGGTCGAGCGGGCGGCGCAACGGCTCGGTCCCGGATTCGACATCGAGATCGTCGAGATGCATCACCGCCACAAGGTCGGACGCGCCGTCCGGAACGGCGCTAAGGCTTGGCGAGGCGGCGGCTGCAGGCGCAGGCGTCGATTTGAGCGAGCATGCCGTCTACGCACGCGAAGGGATTACCGGCGAACGCAAGCCGGGTACGATCGGTTTTGCAACGCTACGCGGTGGCGATGTCGTCGGCGAGCATTCGGTGATCTTCGCCGGCGCCGGTGAGCGGCTGGAGCTCACGCATCGGGCAACATCGCGACAGAACTTTGCCTCGGGTGCGCTGCGCGCGGCGCGCTTTGTCGCCGCCCGCCGCGCAGAGCGGAAGGTCGGCCTGTACGACATGGCCGACGTACTCGGATTGCGGTAATCAGGTTCAGAACCTGACCCCGAGGCCGGGTACGTTCCTTACCGCTTCGCCACGCATCCTGCAACGCACCGTTCAGGCCGCAAGACGCGCGAGGCCGTTGATGCGCTCGATCGCAATCGCGGCCTGCGCGAGGGACGCCTTTCTCGCTGCGTCGCTGATCGCAAGACCCTCCGCGTAGACGAACTCGACATCGGCGATGCCCGAGGAAGGCGAGGAACTGCTGCACATGAGCGCTCTCGCCGTCGGATGGCGTGCCGGCGTACCGGCCGCCGCGCGTGGCGAGCACATACGCCTTCTTGCCGGTCAGCAGGCCGACCGGACCGGTTTCGGTGTACCGGAAGGTGACGCCCGCACGGGCAACATGGTCGAAATAGGCTTTCAGCGTGGACGGAACGCCGAAGTTGTACATCGGCAATCCGATCACGATCGTATCCGCCGCCTCGAGCTCGCGGATCAACGCGTCCGACTCCGCGACGAACACCTGCTGTTCGGGCGTCCGCGTCTCGGATTTAGCGAGAAATGCCTGGAACCGCGCGGCCGTCAGGTGGGGAACCGGCTCACGCGCGAGATCTCGAACCACGACGTTCAAGCCGGGACGGACAGCTTCGAGGCCCGCGACAAAACGGTCGGCGAGCTGGCTCGACTGGCCGGCATCCGAGAACAGGCTGGTGTTGAGTTGCAGCAGTGTCATGGTGTCACTCCTTGGAATCATGGGTTTCGACACCACCGATTGTTCTATTCACGGACTCAATAAAAAAGCGCAAAATATCGCACTTATTCATCGAATAAATCGATGCAAATGCGTCCGCGATCGCTGGGCTCCTCTGCACCCGCTGGCGTCTCGGTGCCGGCACCGACGTCGCGCGGGCAGGCTCATGCGAGCATGCCGCGCGAGGTCCCTCACTTCGCTGAACCGAGAATCACGCTCGAGCAGTGGCAGGCGCTCGTCGCGGTCGTCGACGCAGGCAGCTATGCGAAAGCGTCGGAGATGCTTCACAAGAGTCAGTCGACGTTGACCTACGCCGTCCAGAAGCTCGAATCGCTGCTCGGCGTGAAAGCGTTCGAGATCCGGGGGCGCAAGGCGGTGCTCACGCCGACGGGCGAGTTGCTGCAGCGGCGCGCGCGGATCCTCCTCGATGAAGCGCGCGGGCTCGAGCATGCGTCGCATCTCGTCTCGGCGGGCTGGGAAGCCGAGATCACCGTTGCCGCGGACATGGTCTTTCCGTATTGGCTCCTGCTGCAGTGCTTCGATCGCTTCGGCGTCGAAAGCCCGCACACGCGAATCGAATTGATCGAATCCGTGCTCGCGGGAACGACCGAGGTGCTCAATGCCCGGCGCGCCGATATCGCCATTTCCAGCGGGATTCCCCAGGGTCATGTCGCCGACGCGCTGGTCCGGTTGCGCATGATCCCGGCCGCACATCCGGATCACCCGCTGCACGAGTTCGGGCGCCCGGTGACGCCGCGCGATCTGCGGGCGCACCGGCAACTGGTTGTCCGCGAATCGGACACGTTGCGCGCCACGAAAGCAACGCTCGAGGCCACACAGCGCTGGACGGTGAGCCATATGTCGACGTCGATCGTCGCGGCCGTGCAAGGGTTCGGGTATGGCTGGTATCCCGAAGACAAGATCCGCCCGGAGCTCGTCGCAGGCACGCTGAAGGAGCTTCCGATGCGCGAAGGCGGGGAACGTTTTGTCGAGTTGTATCTGATTTTCGCGGATCGCGAGAACGCCGGCCCCGGCACGCTTCGGCTTGCCGGGATCATTCGCGAACAAACATCGAACGCGTGCGTACGCGCCAACGCCGGGAAGCCGCCCGTGAGGGTGGGAGCGCACACCGGAAATTGAAGGGACGGCTCGATTCAGCTAAAATCTCGAGGCTTGCAGAGCGGGGAAGGGAAGCCTTCCCCGTTTGCACGTCGAAATGGCCTTTTCCACGGGTCGCCCGATTCACGCGAGCGCAATGCGCGCGTCGCCACCGCCAGGAACGCCGAATGAACGCCCCGGAGACGACCACGGCCGCCACGTCGCGCGCGCTGTTTCCCGCGCAGCCGCAGGCGCTGTTGGCGTTGGCGGACGGCACGGTGTTTCGCGGACGCGCGATCGGTGCGCTCGGCAGTGCAACGGGCGAAGTCGTGTTCAACACGGCGATGACCGGCTATCAGGAGATCCTCACCGATCCGTCGTATGCCGGGCAGATCGTCACGCTGACGTATCCGCACATCGGCAACGTCGGCGTCAATGCGGAAGATGCCGAATCGCGATCGCGTGTTCGCGGCGGGCCTCGTGATTCGCGATCTGCCGCGCCTCGCGTCGAGCTGGCGGCGCGACCGAGACCTTGTCGGAGTACCTGCGCAACGGCCAACGTCGTCGGCATTGCCGACATCGATACGCGCAAGCTGACGCGCATCCTGCGCGAGCGCGGCGCGCAGAACGGCTGCATCGTGGCAGCGGCCGTCGCTGACCGACGCGGACGCCGAAGCGGCCATCGCGCGGGCGCGCGCCGCGCCCGTCGATGACGGGGCTCGATCTCGCGAAGGTCGTGTCCTGCACGGCGGCCTACGACTGGACGTCGGGCGCCTGGGCGCTCGGCAACGGCTATCGGCCGCATGGGCGAGCCGAGATTCCACGTCGTCGCGTACGACTTCGGCGTCAAGCACAACATCCTGCGCCTGCTCGCGCAGCGCGGGTGCCGGCTCACCGTCGTGCCGGCGCGAACGCCGGCGCGCGAAGCGCTCGCGCTCGCAGCCCGACGGCGTCTTCCTGTCGAACGGCCCCGGCGATCCGGAGCCGTGCGACTACGCGATCGCGGCGATCCGCGAGCTCGTCGACCAGCGGCATGCCGACGTTCGGCATCTGCCTCGGCCATCAGCTGCTCGGACTCGCGTCGGGCGCGCGCACGATGAAGATGAAATTCGGCCATCACGGCGCGAACCATCCGGTGCTCGACAAGGACACCGGGCAGGTGCTGATCACGAGCCAGAACCACGGCTTCGCCGTCGACCCGGCGTCGCTGCCGGCGAACGTGCGCGTCACGCACGTGTCGCTGTTCGACGGCAGCCTGCAGGGCATCGCGCGCACCGACCGGCCGGCGTTCAGCTTCCAGGGGCATCCGGAAGCGAGTCCCGGCCCGCACGACCTCGGCTATCTGTTCGATCGCTTCGTCAAGAGCATCGAATCGCACAGACAAGAAGCCTGAACCGGCGATGCCCAAGCGAACCGACATCCAGTCGATCCTGATCATCGGCGCCGGCCCGATCATCATCGGGCAGGCGTGCGAGTTCGACTATTCGGGCGCGCAGGCGTGCAAGGCGCTGCGCGAGGAGGGCTATCGCGTCATCCTCGTCAACTCGAATCCGGCGACGATCATGACCGACCCGGAGATGGCCGACGTCACGTACATCGAGCCGATCACCTGGCAGATGGTCGCGAGCATCATCGAGCGCGAGCGGCCCGACGCGCTGCTGCCGACGATGGGCGGGCAGACGGCGCTCAACTGCGCGCTCGACCTCGCGCGCGAGGGCGTGCTCACGAAGTTCGACGTCGAGCTGATCGGCGCGTCGAAGAAGGCGATCGACAAGGCCGAGGACCGCGAGAAGTTCAAGGCGGCGATGACGCGCATCGGGCTCGGCTCCGCGCGCTCGGGCATCGCGCACAACCTCGAGCAGGCGCTGGAAGTGCAGGCGCAGATCGGCTTCCCGGCGGTGATCCGGCCGTCGTTCACGCTCGGCGGCACGGGCGGCGGCATCGCCTACAACAAGGACGAGTTCGTCGACATGTGCAAGCGCGGCCTCGACCTGTCGCCGACGCACGAGCTGCTGATCGAGGAGTCGCTGCTCGGCTGGAAAGAGTTCGAGATGGAGGTCGTCCGCGACCGCAAGGACAACTGCATCATCGTCTGCTCGATCGAG
Source organism: uncultured Pseudomonadota bacterium (assembly GCA_963768545.1). Classification (GTDB taxonomy): domain Bacteria; phylum Pseudomonadota; class Gammaproteobacteria; order Burkholderiales; family Casimicrobiaceae; genus VBCG01. The sequence goes on along the minus strand of CAVYIC010000010.1, from coordinate 206,411 downwards.
AACCTCGATCCGATGGGCGTGCACACCGGCGACTCGATCACCGTCGCGCCGGCGCAGACGCTGACCGACAAGGAATACCAGATCATGCGCGACGCGTCGATCGCGGTGCTGCGCGAGGTCGGCGTCGACACCGGCGGATCGAACGTGCAGTTCGCGATCAACCCCGACGACGGCCGGATGATCGTCATCGAGATGAATCCGCGCGTGTCGCGCAGCTCGGCGCTCGCGTCGAAGGCCACCGGCTTTCCGATCGCCAAGATCGCCGCGAAGCTCGCCGTCGGCTACACGCTCGACGAGCTGCGCAACGACATCACGGGCGGCGACGGCCACTTCATGCCGGCGTCGTTCGAGCCGACGATCGACTACGTCGTCACCAAGGTGCCGCGCTTCGCGTTCGAGAAGTTCAAGCAGGCCGACGACCGGCTCACGACGCAGATGAAGTCGGTCGGCGAGGTGATGGCGATCGGCCGCACGTTCCAGGAATCGCTGCAGAAGGCGCTGCGCGGCCTCGAGGTCGGCGTCGACGGCTTCAACCTGAAGACCGTCGATCCGGACACGATCGGCGACGAGCTCGCGTATCCGCGCGCGCGAGCGGCTCTGGTACGTCGCCGACGCGTTCGGCATCGGCATGACGCTCGAGGAGCTGCACGGCACACGAAGATCGACCCGTGGTTCCTCGCGCAGATCAAGGAGATCGTCGACCTCGAGCTCGTGCTCGAGCAAGCGCACGCTCGAGTCGATCGGCAAGCGACGACCTGCGCGAGCTGAAGCGCATGGGCTTCTCCGACCGGCGCCTCGCGCACCTGCTTCAAGACGACCGAGGACGGCCGTGCGCGCGCGGCGGCACGCGCTCGGCATCCGGCCGGTCTACAAGCGCGTCGACACCTGCGCCGCCGAGTTCGCGACGCAGCACCGCGTACATGTACTCGACGTACGAGGACGAGTGCGAGGCCGCGCCCACCGACCGCAAGAAGGTGATGGTGCTGGGCGGCGGGCCGAACCGGATCGGGCAGGGGATCGAGTTCGACTACTGCTGCGTGCACGCGGCGATGGCGCTGCGCGAAGACGGCTTCGAGACGATCATGGTCAACTGCAATCCGGAGACCGTGTCGACCGACTACGACACGTCCGACCGCCTGTACTTCGAGCCGCTGACGCTCGAGGACGTGCTCGAGATCGTCCACGTCGAGAAGCCGTGGGGCGTGATCGTGCAGTTCGGCGGACAGACGCCGCTCAAGCTCGCGCGCGACCTCGAGGCGAACGGCGTGCCGATCATCGGCACGATCGCCCGACATGATCGACATGGCGGAGGACCGCGAGCGCTTCCAGCAGATGCTGCACCGCGCTGGAGCTGCAGCAGCCGCCCAATCGCACCGCGCGCACCGAAGCGGCGGCGATCGCGGCGGCCGAGGAGATCGGCTACCCGCTCGTCGTGCGGCCGTCGTACGTGCTCGGCGGCCGCGCGATGGAGATCGTGCACGAGCCGCGCGACCTCGAGCGCTACATGAAGGAAGCGGTGCAGGTGTCGAACGACAGCCCGGTGCTGCTCGACCGCTTCCTGAACGACGCGATCGAGGTCGACGTCGACGCCGTGTCGCGACGGCGACGACGTGTCATCGGCGGCATCATGGAGCACATCGAGCAGGCCGGCGTGCATTCGGGCGACTCGGCGTGCTCGCTGCCGCCGTATTCGCTGTCGCGCGAGCTGCAGGACGAGCTGCGGCGGCAGACGATCGTCGATGGCGAAGGAGCTTGCACGTCGTCGGGCTGATGAACGTGCAGTTCGCGATCCAGAACGACGAGGACGACGGGCCCGGTCGTCTACGTGCTCGAAGTCAATCCGCGCGCGTCGCGCACCGTGCCGTACGTGTCGAAGGCGACCGGCCGGCCGCTCGCCAAGATCGCCGCGCGCTGCATGGTCGGGCAGACGCTGACGGAGCAGGGCATCGTCGGGCGAGATCGTGCCGCCGTATTTCTCGGTGAAGGAAGCGGTGTTCCCGTTCATCAAGTTCCCCGGCGTCGACACGATCCTCGGTCCCGAGATGAAGTCGACCGGCGAAGTGATGGGCGTGGGCGAGACGTTCGCCGAGGCGTTCCTCAAGAGCCAGCTCGCCGCCGGCATCAAGCTGCCGGAATCGGGCAAGCGTGTTCATCAGCCTGCGCAACGCCGACAAGGCGCGCGGCGATCGACACCGCGCGGAAGCTCGCACGAGCTCGGGTTACGAGATCGTCGCGACGCGCGGCACGGCGGCCGCGCTGGCGGCGGCCGGCGTGCCGGTCACGCCGGTGAACAAGGTGGCCGAAGGCCGGCCGCACATCGTCGACATGATCGATGAACGACGAGATCGCGCTCGTGTTCAACACCGTCGAGGAAAAGCGCTCGGCGATCCAGGACAGCTACGCGATCCGGCGCGCCGCGCTGCATCGACCAGGTGCCGACGTTCACGACGCTCGCCGGCGCGCGGGCGGCGGCGGCGGGCATGGCGAACATGCGCGACCTCGTGCCTTACTCGATCCAGGCGCTGCACGCGTCGCTCTGACGCGTCGTCCTCGCGCACGACCGCTTCGCTTCGGGCCGTATGCATGCCGGGAGGCCGCCACGGGTCGCACGATGTCCTGAATTCGCGTAAACTCGAAGGTACGGCCGGAGGCGATTCTCGCTTCCGGTCGTTCGCTTTTGGGTGACGCAATGATGAAAGTACCGATGACCGTCGAGGGCGCGGAGCGCCTGAAGGCCGAACTGCAGCGACTTGAAGACGGTCGAGCGCCCGGCGGTGATCCAGGCGCTCGCCGACGCCCGTTCGCACGGCGACCTGTCCGAGAACGCCGATTACGACGCGGCGAAGGAGCGCCAGGGCTTCATCGAGGGGCGGATCTGCCGAAGTCGAATCGAAGCTCGCGCACGCGCAGGTCATCGATCCCGCCGCGATCGAGGCCGACGGCCGCGTCGTGTTCGGCGCGACCGTGGAGCTCGCGGACCTCGACGAGCGGCGACCGCACGGCGTACCAGATCGTCGGCGACGACGAAGCCGACATCAAGGCGAGCAAGATCTCCGTCAATTCGCCGATCGCCCGCGCGCTGATCGGCAAGACCGAAGGCGATACCGCGGACGTGCAGGCGCCCGGCGGCATTCGCAGCTACGAGGTGCTCGGCGTCCGCTACGGCTGACGCGGTCGAACGACGAAGTGCGGCGGGCGACGGATCAATGAATCAGCTCGGCCCTCGACGTAGCCGAAGTCGCGCAGACCTGCGCGAAACGGCCCGACGAGGTTCCGCTTCCAGCGCAGCGGTGGAATTGCCAAGGAAGCCGATGCGGTAGACCTTTCGACTGCTGGGCGCACAACTGAAACGAAGCCGGAATTGCGCCGGCAGCAAGTGCGGTGACGACGATCTGGCGTCGCTTGACCATCCGTTATCCTCCCCGATAACACCCGACAGCATGCGCTCAGGTGCCGGCGAAAGCAGGCAGAACGCGTGAGAAAGCAAGGCAGAACGCGTGAATCAGCGCATACTGTTCCGATGAACACGCCCGAAAACGAATACGCAGTCGCCTCCGAGCGCGATCGGTTCCTGGCATCGCTGGATCACGGCGACCTGTCCGCTTCGGCGCGGCTGGCGATCAACCTGACGGGCTGCGGCAATCCGCTGCCCAGCTCCACCTGCCGGGAGCTCGGCCTTCCCGTCGGCAGCTCCTACGGCAGCGCCGCACGACACGTCATTCTCAGCGACGGACTGCGGCGCGCCAAGGCCTTGCATGGGTCCGCCGTGCGGGAAGAATCGCAGGCGAGCGGTCCGCGCGCCGCGAACGAGCCGTTCACATCCGAAGCGGGGCGGGAACAGAGCTAAAGCGACTTCCGTCGCAGTTGGAGTCGAGTTGGAGATGTTGCAGACGGATCAATGATTGTCGCGCGGCACGGCCGAGCCCGATCGGCCGACCAGGAAATCGAGATCGACGCCGTCGTTCGCCTGCAGCACGTGATCGACGTACAGCTTGACGTAGCCGCGTTCGCCATGTGATCGCGGCGCAGTCCAGGCGGCGCGGCGGCGCGCGAGTTCCGCGTCGTCGACGTCGAGATGCAACCGTCGTCCGGCGACGTCGAGCGTGATCCGGTCGCCGTTCCGCACGAGCGCGAGCGGCCCGCCGGCGGCCGCCTCCGGCGCCGTGTGCAGCACGACGGTGCCGTACGCGGTACCGGACATCCGCGCGTCGGAGATCCGCACGAGGTCGGTGACGCCGCGCTTCAGGAGCTTCGGCGGCAGCGGCATGTTGCCGACCTCCGCCATCCCCGGATAACCTTTCGGCCCGCAGTACTTGAGGACCATCACGGAGTTCTCGTCGATGTCGAGCGCATCGTCGTTGATGCGCGCGTGCAGGTCCTCGATCGATTCGAACACGACCGCGCGTCCCGTGTGCTGCATCAGGTTGGGCGACGCGGCGGACGGCTTGATGATCGCGCCGTCGGGTGCGAGGTTGCCGCGCAGCACCGCGATGCCCGCGTCGCGCTTGAACGGCTCGTCGAACGTGCGCACGACGTCGGGTTTCCAGCATTGCGCATTGCGGTTGTTGTCGCCGAGGCTGCGGCCATTCACGGTGAGCGCCTGGTCGTGCAGGAGGCCATGCTCGGCGAGCTCGCGAATCACGACCGGCAATCCTCCGGCCTCGAAAAAATCCTCCATCAGGAAGCGGCCCGACGGCATGATGTCGACGAGGCAGTGCACCTCGCGTCCAAGCCGATCCCAGTCGTCGAGGCCGAGGTTGATGCCAACGCGCCGCGCGATCGCGATCAGGTGCACGACGGCGTTCGTCGACCCGCCGATGCCGGCGTTGACGCGGATGGCGTTCTCGAAGGCTTCCCGGGTAAGAATCTTCGAAAGCACGGTGTCGCTGCGCACGAGGTCGACGATGCGCCGCCCGGCTTCGCGCGCGAGCAGGTTGCGGCGCGCGTCGACGGCGGGGATCGCGGCATTGCCGGGCATGCCGACGCCGAGCGCTTCGACCATGCACGCCATCGTCGACGCCGTGCCCATCGTCATGCAGTGGCCGTGCGAGCGGTGCATGTCGGCTTCGGCTTCGTGGAACTCGTCGAGCGTGATCTCTCCGGCGCGCAGCTGCTCGCTCATCGAGATGACGTTCGTACCGGAGCCGATCGCCTTGCCGCAATGGATGCCGCGCAGCATCGGGCCGCCGGAGACGCCGATCGTCGGGATATCGACGCTCGCCGCACCCATCAGGAGCGACGGCGTCGTCTTGTCGCAACCCATCAGCAGGATGACGCCGTCGAGCGGATTGGCGCGAATCGATTCCTCGACGTCCATCGACGCGAGATTGCGGTAGAGCATGGCGGTGGGTCGCATCATCACTTCGCCGAGCGACATCACCGGGAACTCGAGCGGGAATCCGCCGGCTTCCAGGACCCCCCAGCGGACGTGCTCGGCGATCGTGCGGAAATGCGAGTTGCACGGCGTCAGCTCGGACCACGTGTTGCAGATGCCGATGACCGGCCTGCCGTCGAACTGATCCTGCGGAAACCCGCGGTTCTTGAGCCACGAGCGGTAGTAGAAGCCCATCTTGTCCTGGCGCGCGAACCAGGCCTGGCTGCGCAGTTGCTTGCCGCTCATTGCACGCTTCCTTCTGTTTTCGCCGTTGCCGGAGACCGGATGCTCATGTCGCGCGGCGCCGCCGCCTCGGCGCCGCAGCACGCGGAACGCCGGGCGGCGCTTTGCCCGGTTTGCGTGCGCGCGCCGATTCATCCGGCGGCGCATTGCACGGCCCTTTTTTGAACCAGGCGCCGAACCCGCAGGCGTCGCATCGTTGCCAACGGCCCGCCGCCGCCGGCTCGCCGCGGCGGGCGACGGGCCCGCGCGGGGAGCGGAGCGCCGCGCCTTGGCAGGCGCCGGCTTCGCAACGCCCTTTGCGGCATCGGTGGCAGGGCGCGGCCGCCAGAGCACCAGCAGCTTGCCGATCTGCTGCACCGCGGCGCAGTCGAGCGCCTCGCAGATGCGACCGAGCAGCGCGTCACGCTCGTCGCGTTCGTCGCTGAAGACGCGAACCTTGATCAACTCGTGAGCGGTCAGCGCGATGTCGATTTCGTGCATCACCGGCGGTGTGAGTCCGTGCTGGCCGACCGCCACGACCGGGTGCAGATGATGCGCGCGGGCGCGCAGCTCGCGCCGGAAGGACGGCAAAAGGGGATCCATCGCCGGATTCTAACGTGCGCCTTCGCGAAGCCAGGCAGGCGCCGAGGCTAAGATGGCGCATGCCTTCGCCGCTCAATCCCGCCCGCAAGAAGCATCGATTCGGCAAGGCGTGGATGCACGAGCACGTGACGGACCCTTATGTGAAGGAGGCCGCCCGGCGCGGGTACCGCTCGCGCGCGGCGTTCAAGCTGCTGGAGCTCGCCGAGCGCGACGAGCTGTTCCGCCCGGGAATGACCGTCGTGGACCTCGGTGCCGCGCCCGGAAGCTGGTCGCAGGTCTTGCGCGAGCGGCTCGGCGGGAAGTCGACGATCGTCGCGATCGACCTGCTGCCGATGCAGGGCATGCCGGGCGTGCAGGTCGTCCGCGGCGACGTGGAAAGCGACGAGGGCCTGGCGGCGATCGAAGACACGCTCGGCGGCAAGGCCACCGACCTTGTGATCTCGGACATGTCGCCCAATCTGTCCGGCATCGACGTCGTGGACCAGGCACGCAGCATGCGGCTCGCGGAGGTTGCGCTGGATTTTGCGTGTACACACCTGCAACCTGGCGGCGATCTCGTGGTCAAGGTCTTTCAGGGATCGGGCCTCGAACCGTTCCAGCGTGCGGTCCGGAGTCATTTCAACAAGGTCTATTTGCGCAAACCCAAGGCGTCACGCGATCGCAGCCGTGAACATTATGTAGTGGCCAAGGGCATCGCTCGCGCCCGGTTAGGTTGTCGCTTTGGGGAGACAAGGGCCCGAACGCGGCAAAACGGTTTCAATCGAGCACGCTTGTCGGAATGCCCTGCCGCCGTGGGGTGCGTTTCAACGTAGAATGTCGGGTGGCGCCACCGCTTTCCGGGAGCGCCCGGTCTGTGTACCCGATGGCCAACCGGGTGGAATGATGGCCGCGAGGAGCATTGCTTGAACAATTTGCTGAAGAACATCGGAATCTGGCTCGTCATCGGGCTCGTCGTGCTCACCGTCGTGAAGCAGTTCGATTCACGGCAGACGGCGAAGGATTCCGTCGCGTATTCCGATTTCATGGAGGCGGCCCGCAGCGGGCGGGTCGAATCCGCCACCGTCGAGGGCCGCTCGATCAAGTGGCTGTCGACGGACAAGAAGCGCTACGTCACGTACAGCCCCGGCGACATCTGGATGGTCGGCGACCTCGTCAAGTACGGCGTCAAGGTCGAGGCGCGCCCCGAGGAAGAGCAGAGCTTCCTCGCGCAGATCTTCATCTCGTGGTTCCCGATGCTGCTGCTGATCGGCGTGTGGATCTTCTTCATGCGCCAGATGCAGGGCGGCGGCAGGGGAGGTGCGTTCAGCTTCGGCAAGAGCAAGGCGCGCATGCTCGACGAATCGAACAACACCGTCACGTTCGCCGACGTCGCCGGTTGCGACGAGGCGAAGGAAGAAGTCGCCGAGCTCGTCGAATTCCTGCGCGACCCGTCGAAGTTCCAGAAGCTCGGCGGCCGCATTCCGCGCGGCGTGCTGATGGTCGGCTCGCCCGGCACCGGCAAGACCCTGCTCGCCAAGGCGATCGCCGGCGAGGCGAAGGTGCCGTTCTTCTCGATCTCCGGCTCCGACTTCGTCGAGATGTTCGTCGGCGTGGGTGCGGCGCGCGTGCGCGACATGTTCGAGCAGGCGAAGAAGAACGCGCCCTGCATCGTGTTCATCGATGAAATCGACGCGGTCGGCCGCCAGCGCGGCGCGGGCCTCGGCGGCGGCAACGACGAGCGCGAGCAGACGCTCAATCAGTTGCTGGTCGAGATGGACGGCTTCGAAGGCAGCGCGGGCGTGATCGTCATCGCCGCCACGAACCGGCCCGACGTGCTCGATCCCGCGTTGCTGCGGCCCGGCCGGTTCGATCGCCAGGTGGTCGTGCCGCTGCCGGACATCCGCGGCCGCGAGCAGATCCTGCTCGTCCACATGCGCAAGGTTCCGATGGCGCCGGACGTCAAGCCCGACATCATCGCGCGCGGCACGCCGGGATTCTCCGGCGCGGATCTCGCCAACCTCGTGAACGAGGCGGCCCTGTTCGCCGCGCGCGGCAGCAAGCGGCTCGTCGACATGATCGACTTCGAGCGCGCCAAGGACAAGATCATCATGGGCGCCGAGCGCCGTTCGATGGTCATGCCCGAGGAAGAGCGGCGCAATACCGCCTACCACGAATCGGGGCATGCGGTCGTCGCCATGCTGCTGCCGAAGACCGATCCGGTGCACAAGGTGACGATCATCCCGCGCGGGCGTGCGCTCGGCGTGACGATGCAATTGCCCGAGTCGGACCGCTACAGCATGGACAAGGACCGGATGCTGAACACGATCGCCGTGCTCTTCGGCGGGCGGATCGCCGAGGAAGTGTTCATGAATCAGATGACCACCGGCGCATCGAACGACTTCGAACGGGCCACCCAGCTCGCGCGCGACATGGTGATGCGCTACGGCATGAGCGACCTCATGGGCCCGATGGTCTACGGCGACAACGAGGGCGAGATCTTCCTCGGCCGCGCCATCACGCGCACGGTCAACATGTCGGAAGAAACGATGCGCAATGTCGATGCCGAAATCCGCGGCATCATCGACCAGCAATACGCGCTCGCGCGGCAGCTGATCGAGGACAACCGCGACAAGGTCGAGGCGATGGCCAAGGCGCTGCTCGAGCTCGAGACGATCGACTCCGACCAGATCGGCGACATCATGTCCGGCAAGCCGCCGCGGCCGCCGAAGCCCACGCAGGTGACGACGCCGGGCACGACGATCGGCCCTGGAACCGTCGGCGGCACGGCGCCCTCGGCGAATCCGGCCAAGTCACGGCTCGACGCCTGATCGCTGCTTTCGACGCTCGGCAAGAGGAGGTGCACGGAGACGTGTGCCTCTTTTTTTGTCTTCGCATGCCCGCGTCAGTCATCGTGGGGCGGCGGCCACGGTGCTGCACTTAGATGACCATCCTGCGCGCCGGCAAGTTTCGAGATCGATCTCGCGACGCCCTGCGTCATGGGCATCCTGAACGTCACCGCGGATTCGTTCTTCGACGGCGGGCGGCTCGACCGCGATGCAGCGCTCGTGCACGCGCGGCGGATGCTCGCGGACGGCGCGGCCATCGTCGATGTCGGCGGCGAATCGACGCGCCCGGGTGCGCCGCCGGTCGACGAGGCCGAAGAACTGCGCCGGGTCCTGCCGCTCGTCGAGGCGCTGGCGAGCGACGGGGCGTGCGTTTCCATCGATACGATGAAGCCGGCCGTCATGCGCGAAGCGTTGGCGGCCGGCGCTTCGATGATCAACGACGTGCGCGCATTGCAGGCAGCCGGGCGCGCTCGCAGTCGCCGCGCAGAGCGGTGCGGCCGTCTGCCTGATGCACATGCAGGGCGAGCCGCAGACCATGCAGCGCGCACCCGCGTACGGCGATGTCGTCGGCGAAATCCGCGCATTCCTGCAACGCCGGGCCGCAGCGTGCATCGATGCCGGCATCGCGGCTGACCGCATCGTCATCGATCCGGGTTTTGGCTTCGGCAAGTCGGTCGCGCATAATCTCGCAGCTGTTGCGCGATCTCGACGCGATCGTGGCACTCGGCTACCCGGTAGTGGCGGGCCTGTCGCGCAAGTCGACGCTTGGCGCGATCACCGGGCGTGACGTCGGATGACCGGCTTGCCGGCAGCATCGCGGCGGCGCTTGCCGCGGCCGTGCGCGGGGCGCGGATATTGCGTGTCCATGACGTACGGGAAACCGTCGACGCGCTGGCCGTCTGGAGCGCGATCGCCCCATGGCCCGGATCACCAAGTCCACGACAAACGGAACAATGAACGACATCGCTTCGCAACAACGCCGCTACTTCGGCACCGACGGGATGCGCGGCCGCGTCGGCGATCCGCCGATCACGCCCGACCTCATCCTCAAGCTCGGCTGGGCGGCGGGGCGCACGCTCGCGAAGTCCGACGGCGCGCGCGGCGAAAGACCCGCGGTGCTGATCGGCAAGGACACGCGCATTTCCGGCTACCTGCTGGAAGCGGCGCTCGAAGCGGGCCTGGCGGCAGCCGGCGTCGACGTCTACCTCTGCGGGCCGCTCCCGACGCCGGCCATCGCCTATCTGACGCGTGCGCTGCGGCTGTCGGCGGGCATCGTGATCAGCGCGTCGCACAATCCGTTCGACGACAACGGCATCAAGTTCTTCTCGGGCGGCGGCGCGAAGCTGCCCGACGATGTCGAGCTCGACATCGAACGCGAAATGGATCAGCCGCTCGTGTGCGCGCCGGCCGCCGATCTCGGCAAGGCTTTTCGCGTCGGCGACGCCGCCGGGCGCTACATCGAATTCTGCAAGAGCACGTTTCCGAACGAGCGCGACCTGCGGGGCTGCAGGATCGTCGTCGACTGCGCGCACGGCGCCGGGTATCACGTTGCGCCGCCGGTGTTCCACGAGCTGGGCGCCGATGTGATCCCGGTCGGCGATTCGCCCAACGGCACGAACATCAATGCGGACGTCGGCGCAACGCACCCGGCATTCCTCGCGGAGCAGGTGCGCGCACACGGCGCCGATTACGGCGTCGCGCTCGATGGCGACGGCGACCGGCTGGTGATGGCCGATAGCGACGGCCGACTCTACGACGGCGACCAGCTGCTCTATGTCATTGCGCGCGATTACCAGCGGCGCGGCGCACTGACCGGCGGTGTCGTGGGCACGCTGATGACCAACCTCGGTTTCGAGCAGGCGCTCTCGCAAAATGGGCATGCGCGCTCGTGCGCGCGAAAGTCGGCGATCGCTACGTGCTCGAGCAGTTGCTCAACCGGGGATGGCAGCTCGGCGGCGAAAATTCGGGTCACCTGATCTGCCTCGACAAGCACACGACCGGCGATGCGATCATCGCAGCGCTTGCCGTGCTGCGCGCGTTGATCGAGCAGCGAACGACGCTCGCCGAAGCGGCGGCGCCGGTGACGCTGTTTCCGCAGCGCCTGATCAACGTTCCCGTCCAGCGCGGCTGGGACTGGCGCGCGAACGCGGCGGTGACGTCGGCGGAGCGCGTCGCGACCTCGGCGCTCGGCAACGCGGGGCGCGTACTGCTGCGTCCGTCAGGGACCGAGCCGGTGTTGCGCGTGATGGTGGAGGCGCGCGAGCGGGCGCTTGCGGACCAGCATGCCGAAACGCTGGCGCATGCGATCGCGGTCGCCGCCGGGCAGTCGCTGTAGCGATTTCGGCGTCCGGCCGTTTACCCGCGTCGACGCCGCCGATACCGGATGCGGCCGCGCCTGAATTTCGGGGGAATCTGAAATGCGAGTCGTGATCACCGGCGGCGCCGGCTTCCTCGGCAGCCGCCTCGCCGGCGCCATTCTCGAGCGAGGAATGCTGACCGATTCCCGCGGCGATGCGCGGCCGGTGCGCGAGCTCGTGCTCGTCGACATCGTGCCGCCTGCGGCGCACGCCGACGTGCGCGTGCGGGCGATCCAGGGCGCACTGGATGATCGCGCGCTCGTCGACGCGGTCATCACGCCGGATACCGACTCGATATTTCACCTGGCGGCCGTCGTCAGCGGCCAGGCCGAAGCCGACTTCGACATCGGCATGCGCGTGAACCTCGATGCGACGCGAAATCTGCTCGAACGCGCGCGCGCCTGCAACGCGCCGCCGAAATTCGTGTTCGCGAGCTCGCTCGCCGTTTTCGGCGGCCGCCTGCCCGATCCGGTGCCGGACGACGCGCCGGTCACGCCGCAATCGTCGTATGGCACGCAGAAGGCGATCGGCGAGCTGCTGGTGAACGACATGAGCCGCAAGGGGTTCATCGACGGCCGATCGCTGCGCCTGCCGACGATCGTCGTGCGCCCTGGCAAGCCCAATCGCGCCGCCTCCTCGTTCGCCAGCGGGATCATTCGCGAACCGCTGTCCGGCGTCGAAGCAATTTGCCCGGTCGCGCCAACGACGCGCATGTGGGTGCAATCGCCGCGCGCAGTCGTCGACAACCTGCTCGTCGGTCATGACGCGTCCGCCGGCGAGCTTCCGGCGTTTCGCGCCATCAACGTCCCGGGGATGTGCGTTGCGGTCGGCGACATGGTGTCGGCGTTGCGCAGCGTCGCGGGCGAGGCGGTCGCCGCACGCGTGCAATGGCAATACGACCCGGCGATCGATCGCATCGTGTCGACGTGGCCGGCGAGCTTCATCGCGCAGGCAGGACGCGCGCTCGGCATGCGCGCCGACGATGACTTCGAAGGCGTCGTGCGGACCTACATCGCACACGATCTTGGCCGGTAGCATCGTCTGATCGCGTTCGTGCGCAGCGCGGCTCCGCGGGCGGATTCGCGCGCCAGGTCCCGCCGCTATAATCGGGCATGGTCGCCGTCACTCACGCAGCGCCGCAGGCCGCCGCGCCGCAGGCGGTCGGCGCATGGCTCGATTCGCTGGCGTCCGTCTACACCGAGACGGACCGCAAGCGCTTTTCGGCTGCGTACGAAACGGCGCGCCGAACACTGGGCGATGCGCGCAGCGCCGATGGCGAGCCGCTGATCGAGCGCGCGATCGGCACGGCGGGCATTCTCGCGGCGCAGCATCTCGACGCTGTCTCGCTGACCGCAGCGCTGCTGGTCGGGATGCCGACCGTCGCAGGCTACGACGAGCAACGGGTCGACGGCCGAGTTCGGCGCCGAGGTCGCCACGCTCGTCAATGGCGTCGCGCGGATGGATTCGGTGCAGGCGTTGCCGGCGGGCGGCGACAGCGCGCAACGCGCCGCGCAGGCCGAGAACCTGCGCAAGATGCTGCTCGCGATGGTCGAGGACATCCGCGTCGTGCTGATCAAGCTCGCCGAGCGCACGCAGGCGCTGCGATTCCTGATGAACGGCGACGAGCCGAAGCGCCGCGAAGCCGCGCGCGAAGTGCATGGACATCTACGCGCCGCTCGCGAATCGCCTCGGGCTGTGGCAGCTCAAGTGGGAGCTCGAGGACCTGTCGCTGCGCGCGCTCGAGCCCGACGAGTACAAGCGGATCGCGCGGCTCATCGACGAGCGCCGGCTCGACCGCGAGCGCTACATCCGCGAAGTCGTGTCGCTGCTCGCGCAAGGAGCTCGAGGCCGTCGGCCTCGACGCCGACGTGAGCGGCCGGCCGAAGCACATCTACAGCATCTGCAGCAAGATGCGGCGCAAGCAGGTCGGCATCGATGCGCTCTACGACATCCGCGCCGTGCGCATCCTCGTCGACTCGGTGCGCGACTGCTATACGGCGCTCGGCATCGTTCACCACCTGTGGACGCCGTTGCCGGGCGAGTTCGACGACTACATCGCGAAGCCGAAGGCGAACAACTACCGGTCGCTGCACACGGCGGTGATCGGTCCCGAGGGCAAGCCGCTCGAGGTGCAGATCCGCACGCACGAGATGCACCAGCATTCCGAGTACGGCGTCGCCGCGCACTGGCGCTACAAGGAAGGCGGTGCCGCAGCGGAGCGTCGCGATGCCGCGCTTCGACGACAAGATCGCCTGGCTGCGCCAGATCCTCGACTGGAAGGATGCGGTCGCCGACACCGGCGAATGGCTGTCCGCGTTTCGCAGCAGCCTGTTCACCGACTCGATCTACGTGCTGACGCCGCAGGGCAAGGTCGTCGACCTGCCGCGCGGCGCGACGCCGATCGACTTCGCGTACGCCGTGCACACGAGCCTCGGCCATCGCTGCCGCGGCGCGCGGGTCGACGGGCAGATGGTGCCGCTCGACTACGCGCTGCAGCAACGGCCAGCGGGTCGAGATCATCGCGGCGAAGCAGGGCGGGCCGTCGCGCGACTGGCTCAATCCCGACCTCGGCTACGTGCAGAGCCACCGCGCGCGCGCGAAGGTGCGCCAGTGGTTCAAGGCGCAGCAGCACGACGAGACGGTCGCGCAGGGACGCGCGCATGGTCGAGCGCGAGCTCGCGCGCGCTCGGCCAGACGGCGCTCAAGCTCGAGGCGGTCGCCGCGAAGGCGGGTTTCGCGAAGACCGAGGATCTGTTCGCGGCGTTCGCGCGCGACGAGATCAACAGCAAGCAGGTGCAGGCGGCGATCCACGCGCGTCGCGCAGCCCGCGCGCCGCGCAACCGGTGCCTGCGGAGCCCGAGGTCGTCATGCGGCGCAGCCGCGCGACAGGCACGGGGCACGGCATCCTCGTCGTCGGCGTCGACCGGCTGCTGACCGGGCTTGCGCGCTGCTGCAAGCCGGCGCCGCCCGATCCGATCGTCGGCTTCGTCACGCGCGGCAAGGGCATCACGATTCACCGGGCGACGCTGCGCGAACGTCGCGCGCATCCGGGCGCGCGAGCCCGAGCGGCTGATCGAAGCCGACTGGGGCGCGCCGCGCGAGCAAGCTGTTCCCGGTCGACATCGTCGTCGAGGCGAGCGACCGGCAGGGATTGCTGCGCGACATCTCGGAGCTTCTGTCGCGCGAGAAGATCAACGTCACCGCGGTGAACACGCAGACGCGCGCAGCATCAGGCGCGGATGGCGTTCACGCTCGAAGTGGAGAGCGTCGGCGCAATTGAAGCGCGCGCTGCAGCTCGCGCGCGACATACCGGGTGTCTTTTCGGCGGATCGGCGCTGAGAGGGTCAGATACTGGGTCAGATACCCATTTCGGACGCGAAACGTTGCGCGTTCCCGAGCGGCTCACCGAAATGGGTGTCTGATCCCAGGTTCGGACCCCGTTTTCGGAGACAGCCATCGCTGAAATTGGGATCAGACACGCCTTTCGCGAACAGACAGCGTCGACGCAAAGCGTTGGCGCTCGAAAGTCGTATCTGACCCAGTATCTGACCCCAATTTCAGCGGTTCGCCGTAACCCGTGAGCTCGAGGTAGCCGCGCCCCGCGATGCGTCCGTCGATCATCGCTCGCACCGCGCCTTCCCAGTACACGGTGCCGACGCCGGCACGCGCGTCGAGCTCCTGGTCGGGGAAGAGCGGCTCCAGCGTGATCGCGATGTCGCCGGCGCGCACGCGCAACGACACCGGGATACTCGATGCCGGTGCGCGGCGATCGCCAGCGTCGCTCGGGAACGAAACCAATGTCGGCCGGCGAAAAGACGCGTCGCACGCCCTGCGAGTCGCGGTAAGCGCCGCCGGCCCACAGCGGCGCGCCTCGCGCGTCGCGGATGCGGAACGCCATCAATGCGCCGCCGTCGTCGAAGTTGATGCCGGTCCAGTCCCAACCGACCGCGCCGCGGGTCAGGTAGCGGCTCGACCATTCGTGATCGAGCCACGCGACGCCGCTCACCGCGCGCGCGCGTTCGCCGATCGACACCGAACCGCTCACGGCAAGCTGCGGCCGGCTGTAATAGAAGCTCGCGTCGAGCGGATCGGGGCCCTTGCGGCTCACGCCGGCGTCGCCCTGCAACAGCACCGGCGCGTGCGCGTGGAACGTCAGGTCGAGCGCGAACGCGCGCGCGCGGATGCGTGCGACGTAACGTGTCGCCTTCCTGGACGAGTGACCAGTCGCCGATGCGCACGTCGGTCTGTCTGCTCCGACGCGCTCGCGAGTCCGAAACCTTCGCGCGCGGCGCGCTGGTCGACGACGAGTCGCTGCCGATCGGGATCGGCCAATGCCGCATGCGCGAACAGCAGCTGTTTCGGCGCGAACCGGCTCGTGCTCGCTTCGGCAACGCCGGGCCGATTGCGAAAGAACGTGACCTGGAAGCCGAATTCGTGCGCCTCCGCGTCGCGCGACCAGCCGGTGACGTACCACCATTCGCTGCGAAACGCCGGATGCGCGCCCTCGTCTGCAGGAAACGCGAGCGGTACGCCGCGCCGGACATCGGGGTATTCGACGCTCGCGCGCACCGGTGCGCCCAGCAGCGCGAGCGGAACGAGCAGGAACCGGCGGCGCGCGGCGTTCATCGTCGCCGGCGTTTCAGGAGTGGGCGGGTGCTCGTTCTCATGGAGCAGGCGGGCGCGAGCCGCGGAGGCGGATCCTGCAATCGCTCACCAATCTTCGCGCACGGCGCGCACCGCGCTGATGCTGGTCGCACTGCCGCGCGCTCGCGCGCGCCGTCAACGTGGCGAGCGCGATCAGCGTCGATCGACAGCAAGGCAAGTGACTGCCCACGGAATGTGCAGTTCCATTCCCCAGTGAAACGATTGTCGGTTGACGACGTGGACGAGAATCAGGCTGATGGCGAAGCCGAGCGCCAATCCCGACGCAACGCCGATGCCGGCGAGTGTCGCTCCCTCGATCGCGAGCATCGCGCCGAGTTGACCCCGCGTCATGCCGACGTGGCGCAACATCCCGAATTCGCGGCTTCGCGCAAGCGTCTGCGCCACCAGTGCCGCCGACAGTCCCGACGATGCCGATCAGGACGGCGGCTGCTTCGAGCGCATACGTGACCGCGAACGTGCGATCGAACGCCGCCAGCGACAGCTTGCGCAGGTCGCCCGGGGTTGCCGTCAGCACATGCGTCGCGCCGCCGGCGTAGCGGGCGACCGCGTCGCGAACGTCGGCGACGCTCGCGCCTGCGGCGAGCCAGAGCGCCGCTTCGTTGACGGTGTCGTCACCGGTCAGCGCGACATATTGCGAGCGCTCGATGACGATCGCGCCCTGCTGGCGTACGTAATCGCGCCAGACACCTGCAACGGTGAACGGGACGTTGCGCCCGGCCAGCGGCAACGTGATCACGCTGGCCGGGTGCAAGCGCCTTCGAATCGGCGATCGGTTCGCTGATCCACGCGGGTGGCGGCGCATCGGGACGCGGCACGATGGCGTGGTCGACCAGCGCCAGGCGCGCCTGCGCATTGGCCGGATCGATGTCGCGGGCAAGAAGCGCGACCCTGGGCGCCGAAGCGTCGAGAACCACCGACGTCACACGCATGAACTCCGCCCGCTCGACGCCGCCGATCCCCGACAACGCATTGCGATCGTCGTTCGTGAAATGGACACTGTCGGATCCGCCCCGTACATAGAGGTCCGCCGGCAGCATGACGGCGAGCCAGTCATCGAGCGAATCGCGAAACGACGTGACCATGATGGCCATCGCGACCATCAGCGACACGCTCGCGACCATGGCGGCGAGCATGGCGGCGACGCGTCCCGGCGATGCGCGCAAATACGAGACGGCAAGGCGCGCCGGCACGCCCGAAGGCTGCGGCGCGGCACGCAGCACGATGTGCGCGAGCTGCGGCATCGCCAGGATGCCGCCGATGATGATCAGCGCGATCGCGAAATAGCCGAACAGCGGCAGGCCGTTGACCGCGGGAAGCAGCGTCATTGCCACGCCCGTCACGATGAGCGCCCACGCGGGCCACCGCCGCGCTGGCCCTTCAGCCAGATCGGCGTCGCTCGCCTTCAATGCGGCGGCCGGTTTCGCGCGCGCCGCTTCGCGCGCCGGCAGGAAGCTACCCGCGATGGCAGCAAGAATGCCGAGCGCCCCGAACGCGAACATCGGCAGTGGCTCGAACGCAAGCGCAATCGTTTGCCCGCGAAAGAAACCGGCGCCAAGGTCGGGACCGAACCGTGTGAGCGCAAGCCACGCAAAAGCCTGTCCGGCGAGGAGTCCTGCGACTGCCCCGACGATGCCGAGCAAGGTCGCCTCGCCAATGACCCAGCCGACCAGCCGCCGCTGCGTGAGTCCAAGCGTTCGCAACAGCGCGAATTGCGGACGCCGCCTGGCGATTGCCAGCGTTTGCGTCGCGAACACGAGCATGCTGCCCGTGAAAAGCGCCACCAGCGCGAGCACGTTCAGGTTGACGCGATACGCGCGCGACAACCGGGCCGTGGCTGCCGTGCTGTCCTCGGGCGGCGCGACGACGACACCGGGCGGCAGCAGTGCCTGCAGTCGCTCCGCGAACGCGAGCCGCGTCCACGCCGGGTGCGAGCCGAAGATCGATGCGGGTCAGCCGCCCGCGATACGCGAACGCGTCCTGGACCGCCGCGATGTCCATCACCGCATAAGCGCACCGAACCGCCTGCCGCACCGGAAATCCCCGCCATCCGCAGCGCAACGTCGGCGAGTCCCGCCTGTACGGTTATCGTATTCGCCCTCGCGAAGCTCGAGCCACCGCGCCGCCGCTGCGCTTGGGAATAGCGCGTCGCCGCGCAGCGCGTCGAGACGATCGCGCGTGACACCCACCAGCGCCGGATTGATCTCTGCGGCACGGAACACGTCGACGCCCACGAGCGTCAACGGTTGCCGCCGGCCGCGCACACCGACCTCGACTTCGACGACCGGGCTCGCGGCGGCGATGCCGTCGACGCGCGCAAGCGTCCCGTACAGCGCTTCGTCGAATCCGGCGCGCGGTCCGCGCACCTGGAGATCGGCATTCCCGGACAGCGTCGCGAGCCCGGCGGAGAGCTCGTTCACCGCCGCGCGATTGATGAGTTCGACCGCGTACCCCAGGGCAATCCCGAAGGCGATCGCGACGACGGCGAGCAGCGTTCGTCCGCGCAGCAGCGTCGCGAAGCCGCCGACAACGGCGCGGGCGACGGCAAATGCGGCGGCAGGCGCGCGCACCGTCAATCGACGTCGTCGCCTGTCGCGGCAACGAGGCCGTCGGCGGTCAGGCGATGGACGCGATCCGCCGAGGCGGCTGCGGCCCGCGAATGCGTCGCGAGCACGCAGGCGGCATCGTTCGTCTTGACGGCGTCGCGAAGAAGCGCGATGACCTGCGCCGCGCTCTGCGGATCGAGATTGCCGGTCGGCTCGTCCGCCAGCACCAGCGCCGGACGATGGACGAGGGCGCGCGCGATCGCGACGCGTTGCAGCTCGCCACCGGACAGCTCGCGCGGGCGGCTCGCTTCACGACCCTCGAGGCCCACCGCGTGACAGCATCTCCGTCACGCGCCGCGCTTCCGCGTCGCCGTGGCGGTTCTGCAGCGCGAGCGGCAGCCCGATGTTCTCGGCCACGGTGAGGTACGGCAGGACGTGGAATGCCTGGAACACGAAACCCATCCGCGTACGACGCAACGCCGTCAGCGCGTCGTCGTTCTGCGTTGCGTAATCGACGCCGCCGACTACAACCGATCCGGAGTCGACGCGTTCGAGCCCCGCGATGACGTTGAGGAGCGTCGACTTGCCCACACCCGATGCGCCGACGATCGCGATGTACTCGCCTGGCGCGACACGGAGCGACAGGTCCGAGAAGATGCGGCGGGGCGCGGGACCTGCAAACGATTTTGCGACGGCTCGTAGCTCGACCACGCGCTCAGTCTAGCGCGCGCCGTAATTCCAGCAGGCGGACCTACGGCCCGGCCGTTTGCGGGCGAGCTACGCCTTCGCCGGAATGAAACGCAATGCGACGCCGTTGTTGCAGTAGCGCAGCCCGGTCGGCTCCGGACCGTCGTCGAACACGTGGCCGTGATGGCCGCCGCATTTCGCGCAGTGGTATTCGGTGCGCGGCAGGATCATCTTCCTGTCGGTACTCGTCGCGAAAGCGCCGGGGATCGTCGTGAAATAGCTCGGCCAGCCCGTGCCGCTTTCGAACTTCATCGCGGACGTGAAGAGCGGCAGCGCGCATCCGGCGCACACGAAAACGCCCGGACGGTGTTCGCCGTTCAATGCGCTCGAGAACGGCCGCTCGGTCCCTTCGTGACGCAGGACCGCATACGCGGCCGGATCCAGCGCCTGGCGCCATTCCTCATCCGATTTGACGAGCGGCGTCGCATCGCTGGCGATCTTGGCATCCTTGGCAAGCAGCGTTTTCCAGTCGCGCTGCAGGCTTTCGACGCTCTTGTCCTTCGCCACGCGCTTCAGGGACTGCGCGGGAACGATGCCGGCACTCATCACCAGCGCGGCGGCGAATCCCTGCAGCAACAGACGACGGTTCATTGCGATGCTCCACTCATGGTGTCGATGGATTGGATGCTGGACGGCGATCATCGTTCCGAGCAAGGAAAACTGGGTACGTCCCGTTGGGGTGGGTCGCACGAGGCGTGCTAGACCTTACGTTCGACCGACCTTTGGGGGCTCTCTCTAACCAGCGCTCGCGCGATTCGGTTGCGCAGCAGTGGTTTCGCGCGCGATCCAAACGTCGCGAACCACCTGTCGCATCGCATGAATCGACGGATCGGTTTCGCGCTCGCGCCGATGGATGAACTGCAACCAGGTCGAAGGCCGCGTGTCGCCCCAGATCGCAAGTCCGCCTTTCGCCGCATCCGCCGCGGCCAGGTCCTCGCGCATCAACGCGACCCCGAGGCCGGCGGTGACGAGCGAGCTTATGACCGCTTCGTGATCCGCCTCGACATTCCGGATGGGCTCCACGCCGTGCGCATTGAAGAGCTCGGTGGCGAGCGCGTGATGCGTGCTGATCGGCGGTGTCATGATCCAGGGTTCTGCCGCAATCGCTTCCCATGTCGCGTTCGCGAGTCGTTCCTGCCACGCCGCCGGCACGACGATGCGGAACGCGACCTCGGCGACCGGCAGCGACGCCACCGCGGCATTCGCGATGTTGCCGTAGTAAAACGCCGCGTCGAGCGCGCCCTCGCGCACTTTCTCGAATGCGGCGCCGGAGACTTCATGATGAACGTCGATGTCCAGCAGCGGAAAGCAGTCGACAGCGCGGCGCAGGACGTCGGCAAGGCGAGTCAGTTCCGGATCGCCAACGGTCCCGAGGCGCACCCGGCCGGCGACTTCCCCGCGCAGCGCGAGCGCCTGGCTGCGAAGCGTCTGGGCCGCGGCGAGCACGCGTTCGGCTTCCGGCAGCAGTTGCCGCCCGGCCGCCGTCAGCGTCATGCCGCCGGCGCCGCGCTCGAACAGCACGACCGATAGCTCGTCCTCGAGCGCCTTGATCTGGGCGGAAAGCGCCGGCTGGCTGATATGCAGCCGTTCGGCGGCGCGGGTGAGTTGCCCCAGCTCCGCAACTGCCGCAAAACCCCTTAGTTGATAAAGCTCCATTCGGTACCCGACGATAGGGACAACCTTGAATATGCGTCCATTTTTGTGCAGTGCAATACATTACGACGTCGAAATCCGCATTTCCTATGCCCATGATCCAAAAAGACGAATTGACTTCGACTCGCGACGGCCCTATCTTGTTATTGTGCATCGCAACAACTGCGCGGTGCGCGATTCGTCACCTTGAGCGCCTACACGGCGGAATGCGAGAAACGACATGCGTTATTACGACACATCGCCGAATGCGGCGGAGACGTACTTCAACCACAGCATCTTCGGTCAACTTTATACGTTGATCGCCGAAACGCTTGGCAGCTCGGAGCGGCGTCGCCCGACGCACGAGCGGTTGCAGGACGCGCGACGGTTCCCAGCCATCCCGACGCGCCACGCCGGACGCTGCTCGACCGTCTGGACGCGTGGTTCTGGCGCCAGGTGCAGAACGATCGTGAAGCCTACCTCGCCCGCTCGCGCGACATATTCGAGCTCGAACGGCGAATGGAGGCCCTCGAGCGCGGGACGATCACGCGCTACTACTGAGCCCTACGGACTACAGCAGGCCTTCCAGCAACTGCACGTCCACCGGCGCGCCGGCCTCCAGGTTGCCGGTGTCGGCCGGCAGGACGATGAAGCAGTTCGCCTGCGACATCGACGACAGGATGCCCGAGCCCTGCTCGCCGGTCGTCCGCACGCGTCCAGCCGTCCGCGCCGTCCGGCGCCAGGATGCCGCGCTGGAACTCGGTGCGGCCGGGCACCTTGCGGATCGGCGTCGCGAGCGTCGCCTTGAACGTCGGCAGCGGCGCGACGTCGCGTCGCCCCTGCAGCACCAGCAGCGCGTCGCGCACGAACTGGTAGAACGTCACCATCACCGACACCGGATTGCCCGGCAGGCCGAAGAAATGCGCGCCGCCGATCCTGCCGTAGGCGAGCGGCCGGCCCGGCTTCATCGCGATCTTCCAGAACAGCACTTCGCCGAGCTTGTCGAGCAGGTCGCTTCACGAAATCGGCCTCGCCGACCGAAACGCCGCCGGACGTGATCACGACGTCGGCGGTCGCCGCGGCGCTGCGCGAACGCGCGCTCGAGCGCTTCGGGCACGTCGGGCACGACGCCCATGTCGACGATCTCGCAATTCGAGCCGCGTCAGCATGCCGTAGAGCGTGTAGCGGTTGCTGTCGTAGATCTCGCCTTCGCCGAGCGGCTGCCCGATCGAACGCAGCTCGTCGCCGGTCGAGAAGAACGCGACGCGCAGCTTCCGGTAGACGCTGACCTCGTCGATGCCGAGCGAGGCGAGCATGCCGAGCTCGGCGGGCCGCACCGGCTGCCCGGCGCGGAACACGATCGCGCCGCGCTTCAGGTCCTCGCCGGCGAAGCGGCGGTTCTGGCCCGCCTTCGATGACCGCGCCCGCCGCGATGCGTCACGCCGTCCGCCGTCTCCGTCGCGCGCTCCTGCATGACGACGGTGTCGGCGCCCTGCGGCATCACGCCGCCGGTGAAGATCCGCACCGCTTCGCCGGCGCCGCACCGTGCCGGCGAACGGCTTGCCGGCGAACGATTCGCCGATCCGCGCGCAGCGTCGTCTCGCCGGCCGGCGTCGAGATCGGCGAAGCGCACCGCCCAGCCGTCCATCGCGGAGTTGTCGTGACCGGGCACGTCGATGCGGCGACATCGATGTCGGCGGCGAGCACGCGGCCGAGCGCCGCGCGGATGTGCACGCGCTCGATCGCGGTCACCGGCGTCGAGGAACTGCGCGGATCAGCGCGCGCGCACGATCGACCGGCATCGAGTCCGGATCGTAGTCGTCGGCGCACGACAGCTCACGCAACGTTCGGGTAGCTTCCATCGGGCTTGTCCACGCGGCATTCGCGGCGAGCTCCGCCGCGGTGTTGATGTTGCGGAATGCGTCGGCTCGTCGTCGAACGCGCACTTCGACGATTCGCAGCGACGCATACCACGCGTCGATCTTGCGGCCGCCTTCGGCAGGAACGCGTCGAGATGCGGCAGCACGTCGCGGCGCACGAGCGCGAACACCGGATGCGGCTGATCGAAGGTCCGCGCGACCGCGAGGTCGAGCGGCTGCGCGTCGAACGCGCGCGGCCAGGCGCGCGACGAGATCGTGCGGCAGGAACGGCGAATCGCACGGGCACGGTCGACGACGATACGGCGTCGGCGCGGCCGTCATGCCCGCGTGCAATCCGGCGAGCGGACCGGCGAAGCCGCCGAACGCGTCGGCAACGACCGGATGACCGAACGCCGCATAGCGCTCGGCGATTCTGGTTGGCGTTGATGATCAGCGCGCTCGACCTGCGGCGCGAGCCGCTCGATCACGTGCGCCACCATCGGCGCGGCCGTCGAGTTCGACGAGTCCCTTGTCGACGCCGCCCATCCGGCGTCCCTGGCCGCCGGCGAGCACGATGCCGGTGACGTGCGACTTGCTGACTGTCATCGCTGCGACTGGCTGATTTCATCGCGCGCCGCGCCGTCACGGCTCACGTACGATCGCGGCCGCGCACGGGTTCCTGCGCCGGCGTGTCGACGCGGAAGCGCTCCGCGCCGGTGAACAGCAGATAGTGCCGGTTCGTCGCGCGGCCGATCATCGTCATGCCGACCTTCTGCGCGATCTCGTAGCCCATCTGCGTCAGACCCGAGCGCGACACCAGGAACGGAATGCCCATCTGCGCGGCCTTGATCACCATCTCGGAGGTGAGGCGGCCGGTCGTGTAGAAGATCTTGTCGCCGCCGTCGATCGCCGTCGAGCCACATCTGGCCGGCGATCGCGTCGACGGCGTTGTGGCGGCCGACGTCCTCGACGAACAGCAGGATCTCGCGAGTGCCCGCCGCTGGTTGGACGCGAGCGCGCAGCCGTGCACTGCGCCCGCCTGCTTGTAGATCGTCTCGTGCAGGCGCACCTTGTCGAGCAGCTCGTAGAGCGCCGATTGCGCGAGCGTCGCGCCCGCGGGCAGCCGCACGTTGTCGATGTCCTCCATCAGGTCGCCGAACACCGTGCCCTGGCCGCAGCCGGTGGTCTTCGTGCGCTTCGCGGTCTTCGCTTCGAGATCGGCGAGGCCGTGGCGGGTCTTGACGGCGACCGAGTTGCGTCTCCCAGTCGACCTGCACGGCGACGATCTCGTCGAGGCGATCGCACGAGGCGCTGGTTGCGCAGGTAGCCGATCGCCAGCGCCTCGGGCGCCGCGCCGAGCGTCATCAGCGTGAGGATCTCCTGCTTGTCGACGTAGAGCGTCAGCGGATGCTCGCCGGCGATCGGCGACGTCGCGCACCGCGCCGTGCTCGTCGACGGCGCGTCACGTCGAACGTCGACGGTCGCGCGGCATCGGTCAGCGAGCGGCCGGTACCGCATCGCTATCCCCCGATGTACGACATCTCGATCCGGCGATTCGCGCGGCGTGTTCGCCGTGCGGATCTCCGAATAGCGGTCGCCGCGCGCTGCGCCAGATCGCCGCGATCGCGTTGCCGAGCTGCTCGTCGGAGTACGCCGTCGCGCAGCAGCGCGCGCAGGTCGTAGCCGCTGTCGGCGAAAAGGCACGTGTAGAGCTTGCCGTCGGTGGAAAGGCGCGCGCGCGTGCAATCGCGGCAGAACGCCTGCGTCACCGACGCGATGACGCCGATCTCGCCGCCGCCGTCCCGGTAGCGCCAGCGCTCGCGCGACTTCGCCGGGGTAGTTCGGGTCGATCGGCTCGAGCGGAAATTCGCGGTCGATCATCCCGACGATTTCCGCGGCCGGCACGACGTCGTCCATCCGCCAGCCGTTCGTGTGGCCCGACGTCCATGTATTCGATGAACCGGACGATGTGGCCGCTGTCCCTGAAATGCGCGCGCCATCGGCACGATCGAATGCTCGTTCATGCCGCGCTTGACGACCATGTTGATCTTGACGGGCGCGAGTCCGGCCGCGTGCGCGGCGTCGATGCCTTCCAGCACGCGCTGCAACGGGAA
This sequence comes from uncultured Pseudomonadota bacterium, assembly GCA_963768545.1. Lineage (GTDB taxonomy): Bacteria > Pseudomonadota > Gammaproteobacteria > Burkholderiales > Casimicrobiaceae > VBCG01. The sequence continues at coordinate 181,470 of CAVYIC010000010.1, read as the reverse complement.
AGTCGACGTCGTTCATCGCGCGGAACGTCGCGTCGTCGAGCGAGTCGAGGCTGACCGTGACCCGCGTCAATCCGGCGTCGCGCAGCGCGCGCGCCTTTTTCGCGAGCAGCGCGCCGTTCGTCGTCAGCGTCAGGTCGACGTCGCCCGACGATCGCGCAGCATCTCGACCAGGCGCTCGAGGTTGCGGCGCAACAGCGGCTCGCCGCCGGTCAGGCGGATCTTCCGCACGCCCTGGCGGACGAAGATCGCAGCGATGCGCGCGATCTCCTCGAACGTCAGCAGCTCCGCGTGCGGCAGGAATGGGAAGTCGCGGCCGTAGACATCCTTCGGCATGCAGTAGACGCAGCGGAAGTTGCAGCGGTCGGTGACCGAGATGCGCAGGTCGCGAGAGCGGCCGGCGGCGCGTGTCGAGTGGCAACGAACCGTCTGCGCCGGTGGCATTGGCCGCATCGCGGACGAACGCATCCCGCGCGGTCGCGGTGGACGCGGCGCGAACGTCGGTCAGCGGTATGACGGCGGCCATCGAATGTGCCTGCTTTCGAACGGTCCATGTTAGCAGAGCAGCCGTTCGCGTTCGCTTCTGGATGTATGATCGTCGCAGCAGGATTTCATTGCCGAGCCGTCACGAGGAGATAACCCTTAATTCATGACGCCATTGCGCCAGGCCGTCGACGTCATCATCGAACGGATTCCGCTCGTGAATCGCTGGGCGAGCGAACGCTGGCAACCCGCGGCGGTCGAAATAGCGGCGCCCGAGAGCCGACGTACCGGCCGCGCGCGACACGATCCCGGGCACCGGTGAAGCCGTGCCGGCAGATTCGAGTGGCAACCGCTGGCGGTGCAGCGGCTTCGAGATCGAGTTGCACCCCACCGAAGCCGAAGGCTACTTCCTGAACATCACGGCGCCCGATCCGCGCATTTTCGTGATGTGGCGGTTTTTCGATGACGGCGCAGCGCCGCGTGCACGTCCGGTGCTGGTGACTGTGAGCTACAACGAGGCCGGCCGCTTCATGGATGGCGGCGAGCAGGTCGACGGCGTTCCGATGCTGCCGGCGATCGCCGACTGGATGCGCGCGTTCATCGCCGTGCACTACAAACCCGAGCCCCGCCGCAAGGTGAGGCGCAACGATCCGCTGGCCGACGCCGAGTCGGCCGGCAACCGCAACCGGCGCTAACGGCGTTCTGACGAAAATGGCGAGCGACCCGAAGGATTCGACCGGTTTTTCGCTGCGGCGCTGGTCGCAGCGCAAGCGCGAAGCCGCGCGTGACGCCGGTGAGACGCTCAATGCGGACGCCGCGCGGGAAGCAATGTCCACCGCGACGCCGACGCCGTGCAGCCGCCTGACGACGGGACGGCGAATCGCAACGCAAGCGCTGACCGCGACGTCCGCACAGGACGCGACGCTGCCGCAACTGCCGTCGCTCGAGTCGTTGACGATCGACTCGGATTTCGCGGCATTCATGCGGCCGGGGGTCGACGATTCGCTGAAGCGCGGGGCGCTGAAGAAGCTCTTCAGCGACCCGCGCTTCAACGTGATGGACGGCCTCGACGTCTACATCGGAGATTACTCGAACCCGATCCGATCGATCCGGCCATCGTGCGTACGCTGATGCAGGCGAGGTACATCTTCAACCCTCCGGCGACGCGCGTGAACGCGCAAGGCCATGTCGAAGATGTTCCGGAGCCTCGCGGAAGCCGTCAACGCCGAGGAGAACGCGCCGCCGCCGACGCAGTGCGTCGAGCACGTCGCGGCGGTGACGCCAACCGGTGCCACCGCAGTCGAACGCCGCGCCGACGACGAACGCTGCCGAACCGCGACGCGTCGCCATGAGCATTGCCGACAAGACCGTCTCGCTGTGCACCTGCAACGGCACGATGCCGCTCGATGCGCGAAGCGCTTGCGCGCGCGGCCGGCATCGGCGGCGCCGCATCGTGCACACGACGATGTGCCAGAAGGATCTCGGCCGGTTCAAGGATGCTGCAGGCGGCGACATGATCGTCGCGATGCACGCAGGAGCAGCGGCTGCTGGGCGAGGTCGCCGAGGAAGCGGCGGTCCGTGCGCAGTCGATCCGTTTCGTCAACATCCGCGAAACGGCGGGCTGGTCGGCGGAAGCGCCGCGCGCCACGCCGAAGATCGCCGCGCTGCTCGCCGCCGCGGCGCTGCCCGATCCCGAGCCGGTGCCGAGCGTCGGCTACCAGTCGGAAGGACAGGTCCTGATCGTCGGTCCGCTCGACGCGGCGTTGCGCTGGGCCGAGGCGCTGACGCCGGCGCTGTCCGTCACCGTGCTCGCGACGCAAACGGCACGCGATACCGAGTTGCCGGCGTACGCGCGCGTTCCCGGTCGTTTCGGGGCGGCTCACGCAGCTCGACGGGCTGGCTCGGCGCGTTCGACGCGCAGTGGTCGCAGGAAAACCCGATCGACCTCGACGTCTGCACGCGCTGCAACGCGTGCGTTACCGCGTGCCCGGAGCATGCGATCGCGTGGAATTTCCAGGTCGATCTCGATCGCTGCAAGGATCATCGCGCGTGCGTCGCAGCGTGCGGCGCCGTGGGCGCGATCGACTTCGACCGCCGCGACACGGCGCGCGGCGCGCGCTTCGACGCGGTGCTCGACCTGCAGCCGCAGCGATGGTTCACGCAGCACCAGCCGCCGCAGGGCTATTTCGCGCCCGGTGCCGATCCGCTCGCGCAGGCGAAGGCCGCGGCGGAACTCGCGCTGTCGATCGGCGAATTCGAGAAGCCGAAATACTTCGCGTACAAGCCGTCGATCTGCGCGCACAGCCGCTCGCGGAAGACCGGCTGCACGCAATGCATCGACGTGTGCTCGACGCTGGCGATTCGCGCCGACGGCGACCATGTCGCCGTCGAGCCGCACCTGTGCATGGGCTGCGGCGCGTGCACGACCGTCTGCCCGTCCGGCGCGCTGACCTACGCGTATCCCACCGCCGCCGATCTCGGAGCGCGGATGCGCACGCTGCTCGGCACGTACGAGCGGGCAGGCGGACGCGATGCCGGCCTGCTCCTGCATGCCGCCGATGCGCAGCCGGTCCTCGCGTCGCTCGCGCGCCGCGGTCGCGGGCTGCCGGCGCGGATGCTGCCGCTCGAGGTCCAGCACATCGCGTCGGTCGGCATCGATTTGTGGATGGCCGCGCTGGCGTGGGGCGCCTCCAGCGTCGCCGTCCTCGCCACGGGCCGCGAAGCGCCGCAATACCGCGATGCGCTGCGATTCCAGATGTCGATCGCGCAGACGATCGCGAACGCGCTGGGCTACCAGGGCGAGCATTTCCGCCTGATCGACGCGAGCGCGCGAAGACGCTCGGCCGCGCGCTGGCGGAATGGCAAGTGGCGCTGCCGCCGCGCATTGCCGCGACGTTCGCCGCCACGAACGACAAGCGCCGCACGCTGGCGTTCGCCTTCGACCACCTCGCGCTGCATGCGCCGGTGCCGCCAAACGACGATTCCGCTGCCGGCGGGCGCGCCGTTCGGATCGCCTCGACGTGGACCGCGACCGCTGCACGATGTGCCTCGCGTGCGTCGGCATCGTGCCCGGAGGCCGCGCTGCTCGACCACGCCGAGACGCCGCAAGCTGCGGTTCATCGAGAGCAACTGCGTGCAATGCGGCCTTTGCGCCAAGACGTGCCCCGAGCAGGCGATCACGCTCGTGCCGCGGCTCGACCTGACGCCCGACGCGCGCGCGCCGCGCGTGCTGAACGAGGCGGTCGATTTTCGCCTGCACGCGCTGCGGCAAGCCGATGGGCACCGAAAAGCTCGTGCTGGCGATGGTGGAGCGTTTGCGCGGCCACTCGATGTTCGCCGGCGAGGACAGCCTCGCGCGGCTGCGGATGTGCGCCGATTGCCGCGTCGTCGACCTGATGACGAACGAAAAGACCGTCGGATATCCGCAGCTTATGAGCACGCATCGCGGCGGTCCAGCTCGCACATCCGCTGGCACCGGAAGACCGCAGCCGCTCCGAGTTCTACGCGCTGCTCGCGCGGCTTTACGCGGCTGCTCCGGACCAGCGGTTGCTCCGGGCGATCGCCGGGGCCGAGCCAATCGACGGCGACACGCCGTTCGCGGCCGCCTGGAACCGGCTCGTCGCAGCGAGCGGGGCCATGGACGCCGACGCGGCGATGCAGGAGTACACGGACCTCTTCATCGGTGTGGGCCGGTGCGAGGTCAACCTGCACGGGTCGCACTGGATCGCGGGCGCCATGCTCGAACGGCCGCTGGCAGAGTTGCGCGGCGATCTGAAGCAGATGGGGTTGGCGCGCCGGGAAGAGGTGGTAATGCTCGAAGACCACCTGTCGGCGCTGTTCGAGACGATGCGCCTGCTGATTGCCGGCAACGACGAATTGCCGCCGGCGCCGGTTGCGACGCAGCGGGCGTTTTTCGAGCGCCACGTCGAGCCGTGGGCGTTTCTCTGCTGCAATGCAATACGCGAATCGACGCTTGCCAATTACTATGCTTGCGTAGCACAATTCACGGAACAATTCATGGCGCTGGACCGTGACGCACTCGCCATGGAATAGATCATTATGCGTACGGAACCTGTTTGGAGGAGCACCATGAGCGATGCATCGCACCGCGACCCGTCAGGGGCGCAGCCGTCGGCCGCACGTTCCCCCGATACCAATCGGCGCCGTTTCCTGATGTTCGGCGCAGGTGCAGCGAGCGCCGCTGCCGCCGCACCCGTCCTCGCGGCCACGCCCGCGGGCCTCGTGGAAACGGCCGAGGCGAAACCCCAGTCGAAGGGGTATCAGGAAACCGAGCACGTGCGCAATTACTACGCAACGACGCGTATCTGATTGCAATGAACCCGGCGCGCCGGGTGTTGACGTTGGCGACTCCGCACTAATCAAGTCTTCAGCAGGAGAACGAATCATGCTGCTCACGCGCAAGACCGATTCCGCCCGCGTTGCCGGTCCGCGGCTTTCCCGAGCGATGGGTGCCCGGATTGCGACGATGGACCGCCGCGCCTTCCTGAAGCGCTCGGGACTCGCTGCCGGCGTTGGCGCGTTCGCAAGCCAGTTGCCCTACGGCACGATCGGCAAGGCCGAGGCGCAGGCCGACACGGCGAACGTGAAACGCGAAGTGCACCGCACCGTCTGCACGCACTGCTCGGTCGGTTGCGCGATCGACGCCGTCGTCGAAAACGGCGTCTGGGTGCGCCAGGAGCCGGTGTTCGATTCGCCGTTGAACCTCGGCGCGCACTGCGCGAAGGGCGCGTCGATCCGCGAGCACGGTCACGGCGAGCACCGGCTCAAGACGCCGATGAAGCTCGTCAACGGCAAGTACCAGAGGATCAGCTGGGAACAGGCGATCAACGAGCTCGGCGACAAGCTCATCGCGATTCGCAAGGAATCGGGTCCCGACGCGGTGTTCTGGGTCGGCAGCTCGAAGCACAGCAACGAGCAGTCGTACCTGCTGCGCAAGTTCGTCTCGTACTTCGGCAGCAACAACTGCGACCACCAGGCGCGCATCTGCCATTCGACAACCGTCTCCGGCGTGGCGAACACCTGGGGCTACGGCGCGATGACGAACTCGTACAACGACATGCAGAACACGAAGTGCGCGCTGTACATCGGCAGCAACGCGGCCGAGGCGCACCCGGTGTCGATGCTGCACATGCTGCACGCGAAGGAGACCGGCGCGAAGATGATCGTCGCCGATCCGCGGTTCACGCGCACGGCGGCGAAGGCCGATTACTACGTCCGCATCCGTTCGGGCACCGACGTCGCGTTCCTGTTCGGCGTGCTGTACCACATCTTCAAGAACAACTGGCAGGACGACAAGTACATCCACGACCGCGTCTACGGCATGGACAAGGTCAAGGCCGACGTGATGGCGAAGTGGACGCCGGACAAGTGCGAGGAAGTGACCGGCGTGCCCGAGGCGGCGGTGTTCAAGGTCGCCGAGATGATGGCGAAGAACCGGCCGTCGACGCTCGTGTGGTGCATGGGCCAGACGCAGCACTCGACCGGCAACGCGTTCGTGCGCGCGTCGTGCATCGTGCAGTTGGCGCTCGGCAACATCGGCGTCTCCGGTGGCGGCGCGAACATCTTCCGCGGCCACGACAACGTCCAGGGTGCCACCGACATCGGCCCCAATCCGGATTCGCTGCCTGGCTATTACGGTGTCGCCACCGGCTCGTGGAAGCACTTCGCGGCGGTGTGGGGCGTCGACTACGACTGGATCCTGAAGCAGTTCGCGTCGCAGGCGATGATGGAAAAGCCCGGCATGACGGTGTCGCGCTGGATCGACGGCGTGCTCGAGAAGAACGAGCTGATCGACCAGGACAGCAACCTGCGCGCATTGGTCTTCTGGGGGCACGCGCCGAACAGCCAGTCGCGCGGCAAGGAGATGATCGAGGCGATGAAGAAGCTCGACGTCCTGGCGGTGATCGATCCCGTATCCATCGGCAACCGCGGCGATGGCGGCGATGGTGCGCAAGGACGGCGTCTACCTGCTGCCCGCTTGCACGCAACTCGAAACGTCGGGCAGCGTCACGGCGTCGAACCGCTCGCTGCAATGGCGCGAGCGCGTGATCCGGCCGCTGTTCGAGTCGCAGACCGACCAGGCGATCATGTACGCGTTCGCGAAGAAGTTCGGCTGGGGTCCCGAGTTCGTCAAGAACTACGAGTTGTGGAAGCCCGACGGCGACGCGAAATTCGAGGAACCCACGCCGGAATCGACGCTGAAGGAAGTCAACAAGGCGACGTGGACGATCGGCTACACGGGGCAATCACCCGAGCGGTTGAAGCTGCACATGAAGAACATGAACACGTTCGACGTGAAGACGCTGCGCGCGAAGGGCGGCCCGTGCGACGGCGATTACTATGGTTTGCCGTGGCCCTGCTACGGCACCGCCGAGATCAAGCATCCGGGCTCGCCGAATCTCTACGACACATCGAAGTCGATGATGAACGGCGGCGGCTGCTTCCGCGCGAACTTCGGCGTCGAGCGTGACGGCGTGAATCTGCTCGCCGAGGACGGCTCGTTCCCGAAGGACTGCGAGCTCACGACCGGCTATCCCGAGTTCGACCACGTGCTGATGAAGAAGCTCGGCTGGTGGGACGAGCTGACCGAGGCCGAGAAGAAGGCGGCGGAGGGCAAGAACTGGAAGACCGACCTGTCGGGCGGCATCCAGCGCGTGACGATGAAGCACGGCGCGCATTTCTGGGGCAACGCCAAGGCGCGCGCCGTCGTGTGGAACTTCCCCGACGGCATTCCGCAGCATCGCGAGCCGCTCTATTCGCCGCGCCCGGACCTCGTCGCCAAGTATCCGACGCACGACGACAAGAAGGCGTTCTGGCGGCTGCCGACGCTCTTCAAGTCGGTGCAGGAGGCGAACGTCAAGGACAAGGTCGCGGAGAAATTCCCGCTGATCCTGACGAGCGGCCGGCTGGTCGAATACGAAGGCGGCGGCGAGGAAACACGCAGCAACCGGTGGCTCGCCGAGTTGCAGCAGGAGTGCTTCGTCGAGATCAACCCGACGGATGCGAACAACCGCGGCGTTCGTCACGGCGAATTCGTCTGGGTCAAGACGCCCACCGGCGCGCAGCTCAAGGTCAAGGCCCAGGTGACCGATCGGGTTGGCAAGGGAACGACGTTCATTCCCTTCCACTTCTCCGGCTGGTGGATGGGCAAGGACATGCTCGAGTTCTACCCCGAGGGTGCCGCACCGATCATCCGCGGCGAAGCCGTGAATACGGCGACGACCTACGGCTACGACTCGGTGACGATGATGCAGGAAACCAAGACCACCCTTTGCCAGGTAGAGAAGTTCACGGCGTAAAGCGAGGATACGACCATGGCCAGAATGAAATTCCTGTGCGATGCCGAGCGTTGCATCGAATGCAACGGCTGCGTCACCGCCTGCAAGCAGGAGCACGAGATTCCATGGGGCGTCAATCGCCGGCGCGTGGTGACGCTGAACGATGGCGTCCCCGGCGAGCGCTCGATCTCGGTTGCCTGCATGCATTGCTCGGATGCGCCGTGCATGGCGGTATGCCCGGTCGACTGCTTCTACAAGACCGAGGAAGGTGTGGTCCTGCACGACAAGGACCTCTGCATCGGCTGCGGCTACTGCTTCTACGCCTGCCCGTTCGGCGCGCCGCAGTTTCCGCAGGCCGGCGCGTTCGGCGTGCGCGGCAAGATGGACAAGTGCACGTTCTGCGCCGGTGGACCCGAAGCCGATCGGTCCGAGGCCGAGTTCCAGAAATACGGCCGCAACCGGCTCGCCGAAGGCAAGCTGCCGGCCTGCGCGGAGATGTGCTCGACCAAGGCGCTGCTCGGCGGCGACGGCGAGGTGATCGCCAACATCTATCGCGACCGCGTCACGCATCGCGGCAAGGGCGGCGAAGTGTGGGGATGGGCAACGGCGTACAAGTTGCCGGCGTCCGGCGCACAGCCCGGCGCTCCGGGAGGAGGCGCTCCGGGCGCTCCCGGCGCCGCGCCAACACCGCCTGCCGGAGGGACGAAATCGTGATCGCCATGCGCACAGCATTGCTCGGCGTCGGTGCAGCAGCCGTCGCGCTGGTGGTCGCCGGCTGCGGCGAGCGCCCGCAGGTGATCAACTACAAGCAGGGGACGTATCAGGGCAAGCCCGATACACCCGCGTACGCGGGAGCGCCGTACAACGGCAACCGGCAGCAATGGGACAACGCGATCGATACCCGCACGCAGGCGCAAAACGAGTACGTGCGCCTCCGCGATTGATCGAACGCGTCAGCGGCGATACGCCGCCGGGCCGCTTGCGGTCCGCAATCGGTGAGTGAACGAAAGCCTTGATCATGCCTGAACGGATTGTCCGCATTGCAAGCGTGTTCTTTACCGCGCTGTGCCTGACCATTGCAGCGAACGCGCAAACGCCGCAGATGGGACCGGCGCAGTCGCCCGCGACGAGCGCGGTGGACGCCGATTACGCAAAGCAGCAACAGCAGCGGCAGATCACGCAACCGCTCAACAACCAGCCGGTGTGGTCGGAAGTCCGCTCGGGTTCACCGCAGTTCACGAGCCTTCCGGGACGCGAGACGAACGTCCTGATCCAGCCGGAAGGGCAGACGTGGCGTGCGCTGCGCAATTCGCTGGTGTCGGTCTATGCCGGCTGGGCGCTGGTTGCGATGGTGCTGATCATCGCCGGGTTCCACTTGTGGAAAGGCACGCTGCCGCTGCACGAGCCGCCGACAGGTCGCAGGATCCGACGCTTCACGAACTGGCAGATGGCCATCCATTGGACCACGGCGTATGCGTTCGTCACGCTGGCGGTCACCGGCCTGATCATCGTGTTCGGCAAGAACGTGCTGCTGCCGCTGCTCGGCTATACGCTGTTTTCATGGCTCGTCGATCCTCGCGAAGAACCTGCACAACTTCGTCGGCCCGCTGTTCTTCATCTGCATCGTGCTGCTGTTCGTCACGTTCGTCCGCGATAACTTCTGGCGGCGCTACGACTTGACGTGGTTCCGTCATTTCGGGGGGCTCGTTTCGAGGCACGACGTTCCGTCGGGCAAGTTCAACGCGGGCGAGAAGGCGTGGTTCTGGGGCGGCCTGCTGGTGTGCGGGCTGATCGTCAGCGCGAGCGGCTTCGTGCTCGACTTCCCGAACTTCAACCAGACCCGCAACACGATGCAGATCGCCAACATCATCCACCTGGTCATCGCGTCGCTGTTCATGCTGGCCGCGCTCGGTCACATCTACATGGGCACGCTCGGCATGGCGGGCGCCTACAACGCGATGAGCAAGGGCTACGTCGACGAGACGTGGGCGAAGGAGCATCACCTGTACTGGTACAACGACATCAAGGCCGGCAAGATTCCAACCGCCCCGGATGACGCCCCGGTGCCGGTGGTCGAGCCGCGTCCGGCGACGCGCTGATAACGATTTCGGAGAGGATCATGCTGACGACGATACGGGCGCTCCTCGGTGCGGCATTGGTCGTGACGGCGTTCGGCGTGGCGGTGGCGAAGCTTCCGCCCGCACCGCCGATGACCGACGAGCAGAAGGCGGAAAAGGCCGCGAAGGACAAGGCGGCCGCCGATACGACCAAGGCGCAATTGACGAAGGCGGAAGATCGCGTCGTCACGCGCTACATCGCCGAGATGAAGGCCAAGGGCGTGGCGGTGAATCCGCAACTGCCCGTTGGTACGCCACCTGCGCCTGATGCGAGCAAGAGCCTGCCGGCGCAGCCCGAAAAGGCCGGCGCGCACTCGCCGCCGAACAAATAGCGACCTGGGTCAGAGCCGCAATACGTCACGCTCGGCCTCCATGGGATCAGAGCCCGTAATGCTCGCTGAGACAGCGAGCCGAGTATTACGGCTCTGACTCGCTCTGACCCAATTAGAGTTGGTCCTCGAGCGGCAGCGTGCCGTAGAGGTCCACCAGGAATTCGCGCCAGCGATCGTCTCCCGGCTCGTCGTCGTAGACGACCGGCTTTCCGTCCTTCGAGCTCTTCCACACCAGCTGGCGTGACTTCTCGCCGTCGCTCTCGAGGGCGAGCACGAAGCTGTTCGCGGGCTGCGCGATCGCGTCAAAGCGGGCGATGACCTGCCGCGCGAGATCGGCGCTTTCGATCATCAGCCCGGTTTCGGTATTGAGATTGAGCGACCGCGCGTCGAAATTGGCCGATCCGATGAAGATCCGCTTGCGATCGAACACGAACGCCTTCGCATGCAAAGAGAACTTGCCCGAGCTCGGCGACTTCAGCGCATCGCCGCGTGGACTCGGCTTGCCCGGCAGCGGCTTCACTTCATACAACTCGACGCCCGCCTCGAGCATCGGCACGCGATAACGCCGATAGCCGGCGTGCACCGCCGGCACATCGGTCGACAGCAAAGAATTGGTCAGCACCCGGACGCGAACGCCGCGCTCGCGGATGTCCGTCAGCAGCGTGGCGCCCTTTTCGCCCGGAACGAAATACGGCGAGACGATCGACGAGCTCGCTCCGGCATTGCGCGGCGGCGTCGAGAAGGCGTCGGCGAAACAGCGCACCGATCGTATCGCCGTCCTCGACGCTTGCCTTGTCCGGACTGTCGGCGAGCACTTCCGCTCTTGCCCATGCAACGCCGGAATCGCTGTTCAACAGGCCCGACAGCGGATTGCCGCTGCGAACGGCTCTCACGGCGTCGCTGTCGCGCATTCGCTCGAGGTGCGCGGCCAGCTGCGCCTTGCATTTCCGCAGCTTCGGTCCGGTCGGCAGCGAGCCGAACAACGCGCGCACCGGAATCGAGAGCGCGCTGTTCCAGTACTCGTCGAAGCTCTTCGACAGGTCGCGCGTGATCGGTCCCATCGCGAACACGTCGTAGTCGCCGAACTGCGGCGTCGTTGCCGGTATCGAAGTATTCGTCGCCGACGTTGCGGCCGCCGACCATTGCGAGCTCGTTGTCGGCGATGAAGAGCTTGTTATGCATCCGGTAGTTCAGTCGATTGGTCGTGAGCGCGAATTCCGCGTAACGCAGCGCGCGGTTCGAGCCGCGGTAGAAGAACGGGTTGTAGAGCCGCACGTCGATGTTCGGATGTGCCGCGAGCAGGCCGACTCGATCGTCCTGGCCGCGTGCTTCCGTGTCGTCGACCAGCAGGCGCACCCGCACGCCGCGCTGGGCCGCGCGCAGCATCGCGCTCATCAGCAGCTTGCCGCTGTCGTCGTCCTTGAAAATGAAATACTGGACGTCGAGCGTTCGCTGCCGCGCTGTCGGCCATCTGCAGGCGCACGGTGAACGCGTCGCTGCCGCTCGCGAAAAGACGGAAGCCGGAAAGGCCGGAATGCGCTTTTGCGCGCGGCTCCACCTTGCGGCCGATCGCTGTCTCTTCCGGGTGAGCGAGCGCGCTGGACTCGACCTTCGGATAGTTCGCGCCGGGCGGCATTGTCGCGCACGCGGAGAGCAGTGCGACCGACAGCACGGCGAGCCAGGTTGCGACCGACTTCGTCCGGCATGGATCAGGTGCAATCGACACAACCTCGTCCTTGGAACGAAACTATCGGAGAATCGGCGTTTCCATGCCTGGGTTCCGCCCGGCAAACGCCGATTACGGGATAGGTGCGACGCCCGAGTTTTCGTCGGAGCCGTCCTACCCGAGCCGCGGCGGTCGTTCCTTGGGGTCGCGAACGGTCTCGCGGAGCGGCGCGGAACGGCGCGGAATGGCTGCTCCTTGGCGGGTGCCGAGGCTCTCCGCCGCGCAGCAATCCAAAGACCTGATGAGTCAGCCAGTCCTACAACGGATCGAGCGATGCGCCGATTGGCTATGGATCGGCGGGCGAGCAATCATGCATCCACAGAGTTCAGGAGGTTCATGTGGATCGCGATCTCGGTACGATGCTGCGGGAATTCGCAAGGCTGACGCATGCTATGGGTATCGGCTCATCAAGCGCGCGGAAATTCTCCTCGACGGTGCAGGACGTTTGCTCCACGTATGACCCGGCGCATCAAGCGCCTACGTCGACCAGCGCTCGTTGGTCCGGGAACCCCAAGAAAAAAGCCGCAGCGTAAATGCGAAAAACGCGACGCCGACGCTTGGCGTCGAGGTTGGGTCGACAATCGTTTCGCCTCGTCAGTAGCCCGCGCGGGTCGTCATGGCCGAACGCAACGCAGGTGACCATCTCTTTCAGCGGCCATTTGACCAGTTATAATTCTCGGTCGCGGAGAGATGGCCGAGTGGTCGAAGGCGCCTGACTCGAAATCAGGTATACGGCAACGTATCCAGGGTTCGAATCCCTGTCTCTCCGCCACTTCCACGGATAGTGAGCACTAACCGTTATCCGCAATTCGCGACGGTGTGTCCGCAATTCCTCACTTTTTCACGGCGCGCATGATCGGTTTCGCACGCTCGCCGATGCGTTGTCGACGGTAGATTGCGGTCGTGCTTTGTCGGCGTGGCCGAGCAACATCTGCGCGGAGTGGATGTCATCCGCGTTGCTTCCCGCCTTCGCGCGTAGATCGCGTATTGCGAACTTCGCACCAGCCAGCGCCCGGGCCTTCCAGAAGCGTTGCCGCGCATTGCGCCCAGCGTGAACGGCTGACCACGCTCGTCGGCGACGAGGAAGACCGTCTTCACGGTGCGCGCTTCCAGCCGGTCCAGGAGCGCCTGCAGCGGACCAAAGGAGCCACCAACGCAGCCCCAACAAAACGCCACCCAAAACAAACCACAAGAAATTACCAATAGCGCCCATAGTCGCGCTCCCCTTGCAACTGCCCATGTAGACGAGTAAGCCGACCGTCATCTAGAACGGTGGCCAGTCCCGGGCGCCTTGCGAGAACCGCCTGGTGGATCGAAAGCTGAAAGCCGATTTTGCAAAGGCCTCCCAGATTCCAGTTTTCAGTTTTCAGAACTCGAGCGTGAACAAGTGACGCGGCAGCCTGGAACGCCGAGGAGGTCCGGCCCCGCGGACGCCCTTGCTGGCCCAGCCGGCCATGCGCTATCGTTCAGGCGCACCGGCCGAAGTCCAAGCTGAGGAGACGGGGCCCCGGAACGGGATCGAGAAACTCACGAGCATGTCCTACGTTCCGCCGCGAGTACCTCTACCACTGGTTCCTCCGCTCGATCGGCCTCGATCCGGTCGAGGCGGGCCGACGAACCTGGCTCCCCTGGACACGGAACTACATCGAGGGGCGGGCGCCGCTGTACAGCGATCGGAACTATCCGAAGGCGCTCGGCGCCTCGTTTGGGCTCGAATACATGGCGATCCCGATGTGGGATCAGTTGATCCCGGGACTCGATCCCGTATTCACGGTCCTCGGGGTTCGAGACTCGTCCATCTCGTTTCGAACGCGAGCGACGCGCGAGAGTCTCGCATCCTGCAGTCGTGTTTCGGGCTCCTCTTCCTGTGGATCCTGGCCGCAGGGAGCGCTCCGCCGGCCGAGGCGCAATCGCCCCCACGCGTGCTCTACGAACAGGACTTCGTTGCCGATCCCGCGCTCGCCGCTCTCGCAAAGGACATCGTGCTGTTCGACCTCGAGCCGTCGCCGCACGGGCAGGCGACGCGCACGCAGCTCGCCCGCTACGACCTGGAAGCCGGGAAGCACACGATCTGCCTGGATGCCGACGACCCGTTTCTCACGGAGGTCGTCCTCGAGGACGGGCGCGGAAAAAAACTCCTGCGCCTTCATCGTCCGCACGGACCGGACGGAAAAGGCAACGGGCGCCAGAAGCCGCGCAAGCCGCAGTGCGCGCAGGTCACGCTCGCCGCCGATACGTACACGATGCGCGTGGCGCACGACGGCGGGTCGATTGCCGGAGCGCATCGCGTCGCGTTCGCCCAGCCGATGTCGGCGAGTCCCCGTCTCGTCGATGACGCGGGCGCAGCGCTCGGGGGTTACTGGGCGCTGCGCCCGGATCCGTCGCTCGACCCGCGGCGTCGTCTCGGCCGGGTGATCGCGCCGCCGCCGGACCAGAGCGTCCCGGGCACGCCGTTCACCGCCATTCGACCGCTTCTCGCGGACTTCGCCGCTCGGCAGATCGACGACGCCGGCCTCTTTCGATTCGCCGACCCGAACGATCCGACCGTCGGCACCACGCAACCGGCGCGCGCTCAACCTCGCAAAGCTCGACGCGAGTGGCTTCTGGACCGGCTTCGCGGACGACGGTCAGACACGGAGCAACGCCTTCTTCCGGACCGTTCCACTCGTCGTGAACGACCTCGGGGGATATCGGTTCCAGCTTGGCGTCACGCGCAAGGACAACAAGCCCGCCGACTTCTTTCTGCGCTCGACCACGTTCTCCGAAACGACGTTCTCGCTGAATTACGATCAACGGCAGCCCGACCCCGAGCCGCCGGCTTCCCTCGAGGTCCTCTTCCGGTTCTATCCGGACGGAACGCAGATCGGCGAGCTCCAGGAGGGCGAGGTCGCGCTCTTCCAGCAGTGCAACTACCAGGGGCGGGCAGCCGTTTTCGCGCTCGATGCCCCCAACTTGAGCGAGCGCACGAGCCCCGTCATCACGCTCGACAAGACCGCCGCCTCGGTTCGGCTCGGCAACAACACGGGCGCGATCCTCCACAGCGGGCTCCTCTACACCGGCACCGAACAGGTCGTCGAGGTGGACACGCCCTGCCTGACGGGCACGCCGATCGGCAGCGGGAACACGTCGAGCCTGCAGATCCGCTCGCTCTCGTCCCTCCTCGTCTCATCGCGCCAATGCGAGAGGTGCCAGCTCCTCGGCGTGGACCTGTCCGGTGTCGACCTCTCCGGTACCGACGCGGAGTCAGGCGTCGACCTGAAGGGCGCCAACCTGGGCGGGGCGACCCTGACCGGCACCAACCTCGCGTTCGCGAGCCTGGAGGGAGCGATCCTGGACGATGTCACGGGCCCGGACGTCAACTTGAGCAGCGCCTTCTTGACGAGCGCGAGCCTCCGCGGGGCGAAGCTCCATCAAGGCAAGCTCTACGGCGCGACGCTGATCGAGGCCGATCTCGAGGGGGCCGACCTCGAAGGGGCGTTTCTCTCCGACTGCACCGCGGCCGGCTGCTCGCCCAGTGTCGCGAGCGGGGCCTCGCTGAACAATGCCCACCTGAAGAACGTCAACCTCGCCGCGGCCGACGTCAGCGCCGCCGACTTCACCAACGCCAGCTTCTACAGCAGCGCCCTCGTCGGATCCGGCAAGTGCACATTCAGCGACGGCAACTGCGCGACGGCGGCCGGCGCGACGATGAACAACACGCAGTTCGGTTCCGCCTACCTGGCCGGCGTCGACTTCACCGGCGCCCAGGTCCAGGGCGTTCAGTTCGGCGGCGCCGTTCTGATCGGCGCGAACTTCGGCGGCGCCAAGCTCAGCGTGGACCCGAGCGTCGGCACGAACTCGGGGTTCGCGAGCGCCTTCCTGCAGGGCGCGCAGCTCGGCAACGCGACGCTGGAGGGGACATCGCTCGCCAACGCCTTCCTCGACTTCAGCGCGGCAGGCAATGACATGTTCCTCCACCTGTCCGCCGATTTCGCCGGCTTCCCGAACTGGCATGCCCCCGGGCAGAAGATCTGCGTCTTCGTCACCTACGGCGTGCCCACCACGGTGCCGACCGGCAACAGCACGCTCACCTGTCCCAACGCCACCCCGGCCGGGGCGAACGGATGCGGGCCGGCGATCGGCTCGAACCCGAACTGGAACAGCACGTTCCCGATCGGCGCGAACAGCACTCCGCCCGCCTCGTATCTGCTGGACGCGACCTACACGAATGCGGCGCCGGCAATCTGTACTCCGATCGACACCGAATGGTGACCTCATGACCAAGAGAACAGGGTTCCCGTTTCCCCCATTTACGCGGCGGCAGTTTCTGACGGGAGCCCTCGCCACCGGAGCCTTGACGGGTCTGCCAGCGGGGCTGCTCGCGGACGGGCGCGGCCGGTCCGGCAAACCGCAGCAACCTCGCTTCGAGCAGCGAGACTACTTCTTCAACTTCGCACACGAGGCAGAGCACCAGACCGCGACGTACTACCTCGTCGGGGGCGGCACTCGCGTGAGGCTCGACCGGGTCCAGGACCACCCGGGCGTGCTCAAGCACCATCGGAAGAAGAACAGGTTCCTCCAGAACGTGCCCGACGATCAGCTCACCCACTTCGTGCAGAACCTCCGACTGTCGGCGGACTTCGTCACGATGAGCTACGCGATCCAGGGCAGCAACACGAGCGCGGGCACCTGGAACATGTCGGCGATGTACTTCCTTCCGCCGATGGGCGGGATCGCCGACGCCGCGGCGCTGTCCGTCGAGCGCGCTGGCTCCAATCCCGTCCCTCTGTCGGCCAAGCGGACTCTGTACGGACACCGCCCGGCCGTGACGGTGGAGGACCTGATCGAGGAAGCGATCCTGCTCGATCCGAGCGATCACGCCACGGCGATCATCGGCATGCATCCCGATCTCTTCAGCGTCGAGGGCACGAGCGGGGGTATCGTCCACAACCATTACATCCAGCCCAACGGCGCGACCGTCGGCCTCGCCATTCTCATTCAGGCGTTCGGTCCGGCCACCCCGCAGCTGAAGGCGGGTCACCCGAATTCGAACGGGTGGGCGACCCTCACCCCGATCCTCGACGACAGCGGCCAGGCGTTCCGCAACAAGAACGGAAAGAACAAGGGGCTGATCCAGTACCACCCCGATTGGAACGACCCGATCCGCAACGTCGCGCAGCAGGGCACGACGAGCGTTCTTCCTCAGATCAAGCGGGATTCGACTTTCGGGGCCGACGTCACCTCCGCCGACCCGAGCGTGCCGGGCCCGTCGGGTGCCCTCTGGAAGCGGCACGACGGGGTCACGACCATCGATCAGAGTCCCCGCGTGGGCGCGCCGCAGGATCCGCTGAAGTTCACGCTGGCCACGCAGAACATCGAGGGGGGCTTCTCCACGACGGGATCGGCGGTCGAGGTCGACGGCACCGTGCAGGCCACGCTGACGTTCGCCAACTGGTACGTGCGCTGGCTCGGCATCTACCTCCTGTTTCTCGACAGCGGCGGGATTCCTGTGGACCCGTCCGGAGTCGAGATCCAGCTCCCCCCGGACTACGATTCCCCCGCGGGCGACCGCGAGCAACTCGACCAGTTCGCCGCCATGTTCGCTCTGATGCTGGGGCCGGAGTTCACGGTGCTGGGAATCCCGGTCGCCTCGTCCACAGCCACCGTCGGGTTCAACCTTCCCCCCAACACCACGACCGTCCGGGTCTTCGCGAGCGGCCCGGCCCTGCTGCTGCTCGGCGGCGTCGACCCCAACGATCCGACGACGTGGGGCGACTGGTTCCCCGGCGCCGCGTGCACGCTGATCATCAACTACGGGGTGACGATCATCCTCATGGTCGCCGGGGCCTGTGAAGACCTGTCGCTGATCCAGAAGGCCGCGCTCATCGTCGCGCCGGCCATCGCCAAGTCGCTGACCGCGCTCTTGAGCGATGAGCTCCGGGACAAGGACTTCAGTACGCCCGACGTCTGGCGGGATGTCGCGGTGTCCATCGGCAAGTCGCTCCTGCAGACGTTGCTCAACAAGCGCTCGGCGCAGCTGCTGGCGCTCATCACCGCCGCCGTCGCCGAAGGGGTCGCCGAAGACTGCATTCCCGTCGTGGGGCAGATCGTGCTCGGCATCTCGCTTGCGGCGGGTGCGGCAACGCTCCTCGAGACCACGCTCGAGATCGCGGCGTCGCCGGTCTCGTACGTCTACGACCTGACCCTGGCCCACGACATCACCGTGACCATCCTGCACGCCTCGAACAACGACAAGTTCCCGACGGTGGCGACCCACTACAAGGTGACGGCGCAGTTCGACCGCGGCGCGACGCCGTACACCCAGACGCTTCCGATGCCCTCCGGGACGGTGAAGACGCTGCCGCCGGTCGCCTTCCAGAACGTCCCTTTCGGAGGGAACGTCACGGTGACGGTCGGCTTCTACTCGAGCGACGACCGGCTGGCAGGGCAGGGCTCGACGGGGTCGGTCGCCAACGACGTAGAGACGCTGGCCGACATCGTGATCCAGGAGTACCCCACGCCGATCCAGCCGAATACGGCGTACGAGCACAAGCAAGTCACCATCCTTGACCGACGCGCAGGGGACGCACGGCTGGCTCGCGAGCCCGACGGGGCCGACGGTGAAGGCCGACAGTCTCGTCTGCGGGCAGGCCGCCGGCGACCTTTGCAGCCTGCGCGACATCACGGTCCGCCAAGGCAGCGGCGCGGCTCCCGGATTCGTCGGCTATGGGTTCCAGAGCTTCAGCTCCGGCGTGAGCGCGTGCGGCTCGGGCGGCCAGGGCCAGCTCGACCAGCTCGTCAACATGGGCGACGTCGATCCCGCCAGCGGATACGTCACCCTGGGTTGCGGGCTTCAGAGCCGGACCCGGATCACCTACAGCCTGTTTCCCGGCAACTCGACTGCCGGTGGAGGTCCGACGCCCGCCACGTCGGACTTCTACCTCGACACGACGAGCGGTGTCGTGCGCCGCGTGCGCCTGGACCTGAACCCGCCGCAGTTCGATCCCCCGAGCAGTGATCGGGCCTGGGGCGTTTTCAACCTTCCGTCCGACGATCTCGTGATGCATCCCTCGGGACGGCTGGTGAGCATCAACAACGCCCTCCACAAGATCGAGATTCTCCGGCTGCCCGACGCTCCGGTGTCGGACGCCGTTGCGATGACGAAGCTGCTGGCTACCACGCATGCGGGATTCGGCGTGGCAAACGGCGCGCTCCCGGGACTCCTCGGTGGTCCCGTCGCGGCGGCGATATCGCCGGACGGGGTGATCCTGGTCCTCGAGGAGCTGAACAACCGCATTCAGGCCTTCGACGTGGGGGCCAATCCGGTCCAGCTCTTCCAGCAGCAGACGTCTCGCTACTTCCTGGAGCTGACCGCAACCGCGGGCGCCGACACGGAGTATCTCGATCTCGCGGTGGAATACACAGGGTACCTGTACGTGCTCTCGCGAAGCCAGAGCACCAACCTGTACCGGCTCGACATCTACCACCCCGGTCAGGCCGGCACCGCGCCGATCGCGACCACGCAGAACATGAACGCGGCCAAGCTGACGGTCGACTTCTGGCGCAACGTCTACACGCTCAACTACGACGTGTTGCGGCTCCCGGGCGGCGGGTTTCCGGGCATGACCGAACCTTCGGTCAGCCTGTGGGCAGCCCTCGACAGCGCAGTTGCGCCGCACGTGACCGCCATGCGTCGGATGGCCGCTTCTGGCTCGCCGCGTGTGTCCTGGGCATGCTGGGCCTCCCTCCGTGGCTGGCCGCGCAGACCTGGACCCTGACGGGGTCGACGAGCAGCATCGTCGTCGACAGCACCGCGACGCTTCTTTCCAGCGGGGCAGGTGCTCGCCGCCGGCGGAGTTGGCCAGGCGACGGTCGCGGAACTCTACGACCCGGCAACCGGGAAGTGGACCCAGACCGGAACGCTCCCCGGCAACCGTGCCAACCACACGGCGACGCTCCTGCCTTCGGGCCAGGTCCTGGTCGCCGGAGGGCTCGGGGGACCCGACCCGAGCAACCCGGACATTGCGCAGGCGAGCGTCCTGCTTTACGACCCCGCGACCGGAGCATGGTCCGCCACCGGGTCCATGAACTCCGCGCGCTGGGCACACACCGCCACGCTCCTGCCGATCTGGCCAGGTGCTGGTCGCCGGTGGCTTCGGGACCTCTTCCGGCAGACGTCCGTCCGCCGAGCTCTACGATCCCGTGCGCCGAACGTGGACCCCGACCGGGAGCATGATCCAGGGCCGTGCGAGTACACACCGCCACGCTCCTGTCCTCCGGAAAGGTGCTGATCGCGGGAGGCTCGGTCCGGGAATCACCAACGAATTCAGGAGCGCCGAGATCTACGACCCGGCGACCGGGCGATGGACCCCGACCGGGTTCGATGGTCGCCGCCCATCGAGCAACATGCTGCGACGCTCCTCCCTTCCGGGCAGGTGCTGGTCGCCGGAGGGATCGGGCCATCGGATAACGGGACCGCCGATTTCGCAGCTGTACGACCCGGCACGCGGGCAGCTGGACCCAAACGCGGGACCTCTCGGAGGCGCGCATTGGTCACACGGCGAACCTGCTCCCTTCCGGGAAGGTCCTGGTCAGCCGGTGGGGAGGTCAAAACGGTTCCGTCGCTCTCGCGAGCGCCGAGATCTACGACCCGGCGACCGCCCGGTGGACCGAAACCGCGTCGATGAATCAGGAGCGGGTTCTGCACTTTGCGACGCTCCTGCCCTCGGGGCAGGTGCTGGTCGTCGGGAGGCGATACCGGCATCGGTTCGCAGCCCGGCCGAACCGCCGAGCTGTACGACGCCGGCGGAGAAGCCTGGGCTCCCGGCGCGCCGCTCGCGACCGGCACCTCGGCTCATCATACGGCGACGCTTCTGCCGACCGGGCAGGTCCTCGTCGCGGGCGGCGAGAACGGCGCCGTCAGCCTCTCGAGCGCCGCCCTGTACGATCCGGCCACCGGATCCTGGACGGCCACTACCGACATGCTCGCCGCACGATCCGAGCACACGGCGACGCTGCTGTCCTCGGGCCGGCTCCTCGTCGCCGGGGGTCATGATCCAGGCGGTCCGCCGCGACCGGGCGCCGAGCTGTACGACCCGACGGCCCGGACGTGGACGTCCACCGCGGCCATGAAAAACGCACGGAAGTCTCATACCGCGACGCTCCTGCATGCGGGCAACGTGCTGGTCGCCGGCGGGCTCGGCCCGTCGGGTCCGCTGGCCGCTGCGGAACTGTACGACCCGGCGGCCGGGCAGTGGACCTCGACGGCGAGCCTCGGTCTTGCGCGCGCGGGGCACACGGCGACGTTCCAACCGTCGGGCCGGGTTTTGGTGGCGGGCGGCACCGTCGCCGGGAGCGCGGTCACCGCGAGTGTCGAGACCTACGATCCCCTGACCGGCCGCTGGACCCCGGCCGCGCCGCTCTCGACCGCGCGCGCTCACCACACGGCGACGCTTCTGCCTTCCGGCCAGACGCTGGTCGCCGGCGGCCTCGGCGCCGGGTGCAGCGCCGAGCTCTACGATCCGCAAATTGGCAACTGGACCGTGACGGGCTCGATGAGCACCTGCCGGAGCGGTCACGCGGCGATCCTGCTGCGGTCCGGAAAGGTCCTGGTCGCGGGCGGCGCGGCCGCGTCGGCCGCGGCCGAGCTCTACGACCCTGCCACGGGCCGCTGGACGCCGACGCCGCCCATGGTCGATGGGCGCGACTTCGCCTCGGCGAGCCTCCTGCCCGAGGGCCAGGTGATCGTCACGGGCGGCCCCGACGGCCGCGTCGAGCTGTTCGAGCCCGAGTCTCGGCGGTCCGCCGGCCTGGCAGCCGCAGATCACCTTCGTCACGCCGGTTCAGATCGGACAGCAGATCGGTGTCGAGGGAAGCTTCTTCCTCGGCATCTCCGAATCCTCCGGAAGCAACGCCAATCAGCAGTCGGCGACCAACTATCCCGTGCTGCAACTGCGCAGCGTCGACAGCGGGCAGACCGCGTTCGTGCCGGCCGACCCGTTCTCGGGCTGGACCGATTCAACCTTCACCTCGCAGCCTCTCGCCGGCTTCCCGCCGGGACCGGCGATGCTCACGATCGTCACCAACGGAGTCCCGAGCGCCGCGCAGCCGGTCACGGTGGCCGCGGCGAGTCTGGCCTGCCCGCCCCCCGGCTGCGACGATCGGCGCGCCCGCTTGCGCCTGGGCCCGATCCACGTCGCACCGCGGCACGTCGCCCTCGGACAGCCGATCGAGGCCACGACGACCGTCAGCGCCGGCAGTGCCGAGGTCTTCGACCTGATCGTCCTCCTCTACGACGGCGCGCCGGAGGAAAACGGGACGATCGTGGCGGCGCAACGGATCGCGCACCTTCCGGCGCACGGGGACGCCGTCGTCCGCGTGTCCCTGGCCGCCGAGAGCTGCGGCAAACGCCGCCTCGTGGCCGTCGCCGGGGCGGGGCTTCCGATCGCCGACGAGCGCGAGTCGATGCCCGTCATGATCGAGTGCGGCGGGGCCGAGCCGCTCGCTGACGGTGGCGGAGCCGTAGCCCCGGGGATCTCGCCGGCGCCGCCGGTCAGTCGGTGACGTGCGACGCTCCACAGGGGCACGGCGGCGGTCTCGGCTGCGAGAGAGTTCGGTCCCGCGGAGGCGGACGCGAAGGCTCGCGAAACGCCCAATGACTGCGACGGCTGGCGCCAGCGGGTGCTACGGTCGATCCGAATCAACGGCTATTCGGTAAAGAATTGTATCCGTCCATGCACCGGACCGGCTGCCGATTCTGCGAAGCCGCTGCGCAGACCACCTCACAACCATGACGTAAACGCACATCAGCCGAGCCGCCGACGGCGCAGCGACCCCCGCAGTTCCGAAGTGCGTCGTTTGCACGAGCCCCCTCGGTGAGTATCGCCGTCGGGTCTCAATGTTGTGCCGATGGATTTCCTCTCCTCGCAATAGATCTGACGATATGGAAGTGTCGAGAGGTTCGTTTCTCTAGTTATAGCTAGCTTCTGCACAGTCCCTTTGGCGTCCAGTCGCTCGCATGACTCGAGCGCGGTTTCGATTCGTCTTGAAGGATCAGGACAAGCGATCGGCGCACAACCGTGCCCGTTCCAAGCAGTTCCATCGGCAGGCCCGCGGGAACGATGACGCTCGGTCCGTTCGCGCCTTGCGTTTGTTTTCCTGCTGGAGTCTCCACGCACATTTCGCCTTCCAGCGTGAACCATGCTTCGGTTCCAGGATGCCGGTGCACCTCCGACGCCATGCCCGGCTTGAAAACGCCTTCCATATAGACTGCCGCATACTTGTCGGCCGGTGTGACGGGTAGCGGACCAATTTCAGCGACGTGGTGGCCGCCACGCGCGCGCCATTCCGCCTTGGCCAGCGAAAACAGCCACACTTTTCCGAACGACTCAACAACGGCGCCGCCTGGTTCCTTGGCGGCTTCCGCTGCCTGGACGCTTGGGTAGGAGTCGAGATGCCAGTAGAGCGGCCCCTGTGGCAACTCACTGAGCAGCTCACGGGCGGTGATGAAGCAACCAAACGCTCTACCGGCTCTTTCGATCACCGGCACACAAGTGCCGTTGGTTTGCGCCAGTACTGAAGCGGCTGCAGTTTGCAGCAGGCAAAACGCGATTGCGAGCGAAGCACTTCTCAGTATTCGTCCCTCTGTTGTCATTATTCGTCCCTTTGACGACGATCGGCGTGTGCGTTGTCCGAGCAGGTATCGTGCCGTCGCAGGCTGCGTAACCATGGCGTTTTTCAAGTGGTGGAGTGCAGCGCGCGCCGCGGTGATCGTACGGCAGGTGGGACATGGTACTTCGATGGAGCGAGCAGCGGCAAAGGCACGACCCGTTACGTGGCGTTGGACCAGGGTCGGACGTCACACTCAGATGGGATTGACGTCCTTGAACCATTGTTCGGTGTCTCCTTAGAATTGGCGGCATGAAGACATCGCTGACAGGCAAAGTGGCTGACGTTCTGGTTGTCGGCGCAGGCCCGACCGGGCTGATGCTCGCCAATCAACTCGGTCGGCGAGGCGTGCACACGCTCATCGTCGACCGGCATGCCGGGCCTTCGCTTGAAACGAGGGCAATTGGCGTGCAGGCGCGCACGCTGGAGATCTACTCGAAGCTCGGCATCATCGATCGCGCGCTCGAGCTCGGCAAGCGCGGCACGGGCGCAAACATATGGGCCGACGGCCGGAAGATGGCGCGCGTCCCGCTGGGTGAAGCTGGCCGCGGCCGTGACTCCGTACCCCTTCATCCTCATCCTGGGCCAGGACGACAACGAACGGATCATGGGCGACAAGCTTCGCGACTGGGGCATGTCGGTGCAGTGGAATACCGAGCTGATCGCATTGCAGCAGGAACCCAGCCATGTGACGGTAACGCTCAAGCAGCCGGACGGAACGAGCCGGCAAATCACCGCGGCATGGGTGGCCGGATGCGATGGGGCGCACAGCGCCGTGCGCGAACTCTGCGGGATCACATTCCCGGGCGCGCCCTACGAGCATGTGTTCTTCGTCGCTGATGTGGAGGTCACGGGAAACATGGTTCCGGACGAGGTTAACGTCTACTTGTGGCGCGAAGGGTTTCATCTGTTCTTTCCCATGCGCGGGACGGATCACTGGCGGATCGTCGGCATTCTTCCGCAGACGTTGCACGACAAGGACGACGTGAATTTCGACGACGTGATTCCCTCGATTCGCGGTGAAGCAGGAGCCGGATTGTCATTCAAATCGTGCAGCTGGTTCTCGACCTACAGGATCCATCACAAGAGCGCGTCGCGCTTTCGCGACCGCCGCTGTTTCCTGCTGGGCGATGCGGCACACATCCACAGCCCGGTCGGCGCGCAAGGCATGAACACCGGCTTGCAGGATGCCTACAATCTGGGATGGAAGCTCGCGCTCGTCGTCAACGGGCAAGCAGACGGTGCGCTGCTCGACTCGTACGAGGAAGAGCGCATTCCGGTCGCGCAGCGGTTGCTGAATACGACCGACCGGGCATTCAGGCTGGTCGTGTCCGACAACTGGCTTGCCGGCTTGCTGCGCACTCAGGTGCTCGCAAGGATCGCTGCCTTTGCAATGAGCCGCGAGCGAATACAGCAGGTCGCCTTTCGAGTGGTCTCCCAGATCGGCATCGATTACCGGGAAAGCTCGTTGTCGAAATCACTGGAGGTGCTGCCTGATGGCGCACCGCGCGCGGGCGATCGCTTCCCGTGGTTGCGGCTCAAGTTCCAAGCGAACGGCGCCGTCGAGGACCTGTTCCAGAAAGTGGACGACACGCGATTTGCGCTGATCGTGTTCGGACAACCTTCGCCGCCTGAAGAAGCGATGCGCCTCGGCGACCTGCTGCGCATTCACGTGATTCCACCCGATCCGGTCAATGACGCCGAAATGACGCGCGCACGGATTGCCTCGCCTTCGTTCTATCTGGTGCGCCCCGATGGCCATGTCGGACTTTCCGGGGCTCGAGTCGAGGCCGACGCAATCGCACGTTACGTGTTCGAGATCTTGCGCGTCGGACACGGAAGCGCATGAACCGGCCGGAGTGCCATTGCTTCCTTTACCTCAGAGCTATTACGAAGCTGATCCCGATGAAGAAACTCGTTGCACTGTTGCTGCTGCCGCTTGGTTCCGTCGCGCGGGCCGACCCCGTTGGTGAAGTCGACACGGTCTTCAAGTTCATCGGACCCGACCACAAGATCGTCGTGGACGCGCACGATGACACGAAGGTCGGTGGCGTCACCTGTTACGTCTCGCGCGCCAAGACCGGCGGCATCAAGGGGGCCTTGGGTGTCGCCGAAGACAAGTCGGAGGCGTCGATCGATTGCCTGCAGGTCGGTCCGATCACGTTCGCCGGGTCGCTGCCGGTACAGGAGGAGATCTTCACCGAACGGATTTCGATGGTGTTCAAGAAGATTCGCGTCGTGCGCATGGTCGACAGGAAGCGCAACGCGTTGGTCTATCTCACCTACTCCGATCGATTGATCGAAGGTTCTCCGCAGAACAGCGTGACCGCGATCGCCGTCGATCGATCCACTCCGATTCCGACGAAGTAGCGCAGCTCCATGCAAGGAGGTAGCAAGATGGCAGAGTGAGGTTTCAGGGCCGACCGATGCAGCGCAGACTGACCGCGATACTTTCAGCCGACGTCGCCGATTACAGCGGCTTGATGGAAGCTGACGAGGCCGGGACGCTCGACGGATTTGGACGCCATCCGTGATCATCCGCGCTTCAAGGCGATGCTCGCGGCGGCCGAAATGCGTCTGGCGCAATCGTCATGACCCCGCGGCCGATGCTTCGAGGCAAGCCATTTTGGGAAATGTCTCGGCATTAGCACATGACAGGCAGCAACGAGTCGATCCGAGACGTTCGGAGCCATCTCGATCGTGCTCCCGCTGCAGCCTCCATGCGTCCCCTCGTCTCCCCGTCCGTCTTATCACGTCCGCCCGCACACAACGGATAAGCTTCACCGATCAGATTTACACCGGCGCAGGTTGGCGTGCAGAATGGCCCGCCGGGTCGTGCATATCGCGCGACTCGACTCTGGAGGAGGGTGCCATGTGCAGGCTGTGCGATGAAGGAAAGCCGCAGGACCATACGCGTCCGCTCAGCGAGTCGCGACGCGATTTCCTGAAGACCTCCACGACGACCGCGGTTGCCGCGGCGGGGCTGAATTTGTTTGCCGCGCCTGCTGTTGCGGCGCAGGCCGGTGATGAAGCTCCTGGTGACAGCGGTCGGCAGGGGCGGCGCTATGTCATTCGCGGCGGCTCCGTCATGTCGATGGACCCTGAGGTGGGTGATTTCCCCCAAGCCGACGTGCTGATCGAGGGCAAGAAGATCGTTGCCGTCGGGCCGAACCTGCAGGCGCGCGGTGCCACGCCAATCGATGCTCGCGGCCGCATCGTCATGCCGGGCTTCATCGACACGCACCATCACCAGTTCGAGACGGCGCTGCGCAGCTTCCTCGCCGACGGGATCCTGATCAACGACGGTTCGCACACGCCGAGCGGGGACACTACTTACTTCGAATTCATTCTCCTCAAGTTCGCGCCCGTGTACCGGCCGGAGGACGTGTACATCAACGAGCTGTTCGGCGGCTTGAGCCAGCTCGACGCTGGCATCACGACGGTGCACGACGTCTCGCAGATAGAGCACTCGCCCGCGCACGCCGACGCCGCCATCCAGGCACTCTTCGATACCGGCCGCCGCGCCGCCTTCGGCTATTTCGAGAGCGCGGGCGGCGTTGCCGGCAACCAGTATCCGCAGGACGCGGTCCGCATCAAGAAGCAGTGGTTCTCCTCGAGCGACCAGCTCGTCCACATGATCATGGGCGGCGAAATCTACCTTGGGGCTCCGACCTACACACAGGCTTGGAACATCGGCCGCCAGCTCGGCCTTCAGGTCGCGGCGCACATCCTGTCTCCGTTCGGCATGCGCACGACTTTCGACCTGCTCGCCCAGGGCAAGGGCGGCGACAACGGTGACATCGGTTTCGGCCCCGACAACCTATTCATCCACATGACCGGGATGTCCGACATGGCCTGGCAGGCGGTCAAGGACGCCGGCGCGCAGGTGTCGCTGGCCGTTCCGATCGAGATGAACATGCGCCACGGCATGCCGCCCATCCTCAAGCTGGAGAGCCTCGGGATGGAGCCGTCGCTGAGCGTGGACGTCGAGTGCACGCTGACGGCCGACTTCTTCACTCAGATGCGCTCGATGATGAATTTGCAGCGCGTACTCGTGAACCAGATGGTCCTCGATCAAGGAAACTTCATACCACCGAACCAGTGGCCGACGCCTGCCCCCGGCACGCCGGACCTGCTTACCACACGCGACGTTCTGCGTTTCGCCACCATGAACGGCGCGGAGGCCCTGCGGCTGGAGGACAAGACCGGTTCGCTCACGCCGGGCAAGGAGGCGGACATCATCATCCTCGATGCCACTGCCATCAACGTGGCGCCGCTCAATCAGGTGCCGGGGGCCGTTGTCTCGCTCATGGACCGCACTAACGTCGAGACCGTGATCGTTGCAGGCAAGATCCGCAAGTGGAAAGGGCGGCTGCTCGACGTCAACGTGAACAAGCTACGCCGCGACCTGGAGGAGTCGCGCGATTACATCTTCCAGGCGGCAGGCATCCCTCAGGACTTGTTCCGCTCGAACTGAGGCGAATCCTTGCAACAGCCGGGCGGCTCCGGCCGCCCGGAAGCGTCAGCAGGTGCGACTGATCGTGACGCCGGCCAGGCCGTCCATCAGCGCAGGAGCCTCAGGTCGATCGAGTCGGCGACGGCGCGGCCGCGATGATCGGCCAAGACCGGTCATACTCGGGCTTCTCGTGGCAGAAATAGTATCGCCGGCATGATGGGCGAAGGAGCTTCCGCTTTACCGGTGAACCAACGGCTGTTGGCGGAGAAGCTCGCGGAGCTCGCTGCCGTGGCTGGAAGCGCGGGTAAGTTGCTCCATGCGTTCGACGTCTTCGTCCGTACCGCAAGCGACGACGCGCTGGTTCGGATCAACCCCGTCCATTTTGCACAACAACACGGGTTCGCGACCGGAGCGGTGGTCGAGATGTTCCTCCACGCCCGGAAGCTCGGGCTGCTCACGATGGAATGGCAATACGTCTGCCCTGGCTGCGGCGAGATCGTCGAGCGGCTCACATCGCTCACGAGTGCTGCGGCGCACACGTTCTGCCAGGTCTGCAGCACGGCGCGCGACGCTGACTTGAGCGATTTCGTCGAGGTCACGTTCAGCGTGTCGCCGGAGGTCGCCGGTCGCGTTACCACGACCCATGGTCGCTCGATCCCGAGGAGCACTTCTTCCGCTACCGCTTCACGCAGAGCGGCGTGGTGGACGACGGATCTCCGCTTCGTGAGCACCTGCGCCGCTGCGCGGTCTCGTGTGCGTACGTCGAGGCGGGCGCGACGCAGGCATTTGCGCTTACAGCGGAACCGAAATTCCTTTGGCTCACCAGCGGGCCGGCCCTGGCTGTGGGCGGTACGCGGACGAATGAATGCCGCGCGTTCGCGTTCGAGTACACGGGCGCGCCGAGCAAGGGGTTGCGGGCCGACATCGCTGCTGGCCCCGTGCGGATCGAATTCACGAACGCGACCGATGAGCGGTATGCGGTATGCGCTCATGATCACCAGCCTTCCTGATCATTACGGGCTGACGATGACGCCATTCCTCTCCGGCGCACAACTGCTCTCGAACCAGACGTTCCGCGAACTGTTCGGGGCCGAGACGATCACCTCCGGGGCAAAATCGAGTAGATCGATGCGCGCCGGCATCGGCGGAGAAAACGAGAATCGGGCATGTCGGGACGATCGCCACACGGAACGGCAGCACGGGGATCGGGTGGGAGGCCGCGGCTGGCGTAGTTGGTGTGTTGTCGGATTCTCAAGCGGGGATTGCGGGCCCCGGAGCAACCATTTCAACGGCTTGCCTTCTGGCAGACCTGTTTTGCTTTGGTTGGGCTACATCCCGAGGCCGAATGGGCCAAACCAGCTAAACCGCCGCGCTTCGGAAGGCGCAACTGCGCGGGTCCAGACCGAATGGTGAAGCGCTGCCCTTTGTAATACCATCCTTGGCTACTGGGAGTGCCGGGCAGCATTCCGACCGAATGCGGAAAGCCAACGCTTCCGCAGATCAAACGCGGAAGGCGATCGTGTCTTTCGCGAAACTGGTGAAGGAGCCAACCAATGCATGCATCCCTATCCACGCGGGGCGTGGCAGTCGCAGCGCTGGTTGCGCTCGCGTCTTTATTCGGCGCGGCACCGAAAGCAAGCGCGGAGGATGTGACGATCGAGGTGTGGAGTCACGAGGCCGACGAGCCGGCAAAAGTGGCGTTCCGTGAACTGGCGGTCAAGAACTTCGAAAAGAGCCATCCCGGCACGAAGGTCAAGATCACGTGGTACGAGAAGAATCCACTGGGTGCGGCACTGAAGACCGCGCTGCCTGCCGGCAAGGGCCCCGACGTCTTCTATGTCGAGCCCGACCAGACCGAGTACATCACCGCCGGTTACATCGTACCGCTCGACGACCTGGTGAACTGGAACAACATCGAGCCTTGGGCGCGCAAGGTCTGGACCCACAACGGCAAGACGTACGGCATTCCGCAGGAGGCCTACACCGTCGAGCTGTACTACAACAAGGACATGCTGAAGAAGCTCGGCGTCGCGCTGCCGGCGAATGCGCAATTCACGCAGGCGCAATTCCTCGACCTGGTCAAGAAAGCGCGCGCTGCGGGGATGACGCCCATTTCGCAGGGCGTGGGCGACCGTCCGTATCCAGGCGCCTATATCACGGTGGAAGCGCTGCTGCGCAAGCTCGGCCCGGATGACTATCAGAAACTGTTTACTGGCAAGTTGTCGTTCGCCGATCCGCGCGTGGTCGAGGTTCTCAAATGGGTCAAGGAGCTGGCGGACGCAGGCGCCTATCCGAAAAACTTCATGACGCTCAAGCTCGGCGAATCGCACTATTACTTTTACAGCAAGCCCGGCGCGCTGACGCTGCCGATGGGCAGCTTCTATACCGGCCGCGCGTTCGTGCCAGAAGACAAGGGTGGGCAGCCGCAGACTTTTCCGCTCGGCATCATGCAGTTCCCCGCGATGGATCGGGGCGCTTGCAATGAGTGCAAGACGTCGACGATAGGCGCGAGCTTCGCCATCAACGCCGCCAGCAAGCAGAAGAAACTGGCCGGGGAATTCCTCGATGCGATGTCGACACCGGCGATGGGCAAGATGTGGATCGAGACCGTCTATCTGCAGACCGGCATCAAGGCCGACGTCGAAGAATTTCTCGGGTCCGCACGCCGCCTATTTCAACGAGCTGATGGAGCGCCAGAAGGGCGAGAAATATTTCATCGGCCAGCCGCGCGACATGGTCACCGGCGAATGCAAGGATTCGTTTGCCCAGATCCTCAACTCCGGGTTTCCGGGTGGTCTCTTATCCGTCGATCAGACCGTGCAGATGATGAACAAGGCGTGCTTCAAGGGATAGCGCACCGAATGCTATTCCCGCGATCCGTACCGTCGCTGCAGGCGGTGCGGATCGACCGCAGCGCCGGCGGCCGACAACAGGGATGAGAATTCTCGACCGCCCGTCGCTCTCCGCAGCGCGAGATACCGCCTCGGCGTTGATCGATGCGCGACGCGCGAACCTTGGAATTCTGGTGGCGTTTCTCGCGCCGGCGCTGTTGGTCTACGCCGGCTTCACGATCTATCCGGTGATACGCACGTTCTATAACGCGTTTCACACCATCAAGCCGCAGGGCGTGATCGAGTTCGTCGGACTCGGCAATTTCGCGGCGCTGTTGTTCCAGGATTCGACGTTCTGGAAGGCCGTCGCGAATACCTCGTGGTTCACGATCGTTGCCACGATCGTGGATGTGATCGGCGGGTTGCTCCTGGCGCTCTGCCTGTTTGCCCGGGCACCGTTCGCACCACTGCTGCGCGTCGTGTGGTTTACGCCGGTGCTGATGTCCTATGTCGTGGTCGGGATCATCTGGGTGTGGATGTACGACTACGACTGGGGACTCGCGAACGCCGTGCTGCGCTGGCTCGGGCTCTCGGCGTTCGAGCAATCCTGGCTCGGCCAGCCGTCGACGGCCTTGTGGTCGGTGCTCGTGGCGCACGAGTGGAAATGGCTCGGCTTCAACATGATCGTGTTCCTGGCCGCGTTGCATGCGCTGCCGGGCGAAGTGCTCGGCGCGGCGGAGCTCGACAATTGTGGATGGTTCGCCAAGCTCGTGCATATCATCGCGCCGATGCTGCGTACGACGATCGTCAACCTGCTGGTGCTGTCGTTCATCGGCAAGATGATGGTGTTCGACCTCATCTGGGTCATGACCGGCGGCGGGCCGCTGTGGGCGACCGAAACTGTGTCGACCTATGTCTACAAGCGCGCGTTCGAGTGGAATACGTTCGACCTCGGCTATCCGTCGGCGATCGCCGTGCTGTGGTTCATCATCATCCTGCTTTTCGTCGCGATCATGTCGCGCCTGCTGCGCCAGCGCGACAAGCTCGAGTTTTAGCCATGGAAATGTCATTGCGATTGGAGCAGGTGCGCCGCGTGCCGCTCGTCCTGTTCGTCGCGTTCTATACGGTTGTGACCGGCGGGCCGCTGCTGTGGGTCGCCATGATGTCGCTGCGCACCACGCCCGAGATATTCAAGGACCCGTACGGTTTTCCGTCGCCCGCCCACTGGGAGAAGTTCGCCGACGCCTGGACCAAGTCGAACTACGGCACTTACTTCTGGAACAGCACGATTGTTGTCGTCGTTGCCGTCGCGCTGGTGACCGCGATCGGTGCGATGGCCGCGCATTGTCTCGCGCGTTACACGTTTCGCGGCAACCGGATCGTGCGCTTCATCATCCTTACCGGATTGATCCTGCCGCCGCAATTGGTGATCCTCGCGATGTTCCAGATCCTGCTCGACATCCACCTGTACAACACGCTGACGGGGCTGATTCTCGTTTACGTGGCGACGCACATCGCGATGACGGTCTACATCCTGGAAGGGTTCTTCGCGCAAATCCCGCAGGATCTGTTCGACGCCGCGCGGATGGATGGCTACTCGGACTTCGAGATTTTCTGGCGCGTGACGATGCCGATCGGCGCCCCCGCGATCTTCACCACGGTGACGCTCAATTTCATCGTTCTGTGGAACGAGTTCCTGTTCGCCGTGGTGCTGTTGACCGACGACGACAAGCGCACGTTGCCGCTCGGGCTCATGCATTTCACCGGCAGTCACCAGCTCGACGTCGGGATGGCCGCGACCGGCCTCATGATCGCGATGCTTCCGATCATCGTGATCTAC
Organism: uncultured Pseudomonadota bacterium; assembly: GCA_963768545.1. Lineage (GTDB taxonomy): Bacteria > Pseudomonadota > Gammaproteobacteria > Burkholderiales > Casimicrobiaceae > VBCG01. The sequence continues at coordinate 148,744 of CAVYIC010000010.1, read as the reverse complement.
GCTTTCTCTTCCGAAACGATGATCAAGGGCATGACCGCCGGCGCCGTGCGTTAGCGCCTCGACGCCAAGCCCCAGCATGATGCAAACGTGGCGATCGTAACGGTCGATGGACTATGCAAGCGGTACCCGGGCGGGACCGCCCCGGCGGTGCACGACGTCAGCTTCACCGTCGCGGAGGGCGAGTTCATGGTGCTGCTCGGCCCGTCGGGCTGCGGCAAATCGACTGTGCTGCGCATGATCGCGGGGCTGGAGCCGATCACGTCCGGCACCGTGTCGATCGACGGCCAGGTCGTCAACCACGTCCCCGCCAAGGCGCGCGACATCGCCATGGTGTTCCAGTCGTACGCGCTGTATCCGCACATGACCGTGTACGACAATCTGGCGTTCGGCTTGCGCCGACGCGACATCGAGCAGGAGGAAATTGCGCGGCGCGTGCACGCAGCAGCAGGCAAGCTGCAATTGACCGAGCTGCTGCAGCGCAAGCCCCACGCGCTTTCTGGCGGGCAGCGGCAGCGGGTGGCCGTCGGGCGCGCGATCGTGCGCGACCCCAAGGTGTTCCTGTTCGACGAACCGCTGTCCAATCTGGATGCCGCGCTGCGCGTCAGCACGCGCAACGAACTGATCAAGCAGCAGCAGGAAATCGGGACCACATCGATTTACGTGACCCACGATCAGGTCGAGGCGATGACGATGGGCGATCGCATCTGCATCATGAACCAGGGCAAGGTGGTGCAGATCGGGCGCCCGCTGGACGTGTACAGAAATCCCGCCGATACCTTTGTTGCGCGGTTTCTCGGCAACCCGCCGATGAACCTGTTGCGCGGGCGGATCGAGCAGAGTGACGATCGCATCGTCGCGCTGTTGGGCGGCGGCAATATACGGCTTCCAATGCGCACGGCGTCGGCACTCGGCCATCATGTCGGCGGCGAGGTGATCGTCGGTGTACGCCCCGAGGACGTGTACGAATCCGTGCCGCCTGGCGACCCGGCACGATTCGAGCGCGTGCCGGCGCGCGTCGACGCCGTCGAGCCGCTCGGCGCCGAGACCTTGCTGATGGCGTCGCTGGACGGCTCCGGCGCGGAGCTGATTGCGCGTATCGGACGCGACACGGCTTTGCGCAGAGGCGACCGCCTGGACCTCGCATTGGATACGGCCACCATCCATCTGTTCGATCCGGCAACGACCAAGGCAATCGTCTAGAACGGGGCACAAGCTCGTGGTCAACACCGAACGCATCGTCGATTGTCATGCGCACATCATCGATCCGGAGCGCTTTCCACTCAGCGGCAACAAGGGCTACCAGCCGCGCTCGGACGAGAGGGGCACGCGCGAGGTGTTCTGTGCGGTTCTCGACGAGCATGGCGTAAGCAACGCAGTGCTGGTGCAGTTGAGTGGATACGGCACCGACAACTCGGCCAACCTGGACGCGATGAGATCGTATCCGGGCCGGTTCAAGGCGATCGCGGTGGTCGATCCCGATGCTACCGATCGATCGCTCGAGAACTTGGCCGAGGGCGGTGTCGTCGGGGTGCGGTTCAACCTCCCCAGTTACGACCCGGACGCGCTGATGCGCCCCGGTGCGCTGGGGCTGCTGCAGCGGTTCAAGACGCTGGGATGGTTTGCGCAGGTCTATGCCGACGACGAGCAATGGCCGGATGCCGCTGCCGTGTTGCGAGCCAGCGGCGTCAAGGTTCTGGTCGACCATCTCGGCGTGCGCGACATTTCCGTAGGGACCGGCCATCCGGGATTTCAAGCGGTGCTGGCGCTGGGCCGCGAAGGCATCGCGACGGTCAAGCTTTCCTCGTTGTTCCGCGTCTCAAGGATGCTCACGGGCTTCGACGATCTCGACCCGTTCGTGGACGAGCTGCTGAAGGCCTTCGGCGTGAAGGGCTGCATCTGGGGATCGGATTGGCCGTTCATCAACGTTCCGCGGCGTCCGGTCTATGCGGACTTGCTGGCGCCATTGTCGCGGTGGCTGCCGGACCCCGGCGACAGAGCGCGCGTGCTGGCGCACAATCCGCGCCGACTCTTCGGCTTTGGAGACTAGACCGATGGCCGCGCAGCCGATGAAATCGAAGCCGTTGCAGGTAGCGCTGGTCGGCGCAGGAATGATCAGCTGGTATCACCTCGTCGCCTGGCGCAACCTGGGCGAGCGCGTGCGCGTCGTCGCGGTTTGCGATCCGGATGCCTCGAGGGCCGCCAAACGCGCAGAAGAATTTGCCATCCCGCACGTCTATCGCGATGCCGATGCGATGTTCGCCGCCGAGGCCATCGATGCCCTCGACGTCGCCACGCCGCGCGAAACCCATGCCGCCTGGGTCGATGCCGCCGCGGATCGCGGCATCGACGTCCTCTGCCAGAAGCCGATGACGCCGACGCTGGCCGAGTCGGAGGCGCTCGTCCGCCGCGTCGCGGGTAAGTCACGGCTCATGGCGCACGAAAACTGGCGGTTCCGGCCGTGGTATCGCGAGCTGAAGCGATGGATAGTGGCGGGCGAGCTGGGAGATCTGGTCCTCGCGCGCATGGCGACGATGACGTCCGGACTGCTGGCCGACGCGAGCGGCCGCCGGCCGCTGCTCGAACGAGAACCCTACACGCAGCACGAAGAGCGGCTGATGATTGCCGAGGTGCTGATTCACCATCTGGACGTGATGCGTTTCCTCTGCGGCGAATTGCGCGTGGTCGCCGCGCGTGGGGCGCGTACCGTTCCCGACGTGGTCGGCGAGACGGTGGCAGCCATCTTCCTGGAAACGGCATCCGGCGTGCCCGTCGAAGTGACCGGTACGATGGTGGCAGCCGGGTATCCGGCGCGACCTCCGGACAGCCTGGAAGTTATCGGCAGCAAGGCGAGCGCCACGTTCGCGGACTCCGTGCTGCGCCTGCACGGTGCGACCCCGCGCAGCGAGCACTACGATTCCGCGCTCGGTTATCAGGCGAGCTTCGACGGCGTCATCGCGCATTTCGTCGATTGCGTCGAGACTGGTGCGTCGTTCGAGACCGACCCAGCCGACAATCTCGAAACGCTGCGCCTCGTCGAACACGCGTACTGGGCCGCAGGCCTGCGACGCGTGCACAGGAACGCATAGCGGTTCTCGCAATGGACAACGGAACAAATTTGTCGCGCGATTTGATCGGCCAGTCCAAGTTTGCGCTGGATACCCCGGCGCTCCTGGTCGATCTGGACGTCATGGAGGCCAACATCGCGCGGATCGTCGCCACATGCCGCGCGCATGGTGTCGCGTGGCGGCCGCATTCGAAGGCGCACAAGACGCCGGAGATTGCGAATATGGAGATTGCCGCCGGCGCGATCGGCATCACGTGCGCGAAGCTGGGCGAGGCCGAAGTGATGGCCACTGCGGGCATCCGCGACATCCTGATCGCCAATCAGATCGTGGGACCGACCAAAATCGGCCGGCTGGTCCGGCTTGCCGAGCACGCCGATCCGATCGTCTGCGTCGACAGCATCGAGAACCTGATCGAGCTCGACGAGGCCTTCGGAAGCTCGCGCAAACGGTTGCGCGTGGCGATCGAGGTCAACATCGGCATGAATCGCGCGGGAGTCGAGCCGGGCCCGCCGGTGGCGGCGCTCGCGCAAGCGATCGCCAATCGCCGCGGTCTCCACTTTGTCGGAGTGGTGGGCTGGGAGAGTCAGGCCACGACCATCGCCGACTCTGCCGAGAAGGCGCGCACGGTCCGCGACGCCGTCGCTGCACTCACGGCAAGCGCTCGGGCGTGCACGGCGGCCGGCCACCGCGTCGTGATCGTCAGTTGCGGCGGCACGGGCACTTTTCCCTACTGTGCGCAGCAACCCGGCGTGACCGAGGTGCAGGTCGGCGGCGCCATTTTCAGCGATATGCATTACCTCACGAACTACCATGTCGATTTTGCGCCGGCGCTCACCGTGCTGACGACGGTAACGAGCCGGCCCACGCCGACGCGCATCGTCGTCGACGCCGGCAGGAAGTCGATGAGCGGAGATGCGGCGATGCCGGTGCCACTCAGCATCCCGCCTGTAAGCGCAATGAAACTTTCGTCCGAGCACACCAAGATCGAGCTGGAGCAACCGAATGCCGCTCCTAACTTTGGTGACAAGATCGAGTTGATCGTCGGCTATTCGGATACCACGGTCCACCTGCATGAGGAAATCGTGGGCGTCCGCGGCGGCCGCATCGAGTCCATGTGGCGCGTTGCCGGGCGTGGCAAGCTCAAGTAGCGACCCCTTCCATCGGCCTGTCCCGAACGTTTGCGAATGACCACGAGGTCTTGAGCAATGGGTAACGATCTCTTGCCCGAATCTCGGGCGCAGCGGCGGCAGAACACTTGGCAAAAGGCGGCGTCGCGCGGTTGCTGGCGCCCGGACGCCGCCAGCGCGTCTAGACGATTGCGACCTTTCCGGTGGCGAGGTCGTACACGCCACCGACGATGTCGATCTTCTTGCCGGCATAACTCTTCTGGACGATCGGCGGCGATTTCTTGAGGCGGGCCACTTGTCGCCGGACATTCTCGGCTACCGCGTTGTCGAGCAAGTTGCCGCTCTGCGTCTTCCCGGCGACGATGACGGCCGGCTTGATCGCAGCGATGAGCTGCGGCAAATGGCCCGGAAGGACGGCCTTGGTCTTCAGCACTTTGATTGCGGCGTCGACCGCGCCGCATCCGCTGTGGCCCAGCACCATGATGAGCGGCACCCCCAGGAACTGGACGCCGTATTCGAGGGATGCCAGCAGGTCCGGGTTCACGACGTTGCCCGCGACGCGCATGACGAAGAGATCGCCCGGCCCCTGGTCGAACGCGAGCTCAGGCGCGACGCGCGAATCGGCGCAGCTCAGGATCTGGGCGAATGGATACTGTCCCTGCACGCGGGCGGCGCGGCCCGATGAGAAGTCGCGCTCGTTAGGCGTGTTGGCCGCGTAGCGCGCGTTGCCATCCATCAGCCGCTTCAACGCGTCCGCAGGCGCGATCGCATTCGGTGGTGGCGGTGCGCCTGGCGCCGGCCGGTCGGCCGCGCGGGCGACGCCGATGCTCCACGGTACGAGCGCCGCGAGTGCGCCGGTCCTCAGAAAATTCCGGCGCGATACTTCAGGTTCGTGCTGGGCATCGCCACACACATCACACATTTGAATTCCTCCCTCGTTGTTGTGCGGATTCGGTTGCGAACAGCCGCGTTGCCGGATCACAGCGCAACCGGCACCTCTATCCCTGCTGGATGCGCCTCGCATTCGACGTCACGCGGCGAAGCGGATCGGCTGAGTTGGCGAGTGCGAGTCTATACCGCCGTCAGGCGTAGACCCAAACAGGCTCGCACGTTCCTGACTACGTGGCGGAACGGCGCGTGCACGAGCCGGCAAGCGGGCTCGGGGAGCGGCTGTTGTCGCGTGCCGCCTCTCGTTTGTAACGTACATCTTGACACGCACATGAGCCGGGCGTAAGTAGCTCGTATGCGCGTGACTCCGTGCAGCACGACGCCTACGACGCTCGGCATTTCGATGGACTGCGGCCGCGCTGAACGCGACCGCTCGCGTCCGGGAGATTGCGATGGCAGACAAGAAGCACCCACCCAAAGGGCCTGAAGGTCCGAAGCAGGAGCCGGACGGCAACGACGACAAGCGACCGCGTCACCGTCCACAGGGCCGGGAGCACCAGGTCCACAAGGAAATCCTCGAGCGGCGTTGGCGAGGCGGACCGCAGCCCACGCCGGAGGATTACCAGCGCGCGCTCGAGCAATGGAAGAAGCTGCCCGGATCGGTCGTGCGGCCGCCGACGGACATCAACGAGCCACCTGCGGAAGAGCCCCCACAGCCGCCCGACCGCAATGGAGGTGACAAGGGGAGCAAGCGATGAGCCTCAATGGGACCGCGTGGGCGCCCATCGGCCCCAGTCCCATTTCGCAAGGTGCGTCGGCCGTCAACGGCCTTGTGTCGGCCATTGCGGTCCATCCTGCGAACTCGAACGTTGTCTACATCGGCACGGCCGGCGGTGGCGCGTGGCGCACCGACGACGGTGGGGCGTCGTGGATTCCGCTGTTCGATCGCCAGTTGTCGCTCGCGGTAGGCGAGCCAGGTGCGCTCGCGATCGATCCCACCAATCCGGCGGTCGTGTATCTCGGCACGAGTGGACGTGTTGCCGCGCAGCCGCAGGCAGGCTTGTTCAAGTCGACGGACGCGGGCGGAAGCTGGATTCGGCTCGGCTCGGGCTATCCGGCGAACAACACCGGCAACGCGCTGCAGTTCGTGAACCAGTGGATCAACGTCATCATCGTCGATCCCGCGAACAGCAACGTCCTGTATCTCGCATCGACGAGCGGTTGCTTTCGCTCGGTCGACGGCGGCCAGAACTGGACGGCGGGCGTCAACGCATTCGGCGATGCGCGCTCGCTCACGCTCGACGCGTCGTCGCCCGCCGCGAATCGCATCCTGTACGCGGGCATCAACGGCCGCGGCGTATTCCGATCGAATGACGGCGGACAGAACTGGACGCAAATCCTGAGTGGGGCGACGCCGGCGGTGGCGACCGCCATCGGCGCGGCGCCTGCAGGGTTCAGCAAGACCATCGTGGCGATCGCGCCTCCGACGTCCCCGCCAAGCCCTGGCGGCGTCCAGGTGTTGTACGCGACGCTGCAAGGTACCGGCGGCGCGCCCGACCCGGTCGGCGTGTTCATGAGCACCGACCAGGGCGCGAACTGGACGCAGCGTACCGCGACCGGCATGCCGACGGGGACGCAGGGCGGCTACAGCTTTCATATGGCCGTCGACCCCGGTTCACCGGGCGACGGCGCCAACGATATTCTCTATTTCGCCGCGGTCGGCCACGCGAGGTCGAGCGATTCCGGCAATACGTTCACCGCGTTGACGGGCGTGCATGCCGACAATCACTCGTGGGGGTTCTTCCCGCAAGCGAGTCCTACGCCGTCGATCGCTTTCTGCGGCAACGACGGAGGACTGTACCGGTCGACCGACGGCGGCGTGACGTGGAACTCGCTCTCCGCAGGAGGCTTGCAGACCGGCCTCTTCTACAACCTCGACGTGCGTCCGGACGCAACCGGCAGCAACAACGTCGGCGCGCTGCAGGACAACGGCACGCAGACGCAAATCGGGGGCACCGGGCTCGGATGGGTCTCCGCGCAAGGCGGTGACGGCTGGGACGTGGTGTACGACGGCACGACTGCGGGCCAGGTCTATTGCACGAGCGGGTTCTGGTCACCTGCGCCGTGCACGCGAATCTGGCGCTCGACCAACGACGGCGCGTCGTTTCCCACCGAGATCACGCCGTGGGGCACGACAAGCGATGCCGGTTGTTATCTCGGCCCGCTTGCCACCGACCCTTCCACCGGCGGCATCCTTTACGCGAGCGGCAGCCAGAACCTCTGGCAAAGCCAGGATGGCGGCAACAACTGGCGCGTATTGTCTGCGTTTGCAGGCACGGGCGACGTCGACGTTGCAAGGACCAACGGCAACAACGTTGCAATTGCCGTAGGCAATCAGGTATTCGTCACCACCAATGCACTCGCGGCAACCGTGGGGCCGCCCACGGGCGTAGTGTTCACCGACATCACGCGCAACCTGCCGCCGCGGAACGTCGCGCGCATCGCTTTCGATCCCAACGATCCCAACACGCTGTACGTCGTGCTCGGCGGATTGAACGGCGGTGCCGGCAACATCGGCCATGTGTTCCGAACGACGCATGGCCGCCTCGGCGTGGACCGACATCTCGCCGAACCTCGACGTTCCGTTCAACGCCATCGCGCTCGACGGATCCGACACCCCGACGTCGATCTATGCCGGCACCGACTTCGGCGTCATTCGCTCCATCGACGGCGGCGCGTCGTGGTCGATCCTCGACGACATTCATTTTCCGCGCGTCCCGGTGTTCGATCTCGCGTTACGCAACGGGATGCTGCGTGCGGCGACCTACGGCCGAGGTGCGTTCGCATTCGTGGCGCCCGCCGGCCCGTCGATCGCGGTCAATCTCGAGCACAACCTCGAATTCGGAACGGTTTGCGAGGGCTCGCAGTTCCTCACGCTCGAGATCTTCAACGTCGGCGGCGCCGATCTCGTGATCACGAGCGTGCAGCGCCTGATGGGGTCAGCGAGCTTTTCCGTGCTCGCAACACCGGGCACGCCGCTCGTGATCGCTCCCGGCGAGCACGTCGACTTCACGGTGCGGTACAACCCGACGGGCAGCACGCCGTCGTTCGATACCGCGACGATTCGCATCACGAGCAACGATCCAGCGGCGCCCGTCGTGGACCTCGCGGCAACCGGATCGCTCGGCAGCGCGCGGCTGTCGACGGCGATCGCGGACGCGGGCAGCTTCGGCAACGTGTGCCTGCGGAGCTTCGTCGACAAGGATCTCACGATCAACAACAGCGGATCCTGTCCGCTGCGCGTATTCAACATCACGTCGTCTTCGCCGGAGTTTGCGCTGCCCAGCGTGGTGATGTTCCCGTTGTTGGTGGCGGCCGGCGATTCGATCGCGTTGCCCGTGCGCTTCGAGCCCGGCGAGCCTCGGCCCCAAGGCGGCGACGATCACCCTCATCAGCAACGACCCGTCGGGCGTGCGCGATCGTTGCCGTCTCCGGAACCGCACCCGCGCCGGAACTCGATCTCATCGTCGCCGACAACGGCGACTTTGGAAGGGTATGCCTCGACTCGTTCAAGGACCTGCCGCTGACCCTGCTGAACAGCGGACCATGCCGGCTCACGATCTTCGACATCACATCGTCGGCGAGCGAATTCCTGCCGCCGAAGGTTGTCTCGTACCCGGTCACGCTCGCGCCGGGAACGTCGGTTGCCGTGCCCGTTCGCTTCGCGCCCTCGAGCTTCGGCGCGAAGTCGGCCACCATCACCGTCACGAGCGACGATCCGACCGGTGCGAAATCGGTCGCCGTTCACCGGCGTCGCCCCGTCGGGGAAACTCGCGGTCACGGGATCGACTTGCATCGGCGGCGTGAAGGAGTGCTGCCTCGGCGAGCGCACGATTGCCGATCTGCAACGTGGGCGATTGCAAGCTGCACGTCACGAGCGTCGCCTTCAAGCGCAGGAGCAGGCACTGGAAGCTTATCAACAACCCGTTCCCCGCGATGCTGCAGCCTGGCTCGTGCTTGAGCGTTCTCATCCGATACAAGGCGACCGAGCGATGTCCGAGGGCCTGCGAGCTCGTCATCACGAGCGACGATCCCGCCACGCCGATCAAGACCCTCGACGTGATGGCGTACACGATCCCTGGACGCCTGCGGGTGCAAGAAGTGCTGCGAGGACTGCCGCAAGGGGTGCTGCGACAAGACGCACGACGCGTGCTGCAGCGCGCAAGCGATCGACGGCTGCTGCGACGACGAAGGCGAGGAATGCGACGATGAGGACGAGTCCTGACCTTTCATCGCAACGGAGTCGAGGCGACCTCGGGATGCAAACGAGGCTGCACCCTTTAACCGTTTCCTGATTGGACCGACATGAATGAGTTGATCGAGGTGTTCCCCTTCGCGTTCGGCGTTCTGCTCGGCGTCACGTGGTTCCGCCTTGGTGGTCCGCGAACCTGGTATGCGCCATGGGGCGTTGCATGCGTGGCGCTCGGCGCGTTCGCCACGTTCGCAACCGGCGAATGGCGGGAGAGCCCGCTGTACTTCCTGTTCGACATCGGGCTCGTTGCGGTCGTCTCGGCGGCGACGACGATCGCCGTCGACTATTGGTTACGCAGGCGAGAACGCAACCCGCGCGTTTGAGCGCGTGTGGCGCGTCGATATCCCATCTCCTTTCGCGATGATCGCCGCGCAGCGCTGGGGGCCTTGCGTGTGAGTACGGCAGGGCTATGCGTCGCTGCAGCGGGGTTCGCATTCCTCGCGCTGCGCGGAGCGAGTCACAACGTCGTTTAGGTTGTTTTGGCTCACCGTGCACGCGCTGGAAGCTGCGCCGGTATTCACGCTTGTCACCGACCTCATGGCGAAGCCGCTGCAAAGACGTTGCAGCAATCCGGACGCAGGCGGATTCTTACCGCCCCGGGACGTGAATATTCCCCTGCGTGGGCGCCGACTGCCATGTACGATCGCTGGCGTCGGGGCGCAGGGGAAGTGTTCGTTGCCCCGCCGCCCGCCAACAACCAACTTCAGGGAGACGATCGATGAACGCCAGAACGCTGATCGCAGTGGTCTGCACGACCGCTCCTTACGGCCTGTGCCGGTGGAAGCCTCGTGATCAACGAGCGCTATTTTCCAAGCGGCATCGTGCTCGTGCCGCTCGACCGCAAGGTCAAGGTATCGGTGGACGAAGGAACGATCGTCGTCAATCGCGAGCCTCTCAAGGTGAAAGCCGTGGACTCCGGGCCCGCTGAAGTCACCGTCATCTTCAAGCTGACGACAGCCAGGCTACGATGTTCGCGCCGACGGAGATGTCCCCGATCCGCTCAAATGGGTACGCTCAAGAAAAGTCAGGCGTTCGGCACCACGACCTGCGTATTCGGAAACGACGGGGCCGACAAGACCGAGCTGAGCTGCAAGTTCACGCCGAAGGGCACGAACGCAGTTCTACTCGTATACGCTGCGGCTGCAGATCCGTACGGGCGAATTGCTTCGAGTCCGACCCGTCGATGATGAACTAGAACGGAAGCGCGGGACGGCCGATCAGCGTTGCGCCGCGAGCCACGCGCTCGCGTCGGCCATCGCCGCGTCGTACGACAGTGTCCTGCCCTCGGCTTCGAGGCGCGCATACGATTCGGCGCCGAGGCGAGCCTTGATCCGCGAAACGAGCGGCGCGAGGAATGCCGTATCCGCGGGGTCTCGGGCAATACCGGTTTGCGCAGCCAGCGCTTCGGCCGCGCCGTATTGACGCGCGGCGCGGGACCAATCGTCGCACAGCATCGCAAGTGCCGCCGAAACTTCGAGGGCGCTTTGCCCGGCGGGCTTCGATCCTGTCTGCCCTGCGATCGCAATCACGTCGATCAACATGCTTCGCGGGCCTTCGCGCTGCGCTCGACCGATGCCGACCATTGCCAGGTTCAGAAGCATGACAGCGATCGCCTCTTGATCCTCGACGTCCCGGGCGAGATCCAAAGCCTCGCGGAATATCGGCTCAGCCGCATCGAGCGCGCCTTCGACACGCCGCAGCTGGCCGAGCGAGTTGAGCGCGCCGGCGACTTGGCGCTTTTCGCCCTGCGCGCGCGCAAGCGCGAGCGCCTCCTCGAGATACCCGCGTGCCGCATTCAGGTTCCCCAGCCCTACGCACGACATGCCGAGGGGCTGCAGCGCGTGTGCGATCCGACGTGAATCGCCGAGCTCGCGCGCCACTGCCAGACTCGCTTCGAGCAATCGCGCAGCGTCGCCATAACGACCCATGAAATAGCAGACCTGCCCGGCGTCGAACAGGCCGCGGCATCGCGCAGGCGTGCGATCCTGTGCGCCCGGGCGTGCGAGCGCCTCGGCGGTGATCCGGTACGCAAGCCCCAGCATGCCGCGGTTGAACAGATAGGGCTTGAGCGCCGATACGAGTCTCAGTCCCGTGTCGGTGGCCTCGTGGGCGCGATCGCACCAAGCATGCGCCGATAACAGGTTCTCACGCTCGACGTCGAGACGCGGCAGCCACGCGGCTTCTTCCGGACCGATTACGTGCGATCGCGCCTCCTCGGCAAAGGCGACGAAGTGGTCGAGATGCCGAGCGTGCACACCGAGTTCGTCGTCCGATCGGTCGAGTTGTTCCTGCGCGTACTGACGGACCGTATCGAGCAGCCGATAGCGACCCCCCTCCGCCTCCATCGCGACCAGGGATCTTTCGACCAGCTGCGATTGAAGATCGAGCACTGCGGAGCGGTCGATCGCGCCACCGGCGCCGATGGCCTCGGCGGCGGGCAACGTCCAGCCGCCGGCGAACACGGCGAGGCGCCGAAACAGCACGCGTTCCTGCTCGGTAAGCAGATCGTGGCTCCAGTCGATTAGCGCGCGGAGCGTCTGCTGCCGTGGAAGTGCGGTCCGATCGCCGCGGTCGAGGAGGTTGAAGCGATCGGACAAGCGTGCCGCGATGTTCTCGACCGACAGGCTCCGCACGCGCGCGGCCGCGAGTTCCAGCGCCAGCGGAATGCCATCGAGGCGGCGGCAGATCTCGACTACGGCGGCCGCGTTCTTCGGCGTGAGCGCGAAGGCGCGACTGACGGTGGTGGCGCGCTCGACGAACAGTCGCACCGCTTCGTATTGCGTCGGCTCCGTGATTGCCGCACCGTTTTTCGCTTGCGGCAGACTCATGACAGGCATCTGATACGTTATCTCGCCGCGCACGTTCAGTGGTTCGCGGCTGGTTGCGAGGATCTTTACCCCGGGTGCTGCCCGCAGCAGCATTACGGCGAGCTCCGCGCAGGCCTGGACGAGGTGCTCGCAGTTGTCCAGCACGAGCAGCAGGCTGCGATCACGCAGCGTGCGGTTCAGCGCCTCGGCCACCGGCCGCCCCGCGTCTTCCTTGATGCCCAGCACCGTCGCTACCGCCTGTGGCACTCGGTCCCCATCAGTGAGCGGCGCGAGCTCGACAAACCAAGTCCCGTCCGCGAATCCAGCGAGCGCGGCCGCCGCCGCTTGCAGCGACAGCCGCGTCTTGCCGATGCCTCCCGTCCCGTGCAGCGTTATGAGGCGATGCGCGGCGAGAAGCTTCCCGACGTCGGCGAGTTCACGCTCGCGGCCGATGAACGACGTCACCTGCTGTGGCAGGTTGTTCGGAAACGATTCGAGCGAGCGCAGTGTCGGAAACCCCTCCCGCAGCGTCGGATGCACGACCTGGTAGAGGCGTTCCGGGCCCGCGAGATCGCGCAAGCGTACATTGCCGAGATCGCGCAGGCGGACGTCGGCCGGCAGTCGATTCGCCACGAGGTCGGCGACCACCTCCGAAAGCAGCACTTGGCCGCCGTGTGCCGCGCTCATGATGCGCGCGGCGCGATTCACGGCGTTGCCGAAGTAGTCGTTGTCGCGCCGCTCGACTACGCCGGCATGAAGACCGCAACGGGCGGCCAGGCGCAGTTCGCCGATCGAATTCTGCGTCTCGAGCCCTTGCTGGAACTCCAGTGTGGCGCGCAGCGCGTCGTGCGGGTCGTCGAAGACGGCCTGCATGCCATCGCCCGTCATTTTCACGAGCACGCCGTGGTGTTGCAGGAGGACGGATCGCGCCAACGCATCGTGCCGCGCCAGCGCAGCTCCCATGCGATCGGGAGCCTCCTCCCATAACCGCGAGCTATGCTCGATGTCGGTGAAAAGGAACGTCGTGACGCTCGAGGTTGCTTGCACGCCGAACCCGCAACGACGAAGAGGCCGAAAAGCTTACTCCATCGCAGCGGCGCCTGCGCCGGGGCAGGCGGAGCGACCCTGCGTCGCTAGCGGTGACCGTCCTGGGGCATTGCGTGATCGAGGAGACCATTCGCCTGCCCGGTTGCAATGATATTGCTGCATTGCTCGAGGGTGAGGCGCGTATTGCCGGGCGCGGTGTCGTCACGCATCAGATTTTCCGGTGCATTGGAGTGTTCACCAGAATCGGTCAGGACATGCACGAGCTCATGCGCAAGAGCGATCGGCAGGTCACGAATCGACGCGGTCACCCACACTGTGTCTGTCATCTCGGGACGGGTCTTGGCGTTTGCGCGCCCGATTGCCTCGGCATCGAATGCCGGGCGTTGCAGCGTGTCCTCGACGAAGAATATGGCCGGCTTCGCCAGTCCGGACCGCCGCGCGAATTCGCGCGAGTCCGGCGTCAGAAGATAACGATACCGCTGCGGTCCGTTGAATTCGTGGAGGCGCACGAGGCCGCCCTGTATGTCGCACTGCGCCAGGATGTCGACAGCGCGCTTGGCGGCATCGAGAATGACTTCGGGCGCCCAACGCGTGCCGCTGACGACGGCCATCTCGAGATGCAACCGGTACCCAGCTGGCCGTATTTGTGAAGCATCGAGGTCGCGATTCGCAACCGTCCAGCTACGAACCTCCGTCAGTGGCGGGTCCGTTGCTTGCTGGGCGACCGCAAGCGATGTCGTGACCAACCCCAGGCACAGGCGTGCCACGATTGCCGCGCATCGCTTCGCGAGGGCCCTGCGCCGAATCAGTTTCGCCTCGGAGACCCGCTTGGTCGCGGAAGCAAAGTCGGCGCCGGCCGGCTGGCGGGCTCAACGATGCCGCCCCCGCATGAATGCTGCAATCGCGGCCGCGGCGCCCACCAGCGCGACGGCGAGACCCAGCTCGGCTTTGGAATGAAGCGTGACGGTCCTCGGAACACCGGGCGCGGATAAACCCGTCGGCTTCGGCAACCATTCGCGTTGCGGCGGCGGTGGCTCCTGCGCATCACCGGCACCGTCATGCGTGCCGGTATCTGCGTCCTTCACCGGCACCCGCCCGCTTTTCTCCGCCTCGCGCGCAGGTAGCTCTTGTCCCTGGCGCGAACCGTAGCGGTAGGCGTATATCCATGTGAACTCGGCACCGAGCAAAAAGATCTGCGCCGAGTAATAGACCCACACCAGGACGACGGCCAGCGATCCGGCAGCGCCGAATCCCGACACGATGCTGCTCTTGCCGATGTACAGGCCGATGAGAAACTTGCCGATCGTGAACAGCAGCGCCGTAGCCGCGGCGCCGATCCAGACGTCATGCCATCCGATGTCCGCGCGGGGCAGCCATTTGTAGATCATGGCGAACAACGCCGTAACGACCATGAAGCTGAAGACGAAATTCACCACCTGCAGCAGCGCTTCCCAGGCGCCGAACAGCGGCGCCCACCACGATCCCAGTGCCGAGAGTGCTGCGCTGACCACAAGTGAGACGAGCAGCAGGAAGCCGATGCCGAGAATCATCCCGAACGACAATATCCGAGTGCGCAGCAGGTTCCAGAGTCCTTCTTTTTTCTCCGCAGCCGGCGCCATCCAGATTCGATCGAGCGCCGATTGCAATTCGCCGAACACGGTCGTGGCTCCCAACAGCAGCGTCGCGAAGCCGACGAGTGCGCCGATGGCGCTCTTTCCGGGACTGCTGGCGCTTTCGACCATTCCCTCGATGGCCGTTGCTCCTTCATCACCCATCATTCCCTGCAACTGGCTGAAGATCTGCCCGGACGCGGCTTCCCGTCCAAGCACGAGTCCGGCAATCGCGATGACGATCAACAGCAGCGGCGCGATCGAGAACACCGTGTAATAGGAAATCGCGGCTCCCATGCTGGGCGCGTAGTCGTCTATCCACGCCTCGAACGAATCTCGCGCCAGCTGCCACAGCGCCTTGGGATTGCGCAGAACCGATCGCAACGTCTCCTGATCGTCACGCCGTGGCTCACCAAGGTCGTCGCGTTGGCTCATGCTCATCCCCGGCTGACATTGCGAGCCGCGTTTGCCGAGTTGGTCGGTATCCGGCAGGTTGTTGCGTCAGGCACGATGCCGCTTGCGGTCGAACGCTTCGCCGGCTTCACCGTAGCGGTCGGTGTCGACCTTTCCCTGTTCGATGTCCTTTGCCGCCTGTTCGGTCACTTCCTTCGGGCTCCCGGGATGATGGGTGCTTTCGTCGCGCTCATGCGGCAGTTTCATCGCCGAATAACGTTTTGCGCGGGGTTGTGCAGTGCGTGCGGCAAGGCCGGTTGCAACATCCTTCTCGACCTTCAGATCGGAAGGCTGCTTCGATGGGGGCAGGCGCCGCTTGCGCTTCACGGCTGCTCCTCGCTGGTCGGAGCCGTCAGGCGTTCGTGCTCGACAGCGGCTTCGAACAAGCGGATTGCGATCGACGCGATAGTCGAAGGATGCGGTGCGCACGTCCACCGCCGGATCCATGACGACGATGTGCATGGCATGCTCGGCGCTGATCGACGCGTGAGGGGGGGAGCGAGCGTGCTGGAGGTCGTCGTCGAGCGGCGGACGTCGTGAGCTTCCACGGGGGCGCTAGTGACACTAGGCCATCTTCGTCTTGTCGAGCTCGGAAGCCAGCTGGCGTGCCCATTCGAGGTGTTTGCGCAATGCCGGAATCTGGTCCGCGGCGAAGCGTTGAACACGTGCGCCGTCACGGTTCGCCGCGCGCTCGAACGCCGTGAGCGCCTCCTCCTGCGCGATGACGCCGACGTTGAGCGCGTACGCGCGGTCGAATTCGCTCCCCGTCAATTGCGCCAGCACGGCAAGCCGCGCCCGCCTGATCGCGCTGAGCTGGGACGGCAACGCGATGCCTACGCTCGCCGCGAGCTGCTGCAGATCGGTCTCGACGGCCACGCGATCGCGGAGCGTCGCCTCGGCGAAGCGTCGCACGGCCGTCGATCCGCCGCGCACGATGGCAATGCGGCTCGCCTCGATCTCGAACAGTCCGCCCTCGGCCACCGTGAGCAGAAATTCCCGCTGATCCGTCGCAAGGGATATTCCGGAAGGCCGTTCGGGGGATGCCCACCCGGAGCGGATCGAGTCTCCGGGGATCGGCCGGTAATCGCCTCGCTCGCAGCCTGCGAGGAGCACCACGCCAAGCGCGAGCCCCAGCGCCAGCCCGCTTGTGCGGAAGTGGCCATGCGAAGGTGCAGCGGCGTGCGGTCGTTTCACGTTTCCGATTGAGCAAGCGGCATGCCCCGTGGGACTCGCCGACTGTCGACAGACAAGCAGGTCGTCTCACCAGTCGCAGCGAGCGAGCGCCGCGTGCGTACGGCTGGCGACGATCCGCACCGGGTCAGGCGGCAAAGCGGAAACTGTTACGCAGGACGAACGGTAACATTTACGTCCGTGTAAGACCGCACGCGCTTTGGCGAGCGCTGTCACTCACTTGGGAAACCCGGGCCTTGAGGAGCTTCGACGCGATGAAGGTGGAATCCCCGGATCTTGCGCTCGACGGCCGGCCTGCGGTGAGCATGCTCGAGCTGTATACGAGCGTGTGGCGCTTCGCGGCGGGCGGCCGCGCTTCTGTCGGTTCGCAAACGATCAAGCTGCTAGTGCCATGGCTGACGGCGCAGGCGATCGACACCGAAAGCCAGTCCTCTACCTGCAGAACCTGGTCAACGTGATCGGCCCACTGGTCGCGTTGACCATCATGTCCGCCTGGGTCGGTGCACTCGGCGGCGATTGGCTACATCGCAGTGGCGGTCGTCATCGTTCATTTCGACCGCCGGCTGATGCGCCTCCTGCACCGCCAGAACGTCCTGGAGCGTCGCTACGCGGTGCGCCTGCTCAATTTTCTCGGCAACATCTCGACGGTGCTGAGCCTCCGACTGCAGAACATGTCGCGACGGCTGATCGGCGAGCGGCTGGCGGACGTGCTCGTTCCCGCGCGGCGCCTTATCGTGCTGATCGAGGCGAAGTGGTGCGCGGTCGACCTGCTGACGGTGGCGTTATCGTGGCTGCTGGTGATCGGATCGCGCTGATCGGGCCGAGTGGGGGCGGCAAGAGCACGCTGATGCGCGTGCTCGCCGGACTCTACGATCCGCAACGCGTGCAATACGCCGTCGACGGCGAGGCCGCCGCGGGCGTCCGCCACCTGGGATCGATTTCGACCCTGATTCCGCAGGAGTCTGAAATCTTCGAAGCGACGTTGCGCGACAACCTCACGTTCGGGGCGGCATACTCGGAAGAACAGATCGAGCGTGCGGCGCGTTTGAGTGCGCTCGACGCGGTCGCCGCGTCACTGCCGCAAAAGTGGGACATGCCGCTGTCCGAACGGGGATCAACCTTTCCGGGGGGCAACGCCAACGGCTTGCGCTGGCGCGCGGGCTGCTCGCTGGGGAACGCAGTTCGGTGCTGCTGCTCGATGAGCCGACGAGCGCTCTCGACCGGGCCACGGAAGCGACCGTGTTCGAGCGACTGCGCGAAGGGCTTCCCGACACGTGCATCATCGCTTCGATTCATCGCCTGAGCGCACTGATCTATTTCAATCGGGTAATCGTCATGGCTGAAGGCCGGATCGCCGATTCCGGGACGCTTGCCGAGATCCTCGAACGCCAGCCGGCGTTTCGCGAAATCGTGTACTCCGCGGCACATCGAATCCGAAGCGGGTTGCGTGTCGCGTGTCATCGCGATGCGTGCGCTCCCGCACGCGCTTGGCGCAACAACCGCGGCCACGCAACCGAGACTACGCAACGGAGGCCAGCAACCAGGGCCACGCAACCGACTACGCAACCGACGCTAGTGAACGGTGGACCGGCGCATGCGCTGGTGCAACCATTGGGCAGCCGCGTTTTGCAGCGGACGCATGAGCCGCGGCAACAGCACGGAAGCGAGCGCCCCGGCGATCCTCGTCGTTCGCGATCCCT
The DNA here is from genome assembly GCA_963768545.1 of uncultured Pseudomonadota bacterium. Classification (GTDB taxonomy): domain Bacteria; phylum Pseudomonadota; class Gammaproteobacteria; order Burkholderiales; family Casimicrobiaceae; genus VBCG01. The sequence continues at coordinate 130,544 of CAVYIC010000010.1, read as the reverse complement.
TGCGCGCGACCATTGCCGGCGCCGGCTTGCGGACGAATCGCGACGCAGCGAATCCGACGGCGAGCGCGGCCACCACCGCGACCGGAACCGCGTTCTTCACGCTGACGCGGCTGCGCACGTCTGCCGTGAGCGCGCGCAATTGCGCGCGGTGCTGCGCAAGGCGGCCTTCGACTTCCGCAATTTCGTCGTCAAGCGACAGATCGGTTCGGGGCATGTTCGTTCTCCGGGTGCGGCACATCCTTGCGCAGCTGCCGCAGCGAGGCGGCGAAGAGCAGATCCGGGATTTGGTTCTTCGCCCAGAATGCCAACCCGGCAGCAACCGCGATGTTGACGACCGCGGCGATCAGGATGGCGAGTCCCCAGTTCGCCCCGGCGCCCACCGCCCAGACGACCGCAGCGGCCACGAGTCCCATCCACGCGGAAACGATCAGGATCGAAATGATGATGCCGGCGGCCAGCATCTTCACGAGCGAGATGCCGGCGCGTTGCAGCTCCAGCACCGCCAGCAGCGCATGGTCCTGCACGAGCCCCTTGACGTTGGTCCAGGCGAGCGAGATCCTGGATGAAGCGGACGATTCGGAGGCACGGTTCGGCGAGGACGCGTACGGCGAGTTCATTGTTTCGCTTCCGTTTATCGTGACGCGACAGGCGGTGGCGGTGCGGTGCGCCATCGGATTTCCAGGCACACCGATCATACCGTGATATGCAACGCCCATGCCACCCGCGGGAGTTCGCGCGCAGGTGCGGTAATTCCCGGGTTCGTCGCGACCTCGACGAGAAGCGCGCAATATCATGCGTCTCGCGGTGGCAAGTCTTACATCGCGCCATCCGGCCAGCGACGATTGCCCGGCATGCCGTTTGCTGCCGCATGTCGTCGATTGCCGCGATGACTTGGATGCCGAGATGAAAGAAGAGCGAGCCGGGCGCGCGTCACGCGGTCGACCTGCTTTGTTGCTGGTCGACTTCATGAACCCCCTCGACTTCGAGGGCGCGGCAGCAATCGCGCAGCGCGCCGTCGAGGCCGCGCAGCGCACGGCCACGTTGAAGGCACGCATGCGCACCGAAGGGGTACCGGTGATCTACGCCAACGACAATTTCGGACGCTGGGAATCCGATTTCGACGCGGTCGTCGCGCATTGCGAAAGCCGCGGCGGTCCTTCTGCGCAGCTCGCGAGGATCCTCGCGCCGCTGCCCGGCGATCGCTCCATCCTGAAGCCCCGCCATTCGGCCTTCTTCGGCACGCCGCTCGAATTTCTGCTCGATGAATTGCGCGTCGACCAACTGGTGCTGACCGGACTTGCGGCCGATTCGTGCATCATGTTTACCGCGCACGACGCATACTTGCGCCAGTACGGGCTCTGGATCCCCGGCGATTGCGTCGCGTCCGAGAAGGATGCGTATCGGCGCGATGCGCTTTCCTACATGGCACGCACGCTGAAGGCGAACGTCGATCCCGTGGGTGACGGCGTAACCGTCGGCAAGCAACAGGGGAAGGACCATAGCGGCAAACGGCGTCCCGCTGCGCGAGCGTGAAATTCACGCGCCGGCGGTGACGTCGGTCCGATTCGCTGCATGCAGGGGCCGTACGGCGCGGCCGCGTGATTTGACGCCGGTCGTCGCGACGGATGTGGGCGGCGTTATCGTCCGCGGCGGGCATCGGGGGCGTAGCGGCGAGGTGGCGGGCTGCGGCGATTGCGCGCCGCGCAGCGTGCGGCGGAAATATTCGATCGTGCGCGCGAGTCCTTCGTCGAGCTCGATGCGCGGTCGCCGATCGAGGATGCGCACCGCAAGCGAGATGTCGGGACGGCGCTGTCGCGGATCGTCGCACGCCGCCGGCGCGAACACGATCGGCGAACGTGACCGGGCCAGCGTGCGAACGCGTTCGGCAAGCTCCAGCACGGTGAACTCGGCGGGGTTGCCGATGTTCATCGGGCCGGCACAAGGTTCCGGCGCATCCATCAAAACGGCGCGGCCAGTAACGCGCTTGCCTGGTGAGCGAGGTGATGCGCAACGTAGTGCCATTGCCACGATGGCCGGTCTGTCTGCGCGCGCAGCCGCCGGTCGAGATGATGCGGCGCGCCACCGGCGAACTGCCTTGGCGCGTTGACGACGTACGACAGGAAGAGCGGATCCCACGGTGCTCCGCCGTTGTGCCGCGGCGCGCTGCTCGGTTCGAGCGGGAGCGTGATCGAGGCGGCAGTCCGCTCCCTTTCACGAGCAGCGATGGCTTCAGCGAATACGCGACGTGATCGACGTCGTTCAGTGCCATGCCGGCTTCGGCAAGGCAGTAATCGATCGCGTGGTACGGCAACTCCCATACCGAGAATGGCACCGGGCGGCTTGCGGTGCTTGATTTGCGTAAAGCGTTCTTCCTCGGCGGCCGCCACGACTGCGCCGTCGTGCACGAGGCACGCCGATGAATCATGGAACGGGGCCTTGATGCCGAGCGTTTTCACAGAGGCTCACACGCTTGCCGGCACGAGGCGACGGAGCGGCCTTTGCGCAGCGCGAGTGATCAGCAAGCTGCGCGTCAGCGACTCGAGCGCGGCGACGATCGCTTCCGGTGCAATGCTCGCAAGGCAGCGATGGTGACCGAGCGGGCACTCGCTTTTCAGGCAGTACCTGCAGTCGACGCCGTGAGACACGGCGCATCGAACGTGATTCCTCATCGATGAACGGCAGCTCGCGTGCGGACTTGCGTCACCTTGCGGCGATGTCAACAGCGTCAGACGAACGGGCGGGCGCCCTTCCTTCAGTGCGCGCAGTGCCGGCGTCGTCATCAGCACGTCGCCCATGCCGTCCAGCCGCACCGCAAGAATCGAGCGCGCGCCGGCCCAGGCGCCGTTGGGATTCACGGCGTGGCCACCGGTCGCGCCGCGCGCGGCGCACGGGGTCCATCGAGGACGAACGACACGGCGTCGGCGAAGTCGTAGACGATCGCGCGCGGCGTACGCAGCCGTCCCGCCCGCCAGCGTGTCTCGTTGCCGCGATCGACGAGGATCGTGCGACAACCGGCGCGCGTGCCGGCTTCGACATCGTCGAGGATGTCGCCGACCATCCAGGAATCCTCGAGCGAGATCCCGTGGGTGGCGGCGGCATCGAGCAACAGGCCGGGCCGCGGCTTGCGGCATCCGCACGCCAGCGCGCCGGCCGCACGCATGCCGGCGGGGTGATGCGTGCACCAGCAATAGGCGGCGATCACAACACCAAACGGCACGAGCAGCTCGTCGATCCGGGCCTCGATCCGCGTGAGTGCGCTCGCGGGAAACCGTCCGAGCGCAACGCCAGGCTGATTCGACACGACGATCAGCAGGTAACCGGCGTCCTGCAACTGCCGCAGGCCTTCACCCACGCGCGGCAGGAACTCGATGCGATCGGGGTCGGCGTTGTAGGGCACGTCGTGGACGAGCGTTCCGTCCTTGTCGAGGAATACGGCGCGCACGCGCTCCGGGTCCGTCATGGCCATAAGGTCTCCTGAACAGGCAATACGGTGATTTCGGCGACAACCGATTCGCGCGGCTGCGTCAACGCGAAGCGCGGCGCGCGCGACGTGTCGCGCAAGGCGCGTGCCGCTTGATGGGAGAAGCGCTTCTCGGGGCGCGAGGCAGGCATCCGTCGCGGGTGCCGTCGCGCAAACGCTGGCAATTCTTACCGGGAACGTTGAATGAGTGAGCAGCGCGACGCGCGTCACTCCTCTGCGTATCCGTCGTCGCGGGCGCTATCCAGGCGGATCGAAAATCCGCAGCGACCGTCGCCTTCCGGATCGATCGTCACCTCTCCGCCGTGCGCCTCGACGATGAGCCGACCCGCGACTGCTGCCTCGTGATCGGATTCAGCGATGCGGCTGATGCCGAAGATTTTCGCGACCAGCGCGGGCGGGAAGGCGGCCTGCGTGGCGTGGACTTGCAGCAGAAGGCGCGGATCGGCGCCCGGTGGGACAATCCGCCAAGTGAGGACGCCGCCAGGTCGCGTGACATCCAGCATGCAGGTCGTGAATCCGAGAAGAGCGAGCCGCACCGCATGCGGATCACCGACGATCGACGCCGGCGCGGCGGGCAACTCGAGCTGGACAGTCACCTCGCGCATTGTCGCGTCGTGGCGCATCACGCGCATCGCTTCGCGCAAGGCCGCACCGACGTCGATTCGCTCGCGGATGGCGTCGCCGGGCTGCGTCAACGCATGAATGTCGTTCAGGCAGTCCGAAAGGCGTGCCGCTTCCGTCCGCAGCACGCCGAGATAGCGCTGCCAGCGTGCCAACGTCGCTTCGGATAGCGGCGACGAATCCGCGCGCTCCATGGCCGACGTGAACAGCGCCAGCGTCAGGCCGAAATTGTTGAGCGGACCTTTCGCCTCGTGCACGAGGCCGGTCAGCACATGGCGGTTTGCAAGGGCTTCGCTCGCGAGGAGCAGCGTGCGATCCGCGTGGCCCAGATGATCGCGCGCGCACAGCAGCATCACATGTTGCAGGCGGTCTCCCGGGACGGCATGTACTTCGAACCGGAGGAGCCGAGTACCGCTTGCCGTGCGAAGGTCGATCCGGCGCTGCAGTGGCGGCCCGTCCAGGGGGCTGCGCGAAAGATCGTCGAGATCGAACTGGGCGCCGATCGAATGCCAGTCTTCGCGCAGCGCAGCTTCGTCGGCGGCGCCCAGGAGCTCGCATGCCCCGCGGCTTGCAAAGCAGCATCGTTGCGCTTCGTCGAGCATCACGACCCCAACCGGCAGGAGTTGCGCCAACAGCCGGCTGTCGCGCAGGCCCGAATCCTGCAACTCGTCGGTGGACTCCGTGCCTGGTTCCACGTTTTTTCACGAGCCCCGGTCGATTGCCATGCGCGCGCTTCCGAACACCCATCTCAAGTTGCTGGTCGTCGACGACGATGCGAACACTCGCCAGTTGCTGAGCGAAGCCTTGGAGATCTGCGGTGCGAAGGTACGTGTGTCGGCATCCGCGCGCGAGGCGCAACACACGCTCGCGACGTGGCACCCCGACCTGGTGATCTCAGATATCGGCATGCCTCGCGGGGATGGATACGAGCTCATTCGGCGCGTGCGACATTTACCACCCGATGAGGGCGGGAAGACACCGGCGATCGCATGCACCGGCTATACCCGTGCCGAAGACCGCGAGCGCGCCATGCATGCCGGCTTCGACGCGGTCGTCGGAAAGCCGGTCGACATCGACGTGCTGCTCGACACGATCGTTCACGTCACGGGAGTGCGCGGGTTGGGCCCCGAAGGCGGCGACGGCGGACCTCCGGCGGCGGGCGCCTGCGGGGCATCCGCCGCCTTGCCTTCCGCGCGCGCGAGATCGGCGCCCGATTCGTAGGCGCGCAGGCGGTTGTATAGCGTCTTGACGCTGATGCCGAGGATTTCGGCGGCGGCTTCCTTCGTATGGGTGTGCTGCACCGTGGCGAGAATCAGGCGCTTCTCGACTGCGTCGATGCGATCGCCGACACCGACCTGGAACGAACGCCCGCTGAAATCCGCCGAAAGCGTCGGCTCCTGCGCCAATCCGATCTGCGTGATCCATTCGCCGTCGGTCATGATGTACGCGCGGTGGATGGCGTTCGAGAGCTCCCGCACGTTGCCCGGCCAGTGGTAGCGTTTCAGCCGGTCCACAGCCGCGGGCGTGAGCGCCTTCGCCGTATTGCTGCGCTTGTTGAGCTGCGCCAGAAAATGATTCGCGAGCAGCTCGATGTCTTCCGCGCGCTCGCGCAGCGGCGGCACGTAAAGCGGGAACACCTGCAGTCGGTAGAGCAGATCCTTGCGCAGCTTTCCTGCCGCAACCGCATCATGTGGATTGCGATTGGACGCGGCGAGCACGCGGACGTCCGTTTCGATCGGACGGTCCGAACCGACGCGGCTCACCGTCTGCGTCTCGAGCACGCGCAGCAGCTTCACCTGCAGGTCCATCGGCATCTCGGTAATTTCGTCGAGAAAGAGCGTGCCCCCATGGGAGCGCTCGAAGTAGCCGCGATGCTGCCGGTTCGCACCGGTGAAGCTGCCCTTTTCGTGGCCGAACAATTCGCTTTCGATGATTTGCGGCGATATCGCCCCGCAGTTGACCGCAAGGAATGGGCGCAGCCTGCGACGGCTTACTTCGTGGATCGTCTGCGCGACGATCTCCTTGCCGGTGCCGCTCTCGCCGGTAATGAATACCGTCGCGCCCGTCGGCGCAACCCGGCTCAGCTGATCGTAGAGCCGCTGCATCGGCGGCGATCCGCCGACCAGGCGGCCGAAATGCCCGAGCGAACGCAATTCGGAGCGCAGGTCCTTGACTTCCGCCGTGAGCTCGGGCGGCCGCGCGACCCGCGACAGCACGCCACGCAGCTGCGCCAGGTTGATCGGCTTCAGCAGGTAATCGGTCGCGCCGTGGCGCATCGCCTCGATCGAGCTTTCGAGCGTCGCGTGTCCGGTGATGACGATCACTTGCGTGTCGACGTCGCGGCTGGTGGCTTCGCGCAACAACTCCAGTCCGTTGCCATCCGGCAATATCAGGTCGAGCAGGATGACGTCGGGCGCCGTGCCGAGCAGGTCGCGGGCGCCTTGAACCGAATCCGCGCAGGCGGTCGTGAAACCCTGGCCGCCGACAAGCTCGGCGAGCGCCTCGGCGGCGTGGGTGTCGTCATCGACAATCAGGGCGTGGGGCATTTCGTGCAATCGACCGGCGTGCCGCCGGCCTCAGTGAACTCGTTGGTTTGTCAGCGCGCAAGGACCGTACCGATGCCGAATCGCGGATTCATGTGCCTGAATCTCCTCCGGATTCATCGCATCGGCAGTCGGCGGATCGATGTGTCGCAGGACTGCGCGTAATTATTACCGGAGGGCGGTGCAATTTGCGCGTCGCTCGTGGGTTTTTATGGAGGGTGCGACCTCCGCGATGGGTGTTGTCAAATGGAGACGGCTCTGTTTATTAAGCAAAAATCCACGCGCTCGGACGCCTCTTTCGAGCTGTTTCATGGCATCGAATCTGCTAATTCCATCGTTGCATCCCTCCTTTAAACCTGATCTGGAGATGACAATGAGAAGCACCTTAGTCATGCTGCTTTGCACCGGCCTCGCGCTCGGAATCGCGGGCTGCCAACGGGAATCGAATCCGTCGTCCACGACGCCGCCGGTGGTGACGCCGTCGCCATCGACGTCGTCGAAGTCCACCCCCAGCACGCCGCCGTCATCACCATCGAGTTCGAGTTCGAGCTCGAGCACGCCGTCGGCGGCTCCGGATACGAGTTCGAGCACGCCGTCGTCCGACGCGATGAAGGACAAGGCCAAGTAACGCCTGGAATCCCGGTTGACAGATTGCCACGCGGGCAAGATAGTAATGCGCGGGAACAGGTCGTGAAGCGCCCTGGCCGTCGCGCCGGAGGTCGCCGCTGGACGGGTAAGACCCGGAAGACTTGCCGGTAAATCCGTGCCTCTCGCGCGGATTGCCGCTACCTCGGTTCGACGGATGCATCTGCTCGACGTAACAATGCTGTACGCGCCGACCAGTGGCGGCGTCGTTCGCTACCTGCGGGCGAAGCGCGCGTGGTTGCGCCGCCATACCTCCGTCCGCCACTCGTTGCTCGTCCCCGGCGCGGCGGATGCCCGGGGTGCGGGCGGCGAACGATATCTTCGTACGTGGTCGTTGCGTCCGCACGGGCATCGCTGGCCGTTCGCACTAAGGCGATGGTCGCGCGAGATTCATGCATCCAGGCCCGACCTGATCGAAGTGGGAGACGTGGGCCCTGAAGCGTGGGCGGCGCTTTCCGCCGCCCGAGCACTCGACGTTCCGCTCATCGCGTTTTGCCATAGCGATATCGTCCGCATGGCGGCGCGCCGGTTCGGCGCCGCATCGGCCGCGGCTACCCGCATTTACTGTCGCGATTTCTATCGGCGCTGTGATTTGGTCATTGCACCGAGCACGTTCATGCGCACGCGCCTCGTCGAGTGGGGCGTCGAGCGGGTCGTGGCACGGCCGCTCGGAGTCGACATCGATACGTTCTCGCCGCGCCGACGTTCGCCGGCGTTGCGGCGCGAGTTGGGATTGCCCGCGCGTACGCGACTCCTGGCGTACGCCGGCCGCTTTTCGCAGGAGAAAAACCTGCCGGTGCTGCTCGATGCGTTTCGCGAATTAGGCCCCCGATACCATCTGGTGCTTGCCGGTCCCAGCGTCAAGCTCGCGCTGCCGGCGAACGTGACGATGCTGCCGTTCCTGCATTCGTCGCTCGAGCTTGCGCGGATCCTGGCGAGCGTGGACGGCCTGGTGCACGCGGGAGATCAGGAGACCTTCGGCCTGGTGCTGCTCGAAGCGATGGCATGCGGTCGCGGCGTGGTCGCAACGAATGCGGGCGCGATTCCGGAAATCGTCACGCCGCAGAGCGGTGTGCTGGTACCGGCGGGCGACGCGTCGGCGATGGCCGCCGGCGTACGGGAGTTCTACGACAAGGATCCGGATGCCCTCGGCCAGACGGCACGCGGCCGCGCCGAATCCGAATACAGCTGGGGAACCGCGATGGGCGGGCTGCTCGGCCTGTATCGCGGCGCGCTCGTTTCGGGGTCCGAAAGCGCGCCGGGTTATGCAACACCCTGAAGCCGCGAAGCCCGCGCTGGCCATCGCGCTGCACGACGTCTCGCCGGCAACGTGGCGCGAATGCCGGGAATTGCTGTCCATGCTGGATCACGCCGGCGCGCGGCCGGTTTCGCTGCTCGTCATCCCGCAGTACCACTATCGCGCCTGCGTGCTGTCCGACGGTGCGTTCCAGCGCGCGATGGAGGCGCGCCTGGCGCTCGGCGACGAGCTCGTCCTGCACGGCATGTTCCATGTCGACGCGGAGCCGTTTCCCCGCACGCTGCGCGATTTCATCGAGCGCCGGTTGTTGACTCGTTCGGAAGGCGAATTCGCCGCGTTGTCGGTACGCAACGCCGCCTGGCGTATCGCGCATGGCGTCGCGATGTTCGGAAGGCTCGGCTGGCCGTTGCACGGTTTCGTGCCCCCGGCATGGCTGATGAGCGAGCCCGCGCGCGACGCGCTCACGCAAAGCGGTTACCCGTTCCGCTACGTGACCGTGCGCAGGGGCATCTACCGGCTGCCGCACTGGCGCTTCGAACGCACGGCAAACCTGTGCTACAGCCCCGATAGCGCGCCGCGTCGCATCTTCTCGGCGCTCGCGATCCGGCACGAGTTGCGACGGGCGCGCAGCACGCCGCTCTTGCGCATTTCGCTGCATCCGCAGGACGCGCGGGTGCCCGGCGTGTTGCGGCATTGGGAGCGGCTGATCGCCGATTCGCTCGCGCAGCGCCGAGCCGTGACGAAAGGCGAGTGGGTAGCGTCGTTCACGCAGCCGCGAGAGCAGGAGCTTCGGCCGGCGAGCGGCGCGAGCTTCGCGGACGCGGCCGCGAGCGCGTTGCCGGCGCGCGCAGCTTCCTGAGCAGCGCAAGCGTCCGGCATTCCGGCGCACGCAGGCCCGGGGTGCGACTGCGCAACCGGCGCGGCGGCATCTCGTCAGCCTGGTACGCTTCGACGACGCCGGGATGGACGTAGCTCTTGCGGCAAACCGCGAGCGTGTTGCGCAGCGCGTGCGCGGCGGCGCGTAGCGCCCGGTTAACCGTTTTCGCCCGCTCGGTCGCCGACTCTGCCGGCCCGTAGCGAGTGAGCAGCACCGTGGCGATGACCGTCGCGCCCCATGTCCGGAAATCCTTCGCCGTGTAATCGGCGCCGCTGATTTCCTGCAGATACAGGTTCACGTCGGTCGCGCACACCCGGCGTGTTTCGCCGTCTTCGACGTACTGGAACAGCTCGTAGCCCGGCAGATCGAGGCAGCGTCGCACGATACGCGCGAGCCGGCGGTCGGCGAGCGACACGTCATGCTCCTTCCCCGACTTGCCGCGAAAGCGCAAGCGGATACGGTCCCCCGACACGCGCACGTGGCGCGTACGCAACGTGGTGAGGCCGAAGCTTCCATTGTCGCGCCGATAACGTTCGTCCCCGACGCGCAGGAATGTGCGGTCGAGCAGCCGCACCATCGCGGCCAGCACCTTGCGTCGCGTGAGCCCGGGCTCGGCGAGATCGCGCGCGACGGCCGCACGAATGACGGGCAGCCTGATGGCGAAGCTCGCCAGCCGATCGAACTTGTGGTGATCGCGCTGTGCGCGCCATTGCGGGTGATAGCGGTATTGCAATCGTCCTCGCGCGTCACGGCCGGTCGCCTGCAAATGACCCTGCCCATCGGCGCAGATCCACACGGACGTCCACGCCGGCGGTATGGCGAGCGCACGAATTCGAGCCAGGACATCGGCCCGGCGCACGGCGCGGCCGGTCGGGTCGACGTAGCGAAACGCGTCCGGCGCCCCTTGCCGCGCCAAGCCCGGATCGCTCGGCCGGCTGTAGCGCAATTCCGCGGCCGCGAGCGCCTGGTTCAGCGCGGGCGCCATGGCTTCGACGGCATTCTGCAAGGCATGCTCCATGTGACGGCGTCGATCGGATCGATGATCAGACGACGGGCCATGCGACTTCGTTCACGCAATTCGCATGCGTGGTCCCCGCCGCCGCGGTGCGGCCCCGCTCGACTGCGCGCAAAAAAAGAGGGACGTAGCCCGTCCCTCGGCTATGGGTCCGTCTGATTCAGGACCAGTAGGGACGTGCATCGTAGAACGAGTGCACGTCCTCCGCCCAACGCTGGTCAGCCATCGCAGGCCAGTGGTCCCTGTCGAAACCGGGCGCCTGGTCGAAGCGCTCCTTCGCGACATTGAGCCTGAAGCACTTGTTTTCCGTGTCGAGCTGCATCGCGGACCACGGAATCGCAAACAGCCTGCTGCCTACGCCCAGCACGCCACCTACGGACATCACCGCGTACGCGACACGGCCGGTGGGAACGTCGAGCATGATGTCCACGATCTCGCCAAGCTTCTCGCCGGCGCCGTTGCGCACGTCGTCGCCGGTCAGCGTGTCGGCTGCCATCACTTGCGGGCCCGGCCCCTGGTTCGACCAGTAATCGTTATCGGCGTCCGGCCGATAGCCCATGCTGATCGAGTCGGCACGGCCGGTGGCGCTGGTTCCGGGTGTGGTTGGTCGGGTGGTTGCCATGATCATTCCTTTCTCGAGCCGTACTTCGGCGTGTAGCGTTTCGCCATGACGGCGGTGGGTCGATAGTCCGACGAGGTACCCAGTTCGAAGTGCGTGAACCCCGGCTCACAGCGTGGCCACGCGCGCGAACCGCGATCCGCCTGGCGCAGTCGCGCTCCGTCGTTGACTGCGCTCGGAACGCTGGTCGTCAATGCATCCGTTGGTGTGATGGGCATGAGAACACCGATTCGAGGGCGACCGCATAGCGTCGCAAACGACATGCCATCACAGGAATCCCCGCCAAATCCGCTACATGTGATTTCCGCGGCCGTGAAATCCGGTAGGAATTGCAGGTAACTTCGGGAGGATTGCCGTTGGAATCATGAACCGCCGGTGGCGCCTGCGCCGGTCGAATCGGATGTGAGCGCAGCGATTGTTCTGTGTCGCTGCTCCGGCGTGTGCGTCAGCAACTCGTCGAGGCTTTCGCGGAGGGCGTTCCACAGATCCGCGCGCTTTTGTGCGAATGCGAACTGCGCTTCCAGGAAGCCAAGCTTCGACCCGCAGTCGAACCGGCGCCCGTCGATCATGCAGGCGAACACACGTTCGCGCTCCATCAGCGCACGGATCGCGTGCACGAGCGAACGATCGCCGGCGCCGGCGTCGCCGACCTGCTCGAGCGCGTCCCAGACCGCGGATGTGAAGACGAACCGCCCCGCGGCTGCAAGCGGCGCCGAAGCCGCGCCGATCGGCGGAACCTTGACGAGCGTGCGCGCAGGGCGAATCGCGCTCGTGCCGAGGTCGGCACCGATGAACGAGGCCGCTTGCCTGGCCGCGGGGGAAACGTGCTCGGTGCCGACCACGCTGACCCGCTGCTCGGCGAAGACGTCGAGCAGTTGGGCGAGCGCCGGCCGCTCGGCGTCGATCAACTGATCCGGCAGCATGACGGCGAACGGCTCGTCGCCGAGCAGCGGCCGCGCCTTGCGAAGTGCGTCGAGCAACCCGGACGCCTCGCGCTGGCGAACGTAGCTGAACGTCACGCCGGCCGGGACCGCGGAGCGAAGCTCGCGTAGCGCATCGTCGTTGGCACACGCGGCAAGCTCGTGCTCGAGTTCGTATGCGCGGTCGAAATGATCTTCGATCGCTCGCTTGCCCCTGCCGGTGACGAAGATCATTCGAGTGAGGCCGGCCGCCGCCGCTTCCTCCACCGCGTACTGGATGAGCGGGCGATCGACGATCGGCAGCATCTCCTTGGGGCACGCCTTGGTCGCGGGCAGGAAGCTCGCGCCGAAACCGGCTACGGGAAATACCGCGTGGCGCACTTCGCGTCGAGCGGTATCGTCGTGCTGGGGAAAGCGGTATGCGATTCGGTTTCATCGGCGTTGGCCCGGAAGCGATCGAAGGAATGCCCACACGGTTAGCAGCAAGCGTGCCGCGTTGGCATCGAGGGAATTGCGGGTAGCCGGCGTTGTTTCATTGGCGTTTCGTACGCGCAGTAAGGCGGTTGGCATAAACACATCGAATCGCCGGGTTTGCACAGCAGCAATTGCCGCCCGCTTCGGTAATTATTACGACGTGAATGCACACATGCTTGCGGCCCAGTGCGCGAGCTACCTCCCGGAAATGAAAGGCAAACTGCACGGGGCATGGAGCTTGCAAAAGCCCGACGGCAGTCCGCCGCATTTCCTCGATCACCAGAACGCGGAGAACCATCATGAATCGTTCGCAAGGCACGAAGACCGGACGCGCAATGCAGGGCCGGAAGACCGGAGGTCGCGCGATGGACCGTTCGCAAGACCGCAACTACACGAGCCAGGCCCTCGACATGCTGAAGGAAGATCATCAGAACGTAAAGAAGTTGTTTCGCCAGGGTGAGAGGCTGGCAGACGATCCGGAAGAGCTGCAGCCAATCGTGCAGCAGGCGTGCGAGGCGCTTACGCAGCACGCGGAGATCGAGGAAGAGTTCTTCTATCCGGCACTGCGCCAGGCCGGCGGCGAAGACCTGATCGCCGAAGCGCAGGTCGAGCACAATTCCGCAAAACAGCTGATCGCCGACCTCGCGTCGATGGACGCGGGCGACGAGCGCTATCACGCGACGTTCAAGGTACTGGGCGAGTACGTCAAGCATCACATCAAGGAAGAAGAGGGCGAAATATTTCCGATGGCCACCAGGTCCAAGGCGGATTTCGAGCCGCTGTTCGAAGCGCTGTCCGCGAAGAACGGCGCGATGGACGAGGCAGGCGAAGACGAGGAAGGAACCGGCAGCCCCCGCGACGGGTCGCAGCGGCGCACGCGCAACACCCGCTCGGACTCGCGTTCGGGACGCTGAGCCATTCGTTTTTATGAATTCGCTCGTCGTCTTTTCGCATCTCCGCTGGGATTTCGTATACCAGCGACCGCAGCAGATCCTGTCGCGGCTTGCCCGCACATGGCGCGTGCTGTTCGTCGAGGAGCCGCTCTTCGGTGCGGGCGACCCGCACGCCGAATTGCGCGCGCCGCAGAACGGCGTGACGGTGCTCACACCCCATACGCCGCTGACGGCGCCCGGCTTCCACGACGACCAGATACCGCTGCTGTCGAAGCTCGTCGCGAGCACGCTTGCGCGCGAACGAATCGATCAGTACGGCGCGTGGCTTTACACGCCGATGGCATTGCCGCTGCTGCAGAAGCTCGAGCCGCGCTTCGTCGTCTACGACTGCATGGACGAGCTCACGGCGTTCAAGGGCGCGCCGAGACAGCTCGTGCAACGCGAGAACGCTTTGCTGCGCGTGGCGAACGTCGTGTTCTGCGGCGGCCCGAGCCTTTACGAAGCGCGCCGCGAGCGTCATTGCAACGTCCACCTTTTTCCCAGCAGCGTCGATCGTGACCACTTCGCACGCGGCGGCGACGTTGCGTTGACGCACGCGGAGGTGAAGGCGCTGGCGCGGCCGCGGCTCGGATTCTTCGGCGTCATCGACGAGCGGCTCGACTTCGAGTTGCTGCGCACCCTGGCGGCGCAGCGACCGGAATGGGAGATCTGCATCGTCGGTCCGGTGGCGAAGATCGACCCCGCGACGCTTCCGCAGGCGCCGAACCTGCATTACTTCGGGCACCGCAAATACCAGCGAGTTGCCGGCATTTCTCGCCGGCTGGGACATAGCCCTCCTGCCGTTCGCGCAAAACGACGCGACGCGCTTCATCAGTCCGACGAAGACACTCGAATACATGGCGGCGGGCCTGCCGATCGTGTCTACGCCGATCCGCGACGTCCAGCGACTCTACGGGAATGTCGTGCGCTTCGGTGAAACCCCCGCTGCATTCATCGCGGCCTGCGAGGCGGCGCTCGTCGAGCCGGCCGCCGAGCGCTCGCTGCGCGCTGCCGAGATGCGCCGGATCGTGTCGTCGACATCGTGGGACGAAACGGCGCGCGACATGCGGCGGATCATCGACGTGGCCTCTCAGCGCGGACTCACCGAAGCTGCGCGGATGATTCTCGAGCCCGCGCAACCGCCGAAAATATCGGCGCCGACGCCAGCGACGTCCTCGGGTGCACCGTGCGTGATCCTGGGTGCGGGGCCGACCGGCCTGTCGGCGGCCTACCACTACGGCCCCGGCAGCATCCTGCTCGAGCGCGAGCCGAAGGTGGGCGGCTGGTGCCGTTCCATCGAGGATACGGGCTTCACGTTCGATCACGCCGGCCACGTCATGTTTTCCGACGACCCGTACGTGCAGGACCTCTACCGGCTGCTGCTCGGCGACAACATCCATTGGCAGGAACGCGAAGCATGGATCTACAGCAACGGCGTCCATACCCGTTATCCGTTCCTCGAGGAAACGATCGAAGGCGCACTGCAGCCGGTGCCGAAGCCGATGGGACCGAACGCACGCTTCGGTTATCCGTTGCGTGGCGGGTTCCAGGCATTGATGAACGGCTTCCTGCCGCTGCTGCGCGGCGACCTGCTGTTGCAGGCCGATGTCGAGCGCGTCTCGCCGCTGCTGCGCGTTGCGACGTTGAAGGACGGGCGACGCTTCCATTACGACACGCTGATCAGCACGCTGCCGTTGCCGGTGCTGATTGCCTCGATGGGCGACGAGGCGCCCGCGGAGGTTCGACGCGCAGCGAGCGAGCTGCGCCACGTGTCGATCCGCTGCGTCAATCTCGGCATCGCCCGGCCGCATGTGACCGACAAGCACTGGGTCTATTTCCCCGAAGACACGGTGTTCCACCGGGTTTTCATGCAGGGCAATGCCAGCCCGCATTGCAACCCGCCCGGAGGGTTCGGACTTACCTGCGAGATCAGCTACTCGCCGTCGAAGCCATTGCCTGCCACCGGCGCGGCATTGACCGAGCGCTGCATCCGCGATTGCGTGCGCGTGGGCTTGCTCGAGGCGTCGGATGCCGTGCTGACGTCGAACCAGGTCGACATGCCCTACGCATACGTCATCTACGATCACGGCCGCGCCGGACGCGTCGCGCGCATTCGCGATTGGCTGGCGAAATTCGACATCATCCTGGCCGGACGCTACAGCGAATGGGAGTATTACAACTCCGATCACGCGTTCATCGCCGGCAAGAAGGCCGCGGAAACCGCGCAGCGCCTCGGCGCAACGCGCATTGCCGCCAAGAGCGCGTGACGCGACGCGGGTAATGCTCGTCGAGGGGCGCCTGTTGCAGCAAATTGCCGTCGCGCCCGGTGGTGGCCGCGTGCGGACGCGTCCGGCGGTGCGCGTGCGGCTGGCCGGGCGCGGCGTCGCCGGGTCGGGGAACCGCTGACCGGCGAGCGATCCGCAGGGACGACTCGCTACAATACAGAAAGAGCGGCGCCTGTCTCGCGCGGGGCGCCTGATCGGCTGCACGCTTCGGTCGCGCTTCATTGAACTTGCCCCGGGCCGCGCATGCCGCGCATCCGCCGCGGCGAAAACGAGCTGCTGAACGATGCTGCATACGCCTTCCGGGGAAGCGGGGTTCACGCAAGACAGGACGCTGTCGCAGATTGCGCGGGGTCTCACCTGGATCGGCGGCGCTTTCCTCGTCGCGAGCGCAGCGGTCATCGTCTGGGCCGTCTTTCGCACCGTCGGCGTCGACGACCTGATCGTTGCGCTGACGGTTGCAGGCCTGGGGCTGGGCTTGCCCGCGATCGTCGCATTCGTCGTCGCGTGGATCCTGCACTCGCTCGGACACGACGCGGACGCCGCGGACGAGGAAACCGAGGAACCGGCGGTGCCCACGCCGCGCATGCAGGTGACCGGAATCGCCTGGGCATACGGCGTCGCGGTACTCGCGTGCGTCGCGGCCTGGGCGCTGCGTGCAGTGCTCGATCCGCTGCTCGGGGGACAGGTCGCGTATGCGCCGTTGCTGCTGTCTGTGGCCTTCGCCGCCTGGTACGGCGGACTCGGGCCTGCGGTCTTCGCGACGCTGCTCGGCGGCGCAATCTCGTGGTACGCGTACCTGAGCCCGACCGACCGGTTCGGCACGCTCGACATCGAGGATTCGGTCCAGCTCGGGCTCTATTGCGCCACGGCGCTGTGCATCGGCGGCATCGCTTCCGCATTGCGCGCGTCGCGCGAGCGTGCGCAAACGCTGATGCGCGAGGTGCTCGCCCGCGAAGCAGGTCTCGAGAGGACGCGCGAAGAGCTCGCCGCCGAGCGCGACCGGTCGCAGGTCACGCTGCAGGCGATCGCGGACGCAGTGGTTGCCACGGATGCGCAGGGCAGCGTGACGTTCGTCAACGACTGCGCCGTCGCGCTGACCGGCTGGCCGGTGCCCGAGGCGCTCGGCAAGCCGCTCGCCAGGATTTTCCGGACGCTCGATGGAAGGACTCGCCGCACGGTCGAAGTTCCACTCGAGCGCGGCGCGCCGAATGCCACGATGGAATCGATTCTTGCCGCGCGCGACGGAACGGAACGGCTCGTCGAATTCAAGGTGAGCGCCATGCGCGACCGCGCCGGTGCCGCGGGTGGCTTCGTGCTCGTGTTCCGCGACGTCACCGAGGCGCGGCGCGCGCGTGCTGCGCTGGAGGAAAGCGAAGCCCGGTTCCGCGTGCTGGCGGATCAGACGCCGGTATTGCTGTGGATGTGCGACGACGCGCGCGCGTGCGTCTATGTCAATCGCTCGTGGCTCGCATTCACCGGGCGCACGATGGAAGAGGCAGCGGGCGATGGGTGGACCGCCGGCATTCATCCGGAGGATTTCGGTATGCAGCAGGCGGCGCTCGCGGATGCGTTCGAGAAGCGGCAGGCCTTCACGCTCGAATATCGGCTGCGTCGACGCGACGGCGATTATGTCTGGATCCTCGACCACGGCGCGCCGCGCTTCGACGGTGACGGCCGATTCGCCGGCTACATCGGCGCCTGTGTCGACATTACCGAGCGCAAGGCAGCCGAGGCGACGATCGGCATTTTCGAGCAGCGCAAGAGCGGATTTCTCGCGTCCCTCGCGCACGAGCTGCGCAATCCGCTCGCACCGATCCGCAGCTCGATCGAGTTGCTGCAGCGCATTCCCGCAAACGAGGATCCGCGTGTCGCGCGCGCGCACGAGATCATCGAGCGGCAATGCGCGCGCCTTGCGGAGCTGGTCGACGACTTGCTGGATTTGTCGCGGATCGACAGCGGCAACATCCAGTTGAAGCGCGAGTGCGTCGACGTCGCTTCGGTCGTCGAGCGCGCCGTTGCCCGCCATGCGGCAGTGATTCGCGATCGGCGACAACGGATCGACGTCGACGTCGCGAGCGAACCTCTGCGCGTCCTCGCCGATCCTGACCGGCTCGCGCAGATCGTCGGCATCCTCGTCGGCAATGCGTCCAAGTTCACGCCGCCGTCCGGCGAATTGCGCGTGTCTGCGGCCGTGCGCGACGACGCGGTTGAAATCGTCGTGGCCGACTCGGGTCCCGGCATCGAGCCCAGCATGCAGCCGCAGCTCTTCGATCTCTTCGACCGTGATCCGGATGCCGACGGCGATGCGCCGCAAGGGCTCGGCACCGGACTCGCGATCGTCGGGCGACTCGCCCGGCTGATGGGTGGATCGGTCAGCGTGCAGAGCGCGGGCGCGGGTCAGGGCAGCGCATTCGCGTTGCGCCTGCCGGCCGCCGGTGTCGCCCAGGAAGGCGCGCCGTCCGCAGGCGATGTCGGTGACGCGTCGATTCAGCGCGAGCGGCGTGTGCTGATCGTCGACGACAACGTCGACGCGGCAGTGGCAATCGGCACGCTCCTGAACCTCAACGGCTTCGCCGTCGAGACGGCGCACGATCCCGCCGCGGCCATGGAGCGCGCGATCGCGACCGATCCGGACGTCGTGCTGCTCGATATCGGCCTGCCCGGCATGACCGGCTACGAGCTCGCCCGGAAATTCGCGGCGCATCCGATCGTCTCGCGCGCGAAGCTGATCGCGCTCACGGGCTACGGTCAACCGGGCGACACCGAACAGGCGCAAGCAGCGGGATTCTCCGGCTATCTGGTCAAGCCGGTGAACGTCGAGCAACTGCGCGAGCGGATCGAGACGATACTAGCCCGCGACCCGACCGGTGTGAGCGGCTGACATGCCCATCCCGCCGCCGCGCGTCGATCAGGCGCTCACACTCGCCATGCTGGCGATGCTGATCGCGGGCTGCTTCTTCGTGCTGCAGCCATTCCTCACGGCGCTCGTCTGGGCGGCGGTCCTCTGCACGACGACATGGCCGCTTTACCTGCGCCTCAATGCGCGCCTCGGGGGCCGCGCCGGGCTCGCGTCCCTGGCGATGGTCCTGCTGCTCGCGTTGCTGATGCTGGCGCCGTTCATCGTCGTCGGCGCGACGATCGCGGACAACGCGACGCTGATGGCGCAATGGGGCCGGGAGATCCTGGAAACCGGTCCACCGGATCCGCCTGCGTGGGTCGCAGAGCTGCCGCTGATCGGGCCGACGGTCGCGGCGTACTGGATCGGCATGGTGCACGACACCGCGCAACTGCTCCGCGTGCTGCGTGAATACGTCGAGCCGCTACGCAAGTTCGCCGTGTCCTCCGGAGCTTCGGTCCTCGGCGCGGTGCTGCAAATGGCGCTGTCGATATTCATCGCGTGGTTCATGTTCCGCGACGGGCACTCGATGGTCGCGCATCTGCAGGGTGCCGCGCAAAGGATCGCCGGCGATCGCGGAACTCATCTCGCGTCCGTCGCGGCCGCGACCGTACGCGGTGTTGTCCTCGGCATCCTCGGTACGGCGCTGGTGCAGGGCGTGGTCGCCGGGATCGGGTTCTGGATCGCCGGCATGCAGGCCGCGCCGCTCCTCGGGCTTCTGACGTTCGTTGCGTCACCGGTACCGGTGGGTCCGCCGCTCGTATGGGTGCCGGCCGGATTGTGGCTGATCCATTCGGGACAGACCGGCTGGGGCCTTTTCGTGCTGCTCTGGGGCGCGCTGGCGGTGTCGACGATCGACAACATCCTCAAGCCGCTGATCATCAGCCGCGGCGTGGACCTGCCGTTCGTGATGGTGCTGCTCGGCGTCCTCGGCGGCGCGATTGCATTCGGCTTCATCGGCGTCTTCCTGGGCCCGGTGCTTCTGGCCGTCGGCTACGCGCTGCTGATGGAGTGGGCGGCGTCCCGAGGCAGGATCGAGCTGCTGGCGCCGGAGCGGCGCGATCCCGACCGCGGCGGCGCGCCGCGCAGCGCGATCGAACGCGTCACCACCGAGCCGCGCGATGACGAGCGCAAGGAGACGCTGGCTGCGCGGGAGTGACCGGCGCCGTTATCGCAGAGGCGCGGCTCCCGCGAGATCGCGCACGAGGTCGCCGCGAAACGGCGCGAGTGCCTGCACCATCTGCGCGAACACCTTGGGCGTCGCGGCGATCACTTGGCCGCCGTGCAGGTAATCGCCTTCTCCGGCGAGATCGCCGATCAGCCCGCCGGCTTCGAGCACGAGGAGGCTGCCGGCGGCGACGTCCCATGCGTTGAGGCCGATTTCGAAGAATCCGTCGTAGAAGCCGGCGGCGACATACGCGAGGTCGAGCGCAGCCGCACCGGGCCGCCGCAGCCCGGCCGTCTGCTGGATCATCGCCTTCATCATTTGCAGGTACGTGTCGAGATAGCTGCCGTCGCGGAACGGGAAGCCCGTGCCGATCAGGCAATCGCGCAGATGCGCGCGGCGCGAGACGCGCATGCGGCGATCGTTCAGGAATGCACCGCGTCCGCGCGTGGCGGTGAATAGATCGTTGCGGACCGGATCGTAGATCACGCCTTGCGTGACGACACCCTTGTGGGCCAGCGCGATCGACACGCAGTATTGCGGAAAGCCATGCAGGAAGTTCGTCGTGCCGTCGAGAGGATCGATGATCCACGTGTAGTCGGCGCCCGGATTGCGGTCGCGCCCCGTTCCTTCCTCGGCGAAGATCGCATGATCGGGATACGTCGCATGCAGCGTCTCCACGATCGCAGCCTCGGCCGCATGATCGACCTCGCTCACGTAATCCTTCGGACCCTTGGCGGTAACCGTCAGCAGGTCGAGATCGCGCGCGCCACGCGAAATGATGTTGCCGGCGCGGCGTGCCGCCTTGACGGCCGTGGTGAGCATAGGGTGCATGAATCAGGAGCCAGAGGTCAGGTAACAGAGGACAGAAGGAGCGAGCGCCACTCCGGCATGCGGTCGCGTCCTCTGCAGTCGCGCCACCGTGCGAGACGAGCAACGCGCGTGTCAGAATGCGGGACCCACCATTCTACCGTGCGCGTGTGCGCTCTGTTCCGGCTCTACCGACGTTGCCTGCGATCCGACCCATCGTGAACTCGGCACGTGACGGCGAAGCGTGTCTTCGGCGCGTGCGCGTCGTCCTCGTGCGGCCGAGCCTGCCGGCGAATATCGGCGCTGCGGCGCGCGCGATGCTCACGATGGGGCTGGCCCGACTGACGCTCGTGGCGCCGGCGCGCTTTCCGGATGACACAGCGACGGCGCTGGCGTCAGGCGCGACCACCGTGCTCGAAGGCGCAGAGCTCGTGCCGACGCTCACGGAAGCGCTCGCCGGAACGCGGCTGTCGATCGGGTTGTCGGCGCGTCCGCGCGAATTTGCCGGACGCGTGATGCCCCTGCGCGCGGCAGCCACCGAGGCGATCGGCATGGCGGCGAGCTCCGATGTCGCGCTGGTGTTCGGCACCGAAATGTCCGGCTTGAGCAACGACGAGCTCGCGCAATGCACGACCGTTGCGACCATCGCGGCCAATCCGGCGTATCAATCGCTCAATCTCGCAGCGGCCGTGCAGGTCGTCGCGTGGGAGATGCGCGTTGCGGCGGTCGGCGACGGCGTCTGGACCGCGCCGCGGTTCGCGCCGGCCACGCACGACGAGATCGAGGCGCTGCACGCGCATGCGCAACGAACGCTGATCGCGTTGCGCTTCCTCGATCCCGGCCGGCCGCGACGGCTGATGCCGCGCTTGCGCAGGTTGTTTGCGCGGGCGGGACTCGAGCGGGAGGAAGTGAACATCCTGCGCGGGGTCCTGTCGCGCGTCGATGCGCTGTGCGAACGCGACGACGGACGCTGATGCGGGCTCCGATCGGGACGGCACCGAGCGCGGCGCGGCAATCGGGTGCTGTCGCGACGGCGTCCGGCCCGGGTGACGTTGCGCCGCACCGCTGCCGCAACTGCGGCGCCGAGCGACCGGCGAATTACTGCCCGGCCTGCGGGCAGGAGACCGACTGTCGCGTTGCCCGTCCGGCGGGCACATTCCTGCGCGAAGCTGCGGGACGCTACGTCGCGCTCGACAGCCGGTTGTGGCGCTCGTTGCACGCGCTGCTGTTCCGTCCCGGTTTCCTCACGCGCGAATACCTCGTCGGGCGCAGGCGGCGCTACGTGCGGCCGGCGCGGCTGTTCGTCGTGCTGTCGATCGCCGCTGTTCGCGATACTTCACGGCTCGGCCGTTGTCGGCCTGATCCTCGCGGCGGTGACGCTTCGCTAGTTCGAGTTGCGCGGCCGGTCCGGGTCAGTAGCGTTGGCAGGCCTTCGCAACGTCAGCCCGGAAGCGTGCGAGAAGCGCGTCGTGACGCGTCTTTCGCGTTTCCATCGCCTTGATTTTCGCGTCGTACCTCGAGCAGGCGGAAGCGGTCGAGCAGCTTTTGCGCGCCTCGCGCACGGCGTCGATTGTCTTGTCGCTTCTGGCTTCGCGCTTGTCCTCCTGCGCCATCCGGCGCTTGGCTTTCGCGCATGGGAACGAATCGGCCGTCGCGCCGGCGTCTGCGGCCAGGATCGATGTCGAAGCCGCCGCCATGGTCATGACCGCGACCGCGCGGACAACGCGCTGCATGAGTATGGACACCCTCGAACCCCCGTTGGCGGAGTCTAGCAAAGCGGGGATGGCGATCGTGGAACCGGACACCCGGGGGAATAGTTGAGTGAATCACTCGGACACTGGCATAATTCGCGAATGTTCAGCCGACTCCGCGAAGACGTCCGGGTGGTGTTCGAGCGCGACCCGGCCGCGCGCAGCACGTGGGAAGTGCTCACCTGCTATCCCGGCCTGCACGCGCTCGTCTGGCATCGCGCGCTGGTTCATCCCGTATGGCGTGCCAATTTCCGCTGGCTCGCGCGCTGGCTCGCCCACTGGGGCCGCTTCCTGACCGGCATCGAAATCCACCCTGGGGCCACGATCGGCCGCCGCGTGTTCATCGATCACGGGATGGGCGTTGTCATCGGGGAAACGGCCGAAATCGGCGACGACACGACGCTCTACCATGGCGTCACGCTCGGCGGCACTTCCTGGAACAAGGGCAAGCGCCACCCCACGCTCGGGCGGGGCGTGGTCATCGGCGCGGGCGCCAAAGTCCTGGGGCCGATTCACGTCGGTGACAGCGCCAAGATCGGGTCCAACGCGGTCGTCGTCCGCAACGTACCGGCGGGCGCGACGGCGGTCGGGATTCCCGCCCGAATCGTGACGCCCGATGACCGGGACCGGCGCGAGGCGCAGGCCGAAAAGATCGGATTTTCCGCGTACGCGATCTCGTCGGACATGGACGATCCGGTGGTCCAGGCCATTCACAAGCTACTCGACCACGCGGCGGCAACCGAGGAGCGCTTCAACCGCCTGGTGGCGCTGCTCCAGCATGAGGGAATGGATTGCCGTGAGGCGAAGGCGGTCGCGGACGCATTCGATCCCCGGCAAATCAACAAGATGCTGGAATGAACTTCCCGGCCCTTTAGTTGACTAATTCGTTCGGGTATTCTAGGATCAGTGGCGTTTCCACGAGCGATCGCGAGTCGCACCGCTTCGCTTGGGTTGCGCAGTGACGAATCCGTTCAGCCGCCAGTCCATGGCTTTCATCCCACCAACCCCATGCGCCTGACCACCAAAGGGCGTTTTGCCGTCACCGCAATGCTCGACGTGGCCCTGCACGGCGCGCGAGGTCCCGTGACGCTCGCCGCGATTTCCGAGCGCCAGAAGATTTCGCTGTCGTACCTCGAGCAGCTGTTCGGCAAGTTGCGGCGGCGAGGGCTCGTCGCCAGCGTTCGCGGGCCCGGCGGCGGTTACATTCTCGGCCGCCCGCCCGAGCGGGTGGCTGTCGCCGACATCATCGTGGCGGTGGACGAGCCCATCGACGCGACCCAATGCGGCGGCCGGGAAAATTGCCTCGACGACCGCCGCTGCATGACCCACGAATTGTGGGCGGGTCTGAATGCCCAGATATTTCTCTACCTGCGTTCGGTAACGTTGGCCGAGCTGGCCCGCCAGCAGCGTCCGCGCATCGCAGATGTGGCGGTGCTGCATGACCATCGCCATCTCGCCACCGGCGATCATTCGCCCGGGCCTGCGGCGGCCGCCTGATGTCGTCGCGATGATTTGAGGAACACGATGCATCTGCCTATCTATCTCGACTACTCCGCGACCACGCCGGTCGATCCGCGCGTCGCGCAGAAGATGATCCCGTACCTGACGGACCACTTCGGCAATCCGGCATCGCGGTCGCACGCGTTCGGGTGGGAAACCGAGGCCGCCGTCGAGGAAGCGCGCAGGGAAGTTGCCGCGCTCGTGCATTGCGATTCGAAGGAGCTGGTGTGGACCTCCGGCGCGACCGAGTCGATCAACCTGGCATTGAAGGGCGCCGCGCACTTCTACAAGGACAAGGGGAAGCACCTCGTCACGGTCCGGACGGAGCACAAGGCGACGCTCGACACGATGCGCGAGCTCGAGCGCGAAGGCTTCGAGGTGACGTATCTCGACGTAGCGCCCGACGGATTGCTCGATCTCGCGCGCTTCGAGTCGTCGTTGCGGCCGGACACGAGCATCGTCTCGGTGATGTACGTCAACAACGAGATCGGCGTCATCCAGGACATCGCCGCGATCGGCGAGGTGTGCCGCGCGCGCGGCATCATTTTCCACGTCGACAGCGCGCAGGCGACCGGCAAGCTGCCGATCGACCTCGCGCAACTGAAGGTCGACCTGATGTCGTTCTCGGCGCACAAGACCTACGGACCGAAAGGCATGGGTGCCCTGTTCGTCCGCCGCAAGCCACGCGTGCGCATCGAAGCCCAGATGCATGGCGGCGGCCACGAGCGCGGCATGCGCTCGGGCACGCTGCCGACGCACCAGATTGTCGGCATGGGGGAGGCGTTCAGGCTTGCGCGGCTCGAGATGGACGCCGACAACGAGCGGATCCGCAAGCTGCGCGACAGGCTTTGGGACGGGCTGTCGGCGATCGACGAGGTTTACCTGAACGGCGACATGGAGCGCCGCGTTCCGCACAACCTGAACGTCAGCTTCAACTTCGTCGAAGGCGAAAGCCTGATCATGGCGATCAAGGACGTCGCCGTGTCATCCGGGTCGGCATGCACGTCCGCTTCGCTCGAGCCTTCGTACGTGCTGCGTGCGCTCGGCCGCAGCGACGAGCTCGCGCACAGCTCGATCCGCTTCACCGTCGGACGCTTCACGACGGAGGAGGAGATCGATTACACGATCGCGCTGGTACAGCGGAAGATCGCCAAGTTGCGCGAGCTTTCGCCGCTCTGGGAAATGCATCAGGAGGGCATCGACATCAGCAAGATCGAGTGGGCGAGTCACTAGTTCCGTGCAAAGTTTCGCGACCTGCGGTCGCACGATACTTTGCACGGTTTGGTATTTGGCGAAAAGCTCGGGACGGCCCTTCGCTTTTCGCGGTGCAAGTGCAACGTAACACCGAGCGCAGTTTCGCGCGCGGTTGAGGAGGTCGTATGGCTTACAGTGAAAAGGTACTCGACCATTACGAAAATCCGCGCAACGTGGGCTCGTTCGCGAAAAGCGAGGCGGGTGTGGGCACGGGCATGGTCGGCGCGCCGGCCTGCGGCGACGTGATGAAGCTGCAGATCAAGGTTGGCCCGGACGGGGTCATCGAGGATGCGAAGTTCAAGACCTACGGCTGCGGATCCGCCATTGCGTCGTCGTCGCTCGTCACCGAATGGGTCAAGGGCAAGACGCTCGACCAGGCGATGACGATCCGCAACACGCAGATCGCGGAAGAGCTCGCGCTGCCGCCGGTCAAGATCCACTGTTCGATCCTTGCCGAGGATGCGATCAAGGCAGCCGTCGCGGACTACAAATCGAAGCACGCGGACAGCGCCGCGGCAGACCCCGCGCTCCGCGCGGCCGACTGACATCAACCAGGTGACTCGCGCATCGTGGCAATCACACTGACGGAAACCGCCGCGCGTCACGTCGCGGCGCATCTGACGAAAAGAGGCAAGGGCGTCGGCCTGCGCCTCGGCGTGCGCACATCGGGGTGTTCGGGGCTCGCGTACAAGCTCGAATACGCAGACGACGTGCGGCCCGAGGACATGCAGTTCGAAAGCCACGGCGTGCGGGTCATCGTGGACCCCAGGAGCCTGCCGTATCTCGACGGCACCGAACTGGACTTTGCGCGCGAGGGCCTGAACGAGGGCTTCAGGTTCAACAATCCGAACGTGCAGGACTCATGCGGCTGCGGCGAATCATTCAACGTTTAGAAGCTTAGCTCTCACGTAAGTTGTCTGCGGCGCGGCCCGCGACGGGCTGCGCGCAAGCGCACTTCCTCCGTCGCGACCGATGATCGACTTCTCCCGCAATCACTTCGAGCTCTTCGGCTTGCCGATGCGGTATCGGATCGACGGCGCCGCACTCGATCGCGCCTACCGCGCGTTGCAGGGCGACGTGCATCCCGACCGGCATGCCGGCGGCAGCGACGCACGGAAGAGGCAGGCGATGCAGGCGTCCGCGCGCGTCAATGAAGCCTATCGAACGCTGCAGGACCCGGTCGCGCGCGCGGAGTACGTGTTGCAGTTGCGCGGAATCGACGCCATGGCGGAAACGGACAGTCGCTTGCCGGTCGCCTTCCTGACGCGGCAGCTCGAGCGCCGCGAGGCGGCAGAGGAAGCCGCTGCCGAGCATGACGAGCAGGCGCTTGGCGCACTGGTGCGCGCGGTGCGGGACGATGCCGGCGCGCTGCAAGCCGACGTCGAGCGCATCCTCGACACGGAGGATGGCGAGGCGGCGAGAATGCGCGTGCGCGAAATGCGCTTCCTGGTGACGCTCGCCGAAGATCTCGACGCGATGCACGCGCTGGAACTCGATCGATGACGCTGTTCCAGATTTCGGAGCCGGGCGAAGCGCGGCTGCCGCACGCGCGAAAGCGCGCGATCGGGATCGACCTCGGTACGACGAACTCGCTTGTCGCAACCGTGCGTAACGGCGTGGCCGTCGTGCTGCCCGACGACGAAGGGCGTCCGCTCGTTCCTTCGGTTGTCCGCTATGGCGAAGACGCGATCGAGGTCGGATACGGGGCCGAGGCGCGCGCCTCGCACGATCCGGGCAACACGATCGTGTCGGTCAAGCGGCTGATGGGGAGGGGCCTCGCGGATCTGGAAGACGACCGTCGCTATCCGTACCGGTTCGTCGAAGGCGCCGGCATCATTCGCATCGCGACGCGCGACGGCGTGAAAACGCCGGTCGAGATTTCAGCGGAAATCCTGAAGGTGCTGCGCGAGCGCGCCGAAGGCTCGCTCGGTGGCGGCATCGACGGCGCGATCGTCACCGTTCCCGCCTACTTCGACGATGCGCAGCGCCAGGCGACCAAGGATGCGGCGACGCTCGCGGGTCTGCAAGTGCTGCGCCTGCTGAACGAGCCGACGGCAGCGGCGATCGCGTATGGCCTCGACAATGCGAGCGAGGGAACGTACGCGGTCTTCGACCTCGGAGGCGGAACCTTCGACATCTCGATCCTGCGGTTGTCGCGCGGCGTTTTCGAGGTGCTGGCGACCAACGGAGACTCTGCGCTCGGCGGCGACGACTTCGACCACCGGGTGTTTTGCTGGGCGCTCGAGTCGGCGAAGCTGCCGCCGCTGTCTGCTGCCGACGCGCGCAAGCTGATGACCCGCGCGCGCGACGCGAAGGAGATGCTGACCGGGCACGACGCGGCGCCGATTGCCGCGACCCTGTCGGTCGGCGAAATCGACGCGACGCTGACGTCGTCCATTTTCACCGACATCACGAGGACGCTTGTCGCGAAGACGCTGGCGCCGGTCAAGCGCGCATTGCGCGATGCGAAATTGGCGCCGTCCGACATCAAGGGCGTCGTGCTCGTCGGCGGTGCGACTCGCATGCCGCAGATTCGCCGCGCCGTCGCCGAATTTTTCGGCCAGCCGCCGCTCACGAACCTCAATCCGGAAGAAGTGGTCGCGATCGGCGCAGCGATCCAGGCGAACAAGCTGGTCGGCAACCGTGAAGGCGACGATTGGCTGCTCCTTGACGTGATCCCGCTGTCGCTCGGGATCGAGACGATGGGCGGACTCGCCGAGAAGATCGTGCCGCGTAACTCGACGATTCCGGTCACGCGTGCGCAGGAATTCACGACGTTCAAGGATGGCCAGGCGGCGATGGCGCTGCACGTCGTCCAGGGCGAGCGCGAGAAGGTCGCGGATTGCCGGTCGCTCGCGCGGTTCGAGTTGCGCGGCATTCCGCCGATGGCGGCCGGCGCCGCCCGCATCCGCGTGTCGTTCGACGTCGACGCCGACGGCCTGCTGTCGGTATCGGCACGCGAGCAGACGACCGGCGTCGAGTCGTCGATCGTCGTCAAGCCATCGTACGGCCTTACCGATGCCGAGATCACGCGGATGCTCCAGGAATCATTTGCGCACGCGTCGGACGACGCGCGGGCGCGGGCGCTCGCCGAAGCGCGCGTTGACGCGGACCGGATCATCGGCGCGACCGAGACTGCGCTTGCGGCCGATGCCGATCTGCTCGACGCGAGCGAGCGCTCGGCGATCGACCGCGCGCTCGCCGACGTCCGCCGGCTGCGCGATGGCGACGATCGCGCTGCACTCGCAAAGGCCGTCGAAGCGCTCAACCGGGCCACCGGCGATTTCGCCGCACGCCGGATGGACCGCGGCGTCGCACAGGCACTGGCCGGCAAGCGCATCGACGCCGTCGGCTGAGCCGATGACCGAAATCGTCGTGCTGCCGCATGCGGACATCTGCCCGGAAGGCAGAGACGTTCGACGCGGCGGCTGGCATGTCGCTGCTCGACAACCTGCTCGAGCAGGGGATCGACGTCGAGCACGCGTGCGAGAAATCGTGCGCGTGCACGACGTGCCACGTGATCGTGCGCGAGGGATTCAACTCGCTGTCCGAGGCGTCGGAGGATGAAGAAGACCTGCTCGACCGCGCATGGGGACTGACGCCGGTGTCGCGCCTCTCGTGCCAGGCGCTCGTTGCGGACCAAAAACTCGTTGTCGAAATTCCGCGGTACACGATCAACTATGCGAAGGAAGGCAAGTGAGTCGCTTCTCGCGCATCGCTTCGAGGAGCCGCCAATGAAATGGATCGATTCGCGCGAGATTGCCATCGCGCTCGCGCAGACGCATCCGGATGTCGATCCGGCGACGGTTCGCTTCACCGACCTCTACCGCTGGGTATGCGCGCTGCCGGGGTTCGATGACAATCCGAAGCACGGCGGCGAAAAGATCCTCGAGGCGATCCAGGCCGCGTGGATCGACGAGGCAAGCTAGCCCGAGCGGCGGTTCGCTCCAGCTGTATTCCGCGCGCAATGGATGGTGCCTCGGCAGCATCGAGGTGCTTCGGCGTTCAGCCATCGGACGGTCCTGATTTCCTTGCAGACCGTTTAATGGACAACGTTACGCACACATTGATCGGCGCGCTGCTGGGGGAGACTGCCGCACGCAGCGCGTCCGTGCGATGCAAGCTGCCTGCACGTGAAGGCGCGCCGCACGATGTTCCTGACGCTGATGATCGTCGGGAGCAATCTACCCGACGCCGACGTCCTGTACTCGGCGTTTTCAGACAACAAGCTCGATTACCTGCTCGAGCATCGCGGTCATACGCACACAGTCATCGGCGCGCTATTGGCTGCAGCGCTACTGCTCGGACTTTGCGCGTTGTGGCTGCGCTGGCGACGCGTCGTGCCGTCGGCACAGGATCGGGCGTGGCTTGCCGCGTTGGCCTTTTTCGCACCACTGCTGCACCTCGCCATGGACTACACGAACAGCTACGGCGTGCACCCGTGGTGGCCTTTCGACAATCGCTGGTTCTACGGGGATTCGGTATTCATCATCGAGCCCCTGTTTTGGGCCGCCGCCGCGCCGCTCGCGTTCGTGTTCCGCAGGTACGTGGCGCGCGGCGTGATCGTGCTCGCGTTGCTTGCGGGGCTTTATCTCGCATTGAGGACCGGCCTGGTCCCGGGACCCTCCATCGGCCTTTTCGGCGTGCTGTCGTTGACGATGCTGGCGCTCGGCCGGTTCACGCCACCGAAAGTTGCGTTGTTCACCGGCATCGGCGTGTGGATCATGGTGACGGCCGTCTTTGCGCTCGCGAGCCGGCAGGCCGCGCAGCGCCTCGACTCGTATGCGGCCGGGCAATTCCCGCGGGCGATGACACTCGACCGCGTGCTCACACCGCTGCCGATGAGCCCCTACTGCTGGGATGTGATCCTGATCCAGACCGAGGCGGACCGCTATGTGCTTCGTCAGGCCACGCTGTCGCTCGCACCCACCCGCTGGGCGCGATGTCCCACGCTCGCCGGCGCTCCCGCGACGGCGCCGCTTACACCCGTAAGCGCATCCGACGCGGCCGGACTCGAGTGGCGCGGAGAAATCGATGTACGCCGCGAGCGGTTGCGACAATTGGTCGAGCGCTCATGCGAGGTCGCCGCATTGGTGCGTTTTGCGCGCGCACCGTGGATCAGCGAACGCAAGGGCGGCCCGCTGGTGGGCGATCTGCGATACGACCGCGAACTGGAGCTCGGTTTCGCCGAGATCGACCTCGCCGGTCCGCCGCAATGTCCCGCGTACGTGCCGCCCTGGACCCCGCCGCGAAGCGACCTGCTGCGGTAATTATCCATGACGGCTCTGATCCCGTTTCCGCCGGGCTGCGGCCTCGAGATCAGCCGAAGAGATTCAGCACGGCATCGAGCCCGCAGTAATCGATCGCATGCATCGCTCGTGCGCTGACCAGCGGCTTCGCGTGATAGGCGATCGACACGTCGGCTGCGGCGAGCATCGGCAAGTCGTTGGCGCCGTCGCCGATCGCGACCGTGATGCCCTCGTCGCCGCGATACAGTTCCGCGAGCTCCGCGAAGCGCGCGGCCTTGGCGCCGGCGTCGATGATGGCGCCCTGTAGCCGTCCGGTCAGGTGCCCGTCCGCGATTTCCAGCACGTTCGACAACGTATGGTCGAGTGCGAGGCGCGCCTGCAGCCGGTCGGTGAAATACGTGAAGCCTCCGGAAACGAGCAGCGTTTTCGCGCCGATGCTGCGGCAGGTTTGGAGCAGCCGTTCGGCGCCTGGAGAAATCTGCAGTCGCTCGGCGTAAACGCGGTGAAGCTCGGACACCGGCAATCCGGCGAGCAATGCAACGCGCCGCTGGAGACTCGCGCGAAAGTCGATCTCTCCGCGCATCGCGGCAGCCGTGATCGCGGCCACTTCGTCGCCGATCCCGCGCAGCGCCGCGAGCTCATCGATGCATTCGATCGTGATCAGCGTCGAATCCATGTCCATCGCGACGAGGCGCACGCGCGACAGCAGGCGCTCGCGCGGCACCAGTGCCCAGTCGTATCCGGCGGCTGCGCACGCTTCCGCGACACCCGCGACTTCCGCAGGCTCATGCAGCCGGTACGCGTCGCATTGCGCGCGCAGCACGGGTTCGAGGCCGGCAGCGCTCGTGAGCAACTGAAGAATCTCCAGGTCTTCACGCAACACGTTCGGTCCCTGCACGACGAGATCGGCGTCGCGGACTATGGATATCGCCATATGCGATTTCTCACCGGAAGCAAGTTCCGCTAACATACCGTGTTCCTCGATCGAGAGGGCTAACGGAGGCGACCATGGCATTGAGACTCGGTGATACTGCGCCCGATTTCACGGCGGAATCGAGCGAAGGTACGATCCACTTCCACGAGTGGCTGGGCGACAAGTGGGGTGTCCTGTTTTCGCATCCCGCCGATTTCACGCCGGTGTGCACGACGGAGCTCGGTCTGACGGCGAAGCTGAAAGAGGATTTCGCGAAACGAAACGTCAAGGTCATTGCGCTGTCGGTGGATCCCGTCGATTCGCACAAGCGCTGGATCGAGGACATCAACGACACTCAGAAGACGCGCGTCAACTTTCCGATCATCGCCGATTCCGACCGGAAGGTGTCGATGCTCTACGACATGATCCATCCGAACGCGAACGCGACGCTGACGGTGCGCTCGCTGTTCGTCATCGACCCCGCCAGGAAGATACGCCTGATGATCACGTATCCGGCATCGACGGGCCGCAACTTCGACGAGATCCTGCGCGTCATCGACTCGCTGCAGCTGACCGAATACCATAGCGTCGCCACGCCCGGCAACTGGAAGCAGGGCGACGACGTCGTCATCGTGCCGTCGCTGCAGGATCCGGAAGTCCTGAAGAAGAAGTTCCCGAAGGGCTACACGGCGTTGCGCCCGTACCTTCGCATGACGCCCCAGCCCAATCGATAAGCCGGTTTCCGACAATCGGTGCGCCGCCAGCCTTCAGCCGCGGCGCGTTTTTTTTGCACGCGGGCGTTCGTTGGTCCGCGGGCGGTCACTGGTGCGGCGGCCGGTCACCGCGCGACAGCGGTTCGGCGATGGCCGGCCGCTGTCGCGTCACCGGATGCGGCTCGGCAGATGTCGCTGCTTCGTCGAGCGTGAAGTCGATCTTCGCGCGCTCGAGATCCACGCGCGCCACCTTGACGCTGACGCGCCCGGCGAGCTGGAATACGCGACCGCTGCGCTCGCCGATCAGCGCATGTCGCACGGCGTCGAAGTGGAAATAGTCGCGCGGCAACTCCGTCACGTGGACCAGCCCGTCGATGTCGAGTCCGTCGAGCGTCACGAAGATGCCGAAGCTCGCCACGCCGCTGATCGTGCCGGTGAACGTCTCGCCGACCTTTTCCTGCATGTAGTGGCACTTGAGCCACTGCAGCACGTCGCGCGACGCGTCGTCGGCGCGCCGCTCGGTCTGCGAGCAATGGAGTCCCAGTGCCTCCCACGAGGAATCCTTCGGCGTGTATGCGTTCCCCCCACGCTCGCGGCCGCATGGGCCAATTCGCCCGCTGCGCTGCCCCCGGGGGGCGCAATTCGCCCCTTGGGACGGCCCGGCGGCGGCTCATGCCTGCCGGCGAGCACCGCCTTGATCGCGCGGTGCACGAGCAGGTCGGGATAGCGGCGGATCGGCGAAGTGAAATGCGCGTACGCGTCATACGCAAGTCCGAAGTGACCGACGTTCGCGGGGCTGTACTGCGCCTGTGACAACGAGCGCAGCAGCACCGTCTGCAGCAGCGCGAAATCGGGACGCTCGCGGATCCGGTCGATCAGCGCGGCGTAGTCCATCGCCGACGGCTCGTCGCCCCCGGTCAGCGTCAGCGCCGACCCGCCGAGGAATTCGCGCAGCGCCGCCAGCTTCTCGGGCGGCGGCCCCTCATGGATCCGGTACAGCGCCGGCTGCTCGTGCTCGGCGAGAAAGCCGGCCGCGCAAACATTCGCGGCCAGCATGCACTCCTCGATCAGCTTGTGCGCATCGTTGCGCGGCGCCGGCACGATGCGCACGATCTTGCCGTGCTCGTCGAACTCCAGCGCAAGCTCGACCGTATCGAAGTCGATCGCGCCGCGCCGCTCGCGCGCCGCGAACAGGATCCTGTACAACGTGAACAGCTGTGAAAGGTGAGGCAGCAGCGACCGCGCCGGTTCGCCTTTCGCGGCGCCGGGCTCGGTGAGCCATTCGTAGACCTGCGTGTACGTGAGGCGCGCGCGCGAATGCATGACTGCCGGGTAGAACGAATACGACTTGATCGTCCCGCGTGCGTCGATTCGCATGTCGCATGCCATGCAGAGTCGATCGACGTCCGGCTTGAGCGAGCACAGCTCGTTCGACAACGCTTCGGGCAGCATCGGAATGACGCGCCGCGGGAAATAGACCGACGTGCCGCGTTCTCGTGCATCGGCATCGAGCGCGTCGCCGTCGCGAACGTAGTGCGACACGTCCGCGATCGCGACGATCAGCCGATAGCCCCGGCCGTCGGGCTCGCAGTAAACCGCGTCGTCGAAATCCTTCGCCGTTTCGCCATCGATCGTGACCAGCGGCAGATGGGTCAGGTCGGTGCGGTCCTTCCGGTCTGCTGGCCGCACTTCCGGCGGCAGCCGTTG
This sequence comes from uncultured Pseudomonadota bacterium, assembly GCA_963768545.1. Classification (GTDB taxonomy): domain Bacteria; phylum Pseudomonadota; class Gammaproteobacteria; order Burkholderiales; family Casimicrobiaceae; genus VBCG01. The sequence goes on along the minus strand of CAVYIC010000010.1, from coordinate 96,916 downwards.
CGCCTGCCGCGCAGCCGCAGCGCTCCATTCGAACGGCAGCGCGTGCTTGCGCAGCGCGATTTCGATCTCGATGCCGGAATCGGTCGCGCTGCCGAGGACCTCCTTGACGCGCGCAATGGCCTCGCGGTGCTCGCTCGGCGGCTCGACGATCTCGACGACGACGACCTGTCCCGGCTGCGCGCTGCCACGCTCGCCAGGCGGGATCATCAGGTCCTGGTTGATCCGGCGATTCTCCGCCTCGACGAACCAGACGCCGCGCTCCTCGTGGATGCGCCCGACGACTTCGCGATTGGCGCGCGAGATGACGTCGACGATCTCGCCCTCGGGTCGTCCGCGGCGATCCACACCCACCCGCTTCGCGGTCACCCGATCGCCGTGCAGCGCCTTGTGCATTTCGCGCGGCGACAGGAACAGGTCGTCGCCACCGGCGTCGGGAACGAGGAATCCGAAACCGTCCGGGTGACCCTGGATCGTGCCCGTCACGAGGTCGAGCTTCGCGACGATGCAGAGCTCGCCCTTGCGATTGACGAGCAGCGCGCCGTCGCGCTCGAGCGTCGCCACGCAGGCATCGAACACGTGCTGTTGCTTGCGCCCGAGCCTCAAGCGGGATGCAACCTCGACGGGCGCCAGCGGGACGCCCGCTTCGGACAGCTCACGCAGGATTGCGTCGCACGTCGGCGCCGTACCGCGCGCCGGACCCGTCGCCGGGGGTGCATCGTGCGGCGCGGTCGCCGAACGCCGGCGCAAGGGAATGGGTCTGGGCAAGGATCAGGGCCACCGTCGTCCGACGATATTGCGGATGGACGCCGGCGTGGAGCGCGGACGGGATATGCGAATTATAAAGCCTGGCGCCGCCGCCGCGGGCTCACTCGCGGATTCGCCGCCAGTCGACCAAGGCGCGCCGCTCACGGCATCATGACGACCTGACGCACCGCCCTGCCTTCGGCGAGGCGATCGAAACCGGCATTGATCTCGTCGAGGCGCAGATGGCCGCTCATCAGCCGGTCGACCGGCAGGCGACCGCCGCGGTACAGCGCGACATAGCGCGGTATGTCGCGCAGCGGCACGCAGGTGCCGATGTAGCTTCCCTTGATGGTCCGCTCCTCGGCGACGAGATTGACCTGCGGCAGCGGAAAGGTATCGGTGGGCGGCGGGAGACCCGCCGTCACGGTCGTGCCGCCGCGGCGCGTGATCTTGTAGGCGAGCTCCATCGCCTTGATGGAACCCGCGAATTCGAGCGCGCAGTCCACGCCGCCGGCGGTGGCGGCCTTGGCATCCGCGACGCACGACTCGGACTTCGCATTGAACGTGTCGGTTGCGCCGAGCGTTCGCGCGAGCGCCAGCTTGTCGTCGGCAATGTCGACGGCGACGATGCGGTTCGCCCCGGCACTCACGGCACCGATCAGCGCGGCAAGCCCGACACCGCCAAGCCCCACGATTGCAACCGACTGGCCGGCTGCAACCTTCGCGGTATTGATGACAGCGCCCACGCCGGTCAGCACCGCGCATCCGAACAGCGCGGCTTCATCCAGCGGCAGGTCCCGATCGATTTTTACCAGCGAGCGGCGCGAGACGGTCGCGTATTCGGCAAAGGCGGAACACCCGAGGTGGTGATGGATCGGCTGCGCATCGCGGGACAGGCGCCGCGCGCCTGAAAGCAGCGTTCCTGCGGTGTTCGCGACCGCGCCGGGCTCGCACAGCGCCGGCCGGCCTTCCGCGCAGGGCAGGCAGTGGCCGCAGCTGGGCACGAACACCATGACGACGTGGTCGCCTTGTTCGAGATCGTTCACGCCTGCGCCGAGCGCTTCGACGATCCCGGCCGCCTCGTGCCCGAGCGCCATTGGTGTGGGCCGCGGGCGATCGCCGTTGATGACCGACAGGTCGGAATGACAAAGCCCGGCCGCGACAATCCGGACCAGGACCTCGCCCGCTCCGGGCGCATCGAGTTCGAGCGTCTCGATCGACAGCGGCTTCGATTCGGCATAGGGCCGTTTGGCCCCCATCGCATTCAGCACCGCGGCCTGGATCTTCATGGCAAATCTCGCACAAGGGTTGCATTCATGGGCACGGCCCTCCGATAACCGGCGCATCGCTCGACACGAACGTGCGTCAGCTCTGCTGAACGACTTGGCCGCGGTCGATCGCGAACACCGCGTCGAGCATTTCGCGCGAATGCGACAGATCGGACTCGGACAGTATGACCGAGACGCCTTCGTGCTTGAGCGTGGTGATCACCTCGGCGAGGCGCTGGCACAGCACCGGCGCCACGCCCTCGAACGGCTCGTCCAGAAGCAGCAGCTTGCTGCCGCACATCAGCGCGCGAGCGAGTGCGGCCAGTTTCTGCTGGCCGCCCGACAACTGGAGTCCTTTGCGTGGAGCGAACGCCTGCGCTTCGGGGATGATCCGGTACACGCTCGCGAGCCGCTCGGCAATCGTCGTCGACCCGGTGGCCCACGCGGGCAGCAGGACGTTTTCTTCGACGGTCAGCGTCGGGATCATCCGCCGGTCTTCCGGCATGTAGCCGATCCCCAGTCGTGCCCGGCCATGGCCCGGAAGCGGATTCAACGGCTGCCCATCGAACGTGATCGAGCCGCGGCGGCACGGCAGTATGCCCATGATGCTGCGCATCAGCGTCGTCTTGCCCGCGCCATTACGGCCGATCAGGCCGGCAAACTTGCCGGTCGGGACAGCGAGGCTCACGTCGCGGAGGATGCCGACCGAGCCGATCGACACGTCGACGTTACGAAGCTCGAGCATACGCACCTCCGGCGGCGGTCGGCGTGTGCCCCGTGCCGATGACGTACTTGCGCACCTCGCTCTGCGTCAGTACGTCCTCCGGCTTGCCGTCGGCGATGATCCGGCCTTCGTAGAAAGCCAGGACCCGCTGCGTGTAGCGGCTGACGATATCCATGTCGTGCTCGACGAACAGGATCGTGACCCGCTCGGCGGTGAGGGCACCCATCACCATGTCCATGATGACGAACTTCTCGTCGGCGGAAACGCCGCTGGTGGGCTCGTCCAGCAGCAGCACCCGCGGCTTGACGACCATCGCGACCGCGATGTCGAGCAGCTTGCGCATGCCTTCGGGCAGCACGGCCACGGCCTTGTCGCGGTGATCGGCGAGCTGAAAACGCGCGAGCGTTTCGTCCGCGATGTCGCCGACGCGATCCGGATCGACGGTGCTGCCGGCGGCAAACTTCCTGGCGCCGATGACGACGACGCCGAGTGCGACCAGGAGGTTTTCGCGGACACTCAGCGTGTTGAACAATTGCGGGATCTGGAACGACCGGCAGATGCCGAGCTGGGTGATCGTCCGCGGCGGGAGCTGCGTGATATCACGGCCCGAATACCGGATGCTGCCGCTGTCGGGCTTCAGATAGCCGGTCACCATGTTGATGAACGTCGTCTTCCCGGCGCCGTTGCCGCCGATCAGGCCGACGACCGTCTCCGGCTCGACGCTGACGTTGATGTTCGCCGCGGCGGTAACGGCGCCGAAGCTCTTGTTCAGTCCCTGCGCTTCGAGGATCGCCGCCATTCAGATCTGCGGTGCGCGCCGCCTGAAGATCGACCACAGTCCGGCGGGCAGGAACATGATCACGAGCAGCAGCGAGATGCCGAGCACCATCTGCCACGTGTACGGCGCATATTGGTACGCGAGGCTTTTGATCCACTCGAACACCAGCGATCCCAGGAAAGGCGCGACGACGTTTCCGCTGCCGGAGAGCACCGCGACGAACACGAATTCCCCGGACGTCGTCCAGTACGCGAGGTCCGGATCGATGTGGCCGATCGCCAGCGCGACCAGGCCGCCGCCGATGCCGGCCAGCACGGCGGCGATCACGTAATTCAGGTGCACGATCGTGCGCACCGACGCGCCCATGTATTCGACGCGCAGCTCGTTGTCGCGGATGGCCGGGGCCAGTGCGCCGGTATGCGACTGCAGATAACGGTGGAGCGCGAGTGCGGCGACGAACACGGCGACCGCCGTGACCGCATAGAGCACGTAAAGCTGCGCCCCCGGCTTGACGGGGATGCCCGCGACCGTCCTGAATGCGACATTGAAGCCGTCCGTGCTGCCCAGCACCGACATCTTCGTCAGCAGGCCGTACAGGATCATGGAGAAGGCGAGCGTCAGCATCGCAAAGAAAATCGCGCGGTAGCGGGCGAGCAGGAAGCCCAGGATCAGCGCGACGATGCCGGCGACGATACCGCCGACCGCCGGCATCAGCAGCGCGTCGGATGTCAGGATCGAATCCGGCAGGTGGAAGATGCGACCGACCGACGCGGCCGCGTACGCACCCAGGCAGTAATAGAGTCCCTGGCCGAACGACACCAGGCCGGTGCGGATCAGCAGCATCAGTCCGAGCACGACGAGTCCCTTGCCGAGCGCGAGGATGATGATGTTCTGCGCCCAGTCGGGAATGAACGCGCCACCGGCGAGCAGAACGAGCAGCGCGCTCACGAGGATGCGCGACGTGCCGTCGAGCTTGATCATTCGACGATCCCCACGCTTGCGGGTGGGTCGTCGGCAGCGTTCATACGACCCCTTGAATCGGGGCGCTCATATCTTGCGCGCCTCCACCGGGCTGAACAGTCCCTTGGGACGCACGATCAGGACCAGCGCCATGACGAAATAGATCGCGAACAGCTCGACTTCGGGCACGTAGTGCACGGCGACCGAGCGCACGAGACCGACGATCAGCGCACCCAGCGCCGCGCCGGGCAGGCTGCCCAGGCCGCCGATGACGACGACGGCAAACGCCAGCACGATGACCTCGACGCCCATCGCGGGCACGATCGAAACCTTGGGCGCGATCAGGGCGCCGCCGAGTGCTGCGAGCAGCGTGCCGATCGTGAACGTCACCAGGTAGACGCGCTGCACGTTGATGCCCATCGCGGCGCTGATCTCGCGGTCGTGGATGACCGCGAGCAGCAGCTTCCCTTGCCGCGTTCGGGTCAGCCCGAACGTCAACGCCGCACCGACGACGATGGCCACCACCACCAGCAGTGCATCGTAGACGGTGTACGGCAAGCCGCCGACGTCGAAATTGCCGAGCAGGCCGTAAGGCTGATACGCGGAATACGATTCAACGCCCCACACGAGCTTGATCAGGTCCTCGAGGATCAGCAGTACCGCATAGGTCACGAGGATCAGGACGATCTCGTCCTTGCCGTACATGAAGCGCAGCAACCCGCGTTCGATGACGGGCCCCGCGACGATCGCGACGAGAACGGCGGCGACGAACAACAGTGCGAAGCTGCCGTACGGATTGAGCCCGCCGGTGAACCACGCGCCGATCAGCGTGGCGGCAACATACGCGCCCAGCGCGTACAGGCTACCGTGCGCCATGTTGAGTATCTTCATCACGCCGTAGATCAGCGTCAGACCCACGGCAATGATGAACAGGTACGACGAATAGATGATGCCGTCGATGACGACGGACACGAAATCGGTCACCTTACTTTCCGTTCTTGAATCCCGACTTGATCCAGTCTTCGGTCTTGACGCCGTCGGGCGGCGTTACGCGCGAAGCCGGATACGTCTTGACGTTGACCATCGTCACCTTGCCGCCGGCGGCTTTGGACGTGCCGTAAGCAGTGCCCTGCACCGCCTGGTGGCCCTTGCCGAGCGCCATCTCGACCGGACCGCCGGGCCCTTCGAATTTCAGGTGCTCGAACGCGGCGATCACCTGATCCTGGCTCGGTGCCTTGCCCGCATTCGCAGCGTGCGCCTTTTCATACGCCGCCTTCACGCCCAGGATCGCCTGCGCCATCTTGTACGCCGGATAGCTCGGCGCAACGTTGTAGCGCTCTTCATAAGCCTTGCGGAACCAGGTGTTGAGCTCGGTGTTCGGCGCGAACATGTCGAACGGTCCCCGCGCGCCGATGACCGTCCCATCGGGGACCTGGGTCCCGAGGCGCACGACCGTGGGTTCGCCGGCCGTCATGACGACCGTGCTCTTCTTGAACAGTCCGCGCGGCGCGCCCTGCAGGATCAGCGCTTCCGCGTCTCCGCCCCAAAAGCTCGAGTGCACGACATCGGCGCCGCTCGTCAGCAACGTCGAGATCTCCGCGCCGTACTGCCCGGCGAGGAGCTTGGGCATCTGCGACGTTCCCACCTCGACGCCGGGTTTCAGCACCTTCATGGCCGCCTCGAAATCGTTCCACGAGTCCTGGCCCCATGCGTAGTTCTGATTGATGCCGGCAATCTTCTTCAAACCGGGCTTCATCTCGGTCACGTACAGTGCGGCGGCCACGCTGTCCATCGTCGCCGTGGCGCCGGTGCGGAACAGGTACTTGTAGCTCGCATCCTCGAAAATGCGCGGCGTTCCGCAATCGAAGAAGACCGTCAACTTCTTGAGCTCCTCGGCAACCGGGGCCACTGCGAGGCAATCGCCGCTGGAGATGTAGCCGATCACCACATCCGCGTTGTCGCGCTGGACGAGATTGCGGTATTCGTTGACCTGCTTCGTCGTGCCGCCGGCCTCGTCGACGAAGACAGTCTCGACCGCCGCGCCGGCGAGCCCCTTGGTGGCATGGGGCGCGGGAAGCTTGCCGGCATTGAGCGCTTCGATGACCACCTCGGCCCCGTTGCGCGCCGGTACGCCGAACGGGCCAGCCGCCGCTCCGGACAGGAACGTAACGATGCCGATCTTGACCGGCTTTTCCTGGGCGGCCGCGTGGGCCGCCGCAACGGCGAACGTCAGCGCCGCGAATGCGGCGGCGAGGGATCGGGTTCGGCGCGATAGCTTCCGGTTCATGTCCATCCTCCTTTTCGTGTGACGGCCGCCGTGGGGCAACCGCGTGTTCGCATGCATGCATCGGGTGCTGCCCAAACCACGAGCGGCGTTCCGCAAGAATACGCTGGATTCGCTCGTTGTCCAGTATAATGACCGGGTGTTCAGCCAGTTGAACGGAACAAGCCCCCGATCGTGACCACGCCATTCCGCTCGCCAGACGTGGCGCGCGCCGCCGTGCCCGCCGTGGCGCGCGCGGCCCGCCTGCTCGACACGCTCGCGGCTGCGCGCGAGCCGATGTCGCTCTCGGCGCTCACCCGGGCGCTCACGCTGCCGAAGAGCACCGTGCACAACCTCTGCCTGACGCTGGTGCAGACCGGCTTGCTCACCCGCTTCGAGAACGGTACCTACCATCTCGGGCTGCACGTCATGGATCTTGCGCACGCATTCGTTGCGCGCACGGATCTGACGGTCGAGTTCGTCAAAGTCTGGGAGTCGCTGGCGCTCCTCCCGGAGGAAACGATCATCCTGTCGGTGCTCGATGGCGCCGATGTCGTCTACGTCGCTTGTCGCAACGGTTCGCGACCGCTCGGCGTGAACTTCCGCATCGGGATGCGGCTGCCTGCCAACTGCACCGCCAGTGGCAAGGCGCTGCTCAGCACCCTGCCGCCGCAGCGCGTCGCCGCATTGATGCGCGTCTCCGGGTTTCGCGCGCTGACGCGCAGAAGCGTGGACAATCTCGGTGCGCTGCAGCGGCAGCTGGCGCTGGCGCGCAAGCGCGGCTATGCCGTCGATGACGAGGAGACCCGCGATGGCATGCTCTGTTTCGGCGCGCCAGTATTCGATTCGAGGAGCGGCGAGGCGGTGGCCGGCGTGGCCGTCAGCATGCTGAAGGCCGCGCAAGGCCGTCGCGAAAGGACGCTCGCCGCGCAGGCGGTCAAGCGCACCGCCGAAGCGCTGTCGCGGCGTCTCGGCGCGCGCGGCATCGCGAACGCCGGGACGCCCGCGCGATCAGTGCCGGCGTGATTCGCCTCGCATTCCCGACCGATCCGCAGCGTTGCGTGCCCGGTGCTGCGCGGCGCACGCGGCGGATGCGCTCATCGCGTGTGGCATAATCGCGCTCCGGGAAGTCGCCCAGATGGCGGAATTGGTAGACGCACTAGGTTCAGGTCCTAGCGGTCGCAAGACTGTGGAGGTTCGAGTCCTCTTCTGGGCACCACGATTTCGCGCGCCGTAGCGCACTTTGGCATCCGACAGCGGGCACCAGGTTGCAGGCCGCGCTACCGCTTCCACGCCCCCGCAAGCGACGTGTCGTCTCACCGTATACGGAGAGCGTCGCTTCCGGCTCGACGCGCCGCGGCAGCTCGACATGGCGCACGAGACGCCGCTCGAGCTGAACGACGTGCGGCGCTCGCCGCCGTGGATCATCGCAACGAAGACACATCGGCGCATCGGTTTCGAGCGGCTCATTTCGCGCGCTCGGCATCGTGATCGGCCGCTGCCCGCATCGCGTCGGCGGGCCGGTCATCGGAATACTGAAGGGGGAATCGCCGGATGCGGAAGTACATGGAAGCGCTGCGGGCACGCGGCGAGCTGCTCGAGGTCACGCGCGAAGTCAACGCGAAGCACGAGCTTGCCGCGGTCACGTCGGCTGCGCATCGCCGCTGGGGCAAGCCGATTCTTTTTCACCATGTCACGGGCACGCAGCTGCCCGTGCTGACGAGCATCTACGGCTCGCGCGAGCGGCTCGGCGAAATCCTCGGCATCGGCCCCGATGAGTTCTGCCGCAAATGGAATGCGCTGGCGACCGAGGCCGATTCGCGGGATGCCGTGCTGCGGCCCGCGGCGAAGCCCGTCGGAGATCTGGTCGACTGCAAGGTGTCCGACCTGCCGCTGATCACGTATTCCGAGCGCGACGCGGCGCCGTACTTCACCTCCGCGATGTTCCTCGCGCACGAGCCCGAAACGGGCGTGCGCAATCTTTCGTTCCATCGCTCGATGTACGTCAGCGACGAGGAGTTGCGCTGTCGCCTGGCGCCTCGCCATCATCTGACGCTCTACCACGAGAAGTCCGAGAAGATGGGCAAGCCGCTCGAGGCGGCGATGCTGATCGGGCCGCCTCCGACTGCATTCCTCACGGCGGCTTCACCGCTGCCCTACGATGCCGACGAGCTGGAGGTCGCCGCGAAGCTCGCCGGCGAGTCGATCGAGATGCGGCCGTGCAGGCACATCGACATGATGGTGCCCGCGACGACCGAGATCGTGATCGAAGGCCGGTTCCTGCCGAACGTGCGGCGCGACGAAGGGCCTTTCGGCGAGTTCATGGGCTATTACACCCCGGTGGGGCAGAATGCCGTGTTCGAAGTGCTCGGCGTGACGCGCCGCCCGGATGCGATCTTCCACAGCATTCTTTGCGGATCGTCCGAGGAAGTGCTGACGCTCGAGCTTTCGGTCGCGGCGAATATCTTCCAGCGCATCAATGGAGTGCTGCCAGGCATCGTCGACGTCACGTGCCACCCGTTCGTTCTGCACACGATCGTCAAGATCCGCCAGGAGTACGAGGGCCACGCACGGCAGGTGCTGCTCGCGGTGTTCGGCGCGGAGCCGACGTGGGCGAAGGTGTGCACGGTGGTCGACGAGGACGTCGACATCTATGACATGGACGACGTCATGTGGGCGATATTGACGCGCTCGCGGCCGGACAAGGACGTGATGATCCTCAACGACACGCCGTCGTTCTATCGCGATCCCGAGAAGGACCACTGGGGCCGGATGGGGATCGATGCGACGGTGCCTTTCCACCGACGCAAGGAATTCGAGCGCAAGAGAATCCCCGGCGCCGACAGCGTCGACCTGTCGACGTACTTCGACGTCGGTTGAGTCATGGCCTTTCGACACATCACCAAAACGGAGAGAACCCGCATGAAAGTTCCGATGATCGTTTCCGCGCTGATGGCACTCGGCGTCGCGCTGTCCAGCACCCCTGCCGCAGCGCAAACGCAGGCTGCGGCCCAACCGAAGAAGATCGCGTTTTTGACCAACTATACGTTCCACGGGCGCCATTCGCCGTTCTTCGTCGGCCTCGAGAAGGGCTACTACCGCGACGCGGGCTTCGACATCGACATTGCGCCGGCGACGGGAAGTGGATTCGTGATCGCCGCGATCGATAGCGGCAAGGCCGATTACGGCATGGCCGAGGCGGGTCCGGTCGTGCAGGCGGTCGCGAAAGGCGCCAAGGTCAGGAGCTTCATGGTGTTCACCGACATCAGCACGTCCGGGCTGGCATCGCTCGAGCCCTACCCGACGATCGGGTCGCTGAAGGGCAAGCGCATCGCCGCATCGCAAACCGACAGCGCCCGGGTGATCCTGCCGATCCTGCTCGAGCGCAACAAGCTGGACCCCGCATCGGTGCAATGGCTCGCTTCCGATCCGGGCGTCTATTCGTCGCTGCTGCTGAGCGGCCAGACCGACCTCTTCACCGCCTCGATCGACGGTGACGTTCCGGCCCTGGAGAAGATCGCCGGCCCGCGGGGCAAGACCGTTCACTTCGCGTCGTTCGCCGACTGGGGCTACGACGTATTCGGCTACTTCCTGATCGCGAAGGACACGTCGCTGGCGAGCGACCCGGACGGCGCGAAGCGCTTCGCGCAGGCGACGCGCAAGGCCGTCCTGTACTCGGTGGAGCATCCGGAGGAGACGGCGCGCATCATGGTCAAGCACAATCCGGCGCTCAACTACGACACGACGCTTGCGCAATGGCGGCAGACGATCAAGTCGGTCAACACGCCGTTCGTCAAGAAGAACGGTTACGGCGTCGCTACCGACGAACGGCTGCAGCACACGATCGACCTGATCAAGACGTCGCTGAAGCTCGATGCGACGCTCGCGCCGAAGGACATCTACACGCCGGTGCTCTCCGCCAACTGAATGTCGGTCGCGCTCGATATCGCGGAGGTTCGCAAGACTTTCGGGACCGGTGTGGCCGTCGAGCGCGCGGCCTTCACCGTCGAAGGCAACGAGTTCGTGTCGATCGTCGGTCCGAGCGGCTGCGGCAAGTCGACGCTGCTCCGGATGGTGGCGGGACTCATTCCGCCAAGCGCGGGACGCATCACCGTGGGCGGCCGGGTCGTCTCGGGACCGATCGCCGACGTCGGCATGGTGTTCCAGTCGCCGGTGCTGCTGCCCTGGCGAACCACGCTCGCGAACATCCTGTTCGTCGCGGAGGTTGGCGGGAAGAAGGCATCGGCGCACCGGCACAGGGCGCTCGAGCTCGTGAAGTTGGCAGGACTGCGCGGCTTCGAGGACGCTTACCCGCATGAGCTCTCCGGCGGTATGCAACAGCGTGCCGCGATCTGCCGCGCGCTGCTGCTGAACCCGCCGCTGATCCTGATGGACGAGCCTTTCGGTGCGCTCGACGTGATGACGCGCGAGCGGATGGCGTTCGAGCTGCAGAAGATCTGGGCTGCCAGCAAGAACACCGTGCTGTTCGTGACGCACAGCATCACCGAGGCCGTGCTGCTGTCCGACACGATCGTCGTCATGACGCCGCGGCCCGGGCGCATCCAGGACATCGTCAAGGTCGATCTGCCGCGCCCGCGCGAAAGCTCCGTGCTGGAGCACCCGCGCTTCATCGAGCTCTCGGCGCGCGTGCGCAAGGGCATCGGCGACCAGTGGGCGGGATGAAGCGGAGCGGCGCCGGGCCGTCCCAAGCCGCGACGCTGCTTCGCAATTCCGGGGCGGCGCGCTCCCTGGGCGCGCTGGCGGTGCTGCTGCTCGTCTGGCAATTCGGCGTTCCACTGACGAACATCGCCGACTACGTGCTGCCGGTGCCCTCGGTCATCGGCAGCCGGTTCGCCGAGACATTCACGCTGCAGCTGCACCACCTGAGCTTCACCGCAACGACGACCCTGGCGGGCCTCGCGATAGCGCTCGTCGTCGGCGTGCTGCTCGCGCTGCTCGTCGTGTACGTCGAAAGCATGAAGAGCGTGATCCTGCCGTTCCTGGCCGCGTTCAACAGCATTCCGAAGATCGCGATAGCACCGCTGTTCGTGATCTGGTTCGGCCTCGGATTCGAATCGAAGATCCTGCTCGCGTTCCTGCTCGCGCTCTTTCCGATCTTCGTCAATTCGCTGACCGGGCTCGGCGAGATAGAGCCCGACATTCTCGACCTGTCGCGGCTCGCCGGCGGCTCGCGCTATCGGGTCTTCACGATGGTGCGGCTGCGGCATGCGACACCGTACATCACGGATGCCCTGAAGGTGGCGTTTCCGCTGGCGCTGGTCGGCTCGATTGTCGGCGAATTCATCGGCGGCAACCGCGGGATCGGCCAGCTCGTGCTGTCCGCGCAATTCAACCTGGACACGCCGCTGGTGTTCGCGGCGTTGGTGTCCATCACGATATTTACGACGGCGGGCATCGGCCTCATCACGCTGTTCGAGCGCCGCTTCCTCAAGTGGCGGCCATCACAGCGGAAGCGTTGACGACCTATTCCCTGCGAAATTCGCAATGGTCCGCGTACATCACGCCGTCGCGGAATTCGCCGGTCGTCCGGTAGCCGGTGGCCGGGTCGTGAAAGTGGATGCGGGTCCCTTCGACGCGATAGGTCCCGTGATAGGCGCGCGCGCTATCGCCGCGCACCTCGTCGAAGCTGCCATCGGCTTTCAGGTGCACGCGGATCCGCCGGTCGCCGGTAATCCAGACGCCCTCGTATTCGGTGGCGGTCGGTCGTCGGTCATTTGGCGGTGCCGACCGGTGTTGCCGCCTCCGGACCGGCGGAGCACGCCTTGTCTTGATCGGTCGCTGCGCCGTTGCCGCCATCCGCATCGATGCGGGCGCGCAGCGTCGCCGGGTCGAGATCGTCATAGACTTCGAACGGCTGGTGGATCCACGGATTCTCCGGCAGGTATTCGACCCAGTAATCGGGCCTGAACACGGAGCATGCCTTCCACCACAGCACGGCGGTGCGCACGTCGACGATGTGCGGGAAGCGTCTTGGCAGCTCGTCGAATACCGCCGCGAGCGTGTGCCCGGAGTCGACCATGTCGTCGACGAGCAGCACGCGATCGCCGAGCCGTGGCCTCGTCATCGTCATGTGCTCGGCGATCACCAGTTCGCCGCGGATCGTCCCGCCCTCGGACGTGTACGAGTGCGTCGACAGGATGGCGAGCGGCTGATCGAAGATCCGCGACAGCACGTCGCCGACGCGCAGCCCCCCGCGCGCGATGCAGATGATCTGGTTGAACCGGAATCCCGATTCGTGGACGCTCAGCGCCAGACGCTCGACCAGCGTGTTGTACTGCGACCAATCGACGTGAAGACTCATCCTCGCTCCCCGCTCTTTCCTTCGTGGAAGTGACTACCTCGAATCGTCTGGCTTTGCCAGCGATTCGAGGGTGGCATTGCCGGACGAAAGTAGGGTTGCACTTTCGTCCGCCGATCTATTCGTCTGGCTTTGCCAGCGATTCGAGGGTGGCATTGCCGGACGAAAGTAGGTTGCACTTTCGTCCGCTTATTCGTCCTCTAGAAACGGATGATGCACGAGAATCGTCTCGCCGCGGTCGGGACCGGTCGAGACCATCGCGATCGGGACGCCGGTCAGCGTCTCGATCCGCCGCAGATAGGCGCGTGCGGCCTCCGGCAGATCGTCGAATGTGCGCGCACCCACCGTGCTCTCGTTCCAGCCCGGCATTGTTTCGTAGACGGGCGTGCAACGCTCGACCGCGTCGGCTCCTGTCGGAATCAGGTCGATGGTCGCACCGTCGATCGTATAGTGCGTGCAGAGCCGAATCTCGGGAAGCGTGTCGAGGACATCGAGTTTCGTGATGCACTGGCCGTCGACGCCGTTCAGCTGGAACGAGCGCCGCAAAGCCGGCATGTCGATCCAGCCGCAGCGCCGCGCACGCCCGGTGACCGAGCCGAATTCGTTGCCGCGATTGCCGAGCGTCGCGCCGGTGGCGTCGGTCAACTCGGTCGGAAACGGACCGGTGCCCACCCGCGTCGTATAGGCCTTCACGATGCCGAGCACGTAGTCGAGCATGCGCGGTCCCACGCCACTGCCCGTCGCCGCCGCGCCTGCGATGCAATTGGAGCTCGTGACGTACGGGTACGTGCCGTGGTCGATGTCGAGCAGCGCGCCCTGCGCGCCTTCGAACAGCAGCGAGTCGCCGCGCGCGCGCGCCTCGTGGATCAGCGCGGCGACGTCGGCGATCATCGGGACGATCTCGCTGCCCAACGCGAGCAATTCGTCGCGCATCGGGGCGAACGGCAGCGGATCGCACTTGTAATAGTTGACCAGCGCGAAGTTGTGCAACTCGAGCAGGCGCTCGAGCCGCTCGGCGAAGCGAACCGGGTCGGTGAGATCCTGTACGCGCAGCGCGCGGCGCGCGACCTTGTCCTCGTATGCGGGACCGATGCCGCGTCCGGTCGTGCCGATCTTCACGTCGCCAAGCGCGGTTTCGCGCGCGTGGTCGAGCGCCACGTGCACCGGCAGCACGAGCGGGCACGCGGGTGATATGCGCAACCGCGAGCGAACCCGAACGCCGGCCGCCTCGAGCTCGCCGATCTCCTGCAGCAAGGCCGATGGCGACAGCACGACGCCGTTGCCGATCAGGATCGGCACGCCTTCGTGCAGCACGCCGGAGGGTATCAGGCGCAACACGGTCTTGCGCCCGCCGGTCACCAGCGTATGGCCGGCGTTATGGCCACCGTGGAAGCGCACGACTCCTTGCGCGCTCTCGGTCAGCCAATCGACGATCTTGCCTTTGCCTTCGTCGCCCCATTGGGCGCCGATGACGACGACGTTCTTGCCCATGCGAATCCCGTGTCGGAAAGTAGGGTGCTATTGGCTGCGGGAGAGCACGTCCGCCAGCTGGCGGAGATCCAGCGTGAAGCCGGTTGCCGGACGCGCACGACCGAACGCCTTGCCGATGCCATCGTAGCGGCCGCCGTTGCCGATCGCGGTCGGTTCGCCGGCCGTGAACACCGAGAAGCTCGCGCCGTTCTGGTAATGATAGCCACGCAGGTCCGCGAGATCGATGTGCAGCGCCAGGACGAGCGGGGCGGTAGCGCGGGCGAGCGCGTCGAGCGCGGCCAGCGCGTTGGCGATCGACGGAATGTCCGGCAATTGCGCGCGCGCGGCGTCGAGGACCTCGCGGGCCGGGCCGTAGAGCGACGGCAGCGTCTCGAGCGCGTCGCGCCACGCGCGCGGCAGGTCCTTCGTCAGTGCGCGCACCGCTGGCAGGTCCTTGGTGCGCAGCGCGTCGAAGAGATCGGTGTCATCGCCATTGCCGCCGAGCCCCGCCGCGCCAGCGAGCGCGCGATAGACACCGACGTGGCCGAGATCGAGATGCAGCCCCGTGACGCCCGCGGCTACCAGCGACGAGACGAGCAGGGAGATGACTTCGCGATCGCCGTCGATGCCGGGAACGCCGAACAACTCGGCACCTACCTGAATCACCTCGCGTGTCGCGCCCGGCGTGACAGCGACGGCGCGCAGCACGCTGCCCGCGTAGCACAGCCTCGTGGCGCCGGCTTCGTTCAGCAGGTGGGCGTCGATTCGCGCCACCTGCGGCGTCATGTCGGCGCGCACGCCGACGAGGCGGCCCGACAGCGGATCGACGACCTTGAACGTCTGCAATTCGAGGTCGCGGGCGCTGCCTGTCAGCAGCGATTCGAGATGCTCGATCATCGGCGGTTGCACCAGGCGGTAGCCATGCTGCGCGAAATGATCGAGGAGCGTGCGACGCAGCGCTTCCAGCCTCGTCGCCTCGGCGGGAAGCACGTCGTCGATCGACTCCGGCAGCAGCCAGTTACGCATCGATGCTTGGCACTCGCGATCGTCGGTTACAGGCTCGTCAGGTACAGGCCAAGGAGCCCGATGCCGACCGACACCATGCCGATGAAACGCAATTGGCCATCGGTAAGCTCGGTCAGCCGCCGGAAGGCCTCACGCCAGGCGCGCGGCGCGACAAAAGGCAGCACGCCTTCGAGAATCAGCAGCAGCGCGAGCGCCGTCCACAGCGAATCCTGCACGCGATTCCCCTGTCGATCCCGTGCCTGGCACTTCCGCTCGCGCGCCTACTTGGCGACGCCGCGTGCGGGTGGGGGAGGACTCGCGCCGTTCTGCTTGAAATACTGGAAAAACTCGGCGCTCGGGTCGAGCACCATCAGGTCGCCCTTGTTGCGAAACGTCGACTTGTACGCGTCCAGGCTGCGGTAGAACGAATAGAACTCGGCATTCTGGCCGTACGCCTGCGCATAGATTGCCGACGACTTGGCGTCGCCTTCACCCTTGATCGTCTGCGCCTGTCGATACGCGTCGGCGAGAATCACCTGGCGTTGCCGGTCGGCATCGGCGCGGATCTTTTCCGATTCCGCACCGCCCAGCGAGCGCAGCTCGTTCGCAACGCGACGGCGCTCCGATTCCATCCGCTGGTAGACGGGGCCGGTGACGTCGGGCGGCAGTTCGAGGCGTCGCAGCCGGACGTCGATCACTTCGACGCCGATCGCCTTGGCGTCGGCATTGGCCTTCTGCTGCGTCACCGTGGTAATCGCGTCGCGGGCCGAGGAAATCGCTTCATGCACCGTGTGCTTGTTGAACTCTTCGGCCAGATTCGCGCGCACCGTCTGCGACAAGCGGCGTCGCG
This sequence comes from uncultured Pseudomonadota bacterium, assembly GCA_963768545.1. Classification (GTDB taxonomy): domain Bacteria; phylum Pseudomonadota; class Gammaproteobacteria; order Burkholderiales; family Casimicrobiaceae; genus VBCG01. The sequence goes on along the minus strand of CAVYIC010000010.1, from coordinate 80,535 downwards.
CCGCCTCCTCGTCGCCTTGCACCGAGACGTAGTACTGCCGGACGTCGATGATTTTCCACAGCACGACGAAGTCCACGAGCAGCGGCTTTTTCTCGGACGTCGTCACGCGGTCGGGCTCGGGATTGTCGAGCGTCAGGTTGATCTTGTCGAAGAACTTGACGTTCTGCACCAGCGGCATCTTGAAATACAGCCCGGCGGTCGTCTTCGTCTCGACGACTTCGCCCAGCTGGAACTTCACCGCGTACTTGCGCTGGTCCACCGTGTACACCGACTGCGAGGCCACGAACAGCAGCGCGACGATCGCGGCGAGGATCGGCATCGAGAACTTCATCATCGACCCTCCCGGCCACGCAGCGCGTCGCGGGAGCGAGACGCATCGAGCGTCATCGACGCGTCGGGCGTCGGTGGCCGTGGCGGTACGGGGGGCACATCGGCGACACCTGCCGCCGGCGCCCCCGATTGCTGGATCAGCTTGTCGAGCGGCAGGTAGAGCAGGCTGCCGCTCTTCTGGTCGATCGAGCATCTTGGTCGAATTGCTCAAGACGGTCTGCATCATGTCGAGATAGAGACGGTCGCGCGTGACGCCCGGCGCCTTCTGGTACTCGACGAGGACCCGGCTGAAACGCTCGGCGTCACCCTGTGCACGCTGCTCGACTTCGCTCCTGTAACCCTGTCGCCTCTTCGAGCAGGCGTGCCGCGTTGCCGCGCGCGCGCGGGATGACGTCGTTCGCATATGCCTGGCCTTCGTTCTTCAGGCGCTCGCGATCCTGTCCCGCCTTGACGGCGTCGTCGAACGCCGCCTGCACCTTGTCCGGCGGCTGCACGTTCTGCAGCGTCACCTTCTGCACGAACACGCCGGTCCCGTAGCGGTCGAGATTCTGCTGCATCAACTGCTCGGTCTGCTTTGCAATCTGCTCGCGCCCTTCGTACAGCGCGAAGTCCATCTTCGCCTTGCCGACGACTTCGCGAATTGCCGATTCGGCGACGTACGCGACGATCTGATCCGGGCGCCGATTGTTGAAGACGTAGTCTTCGGCGCTCTTCAGGTTGTACTGGACGGCGAACTGGATGTCGATGATGTTCTCGTCATCGGTCAGCATCACCGCTTCCTTGTCGATCTTGTTCTTCGGCGTGTTGCGATAGCCGATCTCGATCGTCTTCACCTGCGAGAACTCGACGAGCTCGACCGTTTCCACCGGGAAGGGGAGATGCCAGCGCGGTCCCGGCTGCGTCGTCTCGGTGTACTTGCCGAAGCGCGTCACGACGCCGCGGCGTCCTTCGTCGACGATGTAGAAGCCGCTCGCAAGCCAGATGACGACGATCAGCGCGACGAGCATGCCCGCCCCGCCGAGCGGCAGGCTGGGTCCTGGACGGCCGCCATCGCCGCCGTCCTGCGGCTCGCGCTTGCGGCCGAACAACTCGTTCATCCGGCGATTGACGTTGCGCCAGATTTCGTCGAGGTCGGGCGGTCCGCCGCTCTGATTGCCGCGCTTGCCCCATTGGGGATCATTCAGCGACATGACGAGGGAACTCGATGTTCACGCATTGGGCAGAAATGGTTCAGGGCGCAGCCGCGCCCAAGGACTCTAGCCGGAGCACTCCGGCGTGTCGGTATTTTCGGAAGCAGGGGCTGGCGAGGCCGGGAAGCGTTCGGCCAGCGCGGTGCGCAATTCGGGGAGCCCGGCGCCGCTCACGGCGCTCACGCGGACCGACGAAATGTTACCACAGCCGTCTCGCTCGACGCCGGCCGGCATGCCGGTCAAGTCGCATTTGTTCAGCACGCGGATCTGCGGCACGTCGGCTGCGCCGATTTCGCCGAGCAATGCATCGACGGCCTCGATCTGGTCGTCACGATTGTCCACACTCGCGTCGATCACGTGCAGCAGCAGATCGGCATCGGCCGCCTCCGCGAGCGTTGCCCGAAACGCTGCGACGAGGTCGTGCGGCAGATCGCGGATGAACCCGACCGTGTCCGACACGACGATGTTTTCAGCAGCCGGCACGTGCAGCCGCCGCAGCGTCGTATCGAGTGTCGCGAACAATTGGTCTGCAACGAACACCTTGGAGGCGGTCAGGCGATTGAACAATGTCGACTTGCCGGCGTTCGTATAGCCGACGAGCGCGACGGTACGTACTGCCGCGCGCCGGCGCGCGCGATTCTGTGTCGCGCGGCTGCGTGCGACACGCCGCAGCCGTTCGCGCAGGAGCCTGACGCGCTGCGTGATCAGGCGCCGGTCGGTTTCGAGCTGCGTTTCACCGGGGCCCCGCAAGCCAATGCCGCCTTTTTGACGCTCGAGGTGCGTCCAGCCGCCCACGAGCCGTGTCGCCATGTGATTCAACTGCGCCAGCTCGACCTGCAGCTTGCCCTCCGCGCTTCGCGCACGCTGCGCGAATATGTCGAGGATCAGGCTCACGCGATCCACGACCCGGCATTCGAGCGCCTGCTCGAGGTTGCGCTGCTGCACGCCGGAAAGCGTGTGGTCGAAGATCACGAGGTCGGCCTCGGACTCGCGGCGTTGCACGGCGATTTCGTCGACTTTGCCGCGTCCTGCGAAGAAGGCGGGATCCGGCCGCGTACGCCGGCCACCGAGATTGCCCACGACCTTTGCGCCGGCCGAGGTCGCCAGCGCCGAAATCTCGGCTAGGCGCTCGGCATGGTCCGTGCGCCCGAAATCGAGCGCGACGACCAACGCCTTGTCGCCGGTGGCAGGGCGCTCGAACATCGGCAGTCAGCCGGCGCGCACGAGCGAGGAGGTCACTGGTGTACCCCCACGCTTGCGGCTGTCGCCGCTGCGCTGCCCCCGAAGGGGGCGCTGTTCGCGCCTTGGGGCGGCCCGGCGGCGCTCATTGCAGACGCGGGCAACCTCGGCGGGCGACGGCGGACGTTCGCCGGCCCGCGACAGGACCGCGACCCGGTGCGCAGGCGCCGCGCGAACGCGGCCGGCGTCAGGTTTCGCTTTCGTGGTGATTCTGATGCGGCATCGCAACCGGCCGCGATGGCACGACGGTGGAAATCGCGTGCTTGTACACCATCTGCGTGACGGTGTTCTTGAGCAACACGACGTATTGGTCGAACGATTCAATCTGCCCCTGGAGCTTGATGCCGTTCACCAGATAGATGGAAACCTGCACGTGCTCCTTGCGCAGGATGTTGAGAAACGGGTCTTGTAGCATTTGCCCTTTGTTGCTCATCGATGAGCTCCGCGCTTGTTATTCCGCATCTTTGGCTTCGACTCGCAGCCCGGCGGCGGCCTGCGGGTTCGTGCAAGTCATGACGCTTGATCGACCTGCTAGCGGCGTGCGATGGATTCCGCGTAGGGATTGACGCCTGTCTTGAATTGTATCCTAAGGGGCGTGCCCCGCAGTTTGAACGCATCGCTGAAAAAATGTTCCAGGAAGCGGCGATAGGCGTCCGGCACGTGAGCGAGCGCCGAGCCGTGGATGATGACGAGCGGCGGGTTCATGCCGCCCTGGTGCGCATAACGCATCTTGGGGCGCACGACCCCGGTGCGCGGCGGCTGCTGTCGCAGCACCGCGAGTTGCAGCGTGCGCGTCAGCCGCGGCGTCGACAGCTTGGCCATTGCGGCGGCGTACGCCTGGTCGACGGACCGCAGCAGCGCCTCGACGCCATGGCCTTCGCGTGCGGCGACGAAGTGCTGTTCGGCGAACGCGAGAAATCCCAGTTTGCGCTCGACGTCGCGCTTGACGCTCGCGCGCTGTTCGGTGTCCGCCGTATCCCACTTGTTGATGGCGACCACGAGCGCGCGTCCCGCCTCGAGGATGTGGCCCGCGAGATGCGCATCCTGCTCGGTGATCCCCGCTTCGGCGTCGACCAGCAGGATGACCACATGCGCGTCCTCGATCGCCTGCAACGTCTTGATGACCGAGAATTTCTCCACGGTTTCGCTGACCTTGCCGCGGCGGCGGACGCCGGCGGTATCGATGACGGTATAGCGGCGCTCGCCGCGCTCGAAATCGAGGTGGATCGCGTCGCGTGTGGTGCCGGGCTCGTCGAACGCGATGACGCGCTCTTCGCCGAGCAGCGCATTGACGAGCGTCGACTTGCCGACGTTGGGCCGTCCGACGACGGCGACCTTGATTCGCCGCTCGCCCGTGTCGTCGCCATCGGCCGCCGAGTCATCGGGCGCCGCAGCGCTTTGCTCGAGCGCGATGTCGATCAGGTCGCGAACGTTTTCGCCATGCGCCGCCGAAATGGGAAAGGGCTCGCCGAGGCCCAGCTCGTGGAATTCGGCAACGGCGCGCTCGGGCGGCATTCCTTCCGCCTTGTTGACCGCGAGGATTACGTGCCGTCCCGATTTGCGGAGCAGCTCGGCAATCGCTCGATCCTGCGGCGCGACGCCGGCGCGTGCGTCGACGATGAACACGATGGTGTCGGACTCGGCGATGGCGGCTTTGGCCTGCTTCGCCATCTCGAACAGGATGCCGGATGTTGCAACCGGCTCGAAGCCGCCGGTGTCGACGACGAGAAACTCGCGCTCGCCGGCGCGTGCGCGGCCGTAATGGCGATCGCGCGTCAGGCCGGGGATGTCAGCGACGAGCGCGTTGCGTGTCTTCGTGAGGCGATTGAACAGCGTCGACTTCCCGACGTTCGGACGACCGACAAGGGCAATGGTCGGCAGCAATCACCGCTCCGACACTGAGTACACGGTGCCTTTTTCCGATTGCCAGACGATGCCGCCGCCCAACGCCAAAGGCTGCGTCGTCGCGAGGCTGCCGTCGGTCGCCAGGCGTCCGACATACGAGCCGTCGCTGCGCGACAGCACATGCAGGTAGCCTTCGACGTCGACGACGCCGATGCCATCGCCGATCAGTTGCGGCCCGCCGATGCGCCGCTTCGCGAGGGCGTCCTGCTTCCAGACGGATGCGCCGTTGCTCCGGTCGAACGCCTGCACGGTCCCCTTGTCGTCGACGACGTACAACCGCGTCGCATCCGCGGTGACTCCGGCGAGGCTCGACACATCGCGCGACCACTGCAACGTGCCGCGCAGGATATCGAAGCACGCGACGCGGCCCTGGTACGCGGCGGCGCAAACCGCACTGTCGTCGACATAGGGAAGGCTCGTCACGTCGGCGATGCGCTCCAGTTCGGTCGCGCCTTTCGGCGTCGCGACGGTGCCGTCCCAGGCGATCGTCCCCGATTGCGCGTCCATCGCGAGCAGCCGTCCCCCGGCCGTGCCGACGAGCAGCCCGCCCCGCGAGACGACGCCGCCCGCCGCATTGCGAACGGTGAGCGGCGGATTGGTCCGCTGATGAACCCACACCGTCTTGCCGTCCGCTCCGCCCAATCCGTAGATGCGGCCGTCGCCCGAGAATACGATGACCACCTGGTCGGACACGCGCGGCGGCGCGATGACTTCGCTCGATACATGCGCCGTCCAGAGCGCCTTGCCATCCGTGTCGAACGCGAGGACGTCACCCTTGTCGGTCCCGACGACGACCAGCGATTCGCCGGCACCCGGACCCGCCGACAGCGCGCGTCCGGCGCTCACCCGCCAGACCACGCGGCCGGTCGCCGCATCGAGCCGCATCAACGTGCCGTCCGCGGCGGCAGCGTAGAGGCCGGATGGCGTAACGGCCGGCGCAATGCCCGGCCGCGCCTTGCCGACGTTCTGCTGCCAGTTGATTCGCGGCGTGACGGACGCGTTCAGCGCCGGCAGCGGGCCCGGTTTATTGCTTTGCCCGGTGAGCCATGCGAAGGACGGCACCGGAATCGAGCTCATCCACGACGTCAACGGGGACTGCGACAGGCTTGCACAACCGGCGGACATCATCGCTGCGAAGAGCGCGCATCCGAGCGCGCGCCAAAACCTCAACGTCATTTCGGCGCTCCGCCGGATACCGCGCCAGGCGCATTCTTCGCTGCGGCATCGCTCTTCTGCGCGGTTGCATCCACCTTTGTCCCGGCAGCCGGTGCCGGGCCGGGAACCGCCGAGCCGGACGCCTTGGCGATGCCGCCGAGCGCGTCGTGCTTGACCTGGACGTAACTGCGATACGGCGATTTCGGATCGAGCTTCTCGAGCGCCAATTGGTACGCGCTGCGCGCGTCGGCGGCACGCCCCGCCGCGGCGAGCGCATCGCCGCGCAAATCGGCGAACATGCCGTCGAAGGACGCCGGATGCTTCACATCGAGCGTGCCGAGCGCTGCGTCGAACTGCTTTTCGTCGATCTGCACCTGCGCGAGGTGGTAGCGTGCAATCGCCTGCAACTCTTCTTCCTTCGCATGCTCGACCGTCCACGCGTATTGCGCCTTCGCGCCCTCGCGATCGCCGCTGTCGTAGAGCATCTTCGCGAACAGCAGCGCGGCACGCGGCGCGTACGCGGTGCCGGCGTAGCGGTCGGTGATCTGCGCAACGGCGTCCTTCGCCTTCGGGGCATCCTTCGCGCGCGCCGCCTCGCTCACCGCCGTATAGAGCACCGATGCATCTTCGGCGCGCTTGCCGTTCCACCAGCGCCATCCCTGGATCCCGGCAATCACGAGCAGGCCCAGCACGAGCCCGACCGTGATCGCTCCGCCGTAACGCGCCCACCACGCCTTCAGATCGTCGATCTGGTCCTGCTCTTCCAGGTCATAGACAGCCATATTCGTCCTTCGAAATGTTCAGGGCCGCGAAGCGCGCGACCAGATCGTGCATGGGAACCGAGACCTGGTCGCCGCCGTTGCGCAGCGTCTTGATCGCGACGGTTTGCGCCGCCGCTTCGTCGTCACCGACGATCAGCGCGAGGTGCGCGCCGCTCGCATCGGCCTTTTTCATTTGCGACTTGAAGCTGCCGCCGCCCGCATGCAGCACGACCGAAGCGCCGTGATCGCGCAACGTCTCCGCAATGCGACGGGCGAATTTCGCCGCCCGCTCGCCCGCATGCACGACATAGGCATCCGGCACCGCGGCATGCACGCCGCCTTGCGCATGCAGCAGCAGGACCATCCTTTCGACGCCGATCGCGAAGCCGCACGCGGGCGTCGGCTTTCCGCCGAGCGCCTCGAACAGTCCGTCGTAGCGTCCACCGCCTGCGACGGTGCCCTGTGCGCCGAGCGCGTCCGTGATCCATTCGAACACGGTCCGGTTGTAGTAGTCGAGTCCGCGCACGAGCCGTGGATCCACCGTGTACGGGATGCCCGCTTCGGCGAGCAGCGATTGCAACGCATCGAAGTGCGCCCGCGATTCGCCGCCCAGACCGTCGACGAGTCGTGGCGCATTGGCGATGATCTCCTGCAGCGCCGGGTTCTTGCTGTCGAGAATGCGCAGCGGATTCGTGTGCAGCCGGCGTTGCGCGTCGTCGTCGAGAAGCGCCCGGTGCTGCTCGAAATGCCCGATCAGCGCCGCGCGATGCGTGCGCCGCTCGCTGGCATCGCCGATCGAATTGATCGCGAGCGTGATTCCGGAAAGACCCAGTGCACGCCACAGGCGGGCCAGCATGACGATCTGTTCCGCGTCGACGTCGGGTCCCCCGAACCCGAGCGCCTCGACGTCGAGCTGGTGGAACTGGCGATAACGGCCCTTCTGCGGACGCTCGTGGCGGAACATCGGCCCCGAAGTCCATGCGCGCAGCGGCCGCTCATAGATCAGGCTGTGCTCGATGGACGCGCGGACGATGCCCGCGGTCGCTTCGGGACGCAGCGTCAGGCTCTCCCCGTTCAGCTTGTCCTCGAACGTGTACATCTCATGCTCGACGACGTCGGTGTGCTCGCCGATGCCCCGAACAAATAGCGGCGTCGGCTCGACGATGGGCACGCGCAGGTTTCGATAACCGTAGCGCTCGAACACGCTGCGTGCCGTGTCCTCGAAGCGCTGCCACGTCGCCGCTTCGTCGGGAAGCACGTCGTTCATGCCGCGCACGGCCTGCAGTGCCGTTGCCATCAGCTTTGCCTGCCTTCGGAAATTACGCGGTCCGCCTGCCGGCGGTCATCGCGATCACTTGAGCGCGACCCGCGCGACGCTGCCGCGCGTGTAAGGCGCGAGGTCGAGCGACTGGCCGCGAAACGTCACCGTGACTTCGGGTGCGTTGCCGAGCGCGAGTTCGTAAGGCGGCGTGCCCGAAACCGTCTGGGTCATGCCGGGACCGCCCGTCATTTGCAGGATCACCCGGCCGTTGGCGTCCTTCACCTCCGCCCAGGACGTGCCCCGGAACGCGAGCACGAGCGCTCCGCTGGCCGTTGTCGCGGCCGCGCCGCCGCCCGGCTCGGCGGTTGCGACACTGGTTGCCCCGGCGGCGGCCGCGCTTTCCTTGCCCTCCACCGTGGGTGCTGACGGCGGCGATTCGGACACGGGATTGGGGAGCGTCATCGTCGTCGTGCCGGGCGCCGTGCCCGACGCACTCGTCGAGCGGGGCGGGCGGGCAGGCGTGGCTGTGCTGCCCGCACCTGCGCCGGGATCTGGATCGCGCCGCGCCCCCGATTGCTGGCGCGTGTATTCGTAGTAGCCCGCCGCCGCGATGATGACCGCCAGCAGCAGCGCAAACAGCCAGCGCGCCGCGGAAGGTCTCGACACACGATCGACCGGAATTTCGCCCATCGGACGCCGCGCAGCGGCAAGCGTCGGCCGCTCGAGCGCGGGCGCATGTTCCGGACCCGGCAGCAGCGCGAGCACCGCATCCGGGTCGAGTTGCACGAATCGCGCGTAGTTGCGCGCAAACCCGCGGACGAACGTACGGCCGGGGAGGCGCTGGAAGTCATCGTCCTCGAGTGCCTTCACCTGCCGCGGCGCGAGTTTCAACTGCTGCGCAACGGCGTCGAGCGACAGTCCCGCGGCCTCGCGTGCGGCTCTCAGCTTCCTTCCTGCCGTGGCGGGGCCCGGCCCCGCGCTGGCCGCGGCTGCTTCGGAGTCGATCGTATTCGTCACTCGCACGTTCCACCGGCAATCGCCTTGGCCTCCGGCGAATCGGGCCAGCGGTTGCGAAGCTGCGATTCATACGACCGCTCGGCTTCGCGGTCGCCCTGCTTGCGCTCGATGCACAGGCCGAGATACAGCGCTTCCGGCGGCGGCGACGACTGCTGCATCACCGGGCGCATCCACGCGCGCGCCTCGCCGATGCGCGCTTCACGGTACGCGAGCAGCGCGAGATTGTAGGCGGCGACGGTGTTCCCCGGCGACGCGCCGAGGGCGCGACGAAAAAACTCCTCGGCGTTCTTGGTCTGCCCGAGCGCGACGCTGCACTTGCCGGCATTGATCAACGGAATCTCGGGCGACTTGTAAAGCGGGTCGCGCAACACCTGCTCGAACTCGGTCAGCGCTTCGCGCGGGCGGCCGGTCGCGCACAGATAGGCGCCCCAGTTCGCGCGAATCTCCGAATCGCCGGGCGCGAGCGCAATCGCCTGCTTGAAATTTTCTTCCGCCTTTTCGCGATCGCCGAGCATCGCGTAGACGAGGCCGTAGATGTTGTAGAGCTTCGGATACGCGGGATCGAGCGCCTTCGCCGCGCCGAGTTCCTCGAGTGCGACGTCCATCTGCCCGCGCTCGTAATAGCCGGCCGCAAGTTCGGTGCGGATCACTGCCCGTTGCTGGGGCGTCGCTTCCTGCGCCTTGATCGGCGAGGTGTCCGGGGGCGGGGACTGCGGCTGAGTGTTCGACTTCGATGCGCAGCCCGCGAGGGTCAGCGTGCCGGCTACGAACAGGGGCAGCAACAGGCGTTTCATCGAGCCAATCGGTGGGCGATGCGATTCAGCGCGCGACGGCGAGCGGGATTCGCGTCGCGAGTCGCCGTTTCGTGCGGTCGTGCACCTGTCCCGCGAGCTGGCCGCAGGCGGCATCGATGTCCTCGCCGCGCGTCCTGCGAATGGTCGCGACGATGCCCGCATCCTGCAATGCGTGCGCGAACCGGCGGATGCGCTCGCGCGGGCTCGTGATGAACTCGGTGTCCGGAAAAGGATTGAACGGAATCAGGTTGAGCTTGCACGGCACGTCGCGAACGAGCGCGATCAACGCCTCGGCGTGCGCCGGCTGGTCGTTGACGCCGTCCAGCATCACGTACTCGAACGTGACGAAGTCGCGCGGCGCGCGCTCGAGATAACGAAGGCACGCGGCCATCAGCGTCGCGAGCGGATGCTTGCGGTTGATCGGGACGAGCCGGTCGCGCAATGCATCGGTCGGAGCGTGCAGCGATACGGCGAGCGCGACCGGGCATTCATCGCGCAGCCGATCGATCGACGGCACGAGTCCGGACGTGGACAGCGTCACGCGCCGGCGCGAGAGTCCGTACGCGTTGTCGTCGAGAAAGAGCTTCAGCGCAGCCACGACGTTGTCGAAATTCGCCAACGGCTCGCCCATGCCCATCATCACCACGTTCGTGATCGGCGCGCGGCCCGCTTCGATCCACGGCGCCTGCAACCCGTCGGCGAGCAGCGTGCGGTTCGCGTGCCACAGCTGCCCGACGATCTCGCCGGTCGACAGGTTGCGATTGAAACCCTGCTTGCCGGTCGCGCAGAACGCGCAGTCGAGCGCGCATCCCGCCTGCGATGAAATGCACAGCGTGCCGCGGTCGTCCTCCGGGATGTAGACCGCTTCCACCGCGTTGCCGCTTCCCGCGTCGAGCAGCCATTTGCGCGTGCCGTCGCTTGCCGTCGTGTCGCGCAGCACTACGGGCGCGCGAACTTCCGCCTCGGCCTCGAGCGTGCCGCGCAGCGGCTTCGCGAGGTCGCTCATCGACTGCACATCGGCCGCAAAACGCTGGTGGATCCAGTGCGAGACCTGACGCGCACGAAACGGCCTCTGGCCACGTTCAGACAACCAGTGGGCGAGTTGCGCCGGATCGAGGTCGAGCAGGTTGATCATCGGAACGACGGGTGGCGCGGCGGCGTCGACAGCCGGTTCAGCACGGGTAGATCGTGTGGGCCGGGAAGAAATACGCGATTTCCTGCTCGGCGGTTTCGGGCGCATCCGAGCCATGGACCGCGTTCGCATCGATTGATTGCGCGAAATCGGCGCGAATCGTGCCGGACGCAGCTTTCCTCGGGTCGGTCGCGCCCATCAGCTCGCGGTTCTTCGCAATGGCGTTGTCGCCTTCCAGCACCTGGATCATCACCGGGCCGGTTGTCATGAAGTCGACCAGGTCGCGGAAGAACGGCCGCTCGCTGTGGACGGCATAAAAGCCTTCGGCGTCCCTGCGGGATAACCAGATCATCCTCGCTGCGGCGATTCGCAGTCCGGCCTTCTCGAACCGGGCGTAGATCTCGCCGATGACGCCCTTGGCCACGGCGTCGGGCTTGATGATCGAAAGCGTGCGTTCAACCGCCATTTCCGGCTCCAACGAGATTAAGGCGAATAACCCATAATTGTACCATGCGACGACCTCGCGGGCAGCCTTGGACGGGGCACTCCAAGGCTCGTTCCTCCCGCGCCGTGCCGGAAGAACACGCAAAGATCAATTCGGGAAGGCCGCACGACCTTCAGATGACCCGCGAAATCATCCGCCTTCGATGGCCAGGATGATCGACGACAGGGTGGCGCCAATGATCACGATCACCGTACCCACGAAAAAGAATCGCACGGTCACGCGGTAGCGCTTCACGATCTCGTCGCGAACATCGAGCGCCCGAAACAATGCGCTCAGTTGCAGCACGATCCCCGCGCCGGTCAGGATGGCTGCGCCGGTCGACGCCGCAGTCCAGGACCCAGGCGCCTCGAAGCTCCAGAATCGCAGGAACGCGATGGAAAGGCTTAACAACAGCGCGATGGCCGTCACCAGGGCCTGGCGATATCCCACCGGGACAGTGTTCGTGTCCTCAATGACCGCAGCAGATTTGTTTGCTTTGCTCACGGCGCGCTCGACGGTGACGACGCTTCAGCCCGCACGGGATGCCAGTCCACCGCGACCCCCGGTTCACCGGGCGCAGCGGCGAAAGCCGCATCCACACCGAGCGGCGCGACTGCGGCGAGCGACTGGTCGCAATAGACGCGCGGCAGCGCCAGCCGGTCCCAGTGCGGGATGCCCGCCTCGCGCATCAGTTCCGCGACATGACGAGGCCCCGCGCGACCGGGCATTCGCAATCGCTCGCCGTTTGCACCGCTGCGGATCGTTACCTTCGACGCGGCAAGGTGACGTGCGGCGATGCCGGCACCTTGCTCGCGTTTGAGCACGAGCGTCCCGTGCGGCAGCACGATCGATTCGGCCCCGTCCCACTCGCGCGCGAACGTCTCGTCCATCGGGCGATGGATGACGACGCGCCCGCGGTGAACGCCGAGTTGCGCGCCTGCATGCGCGATCGAGAGGCGGGAGTCGCGAGTGGCGCCCGCCAGTTGTCGGACGATCTCCGCCAGCCGGGCCGACGATGGCGCCGGCAGTCCCTGCGCGCGAAGGAACCAGCGGAAGACATTCCGTGCGCGAGGGCCGTCGAGCCGGGCGAAGATCGCGCAATCGACCCAATCGGCGCCATGATCGTCGCCTGCGTCGATTCGTGCGAGCTCGTCCAGCAGTTCGGCAGCGTCGGCCTGCAACTGCGCCGCGCGCACGAGCGTTGCCGGATAGCCGGGCGCGATGGCGCGCAACGCCGGCACGACCGTGCTGCGCAGCGCATTGCGGCGGTAGCGCGAATCGAGGTTCGTGTCGTCGTCGACGTAGCGCAGCCCGCATTGCATCGCGTAGTCCTCGATCAGCCGGCGCGGCACTGCGAGCAACGGCCGCAACCACCAGACACCGCGTTCGAGACGCGCGTCGGGCATTGCGGCGAGACCGCGCGGACCCGCGCCACGGAAGAGTTGCAGCAGCAGCGTCTCCGCCTGGTCGTCGGCATGATGCGCGAGCAGTACCGCCGCCGCGGCCTGCTCGCGCGCCAGCTCACCGAGCGCCGCGTAGCGGGCAGTACGCGCGGCCGCTTCGACGCTGATGCGAGCCCCGCGTTCCACGCGCACGCTGCGCACGTGATACGGCACGGCACGCGCCGCGCAGAGCTCGCTGCAGAACCGCGACCACTGTGCCGCGTTGACCGACAATCCGTGATCGACATGCAATGCGGTCACGTGAAAGCGCGCTTGCGGCGCAATCGCGAGTGCGGCGTCGAGCAATGCGACCGAATCCCGTCCGCCGGACAGCGCGACGGCGATCCGCCCGCCATTCGGCAACGCCCTGGCGAGCGAACGGATGACGGCCGCGCGGAGCTCGCCGGTCGACGAGGCGGCAATGGAGTCACCCGCGGCCGCGACGGCCGCGTGCGACATCGCGTCACCCGGCGGGGATCTCCTTGAACCGGCCATAGCCCAGGATCTTGTCTTCACGCGCCTCGACCAGCGCCTCGATCGATTGCTCCTGCAGTTGGCGCAGCGCTTCCGTCAGCGCTTTCTTGAGCGTCACCATCATCGCCGCATGGTCGCGATGCGCACCCCCGAGCGGCTCGGCCAGCACCTTGTCGACAAGCCCGAGCTGCTTCAGTCGCGCGGCCGTGATGCCGAGCGTTTCGGCTGCTTCCGCGGCGTGATCCGCCGACTTCCACAGGATCGATGCGCACCCTTCGGGCGAGATGACGGAGTAGGTCGCGTATTGCAGCATCAGCGTGATGTCGCCGATGGCGATCGCGAGCGCGCCGCCCGAGCCGCCTTCGCCGATGACGGTCACGAGGATCGGCACGCAAAGGCCCGCCATTTCGTAGAGGCTGCGGCCGATCGCTTCCGACTGGCCGCGCTCCTCGGCGCCGATGCCGGGATAGGCGCCGGGCGTGTCGACGAATGTAAAGAGCGGCAGGCCGAATTTCTCCGCGAGCTTCATCAGCCGCAACGCCTTGCGATAGCCCTCGGGCCGCGGCATGCCGAAGTTGCGATGGATTTTCTCCTTGGTGTCACGGCCCTTCTGCTGGCCGAGCACCATGCAGGGGATGCCATTGAAGCGCGCGAGTCCGCCGATGATCGCGGGATCGTCCGCGTACGTACGGTCGCCATGCAGCTCCCGGAACTCGCTGAACATGCCGTTGATGTAGTCCTGCGTGTACGGCCGCTGCGGATGGCGGGCGACCTGCGCGATCTGCCATGCGGAGAGCTTGCTGTAGATGTCCTTCGTCAGCTGCTGGCTTTTCTTCGTCAGCCGCGTGATCTCGTCCGATATATCGACGGCCGAATCCTCGTGGACGTAACGCAGCTCGTCGATCTTCTGCTGAAGCTCTGCGATCGGCTGCTCGAAATCGAGGAATGTCTGCTTCATCGGTGTGGCGCAATTGGCGGAATCGCATCATAGCCCAGCGCTTGCGTGCAGGCGGCGCACACCGCATGCCGGAGCGGTGCTGTGCTAATGTCGCGGCGCGCTCCCGAGCACAGCCACCGCGGGGGTGCGGCCGCGCCAGGCGGCGAATGCTTCGTTCGCGAACACGGCGGCCAGCACGATCGCACCACCGATGAGCGTCGCAGTGCCCGGGTGCTCGCTCATCAATACCCAGACCCAGATCGGGCCGAGGATCGGTTCCAGCAGCGCAAGCAAGCCGAGCTCGGTGGCCGACAGATGCTTCGAGGCCGCCGTCGCGAGCAGGCAGCCGGTACCGAGCTGCACGCATCCCATGATCGCGAGGATTGCAAGGTCGCGCGGCGTCGCGGCGAACGGCGGTGCGAGGAAGACGGCGAGGAAGGACGAAAGAATGCCCGCGATCATGACCTGCGGCAGCATGTCGACGGTTGCGTGGAACTTGCGCAGCACCGTGAGCTGCGCGGCGAAGCAGCAGGACACGCCGAGCGCCAGCAGATTGCCGGTCAGGCGGCCTGCGTCGGCGGACTGCGCAAACATGACGACGATGCCCGCGAATGCGACGAGCATGGCGATCCAGGTTCGCAGCGGCACCGGCTCCTTCAGTATCGCGCGCGCTGCGAGCGCCGCCAGGAACGGCGACACACTCATCAGGATGTTCGTGTTGGCGACCGTCGTGCGCGTGAGCGAACCGATGAAAAAGAAAAACGTGGCCGCGAGGAATGCGCCCGCCAGCAGGCCGGGGACGCCGGCGTCGAGAACGGCGCGCGGCATTGCACGCCGATGAATGACGGCCAGCACACCGGCAACGAAGACCGTCATGAACGCGCTGCGCCAAAACACGATTTCCCACGCATTGACGATCGAGAGCTGGCGGACCAGGAAGCCGCCCGACGACCAGCAGATGGCCGCGATGATCATGAGCGCGATCGCCCGTGTATGCGGTGCGGAGGATGAAGACGGCACGTTCGAGGCTTCGGCGAAACGCCTGCGCGGCGTTCGCGAGGACCGCGATTGTAGCGTGCCGCGAACGCCCCATCGGCCCGCAAGCCCCGCCGATCATGCGAAGTCGGCGTCGGGATCGCGTCCCATTGCCAACGCGATTGCCGCGAAGTCCGCACGCGGCACGCGAACGAGGCCGAAGCGAAACGCCGCGCCCCAATGCTTCTTGCTGTGGATGAACGTCAGGCGCTCGAGCAGCGGCTTGATCGGCGCGGCCGTCGCGTCGAGATACACGACGGCACGCCGAAACGCCGGGTCCTGCTCCGCGCCGTTCGCCTCGTAGATCGGGCCTTCCGCCACGCGGCCGATTGCGGTGAAGGCCTGCAGCGGCACGCCCGCGGGGTAGGTGGTGCGCGGCGAATAGAACACGAAACCGTCGCCGGGCTGCATTCGCTCGAGCGGTTGCGGTTTGCCATGGCTCAACTGCACGAAGCCATTCGCGACTGCGGCTTCGACGTGATCCTGCGATATGACGCCAATCCAGAAACGACGCTCGCCCATTCGAACCTCCTGCGCGGTTGTACGAGGATCCGCCGGACGAAGCGTAGGCCGCCGACCCGACCGGGCGCGATCGTACGAACGGATGAGGCCGGGCCGGTGCGGGACGATGTCGCCACGACCCCTATAATCGGCGTTCCACGAGGGGGATCGGATGAAAACGCATCGGATCGCCGTCATCCCGGGCGACGGCATCGGCAAGGAAGTGGTCCCGGAAGGCTTGCGCGCGCTGGAGACGGCGGCGGCGCGGTTCGGCATCACGCTCGAATTCGCGCATTTCGACTGGAGCTGCGACTACTACGCCCGCACCGGCCGGATGATGCCGGAAGACTGGTTCGAGACGCTGTCGTCGTTCGAAGCGATCTTCTACGGCGCGGTCGGCTGGCCCGCAACGGTTCCCGACCATGTGTCGCTCTGGGGATCGCTGATCCAGTTCCGCCGCCGGTTCGACCAGTACGTCAACTTGCGGCCATGCCGGCTGATGCCCGGCATCGCGACGCCGCTCGCGAACGCCAAGCCCGGCGACATCGACTTCGTCGTCGTGCGCGAAAACACCGAGGGCGAATACTCGTCGGTCGGCGGCCGGCTGTTCGAGGGAACGGAGCGCGAGATCGTGTTCCAGGAATCGGTATTCACGCGCAAGGGCGTGGACCGCATCCTGCAATTCGCGTTCGATCTCGCGGCGAAGCGCCCGCAGCGGCACGTCACGTCGGCGACCAAGTCGAACGGCATTTCCATCACGATGCCGTACTGGGACGAGCGATTTCGCGCGATGGCCGCGCGATACCCGGACATCCGCGTCGACCAGTTCCACATCGACATCCTGACCGCGCATTTCGTCCAGCGTCCGCAGATATTCGACGTCGTCGTCGGCTCGAACCTGTTCGGCGACATCCTGTCGGATCTCGGTCCGGCCGTGTGCGGAACGATCGGCATTGCACCGTCCGGCAACATCAATCCCGAACGGACGCATCCGTCGCTGTTCGAGCCGGTGCACGGATCGGCGCCCGACATTGCGGGCAAGGGGATTGCCAATCCGATCGGCCAGATCTGGTCTGCCGCGATGATGCTCGAGTTCCTCGGCCACCCCGATGCAGCGCGCGCCGTCGTCAGCGCGATCGAGCGCGCGCTCGCCGATCCATCGGCGCCGCGCACGGGCGACATCGGCGGCCGCGCCAATACGGTCGCGGTCGGCAAGGCGATCGCCGCGATGATCTGAATGCGCGGGTTTTAAACACCGGAAATCATGAAGCAGCGCGTCTCGCGCGGGAATGCGCAAAAGCGACTTGTGGCACGATAGCGGCCATGCGGTCACACCGCGCGTGACCGACCGATCGACCCCACCGCAAGGAACAACAAGATGCTGATCGGCATTCCTCGTGAAACGCGCCCGGGGGAAACGCGGGTCGCCGCCACGCCGGAGACGGTCAAGAAGATCGCGGCGAGCGGCAAGCACGACATCGTCGTCGAAGCGGGGGCCGGAACGGCCAGCAGCATTCGCGATGCCGACTATCAGGCGGCGGGTGCCCGGATCGGCAGCGCGAACGAAGCGCTAGGCGCGGACCTGTTGCTCAAGGTGCGCGCACCCACCGGCGACGAAGCGTCCGCGCTGAAGCGGGGCGCGATGCTGATCGGACTGCTCGATCCGTACGATGCCGCCGGCATCGAAGCGCTCGCGCGCTCGGGCGTCACGGGCCTCGCGCTGGAACGCCTGCCGCGCATCTCGCGCGCGCAGTCGATGGACGTGCTGTCGTCGCAGGCGAACATCGCCGGCTACAAGGCGGTGATCATCGCCGCGAACGAATATGGCAAATTCATGCCGATGCTGATGACTGCGGCCGGAACGGTCAAGGCGGCGCGCGTGCTGATCCTCGGCGTCGGCGTCGCTGGCTTGCAGGCGATCGCCACCGCCAAGCGGCTCGGCGCGGTCATCGAGGCGTCCGATGTGCGACCGTCGGTCAAGGACCAGGTCGAGTCCCTGGGCGGCAAATGGGTCGACGTGCCGTACGAAACGGACGAGGAGCGCGAGATCGCCGAGGGTGTGGGCGGCTACGCGCGTGCGATGCCGCCCGCGTGGATGCAGCGCCAGGGGGCGATCATCGCCGAGCGTTGCAAGCAGATGGACATCGTTGTCACGACCGCGCTGATTCCCGGCCGGCCGGCGCCGAAACTGATCAAGGCCGACACCGTTGCTGCGATGAAGCCGGGCGCGGTCGTCGTCGACCTGGCGGTGGAGCAGGGCGGGAACGTCGAGGGTTCCGAGGCGGGGAACATCGTCGTTCGCAACGGCGTGAAGGTCGTCGGCCTCACGAATCTTCCCGCGCTCGTTGCCGCCGACGCGTCGGCACTCTACGCGCGCAACGTGCTGAACTTCCTGGCGCTGTCGCTCGACGTCAAGTCGGGCGAGTTCGCGCTCGCACGCGAGGACGAGATCGTGCAGGCGACGCTCGTGTGCGAGAACGGGCAGCCGGTCGCAGCAAAATGAGCGCGATCGGTACGATGCGTTTCACGGCACGACGCGCAGACAACCCACGAGGTCGGGAAATACATCTCTGACCCGATTTTCCGCGGCGACGTTCCAACGCGATTGCGCGTCGGGCCACGGCGCGCACATCGCACCGATTGCATGCAGAGAGGGAACATCATGGCTGCTGCCGTCGATCCCATCGTCTTCTATCTGATCATCTTCGTGCTGGCGATCTTCGTCGGCTATCACGTCGTCTGGAGCGTGACGCCGGCGCTGCACACGCCGCTGATGTCGGTCACCAACGCGATCTCCGCGATCATTCTCGTCGGCGCAATGCTGGCCGCCGGGCCGGCGGCATTCGACTGGGGCGGCTGGGTCGGCGTGCTCGCCGTCGTGCTCGCGTCGATCAACGCATTCGGCGGATTCCTGGTCACCCAGCGAATGCTCGAGATGTTCAAGCGCAAGGAACCGGCGGCCAGACCGCCGGTGAAGCATTGACACTGCGCCGCATGGAGGTGCCCTTGGTAAGCGCGCCCGTAGCGCCTGAAGCATCGATGGGCGGATCGAACGGAGCACGCCGATGAGCGCCAATCAGGTCGCGCTGTGGTATCTCGTTGCATCGGTGTGCTTCATCCTCGCGCTGAAGGGGCTGTCGCATCCCTCCACCGCGCGCCGCGGCAACCTGTTCGGCATCGTCGGCATGGCGCTCGCGGTCGTCGTCACGCTGGCGCTCATCTACTCGAACACGAGGAACATTGGCATGATCCTCGCCGGGATTGCGGTCGGCGGGGTGGTCGGCGCGGTGATCGCGCGCCGCGTGCAGATGACGCAGATGCCGGAGCTCGTCGCGGCGTTCCACTCGCTCGTCGGGCTTGCAGCCGTGCTGATCGCAATCTCGGCGATCCACGATCCGGCGGCGTTCGGACTGCATGTCCCGATCCCGACCGGCAACAAGCTCGAGCTCTTCATCGGCACGTTCATCGGCGCGATCACGTTCTCGGGCTCGGTGATCGCGTTCGGCAAGCTGTCCGGACGCATCCGCAGCGCACCGGTCGTGTTCCCGGCCCAGCACCTGCTCAATCTCGCGCTCGCGATCGCGATGATCGGCTTCGGCGTCTGGTTCTTCCTGTCTGCGGACGACGCCAAATGGTTCCCGTACATCGTGATGACGGCGATCGCGTTCCTGCTCGGCGTGCTGATCATCATTCCGATCGGAGGCGCCGACATGCCGGTCGTGATCTCGATGCTGAACAGCTACTCCGGATGGGCCGCTGCGGGCATCGGTTTCTCGCTCAACAACCCGATGCTGATCATCGCCGGGTCGCTCGTCGGCTCCTCCGGCGCGATCCTGTCGTACATCATGTGCAAGGCGATGAACCGCTCGTTCTTCAGCGTGATCCTCGGCGGATTCGGTGCGGAGCCGGGCGCCGTCGCGGCGGATGCTTCGCAGAAGAGCGTCAAATCCGGGAGCGCGGACGACGCCGCGTTCATCATGGGCAACGCCGAGACCGTGATCATCGTTCCGGGCTATGGCCTTGCCGTGGCCCGCGCGCAGCATGCGGTGAAGGAAATGGCCGAGAAGCTGCGCAAGAAAGGCGTGACCGTCAAGTACGCAATCCATCCGGTGGCGGGCCGGATGCCGGGACACATGAACGTGCTGCTCGCCGAAGCCGAGGTGCCGTACGACCAGGTGTTCGAGATGGAGGACATCAACGGCGAGTTCGGCACGGCGGACGTCGCGCTGGTCCTCGGGGCGAACGACGTCGTCAATCCGCTCGCCGAGCAGAAGGGCAGCCCGATCTACGGGATGCCGATCCTCGAGGCGTTCAAAGCCAAGACGGTGATCGTCAACAAGCGCTCGATGGCGTCCGGCTACGCCGGTCTCGACAATCCGCTGTTCTACATGGACAAGACGATGATGGTCTTCGGCGACGCAAAGAAGGTCGTCGAGGACCTCGTCAAGGCGATCGACTAAGCCGGGCCGGGGCGAACCCCTGTCGCTGACGGGTTCACCGCCCCGGTTGATCCGGCAACCACTCGCGGCTCGCTTTACCTCGTGACTCCGCACTGATCGCGACGTCCCGAATAGTGCCGATGGGTCACCGAGCCACCCTTCGATAGAATGTTCGACAGCGGCCGCTCGCCGCGGCTCCTCGTCGCATCGTGCCCGGTCCGCTCTCCCACCTGACGATTCTCGATCTTTCGCGCGTGCTCGCCGGTCCCTGGTGCACGCAGTTGCTGGCCGATCTCGGCGCGACGGTGATCAAGATCGAGAAGCCCGGAACGGGCGACGACACGCGCACGTGGGGCCCGCCGTTCCTGAAGGATCGCGACGGCAACGACACAGGCGAAGCCGCGTATTACCTCGCCTGCAATCGCGGCAAGCAGTCGGTCGCCATCGATTTCACGCAACCGGAAGGCCGCGACCTCGTGCTCGCGCTCGCACGCCAATCGGACGCGCTGGTCGAGAACTTCAAGGTGGGCGGACTCGCGAAATACGGCCTCGACTATCCCCGCGTGGCGGCGATCAATCCCCGGCTCGTCTATGCGTCGATCACCGGTTTCGGACAGGATGGTCCGTACGCGGACCGCGCGGGCTACGACTTCATCATCCAGGGAATGAGCGGCTTCATGAGCGTCACGGGTGAGCGCGACGACGTGCCCGGCGGCGGTCCGCAGAAGGCCGGCGTCGCGATCACGGACCTGATGACCGGCATGTACACCTCCGTCGCACTGCTCGCCGCGCTCGCGCACCGTGAACGCAGCGGACAGGGCCAATGGATCGACGCGTGCCTGTTCGATTCGTCGGTCGCGATGATGGCCGTGATGAACATGAACTACCTGGTGAGCGGCGCAGCGCCGCGGCGCGCGGGCAATGCGCACCAGAACATCGTGCCCTACCAGGTGTTCGCATGCGCCGACGGACACGTCATCGTTGCCGTCGGCAACGACGGGCAGTTCCGCAATTTCTGTGAAATCGCTGGCAGGCGCGAATGGATGACGGACGACCGATTTGCAACCAACGCCGCCCGCGTGCGCCATCGCGATACGATCGTGCCGATGATCGACGCGGTGATGCGCACGCGCACGCAGCAGCAATGGCTCGCGGCGCTGGAACAGGCCGGCATTCCCTGCGGTCCGATCAATCGGATCGACCAGGCCCTCGGCGATCCCCACACCCAGGCACGCGGGATGAAGCTCGATCTTCCGCACCCGCTTGCAGGCTCCGTGCCGCAGGTGCGCGCGCCGTTGCGGCTGTCCGGCAGCCCGCTGTCGTACGCTGCGGCGCCACCGCTCCTCGGCGAGCATACGGCTCACGTATTGCATGATCGACTCGGTATTGGCGATGCCAGGCTCACCGACCTGGCGGCGCGCGGCGTCGTCGGCGTGTCGCCAACGGACATGCGCTTGTCCGCAGGCGGACTATCGCTTCCCGCCGGCGAGGACAAGACGTGAGGAGCATCACCCGCAGGCCTGCCTTCTGGATCACCTACGCGATAGTGTCGCTCGCCGCGCTCGTCATCGCGGTGCGCCTGTTTCCGCTCGCGATTCCGATCGTCAACCTCGACATCGAGATGTCGCGCGAAGAGGCCCTCGCCGCGGCTCGCACGCAGGCGACGCGGCTGCAACTCGCCCCGGGCGGCGCGCGCCTTGCCGCGCGGTTCGCGCATGACGCAACGACGCAGAACTACGTCGAGCTCGAAGGCGGCGGCAAGCCCGCTTTCGCCGCACTCACGCAAGGCGACCGTTATTCGCCTTACTGGTGGGAAGTGCGGTTGTTCACGCTCGGCATGATCGAGGAAGTGGTCATTCGGCTGCAGCCGGACGGGACCGCGGCCGGTTTCGCGCGCCGGGTTGCGGAGAATTACGTTCGCGATCCCGCGCGGCAGGCGCTCGATGCGGCGAGCGCCCGCACGCTGGCCGAGACGCGCGCCCGCGAGGATTGGGGGATCGATCTCGCGCCCTATCGCCTGCTCGAGCAGTCGCAGCAAACGCAGATCGCCGGGCGCGTCGATCACAGCTTCACGTACGAACGCCCCGAGCCGCTCGGCGAGGCGCGCATCCGGTTGATGCTCGTTGTCGCCGGAGACGAGCTGATCGGCATTGCGCCATTCGTGCACCTTCCCGAATCGTTCGGGCGCCGCTACCAGGAATTGCGCAGCGCGAACAATCTGATCGCCAACCTTGCCAGCGTTTCGGCGGGCGTACTGTACGGCATCGGCGGATGCATCCTCGCGGTGCTGTGGCTCGCGCGCAAGCACTGGCTCGTATGGCGTCCCCCGATCGCGGCAGGGTTGCTCGTCGGCGGCCTGCTTGCGCTCGGCTCCCTCGCATCGTCAAGCACCGCCTGGTTCGGTGCGGACACGACGGAAACGGTCGCGACGTTCTGGGCCAAGCAGGGAAGCATGGCGCTGCTGATCGCGGTTGCCGGCGGTCTCGGCTATGGACTCGTTTTCATGGCGGCGGAAAGCCTGACGCGCCGCGCATTTGCGCATCATCCGCAGTTGTGGCGCTTGTGGTCCCGCGCGGGCGCGGCATCGCCGCAGGTGGCGGGTCGCACGCTTGGAGGGTATCTGTTCGTGCCCCTCGAGCTGGCGCTCGTCGCGGGGTTCTACTACGCGACGAACCGCTGGCTCGGATGGTGGCAGCCCTCCGAAGTGCTGACCGACCCGAACATCCTCGGTTCGGCGGTTCCTGCGTTGACGCCGATTGCCGTATCGCTGCAGGCGGGTTTCATGGAAGAGTGCGTCTTTCGCGCCATTCCGTTGTCGCTCGGCGCGTTGATCGGCGCGCGCTACGGGCACCGCACGCTCGGCATTGCGCTCGCTGTCGTGCTGCAGGCGCTCGTCTTCGGGGGCGCACACGCGAACTATCCCGGATTTCCCGCGTATTCGCGGCCCGTGGAGCTGCTGCTGCCGTCGATCGTCTGGGCGCTCATCTATCTGCGCTTCGGGCTGCTGCCGACGATCCTGCTTCATGCAACGTTCGATCTCGTGCTGTTTTCGATTCCGGTGTTCCTGGTCGACGCGCCGGGTGCGCGCACCCAGCAGGCCCTGGTGATTGTCGCAGCGCTCGTTCCGCTCGGCGTCGTCGCGCTGCGCCGCTGGCAGGCGGGCCAATGGCGCGAATTGCCGGAAGCGCTGTGGAACCGGGCGTGGCAAGCGGGCGCGCAGCGAAGCGATGCCCCTGCCGCGGGTGCGCTGGCCGCCGGCCGCCTCTCGTCGGCATTCCAGCGCGCGTTGCCCGTGCTTGGCGTCGCTGGAATAGCGGCCTGGGCGCTGTTCGCCCAATTCCAGTCCGATGTACCGCCATTGCGCCTCGATCGCGCGACTGCGATTGCCGCGGCCGACGCCGCGTTGGCCGCGCAGGGCGTGACGCTCGGTCCACAGTGGCAGCGGTTCGCGACCGTCAAGCTCGCAAGCGACGATGCGCAACAGTGGGCCTGGCACAAGTTCGTCTGGCGTGAGGCGGGTGCGGAAGCGTATCGCCGCCTGGTCGGCACGATGCTGGCACCGCCGTTCTGGGAGGTGCGCTATGCGATATTCAGCGGCGATATCCTCGAGCGCGCGGAAGAGTGGCGGTTTGCGGTCGCCGATGACCGCAGCATCCGCGCGATGAGCCATTCATTGCCCGAGGCGCGTGCAGGCGCGCACTTGACGCGCGATGCGGCGCTGGCGCTTGCGCAGCGCGCGCTCGAGACGCGATTCGATGTCGATTCGTCGCCGCTCAAGCTCGTCGCGGCCGACGAGGAGCAGCGCCCGGCGCGTACCGATTGGTCGTTCGTCTTCGGCGACCCGCGGATCGTCGTCGGCGCAGGCGGTGAAGCGCGTTACGTCGTCGCCGTTGCCGGCGACGAAATCGCAGGTGCCGGACGCTTCGTGCACGTGCCGGAGACGTGGACACGCGCCGAGCGCGAGCGCGACAATCGATTGCAGGTCGTTGCGCTGGCCGCCGTCGTCGTCTTCTTCGCCGCCGGACTGGCCGCATTCATCGTGGGCATCATCGGCTGGATCAAGCACCGCGTCGATGCTCGCCTGCTGCGGATTGTCCTCGGCGTGACGTTTGTCTTTGCGCTGCTGTCGGCGATCAACGGATGGCCGGCGGTCGCGATGCAGTTGTCGACGACCGAGCCACTCGCATCGCAACTGACGACCAAGGTGCTGGGCGGAATCGCAGCCGCGCTCCTCGGCGCGCTGATCGCCGGGCTGTGCGCGGGCGTCGGCGCATTCGGCGCAAGGATGACGCCGTCGCTTAGGCGCATCGGGCGCTGGCCCGCCCCGGTCGCTGCCGTTGCGGCCGGCGCGTTTGTCGTGGGACTGCAGGTTGCATTGAGCGCGCTCGCGACCCGGGACGCGCCCGTGTGGCCCGGTGTGCCGTGGCAAGCGCAGGCATCGCCGCTCGCCGGGGGACTGTTATCGGGACTCGGCTTCATCAGCTTTGCGAGCGTCGAGCTTTTCGTCGTCTATGTGGTATCGCGGCTGACGCGCGGATTCTCGCAGCGGCTGTGGCTTGCGCTCGTGATCGTGATCGTGCTCGAATGCGCCGCGGCGCTCGTGCAGGGTCGAGGCAATCCCGGCGGCGCACTGGTGTCCGGCCTGATCGCCGGCATGGCCGCCGCATCCGTGCTCCTTCTGTTGCTGCGATACGACCCCCGGCTCGTGCCAGCGTTCGCGGCGACGGTGATACTGATGACCGGCGCCATCAAGGCCGCGCAATCCGCCGCATGGTTGCCGTTCGGCGTCGATGTGATCGCAACCATCGCCGTCGCCGTTTGGCTCACGCGCTACCTGCAACGGGATATCGCGCACGCGCCGGCACCGTAGTGTCGACTGCAGAACGCCTGCTCGCCCGCGTGCGTGACGCCATGGCGGCCGACGAGAAGCGGCTGCGCGCGCGGATCGAGCGCGCGCGCAGCGCCCATGCGTCGGCGGAAGCGTTGCAAGCCATTGCTGCCGACGTCGACCGCTCGCTCGCCGTACGCAACGCGCGCGCCGCGGGCAAGCCGCGCATCGCCTACCCGCCTGAACTCCCCGTGTCGCAGCGCGCCGCGGAGATCGCCGCCAGCATTCGCGCGCACCCGGTCGTCATCGTGTCCGGCGAAACGGGCTCCGGCAAGACCACGCAGCTGCCGAAGATTTGCCTCGAAGCCGGCCGTGGCGAGCGCGGGCTCATCGGCCACACGCAGCCGCGACGGATCGCCGCACGCGCAGTCGCGTCGCGCATCGCGCAGGAACTCGGCACGGCGCCGGGCGAAGCGGTCGGCTACAAGGTCCGCTTCACCGATCGCACGCGACCGGACGCCTACATCAAGCTGATGACCGATGGCATCCTGCTCGCCGAGACGCAGGGCGATCCGCGATCTCGCCCGCTACGACACGATCATCATCGACGAGGCGCACGAGCGCAGTCTCAACATCGATTTCCTGCTCGGTTATCTGAAGCACCTGCTCGTTCGGCGGCGGGACCTGAAACTCATCATCACGTCGGCGACGATCGATGCCGAGCGCTTTGCCCGACACTTCGCAACGGCGCGCGGTCCCGCGCCGGTCATCACCGTGTCGGGCCGCACCTGGCCGGTCGCGATCCGCTATCGGCCGCTCGGTTCGGGAGACGCCGAAGCGGACGACGAAGAAGAACTCGAGGAGGCGATCGCCCGCGCGGCGGAGGACCTGTGGCGCGAAGGGCCGGGCGACATCCTCGTGTTCCTGCCCGGCGAGCGCGAGATCCGCGAAACGGCGGACGTGCTGCGACGCGCGCTCGCGCGGCGTCCGTATGCGAGCGCGATCGAGATACTGCCGCTCTACGCGCGGCTCACCGTCGACGAGCAGCAGCGCGTGTTCGCGCCGTCGCGCGGCCGGCGCATCGTGCTCGCCACCAACGTCGCCGAAACGTCGTTGACGGTCCCGGGGATCCGCTATGTGATCGACAGCGGGCTCGCGCGCGTCAAGCGCTATTCGGTGCGCAACAAGACGACGCTGCTGCAGATCGAGAAGATCGCGCAGGCGGCGGCGAACCAGCGCGCCGGACGTTGCGGCCGCGTGCAGGACGGCATCTGCGTGCGCCTTTTCGACGAAGCCGATTTCGCCGCGCGGCCCGAGCACGCCGACCCGGAGATCCTGCGCAGCTCGCTCGCGGCGGTGATACTGCGGATGGCCGCGCTCGCGCTGGGCGATGTCGCCGCGTTTCCGTTCCTCGACGCGCCTGCCCCGCGCGCGATCACGGACGGTTACCAGCTGCTGCAGGAACTGGAAGCCGTGGACGCGAATCGCGGGCTGACGCCGCGCGGGACGCGAACTGGCAAAGCTGCCGCTCGATCCGCGCATCGGCCGGATCGTGCTCGCGGCGCGCGAAAACGGTTGCCTCGCGGAAGGTCTGGTCATCGCAAGCGCGCTGTCGGTTCCCGATCCGCGCGAACGACCGCTCGAGCGCGCGCAGGCGGCCGACCAGGCGCACCTGCAGTTTCGCGACGAGCGCTCCGATTTCCTGTCGCTGATCGCGTTGTGGGAGTTCTTCGACAGCCCCGCGCAAAAGGCGCTGTCGCATCGCAAGCGCGTCGAGGCGTGTCGCGCGCATTTCGTCTCTTTCCTGCGCATGACGGAATGGCGCGACGTGCACGCGCAGCTGATCGCGGTGCTGGCCGAAGCGGGCTGGACCATCGAGTCGACGTTGCCAGCGAACATCGATGCCGCGCGGTACGCGACGATCCATCGTTCGCTCCTCGCCGGATTGCTCGGCAACATCGGCCTGAAGTCCGAGCCCGCCGCTGCAATGGGCGGCCAGTATGACGGCGCACGCGGCATCGCATTCTTCCTGCATCCGGGCTCCGGACTCGCGAAGAAGGCGCCCAAATGGGTGCTCGCCGCGGAACTGACGCAAACGTCGCGGCTGTTTGCGCGCTGCGCGGGCCGCATCGAGCCGGAATGGATCGAAGCGGTCGCCGGCGACCGCGTGAACCGCGACTACTTCGACGCGCATTGGGACAAGGCGCGCGGCGAAGTCGTCGCCAGCGAGCGGATCCAGCTCTACGGGCTGACGCTGATCCCGCGCCGGCCGATCGTCTATGGCGCGCTCGCGCCGCGCGAGGCGCGGGACGTCTTCATTCGCGAGGCGCTCGTCGCCGACGCGCTGGGACTGGAGGCACCGTTTGCCGCGCACAATCGCGCGCTGGTCGCCGAAATCGCCGAGCTGGAGCACAAGGCGCGCCGGGAAGACGTGCTCGTCGACGAAGACGCGATTGCCGCGTTCTATTCCGAACGCATTCCGGACGACGTTCACTCGCGCGCGACGTTCGAGCGCTGGCGCAGGACGGACGAGCGCAACCATCCGCAACGGCTCTTCCTCACGCGCGAAGCGTTGATGCGTCATGCGGCGCTTTCGGTGACCGCAGGCGCTGTTCCCCGAGACGCTGCGCATTGCCGGTGCGGACTTTCCGCTCAAATACCGATTCGCGCCCGGACATCCGCTCGACGGCCTCACGCTGACGATACCGCTCGCACGGCTCAACCAGGTCGACGAGGCGACGCTGTCGTGGCTCGTGCCCGGCATGATTCGCGACAAGGTCGCGCATTACCTGAAGGCGTTGCCGAAGGCATGGCGCAATCGGCTGATTCCCTTGCCGGAAACGGTGACCGAGTTCCTGGAGCGACCGCGTCGTCCCGGGCAATCGTTGATCGATGCGATGCGCGACTATCTGCACGATCGGCTCGGCGATGCGCCGCCCGCCGCCGTCTTTCACGCGGTGGACCTGCCTGCGCACCTGCGGATCAACGTCCGGGTCATCGACGCCGCGGGAGAGGAGCTCGCGATGAATCGCGACCTGGCGGCCGTGCAGGAGAGCCTGCGCGAGGCGGCCCAGCTGTCGTTTGCCGCCGAGGGACCGGCGTTCGAGCGCAAGGGTCTGCGGCAATGGGACTTCGGCGAACTGCCCGAGACGCTGACGATGCGCCGCGACGGCCAGCGATTGACGGGCTATCCGGCGCTCTGCGACGAGCAGGACGGCGTCGCGCTGACGTTGCTCGATACGCGCGACGCGGCCGACGCTGCGACGCGCCAGGGCGTGCATACGGCTCATCGGATTCGAGCTCGGTGACGCGCTCGCACGAACGCTCGAGAACGCGCCTGCATGGACGACGATCGGCATCCAGCTGCGCGCCGCGGTTCCGCTCGACCGGCTGCAGGACGATTCGCGCGCTGCGGTCGCCGACCGGGCATTCATCGGCGACGACCCGCTCCCGCGCGATCGCGACGCGTTCGTGCAGCAGGTGAAGCGCGCCCGCACGCGGCTGCCGGCTGTCATCGACGGCGCGCTACGGCTGCTGGCGGCGATCGCCGGTGAATACCAGGCGCTGTCGCAGCGCCTTGCCGCGCTGCCGGCTTCGCAGCGGATGCTCGCTGCGGAAATCAGGCAGCAGCGCGACGCGCTCGTCTATCCCGGCTTCCTCGCGGCGACTCCATGGGAGCAACTGCGCCATGTTCCCCGCTACCTGCAAGCGCTGACGCGGCGCATCGAGCGTTATCCGCAGAACCCGGAACGGGATGCCCGCCATGCGAAACAGGTCGGGGAATGGTGGTCGCGGTATGGCGAGCGCCTTGCGGCCGAACGCCGCGCCGGACAACGGTCGCCGCGCCTCGAGGCGTTCAGGTGGCTGATCGAGGAGCTTCGCGTGTCGCTGTTCGCGCAGGAATTGAGGACTCCGGTGCCGGTTTCCTTCAAGCGTGTCGAAAAGGCGTGGACCGAGCTTTCGCGGCAGGCATGACGGGTGTTGGAAGTGGCATACAATTCACCCCCGTGCTAGAGTGAGTTGGCCGAAAAAAACGACTAAATCATTGAAGCCGCTGGTAGCGCACTGGTAACTGGTGACGTCGATGCCACTTCCGCTCCGCCCGTGCCTCCTCAAAACGTAACGACCAGTGTTGCGCCGGCTCGCCGCCCCATTCCCCGGGAGTTGGCGAAAATTCTCGCCGACTGCCGCGACCTGACGGTCCATCGGCTGCTCCTGTCGTTCACCTCGCTGCTCGATCGCGTGTGCGACATGCTGATGGAGCGTGCCGGCAAATCGGGGGTGCGCACCGAACAGCAGTTTTTCCTCGAAGCGCGGCAGGTATTGATCGCCGATCGCTCGAGCCTGATGGCCGAATTCGAGAAGCGGCTGCGCTCACAGGTCGAGGAACGCGTCTCCGGGCGGGCCGACGAGAAGGCGGATTTCTCCAAAGTCGATGCGACGAAGCTCGCACTGATCGACCTCGATACGGTCGACGAGACGGTGATCGTCGGCAACATCGTGCGCATCGTCGAGAACGTCTGCCACGAGGAACTGGTCACGCTGAACCGCGGGATCGGTCACCTGCTCGGCAAGCCGAACCTCGAAATGTCGACGAACCCGCTCGGGTCCGGCGACGATCGTCACCGCGTTCGCGGAGGCGCTTGGCGAGCTGAAGGCCGACGGCCGCATCAAGTTCCAGATCCTGAAGGAGTTGAACCAGGCGCCGCTCGGTGAAGTCGCCGCGATCTATGCGGACGTGAACCGGCACCTGGCGAACCTGCGCATCGTGCCGCCCGGCAGCGTGCGGACGTCGAGCTTCGCGCGGCAAGCCGGCGGCGCAACGCAAGCGCGCTGCCGATGAAAAGCCGGCGGTTTCGCAGCCGCCGCCTGAAATGGACGTGATGGCGATGTTCCGCCGCATGGCGTCGCATGGCGGCTTTCCGCTGACCGGCCATCCTGCGCCGCCGACTCGCGTGTTGCCTTCGTTGCCACCGACGCCGTCGGGGTACGTGCCGGGCGCGCCGATCGTCGCGACGCCGGGATTGCGTGAAGGATTGACGCGCCTGCAGCAAGGCCAGACGGATTTCGACGTCGAGGGCATGCAGGTCGCGTTTTCCGGGATACCGGAGGGGCTGCACAACGTCCTGCGCGACCTGCAGGATTCGCCGCTCGGAAAACGCGCGAACCAGCTCGAGGCGATGACGATCGAGATGGTCGCGATGCTGTTCGACTTCATTTTCGAGACGCGCGACCTCCCGGACGGCATCAAGGCGTTGCTTGCGCGCTTGCAGATACCGGTGCTCAAGGTCGCGATGCTCGACGGCGCATTCTTCGCGAGGAAGACGCATCCGTCGCGGCTGCTCGTCAACGCGCTCGCGGCGGCCGGGCTCGGCTGGTCGCCGGCGATGGGGCAGGACGATCCGCTCTACCGGACGATCGAGCGGATCGTGCATCGGATCATCGACGGATTCGGCGACAACCTCGGGATTTTCGACGAGCTGCGCGCCGAACTCGAGGCGTTTCTGGCGACGGAAGAGCAGGCGGCCGAAGCGAACTTCGCGACGACGGCCGAGGCGATCAACGAAGACGACCGGAAGGACCTCGCCGGCGTCGTCGCGAAATCGGAAGTCGAGCGGCGCGTGGAAAGCTATCCGATTCCGCGCTTCCTCGCGGACTTCCTGCGCCAGAAATGGCAAGGAACGCTCGAAGGCATCTACCTGCGTGAAGGCGAAGACAGCGACGCCTGGAGCTCGAGCGTTGCGACACTCGAGGATCTCGTCTGGAGCGTCCAGCCGAAAAAGACGCCGGAAGATCGCAAGCATCTCGTCGCGCTGCTGCCATCGCTGCTGAAACGGCTCGCGGCCGGCGTTCCCGGACAGAATTGGGGATCGGGCGAGCGGGAAGCGTTCATGGCGAACCTCGTCGAGGCGCATGCGGCCGCGGTCAAACCGTCGCTTGCCGACGCGTTGCCTCGCCGACGGCGGCGGTCGCCGAAGCCGCACGCGCCGAAGCGGAGGTGGCGAAGGCCGTCCGGCGACGTCGGAAGCAGCCGCGCGCGCGGAAGCGCTCGCTGCGGCGATGGCGCCGGCCGAGCCTGCCGCAGCCCGAAGCGGGCCCCGCGGTGCTCGACGACGAGTATCTCGAGATCGCGCGCAGCATGGATCGCGGGATGTGGGTCGAATTCGAGGACGACGACGGCCAGCTCTCGTTCGCGAAACTTGCCTGGATCAGCCCGTTGCGCGGCAACTACCTGTTCACCAATCGCCAGGGCCAACGCGCGCTGTCGATGACCGCCGAGGCGCTTGCCGAGCAGTTCCGCGGCGAATCGCGCGCGGCTGGTCGAAGCCGAGCCGCTGATCGATCGCGCATTCACGCGTGTCATTAGCGAGCTCACCGATCGGTTCGAGCTCGAAACCGTCTCGGTCTGAAGCGATCGCTTGGCTGCCATTGCGGGCGCGTTGCGGCGAGCGCTGCCGATCCTGTTCACCGCGCGCATCATCAGCCCTTGCGCTCTGCCGCTGCTGATCGCGGCCATCGTATGGATCGCGATCGCCGTCATGGCGTGGAATCCGCTGACCGGCGCGCTCTCGCAGTGCTTGGCGACGCCGGCGAAACGTCGCTGTGGCAGCGGGTCGCGGCGCAGATCGTCGCCGTGCTGATGTTCGCCGCGCTGGCTGTCGCAACCGCATTGACCGCCATCGCCGTGCTGACGATGCCGGTGATCGTGCGTACCGTGCGGCGCGCCACTTTCCGGCACTCGGCGCCACGGCGCGGAGGCACGTTCCTCGGCAGCGCACGCAATGCGACGATCGCGTTGCTGGTGTTCGTTCCGCTATGGCTGCTTTCATTGCCGCTGCTCGTCTTCCCGCCGCTTTATGTCGTCGTGTCGCTGCTGCTCAATGCGTGGCTGTCGCAGCGGATGTTCCGCTACGACGCGCTCGCGGAGCATGCGAGCACCGACGAAATCGCGATCGTGCTGCGTGAAAACCGCATGCGGCTGCTGGGTCTCGGCCTTGCGCTTTCACCGCTGTCGCTGATCCCGATCGTCAACATCCTCGTGCTGCCGATCTACGCGGGCATCGCGTTTACGGAGCTTTGCCTGTCCGAGCTCGCGACGCTGCGCGCGCGCCGGCCGCTCGCGCATCCGGCATGAGCGCCGCAGGGCCGCCCGACGGACACCCATGCGAGCGGGGCGAAGCCCAGGCCCGAAGGGCGCGACCGCGAGCAGGGGTGGAGGCCGACACGCAGACGCTGCGGATGACGGCGTGGCGAATGAGGCCGACGCGAAGTCCGCCCCCCAGGGGCAGCGCAGCGGCGAGCGCCGCAAGCGTGGGGATCATACGAGCGCGCTGCAGGGCAGCGGCAAATGGTTCGACGAGTTGCGCGTCGGCGACTCGTTCGCGAGCGCGCTCACGGTCACCGAAACGCACATCGTCATGGGCGCGGGACTGATCGGCGACTTCAATCCGCATCACGTGAACGCCGAATACGCGAAGGGCACGCGCTTCGGCACGCCGATCCTGCACGGGATGCTGACGTCCGTCGATCATGGGCGCAGCCGTCGGCATGTATTTCCACGGAACGGCGATCGCGTACCTCGAGCACCGCGCGCAATTCCTCGCGCCGGTGCGCGCCGGCGACACGGTGACGACGACGTGGATCGTCACGGACCTGCTGGACAAGCCACGGCATGGCGGCGGCATCGTCGTGCTGGACGGAACCGCGACGAATCAGGAGGGAGTCATCGTGGCAGAAGCCCACGGACGAATCCTGATATCGCGACGGCCGCCCTGAAGCCCTCTGCCGTCAAGACGAAGCCGCGTCAGCGGCGTTGCGAGCTTCCGACGTCGGGGTAGTATTGCGGCGCCTCGCGCCGGTCGAACATGCCGTAGTCGCGCACCACGCGAACGCGGCGAAGCCTCGCACCATCGTGCAATGAGACCGTGCCCTCGAAGGCTTCAGCCGCGGCCCGGTCACGCCAGGACACGAGCAGGATGATGTCGCCGGGCGTCAGAACGGCGTCGAAGACATCCCAGGCGACGAGGCCCGGGGCATCGGGCGCGAGTCCCAACCACTTGGCGACATCGCCCGGACTGGCCTCCTTGACCCATGCGGGCGGCCGCGACCGATAGGCCGCTGCAGGCGCAGAAGGAGGCCGCGGAGCTCTTCGACAGGATTGTGAATTTGTCGCCGAAGACGGACGCCCAGAGGTTCATGCAGAGTCAGGCATTACGACTGCTTGCAGGAATGGGCGACACCCGCTTGCTGTTGAACGAGCAGGCGCGGGGCTCGATTTCCTGGCCGTTCCTCGTGGTGCTCGTGTTCTGGCTTATGGTCCTGTTCGTCGGGTTCGGCCTTTTCGCACTCAGGAACCCGACCGTTATCACCGCCCTTTTCCTGGGTGCGATCTCCGTGGCCGGTGCGATCTTCCTCATCCTCGAGTTGAATCGGCCATACGGCGGAGTGATGCAGATCTCCATTGCGCCAATTCGCAATGCCTTCACGCAGATGAGCCGATAGCAGGTCGGCGCTCGGACGGATGCGCAGTCTGACCTCCGACGCGCGAGAACACTTGCTATTCGCCGCGAAGCAGCCGGCCCATCTCCGCCAGCGCCGCGTCGTAGCTCAACGCCTTTCCCGTCGCTTCGGCGGCGTCGAACGCGGCGGCCCCCATCGCCTCCCGCGACGTCGCGATCCAGCTGGCGATAAACGCCTCGTCGACCGGTTCATGCCGCATTCCCGTTTGGTCGAGCCGCGCCTGGGACGCACCGTGGAGCCGCGCCGCGGCCGGATGGCAGGTCGACGCTGCCGCGAGCGCTGCTGCGACGCCCAGTGCACAACACAGCATCCCCTCATTGCCGATCACGCGCGCCATCGCCACAGATTCGGTGAAGGCTGCGCGCGCGGCATCGAACTGTCCCGTCGCGATCAGAACACACGTCAGATTGCCCAGTATTCCCGCGGTCCCGCGTGCGTCGTGCTGCGAACGCCCGAGCGCGATTGCCTGCTCGTAGAACGTCTGCGCGGCGGCGAGATTGCCGTTGTTGCGATGGATTTCCGCGATGCCGTTGAGCGCGGTGGCCATGTACTTGGTATCGCTCGCGGAATGCGCCGTGTCATAGGCATCCCTGAACGAAGTCAGGGCGCGCGATCGCTGGCCGGTCGCGTGGAGTCCGCCGCCGGCGATCGCAAGCGCGCCCGCGGTGAGGTGGGCGTCGTCGAGAGCGCGCCCGATCGCCAGACATCGCTCGGCGCACGACAGCCCGATGTCGTACCACCCCAGCCGAAGCGCGAACCAGGACATCCCAAGCAGCGCCTCGCCGCGGCCGGTGGAATCGGGATCGCCGACGCTGAGGTCGAGTGCCGACTGCGCGAGCTTAAAGCCGCTCGCGTGTTGCGACGTGACATACCAATAGTCCCACAGCGACGCGATCAGCCGCAACGCGCGCTCGCCGCCTTGTGCCGCGTGCGCGCACCATGCGTGCGCGGCGACCAGGTTCTCCCGCTCATGGTGAAGCGCGAGGTACCACTCGCCCTGACGCGGGCCGTTCAGGTCGGGCGTCGCGCGCTCGCCGAGCGCGACGTAGTGCAGCAGGTGCCGGTTGCGCACTTCGTCGCCCTCGCCCGCTTCAGTCAGGCGTTCCTCCGCGTACTGGCGCACCGTCTCGAGCATCCGGTAGCGCGGCTGCGCCTGCGTGTCGCGGTCGACCATCACCAGCGACTTGTCGTGCAGTGCCGTCAGACACTCCAGAGTGTCGTATTCGTCCGCAGTATCGCCGGCCACGTCCACCGCCGCGGGCAGCGTGCAACCGCCGGCGAACACGGCAAGCCGGCGGAACAGCCGCTGTTCGCGCGACGTCAGGTGGTCGTGGCTCCATTGCATCGTCGCATGCAGCGTCTGGTGACGCGGCATCGCACGGTTGCCGCCGGTCAGAAGACGAAAGCGATCGTCGAGGCGGACACGAATCTCATCGACCGACAGGACCTTGACGCGCGCGGCCGCCAGCTCGATCGCCAGCGCGATGCCGTCGAGCCGCCGGCAGATCTCGGCGATCGCCGCCGCGTTGCGCTCGTCCACTGCGAAGTCGGGCAGCACGAGCCGCGCATGATCGACGAACAGGCGAACCGCCTCGGAGCGCTGCATCTCGTCCACGTCCGTCGTCGCGGGCAGCGACAGCGAGCGCACCGCGAAGATCTGTTCGCCCGCCATGCCGAGCGCCTCCCGGCTGGTCGCCACGATCTTCAACGCGCCGCAGCTTCCGAGCAGCGTCTCCGCCGATTCGACGGCAGCGTCGATCACGTGCTCGCAGCTGTCGAGCACGACCAGCGTCTGGCGCCACCTCAGGTGCTCGGCCAGTCGCGCAAGTGACTCGTCGGACAAATCCTTCATTCCCATCGTCGTGGCAACCGTCGCCGATACGCCCCGCGCTTCCTGCACCGGCCCGAGATCGACGAACCAGACGCCATCCGGGAACTCACCCAACTGGCGGTGCGCGAGCTCCTGCGCGAGCCGCGTCTTGCCGCAACCGCCGATGCCGGAGAGCGTGAGAAGCCGCGTGTCGCGCAACAGGCTGGCGCAATCATCGAGTGCCTTCTCGCGTCCGATGAAGCGGGTTCGCGCGTGCGGCAGGTTGTTGGGATTCGTCGGCGTTACCCGGCCGCTACTCGCGCCATTCGCGGCGTCGGGTGCGAGCGCAGCGACGAACTGGTACCCGCGCCCGGGGACGGTCGCAATGGCGTTCGGTCCGAGCAGCTTGCGCAGGCTGCTCACCTGCACCTGCAGGTTGTTTTCCTCGACGACGAGGCCCGGCCAGACCGTTTCGAAGAGTTCCGCCTTGTCGACGACACGGTCGCGCCGCTCGATCAGCGCGACCAGCAGGTCGAAAGCCCGTGCGCCGAGCGCCGTCGGGGTCCCGTCAACCAACAGTTGTCGTTCGGCAGGCCGCAATTCGCTGCTGGCGAAACGATATTGATCGGGCATTGCGTTTCCTCGCGAGTCTGACGCCTAAAGCATAGCGCCGACCGGGATCCGCTTCCACGCGCCGGCGACTGATTTAAGAACGTTTAAGGCCACGTTTAAGGCGGCCAAAGGACGGAAGGGGGCACCGCCGCGCACAGTAGCGCCGTGTTCAACGACGCGCCAAGGAACCCGAAATGAACCGCAAGTCGCAACCCCGATTTGAACCGTCGTCCCCCATGATGCGCACCGTTTTCGCTGCCGCCGCGCTCGCCGCGACGGTGGCGACCGGCAATTTCATCGACGCGCTCGCCCAAGAGCTTGGCACGACTGCGCCGCTGACAGCGCACGCCGCGCCGGTCGTCGTCGCGCAGCGCTGACGAGGGTGCGCCAGAATACGCGAGGCTGCCGGCGTCGACAACGGGCAGCGATCGAACCGCGGCGAGGCAAGATCGCCGCGGTGCAACCCGAAGGAGAATGGCGATGAAGCGCATCTACTTACCCACCACTGCCGCCGCTGCATTATTCGCGTTGATCGCGTTCGCGCCTGGCGTCGCGCACGCGGATTACAAGTGCGCCAACCCGAACGGCTCGATCGAGCAGCGCGCGTGCGCGATGGCCGCGGCCGGCCCCGACACGTTGCGCCGCTTCGTCGAGCGCGCACGCGGCATTTACGGCCTCTACTACTGGGATTACGTGCGAACCGATCGCTGATGCGCAGCACCGTCAGTGGCTGCTTGCGCTCTCGCTTCATTCCCGGATCGCGCGGTGCATCCAATGATCTCTTTAACCGGGCACCGACTTGCGCCGCTCGATCCAACTGTCCACCACGCGGCGCAGCACTGTGAGCGGCAGTCCGCCGTGCGTAAGCATCTCGTTGTGAAACTGCTTGAGATCGAATCGTTGACCTAACGCTGCGCGGGCTTTCTCGCGCAGCGCAAGGATTTCGAGCATGCCGGCTTTGTAGGCCAGTGCCTGGCCGGGGGCGACAAAGTAGCGCTCGATCTCGGCCACGACATCGGTTTCCGACATGCCGGTGTTGTCGAGCATGTAGGCGATCGCCTGCTCGCGCGTCCAGCGCTCGGCGTGGATACCCGTGTCCACGACGAGGCGCACTGCTCGCAACATCTCGTCACGCAGCCGGCCCAGATTGTCCAACGGATCGCTCTCGAAGCCCAACTCCCACGCAAGGCGTTCGGCATATAGCGCCCAACCCTCGGAATAGGCGGTGAAGGGGAGGCGTCATGAAGTTTGGCAGGTTGCTCTGCACGCCTGACACCTGATTGACCGGAAAGTCGTGCTGCCGCCAGGCGTCGCCCTCGACCTGAATGCCGAGGAAATACTCCAGCGTGTCGTATGACAGCTGCGCTTCGCGGTCCAGCGCCGAGCGGTCGTAGCGGCGTCAGCATCAAATAGCCGTCCCGCACCTTGTTGGCGGCCTTCTGTTCGGCCGCCGGGGAGACATCGTCGAGATCGGCGCCGTAGAAGTCGAGCCAGTGCGGAAGAATGCGCAATGACGACAGCAGCTCCGGCTGGTCAATCGCAAACTTGGCGAATGCGCTGGCGTAAAACCACTCGATGCGCAGCGGCTTGAAATACCAGACATTGGCGAACAGCGCGCTCGCCAGCAGCACGAGTCCCACCAAGCCCAGGCCCAGCCACTTCAAGGCACGTTTGATGATCGAACTCCCGGGATCACAGATCAGACGCGGCGCCGGTGCGGCATCGTAAGAACTCCAGCCGAAAGCGAGTGTACTGAGTCAGAAGTTCCGAAGATAAAGGAGCGGATTTTCGCCGCGAACTATCGAGTGAATTTCCGACTCAGTACACTAGGGACCGTCAGCATCGAGGCGCGTACCGGCGGGTCCGGCGTGTTCTCCGTGATCTGTTGCAGCACTACATTTTGACTTTGGCTCGCTTGGGGCGGCCTTCAGCCGATACCCCCGGCCAAGCGAGCGGATTCGGGCAAAGATTTCAGTCGCAGCATTGCCAGCATACGCCGAGAGCGGGACCTGGAGCCAGGAGCACGAATACCCACCGCCACCCGAGGGTTCCTGCGGCCAACGGAATCAGCCAGATCGTCGCAACCGTGAGGATAAAGCCAACGGCGAGCTGCAGCGTCAGGGCCGTTCCGACGTAAGATTGATCCGCAAGCTCGGTGACCATCGCCGAGAACTGCGCCGAGTCGGCCACGACGGTGAAGCCCCATACCAGGCCGACGAGGAGCAGCAGCCAAGTCGGCGAACCGAAGAGCAACCCGATCAGCACGCAGCAGCTCCCGGATACGCCCATCATCAGCGCGGTCGTCCTGGTCCTGCCCCAGCGATCTCCCAGGATGCCGCCGATCCAACAGCCCAGTGCCCCGACCGCAATGACCGCGAATGTCGCATAGGCGGCAGCCGAGCCCACAGTGACTCCTCGGGCTCGAAGGGCCTCGGAGAAGAACAGTAGGAACCACGCGTACATCGCAAACAGCTCCCACATGTGGCCGAAGTAACCGTAGGAGGCCAGCCGGACGCCGCGGTTGGTGAACACGCGCCACCCCTGTGTGGGATCGAAAGTCGCCCTCGGGAAAGGAAACGGTCCTTCTTTTACCGCGAACTCTGTGATCAAGCCGCCGGCTAGTGTCAGGGCGGACGTCATATAGATCACAACGCGCCAGTCGAGGCCGCCGAGCCCATTGATGAGGTGAGGCATCGCCTGTCCCAGGACTATCGCGCCAACGAGGATTCCGAGCGCGACTCCGCGATCCCTCTGGAACCATGTGGCCATCAACTTGAGGGCTGGGGGATACACGCCCGCGAGAAAAAAGCCGGTCGCGAAGCGCAACGCGATTCCGACGCTGCCGCGCCAGCGAGCTCCACGAGTCCGTTCGCTGCGGCAGCACCAAACGTTCCGCCCAGGATCACGTGTTTCGGCGGAATGATGTCGGAAAGATTCAGGAAACCCGAGACCAGCGCGCCGCACACAAACCCCAGTTGAACGGCGATCGTCAGCCATGCGGCGGCAGTAGCTGAGAGATCCCACTCCTCGCGCAATTGCGGGATGACCGCGGAGGCCGAGAACCAGGTCGTCATCGACAAAACGAGCGTGACTGCGAGAAGCGCCAGCGCGCGCCATCGTTCAGAGTTCTTCTGTTCGAGCACGTTCGCGTTCACCATCGCGCTTCAGGAAAAGAGCACCGATTGCTGGGCGGATCTACCTTGGCGTCGTCATACGTACGCGTGCGCCGCCCAACGAGAAGTAGAGAATCCAAACTGATGGAAAATTAAGTGTCTCCACTGCCCAAGTCTAGCGTCGCGGACGCCGGAAAGTCTTGCCGACCATCGGGTCGGCGGATTTTAGGCAACACCGAAAGCGCGTTGTCGTGAGCGGCGGTGCGTCCCACTTGAATGGGTAGTATCGGCGCCTCGTCCGTCACGATCGATTCGACGGCCAGCCAGTGTCCGCTCTGACCGCTTGCCGATGCTCAAGCACCCGCCAGCCCCCTCACGCATTCGGCCACCAGCTCGGGTCCCCGGTAGATCAACCCGGTGTAGAGCTGCACGAGCGTCGCGCCGGCGCGGATTTTTTCACGCGCATCCTCAGCGGACATGATGCCGCCCACGCCGATGATCGGCAGCGCGCCGTCGAGCACATCGGCAAGCACGCGCAATACCGTCGTCGCACGCTCGCGCAGCGGCGCTCCGGACAGGCCGCCCGCCTCGTCGGCATGCGCAAGGCCTGCGACGCGATCGCGGGCCAGCGTCGTGTTCGTTGCGATGACGCCATCGATTCCATGCCGGACGAGGATCCGCGCGATCGAATCCACGGCGACCGTGTCGAGGTCCGGCGCAATCTTCACGGCGAGCGGCACGCGGCGTCCGTGCCGCTGCGCGAGATCGTCGCGTTCCGCCGTCAGGCGGGCGAGCAACGTGCTGAGCGCATCCTCGGCCTGCAGATCGCGCAATCCCTTCGTGTTGGGCGACGACACGTTGATCGTCACGTAGCTTGCACGCGAATGAACGGCGTGCAGGCAGGCGACGTAGTCGTCCGCGGCGCGCTCGTTGGGCGTGTCGAAATTCCTGCCGATATTGATGCCGAGGATGCCGCGATAGCCGGACCGATCGACATTGGTGACGAATCGCTCGACGCCCTCGTTGTTGAATCCCAGCCGATTGATGAGCGCCTGTGCTTCGACCAGGCGGAACATCCGCGGCCGGGGATTGCCGGGTTGCGGACGCGGCGTCACCGTACCTGCTTCGAGGAATCCGAAACCCAACGTGGCGAGTCCCCGCAGATGCTCGGCGTTCTTGTCGAGGCCAGCCGCAAGGCCGACGCGATTGGGAAAGCGAATGCCCATCGCGTCGACGGGCGACGCGGGAAGCCGCGGCGCGGCGAGTTGCGCAACGCCGAGTCTGGCCGCCGCGTCGAGTCCCGCGAATGCGAGAGCGTGCGCGCGCTCGGGATCCGCGGCGAACATCAATGGGCGAAACAGTGGGTATAGGGAGTGCATCTTCGGGACAACACGGCTCTCGTTGATCGGCCGATGTTACTATCGAGCGATCGCGGAAAGGCCATGAATTCGCAGCACCGAATAATCGTCGCGCTCGCGACCGCAGTCATCGTTGCAAGCGCGGCCGCCCCGGAAGCGGCTCCGCCACGCAAACCCCAGGCAGCACCCGCATCGGGCTATGAACGGCGCGATGACGTTCGCGAATTCATCGACGAGCTCGCCCGAGAGCACGACTTTTCGCGCGCGACGCTCAGGCGCTGGTTCAGCGACGTGCGTTACCAGTCGAAGATCGTCGAAGCGATGCAGCGGCCGCTGCTCGAACCCCCAAAATGGTACGAATACGCGCCGCAGTTCCTGTCGCCCGCGCGCATCGAGGATGGCGTCGCGTTCTGGCGCGCGCACGAAGCTGCGCTTGCGCGCGCCGATAAGGAGTTCGGCGTGCCGCCGGAAATCATCGTCGCCATCATCGGCGTCGAGACGTTCTACGGCCGCAATACCGGCAACTACCGCATCATCGACGCGCTTTCGACGCTTGCGTTCGACTACCCGCGCCGCGCCACGTACTTCCGCGGCGAATTGCGCGAGTTCCTGCTGCTGTCACGCAGTGAAGGCTTCTCGCCGCTCACTCCCAAGGGATCGTTCGCGGGCGCGCTCGGCGTGCCGCAGTTCATGCCGGGGAGCGTGCGGCGCTATGCGGTCGATTTCGATGGCGACCGCCACATCGACCTGTGGCGCAGCGACGATGACGCGATCGGCAGCGTCGCGAATTACCTCGCGCGGCACGACTGGTTGCGGGGGCAGCCGGTATGGTCGCGGGCGACGGTCGCAGCCTCGCAGCGCGATACTGCACTGAGCAAGCTCGACGGCGGGATCAGCGAACGGCGTCCACTGGCGGCATGGAACGCCGACGGCGTGGCGTCCGAGCGCCTGCCCGATCCCATGGCTCCCGAGCCGGTCGGGCTTCTCGCGCTCGAAGAGGCGCCGGACGCGAACGGTGAATCGATGAGCCTCTGGATCGCGTTTCCGAACTTCTACGTGATCACGCGCTACAACAAGAGCCGGCTTTATGCGGCTGCGGTGACGTCGCTGGCCGAGTCGATTCGCGCCGCGCGCACGTCGACGAATTCAGCGCTTCGCTGACTGCAGTGCTTGCGCGTGCGCGACCAGCGCGCGCGTCGACGCATCGACGTCGCTCGGCGAGCGGCGTGCCTTCGGCGAGCGCCGCGACGATTGGCCCCGCGAGCGTCTTGCCGAGCTCGACACCCCACTGGTCGAACGAGTTGATGCCGTAGAGCACGCCTTCGACGAACGTCCGGTGCTCGTAGAGCGCGAGAAGCGCGCCGAGGGCTGCGCGCATCGAGCGTCGGCAGGAGCAGTGTCGTGGATGCCCGGTTGCCGGGACAGCGGCGCGCATGGATCGCCGCCTCGAGCTCGGCACCGGAAAGCCCCTGCGCGGTCAGCTCCGCGCGCAACGACGTTTCGCCGCGGCCCACGAGCAGCGCCTGCGCCTGCGCGAGCGCATTGGCGACCAGCAGCGTCTGCTGATCGCGCAGCGGATGCTGTGCACGTACCGGCACGATGAATTCGACGGGCGCTTCGTGCGTCCCCTGGTGCAGCCACTGGAAGAATGCGTGCTGGCTGTCGGTGCCGACGTCGCCCCATAGCGCCGGCGCCGTATGACCGCTGACCGGCGTGCCGTCGCGAAGCACGCTCTTGCCGTTGCTTTCGAGCTGCAGTTGCTGCAGGTAGGCCGGAAGTCGCGCGAGTGCCTGCGCATACGGCACGACGATCCGTTGGGGATGTCCGAGCCAGCGTGCGTTCCAGTACGCGACGAGCCCGAGCAGCACCGGAACGTTGCGCTCGAGCGGCGCCATCCTGAAATGCGTATCCATCGCCTGCGCGCCGTCCAGCAGGTCGGCGTACGCCGGCGAGCCTGCGCGCAGCGCGATGGCGAGCCCGACGGCCGACCACAGCGAGTAGCGGCCTCCGACACCTTCGGCCATCGGCAGGATGTCCGCGTCGCGTACGCCGAACGACCGCGCAGCGTCGACGTTCGACGTGACGGCGATGAAATGCGGCGCGACATCGCGCTCCGCACCGAGATTTCGCGCGAGCCACTCGCGTGCGCTGCGGGCGTTGGCAAGCGTCTCCTGCGTCGTGAATGTCTTCGACGTGACGATGAAAAGGGTCGACGCCGCATCGCGACCGGCAAGCGCGCGCGTCAGGTGCTCCGGGTCGACGTTCGAGACGAACGCCACGTCGGGGGCACCGCTTCGCGCATCGTCGTGGGCGGCCAGCGCATCGCATGCAAGGCGGGGACCCAGGTCGGATCCGCCAATCCCGATATTGATGACCGAGCGCAGCGGCCGTCCCGTGGCGCCTTTGCGGCGTCCTTCGCGGACGGAGCGGGTGATTTCGGACATCCGCTCGCGCGTCGCGCGCATTTCCGCGGTGACGTCGACGCCGTCGACGACGATGCTCGCCGACGAATGCGCACGCAGCGCCGGATGCAGCGCGGGACGCCGTTCCGACAGGTTGACCTTTTCGCCGGCAAACAGCGCTGCTATCCAGTGCGCGAGGTTAGCCTCCTCGGCCGCCTTCAACAGGGCGCCGAGCGTCTCGGCGTCGATCCGCTCCTTCGCGAAGTCAACGCGCCAGTCGTTCCACTCGACGGTCAGCGCCCGCACGCGCTCGGGATCGCGGACGAAAAGCTCGTGCAGCGACGTCGCCTGCAGCCGGCGCGCATGGTCGGAAAGGTCGGTGAATGCGGGGGTGGATTCGACGTGCATGACTGTCGATTCGACGTGCGTGACTCGTCATTCACGCGCGGCCGGTTGGAATGGCAATGCTAGCATCGGAGCATGCGAATCAACGGAAAGTGGTCGCGATGAACGCTCCTGATGTCATCGACAAGGACCTGCCGGTCAAGGAAGACACCCGATTGCTCGGACGAGTGCTGGGCGACGTGCTTCGCGCACAGATCGGTGAAGCCGGGTACGAGCGCATCGAGGCGATCCGCCAGACCGCCATCCGCTTTCGGCGCGCCGCGGGCAACGACGCCGACCGGCTGCGCCTTTCACTCGGGGAGTTGCTGAACCCGCTGCCGATCGGTGCGGCGCTCGAGGTGGTTCGTGCATTCAGCTATTTCTCGCATCTTGCCAACATTGCCGAGGACGTGCACCAGAATCGCCGACGCCGGGCGCATGCACTCGCCGCGTCCCCGCCGCGGCGCGGCGACGTTGCCGATGCGCTTCACCGGTTGGCCGGTGCAGGTGTAAGCCGCGACACGATGCTGCGATGGCTCGAGGAAGCGCTCGTAAGCCCCGTTTTGACCGCGCATCCCACGGAAGTTCAACGCAAGAGCATTCTCGACGTGGAGCGCGAGATCGCGCGGCTCCTGACCTGGCGCGATCGCACGACGCTGACGCCGGAAGAGGCGGAAGAATTCGAGACCCGGTTGCACACGTCGATTCTCGAGCTATGGCAAACGGCGATGCTGCGGTTGTCGCGCCTGCGGGTGAAAGACGAGATCGACAACGGGCTCGCGTATTACCGGTATACATTTCTCGACGCGATTCCCCGGCTCTACACGGCGTTCGAAAAGATCGTGAACGACGAGTTCGGCATCGACCACGAGGCGGTTCCCGCGTTTCTTCGCATCGGCTCGTGGATCGGAGGCGATCGCGACGGCAATCCGTACGTGGACGCCGACACGCTGTCGTATGCGATCCGCGCGCAATCCGGCGTGGCATTCGCGCATTATCTCGACGAGGTGCATTACCTGGGTGCCGAGTTGTCGCTGTCGAATCGGCTGGTGACGCCGTCCGCCGCGCTCGACGCACTGGC
Organism: uncultured Pseudomonadota bacterium; assembly: GCA_963768545.1. GTDB lineage: Bacteria > Pseudomonadota > Gammaproteobacteria > Burkholderiales > Casimicrobiaceae > VBCG01. The sequence continues at coordinate 36,331 of CAVYIC010000010.1, read as the reverse complement.
TGCGGCGGCAAACGATGTCAATCCGCATCGCCAGGACGAGCCCTATCGGCAGGCACTGATCGGCGTATACGCACGCCTTGCAGCGACGGCGCATCGGCTGACGGATCTCGTCGTAGTGCGCACCGCACATGTGGATGCCGCGCCGTATGCGAGCCCGCGGGAATTCCGGGAGGATCTCGACACGATCGGTGCGTCGCTCGCCTTGCACGGGGCGCGTCCGCTTGCGGCGCGGCGGCTCGATCCGTTACGGCGCGCCGTCGACGTCTTCGGGTTTCATCTCGCCTCGCTCGACCTTCGCCAGAACAGCGACGTGCATGAAGCGGTCGTCGGCGAGATGCTTCGCCGGGCGCGCGTCACTGATGACTACGCCGGGCTGAGCGAGCAGGGACGGGTGGCGCTGCTCGTATGCGAGCTCGCGACGCCGCGTCCGTTGCATAGCCCGCATCTCGAGTATTCCGGGCGCGTCGGCGCCGAGCTCGCGGTGCTGCGAGTGGCCGCCGACGTCCATGCACGCTATGGCGCGCAGGCGCTTCCCAACTACGTCATCTCGAAGTGCCAGTCGATTTCGGACTTGCTGGAGGTCGCAGTCCTGCTGAAGGAGGTGGGGCTTGCGCACGATAACCGCCTCGAGGTGAACATCGTGCCGCTGTTCGAGACGATCGACGATCTCGATCGCTGCGGCGAGACCATGCAGGAGGCGCTTGCGCTGCCGCTTTATCGGTCGTTCGTCGCCAGCCGCGGCAATTGGCAGGAAATCATGCTGGGCTATTCGGACAGCAACAAGGACGGCGGTTACGTCACGTCGAGCTGGTCCATCTATCGCGCGGAGCGCTCGCTCATCGATGCGACGTCGGCGCACGGCGTGCAATTGCGGCTCTTTCACGGGCGTGGCGGTACGGTGGGACGCGGCGGCGGACCGAGCTTCGAAGCGATTCTTGCGCAGCCCGCAGGCAGCGTCACCGGCGGTCTGCGCGTGACCGAGCAGGGAGAAATCATCGCCAGCAAGTATTCGGACCGCGAGCTCGGCCGGCGCAACCTCGAATCGCTGGTCGCGGCAACGCTCGAAGCGAGCCTGCAGGATGCGGAGCAACTCGGTGATTGCGCCGAGCGCTATTTCGCCACGATGGATGCCCTTTCCACGCACGCGCTTCGCGCCTATCGCGCGCTCGTGTATGAAACACCGGCGTTCGTCGACTATTTCCGCGCATCGACCCCGATCGCGGAGATCGCCGAGCTCAACATCGGCAGCCGGCCGGCGTCGCGCACCGCGTCACCGCATATCGAGGATCTGCGCGCAATTCCGTGGGTCTTCAGCTGGGGGCAGTGCCGGCTCATGCTGCCGGGGTGGTACGGTTTCGGGTCGGCGGTCGAAGCGTGGCTCGCCGAGGCGCCGAACGGCGTCGGGCTCCTGACCGACATGCATGCGCGCTGGCCGTTCTTTCGCGCGACGATGTCGAACATGGGCATGGTGCTCGCGAAGACGGACCTCGCGATCGCTTCGCGATATGCCGAGCTGGTGCCCGACACCGGCATCCGGGATACGATCTTTGCGCGAATACGCGACGAGCACGCGCTCACGCTGCGGCACTTCCTCTCGATCACCGGTCAATCGGCGCTGCTCGAGGACAATCCGACGCTCGCGCGGAGCATCCGCAATCGCTTTCCCTATCTCGATCCGCTCAATCACCTGCAGATCGAGTTGCTGCGACGCTATCGGGCGGGCGCGACCGACGTGCGCACGCAGCGCGCAATCCATCTCACGATCAACGGGCTTGCGGCGGGGCTCAGAAACAGCGGCTAGTCGTCACGTGCCAACCCTTCGCGGGCGAGCAGCGCGGCATCGTGCCACTGCCGATTGAATGACTACGCGCGTAACGCACGCTGTATAATCCGCGCCGATCGCCGTGCGCGGCATTCGAGGCACGCGTCGAACCAGAAAACGCGCGAACTGCGCCGATGCGCATCCTCATTTCCAACGACGACGGTTATTTCGCGCCGGGTCTCGAACATCTCGCCGCGGCGCTTGCGCCGCATGCCGACATCACCGTCGTTGCGCCCGAACGCGATCGCAGCGGCGCGTCCAATTCATTGACGCTCGATCGCCCGCTGTCCGTGCGGCGCGCGCCCAACGGCTTTCTGTTCGTCAACGGCACGCCCACCGATTGCGTCCATCTCGCGGTGACCGGATTGCTGGACGAGTTGCCCGACATGGTGATTTCGGGAATCAACCTGGGCGCGAACATGGGCGACGACACGATCTACTCGGGCACCGTCGCCGCGGCCACCGAGGGCTTCCTGCTCGGCGTGCCCTCGGTCGCCATTTCGCTTGCCTCCAAAACCGCTGCGCATTTCGAAACGGCTGCCGGAGTGGCACTCGAATTGCTCGAACGCCATGGACGTCAGCCCGCCGGGCCCTGGCTTCTGAACGTGAACGTGCCCGACATCGAACGTACGCTGGTCCGAGGCTACCGAATCACGCGGCTCGGACGGCGCCACAAGGCCGAGGACGTCATCAGGATGCAGAGTCCGCGCGGCGAAACGGTGTATTGGGTCGGCGCTGCCGGCGCGGCGGCCGATGCGGGAGAGGGGACGGATTTCCACGCGGTCGAGAGCCATTACATATCGATAACGCCCCTCCAGATCGACTTGACCAATCGCGATCAGATGGCGGGCGTCACTGCCTGGCTCGATCGCTGACGATCGAAGCAGGCTGATGGGGACGCTCGGCAGCCGCGGCAACGGAGTGAGCGGAAGCGGCATGACGTCCGACCGCACGCGCGCGCGCATGGTGGAGCGGTTGCGCGCCGAGGGCATTCGGGATGAAGTCGTGCTCTCGGCAATGAATGCCATTCCGCGGCACATCTTCGTCGACGAGGCGCTCGCCATCCGCGCGTATGACGACTCGCCGCTGCCGATCGGCCGCGGACAGACGATCTCGCAACCCTGGGTGGTCGCGCGGATGACCGAGCTTGCGCGCAACGGCCGTGCCCTCGACGGCGTGCTGGAAATCGGCACCGGATGCGGTTACCAGACAGCCGTCCTCGCGCGGTTGGCGAACACCGTTTACACGGTCGAGCGCATCGCCGCACTCGTGAACAAGGCGCGCCGGCACCTGCAATCGCTGAAGATCCGCAACGTGCGCCTTGCGCATGGGGACGGCAGCGCGGATCTCGGCGAGGAGATCGCCGTCGACGCGATCATCGTCACGGCGGGCGCCACGCACGTGCCGTCGTCGCTGATGCGTTACCTGAAGCCCGGCGGCCGCATGGTGCTGCCGCTCGCAAGCACCGAAGAGGGCGAGCGCGGCGTGCAACGCCTCACCGTGATCGAAGCATCGGCGTCGGGCATCCGCGAGCAAACGTTCGATGCGGTAAGATTCGTGCCGCTGTTGCCGGGTCTTGGCTGAACTTTCTCGCAGCCGATCAGTCGCTGGATCGATGCATTCTCCTTTGTCGTCCGTCTTCTCCAATCGTCATATTCGCGTCGCGGCTGTGGTGCTCGGCGTTGCGATGCTCGCTGCGGGTTGTGCAACGCGGCGCGCGGCGCCAGTCGAGGATCGTGCGGCCATGGCCGCGCAGCCGCCCGCGGTCGCGCCCGCAGCCGCAGCGCCCGCCGGCGGGACTGGGCCACCCGTCACACCGACGTACATCGTCAAGCGCGGGGACACGCTGCATCAGATCGCGCTCGACAGCGGACTCGACTATCGCGAGCTGGCGGCGTGGAACAACCTCGAGAACGCCAATGTCATTCGCGTCGGTCAGGTGCTGCTGCTCGCCGCACCCGGGCAGAGCGGCCCGGTCGCGCAGGAAGGCGCATCTGGCGTAACGACATCGCCCTTGCGAGCGCCAGGTGCCATCGTCGAAGCGAAACCTGGCGCGGTCACCCTGCCGCCGGCAACACCGGTCGCGTCATCCCCGGGCTCCCCGGCCGCCTCGACGGCACACGGTCCGACGGTTGCGGCGAACCTCAAGACGTCGCCGAAGGCAATCAAGGAACCGTATTCGGACCAGGCGGTGCGCGAACTGACGCTCGCGGCAAGTGCAGTTCCTGCGCCCACCGAAAAGCTTGCAATGGCCGAACCCGGCGGCGTACGCGTGGAGCCGAAATCCGAGCCGCGTCCGTCTGCATCATCATCCGCGGCGCCGCCTGCGACGGCAGCTCCTGCCGCACCGTCCGCTACTGGAGGCGATGCCGATCGACTCGATTGGGCGTGGCCCGCGAAAGGCAAGGTCATCGCCGGGTTCTCCGATACGGCGAATCTGAAAGGGATCGACATCGCGGGCGCGGCCGGTGCGGCGGTGCATGCGAGCGCGCCGGGGCGAGTCGTCTACGCGGGGAGCGGCTTGCGCGGCTATGGCAAGCTGATCATCATCAAGCACAACGCCACCTACCTGTCCGCGTATGCGCACAACCGCGAAATCCTGGTCAAGGAAGGGCAGCAGGTCACGCGTGGACAGAAGATCGCGGAGATGGGCAACACAGACGCCGACCAGGTGAAGCTTCATTTCGAGATTCGCCGACTCGGCAAGCCGATGGATCCGGCGAAGTACCTGCCACCGGCGTGAAATCCGGGTCAGAGATGTAATTCGGCGGTTGGTCCGCACAAATACTCGATGCGGGTCCTCTGCATCTCTGACCCGGATTTCACAATCCCGCCGAATTACATCCCTGACCCGGATTTCAGCGTCCGCAGCGTCCCGGGCGCCGGCAACACCTCGACCGCGCGTTCCAGCGTTGCGATCAACGCGAGCCGTTCGCTGTCTCGCCGATCGGTCGTCCCGTAGCGCAGCGCGGCGAACGAGTCGCCGATCGCACGAAACGCGATTTCGAATTGTGGCCATCGCAGCGCCGCGCGACCGGCAAACGCAAGCGGGCCTTCATACGACAATCGCGGCAATCCCGCGCGCGCAAGCCGGCGGCAAACGTCATTCCACAGCGCGAGCGCGCGTTCCTGGCGCTTGCGCCGCGCGGCGAACCAGCCGAACACGCCGCCCGCCCACGCGAGCAACGCCACCGACGCGCCAACGGCCACCTGCCATGGCGCGAACTGGTCGAGCTTCCACTCGCGCCACAGCGCGCGCTGCCGGTCGCGGTTGAACTGGACGACGTTACGGCGCCACTGGTGATTGATCGCGTCGACGGCGAGTTGCACGCCCTTGAGCCAGCCGCCGTCCTGGCGTGCGAACAGCGGCACGGGCTCGCTGGCGGCCACGGCGCCGAACAAGCCGCGCTCGACGCGCGATGGCGCGACAGCGGCCGTCGGATCGAACCGCACCCATTGGCCGTCGACGATTGCCTCGGCCCACGCGTGCGCGTCGGATTGGCGGACGATCATGTAGCCGCCGCGCGGATTGATTTCTCCGCCCTGATAGCCGGTCACGACGCGTGCGGGAATGCCCGCCGCGCGCAGCATGACGACGAACGCGCTCGCGTAGTGCTCGCAGAAGCCGCGCCGGGTGTCGAACAGGAACATGTCGACCGGTTCCCCCTCCAGCAGCGGTGGCGCGAGCGTGTAGAAGAACGGCTCGCTGCGAAACCATTGCAGGATGGCGCTGATGAAGCGGCGTTCGTCCGGATATTGCGCACGCAGCGAATGGGCAAACTCCGCCGTGCGCGGATTGCCGGCGGGCGCGCGGGAATTGATCTGGATTTCGCGCGCCGAAGCGGCAGGATAGCGGTCGGTCAGTGTCGAGCGTATCGAATAGCGCAAAGGCTGCGTAACGGGTGCGCGCATCAGGAGCTGCTGGTCGCGCGAGTAACCGGCAAGGCCGCCGGCGCTTGCGCGCGTGCCCGGATCGGAATCGATTTCCGGCAGGCTGGATGGAAAGTCGAGCGCGAAGAGCCACGGATGATCATTCGCCTCGAGCGTCACCGCATATCGGGCGCTCGGCCCGTCACCGCTCGCGAGCCGCCCGCCGAGTTGCGGCGAAAGGGCGCGCCATTCATGGCCGTTGAAGAGCGAGAGCACCGGACCGCGCCAGTAGCGCAGCCGTGGTGGCGGCGGTGCATCGTCGAAGTCGACGCGAAACGCGACGGCGTCGTTCAATGCCAGTTCGCTGATGGAACCGGGTGCCATCCGTTCGGAGAGTCCGGTGCTCGCCGCATGATCGGCAGGCAGCCCCCATAGCGGGCTCGCAAGGCGCGGAAAGAGCAGGAACAACGCGGCCGCGATGGGCAATCCCTGCGCGATCATCAGCGCGGTCCGCTTCCACGCGGCACGCCACTTCGGCGGATGCGCCGCCGTGGTTTCGTGGTAGGCAAGCGACTCGAGCGCCGCGCCCGCGGCGAGCACCGCCGGCAGGACGGCGAACGCCGCGAGCATCGACTGGTTGTAGAAGAAGGGGGTTATCAGCAGGAATATCGCGAGGCAGACGAGCAGCGTGCCGTCGCGCAGCGTTCGCACTTCGAGGAACTTGATGCCGACGAGGACGAACAGGAACGCGACGCAGGGATCGCGGCCGACGAAGTAGCCGTACGATTTGCGGATCGCGAATGCGATCGCGAGCGCGAACACGGCGAGCGCCCACGACGGAATGCGCGCCGGTGTGGCAAGCGGTCGCGCGCGGTCGTGCCGCAACAGCACGAAGCGCAAGACGACCAGCGCGAAGCCGAACACCGCAACCCATATCGGCAAGTGGATCGCCTGCGGTAACTGCGCCGCGACGAGCAGCACGCCGAGCGTCGCGATCTGCGCAGGCGTCAGTGTCGGCGACACATCCGCTTTGGCGCGGACGGCGGGCGCTCGCCGTCGCAGCCAGCCGATCGGTGTCATCGCGTCTCCTCGGGCAGCAGAGCCAGCGCGGTCAACGCGCTGCGGCGATGCTCGCGTCCCGAACCCGTGGGAAGCGCCGTGCCCGGCAGTGACAGCGCGAACGGACGCGTCGTGCGTTCGGCGGCAAGAATCCACGCGGACAGGCGCGAAAGGCGCGCTTCGGTGTCGAGCTGCGTCGGCAGTCGCGACCAGTCGAGCGCGATCGGGCCGCCGCCACCGGTGCCTTCGAAGGACTTCGAGAACCATCCGGCTCCCCGCGCGACGGCTTTCCATGCGACACGCTGCAGCGGATCTCCGCGCTGGTATTCGCGCAGGCCGGCGAGATCGGCGTCATCGCCACGACCCATCGCGCGCGGATCGACACCCTGCTCGCCGGAAGGCAGCGTCGGCGGATGCGTTTCCGGGGCCGGATACGCAATGCCGGTTAGCGGAAAATGCACATACGCCCAGCCGCGCCAGAGGCCCATCGGATGTTGCGATGAAAGCGTGACGCGTCCCAGCGCGATTCGGCCCCGCCTGGTAGCCGGTACGGCGAGCGTCACCGTTTGCGCGGATCCCGCCGCGATGGCCGCTGTCGCACTGACGCCGTTTCCCATGACGGTGATCGCGCGGCGGTCGATCGCGCCGCTCGAGACGGAGAGTGAAAAGGCGACGTGGCCGCCGACGAACGCATCGCTCGCGGCCAGCGGCTTGACTTCCATTCCCGCCAGGTTGCGAAAGGTGTGCAGCAACGCGGCGGAGACCAGCCCGCCGAGCAGGAACGTGACGCCCAGTCCGAGCGACAACGCGTAGTTGAGCGACGTGAGCAGCATCATGACGAGCGTCGCGATCATCGCGTAGCCGCGCCGCGTCGGCAGGATGTAGATCCGCGAATGGCGGAGCACGACCGATGACCGATCGGCCGGGGCCAATCGGAACGCGCGTTGACGCAGGCGTCGCATGGCGAGCGCGAAGGCGCCGCGCGCGCGACGCTCGGCGGCCGGCGCAACGACGGTCACGGCAGCGCGACGGCGCGGATGAGGTTTTGTGCCTGCAAGGCGCCGGCGCGAGCGCCGCCGGCAAGTCGATGGCCCGCCACCGAGGGGAATACCGCCTGAACGTCTTCGGGTACGACCATCGCGCGGCCCGCGAGCAGCGCCCACGCACGCGCCGCGGCCAGCAGCATCAGGCCTGCGCGCGGACTGAGGCCCCGCCGGGCACCGGCTTCGCCGCTCGCACCTGCCGTCTGGCCTGGCAAGTGACCCCGCGATGCGGCGAGCAACGACTGCACGTAATCGAGGAGCGGGGGTGCGACGTGAATCGCGGTCGCTTCGCGTTGCCACTCGGCGAGCGTCGCCGCATCCGATTGCGCGGTAATATCGGCGAGCTTCGCGCGGCGGTCGCCGCCGGCGAGCAACTCGCGCTCGGCGAGTGCGTCCGGATAACCTAGCTCGATCGCGAGCAGGAAGCGGTCGAGTTGCGATTCCGGCAGCGGATAGGCGCCGATCTGCTCGACCGGGTTCTGCGTCGCGATCACGAAAAACGGTTCCGGCAGCGTGCGCGTCTGCCCGTCGAGCGACACCTGGCGCTCCTCCATCGCTTCGAGCAGCGCGCTTTGCGTCTTGGGTGGGGCGCGATTGATTTCGTCCGCCAGCACGACCGAATTGAAGATCGGCCCCGCGTGAAAGCGAAACGTCTGCGCGCGCTCGTCGAACACCGATACGCCGAGGACGTCTGCCGGCAGCAAATCGCTCGTGAACTGGATTCGCGCGTATTTGAGCCCGAGCGTCACGGCCAATGCCTGGGCAAGCGTCGACTTGCCCACGCCCGGAATGTCCTCGATCAACAGATGCCCGCGCGCGAGGAGACATGCAAGCGCGAGCTTGAGCGGTTCGTCCTTGCCGACGACGATCTGCGCGAGTTGCTGGAGGACGACCGCAAGGCGATGCGCGGTCGGGACGTTTTGCGTGACGGAGCGAACGGTCATTGGACGGGCCGATAAGTTGAGGAAGCGATCATCGCACTGTAGCGGGTAGACCCGATGCTCGTCAGGCGCGTCCGACGGCGCTAGACTTGGGGGATACGGACGGTCGTTCGGACCGCAGTTTGACGGAAAACGTCCGCGAACGGCGAGCCGTGCAGCGGTTCACGTCCCATCGAATCCAATCCAATCCGAATCCCCGTGGCCATTACTGCCTACCTCACGCATCCGTCCTGCCTGCAGCACGAAATGGGCCCGGACCATCCCGAGTGCCCGGAACGCCTGACGGCGATCGGCGACCAGCTGATCGCGTCCGGCATCGACGGGCACGTCGCACGTCACGAAGCGACGCCGGCGACGCGGGAACAATTGTCGCGCGTCCATGCGCCGGCGTATGTCGAAGCCATCGAACGTGCGGCACCGGCGAGCGGCTTGCGGTATCTCGACCCGGATACCGCGCTCAATCCCCATTCGGTCAAAGCGGCGCTGCATGCGGCGGGCGCGGTCGTCAACGCCGTCGATCTTGTTTGCGGCGGCGAATACCAGACGGCGTTCTGCGCCGTGCGTCCACCGGGGCACCACGCGGAAAGCGGCCGCGCGATGGGCTTTTGCGTCTTCAACAACGTGGCGGTCGGCGCGGCGCACGCGCTTGCCGTGCATCGGTTATCGCGCGTGGCGATCGTCGATTTCGACGTTCACCACGGCAACGGGACGGAGGAAATCTTCTCCGACGATCCGCGGGTGCTGATGGTGTCGACGTTCCAGTACCCGCTCTATCCGTATTCAGGCGTCGACAATCCGGCGCCTAACATGGTGAACATTCCACTTGCCGCGGGCGCCGGCAGCGCGCAGTTCCGCGATGCCGTCGTCACGCGCTGGCTTCCGGCGCTCGACGAACACCAACCGGAATTGATCCTGATTTCGGCCGGTTTCGATGCGCATCGCGAAGACCCGCTTGCCGGGCTCGAATTCACCGAGAACGACTACGCATGGGTCACGCGCGAGTTGATCACGGTCGCGCGCCGCCATGCGGCCGGCCGCATCGTGTCGTCGCTGGAAGGAGGCTACGCGCTGTCCGCGCTCGGTCGCAGCGTGGCCGCGCATGTCCGGGAACTGATCACCGCGTAGGAGGCTCGAGCGATGAAGCGCCGCGATTTCCTCGGCTCGTGCACATTGCTGTCCGGCATTGCGGCGCTCGCACGGGCCGACGCGGGCGGCAATGCGCAGCCGATCCAGCGTTACACGCGAACGCTGCTGATCGACATCAATGGCGCGCCGATTCGCCAGGCCGCGCTCGCCGCGGAGACGAACTACGTCTATCAGTATCCGTTTGCAGCGACACCGTGCTTTCTGCTGCGGCTTCCCGAGGCGGTCGCGCCGGCCGCCGCGTTGCGGCGCGAACGCGGCGACCCGTACGCAGCGCCCGCCGGCGTGGGGCCGGCGCACAACGTCGTGTCGTTCTCGGCAATCTGCGCGCACAAGCTCGCGTATCCGACGCGCGACGTATCGTTCATTCGCTATCAGAAATCGCGCTCGGCCACGTCGTCGGGTCGCGTCATCCACTGCTGCGCGGATCACAGCGTCTACGATCCGATGGCGGGTGCGCGCGTCGTCGCCGGGCCGGCGCCGCAGCCGCTCGCCGCCATCGCACTGGAATACGACGCGGCGCGTGACGAGTTGTACGCGCTCGGCACGATCGGCGCCGAGCAGTTTGCCCCGTTCTTCGAAAAGTATGCGTTCAAGCTCGAGCTGGAATACGGCGGTCTCGCGCGCGCGCAACAGCCGGTCGAGGCGACGACCGTCGTCCGGGAATTGACGAATTATTGCCGAACCACGATCGAATGCTGATGCCGCGGCTCGGCCTGCATGGCCACGCGCCGCTCACTCGCCGCGCGGCGCTCGTTCGGCAGTGACCGACGCGGCGATCGTCGTACGCGACCTGCGGAAGCGGTTCGCGAAGGTCGAGGCGGTACGCGGTGTCAGCTTCGACGTGCGCGCCGGAACGACCACGGCACTGCTGGGCGGCAACGGCGCCGGCAAGACGACGATCCTGTCGATGCTGCTCGGCGTGCTGCTGCCTACGGCGGGATCGATCCACGTGCTCGGCTGCGACATGCTGCGCGACCGCTATCGAATGCTGCCGCGAATGAACTTCACGTCGCCGTATGTCGACCTGCCGAAGCGGCTCACGGTCCGCGAGAACCTGCGCGTGTTCGCCGATCTCTACGGTGTCGAGCGAGCGTCGATGCGCATCGGCGAGCTGTCAGCCGAGCTCGACCTGGTCGATTTGCTGAAGCGTCCCTATGGGCAGCTGTCGGCTGGCCAGCGCACGCGCGTCTCGCTTGCCAAGGCGCTGCTCAACCGGCCCGACGTGCTGCTGCTCGACGAGCCAACGGCCTCGCTCGATCCGGACATCGGCGACCGAATGCGCACCTACCTCGAGAACTACCAGCGAACGAGCGGCTGCACGATGCTTCTCGCGTCGCACAACATGAGCGAGGTCGAGCGGATGTGCGCCGACGTGATCATGCTGCGCGCGGGCAACGTGGTGGACCAGGGATCGCCCACGCAATTGATCGAGCGCTACGGCCGGGACACGATGGAAGAAGTGTTTCTCGACATCGCGCGGGGCATCGACGAGCCCGATCCCGTGGTCGCCGAGGAAATCGTGTCGTGAACGCGGTCGTCGCCGCACCGGTCGATGCGCATCGCGGCGTGGCGCCGTCGCTGCGGCGCATTCGTGCGCTCGTCCGGCGGCACGCGTATCTGCTGCTCAAGTCGTGGCCGCGGCTCGTCTCGATGGCGTACTACCCGACGGTCACGATGGTCCTCTGGGCGTTCCTGACGCTTTACCTCGCACCGTCGAACCAGTTCCTGGCCGATGCGCCGGGATTCTTCATCGGCGCCGTGCTGCTGTGGGACGTGCTGTTTCGGGGCCAGCTCGGCGTGTCGCTGACGTTCATCGAGGAAATCTATGCGCGCAACCTCGGCAATCTCTTCGTGAGCCCGCTGCGGCTGCACGAGCTCATCATCGGGCAGCTGACGATGAGCGTGATGCGTACGCTGATCGGTGTCGGCGGCGCGTGCCTGTTCGCGTGGATCCTCTTCCGCTATTCGATCTTCTCGATGGGAGTGCCGCTCGTCGCCTTCTTCGCCTGCCTGCTCGCCTTCGGCTGGGCGATCGGGCTCGCCGTGTCCGCGATGATCCTGCGCCATGGTCTGGGGGCCGAGGAGCTCGCATGGGCCGCGATTTTCATCATTGCGCCGGTATCGGGTGTCTATTACCCGATCGCCGTCCTGCCGCCGGCGTTGCAGGTCATCAGTTACGCATTGCCGTCGGCGCACGTGTTCGAAGGGATGCGCGCGCTGCTGTTGCAGCAGACGTTTCGCTACGATCTCCTTCGTAACGCGTTGCTGCTCGACGGCCGTCTACCTCGCGATAGGCGTTGCACTATTCGCTGCCGCCGTGCATTCGGCGCGCAAGCGCGGCACGCTGTTGCAGATGGGGGAGTGAAGGGCGCGGGTGAGCGGTCCCTAGGGCAAGAAGGCCGAGAGTGAGAAAGATTCCGTTACTCGACGATCAGCGCCGCGATGACGTTGCGGCCTTCGGCGACGAGGATGTTGTACGTCCGGCACGCGGCGCGCGTGTCCATCACCTCGAGGCCGACGCGCGCCGCGAAGGAGGGGCGCGGTCAGCCTCGGATGGGGAAAGCGCTGTGACGCGCCCGTGCCGAGCAGCACGATCTCCGGCGATGCTTGCGAGCAGCCGTTCGAAATCGGCTTCTGTCAGCTCATCGAAGCCTCGAGGGGCGAAATCCTGCGTCACGGCGTCCGCCGTCAGCAGGATGTTCCCGTGATAATCCTGCGATCCGACGCGAACCCAACCGGGACCGGTCCCGGTGACGAGATTCGAAGTGGGTGTCTGCAGGTGGAACTTCATTTCCGCGAGTCCTGAACCATTTAGTCGGAGTGCGAGATGCAATTCGCACACTTGGTGCCGAAATAACGGATCCAACTGCGATTGTGCATTGCGGTAAGCCAGTGAATTCGCTACGATTGTAGTACTTCCCTGATCCATCGTCGCTCGGACGGTTCCGGGCGCTTACGGTAGAGATCCATGACCTCCATTCCCCAGTCGCAGTTCGCGCGCATCGAGCGCCTGCCCCCGTACGTCTTCAACATCACCACCGAGCTCAAGATGGCAGCGCGCCGGCGCGGCGAGGACATCATCGACTTCGGCATGGGCAATCCCGACGGCCCCACGCCGCAGCACATCGTCGACAAGCTGGTCGAGACGGTGCAGCGCGGCCGACACGCACGGCTACTCGGTGTCGAAGGGCATCCCGCGCCTGCGCCGCGCGATCTGCCACTGGTACGACCGGCGCTGCGGCGTCGAGTTCGATCCGGAGACCGAGGCGATCGTCACCATCGGCTCGAAGGAAGGCATCGCGCACCTGGCGCTCGCGACGCTCGGCCGCGGCGACACGGTGCTGGTGCCCAATCCGAGCTATCCGATCCACATCTACGGGCCGGTGATCGCCGGCGCCGACATCCGCCAGGTGCCGATGACGCCGGACGTCGATTTCTTCGCGGAGCTCGAGCAGACGATCAAGCTGTCGCTGCCCGAAGCCGAAGATGCTGATCGTCAACTTTCCCGGCGAATCCGACCGCGCAGTGCGTCGAGCTGCCGTTCTTCGAGAAGATCATCGCGCTCGCGAAGGAGTACGGCATCTGGGTCGTGCACGATCTCGCGTATGCCGACATCTGCTTCGACGGCTGGCAAGGCGCCGTCGATCATGCAGGTGCCGGGCGCGCGCGACGTCGCCGTCGAGTTCTTCACGATGTCGAAGAGCTACAACATGGCGGGCTGGCGCATCGGCTTCATGGTCGGCAACCGCGACCTCGTCTACGCGCTGTCGCGGATCAAGGGCTATCACGACTACGGCACGTTCACGCCGATCCAGGTCGCCGCGATCGCCGCGCTCGAAGGCCCGCAGGATTGCGTCGCCGAAATCGCGCAGCGTTACCAGAAGCGGCGCGACGTGCTGGTCAAGGGCCTGCACGAGGCGGGATGGACGGTCGACATCCCGAAGGCGTCGATGTACGTCTGGGCGAAGATTCCGCGAGGCCTACGCGGAGATGGGCTCGCTCGAGTTCGCGAAGCACGCTGCTCGCCAAGGCGAAGGTGTCGGTCTCGCCGGGCATCGGCTTCGGCGAATTCGGCGACGGCCACGTGCGCTTCGCGATGATCGAGAACGAGGCGCGCACGCGACAGGCGATCCGCGGCATCAAGCAGATGTTCCGCGAGGACGGGCTGCTGTGACGTTCGTTGGCGGCAATCCGATCGATACCCACCGCCTGCCGAAGTCTCGCCAGTAAGGGAGTGAAGGTTATGTTCGGGTGCTTGCGTCGTCCGGAGATGATCCTCAGCGTGCTGTTGCTGGTCCCTGTCGCAGCCCATGCGGATTTCTACGACCAGCCGTTCGCATTGCGCCTGTTCTTCACCGTGGATCGCCAGAGCAATTACTCGTCGACGCTGGCGCGGCAGGCATCCATGGCTGCACTCGACGGCGGTTCGGCGAACCCGGGAGCTGCGGCGTGGAGGGAGCCGCTCGAGCCCACCACGACCGTGACGACCAGCGTCGTCTATGCGCCGTCGACCGGGGGGCGCGACGTTATCGCGGCACCGATCACGCTGCGTCGGCAAGCGCAAGGTCAGGGCACCATCGCGCTCGCGTATGCGTACACGGACACTCGCAATGCGGGCGGGGACAACGGCCTCACGCAGTCGTTGCGCTCGGACGAATGGATAGGCGGGTATGGCCGCCGCATAAGCGAGCACGCCGCCGCCGGCTTTACCGTGCGACTGACCAGCGGCAAAATCGTGTCCGACTCGCATGCTCCCGCGCTAGGCGACCAACCGATTCGCGCATCGACCCGCTTCCTCACGCCTGACTTCAGCGTAGGCTATGCCGCTGAGGTCGGCCAATCGATGACGGTCGGCGTCGCCGCAGGGTATGGTCGCGCGCGCGCCGATACGACCATCACCAACCTCGCCGCGTTCAACGTGCCGCTGCCGCCGACGGGCATGCTGGTCACGGTTCCACCCAACACCGTGCTCGAGCAACCCGACGACGTCATTTCGATGTACTCGTTTCGGGTCGGCGCCGGCGTGCATCTGAATGAAGCAACGGCGGTGTACTTCGATGTCACCGGATTGCGCTTGTCGACGCTTCACTCGGGATCTCAAAACCTCGGCCGCTTCGCTGCGGGCGCCGAGCATGCCGCGGGTAACGGATGGATACTGCGTGCTGGCGTCGGGGTTGATACGATCGGGAAGGTAAACCTGAGCGCGGGGTTCGGTTACAGGCCGACGCGGTCGTTCGAGGCGCAGGTCGCGCTGCAAAGTAATGCGGCGCCCGAGGTGAATCCCGAAATCGGCCGAACGCGATTGGTTGCCGGTTCGCTGGCCTGGATGTTCTAGGCCTTGACGAACTCGCACCGAGGCGGAAGGAATCACGATGTCGAGCGTTGGGCAGCAGCCATTGCAACCGGCTTGAAAATAAGCGCGAAGACATGACGCTCTCGCTCGAACGCCTGCTCTCGCGAGAATCGATCCTCTCGTGTTTTCGACCCGTCGTGGTGGACCGGCCGCGCTGGTTCGCGCAGTATCTCGGACAGGGACTGTGCCGGTTCAAGTGGTTGTCCGCCGCCGGCATCCTGCTGTGGATCGTGCAGGCGCTTGCACTCACCAGCGGTAGCGCGCATTACCTGTACCAGCCCGCGGCCGACCGTTTGGGCGTTGGCGTGCCGACGCTGATTTACGGTTCGGTGGCGATCGGAATCGCGGGCGCCGTGATCCTGCTGTTGAGCGGCCGCGGCGGGATTGGCATCGAACGGGCGCGTGGACTCGTACTGCTGGTCGCGATGACGACCGTTGCCGCCGAATCGCTGCTGTTCGGTTTCGCGCGTCTTGCCGCCGAACGCGTTGCCTCGCTCGACCTCACGTTGTTGCTGCTCATCGCCATCATACCGCTCGGGCTCGGCGGCGGCGATCGTCATTTTCGCGGCAAGCATGCTCATCGTCGCCGCTTCGGCATGGGCTGCAGGCCTGGTGTTCGTTCCGGAACATGCGGCGTTCATCATGCATCCGCTCTCGTTTGCAGCGCTCGGGATCGTTGCCAATCGCTGGTATCTCGGCGCATTCAAGGCAGAACAGCTCGGGCAACTGCGGCTGCAACGCCATATGCGGCAAGTCGAACGACAGAAGCAGCTGATCGAGGCGCAGAAAGACGAAGCCCTGCAGCAGCGCGCCGAGATTGCCAGGCAACGCGCCGTCCTGTTCCAGCGCTGTCCAGCGCCCTCACGACGCCGGTGGCGCACGCCTACGTCGAGAAGGGTCACTTCCCGACCGAGCTCAAAACGGTGTGCGTCATCGCATGCGATGCCGTCGGATTCAGCGACACCTGCCGAAAGCTCCAACCCGAGCGCGTCGTATTCGAGCTCGAGAATTTCTTTCGCGAGTTCGACGGCGCCTGCCTCAAGTACCACATCGAGCCGCTGCGCGCGCAGGGCGATAGCCGAATTGCGATCGCGGGTCTGTGGCCCGGCGTGAACCGTCATTTGCAGCAGGAAGCGATCAGCGCCGTGTTGGCGATGCTTTATTTCCAGGCCGCATTGCCGCGCACCGGCAACAACGCTGAAGAATCTTCGCGCGGGCGGGTGCTTTGGCAAGCGCGAATGGGCATTTGCCTCGGACCCGCGTCCTGCGGTGTCATTGACACGGGCAGCGCTGAAAACGCCGGCAATCCGACCGGGCGGCTCTGGTTCGATGTGTGGGGCGACACGGTCAATCTCGCCGCGAGAATCCAGGAGGCCGCGCATCCGAATCAGTTGCTCGTGCGCGAATCGGTGCTGTGGGAGACGTGCGGCCTGTTCGATCACGGCCCGATCCAGCAGTTTCAGGTCAAGATCGACGACGCTTGCCGACGTGGCGGAAATCATCGGGATCCGTGCCGAATTCCGCGACGCGCAGGGAATGCCGAACGGCGCGTTCTGGGACATTTTCAACGATCCATCGGTGCGGCCGGTGCGTCCCAATCCCCAGGGGACGCTGGCGGAAGCCGCGCCGGGAACGCGCGCGGCATTACCTCGACACAACTGGCAACGGCGTCACGGGCGAACCATGATGAAGCCGCTGCAGGTCGGCCTGATCGGCTTCGGCACCGTCGGGCGCGGCACGTGGGACGTCCTGCGACGCAACGAAGAGGAAATCACACGGCGAGCCGGACGGCCGATCCGCATCACGTGGATCGGCACGCGCACGCTCGATCGTGCGCGCCAGGGCGCGCGCGGCATCACCGGCGTGCAGTTCACCGACGACCCCGGCCGTCGTCGCCCGTCACCCGGATGTCGATATCGTGTGCGAGCTGATCGGCGGCATCGAGCCGGCGCGCTCGCTGGTGCTCGACGCGATCGCGCACGGCAAGCACGTCGTCACCGCGAACAAGGCGCTGCTCGCGCAGCATGGCAACGAGATCTTCGCGGCCGCGCACGCCAAGGGCGTGATGGTCGCGTTCGAGGGCGCGGTGGCCGGCGGCGTGCCGATCATCAAGGCGCTGCGCGAAGGGCTGACGGCGAACCGCATCGAGTGGATCGCCGGCATCATCAACGGCACGTCGAACTTCATCCTGTCGACGATGCGCGACGACGGGCGCGATCGTTCGACGACGGCGCTGAAGGAAGCGCAGGCGCGCGGCTACGCCGAGGCCGACCCGACGTTCGACGTCGACGGCATCGACGCCGCGCACAAGCTCACGATCATGTCGGCGATCGCGTTCGGCGTGCCGATGCAGTTCGACAAGGCTTACGCCGAAGGCATCTCCAAGCTCACGCGCGAGGACATGCGCTATGCCGAGGAGCTCGGCTACCGGATCAAGCTCCTCGGCATCACGCGCCGCGCGAACAACGGCATCGAGCTGCGCGTGCACCCGACGCTCATTCCCGCGAAGCGGCTGATCGCCAACGTCGAAGGCGCGATGAACGCCGTGCTCGTCAAGGGCGACGCGGTCGGGCGCGACGCTTTATTACGGCGCCGGCGCGGGCGCCGAGCCGACGGCGAGCGCGGTCATCGCCGACCTCGTCGACGTGACGCGCATGCATACGGCGGACCCCGAGCATCGCGTACCGCACCTCGCGTTCCAGCCCGACCAGCTCACCGACGTGCCGTTCCTGCCGATCGGCGAGTCGAGACGAGCTACTACCTGCGCATGCGCGTGCTCGACCGGCCCGGCGTGCTGGCCGACATCACGCGCATCCTCGCCGATCGCGAGATCTCGATCGACGCGATGATCCAGAAGGAGCCGACCGAAGGCGAGGACCAGACCGACATCATCCTGCTCACGCACAAGTCGATCGAGCATCGGGTGGACGACGCGATCGCGCGGATCGAGGCGCTGCCGACCGTCCGCGGCACGGTGGTGCGCATTCGCCTCGAGGATCTGGGGTGAGCAATGCCGGCATGGACCCGACACACCACCTTGCGGTCGCTCGTTAGCCGGTATCGACGGTGAACTACGTCAGCACGCGCGGCGCGTGGCACGAGGCGCCGCAGCCGTTTCGCGCGATCCTGCTCGAAGGCCTGGCGCCGGACGGCGGGCTCGCCGTGCCGCAGCGGTATCCGCGTTTGACGTGCCGACAGAGCTTGCGCAACTGCGCGCGCTTCGCTATCCGGATCTGGCGTTCGCGCATCCTGTCGCGGTTCATCACCGACATCGCGCCCGACGACCTGCGGGGAATCATCGCGCGCACCTACACGGCGGCGACGTTCGGCAGCGACGACATCACGCCGCTGGCCACGCTCGAGCCGGGGCTTCATCTGCTGCACCTGTCGAACGGCCCGACGCTCGCCTTCAAGGACGTCGCGCTGCAACTGCTCGGCAACCTGTTCGAGCACGTGCTGCGCGACGGCGACCGGACGCTCAACATCCTGGGCGCCACGTCCGGCGACACCGGCAGCTCCGCCGAATACGCGATGCGCGGCAAGCGCGACATCGCCGTGTTCATGCTGTCGCCGCACGGGCGCATGAGCGCGTTCCAGCAGGCGCAGATGTACGCGCTCGACGACGCCGAACATCCACAACCTCGCGATCGAAGGCACGTTCGACGACTGCCAGGACATCGTCAAGGCGATCGCGGCCGACGCGGAGTTCAAGCGCGAGCACTTGCTCGGCGCGGTCAACTCGATCAACTGGGCGCGCGATCGCCGCGCAGGTCGTCTATTACTTCAAGGGCTACTTCGCCGCGACGACGCGCGATTCGGAGCCGGTCGAGCTTCGCCGTGCCGTCCGGCAATTTCGGCAACGTGCTCGCCGGCCACGTCGCGCGGCGAATGGGACTGCCGATTCGCGCAACTGATCCTCGCGACGAACGAGAACGACGTGCTCGACGAATTCTTCCGCACCGGCCGCTACCGGCCGCGCGGCTGCGGCAGAGACGCACGCGACGTCGTCGCCGTCGATGGACATCTCGCAGGGCGTCGAACTTCGAGCGCTTCATGTTCGACATCGCCGGGCGCGACCCGGCCGAGCTGCGGCGACTTTGGCAACGTCTCGAGCGCGATCGGCGAATTCGACATCGCCGGCACGCCGATGTGGGCGCGCGTCCGCGCGTCCGGTTTCGTTTCCGGCCGCAGCACGCACGCCGACCGCATCGCGACGATCCGCGACGTGCACGGCCGGTACGGAGTGCTGATCGACCCGCATACGGCTGACGGCGTCAAGGTCGGGCGCGAGCACTGCGCGCGTCCGATGTGCCGCTCATCTGCCTCGAGACCGCGTTGCCGGCGAAGTTCTCGGCGACGATTCGCGAGGCGCTCGGCTTCGAGCCGCCGCGGCCGCCGGCGTATGCGGATCTCGAGTCAAAGCCGCAACGCTGCACGGTGCTGCCGGCCGACGCCGCGCGCGTGAAATCCTTCATCGCCGCGCACGCCGGTGCGCGCGACCTGACGCCTGACCCCGCGGCGCATGCGCTCAGCGATCCACGCGTTGGGCCGCAATCTTGCCGCGGGCCTGCGGCTTGCGTTGTTCATGCCCGTCGAGCGCGCCGCGTTCCGGATTTCGGCCGCGCAGCTTGCTGCTGGTCGTCATCCTCTCGGCGGCGATCGATATCGACGCCGACTGGATTCGCGCGGCGCACGATGCGCGATTCTCGATCCTCGGATTGCACGGGGAAATCTTCGCGCTCGGATCTGCTCGCGCTGACGAGTGCGGTGCTTGCCATCGTCCGCCGCGACGCCGAGCTCTATCTCGCGCTGCCGATCGTCATCCTGGCATCGTTTCCGGCGATCCAGATCGCCCACGTGCTGCCGGATCTCCCGCAGGCCAACTCCGCGGTGTCCGGCGCAGGCGAGGCAAATCCTCGAATACGCGCGTGCTTGCATGGATGCTGTCATTGGCGATGCGCGCGGTTTACGTATGCACCGATCCGTCGCGCCCGCACCGCCGGGCGTGGGCGCGTTGCCGGCGGGTTGCTCATCATCGCGCCCGTCTGGTTCGCGCCGCTGCTGGGGCCGCTCGATCCGTGGTGGCGCGAATACGACGCGACGCTGAGCGATGCGACCGCCGTCAGTCCCGGCATCCGAGGCCGTGCTCGCCGCGCAGGAGTTCATGATGGACCGGGCGCTCGATTCCCTCGATGACGAACGGCCGGGCGTCATCGACCTGTATTTCGTCGGGTTTGCGCCGGATGCGCGCCGCCCGGGATTCGTGACGGATGTCGACACGGCGCAACGCGCGATGGACGAGCGCTGGAATACGCAAGGCCGCTCGGTGGTGCTCGTCAACAGTCCGCTGACGGTGGCGGAGCGGCCGTTTGCAAGCGTCACCCACCTGCGCAAGGTGCTGCTCGAGATCGGTGACTCATCGATCCCGACGACGACGTCGTGATGGTGTACCTGGCCGGCAGCGCCGGCGACGATCACGCGCTGACGCGCGGTGAATCCGCCGCTGGAGCTCGTGTCGCTATCGCCGGAGGGACTCAAGCAGCTGCTCGATGCAGCCGGCATTCGCTGGCGGATCGTCGTCGTTTCGACGTGCCAGTCCGGTGCCTGGATCGAGGCGCTGAAGGACGAGGAAACCGCGGTCATCGCATCGTCGAGCGCTGATGTGCGCGGCAGCGATTGTTCGGGTGGGTTGCGCCCAACATCGTTCGGCGACGCGTTTTTCGCGGACGCCATGCGAAAGAACGATGACCTCGCACATGCGTTCCAGGCGGCACGCCAGCAACTCTCCAATCAGCACGCAGCGGAGCCCGTCATGTGGATGGGTCCTGCGATGGCCGAACATCTGAAGGCGCTACGTCAGCGCGCGAGCGGTCGCGTCGTGGCGTCGTTCGGCGGACGGTAGTGGCGGCCGGAAAGTCCACGCCTCGCGTCGCGCGTCGTTAAGAGCATTGGCTTTGGCTTCGTTTACCGGCCAGAATTTGCTATAATTGCAATCCTGTCGCGGGGTGGAGCAGTCTGGCAGCTCGTCGGGCTCATAACCCGAAGGTCGCAGGTTCAAATCCTGCCCCCGCAACCAAATTAATCAAGAAGTTGCAGTCGGATGTCGCAGTCAACCCGCGAATCCGTTCTGCAATTTCTCTGCAGTTTCCCTCTCGGTGGCTGGCGTCAACGAGACCGGGAGACCGCAGAATGGCAACGTTCAGCAAGCGCCGCAATGGCGACGGCAGCACCAGTTGGGATGCAATGGTCCGCGTCGTGGGCTATCCCCCGACCGGGAAATCGTTTCGCACGAAACTCGCCGCGGAACTGTGGGCGGCGCGCACCGAGGCCGCCGCGAAGGGCGGCACGCTCGCATCGTCGCGCGGCATGACGCTCGCGCACCTGCTCGACGAAGCGTTGCCCCGCCTGACCAATCCGACCACCGCCGCGTTCGCCTACTGGCGCGAGCACCTGGGCGACGTGCGGCTCGACAAGATCACGCCGGAACAGATCGCGACGCACCGGGATCGACTGCTCGGCGCCGCCTGTAGCGGATACAAGCACCGGACGACGCAAGCCGCGCTCGACGGCGACGGTGCGCAACTACCTGATCGAGTTGTCGCGGCTGTTCACGCTGGCCGTCAAGGAACTGCGCGTCATGGACAGCCAACCCCTGCGCGCGCGTCACCAAGCCGAAGGCGTCAAACGAAGTCGTGCGCTACCTCTCCGACGACGAGCGCACGGCACTGCTCGCGGCGTGCAAGGCATCTGATTCGCCCGACCTGTACGCGTTCGTGCTGTTCGCGCTCACGACCGGCGCCCGCAAGGGCGAGATAACCGCGTTGGAATGGCCGCAGGTCGATCTAAAGCGACGCTGGGCTACCTTCCCCCGCACCAAGAACGGCGACGCGCGTGGCGTGCCATTGACGACGACCGTGTGCGCCTTGCTGGCCGCCCGCCCGCGGGATGGAACCCGCGTCTTCCCCATCGACATCACGAAGGCATGGCACACGGCAATCGCCCGCGCCGGGATCGTCAATTTCCGCTTCCATGATCTTCGCCACTCGTGCGGCTCGGCGATGGTGCAGGCTGGCGCCAATCTGGCCGAAGTCGCGACGCTGCTCGGGCACAAGAACCTGCAGATGACGTTGCGGTATTCGCACGTCGGCAATGCGGGCACGTCGCGCCTCGTCGATCGCGTCATGGGCGAAATCGCGTGAAGCCAGTGCGGACCGTCGTCGCGCCAGAAACGGTCGCCTGGTTCTATGCCGCCGCGAGGAAGACCAAGGAGCGAGTCCGGGATGCTCGGCTGCAAGGCCTGCGCAACCTTGCTCGGAAAGTGTTCCTCGACCGGAATGCGCGCGGCATGGACAAGCGCGGAATGCCGAAGCGCGACAGGCTCGCGATCAAGAAAGAGATGCGGCCGCACCTCCGGCAGGCGATCCACTGGGCGCGCAAGTCGCGGGATGCACTGTTCGCCGGGGACGTGAAGATGCACGAGCTATTGCGCGATCGCGCGCGAATGTATAGTGCGTTCGCGTCACTCGAACTATTCCAGCCGTACGCCAACAAGTACGGGGAGGGGTTGGTCGCGATCGCCGGGCGTAGCGCGGATGGTGGCAAGAAAAAAGCAGAGCACGCCGAAGCGGAAAATAGGAAGGTATTGGCCGAGCTCGACGGTCTCATCGAAGGCTGCATAGCACGCGGCGATCCGTATCGCGTCAAGGAGTGGGTCGGCGCATACCCACTAAAGCGAAGCGCGATGTATCGCCGTATCGAAAGGATCGAGAACAAGGATAAGAACAGACGTTAAGCCGGCCTCTGTTTCCGGCTGCCTTTCGGCAGCGGGACACATTAGCTAGCTAACCATCCCAGCTTCCCATCAGTCCAGAAAATCAAGACGTGCGAGGTTGCTCCCCATGACGCGTCGTGCCGTTGGATTTCATATCATTCGATTTTAGCAAGGGAGAACGACTGTGCAATTTCGCCGCTGTTTCGCATTGGTGATATCGCTTGCCGCTGTTGTCGTCATGTGCTCGCTTCCCATCGCAACACACGCCCACGACGACCGCGACGCTTGGACGGCACGGGTGCTGTTGGGACACTTGAGCTTCCCGACCTCGACGCATTCGAAGGCGGCGCAGGCGGCTTTCGAGCAGGGGATGCTCTGGTTGCACCTGTTCGAGTACGAACACGCGGCCGATTCTTTCCGGGACGCCGAGCGCCTCGATCCCGATTTCGCGATGGCTTATTGGGGCGAGGCCATGACGCATACCCATGCACTGTGGAACCAGGACCAGCCCGAGAATGCACGTGCTGCCTTGGCAAAATTGGCCGCGACGCCGGAAGCGCGTGCTGCTAAGGCCGGAACGGCTCGCGAGAAGGCCTATCTCGACGCAGCGGAAAAATTGTTCGCTCCCGGTACGCTGCGCGAGCGCGACACCGCTTTCCTGCAGGCAATGGCCGCGGTGGCGAAGGCGTATCCGCTCGATGACGAAGCACAGCTGTTCCATTCCCTTGCGCTGCTCGGCGTTACCCGAGGCGAGCGAAATATTGCCAACTACCTGCAGGCGGCCGATATTGCCAGGCGCGTGAGCGCGCACAACCCCCAGCATCCCGGTGCGGC
Organism: uncultured Pseudomonadota bacterium; assembly: GCA_963768545.1. Taxonomy (GTDB): domain Bacteria; phylum Pseudomonadota; class Gammaproteobacteria; order Burkholderiales; family Casimicrobiaceae; genus VBCG01. Next base: position 12,492 of record CAVYIC010000010.1, on the reverse strand, counting down.
GCATTACTGGATCCACGGCATGGACGATCCCGAGCATGCAGCGGATGCGCTCGAGGCCGCGCGTGCGCTGTCGAAGATTGCTCCGGGGGCAGGCCACGCTCAGCACATGTCCTCGCACATCTTCATGGCGCTCGGCATGTGGCAGGACTTGGTCACCGCGAACGAGAACGCTCTGCAGGTGGTCGCCAGGGACCGCATGGTGGCGAAACGTCCGATGGTGGCCTGTGGCCACTACGCCGAATGGCTCGAATACGGTTATTACCAGCTCGGTCGCCAGCAAGAAGCACAGAAAATGCTGGTCCGATGCCTCGACGATGGTCGGGCGGCGCTGGACTGGTACCGTGCGCACCCCGACGAGGCAAGCTTAGGGGGTGTGACTCTGGCTGACAGGAAGGCGGGCTACGACGCGGCCTTCGTCAGCATGCGTGCCATCGCACTGATCGAATCCGAGTTGGACGGCGCGCAGAACGCCGCCATTGCGCTCGATATTTCCGATGTTGGGCGTGCCGCCGGCTGGGATCTGTTCGCGCGCGGTTTCACTGCCGCCCGGACAGGCGATACGGCGACGGCCACCGCAGTCCTTGGTGCGCTGCAGGCCGTCGTGCAGCAGCCGCTCGGCGCGGGGGATTTGCCCACGCAGACGGACTATCTTCAGATCATGGCCTTGCTGCTGCAGGGGGCCATTGCCCAATCGAAGGCGCGCAGCGATGAAGCCATCGCAACGGCCAGCGAGGCCGCGCGACGTTACGATGCGTTGCCCTTCGACTATGGCCCGCCGGTGTCGGTAAAGCCGCCCCACGAATTCATTGGTGAGCTGCTGCTGCAGGCTGGGCGGCCAAGGGAAGCTCTGGCGGAATTCGACCGCTCGCTGAAGACCGCGCCGGGCCGGGCATTGTCACTGCAGGGTCGTGAACGCGCCCTGGCGGCAATGGCGACACCAAGTCGGTGATCGTATCGGTCATGCGGCCCGCCGGCCCCCCGGTGCGCTCATTCGCCGCTCGGCGCAAACAGCGCCCGCATTGCAAAGTGCGTCGGAATGTAGAGGACGATCGGAAACGCGAGCACCAGCAACGCGAGCCAGACGAGCGGCGGCATTCTGCACCTTGTCGGGACCCGCACCCAGTTGAAAATTCGCGTTCTGCGGCGTGGTCACCGCATACGTAAACGGCAGCACGACCCAGGCGAGGAACGTCTGTGCGACGAGCGCTCGCCGATCGTATCCGAGCTCGTGCAGCGTCCAGAGCAGGACGGCGGGCAGAACGATATGCAAAAGCGACAGCGCGCGGATGAAGCAATCTCGCGCACGGAGGGGCACGACGATCGTGGCCGTCACGCACAACGGCGACTTCGCCTCCGCCGCCGATCGGCGGATCGGTCTCGTCGACGGGAAGCTCAACAGCGTCTGGCGTCCGGCGTAGCGGGTGCTATCGCGCTCGAGGCGGCGAACCCGCGCCACGCGCACGAGTGGAAGCTGTTCGAGGGGCTGAGACGCGGCGCGGCTCCTGGCACCACACGACTCGTCAGTTCGACCGCGACCGCACCGTCAGATACCTCGGAATCGAGGTCGACGCACTGGAGATCGCGGAGCAAACTGAGGTGTAAGCTCGCTGGCCGGTGGGGACCGCCGGATGCGACGGTCGCTGACCGGCCAGAAGCCGCCGACCCGCGAAGTCGCCGACAGCGGTCATTCAACGGCGCTATCGGTAGAGTCGACGACTGGCGCGGTGGCGATAGGCGTGACATCGTCTGTTGCCGCGCCTTTCGGTTCGCGGTGCCCCACTAGCCACGCCATAGCTCCGTTTCCAAACGCCGCTCGTCGAACCGGACGTGCGGATCTCCCGCATCCGGCTCTCGGACAAGACTTCACGCCTTCACCCACGCCACGTCGTGCCCAAGCCGGGTCAGCCGCACGAGACCGAAGTGCCCGTAGAGGTGCGGGAGTGGATAGCTCCCGCCCCTGCTTCGCCTGACCTTGTGCTTGTGGCGCAACCACCGGCGCAACCGCGTCGCCGTGTAAGTGTCGAGTGCCCGGTAGGCGCGGCTGACAGTGCCTACTTGGAAGTAGTTCGCCCAGCCGCGCAACGTGCGGTTCAACTTGACCCACCAGCTCCGTGGTCTCTTGCCACGTCGTCGACGTTGCCGTCATCGCATGGATCTTCTCGACCATGCGCCGGATGCTCTTGTTCGACGGCCGCATAGCCCAGATGGGCGCTTGCCGGTCGTCCGCGAGTACATCCGCCCGAACGTGTAACCCAGGAAGTCAAACTCGCCTTCCGGAACCTTGCAGATTCGTGTCTTCTCCTCGTTGACCGTCAGCTTCAGTTTTCCCATGATCGCGCGCAGGTGCTGCAAGGCTTCTTCCGCTCTGCCCTTCCTGCACAGGATCACAGATCGTCGGCGTAGGTCACGATGCGCGTGCCAAGGCTCTTCTCCAGCCCGAGCTTCTTCCACCCCAACACGAAGCGGCGCATGTACAGATTCGCGAGCAACGGTGAGAGGGGTGAACCCTGCGGGATGCCACGACGCTGATCCTTGGCCTCGGTCGTGCGTGTCTTCCGTCCTCGGTAGTCGGTCTCCTCCACGGAGCATTCCAGCCACATCTTGATCAGGTGCAGCACCCGCCGATCGACGATGCGTCGCGCGAGCGAGCGCATCAGTTCAGCGTGCGGGATGCCCAAAGTAGTCCGCGAGGTCGGCGTCCACGACGGTGACGGTTCTCGGAGCGCATGACCGCTTGCCCCGGTGACCAGTCGTCAGTTGAAGCAGCGGCAAATGCAACAGGTCAGTGAGAGCGGACGTTTCGAGGCGATCACCTCGGTACGAGCCCTTTGCCGACTGAACGGCCGGTTTCAAACGAACTGACCGCGAGTAACCGACCCCATTGCTGACATGCGGGCACGACGGCGTCGCAGGTCTGTCAGCCGACGACTCCAATGTGGCGAATAGTCGCCCTTGTCGCGATTTTCCAGCAGGCGTAGCGTTGGCGGCACGCGAAGGTGGCCGCCTCGCGTAGCTCGCGAGGGCACCTTCCGACAACTCGGAGGATCTCATCATGCTCCTCGCATCCATTCGCCTTGGAATCCTGCTTGCAACGCTGGTTGCTTCGCTCAATGTCGCCGCGGAGCCGCGGGTTTGGACTCTCACCGACGTACGGATTCATAGGTTCAGCTCCTACGCCTTTTCCGACCCGCCGACAGACCCCGTTACGGGCTACTTCGTCTACGACGATGCGACGCGGACGATCTCGAACTGGAGTTTGCGATTCCCGGAGCCGTTTTTCGATTTCCCGAGCTTCACCTACGTTCCCGGCAACTCTCTGACGTACGTCGCGGATTTCGGTCCTCCTCGTCAACCCTTTCTTGGTTTCTCCGCCGCGATGAACGCACCTGGACCGGATTTCGGGGTCCGGCAACTGCAACTCGTGCCGCTCGGACTGCTGGACGGCAGCAACACCGTGGTTGCGCTCGACACCTCCGAATCCAGAGTCGATTACATTCTGCTTGGACCGGCGACCCGCCGGTCGATTGCCACTGGCTCGCTAACGCTTACGCCGCAGCCACCGCCGGTCGTCATCGCGCAAGTCGACGAGTTCTATCATGCGGGCCTGCGCCACTACTACATCACCGCCGACGACGCCGAAAAACAGGCCCTAGACACCGGCGTCAATCCGGGCTGGCAGCGCACCGGGGAATCATTCAAGGCGTACGCCGCCGGCAGCAGGGCCGGTGGCTCGATCAACCCCGTCTGCCGGTTCTACAGCCCCCCGATCATCGACGGGGGGGACGAGCCAGATTATGTTGGCGCCGATTCGTACTTTTTTTCGGCGGACGCGGGCGAGTGCATGACGGTGTTCCGGAAGTGGTGGTGGTTCTGGGGGTGGCCCCAAGACAACGTGTTCCAGATCGATCTGCCCGACAAGAAGACGGGGACGTGTCCGATCGGAACCATTCCCGTGTACCGACTGGGCAATCAGCGTGTGGATTCCAATCACCGCTACACGACGAGCGCGGCGATCAGAACGCAGATGCTCGATGCCGGTTTTGTAGCGGAGGGCTACGGTCCGGACGGCGTTGCAATGTGCGCGGTCCAGTAGGCCACCGGGGATCATGGGCGTCCTGCTGTAATCTTGCAACGAATGACCGCTTGATTGTGTGAGCGGTCAGTTGCTCCGCGAAGTCAAACGGCCGCCTCTGGCCAACTTCGGACAGTGAGGTCGGCGCTCTAAAGCGGCCGTTCGAACTCGCTTTCGACTTCAAGCGGAGACCCCGGCGATCCGATGCACCGGCTCGCACGATGTAGCGACCATCCAATCTGGCCACATGTGGTCCACGCGCTAAACGCTGGTGGAACCCGCGGCGAGTGTCGGCTCTCTAGAGCGGGCGCGCTATTTCGATTCGGGCACGTTCGCGATCCATTCGTCGATCTGTAATTCGAGCATACGGATCCTCGTAGAAGCTTCGAGTCGTGATCAGCGTCACGCGAACCGAATGGTAACGTCGCCGCGGCACAAGTCCAGTCCCTTTGGCGGAGCCCATAAAGTCACAGGGTACAGCAGCGTGGAATGGACTACGACCGACGGTCTGTTGACAATGACACTAGAAAAGAGATATCTTAAAGATATCCCAGATCAGGGAAGCGCCCATGCCCATTCGAAAGTCGAAGACTCAAATTGCTTTTCGCTACCGGACAGTCGATAGCGCGTTGGGTGTAACTCGAAAGACGGCAAAGCGCCTGGCGGAATACTTGGGTGTTGATGAGACTCAAGCCATCCATCATGCCCTGCATGAGCTGGCCACCAAGGTCTTGCCGCAATATGAGCAAGACGAAGGCCCGCTGTCGGCGGCGCAAATGCGGCAGATTAAAAAGCGCGTACCACAGGGTACGAAACGCTCCACTAGGTCGAGCCTGGTCGAGACGGAATCTGTGTAAATGACTCATTGGTGGGCTGAGCCCACGGCAGGCGACATCGTCTGGTGCCATTTTCCGAACAACATCCACCCGCGGCCGAAACCGCGCCCCGCTCTAATTCTGGTCGTCTTCGATGACGAGGCACCTCACTTCGAAGTGCGCGTTGCCTATGGCACGAGTCAACGTCCGACTAGGTTGCATCGGGGTGAGTTTGCAATACTCCGCGACCGAAACCGAGTCGCATACGAGGCCGCAGGACTCAGTTACGACACCAAGTTCGATTTAGGAGAGACACTCGATCTGCCGTATACAACCGATTGGTTTTCAGTGCCGCCGGCGGCCCCGCATGGCCAATCGCCAAAATTGGGGATTCTTCATCCATCACTAGTACGCGCGGTGGAAGCCGCGTACCGCTCCGTCAACAAATCGTGAAATCGAACTGCCCCGCGACCGTCTGAAGCAGCGACGCCGCGTTCCCCGATCGCTACGAGGCGAGCACCGGATGGTCGCGCCTCATGGCCGGAACCATTGCGGTCGAAGGCGGATGACGCATCTATTCGAGCGGCCCGGGACTGTACCTGGCCCAGTTGATTCGCCACGCGCTCGGCATCCGGCGCTTTTTCGGCGATCGCGTGAACGATCCGTTGCCAACGAAGGCGATTTGCGCGCTGAACTTGCGATCCACTAAACGGATGTCCCAGCGAGGCTGTCGAGACTTTTAATGGCTGGACGCGACAATCCCGGCATTCGATGCCTCCATGGCGCGTATAAGATTACCCCATGGTGTGTTGCATTGACTCTGCCCGCCGTCTCATTCAATGTATCTTGACTTCATGGAACCCACGCGCGCCACGCACTTCCTGTCGGAGTAGGCACTGTGAACCCGCAATTGGCACGCGCCGAAGCCTTCAGAGCCCTTCACGACAGGCCCGGGCTTTTCGCGATTCCTAATCCCTGGGATGCGGGGTCGGCGAGAATGCTCGCCGCGTTGGGATTCGAGGCGCTGGCAACGACGAGTGCAGGATTTGCATTCTCAGTCGGCAGACCTGACGCCGAAGGCGCAATCGGTCGCGAGGAAACGCTTGCGAACGCGCGGGCTATCGTTGACGCAACCTCATTACCGGTCTCGGCGGATCTGGAGAACGGATTCGGTGATGACCCTACCACCTGCGCCGAAACCATTCTGCAGGCAGCTGCCGTCGGGCTCGTCGGAGGGTCCATCGAAGACGCGACGGGACGTGCAGGCGACCCCATCTATCCTTATGACTTGTCCATCCAGCGGGTGCAAGCCGCGGTGAAAGCGGCACGGTCTCTTCCCTTTCCATTCGTACTCACCGCCAGAGCGGAGAACCTTATCAATGGACGCCCGGATCTGCAGGATACAATTCGGCGCCTTGTCGCCTTTGCGAATGCGGGGGCCGATGTTCTATACGCCCCCGGTTTAAAGACGCGAGAGGAAATCGAAGCGGTCGTTCGTGCCGTGGCGCCCAAGCCGGTGAACGTGGTCATGGGTCTCTCGGGACCTTCTTTCTCGCTCGACGTGCTCGCGAGCCTCGGAGTGAAACGGGTAAGCCTGGGCTCGTCGCTCGCGCGCGCTGCCTACGGCGCGTTCCTTCAAGCGGCGCGGGAGGTGAAGCAGCGAGGAACTTTCGACTTCGCACGCAAGGCGGTCCCCTATGCCGAAATCAACGCGATGTTCAAGCGCTGAGGTGCTCGGCGCACCGCTCCCTCGGCCCAGCGCGCATCACTAATCAGCTGCTCTGCCGCATCCGCGCGCTGCGCCGATGCAGCCAACCGACCACGATCATCAGCAGCAGCGAGATCGCGATCAGCATCGTCGCCGCGGCCGCGATCGTCAGGCTGATGTTGTCGTTGATGCCGGCGAACATCTGCCGCGGCAACGTGCGCTGGCCGGGCCCGCCATCAGCAGCGCGACGACCACTTCGTCGAACGACGCGGCGAACGCGAACACGGCGCCCGACACGACGCCGGGCAGGATCAGCGGCAGCGTGACGCGGCGGAATGTCGTGACGGCGAAGCGCCCAGGCTTTCCGCCGCGCGCATCAGCGTGCGGTCGAAGCCCGACAGCGTCGCGAGCACGGTGACCACGACGAACGGCACGGCCAGCGTCGTGTGCGCGAGGATCAGGCCGAGATAGCCGTCGGTCAGGCCGAGCGGCGCGAACGCGAAATAGACGCCGACCGCGATGATGATCACCGGCACCACCATCGGCGAGATGAGCAGCGCCAGCACCAGGCCTGCGCCGGAAAGCGCGCGCGCCAGATGCCGAGCGCCGCGAGCGTGCCGAGCACCGTCGCGAGCACCGTCGCCGAAACTGCCGACGATCAGGCTGTTCCTCAGCGACGGCAGCCAGAACGACGAGGAGAAGAAGTCCTCGTACCAGCGCAGGCTGAAGCCCGGCAGCGGATAGTAGAAGAACGAGCCCGAGGAAAACGACAGCGGCACGATGATGAGGATCGGCGCGACCAGGAAGACCAGCACGGCGCCGGTCAGCAGCGCGAGGCCGACGCCGGCGATGCGCTCGCCGATCGTCTCGGTGCCGGTCTCATCGCATCAGCCCAGCCGCATCCGCTCGACGCCGACCAGGCGGTTGTAGACGGCGTACAGCGCCAGCGTCGCGGCCAGCAGCATGATCGACAGCGCCGCCGCCATGCCCCAGTTGACCGTCTTGCTCGCGTAGAAGGCGATGAAGTAGCTGATCATCTGGTCCTCGGCGCCGCCGACCAGCGCCGGCGTGATGTAGTAGCCGAGCGCCTGGATGAAGACCAGCAGGCAGCCGGCGGCGATGCCGGGCAGCGTCTGCGGCAGGTAGACGCGCCGGAACGCCGTGAAGGGGCGCCGCGCCCAGCGATGACGCGGCGCGCACGTACGCCGGCGGAATGCCCCGCATCACGCTGTACAGCGGCAGCACCATGAACGGCAGCAGCACGTGCACCATCGCGACGTAGACGGCGAAGCGGTTGAAGATCATTCGCAGCGGCTCGTTGCACGATGCCCAGCGACAGGAACAGGCTGTTCAGCACGCCCTCCTTCTGCAGCAGCACCACCCAGGCGAGCGGTGCGCACCAGCAGCGACGTCCAGAACGGCAGCAGCACGAGGAACAGCAGCATGGCCGCGCGGCCCGGCGGCTGCGCGGCGATGACGTAGGCGACCGGATAGCCGAGCACCAGGCAGACCAGCGTCACCACGCCGAGATCCACAGCGTGCGGCCCAGCACGGCGCGGAAGACGCGCTGCTCGGGCGGCGCGCCGATGATCGCGCCGTCGGCATCGCGCCGCAGGTCGAGCGCGGCCAGCAGGTAGAAATCGGTGGCGGGCCCGCCGGCGCGGCGGATCGCGGCCCAGGTCTCGCGCTCGCCCCATTTGGGATCGATGCCGATCAGCGCCTCGCGCGCGGAGCCCGTCAGCGTCGCCGGCAACCGGCGCCCGGTGCCGAACAGCAGCGTGCGGAATCCCGGGACGTCGTAGTTGAGCCGCGTCGCGGCGCTCGCCAGCGTTCCGGCTTCGCGCGCCGCGCGAATGTCGGCGACCAGCGCCGCGTACGCCGCCTCGGCGGGCAGGTCGCGGCCGTCCCAGCTCCTCAGCGCTGCGGTGACGCGCGGCAGCATGCGCGCGATTCGGTGTCGATCACGCCGCGCGCCAGCATCGCGCCGATCGGCACGACGAAGCACGCGGCAAGGAAGACGAACAGCGGCAGCACCAAGGCTGCCGCACGCAGCTGCTCGCGACGCCGGCTGCGCCGCAACGCGCGGCGCAGCGCCGGCGGCGTCATCCGCGCCTGCCAGCCGCCGCGTGGAGTGCCGCCGCAGCGCCGCGTCGCACCGCAGCCCGCGCTCGTTACCGTCGGCCGCTACTTCGCGACCCAAGCGTTGAAGCGCTGGTTCAGCTTGTCGAGGTTCTCGAGCCAGAACTTGTCGTTGATGTACAGCGCCGACGCGATGTTCTGCGGCGCCGTCGCCAGGTTCGGCAGCACGTTCTTGTCGATCAGCGCCGTCGAGGCCTTGGCCGTCACGCCGTAGGGGATCTTCGGCGGCAGGTTCTTCTGGTTCTGCGGATCGTTGACGAACACGAGGTAGCTTCTCGGCCTGCGCCTTGTTCGGCGAGCCCTTCATGATGACCCACGAGTCGATCGTGTAGAGGTTGTTGGTCCAGACGATCTTGAAGTTCTTCTTGTCCTTCTCGTTCGCGGCGGCGATGCGGCCGTTGTAGGCGTCGGTCATCACCACCTCGCCCGAGGCCAGCAGCTGCGGCGGCTGCGAGCCCTTCTCCCACCACACCAGGTTCGCCTTCAGCTGATCGAGCTTCTTGAACGCGCGGTCGACGCCGCGTCGGTGCGCGAGCGTCTTGTAGACGTCCTCCGGCGCCACGCCGTCCGCCATCAGCGCGATCTCGAGCGTCGTCTTCGGCCCCTTGCGCAGCGCGCGCTTGCCCGGGCACTTCGCCGTGTTCCAGAAATCGGCCCAGGACTTCGGCGCGTCGCCCTTGATCTTGTCGCCGTCGTAGGCGAGGATGAAGCTGTAGACGATCGCGCCGACGCCGCATCGTTGACCGCGTCCGGGAGGTACTTGTCCTTGCCGCCGAGCTTCGCCCAGTCGAGCTTTTCGAAGAGGCCTTCCTCGCAGCCGAGCAGCAGCTCCTCGGACTCGACCTGCACCACGTCCCAGTTGTTGTTGCCGCCCTGGACCTTGGCGCGCAGCGCGCCGACGCCACCGTCCCAGCTTTCTTCGGTCATCGTGATCTTGGTCTTGTCCATGAACGGCTTGAAATAGACTTCGCGCTGCGCGTCCTGGTATGCGCCGCCCCACGAGACGACCGTCAGGTCGCGCGCGAGCACTGCCGCGGAGAGCAGCAACGATGCCGCGGTGACGGCCACCAATCCAAATTTTCCTGCTTAGCATTTTCGCCTCCGCTAGTTCGAGGGTACCGGCGCCGTAGCTTTCCCGCGCGAATGCGCGGCAGTGCTCGGGCGCCCAGGCGAGCATCGACGACTGCGCCGTGGCCGGCAAAGCCTGCGCCTCGGCCATCGGGCGCTTGACCATGAACTCGCCGCTGCCGGGCAGCGCGACGCGCGCCCGGACGTGGTCGCCGAGATAGATGACTTCGCGCAGCGCCCTCCAAGTCGGCTGCCGGCGATGCGGCTTCGATTGTATGCCCCGCAGCGCGGATTTGCACCCGCTCCGGCCGCAGCGACACCGTGACCGCGTGCGCCGGGCGGCGACCGGCTCGGCCAGCGAACCGTCGATGCAGCGTGTCATCGGCCGCCAGCCGGATCGTGCAGCGGCTGTCGCGCAGGTCTCCAGGCGGCCGTCGAGGCGTTGTTCTCGCCGATGAACCGCGCGACGAAGGCGTTCGCGGGCGTCTCGTAGAGCTGCGCCGGCGCGTCGAGCTGCTGGATCCTGCCGCGGTGGAACACGGCGATGCGGTCGGACATCGTCAGCGCCTCGGACTGGTCGTGCGTGACGTAGACCATCGTCACGCCGAGCCGCTGGTGCAGCCGCCGGATCTCGAGCTGCATCTGCTCGCGCAGCTGCTTGTCGAGCGCGCCGAGCGGCTCGTCCATCAGCACCAGCTTCGGCTCGAAGACCAGCGCGCGCGCCACCGCGACGCGCTGCTGCTGGCCGCCGGAAAGCTGCGCGGGCCGGCGCTTGCCGAAGCCCGCCGAGCTGCACCATGTCGAGCGCGCGCTCGACCGCGCTGTGCGATCTCGCCCGCGGCGCATGCCGCGCACCGACAGCGGAAAGCCGATGTTCTCGGCGACCGTCATGTGCGGGAACAGCGCGTAGTTCTGGAACACCATGCCGATGTCGCGCTTGTACGGCGGCAACGCGCGACAGCGGCTTGCCCTCGAGCAGGATCTCGCCGGCGGTCGGCGTCTCGAATCCGGCGAGCATCATCAGCGTCGTCGTCTTGCCCGAGCCCGAAGGCCCGAGCAGCGTCAGGAACTCGCCGCGCTCGATATCGAGATCGAGGTCGTCGACGACGCGCGTGACGCCGTCGTACGTCTTGCCGATGCCGACGAAGCGGACGATCGGCTCGGACTCTCAACGTGCTGGCCGCCGTTGATCGGGATCTCTGCCCCGGTAATGTAGGTTGCCTGCGCCGAACAGAGAAACCAGATCAGGTCCGCCACCTCGTCGATCGTCCCCAGCCGGCGCATCGGGATGTCACGGTCCACGATCTCCGAAGTTCGGGGTGACAGTATCGCGGTGTCGATCTCGCCGGGCGCGATCGCGTTGACACGAATGCCAACCGGCGCCAGGTCGTATGCCATCTCGCGCGTGAGTGCCGCGAGGGAGGCCTTGGATGTTGCGTAGGCGGATCCGGCGAACGGGTGCACGCGCGAGCCGGCGATCGAGGTGATATTCACTACGGCGCCGTGCGCCCGCGCCAGCTCGGCGACGAATCCGCGCGTCAAGAGCAACGGCGCGTAAAAGTTGGTGTTGTACATCGACTGCCAGGTGCCGATGTCCGTCTCCAGCGAATTCAAGCGCGATCCGTCCGGCCCCTTGGGCGAAACGCCGGCATTGTTGACGAGCGCGTTCAACTCCCCGTCGGCGAGCATGCCTCGTATTATCTCCACGCAGCGGGCAATATCGCCGAGGTCGGATAGGTCGAGGAGGATGTGCGAGTTCGCCACGCTCCATGGGCATTGCCCCGGCGGCGGATGGCGCGATACGGTTATGACACGCCAGCCCTCGGCGTGAAACCGCAGTGCCGTCGCGTGTCCGATGCCGCGCGAGGCGCCGGTGACAATGATCGTCCTTTGCCACGCCACAGTTCAACGTTCCGCGATCTGTTGTACGGGGCTCCCGACGGTACTCACGCAAGCCCTTTCTCTTTCACCATCGCCCACGTGTCGTCGAGCGCCTTGCCGAAACACGCCATCATTTCGTCGATCTCGGTCTCGCTGATGATCAGCGGCGGGCTGAAGGCGACGATGTCACCGGGCATGTTGCGCAGGATCGCGCCATGGTGCTGCGCCCGGCGGACCAGAAAGGCGGCGACCCCCGCCTTGGGGTCGAAACTCTGTTTCGTCGCCTTGTCGCGAACGATCTCCACCGCGCCGATAAGCCCAATTCCCCGTGCCTCGCCGATGAGCGGGTGATCGGCGAAGCTGCGGATTCCCGCCTGCATCCGCGGGCCGACTCGGCGCACCTGCGCCAGTATGTCGAGCTCGTCGTAGATCCTCAGCGTTTCCAGTGCGACGGCTGCGGGCACCGGGTGCGACGAGTAGGTGTAGCCGTGGCCGAGGTTGGCTTGTCGCTCTGCCCGACAGCAGGATATCGTAGAGCTTGCCGGAGACGAGGTTGGCCGAGATCGGCACGTAGCCCGCCGATAGCGCCTTCGCCAGCGTAACGATGTCGGGCTGAAGATTGTAGGTCTGCGACCCGAACATGTGACCGGTACGGCCAAAGCCGCAGATTACCTCGTCGACGACGAACAGAATGTTGTATTTCTTCAGGATCGGCTGCACGCGGTCGAAGTAAGTCGCCGGCGGCACGATCCACGCCGCCCGCGCCCATGACGGGCTCGGCGAAGAACGCGGCGACCGTATCGGGGCCC